>NZ_VTHK01000021.1:0-153002 GCF_009765355.1 Amycolatopsis anabasis | reverse complement strand
GGGGGCCCTCCGACGTCCCCGGCCCGGTGACGCCGGATGCCCCGCCCCCACCCCCCGGCGGTGAAGCACCGTGCCGGACGGAACGTATAACCGTGGTGACAGTTGTCGTGGCTGCGTGACCGGCTATCTGTGCGTTCCTTGTACGCCTTGACTTTCGGTGGCGTGTTGATCCTTGCCGGCCGATGGCACGGGGAGCTGAAGACTTGCCATCGGTCAGCACGGCGGGACGCTCGAGGAGTGCCGCCGCGAGGCGCGGGGCATCTCACGACCTCCCGCGATGGCGGCGACCACCGCGCGGATCTGTTCACGGGTAACCCGTTGCTCGAGGGCGAGGAACGCCGCGTCGAGCGGCGACAACTTTTCCACGCCGGTGGTGTCGTGCCGGGGAACCATGGCGCTCATCCCTTCCCAGCTGCCGGTCGCGGCGGCACGACCGTCAGGAGGCTTCGCGTGCCAGCAGAATCCGGTGCACCGCGCGGGCCGCTTCGGCCCCGCGCCGGTTGCCGGGTTCGTCGGTCGGGATTTCCTCCAGGCCGCGCGCGAGGGTGGCGATCGCGTCGGCAAGCAGGCCCAGCTCTCCCTTGAGCTGGTGCACCTGTGCGGACAGGCGTCGCTCGGCGGATTTGTCCTGGACCGGTGCGGGCGCTCCCGCGTCGGTCAGTGCGTCGCGCAGGTGTTTCGGGAGAAGCGTGAGTGCGTGGTCGAGTTGGCCCGGCGAGAACAGTTCGCGCAAGGATTCGGAGATCGCGCTGGCGGTCATGGGCACTTCGGCCGAGCCGATGCCTGCTTCGGCGGCGAAGCGGTGGATGAATTCGTCGGCGTCGTAGCGGATCGGTACGCGGCTTGGTTTCCAGCCGTCGAAGAAGGTGCCCCGGAGCAGTTCCGGGAGTTGTGCCGCCAGATGCGCGGCGGCGTCCACGGTGAGGCGGTCCCGGACCAGGTGCAGCCAGGCGCGCAGCGATCGGTAGGTGTAGCGGTGGTCGTCGGTGCCCAGCCGGTTGGCGATCGCCGACAGCCATTCGTGTGCGGAATGTTGCGCGGGGGCGAGGGGGTCGGTGTGTGTCATGGCTCCTCCGAGAAGGTGAATCCACTTCCTCCAGCATCGGCGTGGTCCGCGGCCCAGCACAGGGTCCAAAGATGTCGGCCAAGGGCCGTTGGCCCCCGCGTCGGGAAGGCATCCGGCGGACCGTTCGGGCTCGCGCCTTCGGGTTCAGGAGTCCGCCAACCGGAGCTTGTGGTCGCCAGGCCCGACGCGAGCACATCTCGCAGCCAGTTGACCCCCGTGCCGTAGGGAAGGGGAACGATGAAGCCATCCCCGGCCCGAACCGCCACGACCGGCGTGGCGTACTCCTTGCCGGTGCGGCGTCCGGTGTGCCGGATCGCGGCCGCGTACCAGTGCCGCCGCCCGGCCAGCCGCATCATCACCGGGTTGAGGACACATTCGTTGGACGCGCGCATCGCGTTGTTGAGCGGGCGCGTCTGGTTTCCTGCTCGGGGACGGTTCTCAGTGGACACCGGTGGCCTCCGTGATAGCGCTTGACGTTGACTCGCATTCCGGCTCAGGCTCCGGAACAAATCACGTTCCGGGTGATCTCGAAGCGGAGGCGACACTCGGGCTTCCCGATCTCACCTTCCGTGGTTGGTCAGGAATGCGATGCCGGATTCGATGGTCGCAAGCCGGTCGTAGTCGTCCTCGTCGATGCGTTGCCCGAGGCCGGCGGAGAGCCGCTCGATGAAGGTCAGGAAGTCGAGCGAGTCCAACTCCAGCGTTTCACGCAGGTTCTCGTCGGGCGCGAGTGCGCCCAGTTCGTTGTCGGTGGCGAACCCGCGCAGGGCGTTGAGGAAGCGCGCGCCGGTGGCGCCGAGGTTGGTCACGGTGATCGTGGCGGAGGTCAGTTCCGAGGAGCGGAGGCTGCCGGAACGGGTCCGGGACACCAGGTCGCGTAGCCGCCGCATGGTCTCCGCCGGTTAGAGCTGGTCCGCGTCCTTGAGCGCGAGGGCGACCAGCCCGCCGCCGCGCAGCGACACGGCCACGCCGACGTGGATTCCGTCGCCCGGGGAGAACCCGTCGTCGATCCGGTTGGTCCGCTCGGCCAGTTCCGCGTAAGTGAGGTCGCGGACCATCGGTTCGGCGTGCGCGCCCCAGCCGAAGGTCAGGCCCCGCACCGCGATCCCGGTCGTCGCCGGTTCCGCGATTTCGCCGATCCGCTTCGCGGCGGTACCCGGAATCGCATCGCTAGGGACCACCGTGCTCGGCCGGGGCGAGGATCAGCAGGGCTGGAAGTCATCCGTTCCGATGGCCAGAAGTCCCCAGAGCCGGCCACCGCGCGGAGTGAGGCAGTCGGTCGGTTCCCGCGGGGACGTTCGGCCCTAGGAGTGCTGGTCGCGTGGCGGCCAGAGTGGTGAGCCGATGCGGAGGTGACGCCACGATGAGCGAAGAACGGGCCGCGGTTCTGGATCGGGTGGGCTTGGATCGGTTGTTCGAGGTGCTCGTCGAGGACGGGTACCGGGTGGTGGGTCCGACCGTGCGCGACGAGGCGATCGTGCTGGAGGAGCTGGACTCGGCGGCCTGGTTGCCCGCGGGCTGGGGTGTGGACACCGCGCCGGGGCGGTATCGGCTGCGGCGACGGGAGGACGCGGCGGTGTTCGGGCATTCCGCCGGGCCGCAGTCGTGGAAGAAGTATCTGCACCCGGCGCGTCGGCAGCTCTGGTCGACTGGCGACGACGGCGAATTCCGGTCCGTGGCCGACGAACCACGCCGGTATGCGTTCTTCGGTGTCCGCGGGTGCGATCTGGCCTCGATCGCCGTCCTGGGCAGGGTGCTCGGTGATGGCGGGCATCCGGACGGAGCGTTCGCCCGCAGATGTCGTGGGTTGTTCGTCGTGGCGGCGAACTGCACCGAGCCGGGGGAGGTGTGCTTCTGCGCTTCGATGGGTACCGGTCCGGAGGCAGGGCCGGGGTACGACCTGAGTCTCACCGAGCGGATCGACGGTGCTGGGCATCGGTTCCTGGTCGAGATCGGCTCTGCGGAGGGTGCGCGGATCCTCGCCCGGGTCGGCTGCCGCGATGCCGCGGAGGAGGAGATCTCTTCGGCTCGTGCCGAGGTCGCCGCGGCGGCGGGACGGATGCGCCGGACCATGCCGGACGGCTTGCCCGCGCTGATGCGGGGTTCGTACGACTCGCCGGTGTGGGCCGCGGTCGCGAGCCGGTGTCTGACCTGCGCGAACTGCACGATGGTGTGCCCGACCTGTTTCTGCACCACGACCGAGGACGTCACCGATCTCACCGGGGAGCACGCGGAACGCTGGCAGCACTGGGCTTCCTGTTTCGAGCTGGATTTCTCCTATCTGCACGGCGGCAGTGTGCGTACGTCCGGTGCGAGCCGGTACCGGCAGTGGATGACGCACAAGCTGGGCACCTGGCACGACCAGTTCGGCGGTTCCGGCTGCGTGGGGTGCGGGCGGTGCATCGCCTGGTGCCCGGCCGGGATCGACATCACCGAGGAAGCGGCGAAACTGGCCGGGGAGCGGCCATGAACGATGACGGCGTGCTCGGGCGACTAGGACCTCAGGAGCGTGCGCTCGTCTCCCGCGCGGCGCGAAAGGTGCGGTTGGACGCGGGGACCAGGCTGTTCACCGACGGCGAGCGCGCACGAGGCTGCTGGGTGATCCGGACCGGCCACATCGCGCTCGATCTGAGCGTTCCGGGGCGTGGCCAGGTGGTGGTGCAGACACTCGGCGGCGGTGACGTGCTGGGCTGGTCGTGGCTGGTGCCGCCGTTCCGCTGGGAGTTCGGTGCGGTGGCCGTGACGGAGACGACCGCGGTGGAGCTGGACACCGACCGGTTGCACGCCCTCGCCGGGCAGAATCCGCGGTTCGGCTACGCGCTGACCCGCGCCCTGTTCGAGGCGCTCGCGCGGCGACTGCACGCGACCCGGGCGCGACTCCTCGATTTGTACGGGGTCCCGAAATGAGCGTCGACCCGATGGTGCCGGTGCCGTACCGGGTGATCCGCCGGACGATCGAGACCCACGACTCGGCCACCTTGGCGCTGGAGCCGGTGCGATCGGCCGGGTGTTCCGCACCTTCAACGCCGCCGCGCCGGGCTTCGAACCGGGTGGCGACCGGCGGTGACCAGGGCCAAGGTCCCCGGGGAAGGGGACCGGCGACCCCAGCCCGGTCGTGGTCGAACCCGGATCGTGAAGACATGAACGGAATCGACTGGAAGACCGCCTGGCGGAACCCGCCACGCACCACGCGCAGGCGTCCCTGGCTGGCTGCGGGCACCGGGATCATCGCGGTGAACGCGCTCGCCGCCGCGGCGGGTCTGCTCTTCGGCGGCCTCGACTTCGGAACCGCGATCGACGCGGACCTGCCCTGGCGCAGCAAGCCCCTGGCCGGGCTGGCCCTCGCCGTAGTCGTCGGGCTGCCGATGACCACGACCACGGTACTCGCCGCGAAGGGCTCCCGATGGACCGCGATGGCAGCCACCCTGTCCGGCGCGCTGCTGCTCGGCTGGATCGTGGTGCAACTCGGGTTTCTCGGCCCGGTGAGCTGGATGCAGCCGGTCACCGCGTTCGCCGGTCTGGCGGTGATGGTGGCCGGGCTCCGTGACTTCCCCCGGATCCCCCGCGCGATGAGGAGGTCGTGATGCGGTCATTGGTGGTCTACGAATCGATGTTCGGCAACACCGAACTTGTCGCCCGCGCGATCGCCGAGGGGTTGTCGCCCTTCGCCGAAGTCGAGATATCCAATGTGGACAACGCGCCGGGCGATCTGAACGGTGGGGTGGACTTGCTGGTGATCGGCGGGCCGACCCACGCGCACGGGATGAGCCGGAAAGCGACGCGCGCGGATGCGGCGCGGCAGGTGAACGGCGCGGTGCGATCCCGGCGCCGGGGAATCCGCGAGTGGCTCGAGGAGTTCTCCTGCACACCCGCTGGTATCGCAGTGTTCGACACCCGGGTCAAGGCGGCTTCGTGGCTCGTGGGGTCGGCCGCGCGCGGCGCGGCCAAGCTGTTGCGCCACAACGGGATCCACCTGGTCACCGAACCGGAGAGCTTCTTCGTCGACGGCGGATCGGCCCCGGGCGAACTGCTGACCGGCGAGCTGAACCGGGCCCGTGGCTGGGGCGAGAAACTCGGCGAGCTGATGCGTGCCGCGCGGTCAGCAAATGCGGGGTAGTTGTTCGCCGACGAGCATGTCGACCACTCGGGTGGCGCCGACCAGGGTGCGTGCGGTGACGCGCCCGGCCGGGCCATCGGTGATCGTGCCGATGACGCGGGCCTCTCGTCCGGCCGGGGTGCTGCGCATCGCGGTGAGGGTGGCTTCGGCCGCTTCCGGGGCGACGAAGGCGACCAGGCAGCCTTCGTTGGCCACGTGCAGGGGGTCCAGGCCGAGTAGTTCGCAGGCGGCGGCGACCTGGGGCGGTATCGGGAGGTCGGCTTCGGTGAGTTCGACGGCGACGTGCGAGGCGGTGGCGAGTTCGTTCAGCGCGCTGGCCAGGCCGCCGCGGGTGGCGTCCCGCAGGGTGTGCACGGCGGTTCCGGCCGCTTCGATCATGGCGGCCACGAGTTCGTGCAGCGGTTTGCTGTCGGATTGGATCTCGGCGTCGAAGCCGAGGTCTTCGCGGGCGCTGAGGATGGCGGTGCCGTGCGCGCCGATTGGCCCGGATACCAGTACGACGTCTCCGGGGACGGCGTTGCTCGCCGAGGGGCGGGCGTGGGGGAGGCGGATGCCGATGCCGGTGGTGGTGAGGTAGATCCCGTCGGCGGCCCCGCGGCCGACGACCTTGGTGTCCCCGGTGACTACCCGGATGCCGCATTCCCGGGCGGCGGTCGCGACCGAGGCGGTGATTGCCCGCAACTCGGCCAGCGGCAGTCCTTCTTCGAGGACGTAGGCCAGCGCGAGCGCGACCGGGCGGGCGCCGCGCATGGCGAGGTCGTTCACGGTGCCGTACACGGCGAGCGAGCCGATGTCGCCGCCGGGGAAGAACCGGGGGGTGACCACGAAGCTGTCGGTGCTGAACACGACCTTGGTGCGGTCCAGGTCGACGACGGCCGCATCTTCCAATGGTCCGGTTTCCCCCAGTTCGTTCCCGATCACCTGGTCGAGCAGTTCGGCCATGAGCTGCCCGCCGGATCCGTGGCCGAGCAGCACCCGCTCGGTCTCGGCGCGCGGGACCGGGCAGGTGGCGCGCAGCGGATCGATGGTGGTCATCGTGGTTCCTCCAGAGTGGACAGTGCGGGGCGGCGGCCCGCGTTGTGGAAGGCGGCGCAGGTTCCCTCGGCCGAGACCATCGGCGCCCCGAGCGGGGTGCGCGGGGTGCAGCGGGTGCCGTAGGCCGCGCAGTCGGTGGGCAGTTTGGTGCCCTGCAGGATGGCGCCGGCGATGCAGTCGGGGTTCTCCTCGGCTCGGATGGAACCGGTCGAGAATCGGGTCTCGGCGTCGTGGCTGGTGAACTCCGGGGCGAGGGTGAGGCCGCTGGCCGGGATCGGTCCGATGCCGCGCCAGGCGCGTTCGGTGACCTGGAAGACGCGGCGCACGGCATCCTGTGCCGCGGTGTTGCCGGTGCGCCGGACCGCTCGGGCGTACTGGTTCTCCACCTCGGCCCGGCCTGCTTCGAGCTGGCGCACGGCGAGCATGATGCCTTCGAGCAGGTCTAGGGGTTCGAAGCCGGTGACGACGATCGGCACCCGGTAGCGGGCGGCGATCGGTTCGTATTCGGTCCAGCCCATGACCGCGCAGACGTGCCCGGCGGCGAGGAAGGCTTGCACCTGGTTGTCGGGTGCGTCGAGGATGGCGGTGATCGCGGGCGGTACGAGGACGTGGCTGACCAGCACGCTGAAGTTGGTGATGCCCGCGTTGGCGGCGTGCAGGACGGCCATCGCGTTGGCGGGTGCGGTGGTTTCGAAGCCGACCGCGAAGAAGACCACCTGGTGGCCGGGGTTCTCCCGGGCGATGCGCACGGCGTCCAGCGGGGTGTAGACGACCCGGACGTCGCCGCCGCGGGCTTTCACCCCGAGCAGGTCGCCGGTGCTGCCGGGGACCCGGAGCATGTCGCCGTAGCTGGTGAAGATCACTCCGGGGCGGGCGGCGATGGCCACCGCCTTGTCGATCATCTCCAGCGGGGTGACGCAGACCGGGCAGCCGGGGCCGTGGATCATCCGGACTCCGGCCGGGAGCAGTTCGTCGATGCCTTGGCGCACCAGGGTGTGCGTTTGCCCGCCGCAGACTTCCATGATCGCCCAGGGCCGGGTGGCGGTGGCGCGTAGTTCGGCCAGCAACCGGCGGGCCAGGGCCGGGTCGCGGTACTCGTCGAGGTATTTCATCCTGCTGCCTCCGCATCGGGGCCGAGTTCGGTGGCGAGCGCGTCCGGTATCGCCCGGATGATTTCGAGGGTCTTGGCGGCCTCGATCTCGTCGACCTGGCTGATCGCGAAGCCGACGTGCACGATCACGTAGTCGCCCACCCCGGCCGCGGGTGTGTAGGCCAGGCACACCGGCCGCCGCACGCCGTCGAAGTCGACCGTGCCCATGCGAAGATCGGCCGGGTTCTCGTTCCGCGGCAAGGAAACAATCCGGCCGGGCACGCCAAGACACATGCGAATCAACTCCCGTTCATCCGGGCGGCGGCGATTGCCGCTTGGCCGTAGCTGATGCCGCCGTCGTTCATCGGGATCCGCTCCCCGGCGAAGGGGCGCAGCCCCGCGTCGAGCAGTCCGCTGGTCACCTCGGTGGTGAGCAGGGCGTTCTGGAAGACCCCGCCGCCGAGGCAGACCACGTCGGTGCCCAGTTCCGACGCGGCCTTCGCGGCGAGCGCGACCACGACCTCGGCGATCGTGCGGTGGAACCGCGCCGCGACCGCACCGGCGGGACTGCCGGCGGCCGTCTCCAGCGCGTCGCGCAGCGTCGAGGACGGGTCGTAGACCCACAGCCCGTCCCGGTGCCGCAGTTCCCAGCGCAGCGGCGCCGGCGAGGAATGTCCTGCGGCGGCCGCCTCCAGCAATACCGCCGCCTCGCCCTCGTAGCCGTTGTCGTCGCACAGGCCGAGCAGGGCCGCCAGCGCGTCGAACAGCCGCCCGGCGCTGGACGCCTTCGGGCAGTTCACCTCGCGGTGGATCATCGCGCGGATCACCGAGACCTCCCGTGCCGGTATCCGCTCCAGCAGGGCACGAGCGAGTTCTTCGGGCACGGGCTCCGCGCCGAACCGCTCCGCGCCGAACAGGTAGCCCAGCGCCATCCGGGCCGGGCGCCGCACGGCCGCGGCCCCGCCGGGGAGCGGGGCGGTGGCGAACCGGCCGAAGCGGAGGTAGCCGCGGTAGGTGGCCAGCAGGACTTCACCGCCCCAGAACGTGCCGTCGGCACCGAGGCCGAGCCCGTCCAGGGCGATGCCCACGAAGGGTTCGTCGATCCCGTGCTCCGCGGCGGTCGCGGCCACGTGCGCGTGATGGTGCTGCACACCGATGCGACGCGCGGCAGGCCAATTCCGGGAGTACTGAGTGGACAGATAGCCCGGATGCAGGTCGTGGGCGCAGAACTCCGCACGGGCGTCGTGCAACCGGCACAGGTCGCGTGCGGCGCGGTCGAACGCGTCGAAGGTCCGCGCGTCGTCCAGGTCGCCGGTGTGCGGTCCGACGATCGCGGTCGCGCCGAGCGCCAGCGCGCTGGTGTGCTTCAACTGGGCGCCCAGCGCCAGCACCGGCTCCGGTACGGACGCGGGCAACGGCAGCGGGGCGGGGGCGTAACCGCGGGCCCTGCGCACCGTGGTGGCCGTGCCGTGAGCTGCGCGGACCACCGAATCGTCGTAGCGGGACCAGATGGGGCGGTTGTGGCCGAGGATCCCGTCGACGATCGGGCCCAACTCGGTGCGGGCCGTGGTGTCGTCGATGGTGATCGGCGCTCCCGCGCGGTTGCCGCTGGTGACCACCAGCGGGCGCGCGAGTTCGGCGAGCAGCAGGTGGTGCAGCGGGGTGTAGGGCAGGAACACGCCCACCTCGGTCAGCCCCGGCGCGATCCCCTCGGCGAGCGGCGCTTCCCGGCGGCGGGGGAGGAGCACGATCGGGGCGGCGCTGGAGGACAGCAGTTCCGCGGTGTGATCGTCTACTGTGGACAGTCTGTGGACTGCGGCGAGGTCGGGGGCCATCACCGCCAGCGGTTTGGAAGGCCGGGGTTTCGCCTCGCGCAGCCGGGCCACGGCGGCTTCGTCGGCCGCGTCGCACACCAGCTGGTAGCCGCCGACGCCTTTCACCGCGACGATTCCGCCGTCTGCGATCACCTGGCACGCGGTGGTGAGGGCCTCCTCGGAGTGGGCGTTCGCGGACTCCGAGGAGGCGGGATACCACGCGAGCTGGGGGCCGCAGTCCGGGCAGGCGATCGGTTCGGCGTGGAAGCGGCGGTTGGCGGGGTCGTGGTATTCGGCCGAGCAGGCTGGGCACAGCGGGAAGGTCCGCATCGCGGTGCTGGACCGGTCGTAGGGGAGATCCTGGATGATCGTCGCCCTCGGCCCGCAGTTCGTGCAGTTGAGGAACGGGTACCGGTAGCGCCGGTCGCCGGGGTCGAACAGCTCCCGGACGCAGTCCGCGCAGGTCGCGAGGTCCGGGGGAACCTCCGGGGTAACTGGGTGGCCGCAGACGCTGTCCACCACCCGGAAATCGGGCGGCAGCGCGGTGTCCTGCGGCAGCCGGTGCACCGCGACGCCGCGGACCTTCGCCTGCGGTGGCGCGGACGTGCTCAGCCGGGCGAGGAATTCGGCCAGCGATCCGACCGGCGCATCCGCGCGGATCACGACATAGCCGCCCGCGTTGCACACGTCGCCGGATACGCCCAGTTCGGTGGCCAGCCGGTAGACGAACGGGCGGAACCCGACCCCCTGCACGGTGCCGTGCACCTCGATCCGAACCGGCCCGCGAACGTCCATGCCCTCTCCCCGATGTGGTTGATCAGCACCCTGCCGTCGGTGCGGGCGCCGGGGATAGGGCTGGAGGTACCCGCTGTGGGGCCTTTGGTCCCTGGCGAAGTATTCGGACCGTCCGGCGGATGACCTTCGGCCCTATGGACACCCGCGTCACGGCGGTTGAGTGGGCTGCGAGCACGGCCAGGGAAGGGGCAGGGGTGAGTCATCGCAGCAGGCAGTTGAAGGTCAGCTCGCTGGCCCGGGTCGAGGGCGAGGGCGCGCTGCGGGTGAGCGTCGTCGACGGCCGGGTGGAACGCGCGGAGCTGAACATCTACGAACCGCCGCGGTTCTTCGAGGCGTTCCTGTGCGGCCGGGCGCATACCGAGCCCCCGGACATCACCGCGCGGATCTGCGGGATCTGCCCGGTGGCCTACCAGATCAGCGCCTGCAACGCGATCGAGCAGGCATGCGGGGTGGCGGTGGGCGAGCAGATCGGGGACCTGCGCAGGCTGCTCTACTGCGGCGAGTGGATCTCCAGCCACGCCCTGCACATCTACCTGCTGCACGCCCCCGACTTCCTCGGCTACCCCGACGCGATCAGCCTCGCCAAGGACCACCGGGACATCGTCGAACGCGGCCTGGCGTTGAAAAAGGCGGGCAACGAGCTGATGACCCTGGTCGGCGGCCGAGCCATCCACCCGATCAACGTGCGGATCGGCGGCTTCTACTCCGCGCCCGCCCGGGCCGAACTGACCGCCCTGGCCGAACGGCTGCGCCGGGCACTGGACGACGCCCTGGACACGGTGCGCTGGGCCGCCGGTTTCGAGTTCCCGGACCTCCGGCTCGACCACGAATTCCTCGCCGCCACCGAACCGGGCCGCTACGCCATCGCCGACGGCACGCTCCGCTCCAGTGGTGGCCTGTCGTTCCCCGCCGACGAGTTCGGCGAGCACGTCGTCGAGGAGCAGGTGCCGCATTCCACCGCGCTGCACGCCCGGCTGGACGGCAGGCGCTACCTCACCGGGCCGCTGGCGCGCTACACGCTGAACTCCGCGGCGCTGTCCACCATCGCCCGGCAGGCCGCCGCGGAAGCCGGGCTCGGGCCGGAATGCCGCGACCCCTTCCGCAGCGTGCTGGTACGCGGGGTCGAACTCGTCTACGCGCTGGACGAGGCATTGCGCCTGATCGAGGAGTACCGCGAGCCGGAACCACCGGCCGTGGCGGTGCCGCCCCGGGCGGGTGCCGGGCACGGGGTCAGCGAGGCACCCCGCGGAACGCTGTACCACCGCTACGAACTGGACACCGACGGCCTGATCCGGTCCGCGACGATCGTCCCGCCGACCGCGCAGAACCAGGCCGCGATCGAGGACGACCTGCGCCAGGTCGTCTCGGCCAATCTGAGCCTGGACGACCCGGCACTGACCGAACTGTGCGAACGCACGATCCGCAACTACGACCCGTGCATCTCCTGCGCCGCGCACTTCCTCGAACTCACCGTGGACCGCGGATGAACACCGCACGCGCCGTGGTCATCGGCGTCGGCAACGAGTACCGGCACGACGACGGCATCGGCATCGCCGTGGTCGACGAACTGCGCGAGCGCGACCTGCCCGGTGTCCGGGTGCTGGTCTCCGACGGGGAACCGGCCGCGCTGCTGGACGCCTGGACCGGCGTCGAACTCGCGATCGTGGTGGACGCCGTGCTGTGCGAACCGTCCACCCCCGGGCGGATCTGGCGGTCCATAGTGGACGGTCTCACACCCAGCGCGGGTGCGGCCAGCTCGCACGCGCTCGGCATCCCGGACGCCCTGCGCCTCGGCGAGGCACTGGGCCGGGTGCCGGGCGAACTGGTCGTGTTCGCCGTCGAGGCGGCGGACCTCGACCTCGGCGTCGGCCTGTCGCCGCCGGTGTCCGCCGCCCTGCCCGAGGTGATCCGCGCCGTGCTCGCCGAACTCGGCCGAACAACCGATCCCGCCACGACAGGAGTGTGATCACCATGTCCACCAGCCCCAGCAGTCCCAGCAGCCCGATCGTCGTCGGAGTCGACGGCTCCGAAGCCGCCTTGGGCGCAGTCCGGTGGGCGGCGGTCGAGGCGCGGCACCGGCGCTGCGGGCTGCGCCTGGTGCACGCGATCGACGACCCCGCCCTGAGCTTTCCGGCCGCGATGCCGCTCCGGGAAGAACCCCGGCGATTCCTGCGGATCCGGGGGGCACGGTTGCTCGCGGCCGCGCGGGAGGCGGCGAAGGAGGTCGCACCGGAACTGGAGCTGGAAACCGAGCTGAGTGAGCGCAGTGTCACTCCGGTGCTGCTGGCCGCCGCCGAATCGGCGTCCCTGCTCGTCCTGGGCACTTGGGGGCTGCGGCCGCTCGGGCGGGCGCTGGCCGGATCCGTCTCGATCGCGCTGGCCGCGCACGCGCGGTGCCCGGTCGCTCTCATCCGTCCGCACGTGGCAGAGGAGGCGCCGCCCGCCGACGGTCCGGTGGTGGTCGGCGTCGAGGACTCCCCGGCCAGCGCCGCCGCCATCCCGATCGCCTTCGAGGAGGCGTCCTGGCGCGGTGGCCGGTTGATCGCGCTGCACTGCGTGAACACCCCGTTCCTGGCCGCCGTGTTCGAGGAAACCCATGTGCACCTCGACCAGCCCGCGCTGGAAACCCAGGCGCGGGAAGTGCTCACCGACCGGCTCGGCGACTGGCCGCAGCGCTACCCGGGCGTCACCGTGGAGCGGCTGGTGACGCGGGGGCATCCCACCGAGGAACTGCTCGGGATGGCCGACCGGGCGCAACTGCTGGTGGTGGGCAGCCGGGGCCGCGGCGGGCTGGCCGGGATGCTGCTGGGCTCGACCAGCCAGGCGGTGATGTCGTACGCGCTGTGCCCGGTCATCGTCGCCCGGAATCCGGGCGATCACGGAGCTAGGGCTTGAGCGTGGCGCGCCGTTGCTCGTATTCGTCCAGGTCGATCTCCCCGCGGGCGAAGCGTTCGTCGAGGATGCGCAGGGCCTCGTTCCGGGGCTGTGGTGGGTGTGCGTAGCGGCGGAGCACGATGATCACGATGGTGATCAGGCCGCCCCACAGCAGGATCATCGAGATGAGCATGAACAGGCCGCCGAACCAGGTGCCGTTCCCGTCGTAGTACCAGTGCGGCATGACGTCCTCCTCGGTTTCGGAGATTCGGGATGGTCTCTCCGAATCTCCGTCCGCGCACCCGGTCGGCGTTAGGGTCGGAAGGCACTTCTCCCGGGGACCTTCCAGGTGGCTTCCGGCCGTCGCCCGCACGGTCGTACGCGGGCACGCTTTTCGTGGCGGCTGCTGTCGGCGGGAGGTGAGCCATGAACGCACCAGCGCGGCGCGAGCCGTACGTGGACTGGCTGCGGGCGGGCAGCCTGATCGTCGTGGTGCTCTGGCACTGGGCGTTCACCATCCTGCGCTGGACCCCGACAGGCCCGCAGCCGACCAATCCGCTCGGGTTCTTCTCCGGGCTGTGGATCTTCACCTGGCTGCTGCAGGTGATGCCGGTGTTCTTCTACGTCGGCGGGTACGTGCACCTGGTGTCCTGGGAACGCGCCCGAGCCCGCGGGGACCACCTCGGCCGGTACGTCTGGGGACACATCCGGCAGCTCGTGCTGCCCGCGACCGTCCTGATGGCGGTGTGGGCCGCGGCGGGGGTTGTGCTGGGCGCGGTGTTCGATTGGGCCTGGATCGGCAACGCGGTCATGCTGGTGATCAGTCCACTGTGGTTCCTCGGCGTATATGTGGCACTACTTGCGCTGCTGCCGGTGAGTTTGTGGCTGCACCGCAGGTTCGACTTCCTGGCACTGGTGTGGCTGGGCGGCCTGGCGATGCTGGTGGACGTACTGCGGTTCCGGTTCGGGCTGGACCGGATCGGCTGGATCAACATGGCGCTGGTGTGGGGACTGGCGCATCAAGCGGGGTTCTACTACCGCCGGGTGGTGGAGGCGCCGCGCCGCGTGGACTTCTCGTTGCTGTCGGCCGGGTTGTTCACCTTGATGGGCCTGGTGTTCTCCGGCCTGTACCCGGGTTCGATGGTCGGGGTCCCCGGCGACCGGTGGTCGAACATGGCTCCGCCGACGTTCGTGATCGTGGCGCTGCTCGTCTTCCAGATCGGGCTGGCCGAGTGCACGCGGCCGGTGGTGGAACGGTTGCTCCAGCGGCGGCGGTGGCGGTGGTTCAGCGAACTGGTCACCCGGTTCGCGCTGCCGCTGTTCCTGTTCCACACCACCGGGATGGCACTGGCCAGGGCGGTGGACTACTTCGTCTTCGAGGGCCGGATCGTCGACGACCGCGCGCCCGATCTGATCTGGTGGGCCGAACGGCCGCTCGCGGTGCTGGGCCCGCTGCTGTTCACCGTGCCGCTGATCGCGCTGTTCGGCCGGGCGCGGAGGAAGAAGTCAACGCAGGGCGAGGGCCCACCAGGCGATGACGAGGCCGCCCGAGTTGGTCGCCAGATGGACGAGCATCGGAGTGAGCAGCCCGCGCCCGGTGTGCCGCCACCAGTGCAGGAACACCCCGGCACCGGCGGCGGCGACCATCGCGAGGACCGAGACGACCGCGAGCGGCAGGCCGCCGAACGTGGCGTGCACGGCCGCGTTCCGCACCAGCGCGAGCGAGGGCAGCAGATGCCACAGCCCGAACAGGCCCGCGGCGCCCAGCACCGGAGCCCAGCGCCAGCGCTCCCCGGCGCCGAGCAGCGCGGGGAGCACACCTCGGAAGGCGACCTCTTCGACCAGCACGGTGCCGAGCGGGATGCGGATCGCCGCCAGCCAGAGCAGCTGCCCGAAGCCGGGGCTGCCGATGCGCCCGTCCTGGAACAGGACGCGCAGCGACGGCACGGCTAGCGCGATGCCGAAACCGAGCCCGACCAGGCCGAGTCCGATCAGCCCGACGACCGTGGACCGGCGCAGGTGCCGCCGGGCCAGCCCGAGGGCGCTCCAGCGTAGCCCGGACAGCCGGGCGAGCGTGATCAGCGCGGCGACGGTGACCACACCACACACCGGGTACGCCCAGCCGGGCAGCACGCGGTTGGCCAGCGTGGTCGCCGCGGCCAGCACCAGGACCGCGGCCAGAGCGGCCGGAACGCGCTGGCGCAACGAAACTTGAGGAGGGAATGCGGGTGCGGGGGCGGTGACCGTGTTCATCGTACTTCCAAGTATGCGCCTTCGCGGGCGATGATCGCCGCCGCTGACGCGTCCTGAGACAGTAAGTCTATTGTGGACAGAACCGCGCGCGGAGATCGTGCGGGAGATGCTGATCCGGGCACTTCGCCTTCGTGACGTTAGTTCGCCGGATCGGGCACGTGGCAGCCGAGGGCGGCGAGTTCCAGCACCCGGGCGACGTCTCCGGCGGCGATCACGCCGACGAGCGTGTCGTCGTCGACGACGAGGATGAGGTCCTTCCCCGCGCGCGGTGCGGACTTGGTGACGACATCCACGAGCCGGTCGTCGCTGCGGGCCGTGACGATTTCGGGAACCCTGCGGCAGACTTCGGCGACTCGGGTGGTCATCCGGTCCTGAATGGACATTCGGGTGAGGTCTTCCAGGCTGACCACGCCGAGGGGTGCGCCCTCGAACGCGAGGACCGGGAACACCCGGTGGCGGGCGAAGACGGCGATCCGGTCGAGGAAGGCCTGGACGGTCATCCAGCCCGGCGCGATGACCGGGTCGAGGGCCATCACCGATCGGACCGGGACGTCGCCGAGCCGTTCCCGCAGGGTGTTCCCGGCGAGTTCGAGTTGGGCGGCGGCGATCAGGAACCAGCCGACGACAGCGGTCCAGAGGCCGGAGAGCTGGCCGAGCAGCAGCGCTTGGGCGAGGCCGAAGGCGATCAGCCCGCCGCCGAGTGCCTGCCCGGTCCGGGTGGCCGTGGCGGCGGCGCGCGCCCGGTCGCCGGTGCGCTTCCACAGCGCGGCGCGCAGGATGCGGCCGCCGTCCAGGGGCGCGCCGGGGAGCAGGTTGAACGCCGCGAGCAGGCCGTTGGTGAAGCCGAGCCACACCAGCCCGGCGCTGGCGACCGCGGGTAGCAAGCCGCCGAGCAGTACGGCCAGGCCCCAGCAGGCGCCGCCGATGAGCGCGCTGGCCGCCGGCCCGGCCACGGCGATGGCGAAGTCCGCTTTCGGCGTGGCCGGTTCATCCTCGAGTTCGGCGGCGCCGCCGAGCATCCACAAGGTGATCCGCTTGACCCGGACGCCGTGGCGGCGGGCGGTGACGGCGTGGGCGAGTTCGTGGGCGAGCAGCGAGGCGACGAAGCAGAGTGCGGTGACGGTCGCGGTGAACCAGTGCCAGACCCGGCTCGTGTCCGGCACCGTGCCGGGCAGTACCGTCACCGCGAGCACCTGGGCGATCAACACGACCACGACCACTACCGACCAGTGCGCCCCCACCGGGATGCCACCGAATCGCCCGAGCGGGACGGTATTCCGGAACATCGCTGCCCTCCGGTTCCTACGTGGGGGCCGGAACCGGGAGGTCCGGCATCGGCTGCCACCGGTCGGCCAGGCGTTCCTCGAGGGTGCGCATGGTGGTGTATTCGAGGTCTTCCAGCGGCCACCGGTGGGGTTCGAACGGCCCGTGCCGCCGCAGGTAGTCCATGACCACGTTGGCCTGGTCGCGGGCGCGGTCGAACGACGGGTCGTCGAACAGGTCGCGCGGGCCGATCAGCTTGCCGTCCTTGATCTGGAAGCCGAGCGCGACCGCTCGCGGCGGGCCGTCGAACCGCGCCGGATGTGCCTGGCCCAGCGACACCGGCAGGAGCGGCGCGTGGTGCGAGCCGCGCATGCACCCGGCCACGGAGTACGGGAAGGCGAACGGTTCGAGGACCTCGCCGACGGCGGGCAGGCCGGACTGGCAGCGCACGATCATCACCGGATCGTCCTTGCCCACGTACTTGCCCGCGATCAGCGAGAGTCGCTGGGTCGAGGTCGCCGCGGCCTGCTCGTCCAGCGTCTTGGACGCCACGGCGTGCACGACGTAGCGGGCGGGGGCGCCGACGTACATGAGCAGGTCGTAGAGCTGTTCGGGGCAGTCGAAGGTGATGCGCTTCTCCTGGTACAGGTCGTAGACCTCGAACCGGAATCCGGCGTGCATCTTGGCGTCGATCACCAGTCCGGCGGTGTTGAACGGGTCGGCGAACATCTTGTACAGCGGCAGGTTCCACGCGCCGGGCTCGGTCTTGTCGGCGAGGAAGCAGATCACCGGTTCGCTGGGCCGTTCGGTGAATTCGAGTTCGGCGTAGCCGGGACCCATTCCGCGCAGGTTTCCGCTGAACGCGTCGGAGAGCAGATCCTGCCCGGCGCCGTAGAGGCCGAGCCGTTTGGCGATCTCGGTGGTGGCCAGGAAAAGGTCCCACGCGAACCGGTGCACGTCTTCGTTGTCCGGTCCGTGTTCGTGGGTCATGATCAGGGAAACGTCGTCCCCGCAACTGGCGGCGTGCCCGTCGATCAGCAGCCCGTCGCCGATCGCGGTCCGCAGCGCGTCCTGGGCGGCCGCGAGCATGTCGGGGTGGACCGCGGAATGCCCGACGAAACCGCCGGTGTCGGCTTTGATGATGCTCAGCGTGGTCATCGTGACCGCTCCTTCCTAAAGGTGCCGGGCGATGAGTTCGACCAGGTCGAGGGTGCGGTGGGCGTATCCCCATTCGTTGTCGTACCAGCCGAAGACCTTGACCAGATGGTCTTCGGTCTTGGTCAGGCTCGCGTCGAACACGCAGGAGGCGGGATCGCCGACGATGTCGCGGGAGACGATCGGGGCCTCGGTGTAGCGCAGGATCCCCTTGAGGCTTCCCGCGGCCGCTTCGGCGAAGGCGTGGTTCACCTGGCCCGCGGTCACCGGCATATCGAGTTCGACCGCCAGGTCGGTCAGCGATCCGTCTTCGACCGGGACGCGCACGGCGACCCCGTCGAGCTTTCCGGCGAGTTCGGGTATGACCTCGCCGATCGCGCGTGCCGCGCCGGTGCTGGTGGGGATCAGGTTCACCGCCGCCGAGCGGGCCCGCCGCAGGTCCTTGTGCGGTCCGTCCAGCAACGCTTGGTCGTTGGTGTAGCTGTGGATCGTGGTCATCAGTCCACGTCGGACACCGAAAGCCTGGTGCAGCACCTTGACCATCGGCGCGACGCAGTTGGTGGTGCAGGAGGCGTTGGAGATGACGTGGTGGGCACGGGGGTCGTAGTCGTCCTCGTTGACGCCGAGCACGATCGTCGCGTCGACTCCCTTGCCCGGCGCTGAGATCACGACCTTGCGCGCGCCCGCGTCCAGGTGCTCGGCGGCGGCTTCCCGGGTGCGGAAGCGCCCGGTGGACTCGATCACCACATCGACGTCCGATGCCGACCAGTCGAGCTGGCGGGGTTCGGCGGCGCTGGTGACGCGGATGTGTTTGCCGCCAACGTCGATCGCGTGCTCGTGCGCGGTGACCGGAACGCCGAGCCCGCCATAGGTGGAGTCGTACTGCAGGAGGTGGGCCAGGGTTTCCGGGGTGGTGACGTCGTTGACCGCGACCACGTCGACGGGCCCGTCAGGGCGTTCGAGCGCGCATCGCAGAAGGTCGCGGCCGATTCTGCCGAAACCGTTGATTCCCAGCCGTACCGTCATCACTGCTCCTCGTCCACGGGGTCCGTGCGGTCGATGCTGGCCCGGGCACGGGCGGTGCCGTAGGGCCGAAGTACCCCGGTGCCGGGGACGAACGCCCACGATCAGGGACATCTCGTTCGGTGACCATGTCCCCTTCGCCGTTCCGGTTCCCCGGACGATGCTCAAAGCGTCGGTATCGCCCGTTCGCGAGGAGGTCAGCGGTCATGTCCAGGTCCCACTCGGCGGTCGCCAGGCTCTGGCGGCGCTGTGTTCCCTGCCGGAACCCGTTGGCGCGCCGGAGCGATCGGCTTCTCGGGGGACTGCTGATCCTGCTGACGCTGCTCGCGCTGGCCGCGGTCCCCTTCGCATTGGCGCTGGGATCGGCGACCTACGCCGACGGGCGGCGAGTGGCCGACTACGAAGTGGCCACCAGGCACCAGACGCAGGCGACCCTGCTCGCCGACGCTCCGCCCGCCGGCCCGGGTGCGCACGGCTCCGCCGACAAGAAGACCGCGCCGACGCGGGCCCGGTGGACCGTGCGGGACGGGTCGGCGCGGATCGGTGACGTGCCCGCCGAGTCGGGCATGGTGGCGGGAACCGGGTTGACGATCTGGCTGGACGAGGCCGGAAATCCGGTGGACGCGCCGAGCACCCCCACCAAGGCCGCGGTCAACGGGGTCAGCTTCGGCTTCCTCGTCTGGCTGGGGGTGCTCTTCGGCTGCGCCATCACCTACGGGATCGCCCGCGGCACGGCGAACCGGGCGCAGTACGCGCGGTGGGAACGCGAATGGGCCCGCGTGGAACGCGACTGGACCCGGCACTGAACGGAGAAGAACCATGGCAACCGTGACGGTCGCTCATCTCGCCGACGAGAAGTTCCGCGTCGAGACACGGGATCATCTGGTCCTCGTCGACCAGCCCTCGGACGACGGCACCGAGATCGGCCCGACGCCGGTCGAACTGCTGGTGATGGCGCTCTCGGCCTGCGCCGCGCATTACGGGGTCGCCCACCTCCGCTCGGCGGGACTTCCGGCGGACGGGCTGGCCGTGCGGGGCCGCTGGTCGATGCGCTCGGACCCGCCGCGGGTGGGGCGGGTCGAACTGACCGTCGTGCTGCCCGCACCGCTGGAGCCCGAGCAGCAGGCCCGGCTACGGGCGGGCACAAGGTGATCGCCGAAGGGATCGCGGAAGCCGTGGTCCGGCTGGCGCCCCAGCCGGGAACGACGGTGGGACCGCGGCTCGGAGCTGGGCTCGCGGCCCCGCCATCGTCGTGAAAGGGCGTCAGCCGAGCAATCGGGCGTTGTCCCAGCCCCAGTCGTGGTAGATCGGTGCGAACACCCCTTGACCGGTCGTCCACTGCACCAGTTCGGTGTCGAAGCGGACCGAGACGAACGAATCCGCGAGCCCGTCGGGGCCGAGCAGCCGGACGTTACCCCAACCCGCCATGGTCTGGTATCCCAGCGCCCACCAGGGTTCCGTCGGGTTCGGGTGGGGGATCGTCCACGACCAGAGTTCGCCGTTGGTCTTGATCTCCACGAACCTGTTCTGCCCGGAGCCGGTGATCTGCCTGGCGTTCTGCCATCCCCAGCTGCGGACGCCGGCGTTCACGAAGCCGGTGCCCCGCCCCAGCCAGAGCATCAGTTCACCCGCCGTGTTGACCTCCACGAAATCCGGGACGGCATCGCCATTGACGTCCCCGGCCCCGGTGATCAGCCGCGCGTTCTCCCAGCCGTGCATCACGTCCGCGACGAACGCGAGTTCGTGGTTCGCCAGGTTCAGGTGCCAGAGGCGAAGAGCGCCGTCCTTGACCTCGGCGAGCAGGCCCCGGGGATCGACGAGCGCGACCAGGGAGGTGCGGTCCCAACCGGCGCCCAGCCAGTACCCCACGAATCCGAAATCCGTGTGTTCGTAGTACCAAAGCCCACCGTCGTACCTGACCTCGACAAAACCGGGCCTGGCTTCGGCCGCGGTGGAAGTCGGCGCCCCACCGGACCACAACACCGCCAATACCGCTGCGGCGACGATCGCGAAAAGCCTGGATCTTCGCTTGACATTTCTCACCGGTTTCATGTTCTCTCCTCACCTGATTCGAAATCGTCTCTAGGGTTCTTCTCAGTCACCGGAATGTCCGTGGAGAGTCGGAAGACCGGGAATTGCGGTGCGATCCGCTCGAAGTCTTCGAGCGCGGCGCGCTGGTCCACCGGAAGGTGGGGCCGGGCGCCCGGCGCGCAGGTCAGGTAGTGACGCAGAATCGGCGCACTGTCCCCAGGATCGACTTCTTCGAGTTGGACGGTTTCCCGGCGGCCACGCCTCAGTACCCCCCGATTTCCGTTCGCGTGGACGTTGCGCACCCAATGGGTGTCCGCGCCCAGTATCGCCACGAGATAGCGTTCCCCCTCGTGCTCGGCGAGGGCCAAGGGGACCGCGGTGGTGCGCCTGGTGCGGCGGCCGGGCACTTCGAGCGTCACCAGCCGGTTCGGCCGGATCCCGGCGGAATGAAGGCGGGCCCAGATCCGGTTGAGCAGCCGAGCCGGGCGGTTCGGCCGCCCATTCCGGTACAGCCATCGGTGGATCGAAGTGATCACAGGGTGCCATCTCCATTGCCTTCGGGCTGCCTGGAAGCGTTACTGCGTCGCGAGGTGGGACACGACGTCGTCGAGCGGGCGCCGGGGTGTGGCGGGGAGCGGGTCGGCGTTCACCGCGGCCCAGCCGATTCTGAACACCATCTGGGGGCAGCTTCCGCCGTCGAGGACCTGGTCGCGGACCTGGTGCCGGGTGTCGCGAAGGTCGAGGGGTTCGGTGAGCGGGCAGCTGGCGAGGCCGAGGTCGGTCGCGGTGAGCAGGACGGCGCTGGTCGCCTCGCCCGCGCGCAGCCGGGACAGCCGGTCGTCGGATGCGGTGCCGAGCACGAGCAGGACCGATTCGTCGGTCTCGTCCAGGGATCCGGTCGGTTGCCGGAGCCGGGGATCGGCGAACTGGCGCATGGCCACCGCGCCGTGGGGATCGGCGGCTGGGGCGTTCGCGGCGGGTACCCCGTCAGGGGAGCCGTGCCGTCCGCTCCACGCGGCGAGTTCGACCTGGTAGGCGGGATTGGTGGCGTGGGCACTGGCTGCTTCGGTGATCGCTTGGGTCAGGTGGTAGCGCGGTTGCGGCCCGGTGACCGCCTTGAGCACGGTGCCTTCGGCGGCGGCCCGTTCGGTCAGGGCGGCGATCCGGTTCCCCGGTACGGGCCAGGAGCTGTATCGGCGGCGATCCGTTCTGCGGCGTGGAATCGCCGCCGCGAGTGCGATTTCCTCCGGCGTGGGATCGTGGCGGTGCAGTTCCACCGACGCCAGGTGGTCGGGGTCGTCGGGGATGGGCAGCCGGTGCACCTCGGCGCGCCAGCCCAGGGCGGCGAAGGCGATACGGAGGTGGTGCAGGGTGGCGCCGCAGGACAGCAGCAGGTCGTGCCCGTCCGGGTCGGTTTCGCGCAGCCGGAGTCCGGGGTCGGCGTAGAGGTGCAGCGAGCGGTCACCGATCCGCCACTGCCAGGGCTGGGAATTGTGCACCGAAGGCGCGCGCACGGCCAGCGCGAGCGCGACGCGCACGGTGTAGTCGTCGGGAAGTCCGCGGTCCATGGGGGTGCCTCCGAGGAAGTCGTGTGGTGGTGCCGATGCTCCGCCGAGTAAGCGACGTGAAGGGAGGGTCGAAGTGCCTCGAGGACGAGGGCTTACGTCCGTTGTCCCGGCAGCGGATGATTTCCGACCCTGAACACAGGAAACCTGGAACTGAAGGAGAACTCCTGTGATCGGCAAGCGGGTGGACCAGATCGTGGTCGGGATAGACGGATCGTCGTCGGCGGTGGACGCCGCGCTGTGGGCCGCGGCCGAGGCGGAACGGCATCGTGCCGGGCTGCGTTTGGTGCACGCGTTCGTGGTGCCGAGGCAGATATATCCCGAATTCGTCGTTCTGGAGAGTGAAGTGCGGTCCGGAATGAAGGCCCAGGGCGAGCAGTGGCTGCGGGCAGCGGTTGACGCGGTCGCCGAGGCACAGCCCGAGGTCCGGGTGGAAACCGAGTTGGCCGAAGGCGACGCGATCCGGATTCTGCTGCGTGAGTCGGTGAAAGCGCGGCTGATGGTGCTCGGCTCTCGTGGGTTGGGCGGTTTCACCGGGATGCTGATCGGTTCGACCGCAGTCGCGCTCGCCGCCCACGGCAAGTGCCCGACCGTGGTGGTCCGCGGCCAGGCGGCGGTGTCGGGCCCGGTGTTGGTCGGGTGCGACGGTTCACCGGCCAGCGAGGCGGCGGTGGCCATGGCATTCGAGGAAGCGTCGGTGCGCGGCGCGCCGTTGGTCGCGGTGCACGCGTGGACCGACCCCGTCGCGGAGGGCGCGTGGCGGCTCTACCCGTTGTCGATCAGCCCGTCCGAGCTCGAAGAGGACGAACGCCGGGCACTGTCCGAGCAACTGGCCGGATGGCAGGAGAAGTATCCCGACGTGAAGGTGCAACGCATTGTGGCCCAGGGCCGAGCGGTGCGGACCCTGCTCAAGTTCGCCGCGGACGCCCAACTGATCGTGGTCGGCAGCCGCGGCCGTGGTGGTTTCGCCGGTATGGTGCTGGGCTCGGTCAGCCAGGCTCTCGTGTACCACGCCCCGTGCCCGGTGGTCGTGACGCGTCCGTCCAACGCCAGTTGACGAACATCGGTGGCCCTGCTCACCTACCGAAACGGGGAACTCGGTGTACCGAAACGGGGAACTCGCACGTCCGGAACGGGGGACTCGCGCCAGCGGGTCCCCGCCCGACGCGAGTCCCGTTCGAGGCTCGTCATCGCTCGGCATGATCTCTCCTTCGGCTGTCGGTCTGTGCTCGCGGGCATGCGCGGGCGGGAATCGAGCCAAATAGGGCCGGAGGTCCCTTTGGTCGACGACGAATGCCAACAGCGCCGCCGGAAGCCACGTTCCTAGCGTGGAAACCACCTACGAAGGAGCGGGAGAGGCTGATGAACCAGGCGATTGTCGCCGCTGTGGACGGATCGGTAACGTCGACGCGGGCACTTCGGTGGGCCGCCGAATTCGCGGCAAGCCGGAATCTGCCGCTGCACATCGTGCACGCATTCGGGTTGATCGGCAGCTACTACGGCGCGGGACTGCCCGCACCGCAGGAGGTTTTCGACGCGCTGGAGCAAGAATCGAAGGACATCCTGCGCGAAGCGGCCGAGGCGGCGCGTACGGTGTCCGACCAGCTGACGGTCACCACATCGATGCCGGTGCAGCCGCCGATTCCGCTGCTGCTGGAGCTGTCCCGCTCGGCGCGGATGGTGGTGCTCGGTTCATCGGGGCGCGGTGGCTTCGCCGGGATGCGGATCGGGTCGACGGCGATCGCGGTGGCCAGCCACGCGCGCTGCCCGGTCGCGGTGATCCGGGGAGATGAGGCGGGAAGCGGTCCGGTCGTGGTGGGGGTGGACGGCAGCTCGGTCAGCGAGCGGGCGATCGCGGTGGCCTTCGAGGAGGCGTCCTGGCGGGGCGCGCCGCTGGCCGCGGTGCACGCGTGGAGCGACCTCGACTGGGAGAGCGCGTACGGCACCTCACGTTTGTTCGTCGACTGGGACACCCTGGCCGCCGATGAGGAGCGGTTGCTGGCGCAGCGGCTGGCGGGCTGGCAGGAGAAGTATCCGGAAGTTCCGGTGGAGCGGGTGGTGGTCCGCGACAATCCGCGGCACCAACTGCTGCAGTGGTCGGAGAAGGCGCGGTTGGTGGTCACCGGTAGCCGGGGCCGCGGGGGATTCCGCGGGCTGCTGCTCGGCTCGACCGGCCAGGCGCTGATCCAGCACGCGGCCTGCCCGGTGCTGATCGTGCACCCGGAGCGTGCCGAATGACCGCCACCATCGTCGCCAGGGCCGCGCTGAACGAGGCCGAACTGTCTCAAGTGGACGCTTTGTGGCGAGCGGCGAACTACCTGTCCGCCGGGCAGATCTACCTGCTGGACAACCCACTGCTGACTGAACCGCTGCGCCCCGAGCACGTCAAACCCCGGCTGCTTGGACACTGGGGCACCTCGCCCGGACTGAACTTCCTCTACGCGCACCTCAATCGCGTGATCGGAGCGCACGGCCTCAACGTGCTGTTCGTGACCGGCCCGGGACACGGTGGGCCCGCGCTGCTGGCCAACACCTGGCTGGAAGGCAGCTATCCCGAAGTGGCGCCGGAAGTGCCGCAGGACGCGGCGGGCATGAAGACGCTGTTCCGCCAGTTCTCCTTTCCCGGCGGGGTCCCCAGCCACGTGGCCCCCGAGGTTCCCGGTTCGATCCACGAGGGTGGGGAGCTGGGCTACTCGCTCGCGCACGCCTACGGCGCCGCGTTCGACAATCCCGGGCTGCTGGTGGCCTGCGTGGTGGGTGACGGGGAGGCGGAGACCGGCCCGCTGGCGGCCAGCTGGCATGCCAACAAGTTTCTCGATCCGGAACGCGACGGTGCGGTGCTGCCGATCCTGCACCTCAACGGTTACAAGATCGCCAACCCTACGGTGCTGTCCCGGATCCCGCACGAGGAACTGGATGATCTGCTGCGGGGCTACGGTTACGCGCCGCGGTACGTGGTGGGCAGCGAGCCTGCCGAGATGCATCAGGCGATGGCCGCCGCGCTCGACGACGTGGTCACCGAGATTCGCCGCATCCAGCGGAACTCGGGAGGGGACCGGCCACATTGGCCGATGATCGTGCTGCGCAGCCCGAAAGGCTGGACCGGACCACCCACTGTGGATGGCGTGCCGGTGGAGGGAACCTGGCGGGCGCACCAGGTCCCGTTGCCCGCGGTGCGGGAGAACCCGGAGCATCTGGCCGCGTTGGAGGCGTGGCTGCGGTCCTACCGCCCCGAGGAGTTGTTCGACGGCCAGGGGCGTCCGACGGCCGCGGTCACCGCGTTGATCCCGCGAGCGGAACGGCGGATGGGGGCGAACCCGCACGCCAACGGCGGGCTCCTGCTGCGCCCGCTCCGCCTGCCCGCCGTGACCGGCCACGCCGTGGCGGTCCCGGAACCCGGTGCGACGAGCGCTGAGCCGACCCGGGTGCTCGGCCGCTACCTGCGCGAGGTGTTCGAGCACAACGCTGCGCAGCGGAACTTCCGGTTGTTTGGGCCGGACGAGACGGCGTCGAACCGGTTGGGCGAGGTCTACGACGTCACCGGCAAGGCGTGGCAGGCCGAGATGCTGCCGGTGGACGAGCACCTGGACCGGCACGGACGGGTGCTGGAGGTGCTGTCCGAGCACCTGTGCCAGGGCTGGCTGGAAGGATACCTGCTCACCGGTCGGCACGGGATGTTCTCGTGCTACGAGGCGTTCGTGCACATCGTGGACTCGATGCTCAACCAGCACGTCAAATGGCTCAAGGTGCACCGTGCGATTCCGTGGCGGCGGCCGGTGGCGTCGTTGAACTACCTGCTCACTTCGCACGTGTGGCGGCAGGATCACAACGGGTTCTCCCACCAGGACCCGGGATTCATTGACCACGTGGCGAACAAGAGCGCCGAGGTCGTGCGGGTCTACCTCCCGCCGGACGCGAACACGCTGCTCGCGGTCGCCGGGCACTGCCTGGCGAGCCGGGACTACGTCAACGTGATCGTCGCGGGCAAGAACGACACCCCGAACTGGCTCGACGCCGAACAGGCCGCGCTGCACTGCGCCCGCGGGGCGAGCATCTGGGAGTGGGCGGGCAGCGCCTCGGGCGGGGAGCCGGATGTGGTGCTGGCGTGCGCCGGGGACGCGCCGACGGTGGAGGTGCTCGCCGCGGCTTCCCTGTTGCGCGAGCACCTGCCACGCCTGGCCGTGCGGGTGGTGAACGTGGTCGACCTGATGCGCCTGCAGCCGGAGACCGAGCATCCGCACGGGATGAGCGATCACGAGTTCGACGCGCTGTTCACGACGGACAAACCGGTGCTGTTCGCTTACCACGGTTATCCGTGGCTGATCCACCGGCTGACCTACCGCCGGGCCAACCACCACAACCTGCACGTCCGCGGCTACAAGGAGCACGGCACCACCACGACCCCGTTCGACATGCTGGTGCTCAACGACATGGACCGCTTCCAGCTCGTGATCGACGTGATCGACCGAACCCCCGGGCTAGCCGTCACCGCGGGCGAAGTGCGCCAGGCGATGGTCGAAGCGCGGGAACGGCACCGTCGCTTCATCCGCGAGCACGGCGAGGATCTGCCCGAGATCCGCCACTGGACCTGGAACGGGTGAGGACGCCATGCGGGTGCTCACGCTGAACCCAGGGTCGGCCAGCTTCAAAGTCGGACTGGTCTCCTCGGGTGAAACTCTTGCCGCCGAAACGCGGGGCGCGACCTGCGGTCGCGAGGCGTTGCTCCAGGACGTGCTGGAGCGGTGGGGCGTGCCGGATGCGGTTGCGATCCGGTTCGTGCACGGGGGATCGCGGGACGGCCCGGTACTCCTGGATGACCAGGAGTTGCGGCGGCTGGAGCGGCTCGTGCCGCTGGCGCCGCTGCACCAGCCGGTTTCGCTCGAACTCGCCCGGTGCGTGCGTCGGCTGCTGCCGGACGTCCCGGTGGTGGCGGGTTTCGACACCGCGTTCCACGCCGGGCTGCCCGCGGCCGCCGCGCACTACGCGTTGCCGCGCGCGTGGACCCGGCAGAACCGATTGCGCCGCTACGGTTTCCACGGCCTGTCGTGCCAGTACGCGCTGGGCCGCGCCGCCGAACTGCTCGGCCGCGCGCCGGACGAACTTCGCCTGCTGGTGTGCCATGTCGGCTCCGGGGTCTCGGTGACCGCGGTGCGGTGCGGGGCGAGCGTGGACACCTCGATGGGTTTCACTCCGGTCGAGGGCGCGGTGATGGCCACCCGGTCCGGTTCGGTGGATCCCGGTCTGCTGCTGCACGTCCTCAAGACCGGCGCGATTGATGTCGACGAGCTGACCGATGCGCTGTACCACCGGTCCGGGCTCGCCGGAATGACCGGCACCAGCGGCGACGTCCGCGAGGTCCTCGCCGCTTGCGCCGCCGGGAACCGGGACGCCGAGCTCGCGATCCACGTGTATGTGCACCGCCTGCGCCGCGAGATCGGGGCGCAGGCGATGAGCCTGGACCGGCTGGACGCGGTCGTCTTCACCGGCGGCGTCGCCGAGCACCAGCCGGTGCTGATCGCCCGCCTCGCCGAGGGGCTGAGCATGCTCGGCCTGTGGACCGACCCCGCACGGCTGGCCGGGACCGGCGACCGGGAGATCAGCCCCGCCGGGGCCGCGGTTCCGCTGTTCCTGCTCACCGCCCGCGAGGACCTCGAACTGGCCCGCCAGGCCGAACTCGCGGTGCGACCGGCCGAAGTGACGAACTGACCAGCACCGAGGAGGATTCGATGCGAGCAAGAGACGTGATGAGCAAACCGGTGATCACGGTGACCGCGGACCGCACGGTGAAACACGCCGCCAGTCTGCTCGCGCACCACGGGTTCACCGCCCTGCCGGTGGTGGACGACGACGAGCGGCTGATCGGCATCGTGACCGAGGCCGATCTGGTGCGCGACCGGTTCCCGCGCGACGAGACATTCCTGGGAAGGCGGCCGGAGGAACCGGTACACGAGCGACCGGCGGCGACCGTGGGCGAGGTGATGAGCACCCCGGCCACCGCGATGGGCGCCGAAACCGACATCGTCGAGGTGGTGCGGGCGATGCTGGACACGCCGATCCGGAGCATGCCGATCGTCGACGGTTCGAAGGTGCGGGGCATCGTGACCCGCCGCGATCTCGTACGGGCGCTCGCCCGGGACGACGAGGCCCTGGCCCGCGACATCCGGCACCGGTTGGCGTTCTTCGGCGGCCCGAGCCGCTGGACCGTGTCGGTGCGCGACGGGGAGGCGGAGATCACCGACGCCTTCGACAGCGAGGTCGACCGGCGGGTCGCCGCCGTCCTGGCCGAAGGGGTGCCCGGGGTGATCCGCGCGCACTGCCGCCAGGTCGACGCCGAGCAGGCGGGGGAGACGGCGTGACCGCGCCGATCGTGATCGGAGTCGACGGCTCCCAGGCCGCGTTGCGCGCCGTCCGCTGGGCCACCGCCGAGGCCGCCCGGCGTCGAGTGCCACTGCGCCTGGTCCACGCCTACGGCATTCCGGATGCCTTTCCCGGGGAGACGATGCCGCCGAAGGACTGGCTGGACGCCGAACAAGCCCGGTCGAGGAATGTGCTCCGTCACGCCACCGAAGCCGCCTGGCTGGCGGATCCGAAGGTTTCGGTGGCGTCTGAGTCTGCTTTGGATGCGCCGGTTCCCCGGCTGCTCGAGGAGTCCCGGTCCGCGCGGATGCTGGTGCTGGGCGCCACCGGGGTGGGCGGCTTCTACGGCCTGCTGGTCGGTTCGGTGGCAGGTGCGGTCGCCGCGCACGCCCGGTGCCCGGTCGCGGTTGTCCGCGGCGAGCATCGTGCGGACCCGCCGGTGGTCGTCGGCATCGACGGCAGCCCACTGAGCGAAGCGGCGACCGCGCTCGCCTTCGAGGAGGCGGCACTGCGCGGTACCGAACTGGTGGCGGTGCACTCCTGGAGCGATGCGGACACCGCTCAGCTGTTCAGCGATTCGCGGTTCGAATTCGACTTCGAACCGTTGCGGGACACCGAGGAGCGCGCGCTCGCCGAGCGCCTCGCGGGCTGGCGCGAGAAGTACCCCGAGGTCGCCGTGCGGCGGGTGCTGGTCGAGGACAAACCGCGTCACCAGCTCCTCGAACAGAGCAGGCGGGCGAGCCTGCTCGTGGTCGGCAGCCGTGGCCGCGGCGGGCTTCGCGGGCTGCTGCTGGGCTCCACCAGCCAGGCACTGATCACCCACGCCGAATGCCCGGTGCTGATCGCCCGTTCCGGCGAGGACGGATAGTGGCCTACTCCGCGCGCGGAGAGTCTTTCCGGAGTCCGGCGGCGAACACGGCGGCCTGGGTGCGGCGTTCCATGCCGAGCTTGGTCAGCAGGCGGGACACGTAGTTCTTGACCGTCTTCTCGGCCAGGAACATCCGCTCGGCGATCTGCCGATTGGTCAGGCCCTCGCCGATCAAATCGAGCAGGAGGCGTTCCCGTTCGGACAGCCCGGCCAGCGGGCCGGATTTGTCGGCGTCGGCGCGCAGTTTGGCCATCAGCACGGCGGCGGCCCGGTTGTCCAGCAGCGAGCGGCCCGTTGCCACGTCCCGGACCGCGGTCACCAGTTGCAGTCCTTGGATGTCCTTGACGACGTACCCACTGGCCCCGGCGAGGATCGCGTCCAGCATCGCCTGCTCGTCGGTGAACGACGTGAGCATCAGGCAGTGCAGTTCGGGAAGCTGGGAGCGCAGGTCGCGGCACAGTTCGATGCCGTTGCCGTCGGGCAGGCGCACGTCGAGCACGGCCACATCGGGACGCAGCGCCGGGATGCGTGCCAGCGCGTGCGACACGGTCGACGCCTCGCCGACCACGGTCAGCTCGGGGTCGGCCTCCAGCAGGTCGGCCACTCCCCGGCGCACGACCTCGTGGTCGTCGACGAGAAACACCTTGATCATGCGACACCATCCGATTCGGTTCGAGCCACCGTCCAGGCTACGGCCGGGCACCGGGAAACACAGCTCCACAGGTCCCTGATCTTGAGGACCAAAGTCACCGGCTCCCGGGGCACCCGGCCCCTCCGGTGGCCCAAGGGGGGTGGTGAGACTGGTCGTTGAATGACCGGTGGAAGGAGGAGCAGTCGTGGGCCAGGTGGCGACCGCGGTCACGTTCGTGTGGCTGGGCATGGTGCTGGCGATCTCGTTCCTGGAGGCGCCGCTGAAGTTCCGCGCGCCGGGCGTGACGATCCCGCTGGGGCTGGGGGTCGGGCGGTTGGTGTTCCGGGCGTTGAACGCCGTGGAACTGGTGTGGGCTCTCGTCGTCGTGCTCGCGGCGGCCCTCGGCGCGCTCCCCATGGCGGGTTCGGTCCTCACCGGCGTGGTGGTCGCGGTCCTGATCGTGCAGTTCGTGGCCGTCCGGCCGCTGCTGACCCGCAGGTCCGATCGGGTGCTCGCCGGAGAGGACGCGCCCCGCTCCCGCGCGCACTACGCGTACGTGGTGCTCGAAGTGGTCAAGGTGGGCGTGCTGATCGCACTCGGGGTCATCCTGTTGCGGTGACGAAGTCCCGGTTGTCGAGCATGCCGGGGCCGAACATCTCGTATCGGATGCGTTCGGTGGGCATACCGCGGCGCAGCAACCCCGCCCGGACTTCGCGCATGAACGGCAGCGGACCGCACACGTAGGCGGTCGCGTCCGCGGGCACTGCGTGGTCGCCGGGATCGAGGACGGTGCCGCCCGCGGGCGGGCCGAGCAGCAGGGTGTCGTCCTCGGCCAGGTGGTTGGACACCGCTCCGGCGGGTGTGCCGTCGTGGGCGGGTATCCGGCGGACGGTGATCCGCCGAAGAGGACAGTTATGCCACTTCGAACGCTGTCACCCAGAGTGGTGTCGAGTGCGGAGACTCCGGCCGCGACCGGGCACAAGTCTGTGCACCAGCCTACCCGGCCAGTGTCTACATCGGACACCAAACGATTGATGGGGTGGACGCGAAGGGTCGGGTCGGTGACCGCTGGCCCGAAGGGCACCGGACGGGATGTCGTGCAGCCGTTCGTTTTCTTCGTCGACGCGGTAGGGGACCGGGGAAGAGTGCTCTACCCGGGCAGTGGTTCGGGTGTCCCGAGTTGCCGGTGACGATGGTCATGATCGTTGGGGACTTTGTTCCCTTCCCTGCCCTTCCCACACCGGACGAGCATGTCGCGCGGTAGGGCGTGGCTGATGCGGGCGCGGGTGAGGAGGGTCCGGGTGGGTAGGCGTAGCGCGGCGAGTACCGAGTTCGTGGTGGAGAGCTCGGGTGAGGTGCCGGACGGGGGGCGTGGCGACGTCCGGCGGCAGATCGAGGCGTTTGCTGGGCAGTTGCCCGGTCGGCTGGGTCGGGGGAGTGTGGTGTGTCTGCGCTACGACGGGCACTACGGGCTGGTCTCCGCGGTGGGCTTGCGGGTCCGGTGATGGAGGTTCGGCGGTTCAGCGAGCTGTCGCGTGCGGAGGCGCTGCGGCGGCTGGGCAGCGTCGGGGTGGGGCGGATCGTGTTCACCGAGGACGCGTTGCCCGCGATTCGCCCGGTCAACCACGTGGTGGACGGCGGTGCGGTGATCATCCGCAGCCACGCCGGGGCGGCGTTGCTGTCGGCCGTCGGCACGGTGGTCGCTTACGAGGCCGATGTGATCGAGGAGGACGATCGCATCGGCTGGAGTGTGATCGTCACCGGAGTGGCCCGCCAGGTGAGAGGCGCCGAGGCGCTCGCCCGCTACCACCGGATTCTGCATCCCTGGGTGGACCGGGACATGGAGTATGTGATCCGGATCGAGCCCGAGCTGGTGACCGGCTTCGCGCTGTCGAACGGACAGTGACTCGCTCAGGACACGGGAGCGGACCAGACCAGCCGGGTGCCGCCCTCGGGCGTGGCGTGCACGGTCAGCGTGCCCCCGGCCTCTTCGGCGCGCGTGGTGAGATTGTGCAGTCCGCTGCGCGCGACCGTGGCCGGGATGCCGATTCCGTCATCGGTGACATCGATGACCAGGTCGTCGGCGACGGAAACGGTGATGGTGACCGTGCTGGCCTGGGCGTGCCGGACGGCGTTGGACAGCGCTTCCCGCAGCACGGCTTCGGCGTGGTCGGCGAGTTCGGCCGAGACGACGCCGAGGGGGCCGGACATGCGCACCGTGGACCGCAGGGCGGTGTCGCCGGTCAGCTCGGCGACGATCTCGTGCAGCCGCTTGCGCAGCTGGGTGGTCCCTTCGTCCCTGCTGTGCAGGTCGAAGATGGCGGTGCGGATCTCCCCGATGATGCTTTGCGCTTCCACGACCATGTCGCCCAGCCGTTGCTGGATCTCGGGGGAGCGGGCTCGCAGTTGGGTGGACTGCATGGACAGGCCGAGGGCGAACAGGCGCTGGATGACGTGGTCGTGCAGGTCCCGGGCGATGCGGTCGCGGTCGGCGAGGACCTCGAATTCGCGCAGACGGCGCTGGTCGTCGGCGAGTTGGAGGGCGAGCGCGGCCTGATCGGCGAAGGACGCCGCCAAGGGAAGCTGCTCGGCGTCGAACGGTGCCTCACCGGCTTTGCGGACCACGACCAGCACCCCGGAGACCGACTCCGCCGAGGCCCGCAGCGGCAGTACGAGCGCGGGTCCGCTCTCGTCGGCCAGGTCACGGCCGAGGGTGGGAACCCGGCGGGGACTGGCCGCCCGGAACGACGCCCCGGAGACGGAATCGTCGACGGGGATGTGCTGTCCGGTGAGGCTGTCGGCGTCGAGTCCGGCGCAGACGGTGATGACGAGTTCGGTGACCTCGGGCGCTGTCAGTTCGGGATTGTCGGAGAGGGCGAGGAACGTGTAGTCGGCGCCGGTGAGTCCGAGTGCCCGGTTGGCGATCAGGTGCAGCACATCGGCGGGGTCGGTAGCGGCGAGGAGTTCGGCCCGGATCTCGCTGGTGGCCTCCTGCCAGCGCTGCCGCAGCCGGGTTTCCTCGTACAGGCGGGCGTTTTCCACCGCGATCCCCGCCGCCGCCGCGAGCGCGAGGACTACGACCTCGTCGTCCTCGGTGAAGGCCTGGCCGTTCTTCTTCTCCGCGAGGTAGAGGTTGCCGAACACTACGTCGCGGACCCGGACCGGCACGCCGAGGAAGGTCCGCATCGGTGGGTGGTGCTCGGGAAAGCCCACCGACGCCGGATGCTGCGACAGGTCGATGAGCCGGACGGGCTTGGGTTGATCGATGAGCAGGCCGAGCAGGCCATGTCCTTCGGGCAGGTCCCCGATCCGTTGCCGGGTTTCCTCGTCGATGCCTTCGTAGACGAATTCGGACAGCCGGTCGCCTTCGTCGTTCGGGTTGAGTACGCCGAGGGCGCCGTAGCGGCAGTCGACCAGGTCGATCGCGGCATGCACGATCCGCCGCAGCGTCGCGTCCAGCTCCAGTCCGGACGAAACGGCGAGCATCGCCTCCAGCAGCCCGTCCATCTGGTCCCGCGAATCGACCAGTTGCTCGATGCGATCTTGCACCTCGCGCAACAACTCGCGCAGGCGCAACTGCGACAGGGTCTCCCGCAACGGAGGTGGGTCCTCGGCCATGCGCACAGCGTGACATCAGCCGGAGGGAAACACCAGATTCGCCACAGGCGAGCGGGCCCAAAGACCCCGCAGGCGGTGACGCGTGCCCCTGACCGAGCGTGGCGGCCCGGAGCGACAGTGGAGGCAGAGCAACTCACACCTGGAGCCCAGAGATGACCACCATTCCGCTGCCGGCGACGAATGACCTGATTCGCGTCGCACTGGACGCCGCTATCCGCGCGCCGTCGCCGCACAACACCCAGCCGTGGCGTTTCGAGGTGACCGGGGATCGGATCGACGTGCTGCTCGACCGTGAGCGGGTGCTGGCGGTGGCCGACCGGGACGGCCGCGAGGCGCGGCTCTCCTGCGGGGCGGCGATCTTCAACATGCGCGCGGCCTTGTCCGGCAACGGCCATGCCGCGGCCGTCACCCTGTTGCCGGACCGCCGACGCGCCGACCTGCTGGCCACCCTCTCGATCAGCGGGACGCACCGGACGACGCCCGAGGACCAGGCACTGGCGCGGGCCATCGGGTTTCGGCGGAGCAATCGGCGGCCGTTCACCGACCGCCCGGTGCCGGTCGGGACCCGGCAGGCGCTCGTGCGGGCCGCCGCCGCGGAGGGTGCCGAGCTGGTGTTGCTCGAGCGGCCGGGTGATCTGGACGCGCTGGCCGCGTTGTTGCGGCACGCCGAGCATCTGCAGAGCGAAGATCCGGCTTTCCAGGCCGAGGTTCGGCGGTGGACCGTTGAGGATGGGGTGCGTGACGACGGAGTTCCGCTGTCCGCTGGTGGGCCTCGCCCGGAGCCGGACAGCCTGCTGACCCTGCGCCACTACGGCGTTCGGGAATCGGGACCGGCGCGCCCCTTTGAGCGCACCCCGCTGGTGGCGGTGCTCAGCTCCCACACCGACACGTCGCTCGGCCAGGTGCGAGCCGGGCAGGCGATGCAGCGGGTGCTGCTCACCGCCACCACCGCCGGATTGAGCGCCTCGTTCCTCTCCCAGCCGGTGGAGCTGGAATCCAGCCGTACGGCACTGCGCCGCTTGCTCGGCGGCCGCGGGTATCCGCAGACCGTGCTCCGCCTGGGATACGGCTTCGCCGCCCCGGCCACCCGGCGCCGGGCCGCCGACACCGTCACCTACCACCACGATCCGGGGGAGGCCCGGTCATGACCTGGTCGAGCGCGGAGGTCGGGGTGCTGGTGCGCGCGGTCAACCGGGCGCCTTCGGTGCACAACTCCCAGCCCTGGACCCTGGAAGCGCACGCGAACTCGGCCGACCTGTACGAGCGGTTCGAGTCGTCGCTGCCCCGGCACGACCCGACCGGGCGGGACCGGCTGGTCTCCTGTGGCGCCGCGCTCACGAATCTCGAACTCGCGGTGCGCGCCCTCGGCTGGGACGCGGTGGTGTCGCTGTTCCCCGAACCCGGCCACCCGGATCTCGTCGCCCGGGTGCGCGGAACCACGCGTAAGGAGGCCACCCTCGCCGAGGTCGACCGGTACTCGGCGATCTTCCAGCGCCGCAGCTACCGCCAGCCGTTCAGCCCGGCCCGGATCTCCCGGCGCCACCTGCGGCGGCTGGCCCGAGCGGTGACCGAACCCGGCACTCAAGCACGCGTGATCGAACCCCGCCGGGAATCCGAGCCGCTGGCCGACCTGCTCTGCCACGCCGCCACCGCCCTGCGCGGCGATCGCGCGTACCAGCGCGAACTGGCCGCCTGGCTCCCGCACTTCCAGGATCCGCACGACGACGGGTCCACGCTGCCGTGGGCGGGCCTGGTGCGGGCGAACACGCACCTGCCGGACCGCATCACGCTCACCGAACGGCTCGCCCGCGAGGGACTGCTGATCCTGCTCACCCCGGATGACGGCCGCCGCGATCACCTGCTCGCGGGCGCGGCCATGGAGCAGATCTGGCTCGCCGCCCTCACCGAAGGCCTGGTCGCCTCGGTGCTGACCCAGCCCCTGCACGTGCCCGAAGTGCGTGCCGGGCTCATCGAACACCTCGGGCTCGCCGGATTCCCCCAGACCATCCTGCGCGTCGGCTACCCCGTCGACTCCCCGACAACCGCGCCGCGCATCCCGGCCGCCGCGCTCCCCGCACATGAGGAGGAACCGGGATGAGCGACCTTGCGACGCGCCGGGTGGTTCTGGCCGGAGTGGACGGTTCGCCCTCGGCCATCCACGCCGTGCGCTGGGCGGCCCGCGAAGCCGCACGGCGGCAGGCGCCCCTCCGGCTGTTCCACGCATGCCCGCTGCCGCCCGCCACCGCGCACGTTCCGGTCGCGTTGCGGCACGACTACCGCGACACCCTGCTCGTGCGGGGGCACGAATGGTTGGCGGAAGCGGAATTCGCCGCGACCCAGGTGGCGCCGGGCATCACCGTCCGCCGGGACCTGCGGGTCGGTGCCGCGGCCGGGCAACTCGTCCGCGAATCCGCCTCGGCCGGGCTGGTCGTGGTCGGTTCGCGGGGGCTGGGCGGGTTCGGCGGTCTGGCGCTCGGTTCGGTCGCGGACGCCCTGGCCCAGCACGGACACTGCCCGGTCGTGGTCGTCCGGGGCCGCGCGGTGGGATCGGCGCCGCCGGACACCGGGCCGGTCGTGGTTGGCGTGGACGGCTCGCCGATCAGCGACGCCGCGGTCGAGTTCGCCTTCGACGCCGCCGCGGCCCGCGCCGTCCCGCTGGTCGCCGTGCACACCTGGAGCGACGTGATTCTGGGAGAGGCGTGGGTGCGGCGGGACTCCCAGGACACAGCCGAGGCCGAAGCGAGCCTGCTCAGCGAACGGCTGGCCACCTGGCGGGACAAGCATCCCGAGGTCGAGGTGATCGAGCGGGTGATTCAGGACCGGCCGGTCCGCGGACTGCTCAAAGAAGCCGAAGGCGCGCAGCTGATCGTGGTCGGCTCGCGCGGCCGCGGCGGCTTCACCGGCATGGGCCTCGGCTCCACCAGCCAGGCGCTGCTGCACCACAGCACCTGCCCGGTCGCCGTGATCCGGCCCGAACCCGCCCGCTGACCCGACCGGCACGCGAGTTCCGCGTTCCAGCACCCAGCAGGCGGGTGGCGATCGGTCAGCAGGCCAGGAAGCGGGCGCCGGCGCGGAGTCCGGTTTCCATGATTCGCCAGCCGGTTCCGGCGTGGAAGGGGAGTCCGGCGCGGAACCGGGCGGGGAGGTACACGCCGAGGGCCTTCTTGCCCAGCCGCCAGATCGGGCTGGTGCCGACCCGGTAGTCGTGTCCGGCCACCGCGTCGACGGCGACCGGCCTCGCCGGGTTGCCGGTCAGGGTGAGCGGCACCTGGGCGAAGGTGGCCTTGTCGAACATCTCCATCACGCACATGCTGGTCGGTTCGAATCCCGCGGCCGGGGTCGTGTGCTGGATTTCTCCGGCGATAGTTTCGGCCACCGCGTCGGCTTGCAGGAGCGCCAGGAACGCCTGTTTGACCGGGAAATCACCGGCGTCACCAGGAGCGAAGATCTCCGGATGCCCGGACACTGCTCGCGTGCCGGGCTCGCAGGTGAGGAATCCGCGGTCGTCGGTGGGCAGGCCCTCGTATTCGGTGGCCGCGACATAGGGCGGGAACGTGATCAGGACGTCGTACTTCCGGGAGCTGCCGTCGGTGAACACGACCTCCTGCTCGCTGATCTTGTCCACGACCAGGCCGGTGTGCCCGGTGATGTCGCGCTCGGCGAATTCCCCGACGACCACGTCGTGCAATCGGGGGCCGAAGGCCTGGATGAACGAGCCCTCGCAGGTGGCGAATTCGAGAGTCACCTGGTGCCGCACCTCGCGGCGGCGTAGCCAGGTGTCCAGCATGAACGCCAGTTCGTAGAGCGGGCCCGCGCACTTGTTCCCCGGTGGCACCAGGAACAGGACGCGCTGCTCGTGACCGTGGCGCGCGTTCTGCGCCACCCATTGCAGGTCTTCGCCGAGGCGGTGCATCTGGCCCGGGGTCCAGATCTGGCGCCCGTACTCGGCGAGGCCGGGGATCTCGGCGGGGCGCATGCCCGCGCCGGTGGCGATCACCAGGTGGTCGTAGGGAACCGGGTTTCCCCTCCTCGTGTGCACGGTGCCCCGGCCGGTGTCGATTCCGGTGACGGAGGCGACGCGGTGCCCGATCGCGCGTCGCCGGAACGGTTTGGCCAGGGGGATGTGCAGCCGGGCTTCGCCGGAGCCGAACGGCAGGTAGATGGTGTTCGGTTTGAACAGGAAATCGTCCCGGTCGGACACGACCGTGAGATCGACCTCCCGTTCGTTCAGCCGGGTACGCAGCAGGAAGGCGGTCTCCAGACCGGCGAAACCGCTGCCGAGCACCACCACGCGTGACGGGGACATGTCCTTGCTTCCTTTCGGCCGCCCGAAATTCCGCCTTTCACGGTGGCCCCGCGGGTTGCCCGGTGGCAGGGAAGGTCGCCACCGGAACCGGTGACCTTGGTCCTTCGAATCCGGTTCTCCGGCCTCCGGTGGTGGGGGGCTTGGTTGGGGTGTGCTGGAGGCCGGATCCGGATTTCCTGGGAGGGCAGATGACCGACGTCGCGGGAAGACCGCGCAGGCGTGGTCTGGGGTTGTGGGCGGCGACCGCGCTGGTGGTCGGGAACATGATCGGCTCCGGGGTGTTCCTGCTGCCGAGTTCGCTGGCTTCCTTCGGCGCCATCAGCGTGCTGGGCTGGCTGTTCACCTCGCTTGGTGCGGTGCTGCTCGCGCTGGTGTTCGCCCGGCTCGGCCGCTGTGATCCGCTCGTGGGCGGGCCGTATGCCTACACTCGGCGCGCTTTCGGGGATTTCCTCGGTTTCCAGACCGCCTGGGGGTACTGGATCGCGATCTGGGCGGGGAACGCCGCGATCGCGGTGGCGTTCGTCGGTTATCTCGCGCATTTCTTCCCGGTGCTGGCGAGCAACCGGCTGCTGGCGATGGCGGTGGCCCTGGTGGCGATCTGGGTGGTTACCGGGGTCAACGCGTTCGGGGTACGGCAGGGCGGGATCGTGCAGGTCGTCACCACGGTGCTCAAGCTCGTGCCGTTGCTCGCGGTGGCGTTGATCGTGCCGTTCTTCGCCGATCCGGCGAACTTCACGCCGTTCAACGCGAGCGAGCAGGGGAGCTTCAGCGCGGTGACCGCCACGGCGGCGCTCACCCTGTGGGCGTTCATCGGGATCGAATCGGCCACCGTCCCCGCCGGGGACGTGCGCGAGCCGCGCAGGACGATTCCGCGGGCCACGCTGATCGGCACGATCGTCACCGCCGTCGTGTACGTCCTGGGCACGGTGGCCGTGCTCGGAGTGGTGCCGCGGGACCGGCTCACCGAGTCCACGGCCCCGTTCGCGGACGCGGCGAGCGCGGTGTTCGGTGGCTGGGCCGGGAACGCGGTGGCCGCGGGGGCGGCGATCGCCGCGTTCGGCGCGTTGAACGGCTGGGTGTTGCTGCAGGGGCAGATCCCGCTTGCCGCGGCGCGCGACGGGCTGTTCCCGAAGGCGTTCGCGCGCACCAGCCGCGGCGGTGCCCCGGTGTTCGGGCTGGTCGCCTCCAGCGTCCTGGTGACCGTGCTGATGGCGATGAACTACACCGCGAGCCTGGTCAGCCAGTTCACCTTCGTCATCCTGCTCGCCACGCTGACCACGCTCGTGCCGTACGCGTATTCGGCGATGGCGCAGCTGATGCTGCTGGCCACCGATCGGGGCCGGTTCTCCCGGCGCCGGTTGCTGACCGATGGCGTGGTCGCGCTGCTCGCCTTCGCCTATTCGCTGTGGGCGATTGCCGGGGCCGGGTACGAGGTGATGGCCAAGGGGCTGCTGCTCCTGCTGGCCGGGATGCCTGTCTACGTGTGGATCGCCTACCGCCGGAAACGTGGCACGACCGCCGCTTTCCCGAAGAAATCCGACGAAGGCCGGGAGGCGGCGTGAACGCGTTCGGTGTGCACAGCGAGGTGGGCGGGCTCCGGCAGGTGATTCTGCATCGGCCGGATCTGGAACTGCTGCGGCTCACCCCGTCCAACAAGGACGAACTGCTCTTCGACGACGTGCTGTGGGTCCGCCGGGCCCGGCAGGAACACGACGTCTTCGCCGACACCCTGCGGGAGCGGGGCGTGGTGGTGCACCTGTTCGGAGATCTGCTCACCGAGGTCCTCACCGATGAGCAGGCGCGGAAATGGGTGCTGGGCCGGGTGCTCGACCGGGCGGGCGCCGGTCCCCTGCTGCACGAGGCATGCGCGGCGATGGACTCGGCGACGCTGGCCCGGACGCTGGTCGGCGGGATCACCCGACGCGAGCTGGAGACGTCCACGGTGGACAGTTTGCGGTTGCTGAGCGCGGCGCCGGACGACTTCCTGCTGCCGCCGCTGCCGAACCACCTGTTCGCCCGGGACTCGTCGTGCTGGGTCTTCGATGGCGTCACGATCAACCCGATGGCCAAGCCCGCCCGGCGCCGGGAGAGCGCGCACGTCAAGGCGGTGTACCGGTTCCACCCACTGTTCGCCGGAGCCGAGATACCCCGCTGGATCACCCCGGACGATACCCCGGTCAGCCTGGAAGGCGGCGATGTGCACGTGCTCGCCCCCGGGGTGCTGATGGTCGGGATGAGCGAGCGGACCACCCCGGAGGCCATCGAGCTGCTGGCGCACCGGCTGTTCACCGCGGGCACGGCGCACGCGGTGATCGCGGTCCTGCTGCCCCGGGCACGCGCCTTCATGCACCTGGACACGGTGCTGACCATGGTCGACGTCGACGCGTTCACCGCCTACCCCGGACTGGGCGACCTGCGGTCGTTCACCCTCCGGCCCGGCGACACCGGTGGCCGGGCGACCCCGCGGGTCCGGGAGAACGGCGAACTGTTCGCCACGATCGGAACCGAACTCGGCTTGGACAAGGTCCGGGTCCTGCGGGCGGAACAGGACGTCCGGGCGGCCGAGCGCGAGCAGTGGGACGACGGGAGCAACGTGCTCGCGATCCGCCCCGGCGTCGTCGTCGCCTACGAGCGCAACGTCACCACGAACACGATGTTGCGCAAGCACGGCATCGAGGTGATCACCATTCCCGGTGGCGAGCTGGGCCGGGGCCGCGGCGGTCCGCGCTGCATGAGCTGCCCGATCGAACGCGACCCGAGCTGATCCGGAGGTATCCGTGAAAGACCTGCTGACCACGGCGGATTTGACTCCCGCCGATTTCGCCGAGCTGATGCGCCTGACCGCGTGCTACGCGCAGGATCCCGACCACGATCCGATCTTCCTGCACCACGGCCTGGTGGCGCTGCACTTCACCAAGCCCTCGACCCGGACCCGGGTGTCCACCGAAGCCGCCGTGGTGCGCCTCGGTGGCACCCCCATCACGCTCTCCGCGGCCGAGCTGCAGCTCGGCCGCGGAGAGACCATCGAAGACACCGCGCGCGTGCTCTCCAGCTATGTTTCGGCCCTGGTCATCCGCAGTTCGTCGGACGCGGAACTCGCGCGGTTCGCCGGGGCGGCGACCGTTCCGGTGATCAACGCGCTGACCGACGGCCACCACCCGCTGCAGAGCCTGACCGATCTGTTCACGCTGGGGCAGCTGTTCGCGGATCTGCCCGGCCGCCGGATCGCCTACGTCGGCGCGGGCAACAACGTGGCGGTGAGCCTGGCCCAGGCCGCCGCACTGTCCGGAGTGGACATCGCCCTCGCCACCCCGGACGCCTACCCGCCGGACGCCGGGGGCATCCGGGCGGCCGAGCAGATCGCGGCCGCCACGGGTTCCACCGTGACGTGCACCAGAGACCCTGCGGAGGCGGTCCGCGGGGCGAGCGCGGTGTACACCGACGTGTGGTTGTCCATGGGCGACCCACCGCACGAGGCCGCGGACCGGCGCGCCGCGCTGGCGCCGTACCGGGTCGACTCCGCGCTGATGGACCGGGCGCTGCCGGAAGCGGTGTTCCTGCACTGCCTCCCGGCACATCGCGGTGAAGAAGTGACCGCGGACGTGATCGACGGCCCGCGCTCGGTGGTGTTCCGGCAGGCCGCCAACCGGGAACCGGCCGCGCAGGCCGTGCTCTACGCGCTGTTGCGCCGCAAGCTCCAGGGCCGGGGGTGAGGCCGGTGAGGTTGGTGATCGGGCTGGGCGGGAACGCGCTGCTGCGCCGTGGCGAACGCGCGGACTTCGCCGTCCAGCAACGAAACCTCGCCACCGCGACCGACACGCTGGCGGCGGTGGCGCGGGAGCACGAGGCCGTGATCGTGCACGGCAACGGTCCACAGGTCGGCCTGCTGGCCCTGGAAAGCGCGGCCGATCGGCGGCTGGAGCGGCCGTACCCGCTGGACGCGCTGGTGGCCGAGACCCAGGGCATGATCGGCTACTGGCTCGCCGGGGCGCTCGGCACCGCGTTGCCGGGCCGCGAAGTCGTCGCAGTGCTCACCCGGACCCGCGTGGATGCCGACGATCCCGCCTTCGCGCGGCCCGCCAAGTTCATCGGTTCCGGCTACGACCGGACCCGGGCCGATCGGCTGGCCGCCGACCGAGGCTGGGCCCTGCACCAGGACGGCCACCGCTGGCGCCGGGTCGTGCCGTCGCCCGAACCCCGCGAAGTCCTGGAACTCGCGAGCGTGCGCCTGCTGCTGGACAGCGGCGCGATCGTGATCGCCGCCGGCGGGGGCGGAATCCCGGTCACCGCGAACGGCCATCCGCACGGCGTTGAAGCGGTCGTGGACAAGGACCTGGTGGCCGCGTTGCTGGCCACCGAACTCGGCGCGGACACCCTGCTCCTGCTCACCGATGTCCCGGCGGTGCAGCGCGACTTCGGCACCCCACGGGCGACCCCGATCACCGAAGCCACCGCCCAGGAACTGGCCGCCCTCGGACTTCCGGACGGTTCGATGGGACCGAAAGTCGAAGCGTGCCGCCGGTTCCTCGCCCACGGCGGCAGGCTCGCCGCGATCGGCGCGCTGGACGAAGCGGCCGCAGTGCTCACCGGCCGCGCCGGAACCAGGATCCTCGCGGCGAAAGAGAGGACGCCATGAGTTCCACGATCGACCTGCCGGGAAACCGCTCGGTGCTGACCGACGGGCGGGTCGTGCTGGTGCGCCCGCTGACGCCCGCCGACGCGCCCGAGGTGCTGGCGCTGCACCGGAGACTCAGCGAACGAGACGGCTACCTCCGGTTCTTCGGCCCGGTACCGTCGCGTTTGGACGAACTCGCGGAGCGGTTCGCCGCCGAGACTTCGGACAGGCACGCTGGGGTCGGAGCGTTCCTTGCCGACCGGCTCATCGGTGTCGGCAACTACGAAGTCATGGGTGGTACCCGCGAGGCGGAACTGGCCCTGGTAGTCGACGGGGAAGTTCAGGCCGGTGGCGTGGGCACACTGCTGCTCGAACACCTGGTCTCGGTCGCGAGGCAGCAGGGGATCCGGTGCTTCGTGGCGGTTGTGCTCGCGGAGAACGTCCGTATGACGCGGGTGTTCCGGGACCTGGGCCTGCCGTTCACGATCACCGGCTGCGGTCCGGAGCGCGGCGTCGAACTGCGCCTCGATGCGGGGGAGACCTATCTCGACGCGGTCGCGGCCCGGGAGCGGGTGGCCGATGTGGCTAGCCTACGCCACGTCCTCGAACCCCGATCGATCGCCGTCATCGGTGCGGGGCGGACCCCGGAGAGCGTTGGCCATGCCGTGCTGCGCAACCTGCTCGACGGCGGTTTCACCGGCGACCTCATGGCGGTCAATCCCCATGCCGACGCGGTGCTCGGTGTCCGCTGCTTCCCGTCCGTCGCCGCCCTGCCCACACCCCCGGAGTTGGCGGTCGTCTGCGTCCCAGCGGCCGTGGTGCCCGGGGTGTTGGAGGAATGCGGCCACGCCGGGGTTCCCGCGGTCGTGGTGATCACCTCCGGACCGGGCGGAACCGACCTCGCCGCGGTGCGGCGCCATGGCATGCGGTTGGTGGGCCCCAACTGCATCGGCGTCGCCAACACCGATCCGGCGGTCCGGATGAACGCCACCTTCCTGCCCGGCGCGGTCCGCCCGGGAGACATCGGGGTGATGACCCAGTCCGGTGGCATCGCGATCGCGCTGGCCGAACTGCTCGCCGCCACCGGGCTGGGTATTTCCAGTTTGGTGTCCGCGGGCGACAAGTACGACGTGAGCGGCAACGACCTGCTGCTGTGGTGGCAGCAGGATCCGCGGACCTCGATCGCCGTGCTGTACCTGGAATCCTTCGGGAACCCACGCAAATTCGGACGCCTCGCGCGAACGCTCGCCCGCGAGAAGCCGGTCCTCGCGGTGCGCGGCGGCAGCACCCCCGCCGCCCAGCGCGCCGCCGCGTCCCACACCGCGGCCGCCGCCACCCCCGCGGTCACCCGGGACGCGTTGTTCGAACAGGCCGGGATCATCGCGGTCGACTCGATCAGCGAACTGCTGGACGTGCTCGCGGCGTTGCAGTGGCAGTCGCTGCCCGCCGGGAACCGAGTGGCGGTGCTCAGCAACGCCGGTGGCGCCGGCGTGCTCACCGCCGACGCGTGCGCCCGGCACGGACTGGAACTGCCGGACCTGAGCGAGATCACCACCGACCGGTTGCGCGACGTGCTGCCCGCGCAGGCGAGCGTGCGCAACCCGGTGGACACCACCGCCGTGGTGCACCCGGCCGCGTTCGGCGCCGCCGTGGACGTGCTCGTCAACGAAGACGGGATCGACGCGGTCCTGGTGGCCGTGTTGCCGACCGCCCTCGGAGACCCCGGAACCGCGCTGGCGCAACGGGTCGCCCTGCGCGGTAAGCCGGTGATCCTGGTGCGCCCCGGCCAGCCCGAGCCGGTCCGGGCGCTGAAGGGCCTCGGCGGCAGGCCGGTGACCGCCAGCTACGCCGACCCCGAACAGGCCGCCGCGGCGCTGGGGCACCTTGCCCGATACTCCCGGTGGTTGCACGAACCGGCAGGAGAGGTGCCCGAGCTCTCCGGCATCGACTTGCCCCGCGCGCGGGAGCAGGTCGCCCGATGGCTGGACGACCATCCCGCGGGTGGCTGGCTCGGGCCGGTGGAGGTGACCGGGTTGTTGCGCGCCTTCGGAATCCCGGTGATCGCGACCGAGTTCGCGGCGGACGAAGATGCCGCGCTCGCGCTGTCCGAACGGTTCGGGCGACCGGTCGCGATCAAAGCCGACGCGGCGGGCGTGCTGCACAAGGCCGACCGCGGCGGGGTCGTCCTGGACGTGCGGGAGGCATCCGGTGTCCGCGCCGCCGTTTCCGGCTTCCGGGAGCGGTTCGGTGCGGAGTTGCGCGGGGTGGTCGTGCAACCGATGGCCGCGGCGGGGCGGGAACTGCTGGTCGGCATCCACTCGGACGAGATGTTCGGGCCGCTCGTCGTGTTCGGGCTCGGCGGAACGGACACCGACCTCATCGCCGACCGCGCCGCCCGCCTCGCCCCGCTGACCGACGCCGGGGCGGACCGGCTCGTGCACGCGTTGCGCTGCTCGCCGGTTTTGTTCGGTGCGGACACCCCACTGAACACCGACGCCGTGCGCGAGGTGCTGCTGCGCGTCGGCAGGCTCACCGAGCTGATCCCGGAGATCGCCGAACTCGATCTCAATCCCGTGCTGACCACACCCGAGGGCTGCCTGGTGCTGGACGGCCGGATCCAGTTGCGCCGCCGACCGGTGGCTGATCCCTATCTGCGTTACCTCAAGCATTGAGAGGAGTGCCGGACATGAAGGACACCGAACGGGCCATGCGGGGCTATTTGGCCTCGTCGCTCTACACCGAAACCCACCCCGGCGGCGAACCCGGGCCACATCCGTCCGTTGTGGACGAACGAGTTGTCCTGGCCGGGATAGACGGCTCGGAGTTCGCGGTACGAGCAGCGCGGTGGGCGGCCCGCGAGGCGGCCCGCCGCAGCATCCCGTTACGGCTGGTACACGTGTGCGCCCCGCTCTACCCGGGGATGGTCTCCTCGGGGTCCGCACCGGCCAAGCCCGAGGACATCCTGGTGCGGCAGGGCAGGAACTTCCTGCGCGCCGCGGCCGCCGCCTCGGTGGCCGCGGAACCCGCGGTGCGGGTCCGCGAAGAGGTGCTGATCGGTTCCCCGGCGAAGACCCTCATCGAGCAAACCGCCTCCGCCGAACTGGCCGTACTGGGCTCGCGAGGACGAGTCGGACTCGACCGGCTGCTGACCGGTTCGGTCGCTGACGCGGTGGCCACGCACGGGCGATGCCCGATCGCGGTGATCCGCACCGAACCGGACCCCGGTGAATCGCGGCCCGTGGTCGTCGGCGTGGACGACTCGGCTGACGGCGAGGCCGCGCTGGCTTACGCCTTCGAAGAGTGCGCCGCGACCAAGGCACCCCTGATCGCGGTCCGGTCCTGGCGCGATCCCTCAGCCGACGACGCCTGGTCGGGGATTCCGTCAACGATCGACCTCGAGCAAATCGAAGCCGGCGAAGAACGCGGCCTGAACGCGATCCTGGATGCCTGGCGGAAGCGATACCCCGAGGTGACGGTGACCTCGACGGTCGTGCGATCAAACCGGCCCGCCGACGCCGTCCTGCGGGCGGCGAAGAACGCCCGGCTGATCGTGGTCGGCTCGCATGGCCGCGGAGTCTTCACCCGGGCATTGCTGGGCTCGACGAGCCGGACGGTGCTGCACCACGCCGAATCCCCGGTCGTCGTCGCGCACCCAGCGGTCGAGTCTGCTCATTCCTAGCGACGGACCGTGGCCCGGTGCGCGAGCTTGAGTTCGCGTACCGGACGGCGGTGCCCGCTGGTGTGTTCCAGCCACACCCACACGCAGCCGGTGGTGCGCAGATCGACCGGGCCGTCGACGATCCTGCCGTGGTCGCCCCGATACACCCCGTCGATCACGACCACTTCGTCACCGATCTTGAACACCGGAAAGCGCCCCCTTCCCTCGCGGATCATGACGTTAGGCCGATCGGCCGCCTCGGTATACCGCCGACACGGGATCTTCACGATGGCGCGAGCGGGCCACCAGGCAACCCTGCGCATCACGGCTGCGCCGTTCGGCGGACGCCGGTCAGCTACGGCAGGAGTCCAGCAGGAGGCGGCGTTCGGCGGCAGCGATCGCCGTGCGAGCGGCGGGGACACTGTCGGCGTTGACCGAGATCGAGGTGATCCCAGCTCGTACCAGGTGCTCGGCGAACGCGGGACGGGCCGAGGGCGCCTGCCCGCACAGCGACGAGGTGATGCCCGCGTCCCGGCAGGCTTGGACGATCCGGGTGATCGCGTCAAGGACCGCCGGATCGGCCTCGTCGAACAGCGGGGCGCAAATCTGGGAGTCACGGTCGACGCCGAGCATCAGCTGGGTGAGGTCGTTGCTGCCGATGGAAACCCCGTCGATGCCGAGGTGCGCGTATTCGGGGATCCAGTAGACGATCGAGGGAACCTCGGCCATGACCCAGCGGTGCAGGCCACGCTGGCGGCCGAGCGGGCTGGCGTCGACGAGTTCGAGGCAGGCTTCGAGTTCCCATTTGGTGCGCACGAACGGAAGCATCAGGTGCAGGTTCGGGGTTTGTTCCCGAACCTTGGCGAGCGCGCGCAGTTCGAGCCGGAACAGGTCCGGATCGTCGAGGTAGCGGTAGCAGCCGCGGTAGCCGATCATCGGGTTGTGCTCGACGGGTTCGAACTCGTCGCCGCCGGTGAGGTCGCGGAATTCGTTGGTACGGAAGTCGGTGGCCCGGTAGACGACCGGGCGGGCGCCGAAGGCTCGGGTGATCTTCAGCAGGGACGCGGACATCGCGGTGACGAACCGGTCGGCGCCGTGTTCGGCGAGGAACGCGCGCGGGTGCTGGTTGGCGAGCGCCTCGGTGAGCATGAACTCGGCGCGCAGCAGGCCGACCCCGTCGACCGGGAGCGCGGCGACGCGTTCGGCCTGGTCCGGCAGTGCGAGGTTGACGTACAGCGTGGTGCCCAGCGCTTCGGGTGCGGCGATCGGTGCCGGGTCGGTGGTGGCCGTTTGGGTGGTGACCCGGGTGCCTGCCCGGACGGTGCCCGCGGCGCCGTCGACGGTGACGAGTTGGCCGTCGTGCAGGTCCCGGGTGGCCGAGCGGGTGCCGACCACGCAGGGGACGCCGAGTTCGCGGGCGACGATGGCGGCGTGGCAGGTCATCCCGCCCTGGTCGGTGACCAGCGCCGCGGCGCGGCGGATCGCGGGTACCCAGTCCGGGTTGGTCATCTCGGCCACCAGGATCTCGCCCTCGCCCAGCCGATCGCTCTCGGCCGGGGAGCGCAGCACGCGCACGACGCCGGTCGCGACGCCGGGCGCGGCGGACAGCCCGGAGGCGAGCACGGTGTCTGCGGGTGCGGCGGTGTGCTCGGCCAGCGTAGTGATCGGGCGGGTCTGCACCAGCCAGGTCCTGCCTTCGGCGATGACCCATTCGATGTCCTGCGGAGTGCCGTAGAGGTGCTCGACCCGCATCGCGAGCCGGGCGAGTTCGGTGGCCTCGGCCGGGCTCAGCACCGCGGGGCGTCCCTCATCGCCGAGGTCCACCCGTTGCTCGTCGCCGTTCGGCCCGTGGGTGATCTTGTGGGTCTGCCGCCCGATCCGGGTCCGCAGTACGGTCGCGTCCGGTTTGGACAGAATGTAGGTGTCCGGTTCGACGGCGCCGCTAACCAGGACCTCCCCGAAGCCAAAGACCGCTTCCACCACGATTCGGTCGCGGTCGCCGGTGGAGGGGTCGGCGGTGAAGATCACCCCGGCCTTGTCGGCGTCGGCCATGCGTTGCACGACGACGGCGATCGCGGGTTCGCCGGTGATGCCTTGTTCCGCGCGGTAGGCCAAGGATCGGGCGCCGAACAGGGATTCCCAGCAGGCGACGACGCTTTCGACGACCTTGTCCGCGCCGACGACGTTGGTGATGGTGCGGTTCATCCCGGCGAAGGACGCCCCGGCACTGTCCTCCGCGGTCGCCGACGAGCGCACCGCGACCGCGGTGCTGGCGCCCAACATGCGGTAAGTCTCCCGGATCGCGGCGTCCAGCGAAGGGGTGACCCCGGCCTTGCGCACCAGCGCCCGCAGCCGTTCGTCGCTCGCGGCGGGGGCCGATCCGGCCTGGGCGACAGCGTCCCGCAGTTCGGCGCGTATCCCGGCCGCCTCCATGCAGTCCAGGTAGGCGGGTGCGGTGATCACGAATCCGGGCGGTACGGGCATTGAGGCGGCGGAGAGCTCCCCGAGGTTGGCGCCCTTCCCACCGACCACCGCCGTGTCGTTGGAGTCCACTTCGGACAGCCAGAGAATGTCGCGAGTCATGTGATTTCCTTCAGGTCAGCGGGGGCGGGAGCCAAGTCCCGGTGCGGGTGCAGGGCGGCCGACTCGACAGCGCAGAGCAGCGCGGCTTGGAATCGCCCGATAAGGGGGCCGGCCAGCGGCCAGATGCGGCGGAAGCGGACCCAGCTCGCCGGATCGTCGAGCAGCACACGAACGTCAACGGTGACCAGCGAGCGGCGGCGGCCGTAGGGGCGGACCGAGAGGCTCACCACGAGCTTGCCGTACCCGGGCTCGGCGAAGTCGGCGAAATCCCGCGGTTCCAGTCGGCGCCAGTCACCTCCGGGACGCCAGAACTGTCCGGCGACGCCGAAGACGATCTCTTCCCCGGGCAATTCACCGAGAACGGTCCAGGGCGAGCGCGTCTCCAGTTCGTCCAGAGTGAGCGGCGCGGGGCAGGCCCGGACACACAACCGGCGCAATACATCGAAGAGAGGACGGCGGATCTGCGCCAGGTCGAGCGCGTGCGCGGCCGCGTAGACCTCGTCCGGTGCGGCGTCGACGATCCGGTGCCGGGCACGTTCGAACTGGTAGTGCGGCGCGAACTGATCGGCCAGCAGCAGCGGGCTGCGGGGTTTGCGCTGGGGCAAGGCGATCGCCATGATCGTGCGCCTTCCTGGACGCCCGCTGGAGCGGGGTGGTGGCGGCCCGAGGGGGAGTGACGGGCCGCCACCAGGTCACTTGGCTCGTACCTTGATCTGCTTCGCCGGGGACTCCGGCTCGCCGACCTGAGCCGTCACGGTGAGGATTCCGTCGGCGTATTCGGCGTTGATGGTGTCTTCCTTCGCGCCGGCGGGGAGCGAGACGGTGCGGGCGAACGAGCCGTAGCGGAACTCCGACCGGTTCTTGTCCGCCTTGTCCTCCGACCGTTCGGCCCGGATGGTGAGCAGCCCGTCGTGCACGGTGACCTCGAGGTCCTTCTCGGCGTCGATTCCCGGGAGCTCGGCGCGCACGGTGTAGCGGCCCTCCGCGAGCTGGTCCTCCAGGCGGATAGCGTGCGGGTCGATCAGCGGGCGCATCCCGGCGAAGGGTTGGAACGCGTCGAACAGCTCGGGCAGGTCGGACAGCAGCGCGTGGGCGCGTCTGCGAATCGGCAGATTCATCGCGGTGGCCTTTCGGGGGAGGGAATGCCTTCGCCTGCGATTCCACTCCGCGGACGGGTGCGGGCGTAGGGCCGTCGGGCACCGATCATGGTGACCTCCACCAGGACCCAGGGCACAACGGGCGGGGACCAACGCCCCTTACTCCGGACAAGTCCCGACGGGGAGCCTTCTCCTGAGCAGGTGAGGAGGTCGTTCCCGATGAACCGGTTACCGATGACGATCGCCCGGTCGTGGCGTCTGGTGCGCGCCGGGCGCAATCCCCTCGCCCGGGGCTGGGAGCGGCTGGAGGCCGGGCTGCTGATCGGCGCTGCCCTGTGCGCGCTGCTGGCCCTGCCGCTCGCCGTCCTCCAGGGCGCGCAAGCCTACGCCGACCAGCTCGAGCTGTCGGATCGGCAGCGCGCGGAACGACACCCCGCCACCGCCGTCACCCTGAGCAACGCACCCGACCCAGCGGCACGCCCCGACGGCACGCCGACCCCGGGCACCGCACAGGTACCGGCCCGGTGGACCGTGATCGGCTCGGAGCGCCGCGGGAACGTGACCGTGAACGAGGGCACGGCCGCCGGGGCGGCGGTGCCGATCTGGCTTGACCCGCGAGGTGATCTGGTGGCCGCGCCGGTGACCGCCGCCGAAGCCGCGGCCACCGGCATCGGTGTCGGGACGGCGATCTGGCTGTCCGCCATCACCGTGCTCGGCGGGCTGTACTGGGTCGGCCGCAAGGCCCTCGACCGCTCGCGAGCGGCGGAGTGGGAACGGGAATGGTCCCGGATCGCCCCCGACTGGACCCGGCACTGAGGGAGGAGCCATGCGGGCACAGGCAGGGGACTGGCTGGTGATCAAAGAAACCTACGTGGACAGGCCCGACCAACGCGGCCGCATCCTGGAAGTCCGCGGCGCCGACGGCGCCCCGCCCTACCTGGTGAAGTGGCTGCGCGACGACCGCGAATCGCTCTACTTCCCCGGACCCGACGCCCAATTGGTCACCGCCGAACAACAGTCCGAAATAGACGAAGAAGAGCGTCGCCGCCTCGCCACCACCCGCGCCGCCATCCACCACCGCTAGCCATCGAAACAGGAGTTTCCCATGCGTGCGAACGAGATCATGAGCAGTCCCGTGGTGAGCATCACCACGGACACCACGATCCGGGAGGCCATCGCCCTGCTGACCGAGCGCGGATTCGCCGGGCTGCCAGTGGTCGACCAGGACAACAAGGTCATCGGGGTCTTCACCGAAACCGACGCCCTGCGGGGCGGTGCCGCGCACCGCACGGTCGCCGAAACGATGACCACCCCGGTCGAAGTCGCCGGGCCGGACACCGAAGTCGCCGACATCGGGCGGCGCATGCTGACCGACCGGCTGCGCTGCATCCCGGTCGTCGACAACGGCACGCTGGTCGGCGTGGTCAGCAGGCGCGACCTGCTCCGCCCGATGATCCGGCGCGACGACGCGATCGCCGCGCACGTCCGCGCCCTGCTCACCGACTACTCCGGACACCGCAACCGCTGGACCGTCGCGGTCACCGGCGGCGTGGTCACCCTCACCGGGGAATTCGCGGACAACGCCGAACGCGGCGTGCTCGGCGCGCTGGCCCGCACGGTCCCGGGGGTCGTGCACACCGAATTCGTCACCAACCGGCAGCCGACCCCATGAACTCCGCACCATCGATCGTGGTCGGCGTGGACGGCTCCGCGGCCGGACAGCAAGCCCTGCAGTGGGCGCTGCGCGAAGGCGACCTGCGCCACAGCACGGTGCGGGCCGTGCACTCCTGGACGGTCGGCCAGGTGGCCGACTTCACCTGGCGCACCCCGCGGCAGCTGAGAGCCGATTCCCGATCATTGCTGCGGCATGCCCTCGAGCACGCGCGGCAGATGACCAACGTCCGCGCGCCGGTCGAGTCCATCAGCGTCCAGGGCCCCGCCGCATCCACCCTGACCGAGACCGCACGCGGGGCCGCGCTGCTCGTGCTCGGCGCCTACCGCGTCGGCCCCGGCGGTCAGGGCCGACTGGGCTCGGTAGCCACCCGATGCGCCGCACTGACCTCGACACCGATCGTCGTGGTGCCGCAAAGCGGACCGGTCGAGACCCTGGAAACCCTTCCACCACAGGGACTTGCCCATTCCCGATGAGCGTGGGGCTGGCTATGGCATCCGGTCGAGTCTGCCGATATGGCCACCGTCACCCCGTACCTTACTGGCGCGTACAGTCACCGGAAGTCAGTGCCACCAAAGTCCACCCGAAAGCGCTGTCGTCGGCACGAGCGCGTATCGGCGGGAAGATCCGTCCGTCTTTTCTGGACCTCAGCGCGCCGGGTTCGAAGACATCTGTCCCTGGTGGCGCTTCCCGTGTGCCCGCACTCCTTTCTGCATCCCGTCGGCCAGGAGCACCAGCGGGATCGCCAGGGCCGCGAGTCCCCAGCCCAGGGCGTTCGGCATGTTTCCGCCGAGCAGCGCTGGCAGGGGCGGCATGAGCAGGAAGACGAACAGCATCGCCAGTTCGAAGCCGATGGCGTAGAGCAGCAGGTGGTTCGTCCAGGGTCGCATCCGGCCGATCCAGCGGGATTCGCTGCGGCATGCGAACGCGTTCGCGAGTTGGCCGAGCACGACCGCGGTGAACGCGGTGCCCGACGCGGTGGCCAGCAGGGCGGGGGGAGGGGCGGTGCCGAAGGACCAGCCGCCCGCGAACAGCACGGCCAGGAATGCCGCCATTGCGGTGATCGCCTCGGCGGGGCCGAGGACTCCGAAGGCCCGGACGAGGACGGTGCGGTTGATCAGGTTCCCGAGTCGCAGCTTGCCCCGCATGGTGCGCGGGTTGGGTTCTTCGGCGCCGAGGGCGAGCGCGGGCAGGAGGTCGGTGCCGATGTCGAGGGCGAGGACCTGCAGCACGGTGATCGCGGCCGGGATGGTGCCGCCGGACAGCGCCCAGACGACGAAGGGGGTGAGTTCGGCGACGTTGTCGGTGAGGTGGTAGGTGAGGAAGCGTCGGATGTTGGCGAAGGTGGCGCGGCCCAGTTCGATCGCGGACACGATGGTGGCGAAGTGGTCGTCGAGCAGCACGAGGTCGGCGGCTTCGCGGGCGACGTCGGTGCCCGAGGCGCCCATGGCCACGCCGATGTCGGCGGTGCGCAGCGCGGGCCCGTCGTTCACCCCGTCGCCGGTCATCGCGACGATGTGCCCGCGTGCCTGCAATGCCTTGGCGATGCGGAGTTTCTGTTCGGGCTCGACTCTGGCCAGCACGATGCCGTCGTGGTCGAGCAGTTCGCCCAGTGCGGTGTCGTCGGCGGGCAACTCGGCCCCGGTCAGCACGCGAGTTTGCGGCCCGGTGAGCCCGACTTCGCGGGCGATGGCGGCGGCGGTGCCGGGGTGGTCCCCGGTGACCATCGCGATCTTGATGCCTGCTCGGCGGCAGGACGCGATGGCCGCGGCGACATCGGCGCGCGGCGGATCCTGCAAGCCGATCAGGCCGAGCAGCTCGAGATCACGCTCCGAAGCGTCCACATCGGACACCGCGGACCGCCGAGCCACGGCGAGCACGCGCAAGCCGCGGTCCGCCATCGCCGTCAGCGCGGTGTGCGCGTCAGCGGGGAGGCCGGGGCATAGTGGCATGATCGAGTCCGGTGCGCCCGAGACGTGCATGCCGTCTTCGTCGATGACCGAGGATCGGCGGCGACGAGGGTCGAACGCGTGCCGGACCAGCGGGGACGGAGGCGCTGGTACCCCGGTGCGGGCGGCCAGGACGTGCAGAGCCACCTCCATCGGATCGCCGACGGCAACCCATTTGCCGTCGGCGAACTGGGCGCGGGAATCGGGGGAGCACCGGGCCCCGCTGTCCGCGGCCGCAGTGGCCAGGCGTATCGCCTCGCCCGGGCCGGTGAGTTCGCCGGTCGGTTCGTACCCGGTTCCGGAGACCGTGACCGTTCCGGCCGAGGTCCAGACGGTGACCGCGGCCATTTCGTTGCGGGTCAGGGTTCCGGTCTTGTCGGTGCAGATGAAGGTGGTGGCCCCGAGGGTCTCCACGGATTCGAGTTTGCGGACCAGGGCGTGCCGTCCGGCCATCTGCTGGGCCGCCCGGGCAAGGGAAAGGGTGACCGTGGGCAGCAGTCCTTCGGGAACCAGCGCGACGGTGACCCCGATCGCGAACAGCAGGCTTTCCGCGCTGGGCCGCCCGAGCATCAGTCCCACCAGGAAGAAACCGATCCCCACGGTGACCGCGATTCCGGCGATGGCGGTGACCACGCGATGCAACTGGGTGGCCAGCGGGCTGCGCGGACGTTTGGCCTGTTCGGTGACCGAGGCGATCCCGGCCAGGCGGGTCCGGGCGCCGGTCGCGGTGACCACCGCGGTGCCGTGGCCTTCCACGACGTACGTCCCCGCGTGCAGGGGTGCATCCGGTTCGCAGCGCACCGGGGCGCTCTCCCCGGTCAGCAGCGACTCGTTCACCGACAGCCTCGCCCCCGCGAGCAGGGTCGCGTCGGCTGAGACCCGGTCCCCGGCCTCCAGGATCACGATGTCCCCGACGACGAGTTCGGCCGCGTCGACCACCAGGGCGACCCCGTCCCTGCGTACGGTCGCCCGTACCGGCAGGAGATCGCGCAGGCGGTCGGCGGCCTTGTCGGCGCGGTATTCCTGGACGAACGAGAAGGCCCCGTTGAGCAGGACCACGACGACGATCGCGATGGCCATCGCGGGCATCCCGGCCAGCAGCGCCAGCCCCGCCGCCACCCACAGCATGATCGCGAAGAAATGCACCAACTGCGCTGCCAGTACCCGCAACGGACGCGGGCTCCGGGGCGGGGGCAGTGCGTTGCGGCCGTCGCGCCGCAGCCGTGCGGCCGCGTCCGCCCCGGACAACCCGGTGCTTCCTGGCGCCACGAGATCGGCCGACACGATGCTCGAATCCTTGTCCATCAACATTCCCTCACTCGGCGAGAGGCAACGCGGGCTTTCCGGACACCGGGGGCCACGCAACGGGTGCGCGGCCCCGGGTCCGCGTGGTCAGAGGAGCCAGCGGTTGCGTTCGACGAAGTGGCGGTCGGCCCAGCGACGGCCCAAGCCCCATGTGTTTCCCGCGTACACGGCGGCGAGCACGATCAGCACGATCGCGTAAATGATGTGGTATTCGATGATCGGGTTGGTGGACATCGATGGTTTCCCGTCGGCGGTGGCGCGGTCGGGGGGCCATTCGGCGACCCACATCAGCAGCATCATCACCGTTCCGGTGACCGCGGCTAGGCGCAGGCCGATGCCGAGCAGCAGGGCGGAGCCGATGCCGAGCAGACCGAGCATGAACAGCCAGTCGGCCCACCAGGCCCCGGCCCAGGAGTGCAGGGTGTCCTGGAACGGGCCGACGTGGACCTTGCTGAGGAATCCTTTGGTGGGGGAGCCGCCGTTGACCCAGGCGTTCTGCGAGGTGGTGGCGTAGCCCCAGCCGAAGGCCTTGTCCGCGAACGCCCACAGGAACAGGAAACCCATCGCGATCCGCAGGACCGCGATGACCTTTCCGGCGATGGGGGTCATCACCGCGCCGTGCTCGGGTGCGGTTTCGGCCGCGTCCTGTGCGGGGATCTGCATCTCGCTGGTGAGCCGTGGCGCTGATTCGATCGACATGAGCGGTCTCCTTCTCGCGAGGGTGAGGCGAGTCGAGTGTCCTGCCACCGGGGATGCCGTGACCGGGGTCCAAAGTCGTTTCTCCCAGGGAAATCGTCACCAGAAGGCAAGGACCTCCGCTTCCACGTTGTCCCCAGTAGACGGTGGAGGCGCGGTTCACCGGTCGTCAGGTTCGGCGAGCGCGAAGTAGGCCTGCTCTTCTTGCTCGAAGTGCGGGGTGAGTACCGCCTCCAGGCCGTACTGAGTGGCGCGCAGGTCGTCGAGCTGGGCCGGTCGTAGCGGAGCGGGGCCGGACAGGTGCCGCTGGAGCCGGGCGGCGAGCGGTTCGGTCTCGGCATGCCCGCGCCGCTGCCGACCAGAGGTCCGAGTGCCGGATACAGTTCGTGTTCCTCGGCTCGCTCGTGCGGCAGCAGCCGTTCGGCGACCAGACGCCCGGCGGTCCTCGCGGCCGCTTCGGCATGCGGCCCGAGCCCTTCGGACAGGGCGTCGGCGGCATCGCGCACCGCCGCTCGCGCCTCGGCCAGGCCGGAGTGCTCGGCGCGGAACCGGGTGATCAGCCTGGACGCCTCCGGTGACGGGGTCGCGGTGACCAGGACCGCGACCGCGGTGACCGGGATTCCGGACCACCACCACGCGGCCGCGGCGAGGACCAGAGCGACGGCAGGAACACGACCGCGAACCGGTCCGCAAACCTTGCGACCGGAGCCGCTTCGGCCGGATCCGCATGACGCGGGGTGCGGGGTCGGCGAGCGCGTCGAGGTCCCGGTGCGCCCGGCGCCGGGCATAGCCCTCCAGCACCTGACCAGTCGCGAGCATCAGCGCGATCAGCATTCCCGCGAGGTACTCGCCGACGAGGAGCGTCCCGGCCAGGGCCAGGGTGGCGAGCACGTCGGTACCGATTCGTTTGTGGACGAGATCGGCGAGCACCATCGACACCGAGTACGCCAGGCCGAGCACGATCGCGCCGATCCAGGCCCAGTCGGTTGCGAAACCGGCGATTCCGGCGGCCGCGACCACACCGAGCAGAATGAGCTGGACCGCCCACTGCTGTTTCACGGTGTGTTCGGTGGATCGATCGCGGCCATCGCCCGCGTGAGCGTGTCGTCGGGGCTGCCGGTCGTCGGCAGTGTGACGGAGTTCGGCCAGGGTTGGCTGTCGGCGGCCATCGCGGCGGCGATGACCGGATCCGCATCGGAGAAACTGCCATCCCGTTCACGGAGCCGCCGGATGGTGATCTCGATCGGCGCGGTACACCGCAATGCGACTAGTTCACTGCTGGTGTGTCGTGCGATTTCGGTCGCGTGCTCGCGGGCGCGTGCCCGGTTCCAGGATGCGTCGAGCACTACTGTTTCGCCCTGTTCGAGGAGTTCGCCCGCGCGACGCACCAGTTCGACATAGGTGCGCTGAGTGTGTTCCGGTGTGTAGATGCCGGTGTTGTAGGGAGCTGCGGCAGGGTCGTGCGGGGATCGGTCGGCCAGTTCTTTGCGCAGCCGGTCGCTGGAGAGCAGCACTCCGCCGAGCCGGTCGGCGAGCAGACCAGCCACAGTGGACTTCCCAGTCCCCGGTAGCCCGCCGACCAGGATCAGCCGGGGCTGCCCGGCGCGCAAGTGCTGGAGCGCGAGGGCGGCGTACTCGCGGGCGGATTCGGCGGCGGAGGCCTCGCCCTGACCGGCCCGCAGGCAGCCGACTTTGGCCCGGACGAAGGCGCGGTAGGCGAGGTAGTGGTGCCGCAGCGAGGACGGTGCCGGGTCGGCGGCGAACTCGGCGTACCGGTCGAGGAGGTGTTCGGCGAGTTTCTCGGCGCCGAGGTGTTCCAGGTCCATGGCCAGGAACGCGATGTCGTCGAGGCCGTCCACCCAGCGCAGGCGATCGTCGAATTCCAGGCAGTCGAGCACTCGGGGGCCGTCGTCGAGGCAGAAGATGTCGTCGGCGAGCAGATCACCGTGGCCGTCGACGATCCGCCCGGTGGCGATCCGGCGATCGAACAGCGCCCTCCGCCCGGCGAGGAAGTCCAAGGCGAGCCGTTCGATCCGCTCGGCGACCGCGGGCTCGAGCACCCCGAGCGGGCGCACCTGGTCGAAGCTCGCGGTCCAGCGGTCCCGGAGGGCATCCCGACCGCCCTCGGCGGAGATCTCCTTCCTTCGGTCGGCCGAGGCGTGAAATGCCGCGATCAGCCGGGCCAGCCGTTCGATCACGTCGATCGTGGACACGCCCGCGCGGACCAAGGCAGACAGTCGCCGGTCGTCCGGCATGCGCCGCATCACCAGCAGCGGCTCATCCGGGCAACCGTCCACACCGGACAGTTCGGCGATGCCGAGGTACACATCGGGGGCGAGCCGCCGATTGAGTTCCAGCTCGCGGCGGCACGCGGCCAGGCGCCGTTCCGGGGTGCGGAAGTCCAGGAATCCCAGCTCTACTGGCTTTTTCAGTTTGTAGGCGCGGTCGCCGACCAGGAAGACGACCCCGGAGTGGGTTTCCCGGACGGCCGCGAATTCCGTGGGCATCGGTCAGCGATCCACGGCGGCCGGGTGCGGGCCGTGGGCGTCCTGGTCGTCCCAGACGAAGTCGAGCCGGTTGCGCACGGCCACGACCCCGGGGACCCGGGCGGTCAGCAGTCCGGCCCGGTCGCATTCGCTGCGGCTGTCCAGCCTGCCGACCAGGGTGGCCACTCCGTCCTCGACGCTCACCCGCGCCTGGGCGGCATCCGCCCACAAGGCGCGGCGGAGCACGTCCCGTTCGATTTCCGCGCGGATCTGGTCGTCGGGGCGCCGGTACACCTGCAGCAGGTCACCGCGGGACAGGACCCCCACGAGCCTGCCGCGCTCGACCACGAACAAGCGCCGGAAGCCGGAACGACCCAGTTGCGCCGCCGCGGCCGCGAGGGTCTCGTCGGGTGAGACGGTCTCGATCGGCATGGTCATCAGATCGCGTGCGACCAATCCGCGGGATTTGGCCCATTCCCGGCGGGCGTGGCCGCCGGCGAGCAACCCGGGTGGCGTGCTGTCCGCGGACCGTCGCATCCGGGGCAGCAGATCGGCCTCGGACACCACGCCGACCGGTGCGCCGCGGTGGTTCACCACCGGAACCGCGCTGATGTGGTGGGCGGTGAGGAGTTCGGCGATCCGCTTGTACGGGGTGTCCAGATCCACCGTGATCGGGTCAGGAGTCATGACCGCGGCGACAGTGGGGTTCATTGATTTCCTCCATCGATGTTCGGGCGGGCGATCATCACCGGGCAGTCCGCGCGGTGCAGCAGCGCCTGGCTGGTGGAACCGAGCAGCAGACCGCCGAATCCGCCGCGGCCCCGGCTGCCGACCACCACCAACTGCGCGCTCTTGCTCCGGGTGAGCAGTTCGTGCCGAGGCCGGTCGCGCACGACCACCCGCTCCACCGGAACGTCGGGGTACTTCTCCGACCAGCCCGCGAGGCGTTCGGCCAGCAGCCGCCGTTCGGAATCGCCCAGCGGCTCCCACTCGAAATACAGCTCCGCCTCGGCGAAAACACTCGCGAAGTCCCCGTCACCCCAGGCATGCACGGCAACCAGCCCGACATCCCGCGCGGAGGCCTCGGCGAACGCGTATTCGATCGCCGGTTCGCTCGCCGGACTGCCATCGATCCCCACGACGACCGGACGATCACCGCGCGCCTCCTCCCAGCCCTCGCCGCGGACCGCCACCACCGGGCAGTGCGCGTGCGCGGCCAGGTTCACCGTGATCGATCCGGCGAGCAGACCGGTGAACTGGCCACGGCCCGACGCGCCGAGCACCAGCATCCGGGCCGACTTCGACGCCTCGACGAAATACGGCGCCGGCAGGTCCGGAACCACCTCGGTATGCAGATCGACCGTGGCCACCGATTCGGCCAGCCGCCTGGCCTCGCGCAGCAGCTTCCACCCCCGGGCCCGCAACAGGTCCTTGACACCGGGCGGCGGGGGAACCGCAGCACCGACGAAGAGATCAGGGAAGGCGGCCGCGTGCACGAGACGCAACGGCGCCCGATGCCGGGCCGCGGAGAGCGCGGCCCAACGCACCGCGTGCAGCGCCCGATCGGAACCATCCACACCCACGACGATCGCCGGGTTGCCGGTACTGGCCATGACACACTCCCGTTCCGTTCGGCAGGTCGCCCCCGACGCTATGGCGCATGCCCCGCGCGCCGCCGTGGTCGTTGGGCCTCGATCCCCGGGACTTCGGCCCTCAGCTGCGGTTGTGGTGACTTTCGCCCCTGTGTTGCGTTTCCCTGCCCGGGAAACCTCAGCTCATGAACTGGTCGGTCCGATTCCCGCGTACTGTCCGGCGCTACCGGCGGGCCTGGTTGCGCGGTGACCTGATCGGCGGGATCACGGTGGCGGCCTATCTGGTGCCGCAGGTCATGGCCTATGCCGAAGTAGCCGGCCTGCCCCCGGTGGCCGGGCTGTGGGCGATCACCGGCCCGCTGGCCGTCTATCCCTTCCTCGGGTCGTCGCGGCAGCTCTCGATCGGCCCGGAATCCACCACCGCGTTGATGACCGCCGTCGTGCTCGCGCCACTGGCCGCCGGTGACCCCGGCAGATACGCCACGCTCGCGGCCGTGCTGGCCCTGCTGGTCGGCGGGCTGTGCCTGCTCGGCTGGCTGATCCGCGTGGGCTTCCTCGCCGACCTGCTGTCCAAACCGGTGCTCGTCGGCTACATGGCCGGAATCGCGGTCCTGATGACCGCGGGCCAGCTGGGCACGACGACCGGCGTACCGATCAGCGGGGAGTCCTTCGCTGCCCAGGTCGGCTCGTTCGCCTCCGGGGCCGGCAATCCACACTGGCCCACGGTGGCACTGGCCGCCGCCGTGCTCGCGCTGCTCTTCACAGGTGACCGGTTCTGGCCGCGCGCGCCGGGCGCGCTGGTCGCCATTCTCCTCGCGACCGCGGTCGTTGCCATGTTCTCACTGCGGGAAAAAGGAATCCAGGTCGTGGGGGAGATCCCGTCCGGGCTGCCGGAACCGGCCCTGCCCGACGTCCATGCCGGAGACCTCCCAGAGCTGTTGCTGCCCGCGACCGGCATCGCGCTGGTCTCCTTCTCCGACAACGTCCTCACCGCTCGCGCCTTCGGGAGCCGCCACGGCGAGGACGTCGACGCGGGGCGGGAACTGCGGGCACTCGGTGCGGCCAACCTGACCGCCGGGTTCCTGCGTGGTTTTCCGGTGAGCTCCAGCGGCAGCCGGACCGCGCTGGCGGATGCCGCGGGAAGCAGAACGCAGCTGTACTCACTGGTCGCGCTGGCCGGGGTACTCGTCACCCTGGCGTTCGCCGGGCCGATCCTGGCTGGTTTCCCGAAGGCCGCGCTGGGCGCATTGGTGATCTACGCCGCGACCCGGCTCGTCAACCTCGGCGAATTCCACCGGATCGCGCGATTCCGGCGCAGCGAATTCCTGTTGACCCTGCTCACCACGGCGGCCGTGCTGGGCCTCGTCGGTGTCGCGTCAGGGGCGCTTCGGCGATGTCAGAGCCCGGTTTTGTGCCCGTGCCGAGTATTCCAATCTGGACGAATGGGCTTACGCCGTTGAGATGGTAGGCCTTGTGGACGCCGGATGAGCCACCGAGCGTTGTGGTGCCGGCAGAAGCGCGGACCGCCATCTGTTCCCCTCCCGTGCTGGTGTGGTAGGGGATCCGGGAAAGGCGCCCTACCCGGCAACCGCCTCCCGGACCGCGCGGCATGTCCAGACCCAGACGCAGGCTCGCCCTGGTGCTGCCTACTCATGTCTCCTACCTGATGACCTATCGACTGACGAGTTATACTGTATCGGCACTCTATCCGATAGGTGACGTACTGTCAGTAGATAGGGGATGAGTCATCTATCTAACTCCTACTCGGAACCATTCGCTCACCTGTCGGGAGACATCCACTCAGTTTTGACACACGCTCTCTCAGTTGCGCGACGACCTGCGTGAGAACCGGCTCGTCCAGTGTCCTGAGGAACGCGAATCACTCTGCCAACGCTAACCAAACCCTCCTCAGACCTCGGCGAGACCACGATCAGTCCTGGGACTCTTCCCGGTCCGGCAGCGGTTCCTGAAGCGACGCGGCAACGCCCTGAACGAGACCTGGAACAGGCCACGCCCGTTTCGGGTCTCGTCACAGACCTGGAGCAGACCCGAAGTGGTCAAGCAATGGGCAGATGCGAGCCCTCAAATGCACCACAGCAGTGCCAAATCGGTCATATTGTTGCGGCCCGGGCGACGAACTTGGCCTCCAGGTCGGCGATGCGGCGGTCTTGGAAGCGCAGGTTCGAGCGGGCGGCCGTCAGGGGCTCCTCCACGTTGCGGTTGTCGGTGGTGAGCTGGCGGAGGCGTTGCTTGAGCGTGGTGTTCTCCGTGGTGATCCGCTGGATGGCTTCCTCGGTCCATTCGGCTTGCAGGTCGCGGATTTGGGCGAGGAGTTCGCCGATGCGGGTGCGCTGGGTGAGGATCTCGACGTTGGCGGCTTTGAGGGCGTCCTCGGCGTGAGTGCCCGCTCCCGCCAGGTGGCGTGCTGGTCATCCAGGTCAGCCAGCGCCTGGCCGCGCCGCTCGTCGGCGTCCACGATGGCCGCGGCGACCGCGCTGCGCGCCTCGGGGTTGCTGGAGAGAAACGTCCCGTAAGATACCGGCACGACGGCCGACGGCAGCGATGCTGACCGGGGTCTTTTCCCGGCGTAGCCGGGAAATCGCGTCGTGGGCGCGGTCGAGGGCGGCCTGCGTGTTGCTGTTGCGGGCGGCCGCGCCGGCGGTGGCCAGGGCCTCCATCTGTGGTGTGGTCAGCTGGAGCCGGTGGGCGAGGTCGCCGACGCCGTTGCCGTCATGCTCAGCACCAAGGTGGAGAGCGCTCAACCGCGCCGGGTCTCGATTGGAACGTGCGGGGCTCAATGGAGATTCGCCGGGACCGGTTGCACCGACGGTCGGTTCACGTCCTGAGCGTCTCGCACTGACGCGTGCGTAGGCCGACAGCGGTGCAGCAGTTACTTGCGGAACGAGGCCACCTCGGGGTGCGAGCGCCTGGCCGACCCACCCGAACACATCACGGTCATTCACCTGCGTCGGCTGCAAGCCGACGCAGCCAGGCCAACGTCTCCTTGTCTGTTCGTACAACGCCAATGTCCGGTTTGTGGGGAAGTGTTGGGCCCTTCTGCGCCAACTTGAGTGTCGCGCGAGCGTTGCGGCGTTGCGCCTCCCGCTCACCGAGCAGTCCCGCGACCCGCGCGAACACCACGTTCCAGCGGAACAATTGGTCGTTGAAGGCCAGGCCTCGCTTCAACGCCGCGTCCAGGCTGACCGGCGACCTCGTGCTCTGGCTGGTCGTGGCGGTGGCGTGGGCCGGCTGGTTCTTGCTGACTCTTTCCGTCGTGGTCGAGTTGATTCGCCAGACGGGGCACGGTGTCCGTACCGCCCGCGGTCTGCTGCGCCGGGTGCCGCGTGGCCGATGGATCGCCGGACTGGTGACCGCCGTTCTCGTAGCCACCTCCGCCGGTACCGCAGGGGCATCGACAGCCCCGGCAACACCGGTTGCGGCCACCGCGCCGCCATGGCCCCACGAACATCCCGTCACGGCAGCCCGGGTCTCCGCAGCGGACACCGCGACCGACCAGACTGCGGGGACCGTCGGCGCCCCGAGCACATCGTCTCCCGCAGCAGCGGGAACGGACGACGCCGTGCCTTACACAGTGGTGCACGGCGACACCTTGTGGGACTTGGCTGAACGCCACCTCGGCCGCGGCACCCGCTACCACGAGATCGTGCGGCTCAACCCCGGCCTGCTCGCCGACAGCCCCGGCGACCTGGAACCGGGATGGACGCTGCTGTTCCCGCCGGACGCCGTCGCCTTGCCTCGTCCCGCGGACATCGCCACAGCGAGCGGGCGCACCGTCACCGTCGAGCCCACCGACACGCTCTCGGCCATCGCTGAACGCGAACTCGGCAACCCGGACGCCTGGCCCGCGATCTTCGACCTCAACGCCGGCCGCACCCAACCCGACGGCCGCGCGCTGCGCCACCCCGACCAGATCCTGCCCGGCTGGCACCTCGTCCTGCCCGCCCAGGGGGCACCACCACCCGCGCAGCCACCAGAGCAGCCCGCGACGCCACCGAACAGCCCGACACCCGCGCCCGCCCCAGAAGGCCCGGCTACCTCCGCCGAGCAGCCCGCCCCGCCGCACACACCTCGAGGAGAACAGCCGTACATGCCCGAGGCACAGCCCGGAACCGGTATCGCACTGCCGACCGGCGCGTTCGTCGGCCTCGGACTGGCTGCTCCGATCACCCTCGCGATGATCACCGTCCGACTCCGGCACCGCCGCTGGTACCACCCCGGCGCACGCGACGACGCTGACCCCGCTGGCCTCCCGGTCGTCCGCGCACTGCGCATCGCCCACGACACCACCGCGCCCCAGCAGGCCGACGACGACCCGGCCGCTGCGCCAGCACCACCCGGACACGTGCTACCGGCCGACATCCACGCCCGCAACCGAGCCCAGGCCACGGTCCGTGCTGTGCTCCCGGGACCCCAGGACACCTCGCTCGGCGTACGCGACGGGCACGCCATCGCGCTCGACCTCGCCAACACGCGGGGACTGGGACTCACCGGTCCCGGTGCCCACGCCGCCGCACGGGCCTTGATCATGACCCTGCTCGCGCAGGCCACCAGCGACGGCCTCGACGCCATGATCGTGATGCCCGCCGACGACGCCCGCGCGCTCTTCGGACACGACCTGGCGGATCCCGTCCCGGACCGGCTGCGCATCGTCGATGACCTGCCCGCAGCGCTGGCGACGTTGGAAGCCGAGCTGGTCGCCCGCACCGACACCGGCGACCTCGCGCGGGACGACCCACCAGCGAACACGGCGCACCCGCACAACGTCATAGGGCCTGCCGTGGTGGTGGCCACGCCAAACGCGGACACGAACCGGCGCGCGCACGCCGTCCTCGACAACGGCTCCCACCTCGGTCTGGCTGGCGTGTTCCTCGGCCCCTGGCACCCCGGCGGCACCGTGCGCGTGCGCGACGACGGCACCGTCGAAGCGACCAGCCCCACCCTGAGCGAAGACCTGGCCGGCGCTCGACTGTTCACATTGCCGGACGCCGATGCCCGTGCCCTGCTCACACTCCTGCACGCGGCCGAGCCCGGCAGCGACGACCCGATCCGAGACCGCACCGTCGCCAGCAGCGCCGCGGAACCAGGCACACAGCGGCAAAGCCGGGCCGAGAGCACGACGGCGAATGCCGAGGCACTCGCATTCGAGTACGAGTTCACTACGGCACCCGACGCCGCAGCCGCGACCCCACAGACGGAGACCGCCAGCGACAACCGCGGCGAGTACCCGACGACTGGACCGTCCGGACAGGCTGAATCAGAAACGACCGAGCCATCCCCGACGGAGGTCAGCAACCACCCGCGCCCCTCGGCCGCCCGGCGGGACGACAACCCCACGACCGCGCCGCGCCCGGCCACAGATCCGGCCCCGGCCCCGCCGCTGCATCTGCAGGTGCTCGGCCGGCTGCACCTGACCAGAGTCGACCCCGAACTCCGTGACCTCATCGACGGCCTCGCTCCGCGGCAACGCGAGATCCTGGTCTACCTGGCGCTACACCGTGACGGGTGCCGACGCGAAACCCTCAGCGCCGCGCTCTGGCCGGACGCGCCCGGCGAACGTCCCTACAACAGCTTCCACGCGACCCTGTCCCAGCTACGCCGCGGCCTTCGCCGGGCAAGCAACGACGACACCCTCGACCTCATCGTCAACCAGGACAGCCACTACCGGCTCGACCAGACGATCCTGACCACCGACCTCTGGCGGATCCAGGACGCCATCACCGCCAGCCGCCAAGCCCCGGCAACAGAGGCCGTCGCGGCGGCGAATCGCGTCACCGAGCTGTACCGCGGAGACCTCGCCGAAGGCATCACCGCGGACTGGATCGACGGGCCCCGCGAGGCACTCCGGCGCGACGTCCTCGACGCGCTCAGCACCCTGATCCGCAAGATCAGAACCGATAGCCCCGAACAGGCACTCGCTCTGCCGGAACAAGCCCGCCACCTCGACCCCTACAACGAGGCGATCTACCGCGACCTCATGCGCCTGCAAGCGCGACTCGGCCGGCACGACAGCATCCCGCGCACGCTGCACCTGCTCACCACATCGCTGGCCGATCTCGACCAACGCCCCGCCCCAAGCACGCTCAGCCTCACGGACGCCCTGCAACAGCCGAGAAAGCACATCTCCAACCGGCAAGCCAGCTAACGAACCCAGCGTCTCACACAGGAGAGTGCCGCGATTTTCATTGCGGCCGAGCAGTTTCCAAAGGTCAGCTCGGAAAGTTGCCCTTCACGAGCCGACCTGGCTATGCCGGGCTAATTCCTCGCAAATACTTGAACGTAGTGACAAGACTCTATCCGTGTATCCCGGCAAGAAGCGGTGGCAGCCGAGCAGGAGATCCGCAGCAGGACTTGAGGTCGATGCTCTTCCGCGTGTGCAATAGGAACGGGTCGGCAGCAGGAGCCGGTTGACCTCTCGCCTGTAGGGTTTCACCGCGGCGTGTTGGTCTTGTTTCACCTGGTGGTGTTTCGGACGGCGGAGGCGGTACCGGCTCCGGTGAGTGCGGTTCGACGCTCACGACGTCCCGGCTGTTTGCAGTGCCTTGCCGATGGTCCGAGCAATGCGCTCGACGGCGAGCTTGCTCGTTCTGCTGATGGCGGTGAACGAGATGAATCCGTGCACAAGCCCGCCCTCGCGCAAAACCTCGGCCGATACTCCGGCGCGGAGAAGGGCCGCGGCGTACTCTTCGCCCTCGTCGCGCAGCGGGTCGAACCCTGCTACGACGATTACGGCCGGGGCGACGCCCGCTAGGCCCGCCGCCAGCAGCGGCGACACGCGGGGGTCCGACCGGTCGGATTTTGAAGCCAGATAGTGATGGGTGAACCACTCGAGCTGTTTCGCCGTCAGGGCCGGCGAACTCTCGAACTCGTCGTGCGAGGGGCGGCGGGTCGAGACGTCGACGACGGGGTAAATCAGGACCTGCAGCAGCGGCTCGATCTTCCGGCCGCGCAGGTGCTGGCTGAGCACTGCGGCGATATTTCCTCCCGCGCTGTCGCCGGCCACCACGATGCGGCGGGGGTCGATGCCCCATTGAGGTGCTTGGGCCACTGCGTATTCCCACGCCGCGAGTGCGTCCTCGTGCGCTGCGGGGAAGGGGTGTTCGGGCGCGAGCCGGTATTCGACGGACAGCACCTCGGCGCCCGATTCGAGGGCGAGGAGCTTCGCCGGCGTCTCGTAGCTCGCCCGGCTGCCGAGCACGAACCCGCCGCCGTGGAAGAACAGGATCAGGCCGCGTGCCTCGCGGCCTGCCCGGTACCGGGTGCCGAGCAGGCCGTCGGCCAAGACGACCTCTTCCTCGACCTCGAACGCGCCGAGGCGTTCCGCGAACAGGATCGATTCGGTCTCGACCGCGGCGCGGGCGTCCGCCGGTGCGAGGTCGCTGTAGTCGTCCGCTTTCGCTGTCGCGCTCATGAGCAGGGCTATCTCGGGCGCCATTTCCTCGCCTGCGGTGTTCACCGGTGGCTTGGCAATACGGCGAAGGAGGGTGTGCGGAACCCGGCCGAGGCCGATGGCGAGTGTGCGTTGCATCCGTTGGGAGACGGTGAATCGCGTCGTCGGGTTGGTCATTACTGCGCTCCGACCGAGCGGTCCGCGTCGGTCCGCTGCTGTCCGTTCGGGCTGTGCGGCGGACTCGGCACGCGTGCGGCGGAGTTCGTGAAGCGCAGTCCTTCGTCGAACAGTTTCCCCTTGAGCGCCTTCGTGTCCAGCCTGAAGGCGGTCAGCATGCGCCAGGGCCATTTCGTGCCCTGGCGCGGGAACTCGTCCTGGGAGCGCAGCACGTAGTTCGACGAGAGGTCGAGCAGGTGCTCGGTGCGGAGCCCGGCGGGGAATTCCGGCACGACGACGTCGTGGCCTTGCTCGTCCATATGCCGCATGAGATCGCGGAGGTAACGGCAGAGTAACCCGATCCGCAAGGTCCACGACTGCTTCGTGTAGCCCAGCAGCACGGCCCAGTTCGGGATGCCGGAGAAGAGAACTCCCCGGTATGTCACGGAATCGGCAAGTGACACCTGCTCGCCGTCGACCGTCAGCGGAATTCCGCCGAAGAAGCGCAGGTTGAATCCCGTCGCCGTCACGATGACGTCGGCCTCGAGTTCCTGGCCGGACTCCAGGAGGATGCCTTTCGGGGTGAACCGCACAATCCGGTCGGTCACGACGGAAGCGCGGCCGTCGCTGATCGCCTCGAAGAATTCGTTGTCCGGGGTCACGCACAAGCGCTGGTCCCACGGGTTGTACGGCGGGTTGAAGTGCGTGTCGACGTCGAAACCCTGGGGCAGCGCCTTGCGGGTGTAGTACCGGATGAGTGCGCGGCCGGCGCGGGGGAAGGCGCGCACCGACCGAACGATCGCTTGGTCGAGCCAGATGTTCTTGCGGCGCGTCGCCGCGTAGCCGCGGTCGGCGCCGAGCACGCGGGTCAGCCGCAGCGCGAGCGCGTCCTTGCGGGGCAACGACATGACGTAGCTGGGAGTCCGCTGCAGCATCGTGACGTGTGCGGCCGCTCCCGAGCCGAGGGTCATGGCCGGTGTCATCGTGACCGCGGTGGCCCCGCTGCCGATGATGACGACCTTCTTCCCGGAGTAGTCGTAGTTCTCGGGCCAGTGCTGCGGGTGCAGGACGTCGCCGGCGAAGTCGTCGCGACCTTCGAACTGTGGCGTGTAGCCCTGGTCGTAGCGGTAGTAGCCGGTCGCGCCGATCACCCACCGGGCCTTGACCGCGATGCGCGAGGTCGTCCCGTCGTCGGCTGTGACGTCGACCTGGAGCGTCCAGCGCGCCTCGGCGCTCGACCAGTCGGCCGCGACCACCTGGTGGCGCAGCCGGATCACCCGTCCGAGGTCGAACTCGTCGACGGTCTCCTGGAGATAGTCGCGGATCAGATAGCCTTCGGCGATCGCGCTCTCGTGCCGCCACGGCTTGAACTCGTAGCCGTACGTGTGGAGATCGGAGTCCGAACGGATGCCGGGGTAACGGAACAGGTCCCAGGTTCCGCCGATGCGTTCCCTGCCCTCGAACACCAGAACCGTCTTGCCCGGAAATGCCTCGGTCAGGTATCGCGCGGCGCCGATTCCCGAGATGCCGGCGCCGACGATGGCTACGTCGACGACTTCTTCATCCTGTTCAGTGCTCTTCATAACCGCGCTTCCTTGCCTGGTCGGTGAGGACTGAGCAGCTATCGTGCAGTCGCCGCCGTATTGCTTTCCAGACACTTCTGGCCCAGGAAATCGTCCCGGACGGTGCATGATGCACCACTGGCCGGCTGCCGATTCCGGCACTGCCGGAATCGGCCTACTCGACGGCCGGGTGGTCCTCGCGGAGTTCGACGAGCCGGAGCGCCGTCGCGACGCTGGCGGCGTCGTCGGAGAGGGGGCGCGGCAGCAGCGCCTTGGCTCGGACGAGCCTGCGGTCGATCGTGTTGCGGTGCGCGAAGAGCCGGTCGGCCGTGTTCGAGACGTTGAATCCCTCGTCGACGTAGGTCCGCAGCGCGTGCCGGAGGGAGGCGTCCGCGGCGGCCAGTTCGCCCAGCGTCGCAGACACGAACCGGTCGGCCTGCGCGGTATCGGTCGTGAGGAGATCGAGCAGGTGGACGTCTTCGTAACGCACGACCCGGCGTGGCGACCGCACTCGCGCGAGGAGCCGCTGAGCGGCGGCGGCGTCGAGGTGGCTCGAACGGAACCCGGTGACGTCGGCCTGCGGCCTGCCCAATGCGACACGCACTCCGGGCAGGCCCTTGAGAACGTCGAGGATTGGAGCGACGGCGGGAACTTCCGGGACCGGGAGCCACAACCAGAGCGCGGCGGTGCTGGCAACCAGGGTCAGACGGCGCGTGGCGCCCGCGACCCTCATGACGTACTCCGCGGCCCGCTCCAGGTGGTGCGCGTCGTCGTTCGCGTCCGTCCAGGCGATGGCCGCTACATGTGGTCCGGTAAGGGCGTAGCCCAGCTGAGCTTCGGCCCGGGCGCGGTCCAGCGGAGCGCCTTCGATGAGAAGCTGGACTGTGGAGTGCCGCTCCGCCTGCATTCCTGATGCGAGTTCTGCCCGGACCTCGTCGGCGTAGGTGAGAACGGCGGCAATGGAGTCGTCGACGTACTGCGTGAGCGACGTCGCTGAGATTTCGACCAGTTCGCGGAGCTCCGCGGGATCCGACGTCGCGGCGAAGCAAGCGTCAAGCCAGATTTCCCACGCGGCGCGCTGCGAGGCTCGCCATCCTTCCAATTCGTCCGCGTCCAGCCCGCGCAGGACAAGGTCCCGGGCATAGATGAGCATTTCGGTGTCTTTGGCGGGCGGAACCCGGCGGCCCGGGGACTGGAAGTTGGACATGAGCCATTGCGTGAGGCCCGAGGCGTTGAGCCGCCGGTCCGCTTGGGCCAGCACCGGATCGTCCACGTACTCGTGCTGGCGAGCGCCGCTCAGCGATGCCGCCCAGAGTTTGTCGATCACGTCGTCGCGCACCGGGAGGAGCTGCTCCGCGAGATCACGGATCAGTTCGCTCACCCGGGAGGACGGCGGTGGCCACAACTCGTTCATGGCGTCGTCAGCATAGACCGTCGGCCGGCCGTTCCCGGACGTTCGGCGGGCGTCGGCGTCGTTTTCGGCGGGGTTCGCCCGGCGGGACCACGTCGGGAACCGTCCGCTTCCCGCCGGGCGTGCGCTCACAGGCCGAGGTAGTCGGCGAGTTCGCTGTAGTCCACCTGCCACAGTCCGGGCGAGCCGGTCGGGTACTGCGACCGGAAGCCGATGAGGCTTTGCACCCGCGGCGAGAGCGATGCGGCACGCTCGCGGTCGATCAGGAACGGATGCGCCTCCTCGCCGACGAGGTAGCCGGGATTGAGCGCGAAGCTCAGCGCTCGGCGGTACTCGTCGGTTGTCCGGTTGGCGCCGCCGCCGTGGGCCGTCTTGCCGCTGAAGAACAGGGCGTCGCCGGGCTCCATCTCGGCGGGGACGGTCTGCTCGGGTGTCCCGCGGTCCTCGAAGTCCGGCCACCGGTGGCTCCCCGGGATGACCCGGGTGGCGCCGTTGCTGTCGGTGAAGTCGGTGAGAGCGATGAGGAAGTTGATGATGACCTCGGGCCCCGACGGTCCCATGCCGACGAACGGGAACCAGTTCTCGAGATCGCGGTGCAGCATCTGCGCGGTGTTTCCGGGACCGATTTCGATCACCTGCGCGGTCGTGAGCCAGTAGGTGCCCGACTCCTCCAGGAAGACGGCGTCCGCCAAGGCGTGCACGAGGTCGTGGTCGACCACCTCGCGTGCGAACGTGTCACTGCGGGTCACCAGGTTGGTGAGCCGCTTCGTGTTCCTTCCGTGGAACTCCGCGACCAGTTCGTCCTCGTGCCTGGACCCGGGAGCCAGCGCCTGGAGGTCCGATTCGATCTCCCCGTTGAAGCGATCGACCTGCTCGGGGTTGAGCAGCCCTTTGATGATGACTCCGCCGTCTTCGCGGAACACCGAGAGGATCTCTTCCACAGGCGCCGAGCGGGGGACGCTACGCAATTTGGCAATTTCTGTCGTCGACAATGTGCACTCCTTGAAATAGGCGACGCCGACTCGGAAGCCGCGACAGCGACTTCGCTGCGTCGTGTGATCCGCGTCTCTACGGTGCGCCGACGCAGGGGTGTACTTCTACGGCACAGCGCCCCGCGATCCGCGCAGTGCCGGTGCACGGTGCACCACCGCGGAGCGCCAGGTCTCCTGTTTGGACGACGAAGTGCACCGTGGCCGATGCGCGAGGCAGCGACCGGCACCATGCTCCGGCCACACCAGACCGACCTCCCGGCTCCTCGTGGACGTTTCGCCCGGGACGGACGAGCGCCTTGTGCGCCACCGCGGCAGCGGACTACAGGGTCACGGCAAGATCGAACGCGCCATGGACCGCTCCCTCGATGCGGTGGGGATGCAGCACGTCGCCGACGACGCGGACGTCGACCTGGGCCGCCAGCTCGTCCAGGAGTTCTGCTCGCGGTTCTGTCCAGGTGTGGACCACGTGGTCCGCTGGGACGGCGAGAGTCTCCTGCGCCACGCGGGCAGCGGCGGCGTCACCGCGCTGGTTGAACGTCATGGTCGTCAGTTCCGCATCACGGCAGAGCAGCTGGCCCGCCGCCGGGTCCCACCGCACGGCGCGGAGCGACGGCCTGATGGACACGCCGGCGTCGCGCAGCCGGACGAGAAGGTCGTGCCGGACCTCCGGCTCGACCAGCTCGCCCGGCCCGGGCCGCGCGGTCAGGAGCTGAACCTGACACCCCTGCCCGGCAGCCGCGAGCGCGGCGGACATTCCCTCGGTGCGATCGGAGTCGTCGACGACGACCACCGTCCCGGCGAGTCGCGGACGACCGGCGACGACGTCCGCGGCCCCGAGAACCCGAGGGTCGTCCTCGCCGGCCCACGGCGGCGTCGCCTCGGACGCACCCGTCGCGAGCACGACGACCGACGGCTCGAACTTCAGCACGGCCCGCGCGTCCGCCATCTGGCGAAGGCGCACGTCGACGCCGAGCCTCCGAACCTCGTTGCCCAGCCAGTCGACCGCGTCGACCAGGCCCTCCCTGCCGTCGGTCCGCGCGGCCACGCGGACGGCCCCGCCCAGCTCGGCGCGTTCGTCGAGCAAGGTCACGTCGTGTCCGCGCAGCGCGCTGACCCGCGCCGCTTCGAGACCCGCCGGTCCGCCGCCGACCACCACGACGCGGCGGGGAGCGTCGCTGGGGCGGGTGTCCAGGTCGCGCGCGACCCGTTCGCGTCCGGTGACCGCGTTGTACACGCATTTGACGTTGCGGTGGCGTTCCAGTTCTCCGAGGCACATCTGGACGCATCCGATGCACGGCCTGATCTCGTCAGTCCGTCCTTCGAGGATCTTCCGGACGAGGGCGGGGTCGGCGATGTGCGCCCTGGTCATTCCGACGAGGTCGGCGTCGCCGTCCGCCACCGCTTGAGCGGCCATTGCCGGATCTGTGATGCGGCCGACCCCGCACACCGGCAGATCGACGGCTGCGCGGACCGCCCGGGCGTAGGGCAGGTAGCACCCGCGGGGCGCGGCCATCGTGGGGACGACCGAGCCGCCGAAGTTCGCCGAGACGTTCAGCAGGTCGGCGAGTCCCGTCTCGGCGATGCGCTGGTCGATGTCCAGCCACATCCGCTGGGTCAGCGAACCGGGCGCCTCGTCCGACCCGTTGACCCGGACCGCCACCAGGCCGCGCGGGACGGCCTCGCGCACGGCCTCGAGCACCTCCCGGCAGAAGCGGAAACGTCCGTCGTCGTCGCGCCCGTAGGCGTCGTCGCGCTGGTTGGTCAGGGGCGAGAGGAACTGGTTGAGCAGAAGTCCGTGCCCGGCCGAGATCTCGACGCCGTCGAACCCGGAAGCCATCGCCCGGCCTGCCGCGCTCTTGAAGGCGTCCACGATCGTCCGGATCTCGGCGGCGCTCATCGCGTGCGGCATGCTGCCCCACGAGTGATGGGAGACCTGGGACGCCGACCAGGCCGGGCCGGTCCCGCCGTCGGTGCGCGCGCCCATGTGCCCCAGCTGGGCCAGGACGAGACCGCCGTTCTCGTGGACCGCGGCGGCCAGGGCTTCGTACCGCGGGCGGATGCGGTCGTCGAAGTTCCGGTAGATCCCGTACGGCGTCGGCGACGACGGATGCACCGCGGCGAGCCCCATCGTGATCATCGCGGCCCCGCCGCGGGCCCGCTCCGCGTGATAGGCGACGTCGTCGTCGGTGGGATGCCCGAGGCGGTCGATGTTGTGCGTCGTGTGGGCTGTGACGACGATGCGGTTGCGCAAGGTCGCCGCCCCGATTCGGAGCGGCGTCAGCACGGGAGCGAAGGCGGACGGGGCGCGACCGGTGATTGGCGACGGCATGACTGACTCCTGGACATGGACGATGCGCACGCAAGGCCGCCGCGAACCCGCGGTCGGCGAAACCGATCCGCGGTCCGGATCGCTGCGGTGCGGGCTCCGGTACTCTGCCGATCTACCGTGCAATCCGAGCCCCGCAAGCCTCTACGGCAACACAGCCCACTATTCGGGTCACGCCGGTGCACAATGCCTCGTGCAAGGCCCTCGGCAATCGCGATGCCCCAACGGGATTTCGCAACTGCGGCGTGCCTGCACGAGCGCCTGGCCCGGTTCCCGGGTCGGCCGCGCCGGGTCCGCCGAGCTGCCGTCCGAGCGCGCCGCGCCTCGGGAATCGGCACATCAGCCGACTGCGGCAAGCTCCGCCGCCGCGTCACCAGCCGCGGCGGCGGAGCTTGCGTGCCTTAGTTCGGCAGAGCAGCCGGGCTCTGCGACATCAGGGCCTTGAAGGCGCCCGGGTGGCGCGCCGAGGACACCATGGCCGCGAGGACGATTCCCGCGGTGAAGACGGCGGTGATCAGGTACCCCACTGTGTAGAGGGAGCGCTGGGGCACCCCGTCGAAGTGCGGAACGGACGCGAGCGAGAGTGTCATGGTGGTGACGGCGGTCCCGAGGCCGGCGCCGATCATCATGACCGTCGACGGGATGCCCGCGGCCATCCCGGCTTTGTCCTCGGAGACCAGAAGCTGGGGGATGGCGTAGGACCCGCTGTATCCGGCTCGGCTGCCGAGGCCGACGAGGGCGGAGCCGACCAGGTACTGCCAGGTGTGGTCGTGGGCGAACGCGAGCCACACCAGGCCGAGCCCGCACATCGCCGCGCCGGCGACGAGGATGACGCCGGGGCGTCCCTGCTGCACCAGCCGTTCGGCGGCTCGGCCGCTGATGAACATGGTCAAGGCGAAGGGCAGGAGCATGAGGCTGGTTCCCAGTGCGTCGGTTCCCAGGCCATACCCCACTTCAGCGGGCGTCTGGGTGTAGTAGGCGACCAGCAGCACGAAACCGCCGTCGATGGCGCCGAACAGAAACGCCGCCACGCAGGCCGTCGAAGCGAATGGCTTCTTCAGCATGCTCAGATCGAAGACGGCGGTGGCTGACTTGCGTTCGACCGCCACCCAGGCGACGCCGCCCAGCAGCCCGACGGCGAGGATCAGGTAGCACAGGTTCCCCCAGACATTCACCTGCGCCAAGGCGAGCAGGACGACGGCGACCCAAGCGATCATCCAGACCGTTCCGGGCACGCCGATCCGGTCCGAGGACGCGGGGTGCCAGCGGGGAACGACGACCAGGAGAGCCGCGGTGGTCGCCGCGAACGCCGCGGCGAGGATGTAGAAGAACGTGGGCAGCGACAGGTACTTCACCGACAGGCCGCCGCCGACCTGGCCCACGACCACTGCGGTTCCGGTGGCCATGATGAGCACCATGACGGCGGTGGCGATCGAGCCGCCGGAAAGGTGGCGGCGCAGGAAACCGAGCGGGAGCACCGACGCCGCGCTGCCGAACCCGAGCAGCGCGGCCCCGACCAGCAGCCCCGGATACGCGTCGCTGACCGCGGCGATCAAGGCGCCCGCCGTGAGGACGATTCCCGACCACAGCAGGATCGCGCGGTCCCCGACGACGTCTTGCAGGCGCGGGACCAGCACGAAGCCGGCGCCGCTGGCCAAGGCCATTGCGGTGAAGATCCACGTCGTTTCCACCACGTCGAGAGCGAAGTGGCCCTGAATCACGGGCAGGAGGGGCGTCAGCATGTAGAGGATGGCTTGACTCACGGTGGAGAGAACCGCGGCGACCGCGATCAGCGGCCCTCGCTTGCGCGCCGCTTCTCCGCGGACGCCCGTCGCTGCCTCCAAGACCGCGTCGTTTGCTGGTGCCATGGTGATTCACTCCCGTTCCAAGTCGACGCGGCGCTCCTGGCCGCCCGCACCGACGATTCCGGCGTGTGATGGGGGTCTCAACGGTGCGCCCGGGGACGTTCCGTCGGCTACGACAGCGCCGACCAAGATGCGCACCGCCACGGTGCACCGTGCACCACTCGGGTCGCCGGGCACTCGGATCCGGCCTCCGTTGAGGCGGCTACGTCCCGATTGACCCGTGTGGGCGAGACCGGAGTCCGACCCGATGTCGCGCGGCCGAATCGCCGCGCTCGCTGCCCGGAAGCCGCCGGCGGTGCCCGGGCTCAGGCCGCGCGGCACGGTGCGTAGCCGGCTGGGGACCATCGGGCACCGGGCTCGGAAATCCGGGTTCTGGCCTACGCTTTCGGCGCATGGAGACGTTGTGGCCTGACCCGTCGGAACGGGTCTGCGAACTGATCAAGCGGATCGCCGAGAGTCAGCTGCCGGTGTCCGACGAGGTCGCCGACCGGGTATGGCGTGCTTCGCAAAGCGGGTCGCGGCAACGGGAATACGTCGAGGACCCGGTGCTGTCGGAGGCGGACCGGCGGCTCAACAAGGCCAACATGACGCACTGGCTGGTGTGCAATCTGCAGCAGCCGGGGCGTCGGGTGCCACCGGCGAAAGGCACCGAGATGTTGATCTACGCCCGCGACCTCGTGCTGCGCGGAATGGACATGAACGAGGTCGATTCCTGGCGTGCGGCGCAGCGGGTGGGATGGAGCCGGTGGCTCGACGACTGCTTCGCCGTCACCTCGGATCCAGCCGAGTTGCGCGAGCTGGTCGAGGTTGCCGCCAACTCACTGACGACCTACGTCGACGACTCGATCGCCGCCGTCGGAACCTACGTCGACGAGATCCGCGGCGAACTCGGCGTCGGCGCCCAGGCACAACGGCACACCACGGTGCAGCTGCTGCTCCAAGGCGCCCGCATCAGCCGCGCCCGCGCGGAGGAGCAACTCGGCTATCCGCTGACCGGACACCACGTCGCGGCGATCCTGTGGGCCGATTCCCCCGAGGACAGCCATGGACTCGAGCGGGTCGCCGAGTGCCTCATGCGGGTCTTCGGCGCGGCCCGCCGCCTGACGCTTCCTCCCAGTACGGCGGCGCTGTGGCTCTGGGTCCCCGCCTCCGAGGTTCCGCCCGTCGCGGCATTGGCGAGGGTGCTGGACGACGCTCCTCGCGTCCGCGTGGCGCTCGGCTGTCCCGGAGCCGACCTCACCGGGTTCCGGCGGAGCCACCTCGATGCGGCCGCCGCCCAGCGCCTCCTCGCCCGGATCGGGTCGCCACGACGCGTCGTGCGCTACGAAGACGTGCACCTCGCCGACCTGATCACCGCCGATCCGGCCCGCGCCGAGCAATTCGTCGCCGACACGCTGGGCGAACTGGCGACAGCCGACCCGGTTCTGCAGCGCACGATCCGGACGTACATCACCGAAGGGTTCAATGCCTCCAACGCCGCCGACCGGCTGTTCGCGCACCGCAACACCGTCGACAGGCGCCTCGCCAAAGCCCGTGCGCTGCTGCCGAGGCGGCTCGAAGACGATCCGACCAGCGTGTCCGCCGCCATCATGCTCCTCGAACTGCAGCACGAGCCGACGCAAGAAAGCTGATCGGATTCTCGAGCGGGCACGCCAGGCCGCGGGAAATCCCGGCAGCACTGCCGATCACTGCTCACGGGTTTTCGATTCCGTGTTCAGCCGGGCTTTTCGCCCGGGCCCGGAACAGTCGCGGCACTCATCGGTGTTCAGCACGCTCGCGCAGTTTGAACTTCTGTATCTTGCCCGTCGGGGTGGTGGGGAAGGCGTCGACGACGTGGACTTCGTCGGGGACCATGAATTTCGGAGCCCGGGCGGCGACATGGTCTCTGATCTGCGCGGCCGTGGTCGAGGCACCGGGCCGCAGCTGCACGTACGCGACGACATCCTGTTCGGTGGCACTGGACGCGACCCCGACCACCGCGCACTCGACGACGTCAGGATGCGAGCGGATCTCCGATTCCACTTCGAACGAGGAAATGTTCTCGCCGCGTTTCCGCAAAGCGTCCTTGAGCCGGTCGACGAAATGGAAGTTTCCCTGCTCGTCGAACTTGACGATGTCGCCGCTGCGATGCCAGCCGTCCACGACGAGGCTGTCGGTCGCGGCCGCGTCCTCGTGGTAACGCAGCAGCAGCACGCCCGCGGACTTGTGGCGTACCCATAATTCGCCCGGTTCGCCCGCGCTTGCTTCCGTGCCGTCCTTGCGCACGACGCGCACGGTGAATCCGTCGCACGGTCGCCCCAGGCCCGCCGACTTCCGCAGATTCCGGCCGCTCGGCGGCGCCAGCGGCAGATTCACTTCGGTCGAGGCGTAGCAGGTCGACACCGCGACCCCGAATCTCCGCTGGAACGCGTCGATTTCGTCGATCAACGGCACGACGATCGCCCGCCGCACCGTGTTGTCGCGAGAGGACGCGTCGTCGGCCGAACGGTAAAGGAACTGCGCCATCGCGCCGAGCAGAAAGGTCTTCGTGGCCGCCGCTTCCCGGCAGTCCGGCCAGAACCGCGAGACGCTGAACCGGGGCACCAGTACACAGGTCGCGCCGCGCTGCAAGCACGCGTAGAACGCCGCCCACAACCCGGCGATGTGGAACAACGGCAGCGGAGCATAGTAGACATCCTCTTCCGACAATTCGAGGATGTCCGCGACTCTGCGCGCGTATTCGAATGCGTGAAGATGGGAAACCACTCCGCCTTTCGCTCGTCCGGTCGTGCCCGAGGTGTACATGATGGCGATCTCGTCGAGTTCGGATGCGGCGGCCGGACGACCGGGCTCGCCCAGCCGAACCGGGGCGATGTCCACGCCGTCGTCGCTCGAGCGCCGCTCGGCGTCGATCACCAGGACCGCCCGCAGCGAGGGGGGCCGCACCTCCAGGACGCGGTCGAGGTACTTCTCGGACGTGACGATTGCCTCGGCGCCCGAATGGCCCACGATGTGGCGGAGCGTGTCGCCCCGGTACTCGGTGTTGACCGGAACCGACACGATCCCGCCGAGCGCGGCGCCGACCGCCACGGCCGGAAACTGAAGGCCGTTGTCCAGCATGACGAGCAACGCGTCCCCTTTGCCCAGTCCGGCGCGGTGAAACTGGCCGAGGAACTGGAGCGCCGTCGCATGCAATTCGCGGAAGGTCATTGCGCTGCCGTCGAATCGCACCGCGGCCTTGTCGGGCCAGGTGTGGGCGGCGCGGGTGGCGGTCGCGCCGAGCGTGCGGGATGAAACTGCTTGTGTCATCGGTTCTCTCCTCGGTGCTGCCCGCGCGGGCAGCGAGGTTTCCGGCCGCGGCAAGGGATCAGTCGGCTGTACCGTCCATCGGAAGGAGCACGTGCTTGGTGCGGGTGTAGTCCTCGAGCGCATAGGTCGAGTTGTCGCGCCCGTATCCGGACTGGCCGAACCCCGCCCACGGCATCTCGGTGGCGAACGCCAGGTGGGTGTTGGCCCACACGGTGCCGAAGTCGAGCTGGTCCACGATCCGCAGTGCCCGCCGCTGGTCCGCGGTCCACACCGACGCGGCGAGACCGTAGTCGACGTCGTTCGCCTTCGCGATGCCCTCGGACTCGTCGGTGAACGTTTCGACCGAGATCACCGGTCCGAACACTTCGTCGCGAGCCATCTGCGTGCCGGCGGCGACATCGGTCAGCACGGTCGCCGGATAGAAAAATCCGCTGCGATCCGGGATCTCTCCGCCGGTCGCGATCTTCGCGCCGTCACTGCACGCCTGCTCCACCATGGCCGCGATGCGGTTCCGGTGCGCGGCGCTGATCACCGGGCCGAGCTGGACGCGGTCGTCGGCACCCGGGTCTCCCATCACCAGCGACTCCGCGCCCGCGACGAGTTTCTCGACGACGGTGTCGTGGACGTCGCGGTGACACACCACCCGGGTGGCGGCTCCGCAGTCCTGGCCGGCGTTGGTGTACCCGGTGGCGACGAGCGTCTCGACAAGGGCGTCCAGGTCTGCGTCCGGGAACACGAGCAGCGGCGCTTTTCCTCCGAGTTCGAGGTGCACGCGCTTGATGCCGTCGGCGGCCTGCCGTGCCACTGCCCGGCCGGAGGCGAGGCTGCCGGTCAGCGCCATCATGTCGATGCCGGGGTGTTTGCTCAGCGCGTCGCCGATCTGGGAGCCGCGTCCCAGAACGACGTTGAGCAGGCCGGGGGGAAGCACGTCAGCCGTCATTTCCAGGAGGAGGAGAACGGACAGCGGCGTCAGCTGGGACGGTTTGAGCACCAAGGTGTTTCCCGCGGCCAGGATGGGAGCGATCTTCCAAGCGGCCATCATCAGCGGAAAGTTCCATGGCGTCACCGCGCCGATGACGCCTACCGGCTCGCGCTTGATGCACGAGAGCAATCCCGGCAGGTACTGGCCGGCGGCGGGCGTCTGGGCCGAGCGGGCGGCACCGGCCATGAAGCGGAGACAGTCCGACACCACGGCGATTTCTTCGGCAGCCGCAGCGAGCGGTTTGCCGACGTTGATCGACTCGACAGCGGCGAGGAGCCCGGCGTTGGCGTCGACGACGTCGGCGACCGCGAAAAGCGTTTCCGCGCGGGCTCCGGGCGTGCGGCGGCTCCAGTCCGGCAGCGCCGAGCGGGCTGCCGCCACCGCGGCGTCCACGTCGGCGCTGGTGCCGTTGGGGATGGTTCCCAGGGACTGCCCGGTCGCGGGGTTGGTGACCGAGATCGCCTCTGTGCTGCTCGTGCTGGCGAACCGGCCGCCGATGAAATGCTGTCGCCGCACAGTGCGGAGGCGCTCGTGCGCAACGGGAATGATCTCAAGCGGGTTCATGGGCGTTTTCTCCTCAACGATGGGGCAACTTTCGAGGTGTAGAAGGTCAGGCAGCGTCGACGACGGATGTCGCGGACCGCGCTCGCGCCGCTCGCATCTCCGCGGCGACCTCCAGTGCGTCGCCCGCCGGTGCGTCCGATTTGCCCCACGGTCGCGCGATCGCCATGTACAGCAGCCCGGAACCGACCACGACGACCAGCCCGGCGACCACGATCCAGCGGTCGAGGAAACCCAGGTCCGAGCTGCCCGGACGGGTGAGGATGACCATCGCGGTCACGCCCCACGCCAGCGCGATGACGTTGACCGCGAGCCCGGCGCGCCCGAGGTTCCAGTCGCCGGCAGGACGCCAGCCTTTGAGCCGCATGCGCAGTGCGGCGAAGGTGACCATGTGGAAGCAGAGATAGATGCCGCACACCGCGAACGCGGTGAACCGGGGAAGGCTGTCGGGCGCGATCAGGACGACGATGGACAACACCACCGGCGCGGCGCACGCGAACAGCATCGCCGTACGCGGGGTGGCGGCTTTCGACAGCGTCGCAAGGTATTTGCTGCCGGGGAGCATGCGGTCGCGGGCGAATGCGAAAACCAGCCGGCTCAGGGCCGCCTCGAGGGACATCACACAGGAGATGAACGCGGTCAGCGCGATCGCCAGGAAGATCTTCGTCCCCGCCGGACCGACCGCGCTGTCGAGAATGGCCGAGATCGGGTCGGTGGTGATTTTCCCGTCGACGATCGCCTGCAGATCCGGCGAGGCGAGGATGAACCCGACGAAGGCCATGCCCGCGGACACCAGCCCGCACACCACGGTGAGGATCATCGCCCGCGGAATGCTCCGCCCTGGACGTTCGACTTCTTCGGCCACGTCGCCGCAGGCTTCGAAGCCGTAGAACAGGAAGAGGCCGGTCAGCGCCGCCAGCAGGAACGTTTGGGTGTACGGCGCGCCGCCCCCGGTGCCCATCGCGTCGAAGAACACCGCGAAAGAGTTGTTCCGCTTGAAGAACAGCAGATACAGGCCGTACCCGATCACGCCGACGAGTTCGGCGTAGAAGCCGATGCGCGCGACGGCTCCGAGGGTTTTGGTGCCCGCCATGTTCAGCGCGAGAGCGAGCAAGAGCAGCCCGATCACGATGAGGAATCCCTGTGTGTTCGACGGGTGGAAGCCGAACAGGCTGCCGACGTAGGGGATCGAGAACTGGGTGAACGAGGTGATCGTGACGATCAAGGCGCACAAGTAGATCCAGGCCGCCAGCCACGCGTAGCGCTTGCCCCACAACCGCCGCGCCCACGGGTAGATGCCGCCGGTGATGGGGTACTGCGACACGATCTCGCCGAACACCAGCGCGACGATCAGCTGTCCCGCGGCGGCGATCACCAGCCACCAGGTCGACGGCGGGCCGGCCGTCGTGAGCCCGAGCGGAAGCAGCGCCGCGATCGCGCCCAGCGGGGACATGTAGGTGAAGCCCAGCGACAAGGTCTCCACCACGCCCATCCGGGTGAAACGCACCGGTTCTCCGCCGATCGGGCCGGCCTGACTGGATCCCCGGGCTGCTGTTTCCCTGTTCTGCTTCATAGTTCAGTACCACCTTGACGGTTCGAACCGGCGTGGGACGGGGCCGCCAGCCTCGCCGGGTCCCAGGCGGACCCGGGGCCGGCGAAGGCGGGACGCGCTCCGTCGAGACAGTCGAGGACAGTGCGTCCGATGGCTGGGGCCAACTGGATTCCGTTGCCACCGGCGCCGAGTGCGCAGATGACGCGCTCGTTGCTCCAATGCGGCCCGACGACCGGATGGGAGTCGGCTGACATGGGGAACAGCCCTGCCCAGCCTTGGCCCAGCCGGGCGGAATCGTGGCCAGTGAAGCGTTGCGCGAGAGACTCGGCGATCTCCTCGACGAACGCCGGGTCGACTGCCCCGGACCAGTCGTCCGGGTTCGTTTCGCCGGGCAGCGCCTCCTCCGAATGCAGGCCGGCGAAGAATTTCGTCTGCCCTTCGGGGCGTAAGTACAACCCGGGGCGTCCGCTGCCGGGCACATAGTCCATGACCGACGGCACGAGCCGGCCCAGCGGCCTGTCCAGGATCACCGTCACCGCCTGATGCCGTTGCGGCCTCACGGTGACGGGTGCGCCGAGGATGTCGCCGACCTCGCCGGCCCAGGCACCGGCCGCGTTGACCACATAGTCGGCGGCGACCTCGCCGCGGTCGGTGGCGAGCACCGCTGCCCCGCCGGGTTCCCACGAAGCTCCCCGGAGCCTCGTTCTCTGATTGACCTGGACGCCGTTGCGGCGGGCGAGATCTCCCATGAGGTTGGTGAACAGATGGCCGTCGACGAAACCGTCGCTCGGGCCGAACAGCCCGCCGGCCCGGCCGGACATGTCGATGAACGGCACCAGCTTCTCGACCTCGCCGCTGGTGAGCACCCGGGCGTCGGGAATCCCGTGCTCTCGCTGGCGTTCCACGCTCAACTCGAACGACTCCACCGTCTCCTCGGAGTCGGCGAGCCGGAGGTAGCCGTTCGCGGTCAGCCGCAATCCCGCGTCCCGCGCGAGACGCTGCGCGAAACGCAGGCCGAACGCCCTGACCGCGATGTCGAATTCGTCGACGTACTGGGTCTCGATGATCCCGACCGACCGGCTCGACGAACCCTCCGCGACGTGCTGCCGTTCCAGGACTGTCACGGCGTAGCGCCCCGTTTCGGACAGCTGAAGCGCCGTCGCTAGGCCGACTGCCCCGGCCCCCACCACGACCACGCGGACCTTCTCCATGTGCCTGACCCTGCTTCCGGGGAACCCACTCCGATCAGTGGACGATGATCGTTCGGCCCGCCTCTCGCCGGCCCATGGCGGCGAACGCGTCATTGATGTCGTGGATCGTGCCCCGGCCCGAGATCAGCTGGTCCAGGTCGAGCTTGCCCTTCATGTACAGCTCGACCAGCCGCGGGAAATCCCGGGCGGGATGGCAGGAGCCGTAGTTGCTGCCGATCAGGGACTTCTCCCGGTCGGACATCAGCATCGGATCGAGTTCGATCCGCACTCCTTCCGCGGACTGTCCGACGACCACGGCGGTCCCGCCCGGCTTGACGAGGGCGTAGGCCGTTTCGAGAGTCTCCTTGAGCCCGATCACCTCGAACGCCCAGTCGACGCCGTCCTCGCCCACCAGTTCGCGGACCCGGTCGGGGACTGACTCGCGACCCGCGTTGATCGTCGCGGTGGCACCCAGCGCCGTTGCCCGGTCCAGCGCGTCGTCGTTGAGATCGACAGCGATGATCTCCGCGGCGGAAACCAGCGCCGCGCCCATCACCGCCGACAGCCCGACCCCGCCGCACCCGACGATGAGCACGCTGTCGCCGGGCCGCACGTTGGCGGTGTTCGTCACGGCTCCCACTCCGGTGGCGACGGCGCAGCCGATCAGCGCTACCCGGTCGAGCGGAGCGTCTTTGCGGACGCGCACCGCCCCGGTCGCGGGAACGACCACCCGGTCGGCGAACGACCCGGCGGTGAGGTAGCTGTACACGGTGCCCTCGGCACGGGACAGCCGCGAAGTGCCGTCCGCCATCACGTTTTCGTACGCCGTCTGCTGAACCTGCTGGCACAGCCCGGGTCGCCCGGCGAGGCAGTACTCGCAGCGGCCGCAGTAGGGAACCCAGGACAGCACGACGTGATCGCCTGCTTCGACATGGGTAACGCCCGGGCCGACCTGTTCGACGACCCCGGCGCCCTCGTGCCCCAGCACGAGCGGGCCGGTCGCCGCCCACTCGCCCTTCACCACGTGGTAGTCGCTGTGGCACACGCCGCTGGCGGCCAGGCGGACCAGCACCTCGCCTGCTTTGGGTTCTTCGAGTTCGAGTTCCTGGACGACGAGATCCTGGCCGACGCCCTCGAAGACTGCCGCTGTCACCTTCATGATTCGCCTCTCCTGTCTCTCTGCTCAGACGCCGGTGTCCGGCAGGCCGTGCGGGTACTGCTTGAACCAGTCGGACGGGGTCAAGGCGTAGAAGGCGCGGGTGCCCGGAGCGCCTTCGTAGACGACCGTGGCTCCCTTCGGGAGGGTCGCCATTTCACCTGCCGGGACCACGACGGGGTCGACGCCGTCGGCGTGGAGAACCAGTTCGCCCTCGATGACGCCGACGATTTCCTCGTACGGCAACCGCCACGGTTCCGTCTTGCCGCCGTCGTCGAACCGGATGATGCCGCCGCCCAGATGGGAGAGGCCCTTTCCTCCGGTTCGCAGTTCGACGAGCATCGGCCCGTTGTCGAACGTGTACTTCGGCGCGGCAGGCGCGAGGCGCACGGTCGGTTCCGCCATGTGTTCCTCCTGGAGTCGGGTTCAGAGATCGCTACTGGGTGGTGTATCCGCCGTCGACCACCAAGGCTTGGCCGGTCATGAAGTCGGAAGCTCGCGAAGACAGGAACACCGCGCTGCCGACGAAGTCGGTCGTCTCGCCCCAGCGGCCCATCGGGGTCTGCCTGGTCACCCACCGGCTGCCCGTTTCGTCGGCATGCATGTGGGTGGTCATGTCGGTGACGACGAACCCCGGGCACAGGGCGTTGACCTGCACACCCTTGCGGGCCCATTCCACGGCCAGTGCCTTCGTCAGGCCGATGATCGCGTGCTTCGACATGACGTATGCGGTGTTGTCGCGCACGCCGACGGTGCCCATCACAGACGCGACATTGATGACTTTTCCGTACCCGCCCGACTCGCGCAGATACGGACCGGCGGCCTTGGAAAGCAACCACACCGACCTGGCGTTGAGGTCGACGACCCGCTGCCAGGTCTCCAGCGACGTGTCTTCGATCGGCGAATCGTGGTCGTCGGCCGCGTTGTTCACCAGCACGTCCAGCCCGCCCAATTCCGCGGTCACCGAATCGACCGTTTGCTGAATGGCGCTGGAGTCGCGCAAGTCCGCCGAACGCACCGCGGCCTCCGGTCCTCCCGCGGCGCTGATCAGTTCCGCGGTTTCGGCGAGCCCCTTCTCGTTGCGCGCCACGCAGGCGACCCGCGCGCCGAAGGCGGCCAGGCCCACGGCAAGCTCGCGGCCGAGCCCCTTCGAGGCCCCGGTCACCAGGATCCGCCGCCCGGCGAGGTCGAAAATCCCGCGGCCGATGTCGGACGCGGCGAGGGCATTGCTGACTGGCATCGGTTCTTGTTCTCCGATCAGTAGTGGGTGAAAAGCTCAGTCGCCGGCGAATTCGGTGGCGCCGTGCGCGGCGTCCGGGCCGAGTTCCGCCTCGATCGCCGCGCCGATCTCGAATTCGATGGACGACTCGAAGCTCGCCTGCAGCCCCTGGTTGACGAGTGTCTTCCCCGCGCCCAAGGCCCAAGCGGACTTCCCGCGCAATTCCGCGACGGCTTCCTCGACCGCGTTGTCGAGGCGGTCGAGCGGGTGAACCTCGGTGAGCAGCCCCCAGTCCAGCGCTTCCGGCGCCGGAAGCGGCCGTCCGAGCAGCAGCAGTTGTTTGGCGCGCACGGGTCCGACGGTCCGCGGCAGGAGATTCGTGAATCCATTGGTCACCACGCGTCCCACCGCGGCCTCGGTGAACTGGAACACCGCATCGTTGGACGCGACGACGATGTCGCCGCTCAACGCGATCTCGGCGCCGCCGCCGATCGCGTACCCTCGCACCTGCGTGATGATCGGCGTCCGGCAGTCGCGCATCGCGGTCGCGACGCGTTGCATGCGCTCGGCGACAGCACGCGCGGTGACCGTGTTGAGCGGGCCCGCCGACGCGGCGGCCTTCAGATCGTGACCGCTGCAGAACGCACGCCCTTCGCCGCGGATGACGATCGCGACAGCATTAGCGGGAACCGCCAGGATCCGCTCGTGCAACGAGTCGAGCATCGCGTCGCTAAGCGCGTTGAGTCGATGCGGGCGATTCAACGTCAGTCGGTACACGCCGTCGGCGAAGCAGTGGAGAAGATCAGAAGTCATGGCAAAACCTTCCGGCAGGACACCGCCACACGGCGGCGTGGGATTCGGGTTCCGCGGCAGGTGCGGGCCGTGCGGCTCCGGCGACCCGCCGGGTCAGCGGACGGAGCAACTGTCCGAAGAGGACTGGTACCTGGCGCACAATTGGTCATACACGGCGGAAACAGCCAAGTCGCCCTTACCCGCAACGAGAAGCGGCTCCAGCAGCTCGCAGAACGCGGACATCACGAGCCCTTGGTGGCCGACCTCGTCGACGGACGCGCACACTGCTTGAGCCGCTTCGAAGAATGTCTTCGCCGATGCCTGCTCGGTCGCGTGATCTCCGGCTTCGATCTGTTCGACCGCATCCACCAGCGCCCGGCGGCAGACGTCGATCCGGTCGATCAGCAACTCCATGACATCGCGCGGACTCACCTGGAACTCGTGAGCATAAGCCGCGCCCTCGAGGAAGCCGCCGACAGCACCGCCGAGGAACGGGACCACGGCGCTGCCGAGAGCATTGGGCCAGGCCGGATCGGCACCTCCGTATCGGGGCTCCGCCATCAGCGACAGCAACGGCTCGCACACGTCGAACACGGCGCGTTCTCCCGCATAGAGAATCACCGACCGGCCCGTGCCCATTTCAGACGGATAGTCGAGAATTGCTCCGTCGAGGTACTGCGCTCCGCCCTCGACGACCCACGAACGCAGGTCCCAGGCTTCCTCCGGCGTGCCCCACGTCAGATTGACAATGGTCCGTCCAGCCAAAACGCCGCGACTTTTCGGCTCGGACAAGAGGTTCTTGACCTGCGCGTAGCGATCGACGCACACGATGCTGGTGGGATTCGCCTGCACGGCTGCCCCCGCGGTCGGCGCGACCCGCGCGCCGAGTTCCGCCAGTGGCACGGTCTTGGCAGCGGTGCGATTCCACACCGTCGCCGCGCAGCCGCGTTCGACGAAAAGCCGTGCCAGCGCGGAGCCCATGCGGCCAAGCCCCAGCAGGGAAACAGCATTCTGCATCGGAGGACAACCTCACCAACTTGTGAATCCGACAGATACCGGGCGGTTTGGCACGTCTCGAACTCCGCGTTCAAGTCCGCACCGCCCCGCCCGACGCGACCGGCTGATGGCTCGGGCCGGCGCTTGCTCGCTCGCCGACCGGAAGGGCCTCCACCGTGCGCTCCGAAGCATGCGACGTTCCACATCAATTCCCATCACGATTCACGGAAAAGCGGTGCATGTTGCACAGGCCGAGCCCGTCTCGCATGCCGAGGCGAGCCGGCCGAGTGTCCGGAGTGCCCAGGAAGGCGACCGCTGCCCCGAAGAATCGCCGGTGCACTGTGCACCAGTTCGGCCCCGAACACGCCGCATCGCGTTGTGGAATCAAGCCCGCTCGGTGTCGCACTGTGGCCGAAGCCCGATCACCGACACCGCCCGAAGGGGGGCAACGAGCATGCTCGCCCTTGAACGACTGGGTGGCCCGTCCCGAGCCCAGATCCTGTCAAGGAATACGCGACGCAGGGCCGATGCGGCGGCGAACCAGTATCACGAGCAGGGGCTGCGACGCCAGAGCAGCACGAAATGTGCCGTCGTCTGGTCGGTGGTCGCACGCTGTCGTACGTTGCCGGCCCATAATTCGCGGGCAGTCCCGGCGTCCGGCACGTCGACAACCCGCCGGTCGCCCGGCCTGCCTTCCTCAGCACTGAAAGTCCTGCCTTCATGAACCCGTCTTCACGCTGGCAAGCCATGCAAGACGCAATCGCCCAAGCACGACAGCGCCCGGCCGAAGTGGCTGAAACGGTATCTTCGTGCTCGAGCCGGTTCGACGCCGCAACAGCACTGGCAACCCTGCTCGGCATCGACCCAGCGATATCCGATCAGCTACTCGACTTGCACCTCTCCGACTTCATCGCCCGCTCCTCACAATCGGAACGCTAGGGCGCTGAAACTACGACGCTCAACTGGAGGACCTTCACCCAGGCACCCGGTGCGACCCGCGCGATTGCAGCACGCCGATGGGCATGAAGAGGGCCGTGTTGGGGTGGTGGCGCGGACCCAGTACTCGAATACGGCCATCGTTAAACCCATTACCGCGCTACACCTGGTCGGGTTGTCGCTCAGCGGTGGCTCAACTTCCGGAGCGTTCGGCGAAACTGCTGACAGGGACAGGAGTGTCCGACCAGTTACCCGGTGGCGACAGGCAGACCACGAGCCCGCAACGTCAACTCCTTCTCAGGTGATCTGGCGGATTTCTAGAGCGATTGAACGTGCGCTTGCCAGTCCTCGATCGACGGGCAGGCGTAGCCGCATGCGCACCCATCAGCAGCTGACCAAGTTTCGTGACCTGGCATGGCGGTCGTCAGATCTCCGGCGCTGATCGCCGCGCCGACTACCGGCTGGCCAGGTAGCGCTTCACCAAGGTGTGAGCGTCCGAACCAGCATTGGCAGACGGTCGCCACTTCGTTGCCTGTCGCGTCGTAGGTCGTCATCACGTGCAATGTCGCTCCTCGTTCGTTCTCGCGGTTGCTCATCGCGCTGACCTCCCGATCGCCGTGCCCGCCACATACGTTGAGAACGTGCCACTACACCGCCAGGTCGCGTGAGGACGCGCACTTCGTCTGCGAAGCGACAGTGTGCGCGGCCCGGCCCGGCTGCCACAGCGCGGCCTGCACGAGGCGACCTTGCGTCAACACCGCGGCGACGAAGTCCTCGCGACCCCGGGTGGTGTCGGTCCGCACCACCTTGTCGTCGCGCTCGACATGTCGGTAGGCGGCATCGCCCTCGCCCTCGCCCTCGACCTCGACCTCGAACACCAGATCGGCCGCCTCCAGCGCGGTCATCGCATCCTCGTGCGTCAGCTCTATCTCCGGCAGGTACAACACCCGCCACCGGGTACGCGGATCGGTCGGGGCGAGCGGTTCGGCGCATCAGACGGTCCCTCGATGTCGGATACGTTGGGCCTCCTAGAGTGCGTAACGGGGGAGGTACGAAGTATGAGCGATCACGGCCGGATCGTGCGTCGGGTGTCCGAGGTTGCCGGCGGCGTCGGTGGATCGGAGGTCCCGGTGGAGGAGGCGCGCGTGGAGTTGCCGGCTGGGTTGGTGGATGCGGTGGCGGGGGCGGTTGCCGGGGTGTTTCCGGTGGTGCTTGAGCGGGTTCCGTATGGTCCTGCGGCCGCGCTGGGCAGGCTGGGTGCTCCGGAAGCTGTCGCGGATCGGTTCGATGCTGGGTTCGGTCCGGTCCCGGCTCGGCCGTGGCGGGAGCCGGGGGAGTCGGTGGTGGTCAGTCATCTGCGGTGGCTGGGGGAGGTCCGTGCCGAACGACTCCTCGGGGCGCTTGAGCTGACCGTGCCGGTGCTGCCGTTGGACATTCCGCAGGTGATGCGGGACTACGTCGGCCCGGAAGAGAACCCGCATGGGTTCAGCCTGGTCATGATGGGTGGTTCGGGTGGGGAGACGCTGCATGCGGTGAGCACGCTCGACCGGTTGCGTCCGGGGATCACCGGGGTGATCGCCGCGCTGGTCGCGGAGTTGGCCCGGCATGAGGTGGTGGCCCCGTTGCTGAAGGCCCCGGTGCCGGAACTCGGCGATGAGGCCGCGATCGCGGCGCGGCATGGGGCGGTGCATCTCGCGTTGGCTGTGGTGACCGCGGCGGTGGTGTTGCGGCAGGTTCAGGTGCCGTTGCTGGGGGCCGAGCCGCCGGTGGTGGTCGGCGCCGCGCTGGGTGCGGCTGTGGCGCTGTTGCGCGGGTTGCCGATGCCACCGGCTTATGCAGGCGCGTTGCTGGCCAAGCGTCGGGCGGAGTACCTGTTGCCGCGGTCGTCGGCGGGTTCGGTTGCCGTGACTGATCACCGGTTCGCGTTGGTCGAGGGCGCGTTCCCCGGTGTGGTGGAGTTCTCCCGTAACGGGCTGGTCGAGGTGGTGCCCGGTGGGGTGGTGGTCCGCACCGGTGTGGCGGAGGGGCACCTTGCGGTGCACGTGCGGGTGCTGGCTGACCCGCCGGACACCGTGGAGTTGGAGTGGTGGGACGAGGTGGTCGAGGTCAGCTGGACCGCGGCACAGGGTTTCGCCTCGGTCCGCGGGCCCGGCGAGGCTGTCACTGGTTCCTTGCGTGAGCTAACCCCGCCCTGGCCTGGTGATTATCGGGTGCGGGTGCACGCGTGTGGCCGGGATGGTGAGGAGGATGAGCGCTACGAACTGGTGGTGTGGGCCGCACCCGCGGGGCCGGAGGTCGTGCACAAGCGCGGTGACCGGTTGGGGCACCGCCTGCGCGGGGAACCCGTGCCCGCGACCGACATCCCGCCGCAGGTGGGCTATCGGTGGGTTCGCAAGAGTTGGCTTTCGGACGCGGCGACGGTCACCGCTGTCGCGGCGGGCTCGCCTGAGGAGGTGCTGCGTGGGTTCGGCGCCGATCCGGCCGTCCCGGTGTCCGCGCGGGAGTTGGCCGAGCAGATGGATATCGATCCGTGGGTGTCCGTGCTGCGTGTCGGGGACAAGGTGCTCGCGGTGGAGTTCAACGGCTACCAGGGGTCGTACCGGCCGGTGCTGGAACCGTTGTCGCGGCTGGGGCGGACGGCGAGCATGTTTTGGAACGTCAACGCCGTGACCCGGCTGTCCTTCGCTCGCGACGGTGCCGTTCTGGCTGGGTTCGAGCTCGGGCAGGACGAACCCGTCGACGATCCCGAGGTGCGGGCGGCGCTTGATGGGCTCGATCTGGGCAACTACCGCGATCGGGTGGAAAAGGGCCTGGTGGCCGTGGAGCGGTTCACTGGGCTGCGCCTGCGCCCAGAAGACTTGGACCGGCTTGTGGAGGCCGATGTGGGTTACCGGATCCTGCCCTACTTGCCCGAACTGTACCCCGAGGCGCGGCTGCCGGATGGTGCTCGGCGATTCGCCGGGCACGGACCGCTCGGCGAAGACACCGACCTGCTCGCGTTCCTGCCCGAGCAGGCCCTGCGGGAGTTGGCCTGGCAGGCCGCGACCGAGGCCGCCGTCCACGTCGGGCTTGCCGAGAATCCCGCGGTCACGGACAGCCTCGCCGCTCGTCGGCTGGGGCCGGAGGCGGACACCCTGGCCCGCACTTCCCAGTTGCGCGGGCACGGGCAACACCACTGGATGTGGATGACCCTGCACCGCGCCACCAATCCCGACCCGCTGGCCGCGGCCATCGGGGCGCTCGACGCGGCCCGCTACGCCCTCGGCGGCAACGCCGCAGACCTACTCGACCGCGCACGCGCCACCCTCCGCGCACAGACACCCAACCAGCACTTGTCTGATCGCCGAGAAGATTGACCGAGAAGGAGACAGGGGGCACCGGTTTGGGCGGCTGTCCGAGACCGACACGCATACGATGTGGATTTGGTAGCTCGGCCCTGAGCTCAGCACAGGCCCATTTGCCATCGCGCTGGCATCTTGTCTCTTGTGCCGTATCTCGGTTGACGGCCTGCGGATGATCGTCACCGTGAGGATGCATGCGGACGAGGTGGACATCGACGAGGCGCTCGTGGGCCGGTTGGTGGCCGGACAGTTCCCGGCCTGGGCCGACTTGCCGATCGAGCCGATGGCGTCGTCGGGCACGGACAACGCGATGTTCCGGCTGGGGGCCGAGTTGGCTGTGCGGCTTCCCCGCATCCCGGGTGCGGCGAAAGGTGTTGCGGCGGAACAGAAGTGGGTGCCGCTGCTGGCGCCGCACCTGCCGGTCGCGATGCCGACGCCGGTCGCGTGCGGCGGGCCGGGGGAGGGCTATCCGTACCCGTGGACGGTATGCCGGTGGCTGCCGGGCGCCAACCCGGCCGTGGACGACCTCGCCTCACCCGAGCAACTGGCCGCGGATCTCGCGGCCTTCATCACCGCGCTGCGGCGGGTCGACCCGGCCGGTGCCCCGTCATCAAGCCGTGGTGTGCCGCTGGCCACGCGCGACAAGCCGACCAGGGCGGCGATTGCCGCGTCGGAGGGGCTCATCGACACCGCCGCGGTGACCGCGGTGTGGCAGGACGCATTGCGCCTTCCAGCGTGGTCCGGTCGGCGCGCCTGGACGCACGCGGACCTGTCGCCCGGCAACCTGCTGGTCCACGACGGCCGCCTCACTGCCGTGATCGACTGGAGCATTGCTGGCGTCGGCGACCCCACCGTGGACCTCATCGTCGCGTGGAACCTGCTGCCCGCGTTCGCCCGCCCGGCATTCCGCGAGGCACTGGGAGCCGACGACGACACCTGGCACCGCGGCCGAGGTTGGGCCCTGTCGATCTCGCTGATCCAGCTGCCGTACTACCAGCACACGAACCCGGCACTGGCCGCCAACTCCCGCCACGTCATCGCCGAGATCCTCACCGACAGCGTGTGAAAGTACCTGCGCCGGAACGAATCTCAACACGATGTCATGCAGGACATCTCCACGACATCGCGCGTGAGACCATGACATCAGCTTAGCTCCGTGGTGGCTTGTGATGTCGGCGCGGCGTGTCTGAGGGCCAGATCAAGGTCGTCAGGTTTGATGCCCAGTTCCGTGCGGGCGATGTCCGGGTCGAGGGCCATTGCGCTGGTGTGCAGATTGCTCCATTGCGTTGGGTCGAAACCGATGCTGAGCCCTCGTCGGCGTTGGCGGAGGTCTTCCATGCGGATCAGTAGCTTGACGGCTCGGGGGTGGAGCCTCCAGATGCGTTTGGGAGCGCGGCCTGTCGCGGATGCGAGGCGGGTAAGCAGGTCCGCCCATGGAACGTTCGTGGTGACGATCGGGTAGTTGCCGTTGGCGCGACGGTCCAGCGCCGCGACGGCGGCTTGTGCGGCCTGTGTGACAGTGACGACGGCTGTGGTGCCGGGGTAGGCCAACAGCCCGATGTTACCGACGGTCATGCTGTGCAGCAGAGGCTCGAGAGGTGACTGCCGACCTGGAGTTGTGCCCGCGACGTAGGGGAGTTCGAGGACGGCCACGGAGATTTCTGCGCCGGCTGCGTCGCGCGCGTTTTCGGCTTGTTCGATTCTGCTCGCAATGTAAGGACTGAGTTCGGCGAGGCGGAGTGCCGGGTGTTCGCGTTGCAGTGTGGCGTAGAAGCTGCCGAGGATCACGGCGCGGTCGCAGTGCGCGCGACGCCCGGCGGCCAGCAGCCTGGCGACCGGGGCGACGTTGGCGTTGTGGAAGAACGTGGTGATATTCGTGTCGCGTGGTGCGTACACGGCGGCGGCCGATGCGACGACGATGCCCTTGTGATCAGCAACGATCGCATCGAGTCTCTCCTCGGACAGGTCGTTGAGGTCGCCGGTGTGCACGGTTACTGCGGCGGGGAGGTTTGTGGGCGTGGTGCGGACCAGCACCGTGACGTTGTGCTCGTGTGCCAGCAACTCACGGACGATGTGGTGTCCGATGAACCCGGTTCCGCCCACTACCAGGACCTTCATGGGGCTGTCGTTCCCTCCTTCGCCGTTGCGGATGCCCGCTGAGGCGTCGTAGCGTGATCACTTGCGTGGATTGTGTGGTCGAGCACCTCGGCGACGATGGGCGAGGTGAAGTATGCCTGGGCAACCCGTAGCCACCATCGAGCCTCGTTGGCCATGTCAACGTCGGCATGACCGAGCGTCGGCGCAGCATATGGTGTCGACGTCGCCTTGTTCATCTGATGAAATGGCATCCCACTGCGAGCGCTGCTGCCTCAGTCACCGCTGCGAGATCGTCGGGGGCCAGACCTCGCTCGTAACACAGCGAGCTAGACAGATTGTCCACATCTGCCGGGGTGAACACGCGCAATGATCGCTGGAAGTCACGAAGCTCGATCAGGCGCTGGTAGAGGTGGTAAGTCGCCCGTACCCGCAGCGCGTCGGTCATCCGGGATCTAGGTGGGTAGGGAGCGTTGGCGGGCAGCACCTGCCGAAGTGCTCTCCACAGCCGGTATAGGCGGCGATCGGTGCGGTAGTACTGCCACCACAGCTGGGCGCGGCGACCCGTGTCCCGCACCTGTTGCAGACGGGGACTGTTGGCCAACAGCGAGTACAGCCCGGTCGCCGCGAGGCCGGTCATCGTGAACGCCCCCGCGACGCTCAGGGGCCAGGTCTCCACGATCGCCTGCGGCCAGGGCGGCGGTCCCAGGCCGGGCACGAGGAGCGCGAGCTGGTAGGCGATTACGTGCAGCTCGACCATGAGCGAGATCAGTGCGCCGGATGAATACACGCGCAGGGCGATGGACAGCCAGCGGATAGACGAGGCCTTCCGTGCCCATCTCAGGTTGGTTCGTACCAAGGCCTGCAACGGGTACAGCTGGTAGACGCCCTGGAACAGCCAGGTCAGCGGGCCGAGGAGGCTGTCCGCCGGACCGCCCGCCATAATACCTGTCCTGCGGGCTGTAGCTGAAGTCCCGCGCATATTCCGGCTGTGCCAGAAAGAAGAGGGTGGTCAACACGATGAGCGCGACGACCAGCACCGCTCGGTGCCGGGCTATCTGCCGCGCGGACTTGTCTCCGTCGTCGAGCGTGTAGTGGACCATGCACAGCATGAAGTACATGCACAGCCAGCCGAGGACGATCGTGGCCAGCCAGGTCAGGTCGATTCCGTCGACGACCAGCAGGGCTGAGACGACGGGGAGGCGTATCGTCGAAGACAGCAGTGCCAGGAACGCCCCGGCCGTGAAGGCGTGCAATGCCCGAGTCTGTCCCCGCTGGATGACTTTGTGCAGATTGATGATCACCGCGATCAACGCGGTCAGGGCGCTGAGGAGGAGCGGTACGAACCAGTTCATCGGCCGCGCCTTGGCGTAGGGCCCAGCGTCGAGGTGAACCGGTCGATGACCGCGCGGTCGGACGGTGCGATTGGCCGGACCGGGTGAATCAAGTCCGCCGACGAGGCGCGCAAGGCCAGTTCAGTCGCGAACTCTTCGGCTTCGCGTTCCTGGGCAGGTGCGTAGCTGTCCTGGCCGCCACAGGTGGATCGGCAGAGTCCGGCTCGAATAGTGGCGCGGATGAATTCGGGATCGAGATCCGGCAGCATTCGACACATCAGGCGGAACTGGACCTCCTCAAGATCGCCCTCCGACAGATGGCCCAACAGCATGTGCCCGAGTTCATGAAACACCGAATGTCGCTGAGTCATCGGTGCGGCCGTGTCGTCGTAGACGACGCAGTCGAAGCTTGGCGCCTTGACCCACAAACCCGAAAACGTCGGTACATCGTCGGGCAGGACCGCACGGAACGGGACTAGTACCACTGAACGCCGGCGCCAATCAGCCACCCGAGCCATGAATGCGGTCAGATCGGCGTCTATGGGCACACTGGCCAGCAAACCTCTCACGGCCGTCGTCACGCGGCGGCGTGAAGTGAAAGGCATCTCGATCTCCTTGGGCTTTTCCAGCGCACCTGGGCAGCCGATGCGAGTCTCCGGAGAGGCGCCCACCATCTACTCGATCCGACCATTTCACGCCTGCAGCGGCGTGACACGACACCGCGGTGGCTCGGTGGGTTGTGCGCGGGCCGCCAGAATAGGACCGTCACGGTGCGTTCGGCACAGCTGTGCCGAGGCCAAGACACCCCGGCCCACGTGCTCGATACGAGATTCGACGTAGTCACGAGCGGTGCTCCGCAGACGTGGAGCCGTCACCGGGGCGCCGGTCGGCCCGATCGGCTTCGTGCTGTCGCACATGGCGGAAGATCGACGCCATCATCCGCAGTGAGGAGTCACCATCCAGCACCGGCGACGACAAGCCACCGCGCGCGGCGATCGGTAGCCACTCGTCGAGGAAGGCTAACTGTTCGTCGATCCGAGCGACGAGCGCCGGATCGTTGCCGGTCAGATAATCGGCAGGTACCCGGAAGAATGCGGCTAAAGACTGTAGCAACTTGACTCCGGGATCGTCCTCGATGCCCTCGCGTACCCGGTGGATCTGGTCGGCGGCTACCCCGATGATGGCGGCGACCTCCGCAGTGGTGTAAGGCGGAGCACCCGGAGTCGGACGTACTCGCTGGAACAGGGTGTTGAGCCGATCTGCGACGCTGGGCTGATCGAGAAGGTATTGCGGAAGATCGTCGACAGGGATCTCGTCCTTGGCCAGGTAGGTCACATCAACCTTGAAGAAGTCAGCCAGCCGCTGGACGAGCTTCAAACCAGGGTTGTCCTTCTGCCGCTACGGTCCGGTGATCGATGCGTTGAACGACATTCAGCGGCTGAAGGAGGAGAAGGACTGGTCGCCGATCACGCGGCAATCGTATCGGCGCCGGTGCGCACCGCTCGCACGGCCGGGTGCGCACCGGGATCGCCACCGTCTGATCAGCGGAACTGGTCCACGTTGGCCTCGGCCCACTGCGCGTAGGTTCGCGCCGTGCGGCCCAGGACGCGCTCGACCGTCGGCGTCGTGTGCTCGGGGTGGTCGACCGCGGCGGCGAACCCGCCGACGAGCCATTCCGCCGTGTCCTCGCCGAGACCCCACTGGGTGTACTGGGCCTTCGCTTCGGCATGGGTCAGTTCCTCGAATCGGATTTCCCGGCCCAGCGCTGCGCCGATGGCTTTCACCTGGTCGAACTGGCTGATCGCGCCCGGTCCGGTGATGTCGAGTTTCTGCCCGGTGTAGCCCTCGTCCTCGATCGCCTTTGCCGCGACGGCCGCGATGTCCGCGAGGTCGATCGGGTTGACCATCGCCGCGCCGTAGGGTGCCCGCACGACGTTCTCGGCGCGGATCGAGTGTGCCCATCCCAGCGTGTTGGTCATGAACGCGCCCGGCCGCACGAACGTCCAGTCGAACCCCGCGGCCTCCACCGCTTTCTCGACGGCGTGGTAGCCGGGCCCGCTGGAACCGGGGACCGGGTCGTCGTCGGCGTTGATGCCGCTGAGCGCGACGACCCGCCGCACCCCGGCCTCCTTCGCGTGGCGGGTGAACTCCTCGACGGTATCCGCGAGCGGGGCGAGGTACACGGTGTCGATGCCCTCCAGCGCGGCCGGGAGGGTGTGCGGTTTGCCGAGGTAGCCCTTCGCCACCTCCACGCCGTCGGGCAGCGCCGCGCGTTGCGGGTTCACGGTCAGCGCGCGCACCTTCGCGCCGGCCGCCACCAGCTCGTCGACGACCAGCCTGCCCACGCTGGCGGTCGCCCCGGTCACCAGAATCGTCATGCTCTTCCTTTTGTCGTATGCCGTACGCCTAAATTTAATCGTACAGCATACGGGAATGTAGGATCGCCGCTGTGCCCATGGAACACAGCGGCGGAGGAGACCCGGACCGGACGCTCGCCCTGCTCTGGCGCGACCGCGATGCCGGGCCAGTCGAGCCCGCGCGCGGCCGCAAACCCCGGTTCACGATCGACGACGTGGTCGACGCCGCGGTGAAGCTCGCGGACGCGGAGGGCATGGCCGCGGCTTCGATGCACCGCGTCGCGAAAGAACTCGGCGTCGGCACGATGACGCTCTACACCTACGTGCCGTCCAAAGAGGAGCTCATCGACCTCATGCTGGACGTCGTCCTCCGCAGGCGCGCGTTCCCGGGACCGGGGGAACCGCGCCCGGACGACTGGCGGGACCAGGTGCGCCTCTACGCCGAGCGCACGCGCGCGATGTACCGGCGCCATCCGTGGATGCAGGAGGTGTCCACGGTCCGGCCGAGCCTCGGGCCGGGGATGATGGCTGGCAACGAATATCTGCTGTCCACCATGGCGAATCTCGGGCTGGCCCCGCGCGACCTGGCCGCGGCGGCGAACGCGGTGGCCGGGTTCGTCGAGTCCGCGGCGGGAGTGGAAGCCGGGCACGCGCGGCTGGAGCAGCTCACCGGTGAGACCGAGGACACCTGGTGGCGGCGGCGGTCCTCGTTCTGGGAGAAGTACTTCGACGCCGCCAAGCACCCGACGATCGTGCAGGTCTGGAACGACGGTGGGTACGACGACAGCGCTGCGGACCAATCCTCGTGCGCCTTCGACTTCGGACTCGAACGCATCCTCGACGGTATTGCGTCCATTGTGGACTAAACTACCGCGGCACCGGGCCTTTGTCCTTGACGAACCCACCGCTCGAACCGTCTTCGGCGAGCGCGAGATCGACGATCACCCGCGCGCGCCCGGCGACCGTGCGGGGCGCCGCGGTACCCGTTCATCACGGTCGCGGTGAACGGCCTGGCCCCGTAACGCGCTTCGCTGCCGAGTTGGTGTCACTCGGCCGGCCGGAGCTGATAGCTGGGGTGCTGCCCGTCCCACGCTTCCCGAAGCTCGCGGACCAGGGCGGTGCAGTGCCGGCACACCCTGCGGTCCGCCCATTCTGGGGTGTGGTCCGCGGCGGTGCGTAACGCCTGCTCGGCGGACCGGCTGAAGCCGGTGATCGCCTCGACCGCGGCGTCGGCGGCTGGCCCGCGCAAATGTTCGGTGACATCGGGCGGATCGGCCAGCACGATCTCCTGAGCCGCCAGTGCCGGTGCCCTCACCAGTTGTTCGGCCATCGCGAACTCGACGGCCTCGGCGTTACGGTGCCGGGAGGTCCAGCGCGCCTCGCCCGCAGCGGCGAGGCCGCACCGGCGTGCGGCGATCAGCCCGTTCCGCACCACGGCCAGCACGCCGACGATGTCCTCCGGGGCGGCCGAGTCGATCAGCGCGGTCGCGGCCTTCAGCATCGTGGTGGTTTCACTGTGCGGTGTCTCCCCGTCACCCTGCATCCGCACAGCATCGCTTACCCGCCCATTGGGTGGCGCGGTGGCTCGGCATCCGATGATTACTCCAGTTGCCGGCCATGGTGAGGTCGCGTTTGACGGTTTTCCGAATCGTAACGTACGGCTGATCTGCGGTTCTTGGAACCAGGTGGGCCTCCGGGGCCTGGCTTGCCGGGTTTCGGCGCCGTCGCGGGCGAGGTGCCGTCGGTCGGATGTCACACACGCGAAACCAGCCCCCGCTCCCACACCAGCACGAACGCCGAGGCGCGAGCCCGCACCGCCGCCGCGGTGCTGCACGCCGCCGGGACCCGGCGCCGAACCGCCCTACGACGGGCCGAGTCGCGCCAGCTCACCCTGGCCAGCGCTCAGCTGATACGCCGCTCCCATGCGCTGCGGCGGCGTGGCGAGAGCGGCAGGACGAGGGCGGTGCCGGGTCTGCCGCCGACGCCGTGGCCGGAGCAACGGGCCAGCGGCCCGCCTGGATCACTTCCGGGTAGACAGGGCGTTGCCCTGGTCGCAGCTGCAGTCCGCGACCAGGGCACATTCGTCGAATTCAGGGCTAGGCTCCGCAAGCAACTCTAGTGGCCTGCCGATACCGCCGGGATTATTCTGGGCGAGTCCTTCCTTGGGTTGCGGGCTCTTATCCACGCCGCTGGACATTCGATCCCCAGGTGATCCACTCAAAATTCGGCCAGCGGGCAGTAAAGGTGTCTGAGGTGGCCCGTCAGCAGGGGATGCTGTACCTGACCGCCAGGTCGTTGTCGCCGCGGTACAGGTCGCGCCGCACGTTGGGGGCGAAGTCCCCGATCACTCCATCGTTCTTGTAGAGACGCACCGGCTTGGACCTCGTCTGAATCGAGGATACGCGGTACTTCCATTCGGCAGGCAGGTACTTGGTGCCGCAGTCGTAGAGCTCATAGCGGGACGTCTGTCCTCCAGCGTCCTCGTAGAGGCATCCAAAGCGTCCCTGGCACTCCCAGGCGGTAACTCCCGCAGTGTCGGCCGAAGCCGTGGCAGGGGACAGTAGCAATGACGAGGCGGCCACGGCGGTCAAAGTCGCGCCGATTGCCGCTTGACGACGAGTTCTGGACATGTTTTCGCTCCTGTGAAATCATGGCCAGATGTGGCTGGTCGAAACGAAAATAACGATCAATACTCCCCTTGGTCAATGATTGGCGCCATTTCAATTCGCGTGGTATTGATTTAGCAACGGGTATCATTGGATGCTCGTTGCGAATAGTCAAAAGGTATTCGCTCCAAGTTAATGCGCGAGTCATTTGCGAGAAACTGTTAGATGGGGAATCCCTACCGTCACGGCGGCTGACCGACTGACGGAAAGCGCAACTTCACCCAGAGTTGCTGAACGGCTCTTCCTGACTCCATCCTCCGTGCGCAGGCTCGCGCCTCGGCAAAGGCCGCCAAGCCAAGTGCATAGATCGCCGTGAAGGGTGGCCCGGACGCCTCGTGCCGCGTACTCGCGGCTGTCCTCGTGGCCACCTCACAAAGCCGAACGAGATTTGATCCTGGGACAGGCGAAGTGGGCGCGGTGACCACGCCGCACCGACCCGCTATGTGAGGTCTTCGGCAAGCAGATCCATCAGCAGTCCGTCGTGCCAACCACCGCCCTCGGTGTCGCGCTCGTAGCGGCGCATGATCCCGACCTCGCGGAAGCCGACCGCCTTGTAGCAACGGATCGCGGCGGCGTTGTCCGCTGCGGGATCGATCACCAGCCGGTGATGCCCGCGGTCATGGACGAGGTGGCGGGCCATTGTGCGGACGGTGTCCATGCCAAGCCCACGGCCGTGCGCCACCGGGTCGAGGAACACGTCGACCGACGCGTGCCGGTACATCGGATCCGCTTCCTCCCCGTACTGCACCAGACCGCGCACTACGCCATCCTCAAGGACCGCGAAGCACACCACACCGGGCTCATCGAAGGGCCAGGTGGGTGAACCGTCCACGCTACCCCAGCGCTCCCTGACCTCGACGGTGGAGACGATCCGCCGCAACTCCGGGACATGCGCCTCGGCGACCGGAGCCAGCACGACGGTCTCCCCGCGCAACTCGATACTCAATTCGCGCTCCGTCCACTCCTGCAGTGCCGCCGCTCGGCAGAGAAGGCGCGGGCCCCGCGGTGGCAACTCCACCGATCCCGTGGATGTTATAGGTCGCCGGCTTCATCGAAACTTCGCCTTTCACACACCATGGGATACCTCGGCCACTCCGCTGATGGCAATTGGCCAACACATCAAGGTCGTCAGTTTCTTCCGACCTTTCCGTCGGCGTTGGTACGCCATGAAAGTCAAGGCTTGCTGGAAGCCGAAGTGGCACCGGCATGTTCCGCAGATCCACCACCGCACCCGTCGGGTGCCCGGCCAGCGCATCGAGCAGATCTCCAATGATTACTGCCACCCTGGGAGCCATCGCCGCGGGTGCGCCGCGCCGTGAACGCCGGCGTGAGCATCCTGCGCAGCCGCCGGTGGTCGGCCCCGTACGAGGTGAGCAGGTTGCTCATCCCCACCCACGGCCGAAACCACGACGCGTCGTCCGGCAACCGGTCACTGTAGAGCGGCCAGTGCCACTTGGCGTCCTTCGCTACCCACGGACCCCCACCAGCTGGGTGAGCATCGCTGATCACCGCCCAAGCGGCCACTCCACCCGACAGTTCCACCGGCACCACACGGCCGTGTTCCCGCAACAGCGCGATTTCACGGAGAAAGGACGGGCTCCGCGTCTACCTCGTCGAACGGTGGATAGCTCTGCCTGCCCAGTCGCTCGGCCGCGTCGATGTAGTCGGCGAGAGCGTCGCGGGACTGCGCGAGCCTGCTCATTTGGCCCTCCAGTCGATGCAGTCGTTCTCGCATCGCGGCGAGCAGTTCGGGGCATCCGATCAGTTCCGGTGCCTCGCCGACCGCGCAGGGCAGCAGGTACGCGATGTCCTCGGAGGACAGACCGGCGCCGAGCAGGTGCCGAATCTGCTTCACCCGCAGCACGGCGGTCTCGTCGTACTCGCGGTAACCGTTCGCGCGACGGTCTGCCTCCAGCAAGCCCTGGGCCTCGTAGTAGCGCAACTGATGGGCGTTGACGCCCGTCCGACGACTCAGTTCCCCGATCCTCATCGAAACCTCGCTTGACCTTCACACCGGTATCAACGTTGACGATGCTGCCATGAACAACAGCGATACACCCGTGACAGTCATCGGACTCGGGCTGATGGGCCAGGCACTCGCCCGCGCGTTCCTGAAAGCCGGGCACCCGACAACCGTATGGAACCGTACGACCTCCAAGGCCGACCAACTGGTGGCCGACGGTGCGCGGTCGGCGCCGACGATCGCCGACGCGCTCAAGGCAGGCTCCCTGACGATCGTCTGCGTCACCGACTACCAGGCCATGCACGAGCTGCTCGGCGCGAGCGAGGTCGAGCTGGACGGCACGATGTTGATCAACCTGACCTCGGGCGACTCGACCCAGGCCCGGGAAGCCGCCCACTGGGCCGAGCAGCGCGGCGCCCGCTACCTGGACGGCGCCATCATGGCCATCCCGTCGACGGTCGGGACCGCCGAGGCGGTGATTCTGCACAGCGGACCGCGGTCGGACTTCGAAGCACACAAGTCGACGCTCGGCGCGCTCGGCACCACCACCTATCTCGGTGCGGACCCTGGGCTGGCGTCCCTGTACGACGTGGCCGGCCTGGCCATGATGTGGAGCGTCCTCAACGCCTGGCTCCAGGGCACCGCCCTGCTCGCGACCGCCGGTGTCGACGCCGCCGCGTACGCGCCGTTCGCGCAGCAGATCGCCACCGGCGTCGCCGAATGGCTGCCTGGGTATGCCGAGCAGATCGACCGCGGCTCGTTCCCGCCCGAGGTGTCGGCCCTGGAAACCGACGCGCGGGCGATGGCACACCTGATCGAGGAGAGCGAGGCGGTGGGCGTCAACGCCGAACTGCCAAAGTTGATCAAAGCGATGGCCGACCGCTCGATCGCCGCCGGACACGGCGGGCAACAGTATCCCGTGCTGATCGAAGAGTTCAGCAAACCCCACGACGACTGACCAATCCGATACGGGCGCGCCAGGTTCGGCCAGGGCTTCGAGGACCACGCAGGAAGGCCTGGCCGACCAGCCCGTACTGGCGAGGTGGGAGGCTGGCGGGTGCGCCTGTCGGTTACCCCTCGGACGTGTTGATTAGGGTTCGGGGGAGGTATGTCCGAGTGGTTGGTGGCGGGACCGGCGGGCACGCTCACGCAGTCGGGCGGGGCCTACCGTGGCGGCGTCGTCGTGGCCAAGGACCGGCGAATGATCAGATAGCTCAGCGGCAGTACCTAGCGAACTACCTCGTCTGCGGTGGGCTCCCGGCCAGTCTCGGTGGCCCAACGGCAGCCGGTTGAAGCTCGTATGAAGCGGAGCGTGCTTACAGTCAAGGGCGCTGAACCGGCGATGAGGAGAGGATCATCTATGAACGACGGCTTCCAGGTCTCCTCGGTGGTGTGGCCGCGGTCGCCGGCGCGCTGCTGATCCAGAACGGTGCCGCTGCGCCGCGCCGCTGATCGCAGCCCACTCCAGCACGCCTGCGGCGGGCGTCCAGGCCACATATTCCCGGGACCGTCCGACGATCACCTGCACGTTGGCTGTCCCCGATTTCCCCGGCGGCACCATGAGCGTCGACGCCGATGCCGACGGTCGGGGCAGGCGACCTGGGTTCGGCACCGACACACACTGGGCCCGGATCGGTGCCCGCTGGTTACAGGTCAGCCCGTGGCTTCCGCGGTGCGCCCAAAGAAAGGTGTGCAATGAAACATCAATTCAGAAAACGCGCGGTCAGTGCGATAATCGCAGGAAGTGCGCTGGCTCTCGGTCCGGTACTCGCGCCTCCGGCGGCCGCGGTCCCCGGTTCCGCGGCGGTGACACTGCCGTTCAGTTTCAGCTTCGACTTTCAATTCAGCAGGAACACGCAGGACTTTCACGCTACGAGTTCCGGCCGGGTGTGCCTCGAATTGAGGGTGACTGGAAGCACGGATCCGGATGTCGCCACCCGCGACGTCATCGCCAAGGTGTGGCGACATGGCGGCGGTGGATATACCCAGGTCGGGTCTGCGGCGTCGTACCGTGCGGACGGTTCGTACCGGTCATTCTGCTGGTCCAGTTCGCCCAACCAGGTGCACCACATCGAGTTGTACAAGGAGTGGGGTCCATTCGCGCGAGTGTGGGGCGACGGCCACGTGAAGTCCTAAGGGCCTTGGTCGTGGACTTGTTGGGCTGACTAATCTCGCCGGTGATCAATTGCCCGAACAGTAATCAATCATTTGAAGGGTTCGATCACATGATTGCCAATAAGAAGTTGAGATGGATTGCCTCCCTTGGCGCCCTTCTTGTCGCGGTGAGTACCAGTTTCTTCCCCCAGGACGCCAGCGCGGTGGCCTCAGAGAAGGATTCGGGCACGCCGGGCCGGTCTGCCGGTGGAATCCAGGTCAATCCAAACCACGGGCTCGACCGGATCGATCAGCGCCAATTCCCTCTTTCGCGAAGCTATGGCTGGCATACTGCAGCCGAAAATGTGCATGCCTATGTGCTGGATTCGGGCATCGAGGTGACTCACGCAGACTTCGGCGGGCGGGCTGCCCGCGGCATCGACCTGGTAGGCGGAGACATTGCTAATGATTGCGCGTTCTTTTCCGCGACCGGCGTAGCGGGCCAAATCGGCGGGACCAAGTACGGTGCCGCGAAGGGCGTACGCATGGTTTCTGTGCGTGTGCGTGATTGTAAGTGGCAAACGACGCCTTCGCGGGTCGTCGCCGGCATCAACTGGGTGACTGCGAACGCGGTGCGTCCTGCCGTGGCTGTGCTCCCTTTCGATCTGCCTGCCAACAATGAGGTTGACAACGCGATCCGGGAATCGATCAAATCGGGAGTGACCTGGGTAGTGAGCGCGGGGAGTTCACCTCGGGAGTTCGAGGATACCTGCGCGGAAACTTCGCCGGCGCGCGTCTCCGAAGCGATTACTTCCACCGGTTCGGATGTCCTGAGGTCTGGCGATTTCCTACAGGTCGAAGCGCGCATCGGCTCCTGCGTCGACTTAGCCTCCCCTGAGCACGATCCTACTGCCATCGGACCAGGCAGCGATGAGAATCCCTGGGGAGTACACGACGGAGGAAGCGGGCTCGCCGCGGGTGCCGTGGCCCTGATCCTGGCGGAGCATCCGACTTGGACGCCGCAGCAAGTGCATCAGGAACTGGTTGGCAAGGCCACCCCGGCCAAGTTTCGTGGCGCGAACAGTTCCATTAAGCCCGATCGTGTTCTCTTCACTGGGACTAAATAATGTAAATTGGGCCTCGGCGGTGTCGATCAGGTCAGTTTGATCCTGAGCTGTTCGACACCCGCCTCGGTGAACTTGCGTTCGTAGTCGGCGATGAGGGCGTGCCTGGCCAAGGTACACGCCCATGGATCCGGCCCGCTGGTTTCCTTGCGCGGGCGCGGGAAGGTGCAGGTCAAAGGGAAAGGACCATCCATATTCCCAGGCCGACCAGGCTGAGGCCGCATGCGGCCTCGAGCAACCGCACACCCCGTGTCGACAGCGCTCGCCGGAACAGTGCGATAGCTCCGGCGCAGATCCAGCACCACAGCAGCGAGGCGACGAAGAACCCGGTGAAGAAAACGGCCAGTGACAGCCACGTGGCCTCTTCACCGAGGACGCCGCTCACGGCTGCGGCGGCGCCACCCCAGAAAACGACGTTCATCGGGTTTGCCAGGGACATGACCGCGCCGACCGAGAATCCGCCTCGTGTCGCGTCGACGTGGCTCTTATGGGCCGGGTCCGAGCCGGGCGGGCGCAGTGCCGCGCGCAGCGACATCACTCCAAGACCTGTCGTGAGCACGGAGCCGGCCAGCAAGAGCGGCACCCGCACGCCGTCGAGTAGGAAGAGCGTCCCGACTCCGGCCAGGCCCAGGACGGCCCAGGTCACGTCGCCCGCAAGCGAGCCGAGCTGGACCGCGAACGCACCGCGGAATCCTCCGCGCATCCCGCGGCGGAGGGATTCGGCGAAGACCGCGCCTGGAGCGGCGTTGAACACCATTCCCAGCCAGAAGGCGAGCAGGGCGACGTTGAGCATTGTCCCAGGCTCCCGCCAGGTGAGTGGCCCGGTCTTGTAGATCTGTGACCTATTTGGTCGACGCACGGATCTGTGCGGGAGTGATCGAGTACGCGGCTTGGAAGTGTTTGTGCAGGTGGGCTTGGTCGGTGAAGCCGACCAAGGTCGCCACCTCGGCGGGGCTGTGGCCTTGCCGCAGCAGGCGGCGCGCTTGCAGCAGTCTGGCCTGTAGGTGCCAGGCGTATGGTGGGGTTCCGGTCGCCTGTGTGAACCGCCTGGTGAAGGTTTCCCGCGACCATCCCAGGTGGGCAGCCACCCGCCCGACGTTCAACGGCTCCCACGGTTCTTGCCCTGTGCCGTCCCTGATCCAGGCGTGCGCTTGAGCCATCTCGGACGAGCCCCGTCTAGGGCCGAGGGCCGCCTGGTCGAACACCGCGTCGAGTAGTCGTTCCAGACGGCGGGGTGTGGTGGCGTCCACCGGCGACAAGGCCAGCCTCACCAGTTCGGCCCTCAGCGCCGGTGCTGTGAGGACCGGCTCCTGGAATTCCGCCGAGTGGCTGAGCCTGCGCATGAGGACTTCCGGGGCGAGGTAGAGGCTGACGCACGACCATCGCTCGTCATCGCCGACCGCGGTCCGGCACGACTGCACCTCGCCAGGGTTGTACAAGGTCAGCTCGTCGGTGCCCAGTGTGAACTGGCGGCGGTCGAGCTGGACGTCCTCGACGCCGCAGACGTTCGCGCTGATGACGTACTCGTCATGGCTGTGCCGGGTAAACCCACCCGACGCGGGAGCGGCGACGAAGAGCTCGATCCCGTCTTGCGACCACACCCGCACTCGGACAGTCTAGCTTCACGCTACCGTCGGACTTCAGCAGAAGAGCCGGTCGATTCCGGCGAGGGTGTGCGCGGCGATGCGGCCGCCGAGTGCGGCTCCTACATGGTCTGAGTTGCGGTAGTGGATGCCCGACCACACCCGCGCGTCGATGTTGTCCTCAGTCAGTTCCTGCCACGCCCGGTAGGTTTTGACCACTGCTGGCGCTGTCGGACTGGTGAGCTGGAACTCCCGGGCGGCGGCTGGGCCGCGCAACACGGTCAGGATGCGTTCCGCCGAACCCGCGTAGCTCGTGTGCCCGCTGGGGTATTCCGGGAACGCCGGGGTGACGTGTAGTGGTGTCCACTTCGGATGGGCGGCCTGCATCGCGGTCACTGGGCGCCAGTAGAGGTAGGTGTACTTGGCCTCGGAGACCGCGATCTCGGTGTCGACCGCGGCGACGTGGAAGGCGGCGACCAAGCGAGTCCGGTCGGTAAGCGAGCCTCCCGTCTCGGTGAGGGCGTGGCGCAGCGCGCCGGTGAACCCCAGGACCGAGGACTGGTACCAGAACGCGGCCGTGTCGGTCTGGGACTGTGTGCGGAGTTTACTGTCGAGGGCGCCTACGGCCTCCACCTCAGCAAGGTCTTGGCGATAACGCTCCGAATCGAGGGCGGGCGGCGGGCCGGGCCGGAACTGGTTCGCCCGGTCGAGCAGGAACGGCCGCGCGTTGCGGAAACCGGCCTGTTTGGCCTCGCGGAATCCGGGCGGCGTGGGCTGCCACACGCCGGGCGCGGGCGCGGGTGTGGGGAATGGTGCATTCATCGAGGCCGGGTCCAGGCCGTCGCCTTCCCGGTCGGCCAGCACCTTCAGCGCCTGCGCGCGGCCCACCTGGACCCCGCAGCGAGTGCCCGGACCGTCCGGGAGCCGCCGCAAGGTTTCGCTCAGCCGGGTGTCGAGGCGTTCGGCCTGGTTCGGGGCGAGTGCGCGCAGGGCGGTGTGGACGGCGGAAGCCAGAGCGGCCTCGGCGAACGGACGATCGCAGCGGGGGGTCCGCACCGCTTTCGCGGCGCTGAGCCAGGTCACCGCCCAGTTCCGGCTTTGCGTCACGTACGGGTCGGGATGCGGGGCCAGTGCCTCGGCGGTCGCGTCGAACCATTCGACAGCGACGTCGACATGGCGCTCTTCCGCCACCGCCATCACCGGGCTAGCCAGCAGGCCGACCAGAATCATCGTGAAGATCGATTTCACTCGCACACCGGGAGGTTATCGCAGTATCCGGTTGGGCTCACGAGGTTTATCGAGTACGCGGGAACCAGTTGCGCGTCGAGGACGACGTAGCCCGCACGGTGTGGGGTAGTCAATGATGTCAATCATGCGAAGTTTCTAAAGAATGATGCAGCGTTGTGTATGTACCCCTTGTTTATAGGAAGGTGCCGCAGCGAAGATTTCCTCCGTATCTGGTTGTCGTGCCCTCAAACGTGCTAACTTGACTCAAGTCATCGCAGTTTCGATTCGCTGGGACCGTGGTGCGCGAGTATTCGTCGCTGGCGACACCGTCGTGGCGGACTTCGCCCGTGCTTGCCCTGCTTTCGAGAATGTGTTTGCAAGAAGGCGTCGTGCGACACTTTTGCGCATGCGAGAAATTGAGAACGAGGAGAGGTGACATGGCAGAGACACAGGAGAAGCTGGTGTACGAAACGCCACAGTTGACGGAGGTCGGTGGATATTCCGAACTGACCGCCAACCTCGGTGGCTTCCCCCTGCCGGACCATATTTTCAATTGGTTCTGAGCTTCCTGCGGGGATGGATGAGATGAGTAGCGGTGGTCGCGGTACGGGCTGGTTCGTGGTCCTCTCGGACTGCGTGGCCGGCGCGGCCGTGGCCGCCGCCTTTCACAAAGCAGACCACCGCATCGTCCGGCATGCTTCGGGTCGTCCGTGGCTGATCGGGCAATGGGGCGACGAAGAACTGATGGTGGCCTCGGCTGGTTCGGCACGCGTCGCAGTGGTCGGCGACTGCTCGGCCACGCCGTCTCAACTGCGGCACGCGGCCGAAGGGCTGCGTGCCTTGACCGACCTCGACACCGTCGGCCACAGGTGGGCGGGCAGTTTCCACCTGCTTGCCTCTGCGGCGGGTCGGGTGCGCGTGCAGGGCACCGCGTCGGGACTACGCCGGGTCTTCTCAGCCCGAGTGGGCGAGGCGGTGGTGGCCGCCGACCGTTCCGATGTGCTGGCGCGGGTTTTGGGGGCGGACGTGGACGAGGAGATCCTCGCGCTGCGCCTGATCGTGTACGAGATTCCGCACCCTCTCGATCAGCGGTCGGTGTGGCGCGGAGTCGAGGCCGTCGCGCCGGGCCACTGGTTGGAACTGCGTGACGACCGAACCGCCCGCCAGCGGCGGTGGTGGTCTCCGCCGGAACCGGAGTTGTCGGTGACCGAAGGGGCGCCCGGGCTGGCCCGCGCCCTCGTGGACGCGGTCGATCTCCGAACTCGCGGGGGCGGGACGATCAGTGCGGACCTGTCCGGTGGCATGGATTCCACGCCGCTGTGTTTCCTGGCCGACCGCGGCCCGGCGCATCTGATGGCCGTGACGCGCATGGGCATCGACGCGAGTCAGGACGACGCCGGCTGGGCCCGCCGTGCCGCCCAATACCTCGGCAACACCACGCATCGTCTGCTGGTCCCGGAGAGCGTGCCTGCCTGGTACACCGATCTGCCACGCAGCGGTGAAGGCATGGACGAACCGACAGCAGGCGCTCGTATCTGGGCGCAGCTTCGCGACCTCGCCCGCGACATGACCGCCGCAGGCTCCCGGCTGCACCTGTCCGGCGAAGGCGGGGATCAGGTCCTGGAAGCCGCACGCGGGTACCTGCATGACACCATGCGGTCACATCCCATGGTGGGCTGGGCGCACCTGCGGGCGACCGCGGCGCGCCTGCGCTGGCGCCGGACGGATACGGCCCGAGCTGTCCTCGACCGTCGGTCCTTCTCGGACTGGCTGACCAAAACCGCTGCCGATCTTGCGCCGTACAACCCGCTCCACATCGGGCCCGATCTTGGTTGGCAGTCCCGTCCAGCGCTACCGGTCTGGGCGACTCCGGACGCCAAGGCCACGGTGCGAGCCCTGCTGGCCAAGGCCGCCACGACGGCCGAGCCGCTGGCTCCGACTCGTGGCCAGCACGGCACGCTGACCAGGATCTATGCCACCACCCCAACGTGCCGGAACCTGACACGTGTCGGCGCCGAAGCCGGACTACCCATCCACTATCCCTATCTCGACGACCGGGTCCTGGAGGCTTGCCTTGCCGTGCGTCCGCACGAGCGCAGCAACCCGCTCGCTTACAAACCGCTCATGACCGCCGCGATGCGCGGAATCGTCCCCGACGAGGTGCTCGGCCGCCGGACCAAGGGACACTTCATGGCCGAGATGCACGCCGGCCTACTTGGTAACCGCACGGACTTTGCTGAACTGCTCGACTCCTCGCACCTGGCCCACCTGGGCCTCGTCGACCCGGACGCCCTCCGCCATGAGGCCCTCGGCCCCTACACCGCCCGCACCTACCTGCTGTCCGTGGAGAATGCGTTGGCCCTCGAGGCATGGCTGCGCACCGCCCTCGAAAGCCCCTCCGCTAGCGATCATCACCCCAAGGAGCGCACATGCCGTTGACACTACGCCCGCATGTCAGTGCCACCGACACCGACGACGGCATGGTCCTGCTCGACGAGGCATCCGGCAGCTACTACCAACTCAACCCAGTCGGTGCCCTCATCCTGCGCGCCCTCATGGATGGCGCCGATACCGACCGCGCCGCCAGCGCGATCGCCGCCCGCTACCAGGTAAGCCGTGCCCAGGCTGCGGATGACATCGCCGCACTGCGCGCCGCGCTCCGCGAAGCCGGACTGGTGACCCGGTGAGCGCTCCCGTCACCATCGAACACCGCGAACGCCTGCCGCCGCACCGGCGTGTGCTCCCCCTGATCGCGGTCGCCGCCGCCCATCTGATCGGCCGCCTCCCACCGAAACACATCCGGCGCCTGCTGACTACCTGCGCCCGGAGCGCCCGCCCCGCCACCTACCCCGAGGCCGCCCGGGCACGGCGCGCCGTCATCGCCGTCAGCATGCACTGCGCCGGCCAAGGGTGCCTCCCCCGATCGATCGCGACCGCCCTGCTGTGTCGCGCTCACGGTAGTTGGCCCACATGGTGTTCCGGCGTGCGCACTGTCCCGTTCCTCGCCCACGCCTGGGTCGAAGCCGACGGGCGCCCCGTCGACGAACAACCCGCCGTCGCGCGGATGAGCCGCCTCATCATCGTGCCCGCCCCCGCTTTCCGCCTATCGCCAGCGGACGTGTGACTTCGCCGGGCAACTACGCGCGCAGCTTGGCGTGATCCGATCAACATACCTGTGCTGCCGAGACGAAGCCTAACTGAAGGCGTTCCCGCATAACCTCTGCTTCGGAGTCCATGATTTCCGTGGCAGACGTTTCAAGCAAAGCTAACGCGGAAGAAGGTTCGCTATGAAAGCCCCCTCCGGAAAGCGGGCGAGTGCCGTCAGCGCTATCGCCGTCGGCATCGTGCTGGCTTCGAGTTGGACAGCACAAGGTGCCCCATTGATGACGGCGGCACCGCCCGCGACCTACACCCTGGTCCAACAGGTCGAGACGCAGGGTAGACAGGTCAAGCTGTGGCGCGAAAACGGAACCGGAAGGCTGCATGGCGAGATCACCAACGCCAAGTGGCCCGACCAGATCATGCTCACGGGGAGTGGATGCCCAGGCGAGGCACGAGACTGCTACCTGACTTATGTACCCCCGGGCGCCCGCTCTGTGAACACGCCCGCGGTCTCTGGTGTGGTCGACGCGTGTGGGAACGCTGGGGCAGGGTGGAAATGCACTTGTATCGTGTGTCTCCACGCCGACAACGACAGCGGAAAGGAACCATCTGAAGTGGACACGCTCGCGCGGCGCGAATCGGGCCTCTAGTCGGCGGTAGCGAGAAGGTATCACCCCGGACTCTTTCCGTTCCTGTCTCGGGTTGGTGGTTGGTGGAGCCATTGCTCGAGGGCGAGCAGGTGGCTGGTCGGGAAAGAGCCGGCATGCCATCGGTGTGCGTACTGGTCTTCGCCGAGACGGGTCAGCAGTGCCCTCGCCGCGGTGGTGACTGAGCGAACGAGGGCGGGCAGTGGTAGGTCGGCGTCGATGAGTTGGTGACCGTCGTTGTCTGGCGACTTCTCTATCCTGTCGGGGAAGCGCAGGACGCGCACGTGCGCGTAAGCGTACGGGTCGGCGGTGATCAGCCAGCGGTATTCGGTCGGCTCGCCGTCCCAGGATACTCGCGCGTGCCGTTCACCGGCGGTGATCGAGTTCAACGCGGCGAGTAGATCGTCCAGGGCAGGGGTGACATAGGAGGCGTACAGCCGCTGTTCGCTGCGACGGTCCCCGACCTCGGCGACTAGCCAGCCCAGGTAGACCAGGTCAACCGCGAAGGTGAACGTGTCCGCCGGCCTTGGCTGGTACTGGGGAAGGACCACTGTGATGGTGAGCAGGCCGCGGATGTGTTCCGTCTCCGGGGTGGGAATCGAACGGGACAAGTAGATCTCGTCGAGGGGCTGGACGAGCGCTCGGAGTTCCCGGGTCGCCTTGGTCGGCAATGCGTGCAACGCCAGCCGCAGCGCCTCGCGTCGCACGACTGGGTCATTCCACTGACAATCTGGGCAGGGGCAGGTTTCGGGTGCGCGGTCCTCAAGCTCTCGGACGGGCCCGCGCACGAACCGGGCCCAAGCATCGAGTGCTTCGGCGATCGCGCCAGGCCGTAGCCGGGAGCGTTCGAACTCGTCGATTGCTCGCAACGTCGAGGCGGAGACTCGGGGAATCTGACGGCGCGCCTGCCCAGGTCGTTCGCGGATCGACAGGCCGGTGCGCAGCTGTGCCGGGCGCCTACGCGGCATTGCCCTTTCTGGTCGTCATGACGGTCATCGTCGCACAGAAGCTACCGGCCCGAAAACCATCACCCGTGAATGGACTGACAGCACATGACCGGCTGGCCAACTTGTCGGCACGAGCACGTCTTCTCGCTGGGTCGACAACTTCGCGGACCGCGTGTGCCGCAAATACGAACAAGGAGAACACGGGTGTCTTTGCAGGTCGTCGTCGGAGCCGGAGCCGCCGGATCGGCTACCGCGCTTCTGTTGGCCGAGGCTGGTGACCGGGTACGGCTCATCACCCGCCGTGGGAGCGGTCCGGCGCACAAGGGCGTCGAACGAGTCGCCGCCGACGCAACCGATTACACCCGGTTCGACGAATTAACCCGTGGCGCAACCACGGTGTTCAACTGTGCCATGCCTGCCTATGACCGTTGGCCGGCCGAGTTTCCGCCGTTGGCCGCTGCCGTGCTGGCGGCGGCGGAACGCGCGGGCGCGATGTACGTCATGCTTGGCAACACCTACGGTTACGGCCCTGCGGATGGACCCGTCAACGAGGACTATCCGCTGGTGCCCACCACTGTCAAGGGCCGTATCCGGGCTCAGATGTGGCAGGAAGCGCGCGCTGCCCACGACGCGGGTCGGGTACGCGTGACCGAGGTTCGGGCGAACGATTTTCTGGGCGCGGGCGCCTACTCGCCGTTCACGCTACTGGTGGGAGCACAGGTGCTAGCTGGCTCGCCAGCCTTCTTCCCAGGCGATCTCGACGCACCGCACAGCTGGACCTACACCGGCGATGCAGCGCGCACGCTCATCGCAGCAGCACGACACGAGGAGTCCGGGGGCCGTGCCTGGCACGTACCCTCCACTTCCGAGGCGCCGGTGCGCGAACTGGCCACGCGCTTGGCGGCGGCGGCTGCCTCGCCTGGCCCGTGGCTGGGGCGTATGACGAGAGCCACACTGGAGAAGATCGGGCAAAAAGATCCGATCGTAGCGGAGTTTTCGGAAATGCTTTACCTGTACGACAGGCCTAACGTCGTCGACGCGACGTTCACCGCGAAGAACTTGAACATCACTCCCACCCGACTCGACGAGGTTCTGGCCGAGATGGCGGCGGAATACGCCGGACCTACTGCCTGACAACTTGCGGGATTTGCGTTTGCTTCGTGCGAAAGGTGGGCGCCGAGGTCGCCGGAGAATCACCGGCGACCTCGGCTTGTCACACGCCTGACCTGCCCAATGTTGCCGCAGCGGCGTGTCCTACGGCCGGATCTGGATGCACACTGGTCCCGGTACCCTGCCTTCGTAGGTAGTCTGGGAACAGATTTGGGAACCTGGCTCGAATTTCATGTTGAGGAACCACTTGACCCCTAGGGAGCCGAGTCCGCAGCCGTTGTTCTTCTTAGTGCGTTCGAAGTAGTAGCCGCCGAGTTCGGTACCCCAAATTTTCACATCGACCACGCAGATCTGCCTGGGGAAGTAGGGGGCGACCGTTGAACTTAGATGGCCTTCGACCGTCTCTACGTTCACTCCCTTGCCCACGACGTCAATGCAATGTTTGTTCCAATCGCCGGGGCCGTGTGCGCTGATGCAGCCACCGGCCGACTGGACGCCGATTTCTGAGTGAGTCGCGGCGTTCGCCGAGGGCGCCGCAGCAAGCATTGAGAATAGCGCTATGAACCCTAGCAAGATTTTACGCATACTTGTCCGCTCTTGTCCGATGTGAACCGTCTGAGATGATTACAGGAGAAACGTCTCCGTGTCGCGTGAGCATAGTGAGACGCGTCTTCAGTTCAGTTTTAGTCCGGCTTCAAGCGTCGCGCGCTGTGCGTATGGGGCCGTGCGTTTCCATGCGGCGGTCCCAGGTGTTGCGGCCGAGTTGGAGCGAGACGTGCGCCGACCTTCTCGACACGCGGTTCACCTGAGCGGACTGGACGGACAGGTTGACGCCCTTCCGAGCGCGAGTCCTCACCGTGCCGAACCCAGCACCTGCATGGTCGCCTGGCGCGATATACAAGCACGCATCAGAGGTTGCCGTTTGCTCATCGCCGGTGCGTTGCTTCGCCAGCCACAGTGAGGAAATATGACATTGATTCACGAAGTCGAGTGTTGCGATGAGAGATCGGGTGAATTCGATGAAACCACGGCACGTCGCCCTGGTCGGATTGGCGGCGGCTGGCATCGCCACGGCTATCCCGGCGGCCGCCACCGCGGCCGCGGCTGGCCCGTCGACGCCGCACTGCGGTTCCAATACCGTCTGCTGGTATTCCAAGCCAGGTTTTCGAGGTGATATGGGCGTGGCGAAGCCCGTGCCGCTGGGTTCCTGCTTCGCGCTCTCCGGTGGCATCGCGCGAGTCGCCGAATCGGGTGCGAATGCCAGTGATATACCCCAGGTCTTCTGGTCGAACAGCAACTGCACCGGATTGGGAAGGGTCATCATGCCCGGACAGGAGGCTCCCTCGCTCGGCTTTGGAGCCCATTCGCTCAGCGGATCGTTTCAAAAGTGATGTAGAGTTCTATTTATCAACCCGTCGATCGACCGAGGATGAACGGACCTCCAGCACATGAGAGCAGAATCCACTTTCACGGTACATGATTTCAAACCAGCTCCGGTGACCCCTGCGCTATCGGTTCGCACTGGAGTTGACGTTGGTGTATACACGATGGAGAAGCGTTACGAGGGTCAGGTTTCTGGAAGGTCCGCATCGTTGTTCACCGCAGCGTTCGATCAGAAGACAGGGATCGGCTCCTACGTTGCAGTTGAGTCTTTCGAGGGCGAACTCGGCGGGCTGTCCGGTACGTTCAATTTTACCCACACTGCCTCGACCGGTGGCGAAAATCAGCGGTACGATGAGTCGTTCGTTATCGTGCCTTCGAGTGGTACCGGTGCTTTGAGGGGAATCGTCGGCTCGGGCGGGATGAGTGTCGACAGTGACGGCACTCACAGGATATGGTTCGACTACGAACTGTCTCACCCCCTGAGCAAGAAATCCATCGAGGGACGTTGAGGTTATCCGCGATTGCAGATTTGCTTGTGAGGACTGGCGGCCGGTCGCACGTCGTGTTGTGCAATGTTTTGGACAGCCCGCTTCAAATGACCGGATCCGTGTCGGTTGTCGGTGTGACGCAATGCGGTGGCCAGAACGGTCATGATGTTGGCCTCGTGGTCGAACCTGCCAGCTTCTTGGAAAAGTCTAAGGCTGGTACGAAGGTAGACCACGGCCTTCTCATGGTTGCCGAGTGCGACCTGAAGTTCGCCGAGTTGGTGGTGGCTGAGTGCGGCGTCGAACCGTTCGGCGATGCATCCCCGAATCGTGAGAGCTTGCTGGCTGTAGACCACGGCTTTGGCGGGGCGGCCCGCCCGCATGTGGGTGTCCGCGAGCAGGTGAAGGCCTCTGGCCTCTGCCCTACGATCGCCGAGGCGTCGGTGCAGGGCGAGGGCGTATCGGAGGTGGTCGATAGCCGCGTCGGTGCGGCCAAGCCGAGTGAGAGCGCGAGCGATATTGCCGTAGGCCGTACCGATGAGCCCTGTGTCATTGTGTTGTCGGAGTACGGCGAGGTGCTGCTGGTAGAGCCGCAGTGCCTGCCCGGGCCGGTTGAGACGGAGATGGTTGTGCGCCAGAAGAGCGAGGATCTGTGCCTCGCCGAGATAGCCGGCATCGTTCTTCGCCGCGGTGAGTGCGAGTCGAAGGAGGGGAGTGTGGTCCACCTGGTGCGCGCAGCGTTCCAGGAACTCATTCAAGGTGGTCGCAATCTGCCATGCATGTGCGTATTCGCCTGTTTGCGCGCTGAACCGTACCGCCTGGCCGAGGTTGTCCAATTCTGTTTCAAACCAGATGATGGCTTGGGCTTCGGAAGTGAAGGTTGCGGCGACTGCGGGTGGCTGCCGGCTCACGGAACGAAACGGGAGATCGTCACCCAACACGCGTGCCGCGTTGACCGCGCTGTGCAGGCACCAGTCGAGCATGCGACGTATCGCCGCCGTCCTTTCCGGACCGCTCAGTTCGGTTGCTTTGCTGCGGGCGAAGAGGCGAAGCAGGCCGTGCAAGGCGAACTGGCCGGGAGTGACGCGTCGCAGGTGGTGGGTGTCAGCGAGATAGTTGAGGAGGTGACGCGCGTCTCGGCTGCGCAGTCCGGCGAGAGCGGCTGCTGCGGGCACGCCGATCCGGCTACCTGGCCACAAACTCAGCAGGCGGAAGGCTCTCGCGGCATCAGGTTTCAGGTTCCGATAAGCGGAATCCAGCGAGGCAAGCAAATCCGTCTGCGCGTCCGCGAACGTTGTGAAGGTGTCCAGACGGTCGTCTTCGCTGGCTAGCTCTTGGGCGAGTTCGCGGACAGTGGCGACGTCAGCGAGGCGGTCAGCGGCGAGGACGAGAGCCAGGGGTAAGTGCCCGCAGTAGTCGGACACCGCGGCCGCGCCGCCCGGCTCCGCCGCGAGCCGTTCCCTGCCGACGAACCTCCCGAGAAGCTCTATCGCTTCTTCGTGCCTGAGCACGTCGAGTTCTATGCGCTCGGCACCATGGGCGGAAGACAAGGCTCGCAACCGGTGCCTGCTGGTGACCACCACCACGTTGCCGGGGCCCGGTAACAGGGGCAGGACCTGAGCGGATTCAGCGACGTTGTCCAGCACGAGCAGCATTCGCTTACCGGCCGTGATGGTACGAAAGGTCGCCGATCGCTCGTCGAGGTCTGCCGGCATGTCCCCGGGCTGCTGTCCAAGTGCTCGCAGCAGTGCCCCCAGAATGTCTTGGGGGGTTGGCGGGGGAGACTGGGGCGCATGCAGTTTGACGAAGAGTTGCCCATCGGGGAACTGGTCACATCTTGTGTGTGCCCAGTGGGTCACCAGCGCCGTCTTGCCTGTCCCGGCGGCTCCGTCGACGGTAATCAGGCGGAGGGCACGAGCGCTGTCGTCCCGCGGGGACGCGAACTTGTCCAGCTCCGCCAGGTACACTTCCCGACCGGTGAACCGCGCCGTGTCCGGCGGTAGCTGACGTGGGACGACTGGGCAGGTTGTGGTTGGCGCACAAGCTGACGCGGTGGAGTTCGCGTCGTGGGCCAGCACCTGTTGGTGGGCCGCGCGAAGTTCTTCGCCAGGATCGACCCCCAGTTCGTCCGCGAGCCGGGCGGCGATCAACGCATATGTCTGCAACGCCTCGGCCTGGCGCCCCATACTCTGAAGGGTGTGCATGAGCTGGACCCAGAAGCGTTCTCGCAGAGGGGCGATCGCGGTCAGTCTACGGAGCCTGGGCACCAGGTCGGTGTGCCGGCCCAGCCGCAGTTGGATATCGATATAATCTTCTTCAAACTGAAGACGGCGTTCCGCAAGCTGGCTGAGTTCAGCGAAGTGCGAGTCGTGGAAAGGCACGTCTTCACAGGGCTCACCGCGCCACAGGATGAGTGCCTCGTGAAGCCACTGCACCCGCTCTTCGTCGTCGGTGCTCTGTAGCGCCGCGTCTATCCGTTCCTCGAATCGCAGAAGGTCGAGTTGGTCGGCGTTGAGAGTCATCTGATAGCCGCCCGGAACTGTGGTCAGCAGATCGCGTGACGAATCGAGGGCCGCACGAAGCCGGGTCACGTACAGCTGGATCGCACGACGGGGGTCTTCGGGCGGGGTGTCTCCCCACAGTTGCATCGCCAGCCGCGTGAGCGGGACTGCCCGGTTCGGTGACAACAGAAGTGTCGCAAGCAACACCCGCAATTTGGGGCTCCCAACCTGGACATTCCTGTCGCCGCACGTCAAAGTCAAAGTGCCCAGAATGGAGAAGCGGACATCGTGGCTCATCTGTTCCAACTCGTTCCGTGAACGATTCTTCTCCCCCATCATCGAGCGCAGCTTCCCCCGCCTTGGTTTGCTGTGTCACAGTGAGACAACGTCGCGCGTTCCGTAACGCGGCACGTGCATCGCTGGAACGCCAATTCTCGCGGGCTCGTCGTGAATACCGCAACTGCAACCCGATGATTCTTCGGTCCCGCTCGATACCCAGTCATGCATGATTATCGCGGGAGTGATACACGCCGAGCGGTTAGGGTGACAGATGTCAGGAATCCCTGTCACCGGCGGCAGCTCTCTTCGGTGGCCGTGTTCCGGGGGTGACCAACCGATGACAGCGAGCGACCGACTCGGTACGTTGAAGGCAAGGTGTCGAAGCGAGGCAAACGTGCCGTGGTTCGTTGCCGGGCTCAGGGCAGGTTCGGATAAGCCGCGCGGGCGGCCTGACGGACGGCGAGCACGTTGGGACGCTCGCGATTGGCCTCGTGCCACGCCAGTGCTGAGGTGCACGGTGGCAGGTCGGTGACATCGACGAAGGCGATACCTGGACGCGGGAAGAACCGCCTGGCGGCGGCGGGCTGGAAGGCGATGGCCTTACCGTGGGCGATGGTTGCGAGCAGTGATTCCACGTCACGCACGACCGGCCCATACTTCACGGGTGAACCATCGGGGCGGGGGTCCACGGCCCAGAAATCCCTCCAGACCTGGGGACATTCGGGCGGAAACGAGATGACCACCCTGTGCTGAAGTTCGTCGAGGGAGACCTCGAGCCGGCTGGCGAGTGGGTCATCGGCGGACAAACAGACCACGCGAGGCTCTGTGGCCAAATGATGCGTCTGTATCTCTGCGGGGGCAGGCGGACGGCAGAAGACCACGTCCACTTCCCCGGTGAAAAGGCTGAGAAAGTGCTCGACCACGTTGAGTAGCCGTACCTCGACGCTCAGGTTCGGGTTCTTGAGCCGTAACTCGGCCAGAACGCGGTGTGTGTGCGTCATCGCCGATTCGGCGCCAATCGTACCGATGACCACCTTTCCAGTCGCTGAGCGTGTGTGCCCTTCGACTGCGCGATGCAGCTTGCGCATCGCGTCCAACGCCGCGCGAGCCTCGGGAAGGATCGCGCGGCCAGCCGGGGTGAGCTCCACGGACCGGTTGGTGCGCGCGACGAGTTCCACACCCAGTCGCCGTTCCAACGCGCTGAGTTGGCGGCTCAGCGCGGGCTGGCTCATGAACATCCGAGCCGCGGCACGACCAAAGTGCAGCTCCTCGGCGAGCGACAGAAAGATCCGCAACTGGTGCACTGTCGGAGCTGTCCAATGCTCCACCGCCACCTCCGTAAGCTTGTGAGCTGCGATTATATGACGCCGACCGGCGGTCGGGTACGGCTGTCTCACGCCGGTCTGGCCCCTGCCGAGGGGCTCGTCCGCGAGTGAGGCCATGGGCGGGAAGGTGCGGAACGTGTTCGGGCACACCTGTGAGACCGCGGGTCCGCCGACACCGTGCGCAGGCCGAAGAATCTACCCCGTGCCTACTTCTGCGGTCGGTGAGCTGCGGCTACTCCAGGGTTGCGGCCGCTTCCCGCAGTGTCGTCGCCAGGGCGGCGGAGTCGTGGTCCGGGCCGCAGCCTTCAACCAGGATGAGGTCGCCTGGGATGTGGTTTGCTCGCAGCCGCAGGATCTCCTGGTAGGCGGGGGAGCCGTACCACTCGCGTGCGGCGCCGAGGCTGGGGAACTCGATCACCACCAGAGCGCCGGGCCATTCTCCTTCCTTCACCTCCACTGGCGCGCCGTGCACCAGGAACTTCCCGCCGAACGGGTCGAGCGTGGCTTGAATGCGCTCCATGTATTGATAGACCTCCTCCGGCAGTACGGGTGGCGGGCGCAGGTGTGCGAGTCCGTAGGCAGTCATGGTTTTCCTTCCAGGTTTTCGTTGTTTTGGAAGTAACCTTGGCCGAAGGCGTGCGTGACGTCGATTACCCCGGAGGTAATGACAGGGCGGAGTTGGCAGGGGGAGCCTTGGGGGCCGAACCAGGCACCCAGCGACTTGTGGCCGGTCAGCCGGGAAGATGCCGATCGACCCACATGATGTGCTCGGTGGAAACCTGACGCAGCACTGCCCGGGTCATCCTCGTGCCATATACGAAGGAGAATCGGTCGGGATGTGAATCGCATGGATTGTGTCATTGCGGAATCTTCCGATCTTGCGGGAAAATTACCGTTGCCACCGAAGTTCGTCATAGTCGACGGAATCGCTGATCTGTGTGGCAAACCAGAGAAAATCATTGAACGTGGGGACTCGCCGATGTCGATCATCACGAAGACGCTCGTAGTGGCGACGGCCGCATTGTCGTCCATGGTCATCACGCCGGGCGCCGCCGAGGCCGCGACCGGGTACGACCGCTGCCCGCCAGGACATATGTGCCTGTTCGACCTGTGGGACGGGCAGGGGGCCATGGCATACTTCAAGTCGGGATCGCCGGATCTGGCCCTGCAGAACTTCGACGACAGGGCCCAGAGTCAGCGGAACAACAACTCGAGCAGTTTCTGTGCGTACGTCAACAAGTACTACGACAACAGCGGCACTTCCGGAACCTACCCTCCTGGCACTTCGGGGAACTTCAACACCAACGTCAACGCCTATAGTTCTCTGCGGAAGTGCTGACCTCTCTCGAGCCTGGCATGACAGGTGTGAACCCTCAATTCGGCCGAGTTGAGGGCTAACACCTGTGTGCGGGGTTGAGGGTTCACGCCCGTGTGCGGGCTGTGGCGTGAAAAGCCGGTCGTTGCGGTCAACCTGCGTTTGCTGCGACTTGTGGTCAACAGTGCGGAGTAGCTGCTTGACCAACCGGCGACCGACGCCCAGCATGTGCACCGCGTTCAGAGCAGGTCGGAGATTCTAATGGGGAGATCGCGGACGCGGCGGCCGGTGGCGTGGAACACTGCGTTGGCGATGGCGGGCGCGACCCCGTTCGCCCCGATTTCTCCGATGCCTTTGGCGCCGAGCGCGCTCGCGTGACGATCGTCCTCCTCGACGAAGGACACGTCGATATCCCCGATGTCCGCGTTGACCGGCACGAGGTAGTCGGCGAGGTTCTTCGACCGGAACCTGCCGCGGCCGGGTTCGAGGATCGAACGTTCCAGCAGGGCGTGCCCTAAACCCCAGATGATGCCGCCGGTGAGTTGGCTGCGTGCCGCCAGCGGGTTGATGATCCGGCCAGCGCCGTACACCCCGACGCACCGGCACACCCGTACGAGGCCGAGTTCGGTATCGACCCGGACCTCGACGAAGACGGCTCCGTACACATGTGTCGAGAAATCACGCGAAGCACCCGTCGCCGAGGCTGTCGGCTCCGGTGCCCACGCGCCCTCGGCCTCCAGGCTCGCCCTGCCAGAGCGCCGCAGTCCCTCGAACCCGCCCGCCGCGTCGAGTTTGCCGCGCAGGTCCGATGCCGCGGCATGGACGGCGGACCCGATGCCCATGGTGGACATCGACCCGAACACGCCGATGTGGGCCGGCAATGTGCTGATGCCGTGGTGCACGTCGATGGTTTCCGGCTCCCGCTCCAGCACTTCCGCCGCGACTGCCTGCACCATGGCGGGCAGGCCGGTCCCGATCTCCTCCATTCCAGTCTCCACCACGATCCGGCCGTCGGCACAAGCGCGGATCCGCGCCGAGGCGGGGCCTCGGTGGGTTTCCATCGCACATGCGGACATGCCCCACCCGACGAGTTCTCTTCCCTCCCTGAGCGAGGACACCGGGGGGCGCCGTGTCCAGCCGAACCGGCGTGCGCCCTCACGAATGCACGCCTCGAGCGTCCGTGATGAGAAGGGTCTGCCCGTCATCGGATCGGTTTCCGGTTCGTTGCGTAGCCGCAGTTCAACGGGGTCGAGGGCGAGCCCATGAGCCAGTTCGTCCATCGCGGACTCGATGGCGAACATGCCCACGGCCTCGTTCGGGGAACGCATTGGTGTTGGCGCGGGCCGGTCGACCTGCTGGACGCGAGCGCGAACCGCGATGGCCGGACTGGCATAGAGCGCAATCGCTGCCTGGGTCATGTTCTCGATGTGGTAGCCCGGTGCCCGGCTGGTCGGATGTGAGCCGATGTGTTCGATCGCGGTCAGCCGTCCATCCCTGGTCGCACCCAACCGGACGTGTTGCCGTGTGGCTGGCTGGTGCCCGCACAGCGTATACATCTGCGCACGGGTCAGCACCAACCGCACCGGCCCGCCGCACACCTTGGCCGCCGCCGCGGCCAGCGGAATATGCGGCCAGACATAAGCCTTCGAACCGAACCCACCGCCGGTGTAGCGCGACTCGATGCGAACGTTCTCCGGTGGTAGGCCGAACAATCCGGCCATCGTTTGCTGGGTCAGCGCGATTCCCTGGGTCGCGGTGTGCACTACCAGCTGGTCTTGGTCCCACCAGGCCAACGTGGCATGTGGCTCGATCGGATTGGCGTGCCGGTCCGACGTCGTGTAGGTCTCGTCGACCACGAAATCGGCTTGCGCGAGGCCGGCCTCGACATCTCCGACGGCCTCATCAGCGTTCTCGCGCAACAATGTCGGCCCCGTGGCCGGGGTTTCCTCGGCCTCGCCGAAGGAAACCGGCCTCGTGACATCCTCGTAGCGCGGTCGGACGAGACCAGCCGCGAACCGGGCCTGTTCCCACGTCCGGGCCAGTACGATGGCGATCGGCTGCCCCTCGTAGTGAATTTCGTCGTCCTGCATGGGCAGCACGGTGTGCCCCAGTGGCGGCGACGGCATGGGTGCTAGCCGCGGCATGTGCGCATGGCCGATGACCCGCACCACGCCGGGTGCTCCTTCCGCGGCCGAGGTGTCGAGCGCGGCCAACCGTCCTCGTGCGACCGTGGAGAGGACAAGTGCTGCCGCCAGCGTGCCCGGATGGGGCTTGTCCGCCGCGTACAGCGCCGTCCCGCTGAGCTTCGCCCGCCCATCCGGTCGACGCACACTGCTGTCCGACATGCTCACGTCGTTGCCCCCGCATCCTGCACCGCACGAACCGTCGCACGCTGCGCCAGCTCGACCTTGAACTCGTTTCCTGGTAGCGGGCTGGCTTCACCGAATGACTCGGCGACAGCAGCCCGCAGCCCCTCGGTGTCGCCAACGTCGATACCAGGCAACTCGACCTCGGTGTTCCGGAGACGCCACGGCCGGGGCGCCACCCCACCGATCGCGACGCGCGCCCGCGTGATCGTGTGACCGTCAAGTTCGACGACCGCGGCCGCCGACACGACGGCGAACTCGTAAGATGTCCGTTCGCGAACCTTCACGTAGTGCGATCGCCGGGCAGCCACCTCGGCCGGGACCTCCACCGCGACTATCAACTCGTCTGCCAGCAACTCGGTGTGCCGGTCTGGTTGCTCGCCCGGAAGACGGTGAAAGCCGGTCAGCGGGATACGCCGCTCGCCTCGCGCACTGCGCGCCACGACTGAGGCGTCCAGCGCTGCCAACGCGACCGCGAGGTCCGACGGGTGGGTCGCCACGCAATGCCGACTACCACCGAAGATCGCGTGCCTACTGGTGTCCCCGCCGTCCAGTGCCGCGCATCCCGACCCGGGCTCGCGCTTGTTGCACGGTAGCGACACATCCGCCCGGAAGTACGGGCAGCGGGTGCGCTGCAGCAGGTTCCCTCCGATGGTCGCCATGTTGCGCAACTGGGCCGAGGCGGATTTCACCAGGGCCTGCGCGATTACCGGGTATTCGCGCTGGATGGCCCGGTCGGCCTGCACGTCGCTCATTGTCTCCAGCGCACCGACGCGCAGCCCGCTGTCGCCGGCTTCGATGCCGGTCAGCGGCAGGCCGGTGATGTCCAGGACCAACTGAGGAGCCTCGATGCCTTCCTTGATCCAGTTCAGCAATTCGGTGCCACCGGCGATCAGCTGGGTGTCCGGCTGAGGTAAGCGTGCGAGAGCGGCGTCGATGGTCGCGGCGCGCTCGTATTCGAATGTCCTCATCGGATTGGCGGCTCAACTTCCGCGGCCGCTTCGGAGACCGCTTCGACTATCTGGACGTAAGCCGCGCAGCGGCAGAGGTTGCCGCTCATCCACTCCTTGATCTCGTCGGTGGAGGTGGCATGGCCCTCAGCGATGCACGCGACCGCTGACATCACTTGTCCAGGAGTGCAAAATCCGCATTGGAACGCGTCCTTGTCGAGGAAGGACTGCTGGACCGGGTGGAGCGTGCCGTCATCGGAGGCGAGGCCCTCGATCGTGGTGATCTCCTTGCCGTGCACGGCCAATGCCAGCGTCATGCACGACAGCACACGGCGCCCGTCGACGAGGACGGTGCAAGCGCCACATTCGCCGCGGTCGCACCCCTTTTTCGTCCCGGTCAAGCCCAGCCGGCCGCGCAGCGCGTCCACCAGTGTGGATCGAGGATCGACCGGAAAGTCACGGGGGTGATCGTTCACCGTCACCGACAGCATCGGTTCGCTGTTGCCAGGCACGCAAGTGCTCCTTGTGGTGGGTTGAGGCATCGCCGGGTAATGGAAGGCCAACGGGATGCGAGCGTTGCAGGACCAAACGCCCGAGCGGAAACTGGTGCTGAGCCTAACTCGCGCCGCGCGCCACGCAAGTACCGACAAATTCCTCAGTTACTTACCTTCAGGTCAGTGTGAGCCCGCGGGTACACCACGCTGGGCTGCGCGAGCTCCAGAAGGAATCATGAAGCCGAACTGAAAGCCTTGGCGATGTACCGTGTGGCGCGCTACATGCGATGAGCATGTCTCGAACGAAGGGATCTACGAGGATGTCCTCACGTACCGCTCTGAGGCGGGCGGCCACAGGTGTGGCCGCACTGGGCATGGCCGCCGCGGCATCGGCGGCTTTGGCCGCACCTGCGCACGCAGGCACGAGCGGATGCAACAATCTCGTCTGTATCAAAATTAACGGCAGTGGGCTGAGGGTGGAATCCGTGCGGGCCAGCTTAACCTATAACAGCCGCTTCTTCGGCCATTTTCATATCTACGGGGGAGGCCTGGACGTGAACACGAAGCCGGCCAGGAGCTGGGGCTACCCGGACAGCTATACGCTGAATGTCCAGCGCGACCTTCCCAATCGTTCCTTGGTGTGTGTTGAAGGCTGGTCCCATGTCAATGGTCGATTTGACCTCATGGGCAGGGCCTGCGGCGAGATCAAGGCTTGACCGACGGACTGTCGGATAAGATCACTTCTCGGGTATGACTGGCTCGCGATCGGCATAGGCCGGTCGCGACCGTCTAATAACCATCACGGCTTGGGGGCTAACACCTCTGAACCCGCTGACGGAGGACGGCCTCGACGAGAAGGCATTCGCCGGATTGATCGAACGACTCACGGCGACCCGCGTCGATTCGATTACCACGCTAGGATCAACCGGGGCGTATCCCTACCTCTCCCTACCTCACCCGCGAGGAACGCCCGCATCGCACGCCTCGCGGTGCGGCACGCCAACGGCGTATCCGTGATCGTCGGGATCGGCGGCCTGCGTACCAAACATGTGCTGGAGATGGCCGAGGACGCCCGGAAGGCAGGTGCCCCGGTGTTCTGACCAACCCGGACAAAGCCGCAGCCCGCATCTCACACCTGCGCTCGCTACTGCCCGAGCATGTCACGGTGGGTGTCAGCGGCGATCCCGTCGCAGCGACTGGCCTCAACGCAGGATGCCAGGTCTGGTACTCGGTCATCGCCGGGACACTGCCAGGACCCGCACTGCACATCGCGCGCTCGGCCCAAGCTGGAGCGTCGCACGCTTCGTCCGCGGCTTCTCAGCGGCTGCAGCCGCTATGGGACCTGTTCGCACAGCATGGCAGCCTGCGGGCGGTTTCCACGGTCGCCGAACTGATCGGACTGGTCGCACGCCCCAGTCTGCCGCTACCGATCCGAGGCCTGGTCGACGACGACCGCGCGCGGGTCGCGCCCATCATCGATCACCTCGACCTCCGCTGACGTGCACCCCTCCCCACAGCAACGCGCGCCCGACGAACCCTGGGACGTACACCGCGCGACATCCCACTTGAGCACAAGGTGCACCAGCGCGCGCGATCACAAGGTCGGATATAGGGCTACTGAGGCCGCGGCCGCGAACCGAACGGGCAAGCCAGGCACGTATTCGAGTTCTCGCTCGGCGGTCTGTTGCAGACGGACCGCGGTCTCGGTGCGGACATCTTCGGTGTACGGCGCCGACCATTGTGTGAACGCTGTTAACCGGTGTCTGGGGCCGTGACGGCGTCGACTCCTCCGGGCAGATTTACTCGGCGATATCATCATCGGGTGGCGGATTGCGAAGCGAGTGCACGCTGACAGGTGTCTGGCTGCGAAGTGCGGAGCTGAAGGTGGGAAGCGAGGGCAGCCATGAGCGCCGACGACGACACGAGTTGGGACGAGGACGTCCGCGTCGCGGTCTACCGCGCGTTCGCTGAGCGCGGGAGGCCGCCGACGACGCCGGAACTGGCCGATGCCGCGCACGGATCGCTCGCGGTGGCGAAACAGGCGCTGCGCCGGCTCGCGGAGCAGCGGCACGTGGTGCTCGACGCCCGCGAGCAGGTCGCGATGGCCCATCCATTCTCGGCGATCCCGCTGGGGTTCTCGGTGATGGGCGAGCGGACGCTGTGGTGGGGCGGCTGCGCGTGGGACGCGTTCGCGATACCGCATCTGGTCAAGGCCGAGCCCGAGGTTCTGGTGGCCACCCGCTGCCGTGGCTGCGGCCAACCGCATGCGCTCCTGGTGAATGACCGGACGCCGCCGAAGGGCGGTCTGGTCGCGCACTTCCTGGTGCCGACGGCGCGGATGTGGGACGACGTCGTGCACACCTGCGGCAACCAGCGGTTGTTCTGCGGCGAGTCCTGCGTGGATGGATGGCTCGCGGAAACGCGGCAGGACAAGGGTTATGTCATGGACCTGCCTACTCTGTGGCGGCTCGCGGCGGGGTGGTACGAGGGCAGGCTCGACCACGGTTACCAGCGGCGCGAACCTGCGGCTGCGGCCGCGTACTTCCGGCAGGCGGGGCTGTCCGGCTCGTTCTGGGGCCTGTAATCCACACCAGGAAAACGCGGTGCAGCGTTGGGCCTCGGTCACGCTGTTCCGCGGACGCGGGTAACCACGTCATCCGAGCGACTGTGTGGCGCGCGCCGGTCGAGGATTCGCCCGCGCCAAGGCGCTGACATGACTGAGCGACTCGCAGGGGCGGTCCAGAGCGCGTGTTTCGAGTATTCAGCGGCCTGGGCGCGCGGCGCAGCGGCCCGCCGAGCGACGGCGGAGCGAAGAAGGATCGCGGAAAGCAAGAATGTCAGAACGTCGACCATGAGCCCGAGCGACGGCCCCAGTGCGGAAACGATCAAGCCGCCCCCGGCAGATCCCGCCAGCTGTGCGGTCTGGCCGCTGACGTTGCGCAATTCCATGCCAACGTGGAAGTTTCTCTCGCCGAGTACGTCGGGGAGAAGGGCTTGCTGGGCGGCTTTGAAAGGGCCGCCCAGCAAGGCCGTTGCGGCTACTGACGCACACAGGACCCAGAGCGGTACACCGGTCACGACCACGCGGATTATGGGCACTTTCTTCCTGGCCAGCTGCACTCACGTCAATCCCTGAACCTAGATATGCCACTCGACTTTTGCAAGTATGAAATACGGTCAAACATCAAGATCGAATGGCGACTGCCTTGGATCCTGCCTCACCGATGCTTCTGGCGCTGACATATGGCAATACGGAACTTCTCGGGTTCTTGACACAGTCGACAAATGACCAGATCCGGGTCGAGAGTCTCGTTGGGTGACCGCTATGAGTTCGTTGTGGCTGTTCATGTCCAGCCGGACGACCTCGCGCGCTTGGAGGTTGCGTCCCTGGGCGTGAATGACACGTGTTTGGTTGTTGAGCCAGAGTCGAGCGGTGACGCCGCCGCTGCTGGCTTCGTGGAGCAAAGTGTAGGTGGTTGCCTCGGCGCTGGGTGCGGTGGTGATCATGGTCGCGGCGACCGTGGATGCAGAAACCGCTGAGATAGCCAAGTGCTTGAGCACCAAAATCCTTCATATTCCAAGTGCTGGCGGGGTGTGCTGGTAATGATCGTCATGACCGATACCAACGCGGTGATTCTTACAGGGCAGGACCTTCATGCCAGCGTCTCTCCAGTTTCTTTTTCGCTTCAAGGCGCGTGTATCATGAGGCGAAGCCGTACTGGACATTACGCGGGATCGCGAACGTCTGCTGATGAGCCACGTTGGCCCGATCTCTGCCCGTGTACCAACAGAACCACGAGATGAGTGGCCGCTGACATCGGCGGCGAGGACGTCGATCTTTGGCTTGAAAGCGGCGGAACTGGTGCTCCACGGTTCGCGAGCTGCGGCACGGTCAGTCCGTGGCGGGCCAGCAAGGTCCAAGCGGTCAGCGCCGCGATGGTGGCCTTGCTGATGACCGACCACACGGGACCGGGCGCGGACCGTCCGGTCCGCCGGGAGCTGTCGGGCGGGTTGGCGGCGAACACCGGACCGAACACTCTCAGACAAGTGATCGAGCGTGCCGGGCACAGGACCTGGATACCCGCCAGCGTCACACGGACCGAGTGAGCCACCTACTACGACGAACCCGCCGCCGCATTCGGACTCACCATCGACGTGTTGAGGTGCCCCGAACGAGGCGGCAAAGTCACGAGGCACTTCTCCTCGGAAAGACTGCCCGCGCAACGCCCGGTGGTCTCACGTTCCCGCCCCGCCAGATTCCACGATCGGGGCACGCAGGCAGGGCCGATTAGGATGGCGGGATGGATATCTCCCGGCTTTCGGCGGAGGCACGGCAGCAGCGCAGCGCTGAGATACGTGAGTTCCTGCGCTCGCGGCGGTCTCGGCTGACTCCTGAGGACGTAGGTATGCCCACCGGCGGTGGACGGCGTACCTCTGGCCTGCGTCGGGAAGAAGTGGCGGTGCTCGCCGGCGTGGGGGTGTCCTGGTACACCTGGCTGGAGCAGGGGCGGGAGATCAATGTCTCGGCCGACGTTCTGGATGCTGTCGCGAGCGTGCTGCGGCTTGACGCGGCTGAACGCGAGCATCTGTATTTGCTGGCTGGGCTCAACCCGCCGCCACTGCCCCCCTCGAACCGGCAGGTACCTGATGGGCTGCAGCGGGTGATCGACGGCTGGCTGCCGCGCCCGGCTTACGTGATTGACCGGCACTGGAACCTCGTCGCGGTCAACCGCGCGGCCCGTGTCGTGTTCGGCTACGACCACGGTGACCACAACTGTCTGGTGAGTTTTTTCACCAACACCCATTATCGGAACGCGCTCTGCCGCTGGGAGGACGCGGCGCGGGCCATCGTCGGTCAGTTCCGCGCTGACGCGGCCCGCTACCCGGACGATCCGGAGTTCGGTCGCCTGGCTGCCGACATGTGCCTGGCAAGCCCCGCGTTCGCCAACATCTGGGCGGAGCATCGGGTCGGCAGCGCCGCCCAGGGCCTCAAGATCCTGCACCATCCCGAAGCAGGGGAACTGGTATTTGAATACACCACCCTGCCGTTGTCCGACCTGCCAGGTCACCGGTTGCTGCTGTACACCCCGGCATCGGGCGACGACACCGGCTCCCGGCTGGCCGCGCTCCTGGAAATGTCGGAACCGCTCGCGGGCTGAGGGTGGTGGTGTCAGACCCAGGTTCAGCCGACACTTCTGTGAGGTGACGGGCCGCTAGACGATCGCCGGTATGAAGCGATTCACGAACCGGACGGTTCTGATCACCGGCGGCACCAGCGGCATGGGCCTGGCTGCCGCGCGCCGTCTGTGCGATGAAGGCGCCTACATCGTCATCACCGGGCGTAACCAGGCACGGCTCGACGAGGCCGTCGCCCGGCTCGGCGCCGAGGAGGGCCGGGTTCTCGCGGTCCGCGCCGATGTGGCTTCCGTGCCCGATCTCGATGACCTCATGCGGCGAATCGAGACCTGGCGCGGTGGGCTGAACGCGGTCTTCGCCAATGCGGGTGTGGGGGTCTTCCAGCCAAGCCAGGAGGTCACCGAAGCCGATTTCGATCGCGTGGTCGACGTCAACCTCAAGGGCGTCTTCTTCACCATCCAGAAGGCGGTGCCACTGATGCCCGATGGTGGCGCGGTTGTCATCAACGCGTCGTGGACGCTGTACCGCGGCTTGCCCATCGCCTCGATCTACTCGGCCAGCAAAGCCGCTGTTCACAACCTCGCGCGCACCCTGGGGTCGGACCTCGCCTCGCGCGGCGTCCGGGTCAACTCGGTGAGTCCCGGCTACATCGACACCGCGATGTACCGGGCCGTCAACCCCGATCCGAGTGCCGAGATCCGCACCGTCGCCACCATTCCTCTCGGCTGTCTCGGCCATCCCGACGAGGTCGCGGCGGCCGTGGCGTTCCTGGCATCGGATGACGCCTCCTACATCACCGGCCAGGACCTCGTTGTCGATGGCGGCCTCGTCGGGGCCGTGCCGGCGGAACCCGCGCGGTGAGGGCGGCTCGGGAATGGGGGAGTGCGAAATGAGCGTCTTCGCGGGTGAACGCGATCGTCGCCTTGGCCGTGTTGTCGCGCTGGTCGCGGTGCTGCTGACCCTCTTGATTCTGCCGACCTCGGTCACCGGGTCAGGGGTGGCTCTACCGCATATCGGCCTCGACACGCAGGCGTCGCTGGACGCCTTGCAATGGGTGGTCCACGCCTACAACCTGACCTTCGCCAGTTTCATGCTCGCCTGCGGCTCACTGGCCGACCTGATCGGCCGGCGGCGCATGTTCACGATGGGTGCGGTGCTGTTCACGGCGGCATCGGCGGTGAGCGCGATGGCCACCGGCATCCTGCTGCTCGATCTGGCACGCGGGATGGCCGGTATCGGGGCCGCCGCGCTGTTGACCAGCGGCAGTTCCATCATGGCCACGACCTTCACCGGCGCGGCGCGCGTCAGGGTCTTCGCCGCCGTCGGAATCGTCACCGGTGCCGGGCTCGCACTCGGTGCGATGGCGGCCGGCGCGCTGGCCGACAGCTTCGGCTGGCGTTCGTTCTACGGATCGCACGCACTGCTGATGTTGCTGGTTTTGCTTGCCATCCCGTTCCTACGCGAATCCCGAGGAGAGTCCGCGGCCATGGTGGACTGGCTGGGGACCGCAACGTTCGTGGGCAGCCTTTTCCTGCCCATGCTGGGTATGGTCGAAGGCCCCCAATGGGGCTGGGCCAATCCCGGTGTGCTGGGCCTGCTGGCAGGGTCGGTCCTTCTGATGGTTGTCTTCGTGCTGGTGGAGCGGCGAAGTCGACATCCGATGCTCGACCTGAAACTGCTGCGCAACACCAGGTTGATGGCGCTGTGCTTGATCCCGGTGGTAGTGACGTTCGCGTTCGTGATCCTGCTGCCATTGCTGCCGAACTACCTGCTGGTCGTGAACAACTCGACCAGCAAGGCGGCGGGCACCACGATGCTGCTGATGACACTGCCCATCCTGGTCACACCACTGCTGGCCGGGAAGCTGATCAAATGGGGGCTGTCCACTCGCGCCGTGTTCGCCATCAGCCTGGCGTGCTTGACAGCCGGTGTCGCCTGGCTGGCCCTGGCCCTGCAGCCCGGTATCGCCGCGGGAGCGCTGGCCGGCCCATTGATCACACTCGGAATCGGATTGGGGCTCAATTTCGGTTTGGTCGACGGCGCGGTGCTGACTGTCGTAGCGCCCGAGGCCACCGGTACCGCCGCGGGCTTCCTCAACACCCTCCGGCTGGGCAGCGAAGCCGTCGTCATCGCGGCCGCCGGCACGGCCCTGGTCAACTTGCTTCAGACGCGGCTCAACGATGGACTTGCGCGCTTTCCCGCTTACCGGGGCACAACCGAGAACCTGGCCAACAGTGTGAACGCGGGCGATCTCGTCGGTCCTTTGTCGACGCTGCCTGGTGAACAGCGACCGCGGTTCTTCGGCTTCGTCACGGAAGGCTTCACCGACGCCTGGCATGCGGTTCTCTGGACCAGCGCCGGGATCTGCGCGGCCCTGTCCGTAGCGATCTGTGTCATGCTCGCCGAGCCACGGCGCGCACCAGCCTCCGCTCCGGGACGGCAGGTCGCGCCGGGACGGTGACCCTCCAACGAAATCCGCGGAGGGAGGCGGCACTCGGCTGAACGTATGGTCGGAGGTGAGGATGAGCGGCAACCCCCATCTCAGGCGCAATCGCTATTCCGGAGCGCGGTACAGCGGATCCGGTTTCCGGGGCCGCGGGCCGGGGTGATGATCAGCGCGGCGAGCAGGTGCGATCTACAGGGAGTGCGTGGGGGAGTGGCACTTTCTCGCCGCACTCGCCGTGTCTGGACCAGTCCATGTCCTGGCAGCCGCGGACATCGCCGTCCTGGAGGGCGTCAGCCTGCCCGTCATGAAGCCGTTCGGACTGCTGGAGTCTCTGCCCGCCGACGTCGTCGCCGAGGCCGAACGCTGGCGCGATCACCTCACGTGGCGGCGTTCAGCGCGAAATCACCCAGCGCGGCGCCCAGGTCGCGGTGGCGTCGTGGCCGGCCGCTGTGGCGGCGAGGTGGGCGCGGAGGGCGGCCAGCGCTGGGTGGGGATTGTCTCGACGCCAGAGGAGCGAGTGCGGGTAGACGGGCGTTGGGTCGGTCACCGGGATGCGGCGCAGGTCGTGGCCGGCGGGCCAGACGAGGCGGGTCTGCTCGCCCATGAAGGTGGCCAGGGCCGGGGTGTCGGCGATGGTGTCGAGGAGCGCGTCGGAGCCGAAGTTGGGGCCGGTCGCTTCGATGGTGGGGCCGAACTCGGCGACGAGGTCGTCGTAGTAGGCGGCCCACTCGGTACCGGGGACGATGCCGGGCATCAGATCCGGTGACCGGCGAGCTGAGCGACGGTCACCGACCGGGCGCCCGCCAGCGCGTGGGCGGGGCCGGTGAGGAGCTGGAGCGGCTCGTCGAGCACCCGGACGGACTCGATGTCCTCGGGAAGGGGCCGGCCGGGCACGGCGACGGCGCGGAAAGACGCGTCGATCGCACCGGACCGGATGGCGGCGATGGCCGTCTCGATGTCGAACAGCCATACCACGTCGAGCTCGATCTCGGGGTGTGCGCGGTGGAAGCCGCGCATCAGGCCCGACGCCGCGCTGCGCGAGGCGAGCACGTCGACGCGCAGCGGACGGCTGCCGGTACGTACGGACGTGACCGCCCGCTCGGCGACGCGCAGCAGCTCGCGCGCGTGGGGCAGGAACGCCTGCCCGTCGATGGTGAGCTCGGCGCCGCGCGCGGTGCGCGTGAACAGCCGCACACCAAGGTCCTTCTCCAGCCCGGCGATGCGCTTGGAGACGGCCTGCTGCGTAATCGACAGGTCAGCGGCGGCTTCCTGGAACTGGCCCGCGTCGGCGGCGGTGACGAAGGTGCGCACGGCTTCGAGATCCACGCCGATCGACCCTAGAGCACAACGTTTGGTTGTGCCTCGTTGGCGGATTGGTTGTTTGACCTGCGATTGGGTTGTCGGCTCTGCTCTCACTGGTCAACGTCAGTTTGTTCGAGTGGGATATCAAGGGGTGCGCTGCGCATGATGGGCAAGAGACCGTTGGGCCGACGGTTCGGGTGGCTGTGGGCGGCGTACGCGGTCAGTACGTTCGGCACGTGGCTCGCGTTCGACGCGTTCTCCCTGATCGCGATCCTCGTGCTGCACGCCGGGCCGACCGAGGTGTCGCTGCTGGCAGCCGCAGGGCTGGCGGTGGGGGCAGTGGTCGCGGTGCCGCTCGGGCCGTGGGTGGAGTTCCGCCGCAAGCAGCCGGTGATGGTCGGGATGGACCTGACCCGGTTCGTGGCACTGATGAGCGTCCCCGCCACGTACGTATTCGGTCTGCTCAGCCTCGTCCAGCTCCTGGTCGTGTCCGTCGTCGTCGGTGCGGCCGACATCGCTTTCAGGGCGGCCAGTGGCGCGTATCTGAAGGCGCTCGTGCGGCCGGAGGACCTGCTGGTCGCGAACGGGCGGTTCGAGTCCACGACCTGGACCGCCACCGTGCTCGGACCGCCGGCCGGCACGGCCGCGATCGGGCTGTTCGGCCCGGTGATGACCGTGGTGGCCGATGCGGTCAGCTATCTGCTCTCAGCCGCAGGGATCCGTGCGATAAGCGGCAGCGAGCCGGGCCCCGTGCGCACCGCTGCGCACGGGGCGCGGCTGCGGCCCGGCGATCTGCTCGAAGGGTGGCGGTACATCCTGACCCACCCGACCCTGCGCCCCTTGTTCTTCAACACGATCCTGATCAGCGGCCTGGTCATGGCAACCTCCCCGCTGCTCGCCGTCCTCATGCTCCGCGACCTCGGGTTCGCTCCCTGGCAGTACGGCCTCGCGTTCGGCCTGCCCTGCGTTGGCGGCATCATCGGCGCACGGCTGGCTCCCCGACTCGTCGCACGGTTCGCACAGCACAAGGTCATGCTCGCCGCCGGGGTACTGCGCGCGTGCTGGTCGCTTGGACTGGCCTTCATCCAGCCCGGCGTGGCCGGGCTCGTGCTCGTCATCGTGGTCGAGTTCGGACTGATCATCTGCATGGGCGTGTTCAACCCGGTGTTCGCGACTTACCGGCTGGAGCGAGTCCCGACGGACCGGATCGCCCGCACCCTGTCAGCGTGGTCGGTCACCAGCAAGGCAACTGTCGCGGCCATGACCGGGCTGTGGGGCCTGCTGGCCGGCATCGCCGGCCCCCGCACCGCGATCGCCGTCGCCGGCCTGCTCATGCTGATCACCCCCTTCCTGCTTCCCCGGCACGGCCACACGCCGCACCACGAGCAGGATCTGGCCCGGAGCGCAACGTGACACACCGCAACTCGCCACCCGCCCGAAGGCAGGCTGTGGCTGGTCCGCCGATGCGCGTCGCGTCCGATCACTGCCCCCGCACACACTGCCCTTCCATGGACTACCAGCGCGCGGCCTGTCCCATCTGCCCGAGGGCTGGGACTGCGAAGCCCTGCTGGCCCGCGTGGAAGGCGCCATCGCCGACGTTCGCGCCAGTGGCGGCACCATCGCCTACGTCCGCGTCGGCTTCACCGAGGCTGACTGGGACGCGATCCCGGCCACCAACAAGTCCTTTGCCCCGATGGCCCAGCACCGCCTACAGCTCCCCAGGTGGTGAGCATCGAGGTCAGCGGCGGACCAGGGGACGTGCGCGTGCGGATGGCGGGAACCGAACGTGCACGGCGAGGTCGCCAGCTCGTCGTCCGAATTGGCCGGTTCTCTGCTGGCTGCCGACAACGTCCCGGTTATTCCGTCACTGCGGTATCGCACGATCGTGTCACTGCACCTGAAACCTACTCGGCCGTAAACTGGGGCATACTCGGGCCGTAGCCCCCCGGGGCCTGAGCATCGGGCTGCCGGACATCGAGCGAGACTGTCCGGCAGCCTGCTCAATCGTTAGTCAAGCCGCTCTCTGTCTCCCGATAGTGTCAGTTTTCCCGCTCGATCGGGTGAGCTGGAGCATTGGCGGGTTACGTCAACGATCATGCGTGCATTCAGATGGTGGTGTCTGGGGCGGTCGAAGCCTCGGGGGGCGAACCTGTCGACCGCTCCAGGCATCCGGGCATGTGATGGGTCCCTTCAGGCCTTGGCGTCGGCCTTCTTCTTGCGGATCGTCCGCTTTCGCGCGGGTTTGCTGTCCGCATCCGGTTCGGGCTCGGCGGGGGCCTGCTGGGCGGCGTTGTGGGCTTCGATGATGTGGGCGGGGATTCGTCCGCGCTCGGCGAGTTCGTAGCCATTCGCCTGGGCCCATGCCCGGACGGCCCGGGTTTTCTCCCGATCAGCAGTGCTTGGCGCCGCGGTGGCGGACTGTCCGGTGGCAAGCCGGATCTTGCGGCCACCGATCCGCCGGCCAGCCTCGGCGAAGCGCGCCAACTCCTCGCGGAGCGCCTTGGCGTTCCCGTCGGACAGGTCGATCTCGTAGGAGACACCATCAAGAGCGAACGGAACGGTCTGGCTCGCTTCGCTGCCATCGAGGTCGTCGACCATCTCGACGTGGACCTTCTGTGCCATGTCGGCATCATCCTTTCGTCGCCAGGGGCTGGAACTACGGCGTCCCACGTGGAGACGATCAGAGGCTAGCTGGCCGGTCGTCGACAGTGTCGTCGCCGCGCTGCGAGTCCACGCAGTTGTCATCGTGGCGTTCACCTCGATCTGCGGACCACGAGGCTCCGAGGGCACGACCGCCCAATACATGGCGAGTTGACAAGAACTGCTCCTGTGGGCTCCTCTCGTTCACACCTGCCGCCAGGCCGGAAAGCCTGCTGATGACACTGCTTCATAATCAGGCGGCCCAATCGTTCCAGCACAACGCAGTCTCGACACATTCGAAGACATTCGGACACATGGTGTCCCGCGTTCGCCAGCAGATTGGTGTCGATCCCGTTGCTGCCTATGTGGTTCGTCCGATGCTGGCCACACCCTGCGGGGTCGTCGACATGGTCACTGGTGATCTCCGTCATCCACGCGGTACGGATCCAGCCGGACGGTCACTACGCGCTCCTGTCCAGCAGCGGCTTGTGTGGTGCCCCAGATCAGCCGGACGCCCCGACGCCTGACGGCCCCGGCCCTGGCCTCGTTGCGGCTGGTGCCGCTGGGGTGGCGGGTCAGGCCAGGAGCGCTCCGGCAATGCCCGCTCATCCTGGGGTGCGCCGCGCATGGCGCGGCGGGAGAAAAGGTGCAATGGCGAAGTCGCCCAGCTCCGAGGCGATCGCGGCTGCGGTGCTGGCGGCGACGATGCGCGGGTCGGCGGTGAACGCCGAGACCGTGGCGGCTATCGCCGGGGCGAGTAGAGCGACGCGGGCGTCGGCGAGGTCGCGCAAGCTGTCGCGGACCGCGAGGGGGAGGCCGGCGGTGTAGGTGCCGGCGGGCACGGTCAGGCTGTGCACGGAGGGGCACAGACCATGGTGAGCAGGCGTCCGGGTCGTCCCGGGGTGGCGGGCAGCGGTGGAGGAAGAATTGCCCACGGGTTGTCCACGGCGAGCGCGCGAGGGCCGCTGTGGCGGTTCTCGCGGTCGAATGCGGCCAGGTCATCGGCAGAAGGCAGCTGTTGCCACTGAGAGCACCGCGTCGAGGGGCGGGTCTTGCTCGTACGGGTTCAGGGACAGCACTAGGGATCTGCCTTTCCCGTCGGAGAGGGTGACGGTGGTGTAGCCGATCAGGCCGCCGGTGTGTCCCCAGGTTTGTTTTGGCCCGTCGGCGCAGGGAATCGCGAACTCCTGCAGACCCAGGCCGTAGCGGTACAGGCCCGGCAGGGCTGCCGTCGTTCGCCGCATCTGCGTCAGGCCTGTCGCGCTCGTCAGACGGCCGTCGAGCAGCGCACGGACGAACTTCGCTTGGTCTCGCGTGGTCGAGATCATCTCACCGGCGGCGTAGTCCAGCGACGGGTCCATCTCGGTGGCATCCACGATGGTCGGCGGATCCGTCGGTGGGTCGGTCTTGAGCGACTCGTAGCCGCGGGCGTGTGGCATCGGCAAGGTCGGGCGATGGCCCGGCACGCTGGAGTCTGTGAGGTGGAGCGGGCGCAGGACTCGTTGTTCCACCTCCTTGCCGTACGGGTGGCCGGTCAACTTCTCGATGAGCAAGCCGGCCACGACGTAGTTGGTGTTCGAATAACGCCACGACGTGCCAGGAGGAAAGTGTGGGTCTTTCGCGAACGCCACGGCGAGCAGCTCCGATGGTAGATAGTCGTCGAAGCGGCCTTCGCCTCGCCAACGGTTGGTCGAGTAGCCAGGTTCATGCGCGTAGTCGTACAAGCCACTGGTGTGTTGCAGGATCTGCCGCACCGTGATGTGCGTTCCGTTGGGCACGACTCCGGGCAGATAGCGATCGGTCGGTTCATCGAGTGTCAGCCGTCCCTCGTCGACCAGTTGCAGGAGCACCACGGCGACGAAGGTCTTGGTGACACTGCCGATCCGGAAGTAACCCTGGGCCGAGGCCGGTATGCCTGATCGGAGGTCACGCACGCCGACCGCGTCTGACCACCGGCGCGCGCCGTTCTCGACGTAGATCAGCCCAGCGGTGATGTGGCGGTCGGCAACCATGCCGGCCAGCCGCTCGTGCAGCTCGGCGGTGGGAACGCCCGCCGCGGTCGGCGCGCCGCAAGGGCTGACGGCGACGGCGGCCGACATGGCCGCGGACAAGATCGTCTTCAGCAGCATGGTCGCCACGCTATGTATCACCCGAGCCGCGGACCATGAGGTAAACCGCACGATGAACCTGCGGAAACCGGCTCCTGTGCTCCGAGTCGCTGGTGGGTGGCGTGGCATAGCCGGCCGATCCGAGCAGTTGGCCGAACTTCGGATGCAGGCGGAAGTCCCACGAGGCCGGTCATCCCCAGCCTTCGTAGCACCAGCGGAAGCATGGCGAGGACGAAGCGCCTGCGTATTTCGTCCGCTCCTTCGGCGCAGGTCCCGGCCCGACGCAGGTGCGTTTTGCGTCATGGAGACGCAACGGCATACGGGGACGGGGCGTGGGTCTCGGAATCCTGGGTGCCGAAGACGCCCTCGCTTTGCGATCGGCAGCAAGGAAGGGGTGGATAACATTCTCGTGCGTGCCGAGGCAGCAGGAGGATCGAGCAGGTCAGAAGCGCCTCGCGAGCAGCGCGGCTGGAAATCCATAACGTGCAAGAGCGGTGGCACGCCGTTCCCCGATGGTGGTGACCCCCGGACCCCGTCCCCGGATTGCGTGCACAGCTACCGGGCGTCCTCGGTCGGACAGCCGGACAACGCCTACCCCGTGACGGCCACCGTGCACTGGTCGATCTCGTGGTCCGGTGCAGGCCAGTCCGGAACGTTCCCGGGTATGACGACCACGACCAGCGTGACCTTCCGCGTGGCGGAGAGCCAAGCACTCAACACCGGCGGAGGGCTGAACCGGCGGAGAACCGCACGCCCAACCCCCGCCACCGCCCCGCTCAACCATATCGTGCCAGTACCGATGTCGGGACAAGCCTTCTGCAATTGGCCGGTGTGGCATATACCCGGTCGCCAACGTTTAGCCGATCGGCGCGGAGGTCCGCGTGAACGTGGCCAGCGCGGCGGCCCGCGACGGAAGCACAACCTCAGACCAAGACTCGGGCAACACCCAGCCTGACGATCTGAACATCGCACGCTGATCAAATGGTGACCGCGCGTCAGGAGGGGGCACCGTATCGCCATGGTCGGATAGTTGACAAGGTGCGGGATTTGTAGCTGGTGAGACATTGAAGCTCGACTCGCCGTTGGATGCTTGATGGGTAATCGAGATACCAGCGATGGGCCTTCGTAGTTGAGGATCGCTCGCAGCGCCGACCCCTTGGCCGTCTAACAACGGTCAATGTCTCGACCGTCCGTGCGCGCTGGCGACCCCGCAAGCGAGACGGAGTCAGAGATGATTGCCAGTCATATCGTGATGATCCTGACCGAAGAGAAAACTCCGGGAACCGGTGGTATTCGGGGTCGATAGTGGACAACATCATCCCGCTGGTGCTGCTGGGAGTGGCGCTGCTATTGCTGTGGTTCGGCGGCAGCAGAGGGCGGAATTCCGCGGTGATGAAGCGCCTTGCTGGCGTGGTCATCGCGGTGGCCGTCATCGGCCTCGCCCTGAATGGCGGTGGTGTGAAGGTCGGCCTGTGGCTTGTCGGGCTGTTCACGAACTGATGTGCCCAGGCACGTCGAGGTTGAACGCGCTGCGCCGGTGACAGCTGCACGGGACCGGCAACCATCCGGCCCGCTGACCCGACTCCACGATTACGGAAACGCCCCACGTCACCCCCAGAGGGGACAGTCCCTTGCGGTCGCCGGTGAAGTGGGCGAGCCCGGAAGAAGCCGTCCATGTTTACGGGATGTCGGCAAGGCGGCCTTCGGTTGGAGAGTTGTGGCGAGTGGCGCTGTTAGGGTTGGGCGGCTCTCCAGGCTGCCCACACCAGGAGTAACGCACCGACGAGTCACCCCGAACGCGTCCAGCAACCTGCGGCGCTGCTGCTCCTCCAGCTCACCCACACGCCGTTTTTGGTCCCCCCCCCGCACACCGCCATGAGCGCCACGACCCTCGCCGGACCGAACCCGGGCACCGCACGAAGAACCTCGACCACCCGCGTGGGCTGCTGTCCTCGGCCGGGTTCACGATTCTGGTCGCCGCCCGCCGCGACCACGGCGGGCACACCGAGCCGCGGATCGTCGCACCGACCCGCACGACCTTCCGGCCGCTTTGAGGTCGGGGGCCCAGGGAATCTCACCCCTGGGCCACCCGACCTGACAAGCCAACCGGGAATTCTCGTGACCGTTCACTCGAGAGGATTTCGGGTTTGTTTCCGGTCGGCTCAGCAGCGACGTCGGTTGGTACGGGTCGCTGACTACGGCGGTTGCCAGCCAGTGCCCGGATCATCACGCCGATCTTCGCGATCGCTCGTGGGGCATCCACCGTTCGGTCCCGGTTTTCCGGCGTCCGGGCGATTCGTGCCGCCCTGCCTGCTCGACGTGTGCGGGCGATCATGGCCGGGTGTCGGTGCCGGATGTGGCGATGCGGGTCAGGTTGGCCAGCGAGTCGGTGCCGGGGCTGAGGTAGTGGTCGTGGTCGGTCACGTCCGAGGTGGCGAAGACGCGGGCACCGAAGTTCGGGGCGGTGGGTTTGGTGCGGTGGCCGAGCCCGAGCAGCCGTACTCCGGGAATCCACCGGATCCAGTCCCTTGTGGACTGTCCGGCCCATATCCGCGCGGTGGTGCGCAGTTGTGTGACGTTGTCCACGCCCATTCCGGGGCTGCCGAAAACCGCGATGTCGGTGACTTGCGGGGGCAGTTCGGGCGCGGCTAGGCCGATCACCGTCGAGCCGTAGCTGTGCCCCAGCAGCGCGATCGTCACATGTGGACGGACGGCGACGAGGCCAGCTATGAGCCGTCGCAGCGCCACCGCTCCCGCTCGCGCCAGGTCTTCGCGGGCTGAGGAGATGTCCACCGCGTCCGGCGTGTCGTAGCCGAGCCAGGCGATCACGGCGAACTGACCCACCTCACCGGACGCGGTGGCCGACCGGTAGAGATCAGCGGCCTGCACCGCGGGTGCGCGGTAGGCCAGTCCTCCCACGCCGGTGGAGAAGTTGTCCGCCCGGTTGCCTGCCCCGGGCACCAGGACGGCGATCCGGTTGGCGGCGGCGAGGTTCCCGAACACCTGCGCTACCCGGCCGCCTCCCCGCGGGTCGAAGAGCAGGAACTGCCCGTCGCAGTTCCGGTACGGCGGGTCGACCGGGCGCATGACGACGCGGTTGGCCGCGTACCGCAATTCCGGTGGCGCGCCGTCCAGCGCCCCGACCACACCCGGGTAGCGGGCCACGAGTTCGTCCTGCTCGGCCTTGGCGGCCGAACTCAGAAAGCGGTGTATTCCGGCGGGATCGGTGTGCACCGGGTCCGGCAGGTGCCGGTGGTCGGCGAGCCACGCGGCGGTGCCCACCGGGGGCGTCAGCACTGCCGTCCTGGCCGGGGGCTCCAGTGTCGCTGCAGTGGGGGTCTCCGCCACCGCAACGGTGGCCTGGGTCGGTATCCGTCCTCGGCGGCTCATCGGCTCCGCCGTCGGTTCGGCTCAGGGAATTCGATCACCCGGAAAACGGTGCCGATTCTGCGGACCCATGTCGTCGGCCCGCCGATCGCAGTGTCCTGACGATGGGTGGCCCCTGGGCGTACGCCCGCGAGCCGATGCCCGGCCGGTGATCGCTGGCTACGCTCGCCGCATGCCCGGCACATTCCGTCTCAGATCGCGCCGGCGGGTACCGGCGAGGGGCCGGACGGTTCTGGTGTGGACGGCGCTTGCGCTGTCCCCCGTCGTCCTGGCCCTCTGGATCGCGCTCGACGGCTCGCCCGCCGTTCTGCCCGTCCTGAGCGTGGTCCTGCCGTTCGGCGTGATCCGGCGGCGGCCGCTGGGCGCGCTGGGCGTCCTACTCGCCGAGACGGTGCTGGTGCACCTGGTGCCGCTGCCCGGATTCCAGTCCGGAATCCTGGTCCTGCAGATCGCGGCCGCCGACCTGGCCATCGGGTGTCTCGCGGCCGCCCGCGGCCTCCGGGTCTCGCTCGGCGTGGGGATCGTGACGCTGGCCGTGCACCTCACGGTGGCGGCCGTGTTCGGGCTCTGGCCCAGCGCGTTACACGCCGTCCTCGTCGCCCTCGTGCTGATCGTCGCCTGGCTGACCGGGAACACGATCCGCCTCCGCCGGCGGTACCGGCAGGCGCGCCAGGCACAGGCCGAAGCCCAGGTCGTCCAGGCCGAGCGGCTGCGGATCGCCCGGGAACTGCACGACATGGTCGCGCACAGCATCGGCGTCATCGCCATCCAAGCCGGCATGGGCAGCCGCGTCATCCACACCCAGCCGGCGGAGGCCAGCGAGGCGCTACGGGCCATCGAGGCCGCCGGCCGGGACACCCTGGCCGGGCTGCGCCGGATGATCGGCGCGCTCCGCCGGTCCGACGGCGAACCCGTCGCCGCGCAGCACGGCCTGGGCGACCTCGACGACCTGGTCGCACGATCCCTCGGCGCGGGGGTGAGCGTGGACGTCCAGTGGCGCGGCGAGCGGCGCCCACTGCCGCCCGACATCGACCTGTCCGCGTTCCGGATCATCCAGGAGGCGGTCACCAACGTGGTCCGGCACGCCGGAACCGACCGGTGTGAAGTGGTCCTCGACCAGCGAGACGAGGAGTTGCTCATCGAGGTGACCGACAACGGACGCGGCGGTGCGCCGAGCGCGGGCTACGGCCTGCGCGGAATGCGCGAGCGGGTTGCCTTGCTGCGCGGCGAATTCACGGCCGAGCCGCGCCCCGAGGGCGGTTTCCGGGTCACGGCCCGGATCCCGATCCCGGCGGGTGTCCGATGACTGTCCGCGTCGTCCTCGCCGACGACCAGCCACTCATCCGCAGCGGCCTGCGTGTCCTCATCGCCGACACCGACGATCTCGCCGTGGTGGGCGAGGCGGGAACAGGCACCGAGGCGATCCAGCTCGCCCGCGACACCCGGCCGGACGTGGTCGTGATGGACATCCGGATGCCGGGCATGGACGGCATCGACGCCACCCGGCGCATCGTCACCGATGCCGAACCACCGCACGTCCTGGTGCTCACCACCTTCGACGAGGACGAATACGTCTACGGGGCGCTTCGCGCGGGCGCGAGCGGGTTCCTCGTCAAGGACATGGCGCTGGAGGACATTCTCGCCGCGATCCGCGTGGTCGCCTCCGGTGACGCGCTCATCGCACCGGGCGTCACCCGGCGCCTGATCGCGGACTTCGTTGGCCGCGCCGAACCCGTGCCCGCGCACCGGCCGGTCACCGGGATCACCGAGCGGGAACGCGAGGTGCTGACCCTGGTCGGCCGCGGCCTGTCCAATCGTGAGATCGCTGCCGAGCTGTACATCAGCGCGGCCACCGCCAAGGCGCACGTGGCGCGCCTGTTCACCAAGCTCGACGCCCGCGACCGCGTCCACCTCGTCATCATCGCCTACGAGATGGGCCTGGTGACACCACCACGTTGAAACGACTGGGGAAACCGATGCTCCGATCCGCCCTCACCACCGCAGCGACCCACGCACTCGCCCGCTGGACGCCCTTCCTGGACACCGAACTGCACACGCTACGCGGGCTGGTTCGCCCCGGCGACGTGTGCGTGGACGTGGGTGCGGCCGCTGGCCTGTACAGCCAGGCGCTCTCCCAGCTGGTCGGGCCCACCGGGACGGTGCACAGCATCGAACCACTGGCCTTCTCCCATCCCGTGTGGTCGCGGGTGCTGGGCGCCTGGAAACGGCCGAACGTCATCCGGCACGCCCTCGCGCTGGGCACCCGGACCGGCCGGGCGGCGATGCGAGTCCCGTTCGGTCCCCACGGGCCGGCCACCAGCAGATCCTTCCTCGACTCGGACACCTGCGGCCTGGGGTCCAACGCCGAGTACTGCTACCACGTCGACATGCTTGTCGAAGCCAACACCCTCGACGGATTCCGCACCGACGCCGACCTGCCCCGCCTCGATTTCCTCAAGATCGACGTCGAAGGGGGAGAGTTGCACGTCCTGCAGGGCGGCCAGCAGACCATCGAGGTATTCCGGCCGACGATGCTCATCGAAATCGAAGCACGGCACATCGAGCGATACGCGTACTCCCCGGACGATGTCGTGCGGTGGCTGACCGCCCACGGCTACCGCATGTATGCCTGGCGACACGGCTGGCACGACGTCAACCGAGTGTGCCCGCACGCCAACAACTATCTCTTCCAACCAGCAGGGAAAGCCTGACCGGCAAAGACGCCCGAGACGCCGAACAGATCTCCCGACCGGTGGGTGGGCCCCCTCGCGGTGCCCAACCGCGGCCAGATCACGACGCCCCCGCCACCCGTAGACAAGCTCCACGGGGACGAACGTCATGAGGTCGACGTTCCTACTCCCGGCCGGGTGTGTTCTTGTTTCTAGGATCTACTCGTCGTCGTGGAATGAACTGAATAGGCCGGCGATGCGGCTATCGAGCAGGCGTGCCGATGCTGCGGTCGCGTGAGCACCTCCGTGCGCCATCAATGGGATGTCCACATAGGACACTGTCCGACCCGGGACGGGGTGGTGTGGGTTCCGCCATGGCGGGCGGACGGGAACACGAAGCCGTGGAAGGTTCTCCGGCGACCTCCCGCTACCTGGCCGGAGTCGCGCAGAAACCACATCCGGCTGGCGCTCCCACCCGACCAGCCTGAAACGCTGGCGGGGCAGTCTTCGCGCTCGCGCAGGTACAGCCGCTGCGGGCCGATGCGTTCCCCGCCGGGGCTGAGTTCCTGGAAGCTTCGCAGCGTGCCATCGCGGGGCCGGGTCCTGATCCCGGTCTCGGCGCGGAAGTAGCGCCAACCGGTTCCGGCATCGACCATCTGCCGCAGGAAGTCCGGATTCTCGCCTGTCGGCGGGCGCGGCTTCCTCCGGGCTGAGTTCGTTGTCCACCGCGGCACCTCCTTGCCCGGCGGCCAACCCGGACGACCGATCAGCATCGCGCGACTCATCCAACGACTCCGCAACCTCGGAGTCTGCCCCGATCAAGCCCGTAGCACCGCACTCTTCCACCTCGCCACCGAGATCCCGATCCCCGCCGGGATCCTCGGCCGGCATCCACACCGATGTCACCGCCGCCTGCCAACGCCACTCTGCCGACGGCTGGGCCACCTGCGCCGCCGACGTCAGTCGACCATCCCCATGGTCCCGCGAGATCCTGTGCTTCGCTGACAATCAGAAGATGCTCGACCACGACGGGGGAACGGTGGCTGGTGCGCACAGAGGACATTTGGTCGGCACGATGGTGGTCGCCGCTGCGGTCGTGACCGGCTGCGCGACTATGTCGGCACCACCGGACCAGTGCTCTGCTCCGGCAGCGCCGGATGTGACCACCGTGAATGGGTGGACCGGCTACATCGCGGCGCACCGCGACGACGTGTCCCTGGTACTCGACGACGGCCGCGGGAACCGGGTGGTCAACCATCCCGACCAACCTCAACCCTTGGCGTCCGCGGTGAAGGTGGTCACGCTGGCGGCTTACGGCCGCGCCGTCGCACACGGCGCGGTCCGGCCGGACGAACCGGTGCGGGTGGGCGAGTGGGAACGCTGGTTCTTGCCCGATACCGACGGCGGGGCGCATGCCCGCGCGCTGGATATGCTCGGGATTCCCCATGACCGGGTGCGCGCTCTGGATCCGCGGCGGGTCGTGCCTCTGGACCGGCTGGTCGCCACCATGATCCAGGTCAGCGATGACGCTGCTGCGGACTTTCTGCGTGACCGCCTCGGCGATGACGCGCTGCGGCAGGCCGCGGCCGACGGCGGCTGGCCTGATCTCGATCTGCCCGCCGAGGTCGGCGGCATCATCGCCTTGTGGGCCCCGGAACTCGCCCCGCCGATCACCACACCACGCTCAGTCCGCGGCCCCGCAGAATGGGCCCTCGTCCGGCGCTACGCACACGATCCCGCGCTTCGAGCCAACCTGCTCACCCGTCCCTTACCGCCGCAGGACGCGGAACGCGCGTGGGCCGACAACGGCGCGGCCGCGCCGGCGGCGCACCTGGCCGCACTGCACCGCGCGATCGCGACCGGATCGTTCGGCCCCGGCGCCGACATCGCACGCCGCCACCTGGAACAGGTGCCCAGCACCCTGCCCGGCGTGGCCGCAATCGGCTACAAGGGCGGCAGCCTCAACGGCATCCTGACCGGCGGCATCGCACTGCGCCGCCACGACGGCACCATCGCCAGCGCCGCCCTGCTCGTCCGACGGATGCCACCAGAGATCCAGGAGAACGCCTCAAGCCCCGAGAACGTCCTCGTCGCCGCCACGACCGATCCCGCAGTCATGACACGACTGCGCTGCAGCATCCTGGCTTACTCAGAGAAGTAGGGGTTGCTCATTGCGCGGCGCTGCTGGCAGTGGTCACAGCTGCGGCCGCCTGCTCGGGGAAGCCTGGATCTCCACCCGGGACGGTGCCGCCAGCGGCCACCAGCACGCTGCCGCGCAGTGGTGCGCCGAAGGCTGCGGATCCGTTGCCCGCCACAGTTTTCAGCAAGCATCCGTGTGACGAATCGCTGACCCCGGACAGCTGACCGAACTGCTGGGGGAAGTTCCACCCACCCGGAAAACGGACAACGCGGCGGGACCGGGGTGCGGCTGGAATTCCACCCTCGCCGTGGTCGATGTCGCGTATTTGACCGGAGTGGCCGACGGGTTGACACAGATTTACGAGGTGCAGAAACCCGAAGCCGCGTTCTGACAGGAACTTCCCCGATCGAGGGGTACCCGCCGGTCGCCTACCACCCGACCCAGGCCACACCCCGCGACCTCCGCGATGTCGCGGTAGGGATCGCGGACAACCTGGTGTTCAACGCGGCCGCCACCCTGGGACAGAACAAGATCGGCGAGGTCGATCCCTGCGCGGCGTCGCGGGATCTCGCCGAGACGGTGCTGACCAACCTCAAGGCCGGTTCCTGAAGGCCCCCTGGCAGGCGCATGAGCCCCTGGAGCGAGCGGTCCGCCGGCGCGACACGCCACCGCTTGGGGAAGCGGTCAGGGAACGAACCGTACGAACCGGGAGATCACCTGGTCGGGGCTGTCCCGCCACACCCGATATTGACCGTGTGGTGTCACCGTGAGACCGAACCGGTCCCACGACGGCTGACCCCACTCGTGCCACCAGCCGAACGCGGCCTCCACGCGGGACCAGATCGAGACTCCGCCGCCCTGGCGCACCACGCGGTAGCCCTCGTCGTCCGGGGTGAGCGCGATCGAGCACCAGGAGCCGTCCGGGCTGGACAGCATCGTGGTGTCGTCCTCGTGCCAGGGGCGCGGCAGCTGCAGGGCCGCGAGGAACCAGACGAGGGGGTGGGTGTGCCAGGGCTCAGGCGGCAGCCTCGTCACGAACTCGTCGTGCAGCGCCGCGCGTCGACGTGGCGAGAGCGCGGCCTGCGCACCGGCCGCCAACGCGGGCAGGCGCACGAGGCGTCGCGCGAGCCGCCCTTCGAGGCGGCCGGACACGCGCCGCAGCAGCGCTAGGGGCCCGGCCTCGCCCGCCATCGCGAGGGAGACGGCGAGGATGCCGTCCTCGGCGAGTTGCTCGGCCCAGTCCCAGGGCACGGCCGACACCGCGCGGGTCACCAGGATGCGGTCGTACGGCGCCTGCTCCGGCCATCCGCCGAGCACGTCCCGCGCGTCCAGCCGCGGGTGCCGCCCGATGCTCGCCAGCCGGTCCCTGGTCGTGGCGATAAGCCCGGCCGCGCGGTCGATCGAGCACACCGCGGTGTCCCCGAGCCGGTGTCCCAGCAGCGCGGCGCCGTACCCGGTTCCCGTGCCGACCTCCAGAACACGGTGATCGTCTTCCACGCGCAGAGCCTCAAGCAGGCCGGCCAGCTGCACCGGCGAGGCACACGGGATGTCCGCCCCATCCGGCCCCGCGACGGTGGCCACCGCGGTGCTCGCGAACTCGAGTTCCGGATCCGCGATCGAGTCGGCGTCCGGCAGCAGCTTGTGCCGGGGGATCTCGGCGAACGCGGTCTGCCAGGCCGGATGGTGAAGGTGCCCGCGGCCAGCCAGCTCGCCGACCATCCGGGCGGCGTAGCGCGCCCAGGCATGGTCATCGTCGGCGGCGTCGCCGTCGCTGCTCACTCCAACGTCCCCCAGCAGGCCGATGACAATGTGAAGCGCCTTCAAGATCCATTGTCGATCTCCCGGAAGACCATCGCGACCGGCATCTGGACGCTCTCGGTTGTCTCACACGCGACAACGCGATAACCGACTGTGCCGAACCGGTCCACTTCTGCCGGATTGACCATGCCCCGAGGTCCCTGCCTGCCCTGACTGTGCGCAATTCTGGCGATCAGAGGAGGGCTCAGGCACTGGTACCGCGCGCAGCAGTGAAGCGACGTGCTGCCCACCGTAGCCCGCATTTCCTAGGTCACAAGGTCCGTGCGGGCCGGGGGCAACCTGGCACCGTTCTTCCGCAAGGGCCTGCCGACGAACTGCGCCTGCCGTGTCCCAACTTAGCGGGTTGGTCGATCATCCGCTGTCAGTCGGCGATGGCCATCGTGCCGTGCGTGGACCGGATGCCCTCCACGTCCGCGGCGCTTCCGAGCTGGCACCTTCTCATGCTCCAGGCGATCGCGTCCCCGAGGCACTGACCTGTGGCAGCCGCCGCCGTTCGCGGGAAGCGCAAGAAATTAGGCCTGAGTCGCCGGCTAGCGTGTCAGCGTGCGGGTATTGCGGTCCCGGTGGGGGAGTGTCCCCATTGGACTGCCTGCCAAAGAAGCTTTCGGACTGCGGCTGGATATTCGGTGCCGTTGCAGACGGCCATTTTGACCACTTCGGAAAGTCCTGTTGGTGCGCGTCCGGTGCCGTGGTGGGTGATCAGGTGATGTTGCAGATGAGGCCTCGCTGGCCATGACGCGGCGACGCCGGTAGGGGGTGTTTGGCGACGGGTAGGTTTCCGTGCCACTGCAGGCTGACCAGCTTCTGGACCTTGGCGGCTCCGAACGGGTCGTCGTGCTCGGTGTGCAGGCGGTGGGCGAGGTCCACGCTCGCGGTGCGGGCGGCGAGCAGTGGCATGCCGACGACGCCGGCCCAGGTCGGACGGAGTCCGAGGCGTTCGCCGATCTGCCGTGCTGTTTGGTAGATGTCGGCCAGTACGAGGTCGCGGCCCGTCAGGTCGCCACCGGGGCGCCACAGGTGGATGGCGCGGCGGTGCAGGTAGGCCTGGCCGAGGTTATAGCTGGAGTGCCGGTCCTGTTCGGTGCGTGCGACCGGGGCCCACCAGAGGTTGCGCCGTGCGCCCCACCGCGCGACGCCGTAGGCGCATTGAGCCCAGATCGCGGCGTATTGGTCGAAGTCGTCGCCCTCGTCGGTGTCCTCGGGCGCGAGGGTGTCGGCTTCGCGTAGCGCTTCGACGTCTGTTTCGGTCGGTGCCAGATCGGGTTCGTCGTCAGCCATGGGGGTCCACGTCCTCGCTGTTGGCTACCGCGGGGCCGAGAAGATTGAGGAGCTCGCGGCGGGACACGGGATGCGGTTGGTTGAGCAGGCGGTGGGTTTCGGTGAGGTCGCGGCCGGTGTGCCGGTACAGGGCGTCGGCCGTGGTGCTGCGGACGGTGTGCAGGTCGGGCAGCACCGCGCTGGTGATCAGGTTCCCGAGCACGCCCGCGGCGGCGAACGACGCGGCGGCGAGGTCGGGGTCGTCGACGCGCCAGTAGCCGCTGGTGTCGCTGTAGCTGACCCAGTGTCCGCGGGGTGTGGGCAGTGCGTCGACCAGTTCGCGGGCCGCGAGGGCTGCCCGCATCACCGCTGGCTGCCGGTCGGGATCGACGGCGACGAGGTCGTCGGGGGCCTGGTAGATGCGGTGGGCGACGTCGGCGAGGGTGGCTTCGTGACAGAGGGTGTGGTCGAGGCCGACGATCGAGTCGTGCTGCACGACGAACCGGCCGCTGGTGGTGTGCCAGAGAGCTTCGGCCGTGCCCTGCTGCAGTGTCCGCGGCGCGGACAGCAGCTCGGTCGCCTGATTCAGGTCGAACCACCACGCGCCGGCCCACGCGGGGTCTGGGTTGTCCTCGGCGGCGTCCGGCGCGGTGGTGACCACGCGGACGTCGGCGCCCGGGGCGGGTGTGGTGTCGCGGCCGGTCTCATCACACACGCGGTACGGGTAGATCTCGTGCGGGCTTTGGGCGAGCGCCTCGGCCGTCGCGTTGTCGAGTTCGGTGCCGTCGAGCCAGGCGTCGACATCCTGGTCGGTGATGGCGACCGGGTACGGGATGCCGTCGGGGATTCCGAGAACGTGCCAGCCGGTGTCGGTCAGGGCCACACCTACGCGTGCGGTCTGGCCGCGGGTGTGCAGTTCGCGGATGAGGCCGGGAGTGATGTCCAGGTCCATGGGGTGCTCCTGGGGGAAGGCAGGTAGGTGCGTCGGGGGAGTGGTGGTCAGGCTTTGGGCTGCTGGATTGCCAGTGCGAGGACCTGGCCGAGCCACGCGGGCCGGGCGGGGCTGTGGAGTATGCGTTGGTTGATCGTGCGGATGAGGTGGTGCAGCGCGGCCGGATACTTGTCGTCGGCGTTGGACACCTTGGTGGCCGCACGGCACAGATAGTCAACGGCCGTGGTGGCGACGGGATCGTGGTAGCCGCGCCGCTCGTAGTCACGCCGGAGCGCTCGCCCGGCGTGCAGCGAGTCGGCGGTGGGCGTGGCCGCGGCACCATCAGGCCACAGCAGGTTCAGGACCGTATCGACCAGGTCGTGCAGTGTCTCGTCTTCGCGCGAGGCGTCGTGGTGGCGCAGGAATTGCCGCACGGTGAGCGCGGCCAGGTGGCCGGCGAACAAGGAGGTTCCCACGAGGACGCGGTGCGATGGTCCCTTCGCTCCGCCTGCATGCCCGCACCACAGGACCCGGGCCAGCGCCCGATCCAGGATCTTCCCCTCCGCCTCGTAACCCAGTGCGGACGCTGCACGGCCGGCGCGCAGGAGGACCGCGATCAGGATCTGCGCGTCGGTGAAGCCTTGGGGAGTGGGGCGAGCCCACCGCGGAATTGACCGTGGTGGTTGGAAGTACGAGGCGTCAGGCCAGGACACGGCGAGCGGGGAGGGTTCGCCGCCGGGCAGATCGATCATCTCAACTCCCCGCTTTTCCGAGACGGTGGGGCGCGGCGGGGTTCTGCGCTCACGAAACCGCGCACCCCACGACTATAACCACTGGTTTGAAGGCGTTGCAACCGGTGGTTATAGTCGTGGGGTGTGGGCCCGTGTGGCCGCGCCGCGCCCGCCCGCAGTGGCCATGCGCACGACAGGAGCAAGGAGGACGACGGTGCAGATCCCGGTACCCGACCTGGCCGCGATTCGCGCGATCGACGATCCCGTCCGGCGCCGGGAAGCCGCCCGCGCCATGGCGCAAGCCGTCACCGCGCAATGCCGCACCATCGAACTGGACGCCGAAAAAGAACTCATCAAGCGCCACGGGTCTGTGTCCGCCGCCGCGCGCGAACTCGGTTTCAGCCCCACGGCCTTGCTCAAGCGTCATCCCGGCGCCGACCGTGACACCGCGCCTGCCGGGAACGGGGCGGCGCAGGCCATCCCGGCCCTGCGGTTCGCCACCCCGGAGGAAGCCGAGGCCGCGTTGCAGGACTGGCAACTGGAACGGGCCGACCTCGACGACGAACGAGACCAGCTACTTCTCGGGGCGCTCGCGGCGGGGATCGACCCGGTGCGGATCTATGAGCTGACCGGAGTGCCGGTCGACACGATCACCCGGTTGCGCCCGGCGGGCAACATCACCGTGTCGGCGCTCGCCGACTCCGATCTCGACCTGCTCGACGATTTCGCTCGCGCCCTGCACAACCACGCTCGCGCGCGGATGGACCACGCCACCACCCAGGCCGAGCGCACGGCCGCACGCATCTGGCAAATGGTTGCGCGCTCGGTGATCGTGAACTGCGCGCCCGGCGCACTGGTGGATCCACTGCCCGCCGAGGCCTACCGCGACGAGGAGACGTTCGTCGCGGCGATGACGCAATCCGCTCAGAACAAGACGGACAACGAGACGTCCGATCCGACCCCGGACCGGGTCGCCATGCAGGGTGGTCCGGACGCCTGGCTGGCCAAGCAATCCATCCAGTTCCGTAGAATCGCTCAACTCCCGGCGGCGTCGGGCAAGGACCTCGACACACACCCCGCGATCTCCGCAGCCTTCACGGCGATCGCCGACGCGATCGCCCACCTACGGCGGACGGGGACACTGCCCACGCTGCAGTGATCGCAAAACCGGCCACCAGCGCCAGATGCCCGAGGCGCCCGACGAAGACGCCGATCGAGCACACCCACATCCGCACCCAGGAAGACCACCATGACTGTCCTGACTCAGTCGAGATGGCCAGGACTCGCTGAAGGTGGCCAGTGAGGGCGGTGAACTCTTCCGGCACTCGCCCCCGAATCGCCATCCTGGACCCCTGGCTCCGCGGCGACTGGCCCCGACCAGGCAGGCGGAACCCCACGGCCTGCCCGTGATCAGTCCGGAAGCCCTGCAGGGCGCACCGGTTCGCTGCCTCCAGCTCGTCGCGCTCGACCGGTGCCCAGGCGACGTTCGCGGCCATCGGCCAGGCCGCGCCGGTGACCGAGTCGGCGATCATCTGACCCACCTCGGCGGGGTCGATCTCGGCCGGGAAAACTCGCGCAGAACAGGGTGGCCACGACCGGCCACTGCTCGCGGTAGTCGGCGGGGATCATCGTCTGTTCCTGTCCGGCCTCGTGGTCAGGTACCGAGATCGCCTTGGTGCGGCGGTTGGTTCTCGGCGTGCGCGGGCGGTCGCTCCGGCTGCGCGGCTCGCGGCGGCCGGGCTGGTACTGGACGCATGGGTTCGGCTGTACGTGGCGGACTTCAAAGCCGGGAAGGACTGGGATGCGGCCGGTCAGGTGGCGCACCGGTTCATGTCCGGCGACGA
>NZ_VTHK01000020.1:111940-166891 GCF_009765355.1 Amycolatopsis anabasis | reverse complement strand
CCGGCCACTCCTGAGTACTGGGTCGAACACGTGCGGCAGGCCGTCCGGTTCGCCGACGGGATCGAATCGTTGCGCGGCGCCGGAGTGACTACGTTCGTGGAACTGGGCCCGGACGGGGTGCTGGCCGGGATGGCCCAGGAGTGCCTGGCCGAGGCCGGTGCCGAGGTCGGTGTGGTCGCGGGCCTGCGCAAGGACCGCCCCGAGCCGGTGGCGCTGGTGGAGGCGCTGGCCGGGGTGTTCGTGCGCGGACCACGCGTGGACTGGCCGGTGCTGTTCGCCGGGACGAACGCGCGCCGGGTGGACCTGCCCACCTACCCGTTCCAGCGACGCCGCTACTGGGCCTCCGGCCACACCGCGGCCGGGGACGTGAGTTCGGTGGGGCTGGCGCCCGCGGACCACCCCCTGCTGGGTGCGGCGGTGCCGCTTCCGGATTCCAGCGGTGTCCTGTTCACCGGTCGCCTGTCCCCGGGGGCGCAGCCGTGGCTGGCCGACCACGCGGTGTCCGGCGCCGTGCTGCTGCCCGGGACCGCGCTGGTGGAACTGGCGATCCGCGCGGGGGACGAGGTCGGGTGCTCGGTCGTCGACGAGCTCACCCTGCACACCCCGCTGGTGCTGACCGAGGACGCCGCCACCGCGGTCCAGGTCGCGGTCGGCGCGCCCGAAGCGAACGGGCGGCGGCCGGTCGAGATCTTCTCCCGCACCGGCGACCTGCCCGCGACCCGGCACGCCACCGGTTTCCTGAGCGAACGGGCGGCGGAACCGGGGTTCGCCTTCCCGGTGTGGCCGCCGGAGGACGCCGAGCCGGTGGACGTCGACGGCGTCTACCCCGCGCTGGCCGACGCCGGTCTCGGGTACGGCCCGGTGTTCCAGGGGCTGCGCGCGGCCTGGCGGCGCGGCGAGGAGGTGTTCGCCGAGGTCGCGCTGCCCGAACCGGCACGCGAGGACGCCGAGCGGTTCGGGGTGCACCCCGCGCTCCTCGACTCCGCGCTGCACGCGCTGGCCGCGGGCGCGGATGAGGGCCCGCCGCGGCTGCCGTTCTCCTGGACCGGCGTGACGCTGTTCGCCTCCGGGGCGACCTCGCTGCGGGTGCGGCTGACCCCGAACGGGGACGGCGTCACCCTCGAGGCCGCCGACGAGACCGGTGCGCCGGTGGCCGCGGTCGAATCGCTGATCGCGCGGCCCGTCGCCGCGGACCGGCTCCGGGCGGCCGGGCACCGCAGCCTGTTCCGGCTGGCCTGGACCCCGGTCGCGGCGCCGGGAGCCGGTGCGGACGTCACCTGGTCCGATGTGGACTCCCTCCGGGCGGTGTGCGCGTCCGGTGACACGGTTCCCCCGGTGGTCGCGGTCGAAGTGACCGGGGGAGACGGCGCGCTCGCCACGGCGAACCGGGCGCTGGAACTCGTCCGGGCGTGGCTGGCCGGGGAAAGCACGGCCACGGCCCGCCTGGCCGTGGTGACCCGGTGCGCGGCCCCGGCCAACGGGGACGAGGACTTCGACCTCGACGCCGCCGCGGTGTGGGGGCTCGTGCGCACCGCGCAGTCCGAACATCCCGGCCGCTTCACACTCATCGACCTGGACCGCACCGCCACCGCCGCGGATCTGGTGCCCGCCGCGCTCGCCCTCGACGCCGAACCGCAGCTCGCGATCCGCGACGGCGAACTGCGCGCGCCCCGGCTGGAGCGCGCCCCCGCCGAACCCGGCGAACCGGTCGAGTTCGCGGCGGAGGGAACCGTCCTGATCACCGGCGCCAGCGGCACCCTCGGCGGCGTGGTCGCGCGGCACCTGGTGCGCGCGCACGGCGTGCGGCGGCTGGTGCTGCTGAGCCGCCGCGGTGACCGGGCGCCGGGGGCCGCCGAGCTGACCGCGGAACTGACCGGCCTCGGCGCCGAAGTGGTGTGGGCGGCATGCGACGCCGCCGACCGGGCGGCGCTGGCCGCGGTGCTGGGCGAGATTCCGGCGGACCATCCGTTGACCGGCGTAGTGCACGCGGCGGGTGTGCTCGACGACGGGCTGGTGGAATCCCTGACCCCCGAACGCCTCGAGCGGGTGCTGCGCCCCAAGGCCGACGCGGCGATCAACCTGCACGAACTGACCGCGGACCAGGACCTCTCGGCGTTCGTGCTGTTCTCCTCGATCGCCGGGATCTTCGGCGGGCCGGGTCAGGCGAACTACGCCGCGGCGAACGCGTTCCTGGACGCGCTGGCGCACCACCGGCGCGCCCGCGGCCTGCGGGCAACCTCGCTGGCATGGGGCCTGTGGGCCGATGGTGGGATGGCCGGGGACCTGCGGCAGGGCGACCTCGACCGGATGGCCCGCGGCGGCGTCGCGGCGCTGACCACCGAGCAGGGGCTCGAGCTGTTCGACGCCGGGCACCGCGCGGCCGAACCGCTGCTGGTCCCGGTCAACCTCGACCTCGGGGTGCTGCGCGAACAGCACCCGATCCCGCCGCTGCTGCGCGGCCTGATCAAGACCCCCGCCCGGCGCGCCGCGGGTGGCGATCGGTCCGGCGCGTCCGCGCTGGCCGACCGGCTGGCCGCGCTCGCGCCGGGGGAACAGGCCGCGCAGCTGACCGAGCTGGTGTGCCGCGAAGTGGCCGCGGTCCTCGGGCACGCCGGCGCCGCCGACGTGCCGTCCTCGAAGGCGTTCAACGATCTGGGCTTCGATTCGCTGACCGCGGTGGAACTGCGCAACCGCCTGGGCACCGCCACCGGACTCCGGCTCCCGGCGACCCTGATCTTCGACTACCCGACCCCCGCCGTGCTCGCCGATCGGCTGCGGTCCGAACTGACCGGTGAGCGGGCCGGAACCGCGTCGGTCGCGGTCACCGCCTCGGACGAACCCATCGCGATCGTCGGCATGGCGTGCCGGTATCCCGGCGGGGTGTCCTCGCCGGAAGGGCTCTGGCGGCTCGTTTCCACCGGCGGGGACGGGATTTCCCGGTTCCCGGAAGACCGCGGCTGGCCGCTGGAAGCGCTGTACGACCCGGAAAGCGGCCGGATGGGCACCTCCTACGTGCGCGAGGGCGGGTTCCTGCACGAGGCCGGGGATTTCGATCCGGGGTTCTTCGGGATCAGTCCGCGTGAGGCGTTGGCGATGGATCCGCAGCAGCGGTTGTTGCTGGAGACTTCGTGGGAGGCGTTCGAGCGGGCGGGGATCGACCCCGAGTCGTTGCGCGGCAGCCGGACCGGCGTCTTCGCCGGGATGATGTACCACGACTACGCCACCGGGTTGAGCGCGTTACCCGAGGGGCTCGAAGGGTTCATGAGCACGGGAACCTCGGGCAGCGTCGCCTCCGGGCGGGTGTCGTACACCTTCGGGCTGGAGGGTCCGGCGGTGACGGTGGACACGGCGTGTTCGTCGTCGCTGGTGGCGCTGCACTGGGCGTGCCAGTCGCTGCGCGCCGGGGAAAGCGATCTGGCGCTGGCGGGCGGGGTGACCGTGATGGCCACCCCCGGGCCGTTCGTGGAATTCTCCCGCCAGCGCGGCCTGGCCCCGGACGGGCGATGCCGCTCGTTCTCCGCGCAGGCCGATGGTGTCGGCTGGTCCGAGGGTGTCGGTGTGCTGCTGGTGGAGCGGTTGTCGGACGCCCGGCGGAACGGGCACCGGGTGCTGGCGGTGGTGCGCGGTTCTGCGGTGAACCAGGATGGTGCGTCGAACGGGTTGACCGCGCCGAACGGTCCGTCGCAGCAGCGGGTGATCCGGCAGGCGCTCGCCAGCGCGGGTCTGTCACCGTCCGATGTGGACGTTGTGGAGGCGCACGGGACGGGGACCCGGCTCGGGGACCCGATCGAAGCGCAGGCGTTGCTCGCGACCTACGGCCAGGACCGGGAAGACCAGCTGTGGCTGGGGTCGGTCAAATCGAACATCGGGCACACCCAGGCCGCGGCGGGCGTGGCCGGGGTGATCAAGATGGTCGAGGCGATGCGGCACGAGGTGCTGCCGAAGACCCTGCACGCCGAAGAACGGAGCCCGGAGATCGACTGGACCGCGGGCGCGGTCGAACTCCTCACCGAAACGCGGGAGTGGCCGCGATCGGACCGGCCGCGGCGGGCGGGGGTGTCGTCGTTCGGGCTCAGCGGCACCAACGCCCACGCCATCATCGAGGAACCCCCGGCGGTGCCGGAAACACCGGCGGCCCAGGAGGACGACACCCCGCTCTACCCGTTGCCCTGGCTGGTGTCGGCGCGTACCGAACCGGCGCTGCGGGCGCAGGCCGAGCGGCTGCGCACGTGGCTGGCCACCGAGCCCGGCCCGAGCCCGGCCGATGTGGCGTTCTCGCTCGCCACGACCCGCGCCGCGCACGAGCACCGCGCCGTGATCGTGGGCGGCGACCGGGACGAACTGGTCGGCGGGCTCACCGCGCTGGCCCGGGGCGAAGCCGACCCCGGACTGGTCCGGGGCACCGCCACCGGGGACGGCCGGGGCGTGGTGTTCGTGTTCCCCGGGCAGGGCGCGCAGTGGGCGGGCATGGCGGTCGAACTGCTGGACTGCTCACCGGGCTTCACCGAACGGCTGGGGGAGTGCGCGGCGGCGTTGGCGTCCTATGTGGACTGGTCCTTGCTGGACGTGCTGCGCGGTGTGGGCGGCGCGCCCGATCTGGGCCGGGTGGACGTGGTGCAGCCGGTGTTGTGGGCGGTGATGGTGTCGCTGGCGGAGCTGTGGCGTTCCTGGGGTGTCGATCCCGTGGCGGTGGTGGGGCATTCGCAAGGTGAGATCGCGGCGGCCTGCGTCTCCGGTGCGCTGAGCATCGCGGACGGCGCGAAGGTGGTGGCGTTGCGGAGCCAGGCGCTGGCAGCGCTGTCCGGTACCGGCGGGATGGCCTCGGTGGCCGCTTCGCCGACCGAGGTGACCGAGTGGCTGGCGCCGTGGGGCGAGCGGCTCTCCCTGGCGGCGGTGAACGGTCCGGCGTCGACGGTGGTCTCCGGGGAACGCGCCGCCCTCGACGAGTTCCTCGCTTCCTGCCGGGAGCGGGAGGTGCGGGTCCGCGAGGTCGACGTGGACTACGCCTCGCATTCGCCGCAGGTCGAAGCGATCCGTGCCGATCTGGCCCAGGCCCTCGCCGGAATCCGGCCCGGTCCCGCCGCGGTGCCGATGTACTCGACCCTCACCGGCGACCTGATCGAAGGCCCCGAACTGGACGCCCGGTACTGGTACGACAACCTGCGCGGCCAGGTCCGGTTCGCCCCCGCGATCCAGGCCCTCGCCGATGCCGGTCACCACGCGTTCGTGGAGGTCAGCCCGCATCCGGTGCTCATCCCCGGAATCGAGGACCTGCTCACCGAAGCCGGGGTGGCCGGAACCGTGGTCGGCACCCTGCGCCGGGATCACAGCGACCGGCAGCGGTTCCTGAGCGCCGCCGCGGAACTGCACGTCCACGGCGTGCGGGTGAACTGGTCGGCGGTCTTCGACGGTCGCGGCGCCGCACGGGTCGAGCTGCCCACCTACGCGTTCCAGCACCGGCGCTTCTGGCTGGGCGGCACCGGCGGCGACGCGGGCGACGTGACCGCCGCGGGCCTGCGCGCGGCCGGGCACCCGCTGCTCGGCGCCGCGGTGCCGCTCGCCGGTGCGAACGGCGTGGTGCTCACCGGCCGGCTTTCGGTGCGGACGCATCCGTGGCTGGCCGACCACGCGGTCGGCGACACCGTGCTGCTGCCCGGGACCGCACTCGTGGAACTGGCGATCCGCGCGGGTGACCAGGTGGACTGCCCGGTGCTCGACGAGCTGACCCTGCAGGCCCCGCTGGTGCTCCCCGCGAAGGGCGCGATCCAGCTCCAGGTGGTGGTCGGCGAACCGGAAGAGAGCGGACGCCAGGTCGAGATCCACTCCCGGCCCGACGACGCCGAGGACCACCCCTGGACCCGGCACGCCACCGGACTGCTCGGCGACCGGCCCGCCGAGCCGGGGCCCGAAGCGCCGGTGTGGCCGCCGGAGGACGCCGAAGCGGTGGACGTCGACGGCGCCTACCAGGCACTGGCGGAGGCCGGTTTCGGTTACGGGCCGGTGTTCCAGGGCCTGCGGTCGGTGTGGCGGCGGGACCGGGAAGTGTTCGCGGAGGTGGCTCTGCCCGAGGACGCGCGGGACGACACCGCACGCTTCGGCCTGCATCCGGCGCTGCTGGACGCGGCCCTGCACGCACTGGCCGCCGGTCCCGGCACGGGGGAGGGCGCCCCGGGCGGCCTGCCGTTCTCCTGGACCGGCGTCACCCTGTTCGCCTCCGGCGCCACCGCGTTGCGGGTCCGGCTGACCCCGCACGGCGCCGAAGGCGTCGCGCTCGCGGCGTGGGACGAGGCGGGCGCCCCGGTGGTCTCGGTCGGCTCCCTGGTGGTGCGGCCGGTGAACCCGGAGCAGCTCCGCACGGCCGAAGCGCGCCCGCTGTTCCGGGTGGGCTGGCACGCCATCCCGCACCAGCCCGCGGCGGCCGAGATCTTCTGGTCCGATGTGGACTCCGTCCGGGAGCTGTGCGCCTCCGGCGAGGTTCCCCCGGTGGTCGCGGTCGAGGTGACCGGGGACGGCCCCGGTGACACGGCGGCGAACGCGCTGGAACTGGTCCGGACCTGGCTGGCCACCGAGGCATCCGCCGACGCGCGGCTCGTCCTGGTCACCCGCGGGGCCATCGCCACCGGCGACGGCGCGGACGTGACCGGCCTGGACGCCGCACCGGTGTGGGGGCTCGTCCGGGCCGCCCAGTCCGAGCACCCCGGCCGGTTCGTGCTGGTGGACCTGGACGAACCGGCGGACCGCGCCTCGCTCGCCGGTCTGTCCGAAGTGGACGAACCCCAGCTGGCCGTGCGCGGAGGCGAGTACCTCGCTCCCCGGCTGGAGCGCGCCGAGGAGGTGGCGGCCCCGGCGGAGCCGATCGAGTTCGCCGAGGGCGGCACGGTCCTGATCACCGGCGCCGGTGGCGCGCTGGGCGCGCTCGTCGCCCGGCACGTGGTCCGCGCGCACGGCGTTCGGCGACTGCTCTTGCTGAGCCGTCGCGGCGGGGAGGGCGCCGAGGCGCTCACCGAGGAGCTGTCCGCCCTGGGCGCCGAGGTGGTGTGGGCGGCGTGCGACGTGGCCGATCGGGCGGCGCTTTCCGCGGTGCTGAGCGACATTCCGGCGGAGCACCCGCTGACCGGGGTCGTGCACGCGGCGGGTGTGCTCGACGATGGCCTGGTCGAATCGCTGACGCCCGAACGACTCGACCGGGTGCTGCGGCCCAAGGCGCTGGGCGCGTGGCACCTGCACGAGCTGACCCGCGACCAGGACCTCGCGGCGTTCGTGCTGTTCTCCTCGGCGGCGGGTGTGCTCGGGACCGCGGGCCAGGCCAACTACGCGGCCGCGAACGCGTACCTGGACGCGCTGGCGCACCACCGGCGGGCTCGCGGCCTGCGGGCCACGTCGCTGGCGTGGGGCCTGTGGGCCGAGGGCGGGATGGCCGGGGACCTGCGGCAGGGCGACCTCGACCGGTTGTCCCGCGGTGGTATCCGGCCGCTCGACGCCGAGCAGGGACTCGACCTGTTCGACGCGGGCTGGACCGGCGCGGAGTCCCTGCTCGTCCCGATCCGGCTCGACCTCCCCGCCCTGCGGAACCGGCTGCGCGCCGGGGAGGTGCCGCCGCTGCTGCGCGGCCTGGTCCCGGTCCGGGCCCGGCGCGGGGCCGCCGGTGCGGCCGCGCCGGAGGACGCGAAATCGTTCCGGGAACGGCTGGCCAAACACCCCGAGGCCGAGCAGAACGCGATGCTGCTGGACCTGGTGCGCGCCCAGATGGCCGCGGTGCTCGGGCACACCACGCCCGGGGAGGTCGACGTGGACCGCGGTTTCCTGGAATCCGGCTTCGATTCGCTCACCGCGGTGGAGCTGCGGAACCGGTTGAACTCGGTGACCGGCCTGCGGCTTCCGGCTACCTTGATCTTCGATCACCCGGCCCCGTCGGCGCTGGTCAAACATCTGCGGTCGGAGATCGATCCCGGACCGGCCGACGTGGTCGCGCCGCTGCTCGACGAACTGCGGCGGATCGAGGACGCGCTCTCGGCGGTGGAGGCGGACGAGGAGTCCCGGGCGAAGGTCACCACGCGGCTGGAGTCGTTGCTGACGACGTGGACGGGCCCGCGCGGGGCGGACGGATCCGATATCCAGTCGGCCACCGACGACGAGATGTTCGACCTGCTGGGGAGGGAATTCGGCATTACCTGACAGAGCAGTTGATTTCGGGTTGGGGTCGAATTCGTAAGGGGACCGCGTTCGATGGACAATGAGGAAAAGCTCCGCCACTTCCTGAAGCAGGTGACGATCGACCTGCGGCAGGCCCGGCAGCGGATCGGGGAACTGGAAGACGGCGCGCACGAGCCGATCGCGATCGTCGGCCTGGGCTGCCGGTTCCCCGGCGGGGTCGACGGCCCGGAGGACTACTGGCGGCTGCTGGCCGAGGGCGGCGACGCCATCACCGCGTTCCCCACCGACCGGGGCTGGGACCTGTCCGGCCCCGCGGACGGGACCACCCGGGAGGGCGGATTCCTCCCCGAGGTCGGCGAATTCGACGCCGGGTTCTTCGGGATCTCCCCGCACGAAGCGCTGGCCATGGATCCGCAGCAGCGGTTGTTGCTGGAGACGTCCTGGGAAGCGTTCGAGCGGGCGGGAATCGATCCGCACTCGTTGCGCGAGAGCCGGACCGGGGTGTTCGCGGGCATCATGTACCACGACTACGGCGGCGCGCTGACCGACGTGCCCGAAGGCGCCGCCGGGTACGTCGCGAACGGCACCTCGCCCAGCGTCGCGTCCGGCCGGGTGGCCTACACGTTCGGCCTGCAGGGCCCGGCGATGACCGTGGACACCGCGTGCTCCTCGTCGCTGGTGGCGCTGCACCTGGCCGTGCGGTCACTGCGTTCGGGGGAGTGCTCGCTGGCGCTCGCCGGTGGGGTGACCGTGATGTCGACCCCCATGCTGTTCGTCGAATTCGCCCGGCAGCGCGGGCTCGCCGCGGACGGCCGGTGCAAGGCGTTCGCCGAGGGCGCGGACGGCACCGGATTCGGCGAGGGCATCGGCATGCTCCTGCTGGAGCGGCTCTCGGACGCCGAACGCAACGGCCACCCGGTGCTGGCGGTGGTGCGCGGGTCCGCGGTCAACCAGGACGGCGCCACCAGCAGGCTGAGCGCTCCCAACGGCCCGGCGCAGCAGCGGGTCATCCGGGACGCGCTCGCCGACGCCCGCCTGGAACCGTCCGATGTGGACGTCGTGGAGGCGCACGGGACGGGCACCCGGCTCGGGGACCCGATCGAGGTGCAGGCGTTGCTCGCGACCTACGGCCGGGACCGGCCCGCCGAGCGGCCCGTGCTGCTGGGGTCGGTGAAATCGAACATCGGGCACACGCAGGCCGCCGCCGGGGTGGCCGGAGTGATCAAGCTGGTGCTCGCTCTCCGGCACGGCCGGCTGCCGAAGACCCTGCACGTGACCACCCCGACCACCCAGGTGGACTGGTCGGCGGGGGCGCTGGAACTGCTCACCGAGGCCCGGTCCTGGCCGGAGAGCGAGCATCCGCGCCGGGCCGCGGTCTCCTCGTTCGGCATCAGCGGCACCAACGCCCACGTCATCCTCGAGCAAGCCCCCGTACCGGACCGCGCGGACGCCCCCGAGCCCGCGGCCTGCCCCGCGCTGCCCTTCGTGCTGTCCGCGCGGACCGCCGCCGCGCTGCGCGGGCAGGCGGCCGCCCTGCGCGCGCACCTCGACGAGCACCCGGAACTGGCCCCCGCTGAGATCGCCTATTCCCTTGCGACCACGCGGGCCACCCACGAGCGGCGCGCGGTGGTGGTCGCGGCCGACCGCGAAGAGGCGATGCGCGGCCTGGCCACCGTGGAAACGGGGGAAGCCGCCGCGGCGAAGGCCGGGCGGGTGGCCTTCCTCTTCTCCGGCCAGGGCGCCCAGCGACTGGGCATGGGACGCGAGCTGTACGAGACGTTCCCGGTGTTCGCCGAGGCGTTCGACGCGGTGTGCGCGCGGCTCGACGCGGAACTGGCCCGCCCGCTGCGGGACGTGGTGTGGGCCGCGCCGGACTCGCCGGAGGCGGAGCTGCTGGACCGGACCGCGTTCACCCAGACCGCGCTGTTCGCGGTGGAGGTCGCGCTGTTCCGCCTGGTCGAGAACTGGGGTGTCACGCCGGACTTCCTGCTGGGGCATTCGATCGGCGAACTGGTGGCCGCGCACGCGGCGGGCGTGCTGTCGCTGGACGACGCGTGCCGCCTGGTCGCCGCGCGGGGCCGGTTGATGCAGGGGCTCCCCACGGGTGGCGCGATGGTCTCGGTGCAGGCGCCCGAATCGGTGGTCACCCCGTGGCTGGCCGGGCGCGCGGACCGGCTGAGCGTGGCTGCGGTGAACGGCCCGGCCGCCGTGGTGCTCTCCGGTGACGAGGACGTGGTATCCGAAGTGGCCGAGCGGCTGGCCGCCGAGGGGCACAAGACGAAACGGCTGCCGGTGTCGCACGCGTTCCACTCGCCGCGGATGGAACCGATGCTCGACGAGTTCCGCGCGGTCGCGGCCGGGGTGGAGTTCCACCCGCCGCGCATCCCCATAGTGTCCAATGTGCATGGTCGACGGGCGGCGGACGAGGAGGTGTGCTCGCCCGAGTACTGGGTGCGGCACGTGCGCGAGGCCGTGCGCTTCGCCGACGGGATCCGTCACCTGGAAGACGAGGGCGTCGGCACGTTCCTGGAGCTCGGGCCCGGCGGATCGCTCGCGGCGCTGGCCCAGGACTGCCTCGCCGACGAGGCGGCCGCGACGCTGGTTCCGGCTCTGCGCAAGGAGCACGCGGAGGTGCGGACCCTGACCGAGGCCGCCGGGCGGCTGCACGTCCGGGGCGTGACCGTGGACTGGGGCGCGTTCTTCGCCGCGCCGACACCCCGGCGCGTCGAACTCCCGACCTACGCGTTCCAGCGCAAGCGGTACTGGCTCGACCCGTCGGGTGCGGCCGACCCCGCGGCGGTCGGTCAGGACCTCGCGCACCATCCGCTGCTCGGCGCCGTGGTGGCGTTGCCGGGATCGGACGGCGTGGTGCTGACCGGCAGGGTCTCGGCGAGCACGCATCCCTGGCTGGCCCAACACACCGCGGCCGCGGTCGCCGAGCTGGCGATCCACGCCGGGGATCAGGTCGGCTGCCCGATCGTCGAGGAGCTGACCGTGCAGGCGCCGCTGGCGCTGCCCGAGCGGGGCGCGATCCGGATCCAGGTCTCCGCCGGGGCCGAAGCGGGCGGGCGGCGGCCGGTCGCCGTGCACTCCCGCCCGGAAGACGCTCCGGGGCAGCCGTGGACCTGCCACGCGCGCGGTGTGCTCACCGCCGAGTTGACGGCCGGACCGGTCGCCGAACCGGACGGCGACCTCGTCGGCGAGGTCGCCCTGCCGGAGCCGCTGCTGGCCGACGCGAACCGGTTCGTGCTGCACCCCGCGCTGCTGGACGCCGTGCTCACCGTGGCCGCGGACGGGTACCCGGCCGGTTGGCGGGGCCTGGCGGTGCACGCGACGGGGGCGACCTCGCTGCGAGTCGAATGCATCCCCACCGGACCGGACACCTTCCGCCTGCGAGCCGTCGACGAGGGCGGGGCGCCGGTCGTCACGGCCGAGGAGGTCCGGCTGGCCCCGGTCCCGCCGGAGGACGCGCGCCGCCGCCCCGCCGATGCTCTGTACACAGTGGACTGGGTGCGGCTGCCCGCCCCGGCTCCGGCGGAGGTTCGCGCGGCGGTGCTCGGGCAGGGCGATCTCGCCGAGCGGCTGCGCCGCGCGCTGGGCGGGGACGTGCCGATGACCGCCGAACTCGCCGCGCTCGCCGCGGGCGAAGTGCCGGAAGTGGTCTTCCTGCCGGTGGAGGACGAACCGGGCGATCTGGCGGACGCGGCGCGCGCGGTCACGAACCGGGTGCTGGCCCGGGCCCAGGAATGGCTCGCCGACACGCGCTTCGCGTGGTCCCGGCTGGTGGTGGTGACCACGGGAGCGGTGGCCACCGGCCCGCACGACGCCGCGTCCTCGCTCGCCGCGGCGCCGGTGTGGGGCCTGCTCCGGTCCGCGCAGGCCGAGGAACCCGGCAGGTTCGCGCTGCTCGATCTCGACGAGCTGGACGCCTCGTGGGCGGCCGTGCCGTCCGCATTCGCCGCGGACGAACCGCAACTGGCCGTGCGGGCGGGAACCGCGCTGGCACCGCGCCTGGCCAAAGCCGCCGAACCGGCCACCGGACCCGAGCTGGACCCCGACGGCACCGTGCTCGTCACCGGCGCCACCGGCGGCCTCGGGCGCCTGCTCGCCCGCCACCTGGTCACCGAGCACGGCGTCCGGCGGTTGCTGCTGACCAGCCGCCGCGGCCAGGACACCGAGGGACTCGTCGGCGAACTCACCGCGCTGGGCGCGCAGGTCACCCTGGCGGCGTGCGACGCGGCCGACCGGGACGCGCTGGCGGAGCTGCTCGGCCGGATCCCCGCGGATCACCCGCTGCGCGCGGTGATCCACGTGGCCGGGGTGTTCGACGACGCGGTGCTGACCTCGCTGCGCCCCGAACAGGTCGACCGGGTGTTCCGGGCGAAGGTGGACGCGGTGGTGAACCTGCACGAGCTGACCGCGCGATCGGAGCTGTCGCTGTTCACCGTGTATTCGTCGATCACCGGCACCCTCGGCGGCCCCGGCGTGGCGAACTACGCGGCCGCGAACGCGTTCCTGGACGCCTTCGCCGGGCACCGCCGCGCACGCGGCCTGCCCGCCCAGTCCCTGGCGTGGGGTATGTGGGACGTGCGCGAGGGCATGGCCGGGCAACTCGACGAGGGCCACACCGACCGGATGGCGCGCCGCGGGATCGCGCCGATCTCCCCGGACGACGGGCTCGCCCTGCTCGACGCCGCGTGGCGGTCGGAACCGGCGGTCCTGGTGCCGGTCCGCCTCGACGACGCGGAACTGCGCGCGCAGGCCCGGACCGGTGCGCTCCCGCCGCTGCTCGGCGGCCTGGTCCGGACGCGCAGGCAGGCGGCGGTGGCCGGGGCCGAGTCCGCACCGGGCGAGCCGCTGCGCGAACGGCTGGCCGGGCTGGACGAAGCCGAGCAGGAGCGGGTGCTGCTCGATCTCGTGCGCACCCAGGCCGCGGCGGTCCTCGGGCACAGCGGCCCGGAGGAGGTGGAGCCCAGCCGCGCGTTCCGCGATCTCGGGTTCGATTCCGTTGCCGGGCTTGAGTTCCGCAACCGGCTGAACCTGGGCACCGGGCTCCGGCTGCCCGCGACCCTGGTCTTCGACCAGCCGACTCCCGCCGCGCTGGCCGGGCACCTGCGCGCCGAACTGGTGCGCGGCGGAGCGGCGGCCGCGCCGTCCCTGGCGGCCGAACTGGCCCGGCTGGAGAACGCGCTGTCCGGTCTGGACGCGGAGCGGCTCGCCGAACTCGGCGCCGACGAGCGCGCGGACATCACGTCCCGGCTCAAGGCCCTGCTCGCGCGGTGGAACGAACTGCCCGGCGATTCCGCGAGCGGCGCCGCGGACGATCTCGAGTCCGCGACCGACGACGAGATGTTCAGCTACCTCGACGAGAAGTTCGGGATCTCGTGATGCGGGGGAGGGTGCAGCAGTGACCGATGTGGACAAACTCCGCTACTTCCTCAAGCGGGTCACCGGCGAACTCGACGAGGCGCACGCGCAGTTGCGGCGGATGCGCGACCGGGAGCGGGAGCCGATCGCGATCGTCGCGATGAGCTGCCGGTTCCCCGGCGGGATCGACACGCCGGAGGAGTTCTGGGAGCGGATCGCGCGCGGGGAGGACCTGCTCTCGGAACTGCCCCGCGACCGGGGCTGGGACCTCGACGCCCTGTACGACGACGACCCCGACCAGCAGGGCACGAGCTACGTCCGGCGCGCGGGATTCCTGCGCGGGGTGACCGAGTTCGACGCGGGGTTCTTCGGGATCTCGCCGCGTGAGGCGTTGGCGATGGATCCGCAGCAGCGGTTGTTGCTGGAGACTTCGTGGGAGGCGTTCGAGCGGGCGGGGATCGATCCGGAGTCGTTGCGCGGCAGCCGGACCGGGGTCTTCACCGGAACCAACGGTCAGGACTACCCGACGCTGCTCGCGCTCGGCAGCGATCCGGTCGAGGGGCACCTGTCGACCGGGAACGCCGGCAGCGTGCTGTCCGGGCGGGTGTCGTACACCTTCGGGCTGGAGGGCCCGGCGGTGACGGTGGATACGGCGTGTTCCTCGTCGCTGGTGGCACTGCACTGGGCGGTGCGGGCGCTGCGGTCGGGCGAATGCGACCTCGCGCTCGCGGGCGGGGTCACCGTGATGTCCACCCCGATGATCTTCGTGGAGTTCTCCCGGCAGCGCGGGCTCGCGGTCGACGGGCGGTGCAAGGCGTTCGGCGAGGGCGCCGACGGCACCGGATTCGCCGAGGGCGTGGGGGTGCTGCTGGTCGAGCGGTTGTCGGATGCGCGGCGAAACGGCCATCCGGTGCTGGCGGTGGTGCGCGGTTCCGCGGTGAACCAGGACGGCGCGTCGAACGGCTTGACGGCGCCGAACGGTCCGTCGCAGCAGCGAGTGATCCGGGAAGCGCTGTCCAGCGCCGGGCTGCATCCGTCCGATGTGGACGCCGTGGAGGCGCATGGGACGGGGACCACGCTGGGGGACCCGATCGAGGCGCAGGCGCTGCTGGCGACCTACGGACAGGAGCGGGACGAGCCGTTGTGGCTCGGGTCGGTGAAGTCGAACATCGGGCACACCCAGGCCGCGGCGGGGGTGGCCGGGGTGATCAAGATGGTCGAGGCCCTGCGGCACGGGGTGTTGCCGAAGACCCTGCACGCCGACCAGCCGAGTTCGCGGGTCGACTGGACCGCGGGCGCGGTGCGGCTGGCCACCGGGACCAGGCCCTGGCCCGCGGCGGACCGCCCGCGGCGGGCGGGGGTGTCGTCGTTCGGGCTCAGCGGCACCAATGCCCACGTCGTGCTGGAGCAGGCCGAGCCGGTCGAGCAGGCGCCGGGCGCCGCCCCGCCCGGTCCGGCGGCCTGGGTGCTGTCCGGCCGCACTGAGGCGGCGCTGCGGGCGCAGGCGCGGCGGCTGCGCACGTTCGTCGCGGACCGCCCCGAACTTTCCCCCGCGGACGTGGGTTTCTCCCTGGTCACCGCGCGGACGGCCTTCCCGCACCGGGCGGTGGTGCTCGGGGACGACCGCGGCGAACTGCTCGACGGGCTCGACGCCCTGGCCGCCGGGCGCCCGGATCCGGCCGTGGTCGAGGGCGTCGCCGCCGACGCCGGTCGCGGGCCGGTGTTCGTGTTCCCCGGCCAGGGCTCCCAGTGGACCGGCATGGCCGTGGATCTGCTGGCGACCGCCCCGGCGTTCGCGGCGAAGCTGGCCGAGTGTTCCGCGGCGCTGTCCTCCTTCGTGGACTGGTCCTTGCCGGACGTGCTGCGCGGAACGCCGGGTGCGCCCGGTCTGGAGCGGGTGGACGTGGTGCAGCCGGTGTTGTGGGCGGTGATGGTGTCGCTGGCGGAGCTGTGGCGTGCGCACGGCGTGGAACCCGCGGCGGTGGTGGGACATTCGCAGGGCGAGATCGCTGCGGCCTGCGTGGCCGGGGCGCTGAGCGTCCCGGAGGCCGCGCGGATCGTCGCGCTGCGCAGCCAGGCGCTGGCGGAACTTTCCGGTACCGGCGGGATGGCCTCGGTCGCCGCTTCGCCGTCCGACGTGGCCGAGTGGCTGGCGCCGTGGGGCGAGCGGCTGTCGGTGGCCGCGGTGAACGGTCCCGCCTCGGTGGTCGTCTCGGGCGAACCGGGCGCACTGGCCGAGTTCCTCGCGTCCTGCCGCGAGCGCGAGGTGCGGGTGCGCGAGGTCGACGTCGACTACGCCTCGCACGCCGCGCAGGTGGAGGCCATCGAAGCCGAGGTCCGCACCGCGGCCGACGGGCTGACCGCGCGGCCGCCCCAGGTGCGCTGGCTGTCCACGGTCACCGGCGACTGGGTCACCGGCGAGCTGGAAACCGGTTACTGGTACGAAAACCTCCGCCGGCCGGTGCGGTTCGCCGAGGCGATCGGCGCGCTCGCCGAGCAGGGCTACCGGTCCTTCGTCGAGTGCAGCCCGCATCCGATCCTGACCACGGGAATCCAGGACACGGTCGACAGCCGTGCCGCCGACGCGGTGGCCATCGGGTCGCTGCGGCGGGACCACGACGGTACCCGGGAGTTCCGCACCGCGCTGGCCCGGGCGCACACCGCCGGAATCGCCGTCGACTGGGCGAGTGCCCACCCCGGCGCTCGGCGGGTTGACCTGCCCACCTACGCCTTCCAGCGCGCCCGGCACTGGCCGAACCTGCCCGCGCCGGGCGGGAACCTGGACTCGCAGCGCTACCGGATCACCTGGACGCGGGTGGCCGAACCGGCGGCGGTGCCACCCGGTTCGTGGCTGGTCGCCGTCCCGGCCGCGGAGCGGGACCGCGCCGACCGCTGCGTGCGAGCCCTGGCAGCCCGCGGCGCGCGGGTCGAGGTGCTCCCGCTGACCCCGGCCGAACACGATCCCGCCGTGCTCGCCGACCGGCTGGCCGAAACCGCGTCCGGGGTCACCGGTGTGCTCGCCGTGCTGGACACCGGCGCGCCGCATCCGGACCATCCCGGCTTGCCCGCGGGACCGGCCTGGGCGTTGACCCTGCTGCAGGCGCTGGACCGCACCGGACTCGACACTCGCCTGTGGTGCGCGACCCGCGGCGCGGTGTCCACAACGGACTCTCCGGAACCGGTCAGCCCGGAGCAGGCCATGATCTGGGGGCTGGGCCGCGTCGCCGCTCTGGAACACCCCCAGCGCTGGGGCGGGCTCGTCGACCTGCCCCCGGACCTGGACGAGCGGACCGGAAGCCTGCTGGTCGCGGCGCTCACCGCGCTCGGCTCCGAGGACCAGATCGCGATCCGGCCGACCGGATTGTTCGTCCGGCGCCTCGAACGCGCCGAGGCGCCTTCCTCGGATCCGTGGGAGCCTTCCGGCACCGTCGTGGTCACCGGAGCCGCGGGCACCGTGGGCGCGGTGGCCGCGCGCCACCTCGCGCGCGACGGCGTGCACCTGGTGCTGATCACCGAGGGATACCGGCAGGAGGTGGACGCCGACCGGCTGGCCGCCGAAGTGGCCGAACTCGGCGCGGAGGTCACCCTCGTCCCGGCCGGAACCGCACCGGACCTGACCGGCCACCGGGTCACGGCGATCGTGCACGCCGAAGAGGGCAGCCCGGACCTGGCGCCGCTGACCGGAACCGGCGCGGCCGGGCTCGCCGAAGCGCTGCGCGCCAAACTCGGCCGCGTCACCGAACTCGCCGAACGGCTCGATCCCGATTCCGCGGCGGCCCTGGTGCTCTGCACCTCGGTGTCGGGGATCTGGGGCGTCCGCGACCACGCGGCGCACGCCGCCGCGAACGCCTACCTCGACGCGCTGGCCGGTAACTACCGCGCCCGCGGGCTGCCCGCCGTGGCCGTCGCGTGGGCGCCCTGGCGGATCGAGGGCATGCCCGAGGGCGAGGCGTTCGCCGAGGACCTCAGCCGCCGCGGGGTCGCGCTGCTGGAGCCCCGGCGGGCCGTCGAGGCGCTCGCGCACCTGCCGGGAGCGACGGCCGGGCTGACCGTGGCCAGGGTGAACTGGAGCCGGTTCCTGCCCGCGTTCACCGCGGTGCGCCCGAGCCCGCTGTTCACCTCCCTGGCCGCGCCCCCGCCGCCGCGGGCCGCCGAGGAGGCTCCGGTCGAATCGGTGCGGGACCGGCTGCTGGCCGCCCCGGATGCGGACCGGGCGGAGCTGGCGTGCTCGCTGGTTCGCGAGCACGCCGCGATCGTGCTCGGGCACCGCGACGCGGCGGAGATCGAGCCCGGCGCCCGGTTCCTGGACCGCGGTTTCGACTCGCTGACCGTCACCGCGCTGCGCAAGCGCCTGGACGCCGCGCTCGGGCTGCGGCTGCCCGCCACGATCGTCCTGGACCACCCCACCCCGGCGGACCTCGCGCGCGAACTCGTCGCGGTGGTGTCCGCCGGGACTTCGGCGGCGCCGCCGCGCAACGACACGCTTGGCGCGCTGCTACGGGGTGCTCGTGTCCAAGGCGTGCTTTCCGATTTCGTGCCCTTCCTGGCGAACGCGGCCCGGTTCCGCCCGCGCTTCACCGCGCCGGGAGAAGGGGGCGAGGCCGTGCGGCTCGCCCGCGGACCGGGCGAACCCGTGCTGGTCTGCCTGGCGGCGATGACCGCGCTGTCCGGTCCGCGGCAGTACGCCGACTTCGCGGCGGGCTTCCACGGCACCCGGGACGTGTCCGGGGTGCCCCTGCCCGGTTTCGCACCCGAGGAGCAACTGCCCGCGACCGTCGAGGCGCTGGCCGCGGCGCTCGCCGAGCGCGTCCGCGAGCACACCGCGGGCCGCTCGTTCGTCCTCATCGGACACTCCTCGGGCGGGCTGGCGGCCTGCGCCACCGCGAAACGGCTCGAGGAGATCGGCGTCCCCGCGCGGGCGGTCGTGCTGATCGACACCTACCCGCTGCGCGACGACCTGGGCGCCGACTGGCGCGCCGATCTGCTGGCGACCATCCTCGACCGCGACCCCGAGCTGGTCCTCGCCGACGACACCCGCCTCACCGCGCAGGCCGCGTACCTCGAGTTGTTCCGCGACTGGGAACCCGGCGAGTTGTCCTGCCCGATCCTGCTGATCCGGGCCACCGAGGCGACCCGGCTCGGTTCCGCGACGACCCATCAGGTCACCCCGTGGAAACACGCCGACGACATCCTCGATCTCCCCGGCGCCCATTACGGCCTGCTGGAGGAACACGCCGAAAGCACGGCCGCCGCGATCCGGGAATGGCTCGAATGAATACCCGGGAGAAAGGAGGTGTTCCGCTGCGCCGGGCGCACAAGCGCGTTGGTCGACCGCCCGGCGGAGCCTGAGTATCGTCAAACCGCGCACGCGGTTTCCACGATGGGAATTCTCCGCGAACTGGGGTGGACAACGGCGTTGCCCGAGAACGGGTATTCCGAATTCCGAGCAAGAGCTGAAAGGTGATTTTCGATGGAGGTGTCGTGTCGGAGGACCAGACAGCCCACCGGCTGATGATTTTGGGCGCGGGCGTGATGGGCGTGGGCATCACCACGCTCGCACTGGGGTTCGGGTTGCCGGTCACCCTGGTCGACGTCGACGAGGACACGCTGGCGCTGGCCCGCAAGAAGATCCGCCAGCAGCTGAAGCTGGCGCAGATCATGGGCACGCTGCCCGCCGATACCGCCCACGGCGAACTCGTCACCACGGTTTCGGTCGAGGAGGGCGCGGAGGCGACCGTGGTCATCGAGGCCGTGACCGAACTGGCCGACGTCAAGGCCGCCGCGCTGGCCAAGGTTTCCGCGCTGGTCAGCCCCGGGACCCCGGTGGTAACCAACACCTCGTCGATCCCGGTCGACGAGCTGGCGGACTCGGTGACCCGTCCCGAGGACTTCATCGGGACCCACTTCATGAACCCGCCGTACCTGATCCCGATGGTCGAGGTGATCCGCGGGCGGCGCACCGGGGCCACCGCGGAGGCGACTCTCAAGTCCGCGCTGGAACGGCTCGGGCGCAAACCGCTGGTGGTCAACGACAACCCGGGCTTCGTGACCAGCCGGGTGCTGCACCCGATGATCAACGACGCGGTGCGGGTCGTGCAGGAGGGCACCGCGCCGCCGGAGACCGTCGACGCGCTGTTCGAAGGATGCCTCGGCCACCGCACCGGCCCGCTGCGCACCGCGGACCTGATCGGGCTGGACAACCTGGCCGACTCGCTCCGGGTGCTCTACGAGCGGACCGGCGACGAGGGCTGCAAACCGAACGAACTACTGCTGGAAAAGATCCGCGAAGGCAACCTCGGCCAGAAGAGCGGCCGGGGATTCTACGAGTACGGGGGGCAACCTTCATGACCACGACGCCGGAACAGAGCATCGAGCTGACCTCGGCGGTGATCGAGGAGAAGATCCTCGACTTCCTCGAGGAGCGCACCAAGGTCCGCTGGGAGCCCGAGGTGGACCTCTTCGATTCGGGCACGGTGTCCTCGCTGTTCGCGATGGAGCTGGTCGTCTTCCTGGAGGGCGCCTTCGACATCGAGATCGCCGGCCCCGACCTGAAGCTGGCCAACTTCCGCACCGCGCGGATCATGGTGGGCCTGGTCGAGCGCCTGCGGGCGGAGGACGCCGAGGACGGCCGTGGCTGACCAGCTGCCCGGGCTCATCGCCCTCGCCGATGACCTGATCGGCGACCAGCCCGACGCGTGGGACCGGGCCGGGACCATCCCGGAGGATCTGGTGCGCAAGCTCGCCGGTGCGGGCGCGCTGTGCGCCGAGGTCCCGGCCCGGTACGGCGGCCTGGGACTGAGCAGCGCGGACAGCGGCGAGTTCACCGCGCATGTGGGCAGCCGGTGCAGCTCGCTGCGCAGCCTGATGACCTCGCAGGGCATGGCCGCGTGGACGATCCAGCGACTGGGGGACCGGGCGCAGCGCAAGGAGTTCCTGCCCCGGCTCACCGCCGGTGAGCTGGCCGCCGTCGGGTTCAGCGAGCCGGGCGCGGGCAGCGATCTGTCCACAATGGCCACCCGGATCCGGCCCGACGGCGACTCGGTGGTCGTCGACGGGCAGAAGGTCTGGGTGACCGCCGCGGACTACGCCGATCTGCTCGTGGTGTTCGGCCAGTACGAGGGCGGCGCCGCGGCGGTGGTCGTCCCGGCCACGACACCCGGGGTGCGGGTGGAGCGCGTTCCGGAACCCCTGGGCTGCCGGGCCGCCGGGCACGCGAACATCCAGCTCGACGGCGTCCGGCTCCCGGCCGCGAACGTGCTCGGCGGCGTCGGCCAGTCCACCGCCATGCTGGTCACCACCTCGCTGGCCTACGGCCGCATCTCGGTCGCCTGGGGCTGCGTGGGGATCCTGCGCGCGTGCCTGGCCGAGGTGACCCGGCACGCGGGCGCCCGCGAGCAGTTCGGGAAGCCGCTGGGGCAGCACCAGCTCGTCGCGCGGCACGTGGCGGAGCTGCTGGTGGCCGAGCAGTCCGCCACCCGCGCGTGCGAACACGCCAGCCGCCGCTGGGACGAGCGGTCACCGGAAATGGTGCAGGCCACGGTGCTGGCGAAGTACGTGAGTTCCCGGCACGCGGCCGACGGCGCGGCGTCGGCGGTCCAGGTGCTGGCGTCGCGGGGCGCCCGCGACAGCCATCCGGTCGCGCGCGCGTACCGGGACGCGAAGCTGATGGAAATCATCGAAGGCAGCAACGAGATCTGCCAGCTGATCCTGTCCGAGCACGTGCTCGCTGGGGCGAAACGGGAGGAAGATCGGTGAGCGACAAGAGTTCCGCGGACCAGCCGACGATGGTGAAGTGCCTGGTCTGGGACCTGGACAACACGTTGTGGCAGGGCACCCTGCTCGAGGACGGCGAAGTGCGGCTGTCCGACGAGATCCGGAAGGTGATCGTCGAACTGGACGCGCGCGGCATCCTGCAGGCCGTGGCGAGCAAGAACGACCACGAACCGACCTGGCAGCGCCTGGAGGAACTGGGGGTGGCCGAGTACTTCGTGCTCGCCCGGATCGGCTGGGGGCCGAAATCAGCTTCGGTGCGCGAGATCGCCGACAAGCTCAACTTCGCGCACAAGACCATCGCGTTCATCGACGACCAGCCGGCCGAGCGGGCCGAGGTGCAGTTCCACCTGTCCGAGGTGCGGTGCTACGAGGCGGAACGGGCGACCGAGCTGCTCGATCTCCCGGAGTTCACCCCGCGGGCGCGCACGGTCGATTCCGCCAAGCGGCGCGAGATGTACCAGGCGGGTTTCCGCCGCGAAGCCCAACGCGCCGAGTTCACCGGCCCGGACGAGGAGTTCCTGCGGACCCTCGAGCTGGAGATGCGCATCTTCCGGGCCACCGAGGTGGAGCTGAGCCGGGTCGAGGAACTCACCCTGCGCACCAGCCAGATGAATGCGACCGGGGTGCACTACTCCGACGAGACGCTGCGCGGCCTGCTGGCCGATCCGGCGCACGAGGTGCTGGTGACCACTTTGGAGGACCGGTTCGGCACGCACGGTGCGGTCGGCGTGCTGCTGGTGGAGAAGCTGGCCCGGGTGTGGCACCTGAAGCTGCTCGCCACGTCCTGCCGGGTGGTGTCCTTCGGCGCGGGCGCGGTGATCCTGGACTGGCTGGCCGACCAGGCCGCGCGGGCGAACGTGCACCTGGTCGCCGATTTCCGGCGGACCGACCGGAACCGGATGATGGAGATCGCCTACCGGTTCGCCGGATTCGACGAGCAGGACTGCGCGTGCCGCGGGGACTTCGCCGGTTCCCCCGCGGCGGACGGAGTCCAGCGTCTGCACCTGGAAGCCGCCCGGCGCAATCCGCCCACGACCATGCGGCTGATCGCGCCGGAGCTCGGCGCCGGGGTGGCCAGCCCGGCGTGAGCCCCCGGGAGACCGTGCACTTTGTCGGCTGAGTGCGGCGCCTTGGCCACCGAGGTCGCCGCGGTAACGCACTCAGCCGACAAAGTGCGAACCCTGGCACTCCGTCCCCAAAGTGCCACCCGGGTCAGGCGCCCTTGCGGCGGGCGAGGGTGACGCCGTCGGAAAGCGGCAGCACGCAGATCTCCACCCGGTCGTCCTTGCGGATGAGCTGGTTGACCTCGCGGATGCCGTTGGTGTCCGGATCGTCGGCGGCCGGATCGATCACCCGGCCGAGGAACAGCGTGTTGTCCAGGACGATCAGGCCGCCGGGCTTGACCAGCTCGACGGATTTCTCGTAGTACTTCGGGTAGTTCGCCTTGTCCGCGTCGATGAAGACGAGGTCGAAACCACCCGCGCCCGACTCGTCGGCCAGCGCGTCCAGGCTGGCGCCCGCGTCACCGATCCGCGGTTCGATGCGGTCGGCGACGCCGGCCCGTTCCCAGTAAGGTTTCGCGAATTTGACCCATTTCGGGTTGAGATCGCAGGTGATCACCCGCCCGCCGGCGGGGAGTGCGCGGGCCATGGACAGCGTGCTGTATCCGGTGAACGTGCCGATTTCGAGAATTCTGGTGGCGCCGGTCAACCGCACCAGCAATGCCAGGAATCGCGCTTCTTCCGGTAGCACCTGCATGGCCGTCCCGCCGGGCAGTCCGGCGGTCTCGGTGCGGAGTTCGGCCAGTACTTCGTCCTCGGAGCCGGAAATTTCCCGGACGTAGTCGAGCAGTTCTTCGGTCGCGGTGATCTGAGTGGCCATGCGCCCAATCTATCGCCTCGACGGCTATTCCGGCCGGTGAGATCGACTGGAACAACATTGCGTTCTTGTGACTCGAGCATCGCCCGGCTAGCCTCCTCGCGAGAATGGCGGGTGCTCGAAAACCCGCCGCGTTTCGCTTGTCGACAGGAGTTCCGCATGGGGGATCTGGCCGGTAGGACCGCGCTCGTGACCGGGGCGTCCCGGGGGATCGGGCGGGCCATCGCCGAACGCCTCGCCGCCGACGGCGCGCTGGTCGCCGTGCACTACGGCAGCAACGAGACCGCGGCGAAGGAAACGGTCGCGGCGATCGAGCAGGCCGGGGGACGGGCGTTCGCGATCCCGGCGCGGCTCGGCTCGGACGGCGACGTGGACGAGCTGTTCACCGGCCTGGAGCGCGAACTGCGCGGGCAGTCGCTGGACATCCTGGTCAACAACGCCGGGGTCCACTCGTCCGCCTCGATCGAGGAGGTCACCCCCGAGGAGTTCGACCGGGTCTTCGCGGTCAACGTCCGGGCGCCCTTCTTCATCATCCAGCGCGCCCTGCCGCTGCTGCGCGACGGCGGCCGGATCATCAACATCAGCTCCGCCAACACGCGGATCGCGGTCACCACCGAACTCGCCTACGCCATGACCAAGGGCGCGCTCAACGTGCTCGGCCGGACCCTGGCCAACGGCCTGGGCGCGCGGCACATCACGGTGAACACGGTCGCCCCGGGGACCACGGAGACCGACATGATCGGCTGGCTCCGCCACAGTCCCGAAGCGGCGGCCGGGGTCGCGGCGAGCACCGCGCTCGGCCGGGTCGGGCAGCCCGAGGACGTCGCGGCCGCGGTCGCCTTCCTCGCCTCCGACGACGCGCGGTGGGTCACCGGGCACGTGCTCGACGCCAGCGGCGGACTGTTCCTCGGCCCGGGAGTCTTCCGCCCGTCCTGATCTGTCCGGAATGGACGGTCCCGTGAACCCCGGCCCGGCGTGGCCGGTGAAAGGAATGCACCCGGAATGTACGAGGTACTGGTCTATCTGTCGGTCGTTTCGGCCGCCATGCTCGTGGGCCTGATGACCACCTTGCTGACCGTCCTGCGCCCGATCTGGGCCCAGCAGCCCGAAGACGCGGCCGCGCGCAGCTTCCAGACGTTCCTCCGGTTCGCCACCCCGAACCCGATCCTGTTGCTGCTGAGCTTCATCCCGGTGATCTCCGCGATCATCATCGCCTTCCTCGACGCCCCGGGCACCGGCGAGTACGTTTCGGCGCTGGTCGGCGGCGGCGTCTTCTTCGTCGGCTACTTCGCCTGCACCGCGCTGGTGAACACGCCGATCTACAAGATCGTCATGACCTGGGATCCGGAGACGTCCCCGGAGGCCGTCACCCCGCTGCTGCAGCGGTTCCACAAGGTAAACCTGATCCGCCTCGCCGCCACGGTCGCCACCACGATCCTGTTCTTCGCGGCCGCCTGAGATTCCCGCTCGGACCTCAGCAGAGCGTCTGCGGCACGGCATCGGGCGGGATTTCCAGGAGGATCCGATTCGCCTCGCCTTCGTGGTAGCGGTAGCCGCTGTCCCGGGCGCCGGTGAGGGCGGAGGACGCGTGGCCGAACGCGTCCGCGTGGCGCGCGGCTTCGGCGTGTGCCCGGGCGAGCCCGAGGAGCGCTTCGAGCATGCCGTAGTGGTGCGCCGCGCTCTGGGTCGAGTGCTCCAGCGCGTTCTCGTGCGCGTGCACGGCTTCGTCGATCTCGCCCATCCGGCGGCGGACGGTCCCGAGGACGTTCCAGGCGTTGGCCGTGGTGCGCGGATTGCCCAGTCGCACGGCGGACTCGAGGGCCCGTTCGCCGGTGGCGGCGGCGTCGGCGGAATCGCCGGCCTCCAGCAGCGCGATCGCGAGCAGGCCGAGACTTTCCGCGTGGTGGTAGCGCGTTCCGGAGGACTTCGCCCGGTACGACGCCTCGCGGAGGTACTCGGCCGCGAGCCGGGGATTGCCCAGTGCCAGCTGGCAGCGCCCGATCAGGAGCAGGGTCTCCACCAGTTGGATCGTCGCCCCGGTCCGCTCGGCCAGTTCCCGCGCGGACTCCAGGAGCGGCAGGACGGTGGCGAACTCGCCGCGCAGCACATGCACGTAACCCAGCCCCAGCAGCGCGTTCAGGCGCACGGTGGGCACCCCCGGCCGGGTCTCGGCCAGCTCGATGACCTGGCGGAACCGCGCGTGCGCGGCGTCCAGTTCGCCGAGGTCGAGCCGAACGCTTCCGTCCAGGACGAGCACCATCGGCCACCCGGGGGTACTCGCCTTGGCCTCGTCCAGCGCTTCGGCGAGGTGGCGCTGCGCCGCCGCCAGGTCGCCGGTCACCTGGCATTCGCGGATCAGCGGGAGCAGCATGGCGACCTCGGCGGCGGCATCGCCCGCCCGGCGGGCGGCACGCAGGCCGGCCGTCGCCGCGGCGAACAGGTCGACGTGATGACCGGTGACGCTCAGGTAGGCGGCCAGCGTTTCGGTGAGTTGCCAAGCCACTTCGGCGGGGCCGTTCTCGGCGCAGTGCTCCACCATCGCCACCAGGTTGGCCCGCTCGGCATCGAGCCAGCGCAGCGCGTCCGCACGGTCCCGGGAAGTCGGGGCTCCCGGGGCGGCGGCCGGGCGTGGCCGGGTGAACAGGGGGAGTTCGCGGTAGAGCGTCCGGACCGCCCGGTCCACGGTGCGCAGGTGCCAGCCGTACAGCCGATCCTGCGCCCGGGCCCGGAAATCCGGATCGTCGCCGGGCTCCCCGCACCGCGCCGCGTAGTCCCTGAGCAGGTCGTGCATCTGGTACCGGCCACCGGGCACGCGCTGCAGCAGGCTCGCCCCGGCCAGCTGTTCCAGGGTGCGCGCCGTGTCGGCGAGCGTGAAATCGGCGAGGGCGGCGGCGACCTCGGCGGTGAAATCGGAGCCCGGCACCAGGGAGAGCAGCCGGAACATCGTCCGGACTTCGGGTTTCAGCCCGGCGTAGGAAAGGTCGAACGCCTGGTGGACCGCGATGTCCTCGTCGTTCTCCACGGTCAGCGCCTGGGCCAGGAACCCGTCCGCGAAGGACCGGTTGTAGGCGCTGAGGTCGGGCCGGGGCCGGCCCACCAGGTTGCCGCCCGCGATCCGCAGCGCCAGCGGCAGGTGACCGCAGAGATCGGCCAGCTGGGCGGCGGCTTCCGGCTGGTCCCGGATGGTCTGCGCGCCGAGGAGCGTGCCGAGCAGGGACACCGAAGCCTTCGGATCGAGCAGGTCGAGCCGGACCAGGCGGGCGCCGTCCAGTGCGACGAGGGCGCGCAGCTCGCGCCGGCTGGTGATCAGCACGGCGCATCCCGGCTCGCCCGGGATCAGCGGCCGGACCTGACCGGCCGACGCGGCGTTGTCCAGGGTGACCAGAACCCGCTTACCGGAGAGCAGTGCGCGGTAGGCGGCGATCTGCTCCTCTTCCTCCACCGGGATCTGTTCGGCGGGCATGCCGAGCGCGCGCAGCAGGCGGGCGAGCACGGTGGTGGTCGCGAGCGCCGGTTTGGCCGAGTAGCCGCGCAGATCGACGTAGAGCTGGCCGTCCGGAAAGCGGGAACGCAGCTTGTGCGCCATCCGCACGGCCAGCGCGGTCTTGCCGACACCGGGCGGGCCGGACACGGTGACCACCGGCACCGCCCGGTTCCCGCCGGTCTCCAGCAGTTCGCTGATCTGCGAGATTTCGGCGGTTCGCCCGACGAAATGCCCGAGCGCGGGGGGCAGCTGGGACACGGCCGGGGCGGGTTCGGGACGCCGGGGACCCGGGATGGCTTCCGCCGCCGGCGCCGTGAGTTCCGGATCGCCGTTGAGGATGGCGTGGAACAGGTCCTGCAGTTCCCGGCCCGGCTCGACCCCCAGCTTCTCGGCGAGCGCGTCGGCGATCGTGCGGTACGCGGAGAGCGCCTCCGCCTGCCGGTTGGCGCGGTGCAGGGCGAGCATGAGCTGGTGCCAGAACTGCTCGCGCAGAGGGTATTCCGACGTCAGCGTGCGGAGGTGGCTGATCACCTCGTGGTGCTCACCCAAGCGCAGTTTCGCGTCGATCCGCTCGCATTCGGCCCGGAGCCGGATCTCCACCAGTTGCGGGGTCTCCGACCGGCGCAGGGAATCCGAGGGCACGTCCAACAGGGGCTCGGCCCGCCACAGCGCCAGGGCCTCGTCCCACAGCCGGACGGCACGTTCGAGTTCGCCGGACGCCGCTTCCCGCCCGGCGCGGCCGGTGAGGTCGCGGAAGCGGTGCAGGTCGAGTGCCTGGTCCGGGACCTCCAGCAGGTATCCGGTCGGCGTGGTCCGGATGACCTCGGGCCGCCCCAGCAGGCGGCGCAGCCGCATGATGTAGACGCGCAACGCGGTCGTCGGCTGGGCGGGTGTGCCACCGTCCCACACCACTTCGGTGAGTTCGCCCAGGGTCACGACCCGGTTCGTGCGCAGCAGCAGCGCCGCGAGCACGACCCGCTGCTTCGGCGCGTTGACCGGCACCGGCGCACCTTGGGCACGCAACTCCAGCGGCCCCAGCACGCCGAACTCGAAAGGTGGGTGAATCACCGACGCCCCCCAGCAGTTTGACTAGAGAAACTCTAGAGCGAACGCACCCGACCTGCGCGTGAAGTACACGAGGTCGTGATTTTCCGACAATCAGCTGCCGAATAGGAGCTGGGCCGGGTACAATCCGGACGTCCAGCGGGAGCGGTGTGCAACCGCTGGATTCCCGCGGTTGCACACCGCCGGTCTAGCCGCCCGCCACCCGATCCCGGATGAGCGCGTTGATCTCCTGCTGGTGGTGGGCCAGGAAGAAGTGGCCGCCGGTGAACACCCGGAGGTCGAAGCCGCCGGTCGTGTGTTCCCGCCAGGCCCGTGCCTCGTCCACCGTGGTCTTCGGGTCGTCGTCGCCCACCAGGACGTCGATCGGGCAGTTCACCACCGAATCCGGCTGCGCCTGGTAGGTCTCGATCGCCCGGTAGTCGCCCCGGATGGCCGGCATGATCATCCGGAGGATCTCGTCGTCGCCGAGCAAGCGGGCGTCGGTCCCGCTCATCAGCTTCATCTCGGCGAGGATGCCGTCGTCGTCGCGCTGGTGCACGGACTCGTCCCGATGGGTCGACGGCGCTCGGCGGCCGGACGCGAACAGGCGCACCGGGCCGGGGCCGGATTCGCGTTCCAGGCGCAGGGCCACTTCGAACGCGAGGATCGCGCCCATGCTGTGCCCGAAGAAGGCCACCGGGCGGTCCAGCCAGGGGCGCAGGACCCCGGTGACCTCGTCGGCCAGTTTGGCGATGTCGTCGATCAAGGGTTCGTGCCGCCGGTCCTGGCGGCCGGGGTATTGGAGGTTCAGCACGTCCAGGCTGCCCGACAGCGCCTGCGATACCGGGAAGTAGAAGCTGGCCGAACCACCGGCGTGGGGGAAGCAGACCAGCCGCGCGGGCGCGTCCGGAGCCGGGTGGAAACGCCGGATCCAGGGGCTGCTCTCGGTGGTTCCTGACATCTGGGGTGGGATCCTCTCTGCTCTTCCGGCCGGGTTCTGCGGCGCATCGGCCACGTTAACCAGATCCGCGGGCCCGGCCAACCCGATCAAATGTCGGCGCGGACGGCTGCCTACTCACCCGCGGGTCCGAGTTCGCGCTGGCTGTCCCACAGGGCGTCCCAGGACTCGGTGCGGCCGGAGAGCAGGGTGAGCGGCAGGGTGCCGTTGACCCAGGGGATGCCGTGCGGGTTCTGGTACGTCGTGAGCTGCTGGGCGCGGGCGAACCCGCGGCGCAGCGACTCGGGAACCGGTCCGACGTAGAGCACGTTGTCGGCGTCGGGCGGGGGAGCGCCGAGGAACCAGTAGCCGCGGCTGCCGCTGAGCACGGGGAAGGCGAACCGCCCGTCGCGGTAGTGCTCCAGTGCGGCGGCCTGCGGGTAGAACGAGGTGATGACCACCGTGTCACCGGGAAGTGCGGGAGCGGTCGCGGCTACGGTGTCGGCGAGCTCGGACCATCCGGTGGTGCCCGGTTTGGTCAGGAAGCGGTCGTTGGGATCGGTGGCGTCGCGGGGCAGGACCGGCAGCGCGGCGAGGATCCCGATCAGGGCGGAGAGGATCAGGACCGGGCGGCTGGTGAGCCAGCGCCACCACCGGGCCGCGGTGAGCTCGGTGACGGCCACCGCCGAAGCCGCCCACAACGGGCCGAAGACCTCGGCCGCGTAGTACGGGCGCCCCGCGGTGAGCGCGAACGCGATCAGCGGAAGCAGCACCGCGACCGCGAGGAACCGGTACGGGGCGAACGCCGGGCGGCGGCAGAGCACGATCAGCCCGTGCACGGCCATGGCGGCGCCGGTGAGGGCGCCGGCCCAGAACAGGGCGAGTGGGCCGAACATGATCCGGCCGACGGTGCCGCCGTTCTCCGCCGCGATGACGTCGCTCATGGCCAGCTGGGGCCAGCCGTGTCCGGCCTGCCAGAGAAGCGAGGGCAGGGCGGTCGCCGCAGCGAGGACCAGCCCGATCCACAGCATCGGGCGGCGCAGCAGCGCGCGGGGACCGAGGAAGAGCACGCCGAGCAGGATCGCCGCCCACAGCGCCGGAACGAGGTACTTGATCTGCAGGGAGACCGCGGTCAGCACCGCGGCGCCGAGCAGGAGCCGGTCGTGGCGCCGGTCGGTGGTGCGTGCGCGCTCGAGGCGGATCCAGCGCACCACCAGCCAGCAGATCCCGGTCCACAGTGGAGGGTCGAAGGTCGAGGTGGCCAGCAGGTGCCCGGTCCACAGCGTGCCGAACGACCCGGCGTGCACGGCGGCGGCGAGGATCTGCGCGCGGCGGCCGCCGCCGAGTTCGCGGGCCAGGCCGACGGTGGTGAGCACACCGGCGGCGGAGACGAGCGCGGCCGGCAGCCGGAGCCAGGTCAGCGAGTCCGGCCAGATCGAATCCAGCGCGTGGGCGAGCAGGGGCAGCAGCCACGGCTGGTCGGCATACCCCCAGGACGGGTGGTCACCGGCGACGATGAAGTACAGCTCGTCCACGAAATAGCCGTAATTCCCGCTGACCAGAAGCAGGACGACGGCGAGGAGGCCGGCGATCACCAGGACGGGGCGCCATGCCCAGGGCGCGAGGCCCGAAGCCGCCGCCGAACTCCGGGCGACCGGCTCCGCCGTGCCGTTACCGGTCCTGCTCCGGTTGTCCTCGTTCACTTCCGAACTCAACTTTTCGCCTCCCCAAGCCAGCGACCGGGCAGCAGTCAACCAGTCCGCCCGCCAGTGCAAATGCGGCAACCTTCGGTCCGCCGCCGTGGTCCTCAGTCGTACAGCGATTCGCAGGCAATAGCATCTACTCAACGCTGTTCGAGTACCTTGATTGAAGGTAACAGTCGGTGGAAAATTCGAACTTGGGGGAGACGAGGCAGTGGCTGAGACGAAGCCGACCGCTAAAGGTATGCAGAACCTGAATCGTCTGTCCAAGCCGACGGACCGGCTGCACCTGGCGGGCACGGGCACCGGACCCGACTACGACGACCAGGAGGCCGCGAAGGCCAAAGCGGCGATTTCTTCCGTTTACGACATGATCGCCGCGACCTGGAGTTTGGGCGATTTGTGGAACTGGGGTTTGTACGATCCCAAACTGCTGCAAGAGGTCGAGGAGATCATTCCCGATTTCACCAGTTTCGGCACCGACGGTTTCTCCGAGCTGCTGTACTTCTACACCCTTCGCCAGGTGCCGCTGGACATCGCGGACTATCGCGGCAAACGAGTGCTCGAAGTCGGCAGCGGTATCGGTGCCGGGCTCAACTTCCTGTCGCGGGTGGCCGGCGGGGCGGAAATGTCCGGGGTGGACATCTCCAAGACCGCGGTCGAGCGGGCGAACGCGCGTTACTCGCGCGGGGAGGCGCTCTCCTACACCGTCGGCGACGCCGAGTCGCTGCCCTTCGACGACGGCGTTTTCGATGTCGTCATCAACGTGGAAAGTTCGCACAGTTATCCGAGCCTGGGCAACTTCTTCGGCGAAGTCGCACGGGTGCTCAAGCCGGGCGGCTATCTCTCGCTGGTCGACGCGTTCACCGAGCACCGGGCGAACACCTTCAACAAGACGATGCCCGAATGCGCGCGGTTGGAATGGCTGGCGGACAACGACATATCACCGCAAGTCAGCGCCGCCGTCCGGCAGCGCATGGCGCCGGGGAGTTACCTCCGCCAGTCCTTCGCGAAGCAGCGGATGTCACCGCTGAAGCGGGTGGTCGGCAAGCACGGCCTGATGGCGGCGTTGGGCGCCCCGTTCACCGGCGACGCCAGCATGACGCCGCTGGCGAAGTGGTCGCGGAAGGTCAGCGGTCTGGCCATTTCCGACAAGGCGCCGGTGCGGACGTACCGGCACTACCTGGCGACCCGCGTTTCCTGAAACACCCCTCGGCCCGGTCATCCCGCTGTTACCGCACGATGTTGAGAATGGGGGTCGGATGAGCACAGCGCCCACCGCGATGGTGCCGGTGTGTCCCGCCGCCGAGCTGGCGCTGAATGAACCCCGCCAGGTGGAGACACCGTGGGGACTGGTGGCCTTGGTACGCACCGGCACCGGTATCTACGCCGTGGCCGATCGGTGCTCGCACGACGATGTGGAGCTGTCGGACGGTTTCGTCGACGGCGACACGGTGGAGTGCCCGGCGCACTTCTCCCAGTTCTGCCTGCGCACCGGGGCCGCGCTCACGATGCCGGCCGTCGAGCCGGTCGAGACCTGGACGGTCGCGGTGATCGACGGTGTGATCCACCTGGGATCGCGGCAATGACCCCGACGGTCGCCGGGGTTCCCGCGACCACGGTGACCGGCCCGAAGACCCGAGGAGCCTCCGCATGACCGCATTCACCGATCCCGTCGTCTCCACCCAGGCATACCGGCCCCGGCCGGACGACGCACCGGCGGTGCGGCCGCCGCGTCGCGTCCCGCCCGCCGTGCTGCACGAGGTGGAGCAGTTCCTGTACTTCGAAGCACAGCTGCTCGACGAAGCGCGCTACAACGACTGGTTCGACCTGATCGCCGACGACGTGCACTACTTCATGCCGGTGCGGCGCAACCGGTTGCACCGCGACCTGCTCGCGGAGACCAGCGGCCTCGACGAGTTCAACCACTACGACGACAACAAGATGACCCTGGCGCTCCGGGTGAAGCGGCTGCAGCAGCCGACGGCGTGGTCGGACAATCCACCGGCCCGCACCGCCCGGTCGATCACCAACATCACCGCCGAACCCACCGACGCGGACGGCGAATATCGCGTTCGAAGCGTGTTCCACCTCTACCGCAACCGGCTGGCCGACGATGCCGACTCCTACTCGGGGCGGCGCACCGACACCCTGCGTGCCCATCCCGATCTGGGTTTCCAGATCGTCAACCGCACCATCCATCTCGCCGAGAGCGTGGTGCAGGCCAACAATCTCGGCCTGTTCTTCTGACAGAGCGTCTGAGAACTGGAGTGACCTGCGAAAAGTACGCGACGGAACTCGCCGGCCGAAGGCCCCGCTATCGCGGCGGCAGGGCGCCCAACAGCTAGAAATGAGTGTGACTCATGAAGGAGCGCCCTGTCGACGTGATCGCGGAGCGAGTTCTCAGAAAGGCACTGACAGCAGCCGATCCGACTTCGAGCAATGACGGGAGCGTGGTGAGGATGTATGCGGATCTGATCGATTTCGACAAGGTCGGAACGGTCTCGGCGGACATCTTCCACTCGGAAGAGATGTATCGACGGGAGCTGAGCACGGTCTTCGCGCGCTCGTGGCTGTTCCTGGCCCACGAGTCGCAGTTGCGCACGCCCGGGGACTTCGTGACCGCGATGATGGGCGAGGACCCGATCATCGTCTCGCGACAGCGCGACGGCGGCATCCGGGCCGTGCTCAACGTGTGCCGGCACCGGGGGATGCGGGTGTGCCGGCAGGACTTCGGCAACACCAAACGGTTCACCTGTTCCTTCCACGGCTGGTCCTACGACAACGCGGGCACGCTGATCCACGTGCCGCGCGAGGCCGAGGGATACCACGACCGGCTGGACAAGTCGGGCTGGTCGCTGACACCGGTCACCCGGGTCGAGACCTATCGCGGCATGATCTTCGGCACCTGGGACGCCGAAGCCCCGGACCTGATCGACTACCTCGACACCGCCCGCCCCGCCCTGGACTCGTTCCTCGACACGCTGGGCGGGGACATCGAACTGGTCGGCCCGATGAAGTGGCGGATCGCGGGCAACTGGAAACTGCCCGCCGAAGGGCTCGGCACCGACGGCTACCACGCCGAAACCACGCACGCCTCCGCGTTGCAGGCCATCGGCGGCATGGCCGAGCCGAGGCGGATATTCCAGTACGCCAGCGCTGCCGGGCACGCCGCGGCGATGATCGATGTCGGCGTGACCCAGCAGGTCCACAGTGAAATCGGCGTGGGACCGACACCGCAAGGCGAACAGGACAACTCCACGGTCGCGCACGCCACGGTGTTTCCCAACCTCTCCTTCATCGGGTATTCCGGCCCGCTGCGGGTGTGGCAGCCCCGTGGCCCCGAAGAGATGGAAGTCTGGGGCTGGGTGGCCATCCCGGCCGGACTCGACCCGGAGACCCGGCGGCAGAAACTCACCGGCGTCACGCTGTCGTTCTCCTCGTCCGGCATCTTCGAGAGCGACGACAGCGAGAACTGGTCGGAAATCTCCGCGGTGGGCCGGGGATTCGCCGCCCGCAGCACCCCGCTGAACTACCAGATGGGCATGGGCTTCGACGACCCCACCGGCGCCGACATACCCGGATTCGACGTGCGCACCGGACACCTGTTCAACGACATCGGCGCCCGCAGTTTCTACACCCGCTGGGCCCAGCTCATGGACGGACCCGAACTGGCACTCGCACCTCCCACGCCGCCGCCGAACCTCGGCATGTCCGCCGAATGACGGTTGTCAGCGCAGCGACGGGTCGGCGAGGGCTCGGGCGGTGACCTCGGGCAGGTAGGCCGCCAGCGCGGTGATGAGGGCCCGGATGTCGTGGCGGGTTTCCGCGGTGAGCGGGGCGGTGCGGGCGACGTCGAGCTCGTTGGCGAGGGTGAGGAGCGCGAAGTCGGCGAGGTCGGTGGTGGCCAGGTCGGCGACCTCGCCGGTGAAGCGGTCGGTGAGCGGGAGCGGCGTGGCGCCGAGATGGGGGTAGGTCTTGCTCCGGTCGCAGGCGCCGTAGCGGTGGACGAGGGTTTCGGCCTCGTCGCCGATCGCCGCCCGCAGGCGGGCTCGCCGGTCGAGCGGCAGCAGCGGGTGCGGGAAGCCGTCGGTGCCGTAGATGGCGTGGCAGAGCGCGGCGAGGCGTACGCGCCGGTTCCCGCCCCAGCCCGCCACCAGCTCGTGCACGCGCCGGAGGTGGTCGAGGAGGTTCCCGCCGGGGTGCTCGACCCGTCCCGCGCCGAGATCGCGCAGAAGTGCCAGCGCGGGCCATTCGGTGGTGGCGGCCGCGATGGTCTCGGCCAGCGCCACCGGTTGGTCCCGGGCGACGAGGTGTCCGGCATCGGGGATGCGGGTGACCGTGGCGTGCGGGGCCAGGCGTAGCAACCGTTCGACGTCCTCGCCGATGACCGGCGACCCGCTGCCGCCGCGGACGAGCAGGACGGGCAGGTCGAGCTTCGCGGTGATCTGCCGCAGCCGTGGAACCTGGCCGAGGATGTCGTCGGCGAGTTCGGCGTGGACGTCGAGCAGCCCGTTGGCGGCGAGGAAGCGGCGGACCCGGTGGGGCTCGAGGTCGGGGACGACGTCCACCAGGACCAGGCCCGCCACTCGCGCCCGCACCGCCGGATCGGCCAGGGCGGCGAGGGCGGCGAGCCCGCCCAGCGAGGCGCCGACGACCACGCAGCCCGGTGGCTCGGCCCGGAGCATGGCGGCGACGTCGTCCGCGCAGGACTGGAGTGTCCGCGGCGAGCCGTCGCTGACACCGTGACCGCGCTGATCGAAGGCCACGCACCGGAACCCGGTGTCGACCAGGACGTCGATGACCGGCATCCACACCTGGCGACGCTCACCACCGGCGTGGAGCAGCAGGACGGTCGGCCCGGCGCCGACCTCGTCCCCGCGCAGGACGACCTCGTCGGGGCGAGCGATGTGCCGGGTCCGAGGGACGATGAGGTCGACCATGACCGGGCCTCCGTTACCTTGGGGTGTCAAGGTAAGAAGGTAAGGAGCATTGCCTTGGTCTGTCAAGGTAAGGTTCTGGTGTGACACATTCGCGGGTGCGCCGTTCTCCCGACGAGGCGCGGCGCCTGATCCTGGACGCCGCCGAGCGGCTGCTGGCCGAGGGCGGGGTGGCCGCCGTCGGAGTCCGGGCCATCGCCTCCCGCGTCGGCATGACCGATGCGGGGGTCAACCACCACTTCGGTACCCGGGACCGCCTGCTGGAAGCCCTGCTGCGCCACGGCGGCCGGAAGATCCGGGCCGGGGTGGAGGAGGTGCTGGATTCCTGGCTCGACCGCGGCGCCGATCTCGATGAACTGGTCGAGGCCTTGGCGGTCTTCTACCGCCGGGGCTACGGCGAGTTGGCCGTGGCGCTGCACGCCGCCGGGTGGCGGGACGAGGGAGCGGGAATGCTCGCCCCGGTCGTCGACGCGCTGCACGCCCTGCGACCGGACGCCGCCGACGTCCCGGTCGAGGACACCCGGCTCGCCGTCGCCGCGCTCCACCAGGCGCTGGCCACCGAGCCCCTGTACGGCCCGGCGTTCCGCCGCAGCGCCGGGCTCACCGGCCGGGCGGCCACCACCGCCGCCCCTCAGCTCCGCTGGTGGACCGCCCACCTCACCCGTTCGCTCGGGCTCCGCTAGCTACGATTCGCCGGTGATCCTGGCCGAGCCGATCGAGGCCGCGGCGATCGTCCGGGCGGCGGTCTGGATCGACGAGTTGGAGTTCAGGTTGGTCAGCGATTCCCGGTTGAGCGCATGGACGACGAACTCGTAGGTGTTCACCGTCGAAGGCGAGCACGGTCCCTGGTAGCCGAAGAGGTTCGCGCTTCCCCGGTAGTAGATCTGCCTGGCGCCCGCGGGGACCGAGGGCTGGTAGACGTGCTCGACGTTCTGGGGGAGCGAGGTCGCGCTCACCGGGATGTCGTAGATGATCCAGTGGAGGAGGTTGTTGTTGTCGAGATCGCGCATGACGATCGCGTAGCTCTTGGCGGCGGCCGGAGCGCCGGACCAGGCCAGGGGCGGGGACTCGTTCTTCTTGGCGGGGTCGTTGCCGCCGCCGCTGGTGCACTCGTGGACCTTGGGGATGACGCCGCCGTTGGCGAAGGCGGAGCTGGACAGGACGAACGCGTTCTGGCCTGCCGACGACGCCGGTGCGCTCGGCGAAGCGGCGGCGGGTGAGACGCCGACGGCCCAGGTGATGAGGAGGGCATAGAGCACAATTCTTGTGCTTCGCACTGGAGGCTCCCGAGGATTCTTGTGTTCCCTTTGATCCGTCCGTGAAAACGCGGCACACGTGCGGTGGAGCCAGCGTATGCTTCCTGAATCCTGGCGGCTAAGGCCACTTTTCCATGCAACAGTTTTATGTGCCGCATTGGCCTCGGTTATGGCGGCGCCGAGCTACAGGCGATCGCGGATCCGGTCGGCGTCCGCGGTGCCGAGCGGCTCGAGTATCTCCAGCGCCTCTTGCCAGCAACCGCGGGCCCGGTCCGGCTGCCCGAGTTCGGCCAGCGCCTGCCCGAGCAGTTCCAGTGCCAGGCCGCTGAACTGCGCGTGCTCGATGCGCCTGCCGGCGGTGTGGCCCAGTTCCGCGTGGTGCATCGCCTCGGTGGGGCGGCCCGTGCGCAGGTAGAGCTCGGCCAGCAGCACCTGCATGGTGGCCTGGTGCATGGTGTTCCCGGTTTTCCGGTCCAGTTGAATGGATTCCTGGTAGACACCGATCGCGTCGTCCAACCTGCCCAGTTCGGCGAGCACGTTGCCGAGCTGGTGGAGGGCGGCCCGCGCGGCGAGCCCGGTGGGACCGACCGTCTTGCTGACCCGCACCGCGTGCTCGGCCATGGCCAGCCCGATTTCGGCGTTCCCGAGGCCGAGCTGCGCGCGGGCGAGGTAGGCGAGCGTGAACAGCTTGCCCGCCCGATCGTCGATCGCCTGGTACCCGGCGAGGGCCTCGTCGAGGTCCCCGGCCGCGTCGGCGTAGCGCCCGGTTTCCACCGCGACCACCCCGGAGGCGAGCGTGCAGGTGGCGATCAGCAGGTGATCGTCGGTCTGCCTGCTGAGCCGGAGCGCGAGCAGGCGTTCCTCCTCGGCCTGGAGCAGGTGCCCGTGTTCCAGCGCCACCTTGCCGAGCACCACATGCGCCCGCGCGGCGCTGGCCGGATCCGAGGTTTCCCCGGCCCGTCGCACGATCACCCGGCCGGTCTGCTCGAGGTCCGTGCCCGCGGTGCCGCCGTCCGCGAGCAGGCCCACGACCAGCAGCAGATCGGCCGCCGGGCGCAGCGGGCAGGCGGGATTCCCGGCGGCCCGGCGGGTGGTCCCGAGCAGCACCGAACGCCGGGCGGCGACCCAGTCGTGTGCTTCCTTCGGGCAGGTGAAAGGCAATCCGGCCGCGGTGGTGGGAAAGAGCCGGTCGGCGAGCACGCTGGCCGGTTCGATGGTCCGGTAGGCGTTGCGCGCGGTCGCCAACGCGTAGTCGAGCAGCCGCGCCAGCGCGGCCGCCCGCTCGGTGTCCGGGTCCTCCGCCTCGCTGCGCTGGCGGGCATAGAGTTTCACCAGGTCGTGGAAGCGAAAATGGCGGGGTGCCGGTTCCTCCAGCAGGCTCGCGTCCACAAGGGACTCCACGAGCGGCAGGGTGGTTTCCTCGTCCAGGCCCAGGATCGAGGACGCGGCGGGCAGGGTGAACCCCACCCCGTCGACGACCGCGAGCAGCCGGAACGCCCGGCGCTGGGGCGGTTCGAGCTGGGCGTAGCCGAGATCGAAGGTCGCTTCCACGGCGAGATCGGCCACTCGCAACTCGCGCAGTCGCCGCCGCTCGCCCGCCAATCGCTCGGCCAGCGACGCGATCGTCCAGGACGGCCGGCCCGCCAGCCGGGCGCCCGCGATGCGGATCGCCAGCGGGAGGAAGCCGCAGGCGGACACCAACTCCAGCGTCGCCGCCCGTTCGGCGTCGACGCGCCACTCGCCCACCAGGCGGGCGAGCAGGGCCAGCGCCTCCTCGGCGTCCAGCACGTCCAGGTGGACCGTCCGGCCCGGCAGCCCGCCGAGCTTGGCCCGGCTGGTGATCAGCGCCGCGCTGCCCTCCCCGCCCGGCAGCAGCGGCGCGACCTGCTCGGTGTCGCGCGCGTTGTCCAGCAACACCAGCACTCTTCTTCCGTCCACAATGGACCGGTACAGGGCCGCCCGCTCGCCGGTGTCCGCCGGGATCTTGGGCCGCGGCACGCCGAGCGCGTGCAGGAACCCGGCGAGTACCACGGCCGGGGCCGCGGGCTCGGTGCCGGCGCCGCCGAGATCGACGTACAGCTGCCCGTCCGGGAACCCCGTCCGCACCGCGTGCGCCACGTGCACGGCCAGTGCGGTCTTGCCCACTCCGCCGGTCCCGGTCACCCCGGAAACGACGACCGGTGACCCGGCGGTGAGCGCCGCGCGCAAGGTCTCGGCCTGCCGGATGCGCCCGGTGAAATCGGTGATGTCGGCGGGCAGCTGCGCCGGTACCGCGGCGGGTGGCGATTCGCGTGTACTGCCCGGTTCCGGTTCGGCGAGCAGCCGGGCGTGCAGCGCGCGCAACTCCTCGCCGGGCTCGCAGCCCAGCTCGCGATCCAGGACGCGCGACAGGTCGGCGTAGACACCGAGCGCCTCCGCCCGCCGGCCACCGCCGTGCAACGCCCGCATCAGCAGGCCGTGCCAGTGCTGCTGCAACGGGTGCCGGTGCACCAGATCGGTCAGTTCCGCGGCGGCCTCGGCGTGCCTGCCCAGCGCCAGGTCGATCTCCAGCCGGTCTTCCACCACGGCGAGCCGTTGCTCGGTCAGCCGGGCCCGCTGCGCCCGCGCGAACGGGCCGGGAAGCCCGGCCAACGGCTCGTCCCGCCACAACTCGAGTGCGCCGAGCAGGGCCGTCCTGGCTTCCGCCAGATCGCCGGAGGCCCGCGCGATATCCGCTTCGGCGAGCCGCCGCTCGAAATCCCCGAGATCGGTGGCCAGACCGGCGGCGAGCTGGTATCCGCCGCTGACCGAGGTGACGACCCGATCCCGGTCCCGGCGGCCGAAAGCGGCGCGCAGCCGGCCGATATAGGTGCGCAGTGCCGCCACCGCCTGGTTCGGCGGCGTCTCGCCCCACAGCCCGTCGACCAGTTCGCCGATCGACACCGCCGCGCCGTCGCGCAGGACGAGCATCGCGAGCACGGCCCGCTGCTGCGGGGAACCGAGCGGGATCTCGGCCGTGCCCTGCCACGCCCGGAGCGGGCCGAGTACCCCGAGACGCAACTCTCCGCCCGAACCGTCTGCCACCAGTCCAGCCTGCCGAGTTCGTTCCGGCGGCGCGCCGGGCACGTGTGTGAGTTTTCCGACTGCGAATGGATGTATCAGGGGGCAGGTACCACCCGACTTACTAGTAGCCGGGTGGCTACACGGCGTTCGTCGTGCTCGGGCAAGGGGGATTGGGATGGGCGCCAGCGGACTCCGGTTCGCCGTCCTGGGCACGGTGCGCGGCTGGCAGCACAACCGGCCGCTGGACATCGGGCCGCCGAAGCGGCAGGCGGTGCTCGCCGCGTTGCTGCTGCGTGGCGGGCAGGTCGCGACCGCGTCGGAGCTGGTCGACGCGGTGTGGGGCGAGCGGCCACCGGCGCGGGCGCTGACTTCGTTGCGCACCTATGTCCTCGGCTTGCGGACCACGCTCGAACCGGACCGCCCGGCGCGGGCGCCCGCGCGGGTGCTGCTGTCGGTCGGGGACGGCTATTCGCTGCCGTTGGGCGGGAACGTGCTCGACGCCGATCTCGCCGAGGCGAGGTTCGCGGCGGCGGAGCGGGCGCGCCGCGCGGGCGACGCGGCCAACGCGCGTGACCTGCTCGGTTCCGGCCTGGCGTTGTGGGCGGGCGATCCGCTGGCCGGAGTGCCGGGCCCGTATGCCGCGCGGCAGCGCGCCCGGCTCGCGGAACGGCGGGTCGCGTTGCTGGAGACCCGGTTCCAGCTCGACCTGGAACTGGGCAGGCATGCCGAGATCCTGCCCGAACTGCGGACGCTGACCCTGGAACAGCCGTTGCGGGAAGGGCTGCGCGGGCAGCTGATGACCGCGTTGTACCGCTGCGGCAGGCTCGCGGAGGCGCTGGCGGTCTATGTCGACACCCGGCGGACCCTGGTCCGGGAACTGGGCGTCGAGCCCGGCCCGGACCTGGTGGCGCTGCACCACCGCATCCTCACCGGTGAGTTGCCCGCGCGTGCGGTGCGGCCCTCGGTCGTCGCACGACTTCCCCGGCGCGCCCGGTTGCCCGCCGATCTGCCCGATTTCACCGGCCGTGCCGGGATTGCCGCGCAACTGGTGGAACGCCTGTGCGCCGGTGCCGGGAACGCGGTGGCGATCACCGCGATCTCCGGGATGGCCGGGGTCGGCAAGACGGCGCTCGCCGTGCATGTCGCGCACCTGGTGCGGGACGAGTTCCCGGACGGTCAGCTCTACGCCGACCTGTGCGGTGCGGAACCCGCCCGGATTGTGCGTGATTTCCTGCTGGCACTGGGGATTTCCACCGACCGGATCCCGGGGACGCTGGATCAGCGGGCCGCGCTGCTGCGGACCGCGCTCGCCGGGAAGCGGGTACTCGTGGTACTTGACAACGCCCACGACGCCGAGCAGGTCCGCCCGTTGCTGCCCGGCACCCCGGGCTGTGCCGTGCTGATCGCCGGGCGCACCCCGCTGACCACCCTGCCCGGCGTCACGACCTGCCGGCTCGAGGTGCCCGGTCCGGCCGAGTCGCTCGCCCTGTTCAGCCGGATCGTCGGCCGGGACCGGGTGGCGGCCGAGCCCGAGGCCGCGCTGTCGGTGGTGGCGGAATGCGGGCACCTGCCGCTCACCGTCCGCGAAGTGGCGCAACGGCTGGCCGGGCAACCGCACAAACGCCTCGCGTCGGCCGCCGGGTGTCTCCACGAAGACCCGGGCCTTGCCGCCTCGGTCGCCGGATTCCGGCTGGGGAGCGAGCAGTTGAGCGGGGAACAGGCCAGGGCGCTTCGGTTGCTGGCCGCGTCCGCGGCACCCGATCTTCCGCTCGCCGCGGTCGCCGGGATCCTGCACCGGCCGGAGGAGATCGCCGAGGAGCTGGCCGAATCGCTGGTCAACCTCAACCTGCTCACCTCGCCCGCGCCCGGCCGCTATGGTTGCCAGGACGTGGTCCGATTGTTCGCGACGACCATGGGAGAGGGTCGGCGGGGAACCTGTTCGGGGCCGCGATGATGCCCCGCGGTCCCTCGAACCGCGCCGCCCGCGTGCCTACCGTGGCCTGGTGGTCACTTCAGCAAACCTCGCGTTGGGCGCGCCCGTCATCACCCCCGGGGAGACCGGCACCATCACGGTGACCGTGTTCAACAGCACGGATATCGTCGAGGCCTACACCTTCGAGATCCTCGGTGCGCTCGCGCCGTGGGCGGTCGTGGAGCCCGCGCGGATTTCGCTGTACCCCGGCACTTCCGGCAACGTCGTGGTGTCCCTCCAGCCACCGCGGTCGCCGGAGGTGCCGGTCGGGCAGGTGCCGGTGGGGGTCCGGGTGCTGCCCGCCGAGCATCCGGAGAACACCGTGGTGCTCGAAGAAACCGTGGTGATCGCGCCCTATCTCGACGCCGGGGCCGAGCTGGTGCCGCAGGCCAAGGCGGGCAGGCGAAGCGCCCGCTACGCGATCCGGCTGGACAACCGCGGCAACGATGCGGCCGCGCTGGCGGTGGACGGCGTGCAGGGCAGCGACGATCTCACGCTGACCACCCGGCCCGGCATGCTGACCCTGCCGCCCGGCCAGGCCACCGAGTCCGAGCTGACCGTCCGCGCGCACAAGCTGCTCTGGTTCGGCAAACCGGTGACCAAACCGTTCCAGGTCAGGGTGAACCGCCGGGGCGAGGACGACACCGCGATCCCCGACGCGCCGCCCGCGATCGTGCTGGACGGTACGTTCACCCAGCGCCCGGTGCTGCCGCGCTGGCTGCTGGCGTTGCTCGGGCTGCTGCTGGCCTTGCTCGCGTTGTGGTTCGGGCTGGTGCGGCCCGCGGTCAACTCGGCGGCCCGGCAGGCGGTGGACGACAAGACGAACCAGATCGCCGAGGCGGGCGGGCTCAGCCCGGGGCAAGGCGGAAATCCCGGGAAACAGCAAGGAAAAGGCGGACCCGGCCAGCAGACGGGAACCGGGCAGGATGGCCAGAACAACCCGGATGGCCCCAATTCGGGCGGGGATCGCCAGCAGTTCGACACCAACATCCAGGTCCAGACCAATCCGGGGCAGACCGGGACGAATGCCTACACCGTGCCGGACGGCAAGGTGTTCCGCGTCACCGACATGCTGCTGTCGAACTTCCAGGGCGACGAAGGCCGCGTCACGATCAAACTCGGGGACCGGACGATCGCGACCATCGCGCTGGAGACCTTCCGCAATCAGGACTACCACTGGGTCACCCCGGTCGACATCGACCAGAAGGCCACCGCATCGGTCACCGTGACCTGCACGAAGACCGGTGTGCCGCCGAGCGGCGCGCCCGCGCCCAACTGCACCGAACTGGTGACGGTGAACGGATTCCTCGTCAACAAGGGCTGAGTTCGCAGGCACGTTTATCGATCCTTGATTCCCGCTGGTGATGCTGCTTCGGCTCAGTAGGGGAGCGAATCGAAGGATGCGATGCGGATGTCTCGAGTGACGGTTGCGGTACATGCGGAAGATGTGGTTTCCCGGGCGGGGGTGGCCGCGCTGTTGCGGCACCGGGCCGAGGTTGAACTGGTCAGCGAGAAGCGGGGGGCGGCAGAGGTCACCGTGGTGGTGATCGATCAGCTGGACGACAGCAGCGAGCAGAGGTTGCGGGTGCTGCAGTCCGGGCGGGCGACCAGGATTGTGTTGCTGGTGCGGCAGATCGAGACGCACCGGCTGACCACCGCGATCGAACGCGGCGTGGTGGGTTTGTTGTTGCGGGCCGAGGCGGGGGAGGATTCCCTGTCGCGCGCGGTTTTGGCGGCGGCGTCGGGTAAGGGCAGTATGTCCGGCGATCTGCTCAGCCGGTTGTTCGAGCAGGTGAGCCGGTTGCAGCGGCAGGCGGATACCGGTCAGGCGGTGGGGTTCTCCCATCTCACCGCGCGTGAGCAGGACGTGCTGCGGCTGGTCGCGGACGGGTTCGACACCCACGAGATCGCGGCGAAGTTGTCGTATTCCGAGCGCACGGTGAAGAAGTGCTTGTACGAGCTGAATTCCCGGTTGCAGTTGAAGAACCGGGCGCACGCCGTGGGGTATGCAATGCGGCACGGGCTGATCTGACCCGGTGCCCGAAAGGCTCCCGGTGTGCCCGCGAAGGGGACCGCGGCGGCACTGCGGCGGCCGGGGCAGGCGGGAAAGGATGGGTCGGATACCCGGGGAGGCAAGCAGTGAGTCGGAGCTGGCGCGGCAGGTCGGCGTTGTTGAGCGCGGTCGTGCTGATCATCGCCGCGGTCTGCGCGGTGCTCGTGGCCGCGCCGAAGGACCCGCCCGCCAGGGCGGACGAGAGCCCGGGGGCCGCCGGCCAGGGCCGGATCGCGTTCGCGGGCACCCGGCACATCAGCCTCGGCGCGGCCGCCGCACCGGAGCTGGGCGACCAGGCGAAAACGGCGCCGTTCTTCGGCGGCGGCCCGGCTCATCTGGACTCCGAGGGCAACGCCCGCGGCGGGCAGCTGGTGTTCACCAGCCTGCGCGATGAGCCCCGGCCGCAGGTGTACCTGCGTACCGCCGACGGTCAGCTGCGGCGGCTGACCACCGGCCTCGACGCGAGCCACCCCGCGCTCTCGCCGGACGGCAGGACAGTCGCTTTCGCCTCGTCCGAGGGAGCCCGGCACACGCTGTGGCTGGTCGGCGCGGACGGCGGGGGCCTGCGCAAACTGACCCGCAGCGCGACCGCCGACGAGCAGTGGCCGACCTGGTCCCCGGACGGTGGCCGGCTCGCGTTCAGCAGCAACGCCGAACTCGGCCGCGGACGGCAGATCTACCACCTGGAACTGGCCACGGGCGCGGTCGGCCGGGTCACCGACGAGCGCGCGGGCGACGCGATCCAGCCGTCCTGGAATCCCGTGCACGGCACCGTGCTCGCGTACGTCGTCGACACCGACCACGACGACGGCACGACCGAGGACCAGAAGGCGCACATCGTCAACGTCGACGGCAGCGGGGACCGGCTGCTGGTCGGCGGGGGCCACGACGACTGGCAGAGCCGCCAGCCTTCCTGGAAACCGGACGGCGAAGCGGTGCTCTTCCTCAGCAGGTACTGCCTGTGCGGATCGCCCAAGTTCGATCAGGTGTACCAGCAGCCCACTCCGGGCGCGGTCCCGTCCGGGCCGCCGCAGTTGTTGCTCGCCGAGGATCGGCAGGTCAGCTTCCCCACCTGGCTGACCGGGCCGGACCGGCTGGTGGTCACCCGGCTGACCGCAGCCGACCGGGTCACCGCGGATCTGCAGGACGTCCGGCCGGACGGGGCGGATCCACGGGATCTGGGCGTCTCGGTGCTGCGGGAGGATCCGGAGGCAGCGACCGATGCGCGCCGGTTGTTCCGGCCGGGCGCCGGGTTCGATCCGTGGATGGAGCGCCAGTCGTATTCCCCGGACGGCCGGAGAATCGCCTTCACCCGGTTCGAGGACGCACCGGGCGGCGCCCGGATCGAGCGGATCTGGCTGGCCGACGCCGACGGCGGGAACCCGCGGCCGATGCCGCTGGCCGACCGGCGGCAGGGCGACTGGGAGTTCGACCCGGTGTGGTCACCGGACGGCACCAGGATCGCGCTGTCCCGCCGGTCGCCGGGCGGGTTCCCCCCGACCGGCGGCGGCCCGAGCCGGATCGTGGTGGCCGAGGTGGCCACCGGCCGGGTCGTGCACGCGCTGGCCCCGCCACCCGGACTCGAGGGGCAGAACGACACCCAGCCCGCGTTCTCGGCGGACGGCCGGACCCTGGCGTTCACCCGGGGCACCATCGCCGACGGAGAGACCGGCGAGGTCCGCCGCGGCCGGATCTGGACGGTGGACACGGCGGCCTTCACCGCCCAGCGCGATCTGTCCGCGGTGGTCTGCGGGTGGGACTGCCCGGTCACCGATGACAGCGCGGTGTTCTCCCCGGACGGCCGCACGATCGTGTTCAACCGCGAATCCGACGGCCTGCTGCAGGCCGGGGTCGACGGTTCCGGTTGCCGGGTGCTGCTGCCGCGGGGCGCGTCCTGCGCGGGCCCGGTCGGCCCACCGCCCACCGAGCCGTACCAGCCGCGGGACGCGTCGTTCTCCCCGGACGGCGGGAAACTCGTCCTCTCCGCCCGGCACGAGGGGGCCGCGACCACGCCGGAACACCTGAGAATCCTGGACCTGGCGAGCGGCAAGCTGGAGAACTTCACGCTTTCGCTGCGGGGCAGGCAGAAGGAACCCACCTGGCAACGCTCGGTGGATCTGCGCACCGAGCTCACCGGCGCGCCGCCACCCGCGGTGGTCGGCACGCCGACCAGGACGACGCTGACGGTGACCAATGCCGGACCGGCACCGTCGCCGGGCACCACGGTGACCTTCGCGCCGGGGTCCGGGCTCCGGCTGACCGGGGTGAGCGGCGACCGCGGTTCCTGCGTGCCCGCCGAACTCCGCTGCGATCTCGGCGTGCTGGAACCGGGGGTACCGGTGCGGATCGCGGTGGACGTGGTCGGCGACACGCCGGGTACCCGGGACCTGTCCTGGTCGGTGTCCGGAGCGGTGCTCGACGCCGATCCCGGCAACAACTTCGCCTCGTCCCAGGTGTCCACAGTAGACAAGCCGGAGCCGCCGGGCACGCCTCCGCCACCACCGCCCGCTCCACCGTCGCCACCCGCTCCACCGTCGCCACCGCCGTTGCCCGGTCCGGGGCTTCGGGTGAGCGTCGCTCCGGATCCGTCCTATGTGGGCGGACGGGCCATCGCGACCTATCAGGTCCGCAACTCCGGTGGACAGCAGGCGACCGGGATCCGGGTGTCGCTGGTGCTGCCCGCCGGGGTGCCGGTGACCGCGGTACCGGCGGGCTGCCCCGGCGGCCAGTGCTATCTCGGTGACCTTCCGCCGGGCGGCACCGCGGTGCTCCAGGTGGTGTTCGCGCCGAACGCGGCGGTGGACACCCAGGTGGCGGGGGTGCTCGCCACCAGCGGCCCGGACGCCGACCCGAGCGACAACACCGCCAGCGCGCGGCTGCGGGTGCTGCAACCGAAGATCGTCGCGGTGCCGCCGATCGGCCCGCCCGGATTCGTGACCTCGGTGCGCGGCACCGATTTCCCGCCCGGCGGACCGGTCACGCTGAACTGGTCGCCCGGGATCACCGCCGGCGCGGCCCCGGCGGTGCCCCGCCGCGACGGCAGTTTCGCCGCGCAGCTGCTGATCCTGCCCAAGGACCAGCTCGGCCCGCGCACGATCACCGCGAGCGGCGGCGGTTTCTCGCCGGTGACCACACCGTTCCTGGTGATCGCGCCCTCGGTGGGACCGCCGAACTTCGTGGAGCGCCGATGATTCACGAGGTGGACGAGGCGCTCCGCGCGCTGATCACCGACGGCGCCTGGCTCGGCTCGCAGATCGAGGTGGTCTTCGACGCCCCGACCAGGGACTGGGCGGCGCGGCGCAACGCGCCCACGATCAACGTGTTCCTCTACGACGTCCGGGAGGACCTGGCCCGGCGCGGTTCCGGCCGGATGGAGGAACACGACGAGCAGGGCGAGTTGCTCGGCTGGCGCCCGCCGCCGCGCTGGTACCACCTGTCCTACCTGGTCACGGCCTGGACCAGCCGGGCGCCGGACGAGCACCGGCTGCTGTCCGCGCTCCTGGCGCGCTTCGGGACGACGGAGCTGCTGCCGCGCCGCACCCTCGGCGGTTCGCTCGCGGAGACCGGGCTCAACCTGCCGCTGCAGGCGGCCCGCCCGCTCGGCGAAGGCAGGTCGTTGTCCGAGCTGTGGTCGGCGCTGGGTGGCGAGCTGAAGCCTTCGATCGATCTGCTGGTCACCGCGCCGCAGCTGGGCGAGCTGACCCCGGTCGGTGCCGCGGTCACCGACGGCCTGGTGCTGAGCACGGAGGCGCCGTTTCACGCGGACGCGGACGCCGAACAGCGGCGCCTGCGGTACCCGGAACCGGCCACCAGCGGTCCGTACGGCGATGCCCCCGAGTTCGGCGCGCACCGGCCACGGACCCGCCGCAGGATGGGGGAACGGTGACCGAACATCTGGCCGCCGGGCTCGCCGCGATCGAGCGCCGGGTCCGCCGCGCGGTCGCCGCGCGGCGGGCGAACGATCCCACTCCGGACGATCCCTACCGCGGGCTCTACCTCACCCCGGAAGCGGTCGAGGCCATTCTCGAGGACCCGGCGCGGATCCCCGCCCCGGACCCGATCGGCGGGGACCAGCCGGTGCTCCCGGAACTCGCGGACGCCTTCGGACTGACCGCGCTGGACGTGGAGATCCTGCTGATCGCGCTGGCGCCGGACCTCGACGCCCGCTTCGAGCGGCTGTACGGGTACCTCAACGACGACGTGACCCGGCGTAGACCCACCATCGGCCTCGCCTTGGAGCTGTGCGGGGTGCCGCCGTACTCGCCCGCCGGGCGCGCCCGGTTCGCCGCGGTGGAACCGTTGTGCGCCAGCGGCTTGCTGGTCGTGGCGGAACCGGAGCGGCCGCTGCTGTCCCGGACCGTCCGGGTCCCGGACCGGGTGACGGCGCACCTGCTCGGGGACCCGGCGCCGGATCCCCTGCTGCGCGGCGCGGCCAGGATCGCCACCGGGGAGGTGACCGCCGCGCGGGCGGGCCAGGTGGCGCGGGCGATCGAGGCAGGCGTGCGGCTGCTGCACCTCCGGCAACTCGGCGGCGCCTCGGGGGCGGACCTGGCCAGGGCCGCGCTGGCGGAAACCGGCCGGTCCGCGGTACTGGTCGAGTTGCCCGCGCTGGCCGAGGCGGAGGAACCGCGGGCCGTGCTGACCGCGATCGGCCGGGAGGCGGGTCTGCGCGGCGCCGGGGTGGTGGCGGGCCCGGTGGAGGCGCTGGCCGACCCGCGACAGCGCGGCGTGCTGCGCGCGTTGACCGGGCTGGCGACCCGGGTGCCGGTGCTGTGCTACGGCGACCGGCCGTGGCATCCGGACTGGCCGGGCGGTTCGCCGCCGCACCTGACCACCGAACCCGCCGCGACCACGGATCGGGCCCGGACCTGGCGCGAGGCGGTGCGCGAAACCGGTTTCCCGGTGTCCGAACTGGACACGTCGGAGGCGGAGGCGGCGCTCGCCCCGTACACCTTGACCCCGGCCCAGCTCGCCGGATCGGCCCGTGCGGCGGCCGGGTTCGCGGTGCTCGACGGCGGCACGCTCACCGTCGAACACCTGCGCGCCGGGGTGCGCGCGCAGAACGGCGCCGGGCTGGCCCGGCTGGCGCGGCGCATCGAACCGGCCGTCGGCTGGCCGGATCTGGTGCTGCCCGGCGAGCACCTCGACCAGTTGCGCGAACTGGTGCTGCGGGCCCGGCACCGGGATCGGGTGCTCGGCCGCTGGCGGATGCGGCCGGGCGGGGGCCGCGGCACCGGTGTGCTGGCGTTGTTCGCGGGCGAATCGGGGACCGGCAAGACGATGTCCGCCGAGGTGGTGGCCGCCGAGCTGGGCCTGGACCTGTACGTGGTGGACCTGGCGACCGTGGTGGACAAGTACATCGGCGAGACCGAGAAGAACCTGGACCGGATCTTCACCGAGGCGGCCGGGGTGAACGGGCTGCTGCTGTTCGACGAGGCCGACGCGCTGTTCGGCAAACGCACCGAGGTCAAGGACTCGCACGACCGAAACGCCAATCTGGAGTCGGCGTTCCTGCTGCAGCGGATGGAGTCCTTCGACGGGATCGCGGTGCTCACCACGAACCTGCGGTCGAACCTGGACGAGGCGTTCACCCGCAGGCTGGACGTGGTGGTCGATTTCCCGGTGCCGGACGCCGACCAGCGGCTCGCGTTGTGGGACCGCTGCCTCGGCCCGGAGCTACCTCGTTCGTCCGATGTGGACCTCGCGTTCTGCGCGAAGTCGTTCGAGCTGGCCGGTGGCTCGATCCGCGCCTGCGCGGTGACCGCCGCCTATCTCGCGGCCGAGGCGGATCGCCCGGTGGCGATGGCCGATCTGATCGCCGCGGTCCGGCGCGAGTACCGCAAGCTCGGCCGGCTGCTGCTGGACAGCGAGTTCGGTGACTGGCTGGAGGGTTAGCCGATGCACGAGAAGGAACAGGCGGAGTCCACGGACCGGGTCGCGGCGAGCACGCCGGTCGCCGCGGAAGTTCCGCCCGCACAGGCCCGGATGCTGGAGCTGCAGCGGACGGTCGGCAACGCGGCCGTCGTGCAGCGGTCGGCTGTGCACGAGGCGCTTTCCGCGCCGGGCAGCCCGCTGGACGACCGGGTGCGGACCGAGATGGAATCGCGCCTGGGCGCGGATTTCTCCGATGTCCGGGTGCACACCGACGACAGCGCGGACCGGGCCGCCGCGTCGGTCGAGGCGCACGCGTTCACCTCGGGTTCGCACATCGTCTTCCAGCGCGGGCGGTACGACACCGGTTCGCATGCGGGAAAGAAGATGCTGGCGCACGAGCTGACCCACGTCGTGCAGCAGCGGTCGGGCCCGGTGTCCGGTACCGACGCCGGGGACGGGCTGAAGGTCTCCGATCCGGCCGACACCTTCGAACGCGCTGCCGAGGAGAACGCCGAACGCGTGATGCAGCGAAGCGTGCAGGAGCACACGGATACCCGCACGCGCGCCCCGGGCACCGGCGATGGTTCGATCCAGCGGGTCGGTCCGCTGAAACGGCTCGGTTACGCACTGGGCAGGGGCAGCGATGCCACCCTCGCCCAGGCGCAGGGACAGCTCCCGACCAGCCCGCTGGGCAACTTCCGCACGGTCGGGGTGAACGCGCTGGGCAACGACCTGCAGCACGTGCTCTCCTGGGACCCGCCCGGCGCGGATGCGGGGGAAGTGCTCACCCGCGAGCACGTGTGGTGGGACGGTGACGCGACCCTGGCCCCCTATCTCGGCCAGGAGTTCGCGGAATACGCCAACCAGGGAGAGCATTACGGCATGTCCCCGGTGCCCGCGTCGTCCGGCGGCAACACCGACACCCACGCGCTGCTGGGGCCGCTGCAGGGCGCCGGGGTCTTCACCGTGCAGAACGAGATCACGCTGACCCTGAGACAGGCTTACGAATACTCCACGGACGGTGGAGCCACCTGGCACGAAGTACCCGGCGCGCGATTCACCATCGTCCGCCGGGTGCGCCGAGTGGGCGACAGGATCGAGGCGAAACTGTACAAATACGACCAGCAGGGCAGGCGTCTCGGCACGGTGACCCATGTTTTCTAGGCGGCACTGTGCATTCTCATGAAACCAAGCCGGTTCGGGACGCCACCGAACCACGAATTCACCGTACTCCCGCCGTGCCGACCGCTCATCCATTGCTCGCCCTGCAAAGCGAGGCGGGGAACGCGGCCGTCGTCCAGCGGTTCGCTGGGGCGACCGCGGATGAACGACGCCCGGTTCAGCGCGCGGTCGAGGATGCCGTCGAGCCTCCGGCGGGACCTTCGCTGAAGGTCAAGTTCGCCCACGGGGAGTGGTATCGATTGCCTTTCCGCGGCCCGGTCGCCGAGTGGGACGAGATGCGCAGAGGTGTCCTGCACGATCACCCGGCTATCGTGAACGACCCGCATGTGCGTTTCAACCACCAGCGGAAAGCGGTCGAGGTCGACTACGACGAGACGACCCTGAACGACATCTACCCATTTCTGGTCTACTACCTGAAAGAGCGGGCGAAAAAGGAACTCGGCGACACCACGGCGGCGAAGCCGCTCGAGCAGCTCGGCTCCGGCACACCGAGGACGGCCGGGTATTGGGCGAGGCAACGGGAGCGCGTCGATGCCTTGGGCCGGGCCGCGGTCGAGGCGGCCAACCAGGTCACCGCCGAGCCCGCCGACTACCAGACGGTGCGCACGCGGGAGGAGCTGGGCGATCTGGTGGAGGCGGAGCAGGGCTTCGCCATCGGGGAGAATCACAAGGAGTACCGGGTCTGGCGGTTCCTGGTGGACAACCTCGAGTACGCGAAGGGGCGCGGCCTGGCGACGCTCTACCTGGAACCGATTCGCCGGGACGGCTATCAGGACGTGGTGGACGAATACCTGGCGTCCGCGGCCGGTGCGGAGATGCCGCCCACGTTGGCCACGTTCTGCGGGCGCTACCGCGCCAACGTCAACCACGACGGCCTCCGGGAACTCCTGGTCGAGGCCAAGAGGCTCGGCATCCGCGTGCAGGGTGTGGACGCGTATCCCGCCCGGCGGCAGCCGTACCAGGGCCCCAGCGCTTCGATGCGGGAGTGGCGGCAGCACCACAAGCGGGCCGCGATGATGAACGTGTACGCCAAGCACATCGTGGAAACCGACCAGGAGACCAACCCCGGGAAGTACGCGATGGTGCTCGGCGACGCACATGTCGACCGCCACCGCTTCACCGGCGACCGGGCCGAGCTGACCGACGAACCCGAGTATCTCCTCGACCTTCCGGACGAGGTACCGGGAACCGCGCAGTACCTGGGCATCCCGGCGGTCCGGATCGCCGAACCCGAAGCCGCCGCGGAGGACTGAGCCCGGTGTCCGTTCGGGCATCGGGAGTGCCCTCGACCGGAGACTCCGGCCCTGTCGCCGTGGCCGGGAACCGGCGAAAGTGGACGGTGGCTGACCTTGTCGCAGGTAAGGAGCGAGAATGCCGACGTATCTCTCCCCAGGTGTCTACGTGGAGGAGGTCCAGGGCGGAGCCCGGCCGATCGAAGGCGTCGGCACCGCCGTCGCCGCGTTCGTCGGGTTCGCCGAGCGGGGGCCGTTCCACGAACCGACCTTGGTGACGAGCTGGAACGCTTATGTCGCCGCGTTCGGCGGGTTCGTCGCGGACACCTATCTGGCCCAGTCCGTCTACGGCTATTTCGCCAACGGGGGCGGATCGGCGTACGTGGTCCGGATCGGGAACACGTCCATGGAGAACGGGTCCGCGGCGCCCGCGGCCGAACCCGCCGCGCTGGGCGGGCTTCGCGTCGCCGCGCTGCCCTCGGCGGGCGGTGACGTCTCCGTCGAGGTCGCCGACGCGGACGGGGAGAACCCGCCGGAGGACCGGTTCAAGCTCCTGGTCAAACAGGGCGACAAGGTGGTCGAGACGTTCGACGTGTCCACCAGGAAGAACGTCAAGAACTACGTGGTGACCCAGATCCGGGAGCGGTCGAAGCTGATCACCGCGACCGAGGCGCAGGGCGGCGCGCTCGCCAGGCCGGAGAACCAGGCGGTGACGCTGCCCGCCCCGGCGCCCGCGCCGAACATCCCGGCCAGGCTCGCCACCGAGGAGTACGTGGGTGATCTGGACGAGCGCACCGGTCTCGGCGGCCTGGAGGCCATCGACGAGATCACCATGGTCGCGGTGCCCGACCTGATGAGCGCGTTCGGAAAAGGACTCATCGACGCCGAGGGCGTCAAGGCGGTGCAGATGGCGATCATCTCGCACTGCGAGCAGATGGGCGACCGGGTCGCGGTGCTGGACCCGCCGCCGGGGCTGACCGCGCAGCAGGTGCGGAAGTGGCGCCAGCACGAGGCGGGCTACGACTCCAAGTTCGCCGCGCTCTACTACCCGTGGATCAAGGCGTTCGACCCGGCGACCGGCACGAACACCTTCGTGCCGCCGAGCGGGCACGTCGCGGGGGTGTGGGCGCGCACCGACGTCGAGCGCGGAGTGCACAAGGCGCCCGCCAACGAGGTCATCCGCGGTGCGATCGACCTGCAGACCGGGCTCACCAAGGGCGAGCAGGACCTGCTCAACCCGATCGGCGTGAACTGCATCCGGGCCTTCCCCGGCCGCGGGATCCGGATCTGGGGCGCCCGCACGCTCTCCTCCGACCCGGCGTGGCGCTACCTCAACGTGCGGCGGCTGTTCAACTACCTGGAAGAGTCCATTCTGGTGGGCACCCAGTGGGTGGTCTTCGAACCGAACGACGACCGGTTGTGGTCCAGCATCCGGCGGAACATCACCGGTTTTCTCACCGAGGAATGGCGGCGTGGCGCGCTGTTCGGCCGCACCGCGGACGAGTCGTTCTACGTCAAATGCGACGCCGAGACCAACCCGGCGGAATCCATCGACGCCGGCCAGGTGGTGTGCGAAATCGGTGTCGCACCGGTGAAACCGGCCGAGTTCGTCATCTTCCGGCTGTCCCAGTTCTCCGACAGCACAAGCTTGGTCAGCGAATAACCGGGAAAGGTGTAGAAAACGATGGCGCAGGGAGACGCACTCTCCACCCACATCTTCGGGCTGCAGCTCGGCGGCTACGAGGTCGAGTCCATCCAGGAGGTCAGCGGGCTGACCGTGGAAGAGGACGTGGTGGAGGTGAAACAGGTCGTGGACGGCAAGCTGGTGATCCGGAAGCAGCCCGGTGCGCGCAAGGGCGGCGAGGTGACCATCACGCGCGGGCTGGACCAGAGCAGCGAGTTCACCAAGTGGATCACCGAGACGTTGAACAAGGGTGCGGTCGAATCGGCCCGGCAGAACATCACCATCGAGATCAAGCAGGCGGACGGTTCGACCGTGCGGCGGATGCAGCTCATGCAGGGCTGGGCGAGCAAGTGGGAGGGCCCCTCGTTCAAGGCCGGTGAGTCCAGTGCGGCGACCGAGAAGGTGACCATCACCTTCGAGGAGATCTCAGTCGAATGAGGCGTCGTGCGGTGAGCGCGCCCGCGGCACCGGTCGAGGAAGCGGGCGCGCCGGTGGAAGGCCCCGCCGCGCAGCGGGAGAGCCTGCGCACCGAGTTCGAGTTCGAGTTGCCGCGCGGGTACGTCGACGCCGACGGGGTCACCCACCGGTCCGGTGCGATGCGCCTGGCCACCGCGCGCGACGAACTGCGGCCGCTGATCGACCTGCGGGTCAAGGAGAATCCGGCGTACCTCAGTGTGGTGCTGCTCAGCCAGGTGATCACCAGGCTGGGCACCCTCACCGATATCCACGCCGGGCTGGTCGAGCAGATGTTCGCCTCGGATATCGCGTTCCTGCAGGACTTCTACCGCCGGATCAACAGCGAGGGGCACACCAGGGCGGCGGTGACCTGCCCGTCGTGCAGCACGGCGTTCGAGGTGGACATCGCCGGTGATCGCCTGGGGGAATCGTGACGTACGCGCCCGACCGGCTCCACCAGGAGGTCGCGTACGTCGCGTACCACTTCCACTGGTCCCGCGACGAGATCCTGGACCTGGAACACCACGAGCGGATTCGCTGGGTGGAGCAGATCGCCGGGATCAACACCCGGATCAACGAGGGCGGGTGACGCGGTGGGTCTGCTGGACCGAATTCGCCGTCGCCGCGTCCCGGCTCCGCCCCCGGAGCCAGCCGACGCGCCGCCGGTGCCCGACGGCGGGTGGCGCGCGGCCGGGTCGTTGCGCCCGGTCGTGCGGCGGGTGGCCACGGTGTCGGATCCACTCGGGTTCCGCGATGGCCTCGCCGCCTGGCAGAACCCGTCCTTCCGGGGCGAAATGGGGCACGCGGTCAGCCGGACCGCGCCGACCGGCGTCGTCAGCGGCCTGGTCCGCCCCCGAACGCTCGGCCCCGGCGCCGCCCCGCCGGTCGTGCACCGAGTCCCGGCAGAACCCCCACCGCGAGTC
>NZ_VTHK01000020.1:0-111930 GCF_009765355.1 Amycolatopsis anabasis | reverse complement strand
TCAGGCACGCGAACTGCACACTCAGGCACGCGAACTGCACACTCAGGCACGCGAACTGCACACTCAGGCACGCGAGTTGCACGTTCGGGTGCCGCGAAGCCCACCTTCGCGGCACCGGATGGCGCGCCGGTGACCGGCGAGAGCGCCGCGGAACCCGGCGGCGCCGCGGTCCGGCCCGCTCCGCCCGCGCGCCTGCTCACCGTGGCGAGGATCGCGATGCCGGTCCGCCGGGTCGCCGCGGTTCCGGTGCTCGGGGAAAAGCCCCGGGTTCCCGCGGAACCGAAGGTCGCCGTCCAGCGGAGCCACGCGGAAACCCTCCCGCTCCCGGCTCCGGAGCCTCGCAAGTCCGGACTGGGCGAGCCGATGGCGGAACTGCCGGTGACCGCACACCGGATCACCACGGACCAGCCGGACCGCGAGCAGTCCACTTCGGACGCCAAGCCGCCCGTGCGCGCTCGCCCGGCGCGGCGGACAACCGGACTGGGCGAGCCGCTGCCCACGCTGCCGCCGACCGCGAAAACCCTGGACGCGAGATCGGTTTTCCCGGTGCCTGGCACTCAGCCCATTCAGCGAATCTCCCAGCCCGGCAGCGCCGGAGCGGAACTACCGGTGGTTTCCCCACGAGGCGAGGAGGAATCGGCTTCCACCGAACCGGTTGGTGCGGGCTCGGCCACTTCCGATGCCGTGGACACGGAGCTTCCGGCACCTGCCGCGCGAGGGGAGAGTCACCGACCGCCTTCGACCGCACCGGATGCTGCACTGGTGCGCGGTTCCACCGAAGGTTCCGGTACGGCCCCGCTGGTTTCCGAAGGCCAGCCGATCCAGCGGATCGCGAAGAGCGAGGTCACGCACCAGGCGGTTTCCGATGTCGCGAAACCCGAGCTTCCGGTGGCGTCGCCGCGAGTGGGGGTTCCTTCCTGGTCGGCGGCCGCTTCGGAACCGGCGCCGGTAGGCGGTTCCGAAGCGGCGCCTCTGGTTTCCGAATCCGGGGTGATCCAGCGGATCGCCGAGCCGAGTAGCACGGGCACGCCGGTTTCCGATGTCGCGAAACCCGAGCTGCCGGTGGCACCAGTGCGGGATCGCCCCTCGTCGACGGCCACTTCGGAGCCAACGCCGGTAGACACTTCCGCACCGCTGGTTTCCGCGGCCGAGCCGATCCAGCGGATCGCGGAGTCCGAGGTCACGCGCCAGGCGGTTTCCGATGTCGCGAAGCCGGAGTTGCCGGTGGCGTCGCCGCGGGTGGAGATGGCGAACGCGACGAAGGAGTTCCCGCCGGAACCAGCGGACTCGAACCCGATACGGCGGCTGGCCCGGCCGGGCAACGCGCGTGACCTGCCGGTGACAGCCGCCCAGACGCCGCAAGCCGGACCCGCGGTCGTCCGGGGCCTGCTCGCCGACCGGCCGCTGGTCCGCTCGGTCGCCGAAATCCCGGACGCTCCGGCCGTACCCGAGGACAAGGTGGTCCCCGTCCGGTGGGCGCGCACCGTCACCCCGCAGACCCCGGCGGCGATCCAGCGCGCCGCCGGGGCGCGACCCCGACCAGCCGTGCGACCGGCACCCGGTCCGGCAAGCGCGCCGAACTGGCCGTCCCGGCACGGCTCGGTGCTGTCCGAAGCCCCGGTGCAACGGGTACCGGCGGGCCCGGCACCGGCCGTGGTCGCGCCCGTCCGTCCACCCGCGGGCCCCGGTGCCGCGCCCGTGGTTCCGGCGCGCTGGGTGCCCGAACTGCCCATCGCGGCACCGGCACCGCCCGCGGTCACCCCGGTCCAGCGCGACGCCGAGCCGCAAACCAGTGTCACACCGGGAACCCCGGTCACGATCAGCCGTCGCTCCGTACCCGACCCGCCACCGGAACCGGACGAGGAGCCCGAGCACACCAGCATCGACGAACTGGCCCGGCGGCTCGCCGAACCGGTGAGCAGATTGCTCCGCGCGGAACTGAGATTCGGCCGGGAACGCGCGGGCAGGCTGCACAACCGGCGGCGATGAGGAGGACGAGAAATGGCCGGTGAGGTTTTCGCCAGCACGGTTTTCTTCCGGCTGACCATCGGCGGGGACGATCTTGGTTCGTTCAACAGCTGTTCCGGGCTCGGCGCCGAGGTGGAAATGGAACAGTTCCAAGAGGGCGGCAACAACGGTTTCGTCTGGCAGCTGCCGAGCCGGATCCGGTGGTCCAACATCACGCTGACCCGGCCGGTGACCGCGGATACCGCGAAGGTGACCCGCTGGATCAACTCGATCGTGCGGCGGGTGGAGCGCAAGGACGGCGAGATCGTCGCGCTGCGCCCGGACCTCACCCCGATCGCGCGCTGGCAGGTGCTCGGGATCGTGCCGGTCCGCTGGCAGGGGCCGGACTTCGACCCGAGCCGTTCGGAGGCCGCGGTGGAGCGCCTGGAAATCGCGCACCACGGCCTGCAGCCCGGCTGACCCACCCAAGACGCCACAAGAGGAGGACGACCATGCCCGCACCGGCCGGCGCGAACCTGGTCCGCGCGGCGTTGCTGATCATGCAACCGCCGGCGAAGGTCGGCGCGGGACCGGGAGGCACCATCGCGCGCGTCCCGTTCCAGTTCAACCCGAACCAGCTCACCCTGACCAAACGCACCGAATGGCGCCGGAAACCGTCCCGGATGGCCGATCAGTCCTCGGTTCCCGAATTCGTCGGCAGCGCACCCCGCAGCCTGTCGGTGGAAATCTTCCTCGACGCCACCGGCAAGCACGACAACTCGGTGGAGAAAGGTGTGCAGACGATCCTGCTCGCGTGCGTGCCCACCACGCAGAGCCTCGGCAAGAAGCGACCGGCCAGCCCCTGGGTGCGCTTCGAATGGGGGAAGTCCAGGACGGTGTCCTTCAACGGGATCGTCAAGAGCGTCTCGGTGACCTACTCGCTGTTCGATGTGGACGGTACGCCGCTGCGCGCCCGCTGCTCGCTCACCCTGGACGAGGCGGGCGGCGCCACTCCCGGGCAGAACCCCACCTCGGGCGCGCTCGAGGCCCGCCGCGGTCACCGGGTGGTGGCCGGGGACACGCTCGCGCAACTGGCCTGGCGGGAGTACGGCGACGCGACCGCGTGGCGGCGCATCGCGGAAGCCAACGACCTGGACGACCCGATGCGGTTGCGGCCGGGGACCGAGTTGCTGATCCCGGCCGCGGACACGGCGGGCTGAGCCGTGTCCCAGCGCGCATTCGCCCTCGACCCCATCATCAAGGCGCCCGGCCAGCTGCCGCCCGCCTGGGCGGAACAGCTCGTCCAGTGCACTGTGGACGATTCGGTGAATCTCCCCGCGGTCGCCGTGCTGGCTTTCCGGGACCCCGATCACGACCTGCTCACCGACACCGGGATCACGATCGGCACCCCGCTGGAGGTTTCGGTCACCACCGTCAAGGACAACTCGCAGCTCCCGCTGTTCTCCGGCGAGATCATCGGGCTGGAGACCGAATACGACGAGACCGGCACGTTCACCGTGTTGCGTGCGGCCGATCGGGCGCACCGGCTGATGCGGCGCCGCCGGGTGCTCGCGTTCCGGAACATGACCGCGGCCGACATCGTGCGCCGGGTCGCGGCGAAGGCCGGGCTCACCGTCGGCAAGGTGCGCGCACCGGGCGCCACCTACCAGCAGATCAGCCAGGCCAATGTGACCGACTGGGAGTTCCTCCAGGCGCTCGCCGCCGAACACGGTGCCGTGGTCCGGGTCGACGACCAGGGCAGGCTGGACTTCACCGAACCGGACCCGGCCTCGAAGGCGCCGTCACCGCGGTCCTCGGCCAGGCTGAATCCCCTGGTGCTGCAATACGGCGAGAACCTGCTTTCATTGCGGGCGGTGCTCAGTACCGCCGAGCAGGTCGACTCCGTGACGGTCCGCGGCTGGGATGTCACCACCAAGCGGCCGGTGGTGGCGCGGGCCAGGGCGGCCACCTCGAAGACCGTGCTGGCCGGTATGTCCTCGGGGCAGTCCAGCCACCGGTTCGGCGGCGCCGGGGAGTTGCTGGTCACCGATGGCGCGTACCGCACGCAGGCCGAAGTGGACACCGCGGCCAAGGCGCAGGCCACCGCCGCGTCCGCCGGATTCGGTGAGGTGGAGGCGGTCTGCGAGGGCAACCCGCACCTGCGCGCCGGGGTGCCGGTCGCGCTGGCCAATGTCGGCCCGAGTTTTTCCGGGCGCTACACGGCCAGCGCCAGCCACCACGTCTTCGAGCCGGGCAACGGTTACCGCACCACGGTCACGGTCAGCGGCGGCGAGGACCGTTCGGTGGCCGGGCTCGCCGCTCCGGCCGCGCCGGAACCGCCCCGGATTCCCGGCCTGGCGATCGGCGTGGTCACCGATGTCAAGGAGACCCCGGCGCGCGGGCGGGGCTGGGTGAAGCTGCGTTTTCCCTGGCTTTCCGACGACTACGTCACCGACTGGGTGCGCACCGTGCAACTCGGCGGGGCCCGTGGCGGGGGAGTGTTCAGCCCGGACGTCAACGACGAGGTCCTGGTCGGTTTCGAACAGGGCCTGCTGGACAAACCGTACGTGCTCGGCGGGCTCTACAACGGCGTGGACCTCCCGTCGCCGCACGACGTCCCGCTGGTGGATCCGACCAGCGGCCGGGTCAACCGCCGGTCGTTCGCCACCCGCAGCGGCGACCGGGTGGAGCTGCTCGATGCCAGGGGCGGCCCGCGCGGCGTCCGGTTGCGCAGCGGCGACGGCAAGCTGGAGGTCAACCTGGACCGGCAGGGCACCAGCGTGATCGTGCACAGCGACGGCACGGTCCAGATCGAGGCGGCCAGGAACGTCCAGATCACCGGCCGGGGCGTGGTCGTCGACGCGGGCGCGGGTGACCTCGCGTTGCGCGGCCGCACGGTCTCGGTCTCGGGCCGGGCGGGCGTGAGCATCGACGGCGGCACGAGCGCGTCCGTGCGGGCCGCGATCGTGCGGATCAACTAGGGAGGGTGAGACATGCCAGCCGCGGCCAGGATCGGGGACCGCACCACGCACCTGCCGACCGTGCCCGCCGGGGTGCCCGGCGCGTCGGTCGCCGGCAACGCGATCCCGCCGACCGGTGCCCTCACCGCACCCGGTATGCCCACCGTCCTCATCGAGGGGCAGCCCGCCGCGGTGATCGGCACCGTCAACGCGTGCGGCATGCATCCGCAGCTGGGACCTGGGAACGTCACGATCCCCCGGCCGGGACCGGCGTCCGGGCTGGTCCTCATCGGCGGCAGACCCGCCGCGAAACAGGGCGATCAGACCACCTGCGGGGCCGTCATCAGCACCGGCGCCAGGGCCGTGTTCATCGGGGGATTGTGATGAGTGACCGGTTCATCGGGCGCGGCTGGGCGTTCCCGTTGCGAGTGGACACCACCGGCGGCATCGCGACCGTGGCGGGCGACCAGGAGATCGAGGAGTCGATCCGGCTGATCCTCGGCACCGCACCCGGCGAGCGGCCGATGCGCCCGGAGTTCGGCTGCGGGGTGCACGAGCACGTGTTCGCGCCGAGCGACGGGGCGACCGCGGGGCGGATCGCCTACGAGGTGCGGATCGCGCTGGAACGCTGGGAGCCGCGGATCGAGGTCGACGAGGTCGCGGTCGCCTACGACGCGGTGGACAGCGGAATTCTGTACATCGACATCCGTTACCGGATACGGGAAACGAACAACCCACGCAACCTCGTCTTCCCGTTCTACGTCATTCCCGCCCACGACGAGCCGAGCGAGATTTCATGACCCTGCCTGCCCCCAATCTGGACGACCGGCGTTTCCAGCAGCTGGTCGACGAGGCGAAACGCTATGTGCAACAGCGTTGTCCGGAGTGGACGGACCACAACGTGTCCGATCCCGGGGTCACCCTGATCGAAACCTTCGCGCACATGGTCGACCAGCTGATCTACCGGCTCAACCGGGTACCCGAACGCAACTACCTGGCGTTCCTCGACCTGCTCGGGGTGCGGTTGTTCCCGCCGACCGCCGCGCGCGCCGAGGTCACGTTCTGGCTGTCCGCGCCCCAGCCGGAGCCGGTGGTGCTGCGGGCCGGCACGGAGGTGACCACGATGCGCAGCGAGACCGAGGACGCGGTTTCCTTCGCCACCGCGGACGAGCTGGTCGTGGTGCCGTGTTCGCTGGACAAGCTGGTGACCAGCGCGGCCTCCGGCGTCCCCGTCGACCGCACCGACGAGCTGCTGTCCGGTCAGGACGTGGGCTGTTTCGCGACGCCGCCCGCGGTGGGGGACACCATGCTGCTCGGGTTGTCCGCCGCGGTGCCGCGCTGCGCGGTGGTGATCCGGCTGGACAGCGAGGTCGAGGGCGTCGGCGTGGATCCCCGCCAGCCGCCGCTGGTCTGGGAAGCCTGGGACGGCGGCGGCTGGGCACCGTGCGAGGTGGATTCGGACAGCACAGGCGGGTTGAACCGGCCGGGGGATGTCGTGCTGCACGTACCCGCCGGGCACACCGCCTCGGTGATCGCGGGGGTGCGGGCGGGGTGGCTGCGCTGCCGGGTCCTGGAGCCGGTCGCCGGGCAGCCCTTCTACTCGGAGTCGCCGACGGTCAGCGCGGCCGAGGTGTTCACCATCGGTGGCACGATCACCGCCGAACACGCGGAAACCGTGCTCGACGAGGTCATCGGTGAATCGGAAGGCGTTGCCGGGCAACGCTTCTCGGTGAGCCGGCGGCCGGTGCTCACCGATGGCGCGCCGGTGGTGGTGGAGGTTTCCGACGGGACCGGCTGGCAGGAGTGGTGCACTGTGGAGCACTTCGGCGAGTCTTCCGGCGCCGACCGGCACGTGGTGCTGAACGCGACCGGCGGCGAGTTCGCCTTCGGGCCCGCGGTCCGCGAGCCGGACGGCGGCATCCGCCATTACGGCGCGGTACCGCCGAAGGGCGCGGTGATCAGGGTGCGCCGCTATCGGACCGGCGGCGGCCGGGCGGGCAACGTCGCGCGCCGGGCGATCTCGGTGCTGCGCAGTTCGGTGCCCTATGTCGCTCGGGTGGAGAACCGGGAGGCGGCGAGCGGCGGGGTGGACGGTGAGACGGTCGAAGCGGCCAAGTTGCGTGGCCCGCTGGCGTTGCGCACCCAGGAACGCGCGGTCACCGTGGACGATTTCGAGTTGATCGCGCGCGGCGCCGCACCGGCGGCGGCCCGGATCCGGTGTGTGCCCGCGGCCGAGGCCGATTCCGGTGAGTCGGCGGTGCGGGTGCTCGTCGTGCCGGGTGCGACCGCCGACACCGGCGACCAACTGCGGCTGGAGCAACTGATCCCGCCGCGGGACATGCTTGCCGCGATCGCGGGAACCCTCGATGAGCGCAGGCTGGTCGGCACCAGGGTGGTCGTCGAGCCGCCGTACTACCAGGGCGTGACCGTGGTGGCGCGGCTGCGCGCGTCCGGCTCGCCCGAACGGGCCCGGCGCGCGGCCCTGGACGCGTTGTACCGGTATCTCAATCCGTTGCGGGGCGGGCCGGACGGCCGGGGCTGGCCGTTCGGGCGGCCGGTGCAGTTCGGCGAGGTGCACGCCGTGCTCGCCGGCGCGGCCGGGGTGTCGATGGTGGAGGAGCTGCGGATGTTCCCCGCCGACCCGATCACCGGCCGGCGCGGCGAACCGGTGAACGTGCTGGAAATCTCCCGCACTTCGCTGATCTTCTCCTACCAGCACCAGGTCACCGTCGCGGAGAGCGCCTGATGCGCGCGGCGGTGACCGGCCTGCCGAGCCGGTATCCGATCGGGGACCAACTGCCCGGGATGTACGCGGACGATGCGGTCGCCCAGCGCTTCACCGCCGGGCTGGACGAGGTCCTGTCGCCGGTGCTTTCCGTGCTGGACAACCTGCCCGCGTATTTCGACCCGGCGCTGGCCCCGGCGGATTTCCTGCCGCTGCTCGGGTTCTGGGTGGCGGCCGACCGGCCGTCCGGGCGGGAATCGGTGGCCCGTGCGGTGGAGCGGCACCGGCGGCGGGGGACCAGGCGCGGGCTGGCCGAGCGGCTGCGCGCGGAGTTCGGCGGCGAGGTCGAAATCGCCGATCCGGGCGGGGTGACCTGGTCGGGCACCCCCGGCTCGGCGCTGCCCGCGCCCGGCGCGCCGGTGCTGACCGTGCGGCTGCGGGTGCCCGAACCGGCGGCCGTCCGGCGGGGCGAAGTGGAGCGCGTGGTGGCCGATTCCTGCCCGGCGCATCTCGCGTTCACGGTGGAGATCGGGGTGCTGTGACCATGGCTGGAAACGTCGGCGAGCAGGTGCGGCGGTGCGAGGTGTGCGGCGCGCCGGTCACCGAGGGTGAATCGTTCTGCGGGAACTGCGGGGCCTACCTGGACTGGGGCAAACCGGAAACACCGGCCGAACCCGCTCCGGCTCCCGTCGAGCCCGCGCCGGTCAGCGGTGGCGAACAGCCGGGTGCCGTGCAGCCGAGCAAACCGGTCAGCAAGCGCCCCACCGTCCGCTCGGCGATCGATGCCCAGGCGCCGGCCGGTCCGGACGACCGCCCGTGCCCGAACTGCGGTACGCCGAACGCACCCGGCCGCCGGTTCTGCCGGCGCTGCGGCGCGGTCCTGAACGAGACCAAGGTCGAGGCCCCACGGGTGCCGTGGTGGCGACGGCTCCGCCTGCCCCGGTTCCGGCGGCGGATCCGGTTCCCGGTTTTCCTGCTGGTGCTGGCGATCCTGGCGCTGGTGGTGGGCGCGCTGGTCCGCTATGGACCGGACATCGTCACCGCGGTGAAGGACAAGACCAGCAAGCCCGCCGCGCTCACCCCGGCGATCACCGCCTCCAGCGCGGCCGACGGGCACCCGGCGGGGCTGGCCGTGGACGGGTTCACCAACCGGTTCTGGGCGCCCGCGGCGCCCGCGCCCGCGCAAGGGGAACACCTGGACGCGAAGTTCGACCGCCCATGCCGGTTGCTCGATATCGTGGTGAACAGCGGAGCCTCCACCGAACGCGAAGTCTTCAACGCGCAGGCCCGGCCCGCGGAGCTGGAACTCACCGCGATCACCGAGGGCGGGGGACAGCAGACCAGCGCGGTGCGGCTGGCCGACCAGCCGGGGCCGCAGCACACCGCGCTGGCGATCTCCGACGTGACCGAGCTACGGCTCACCGTGCGAGCGGTCTACGGCACCGGTCCGGGAAGACTGGTCGCCCTCGGCGAGGTCGAATTCTTCGGACGCTGCTAGGCTGTGTTTCATAATGCGCGCGTCCGGATTTGCGTAGCCAGGCCGTGACTCGCGCAGGTCTGCGGCCTGCCTCCGCAAATCCGGGGCCTTCGGCCGAGGCGCGCGCCGGGTCGTCTTGAGCGGGAACACGCGGCTTTTGAAACACGTCCTAGTCCTGAGTGCCGCGGGCTGGTTGTGCGGTGGATGATGAAGTATTCCGCGACGAGCACGTTGCCCAGCAGGGACGCCCAGGCGCTCGCGGTGTAGACGTCCTTGTACGGCAGCGATGGGATGACATTCATCAGCTGCACACCGAGCAGCAGGTAGAGCCGCAGGGTCACCGCGGCGAAGGTGAGCGCGTAGTTGCGGATCATCCAGATCCGGTGCAGCCGCACCGCACCGCGCCGGATGGTCCGGTATGCCTGAGCGGCCGAATACAACCAGGCCACCACCAGCATGGCGAACGCGACCTGCAGCGCGAAACCGCTCGGGGTGACCACGGTGGAGTATGTCGCCGCCGCGGCGGCGACCACGACCGAGACCAGGTACACCCGGCCCAGCATCCGGTGCGCCCGGGGGAACCGCGCCCGCAACCGCGGCACGAACTGCCACGGCCCGATGAGCAACGCCAGCCCGGCGGGCACCGCGTGCACCGCCAGGCTGACGTAGTAGCCCGGGATGCTCATGTCGATCGGCACCGTCGAACTTCCGCTCACGTACGGGGTCACGAAGTACGCCGTGATGCCGATCGCCGGCACGACCAGGAGGCTCCACAGGAACCACCACCAACGGCGGCGGACAGCCCGTGACCTGACTGCGGTGGACATGCGAAGAAACTCCAATACGTGAACGAGAACGCAGGTGTTCGGGATCGGCCACGACGAAACTTCGTGCTGTGCTCGGAAAGTCGGGTCAGTTGATGGTCACCTTGGTGTCGTCGAGGTAGTAGTGCTTGAAGTCTTCACCGGTGGTCGACGACAGCTTCATGGCTTGGGAGACACAGATGTGACCGCTGGGGTTCGGGGTGACCGTGGCCCGGTAGCGGTAGTTGTACCAGCCCGGGCCTTCCGCGTGCCCGGTCGATCCGAGCTCGGTGAAGCCTTCCCAGCCGCCGCCTCCGCGGTTCCATCGTGGATCGCTGACGCAGTCGGCTCCGCCGCGTGCCAGTACCGCGAACAGGCCGCCGGTACCGCCTTCGTAGTCCTCGCTCCACAGCCAGAGCGACAGGTCGAGCCGCACCGGATTGGTGGTGCCGACATCGAACTGGCGGTCGACATAAGCCAGCCCGCAGTCGTGCGGGCTTCTCACCTTGAAGTCGAGGCTGTGCGTGCCGGTGCGGGCCTTGGCGGCGGAACGCACAATAGCCGAGTCGTGCGGACCGTCGCAGTCCGGCGCCCCGGAGGTCTCGTCGGTTTTGGGGACCCACCCCTCGAAACCGCTTTCGTAGCTGAAATCGTATGTTTTGGTTGTTGTTCCAGCGGTCGCGGGTGTCGGCGTCAGCGCGACGGTCATGGCGCCGAGGGCGATCAGTGAGCAGGTGCGTCCGAGCACCTTTCTGACAGTGGTTTTCCGGTTCACGTGCGGTTCTCCTTTAATCAATGCCGGCGTTCCGTAGCGTGCCACCGGCATGTGCAGAATCAATCAGCACGACCGATGTTTGCCCTGAAGACCTTCGTTTGCGGTCCCATCGAACATCCTTGCCGCGTAATTCGAAGGATGCGATGCGGTATGGGCGGATCTGACCCAGTGCCCGAAAAGCTCCCGGTGCGACGAATAGGAAACAGCGGCCCGCTCAATCGATCTGGGGGGTATCGGAAACGGGCCGCTGCCTGTGCATGACATCCAGCGTGTTGCGCTGCCGGGCATCGCGCACAAGCGGAACCTATCCGCGGCCGCGATCAACCCGCCAGTCTCGACTGGTCACCATCACCCAGTTGGAAGATCCACTGTGCCCTTAAGGATAATTTCGGCGGGCCGATCGTGCATTTCTCCGGATTTGGCGCCTGCTTGTCGGGTCAGAAGATGGCGCTTCGGGCCACCGATCAGCGGTGTCGGCTTGATCGTTCGCGGGTCGCTGCTCGGGAGCTTCTGCGCAGGACGTGATGTGCGATGGCGACGGCGACACCTGTGGCGGCGAACAGCGCGGTGACCAGCGGGCTCAGGTACTTCGACAGGCTTGGCGCACTGCTCGGCCCGAGCAGCCACAGCGCCAGCGGGACGGCGTAGACCGCGGTGAGAGCGCCGGCCCACCAGCGCAGTGCGCCCAACCGAGGGGTGCGCAGGCTGCCGATCAGCACCACGGCGATCGGGATACCGGAAATCAGGGCGAACTGGCCGACAACGAGGACCGGAACAGCCCAGGCCGCGATGAGAACGGGCAGCGAAGGGCGGGTGGCGGTGCGGTCGGATTGCAGGATGGTGGTCATCGTCTTCTCCTCATTCCTGGATCGACTTGGCGATTATTGTTAGTACTTGTCGTTAGAGTTATAGCTTATAACGTATGACTCTAAGGGGCAATGGTAAAAGTGATGTGTGATGGCGGGCCGAGGCGGGCAGAGTCCGCGGGAGCGTTACCGGGTCCAGGTGCGTGCGGAGATCAAGCAGCACGCGTGGGAGCAGATCATCGCGGCGGGCTGCCCGCGTCATCCGCGAATGGGTGAGCGAGCACCCGGCGGTCGTTCATCAGGCTCTTCTGGACCCGGCTGCACGGCACTCTGTCGCTCGAACTCGCCGGACACTTCACCGGAATGGAATTCGACCGCACCCTGCGGCTCGGCGACGAACTCCACACCCTGCTCTCGCGGTGACCAGGCCGCCCCGGCTGGCGGGGTAACCGTCGGAATTCCCTTCAGATCGCTCCGGTGCGGAGCGCGAATGCGACCGCGTGGGTGCGGTTGTTGAGTTCGTAGCGGGTCATCACGCGGTGCAGGACCTGTTTCACCGTGCTCTCCGAATACGCCAGCATGGCCGCGATCTCTTCGGTGCCGTGGCCGTCGGCCAGTAGTCGCAGGATTTCACGTTCGCGTGTGGACAGACCGGACAGGGCAAGGCCCTGGGGTTCCAGCACGTCCCGCTGCACCCGTTCGAGCTGGGTAAGCAGGCTGCCCTGCAGCCTGGGTGGCAGGGCAGCCGCGCCTTGGCTGACCGCGAGAATCGTCCGGACCAGTTTCTCGCCCTCGAGCGTGCGTCGCGGCAGTAACGCGGCCATTCCGCACTCGATCGCCGTCATCAGAACCTCGGTCCGGAAATGATCAGTGACGACCACGCACCGCGGCGGGGACTCCAGACGTGACCCGTCACGCGCCTCGCGCAGGAACTTGAAAACCCGCTCGCCGATGGAATCCGCCACCACCACGATGATCTCGGCGGCCGCGAAGCCGGCCTCGTCGAGCACGTTCAGCCGCGGGTCCGCGCCGAGGATGCTGGTCGCGCCGAGCCTGGCCACCAGATCCGGCGCGTACACGGCGACCGCCACGGCCGCCGCTCCCACGGTGCTTTCCCGCCGGTGGCCGCGAGCCGTGATCGAAGTCCCGGCGAGAAGCCCTTCGGGAAACCCGGGATGCGAGCCGAGGTGCCCGGACGCGGCGGCCAAGTCGGCACCTTGTCGCTGACAGGTGCTGGACATGGCGTTCCTCCCGGCGTCACGACCGCTTGGTGACTACTCCTTGCTTTGGCTAGAAGCTATAACCTCCGCGCGGCGAGTGTCAAACTGCACCCTCGTCCTGATGATCGACGGCCTCGCGCACTAGGTCGTCGTGTCGAGTGTGGGCGGGCGCCAGGTTCCGTTGGCGGCCTCGGGTTTGGGTGCGTAGAGCCGCAGGGTGAGGGAGAACTTGCCGGTCGCGGGTATGGGTAGCCAGTTGCCGCGGGGGACCGCGGGGCCGGGGTCGGCGTGCTGGACGACGATGTCGGTGGATCCGTCGGGGTTGGTGCGGATCGGGGGCTGGTGGCCGACGGCGTAGATGTCGGCGGGATTGGCGATGAGGAAGCTGTCGGCGTCATAGGCGGTGAGGGACCAGAACGCGTCCACCGGAGGGAGTCCCCCGGCGGGGAAGTGCAGCCGGAACCGGCGGGGCGTGCCGTTGGTGTCGGCGACCGCGTCGAGGCGGGGGTAGAGCGCGTCCTCGGCGAGGTTGGCGCCGAGCCCGACGGCCGCGGTGGCGGCGCGCAGCGGGTAGTTGGTGCCGTAGGAGCCGAGGCCGGTGTGGCAGCTCCAGCCGTTGACGTTCCGCGCGGTCGGGTCGTGGTAGTCGGTGATCCGCTGTTTGGCCGCCTGTGCCGCCGCGTTGAGAATCGCCGGGTCGGCGGTGGGCGTCGCGCCAGGGGCGATTCCGATGCTCGCGAAGCGGCGCATCGCGGGCTGATCGGCGGTGGCGGGCTGGTTGGCGGGCAGCAGCGCGCACATCTTGGCGAAGAACGCGGGACCGGTCATGGCGGCGACATCGCGGGCCGGGGAGGACTTCTTCGTCGCGGCGCCGAGGGTGAGGCCAGGCGTCGCGGCGTCGGGGTTGGCCTGCCAGGCGCTGAGCGGCGCGAGTTTCAGCTTGTCCTGGATCGCGCGCACCGCGGCGAGATCGTCGTGCCCGTTGACCTGTACCCGTCCGATCAACCAGACCGTGTTGGTCGGCAGCGGCAGATGGGTGACCCCGGCAGGCACGGTGCCCGACCAGCCCGGCCCGGTCAGCAGGTAGGTGAACGGCGGCTGCGTCCGCGGGCGGACGCTGCTGGGGTTGTGCGCGGTGTTGCTCCAGGCGTCCAGCAGCTGCATCAGCCAGTAGCGGCCGCCGTCCATCGCGGGGACCTGCAGCACCAGCGGTTCGGACGCCAAATCCAGCCATGCCTGCGAGTACAGGGTGTCCAGGTTCATCCGCACCACCATCCGGTCCGCCGGAGTCGGCAGCGAGTCGGCATGCACGAACCGGTTGACCGGCCCGCCGCTGGCGCGGGTGGCGTCCATCAGCACCAGCGGATACCCGAAAACGTACGCATCGGTCGCCACCGCGAGCGGGTCGTTGTCCGTCGAAGCGTTGTTGCCGTTCGAACCGCAGGCGGCCACCGCCCACGCCACACCGATACCGAGCGCAGCACGTCGGCTGACCTCACCGGAACCGTTCACCGGACCACTCCCGAAGGTCGAAAGGATTGCGGGCATACATTGCGATCATGCGAAGCGTAGTGATCGATTCCCGCGGGAGGTTCCAGCTGGAGCGGCGTCCGGAGCCGGTGGCGGGGCCGGGGGCCGTGGTGGTCCGGGTGCGGGCCGCCGGGCTCAACGCCGCCGACTTGCAGCAGGCGCGGGGAGATTACCCGGCGCCGCCGGGCTGGCCGGACGACGTGCCCGGCCTGGAAATCGCGGGCGAGGTCGAGCAGGTCGGATCCGGTGTCGCGGGGGTCGTGCCCGGGGACCGGGTGATGGCACTGGTCGGCGGTGGCGGCCACGCCGAGCGGATCGCGGTCCCCGCCGATCTTCTCCTGCCGGTGCCCGACGGCCTGCCGTGGGAGGAGGCCGCCGGATTCCCGGAGGCGTTCAGCACCGCCTGGGACGCCCTGGTCACCCAGGCCGGGGTCCGCGCCGGCGACCGGGTGCTGGTCAGCGGCGCGGCGGGCGGGGTGGGCACGGCCATGGTGCAGGTCGCCGCGGTCTCCGGGGCGCACACCGTGGCCAGCGTGCGCCGGCCCGAACTCCATGACCGGGTGCGGGCACTCGCCCCGGATGGCGAGGTGGACGTGGTGACCCCCGACCAGGAAGCCGCGCACGCGCCGTTCGACGTGATCGTGGAACTGGTCGGCGGCGAGGACTGCCTGCGGCGGATCGCCCTGCTCCGCAGCCGGGGCAAGGTCCTCGTCGTCGGAGTCCAGGCGGGCACCACGGCGCCGCTGCGGATGTTCGATCTCATGCTCGCGCGCGCCCACTTGATCGGCACCACCATCCGCGGACGGTCACCCGCGGAGAAGGCGCTCCTCGCCGCCGGCGTGCGGACGTCCGTGGTGCCGCTGCTGGCGCGGGGGCGGTTGCGGGTGCCCGTCGACGCGGCCTTCCCGCTCGACCGGTTCGCCGACGCCTACGCCCGCCTGGCCGGGCCGGGCAAGTTCGGCAAGGTCATCCTGCTGCCCTGACGGTCGCGCGGCCGGATCGAGGCGGAAAGTTTCTTCGACTATTTCGGCTCGCGATGTCGATCTGGGCCGGTGCGGTTCGACGGAAGGGTGAGACGAGACGATCGAGACCTCCGGGAGACGATGATGAGGGCAGGACGACGCGAGTGGCTGGGGTTGGCGGTGCTGGCGCTGCCGACACTGCTGTTGTCGCTGGACATGAGCGTGCTGCATATGGCAGTCCCGCACCTGGCCGCCGATCTGCGGCCGAGCAGCACCCAACTGTTGTGGATCATCGACATCTACGGCTTCATGATCGCCGGTTTCCTGGTCACGATGGGCACCCTGGGCGACCGGATCGGCCGGCGGAAGCTGTTGATGGCCGGCGGCGCCGCTTTCGGCGTGGCGTCGATCGTGGCGGCTTTCGCCACCAGTCCGGAGATGCTGATCGGGGCGCGGGCGGTGCTCGGGGTCGCCGGGGCGACGCTGATGCCGTCCACGCTGGCGCTGATCAGCAACATGTTCCAGGACGCCAAGCAGCGCGGGACGGCGATCGCGGTGTGGATGAGCTGCTTCATGGGCGGCATGGTGATCGGGCCGGTGGTCGGTGGCGTGCTGCTGGAGCACTTCTGGTGGGGCTCGGTGTTCCTGATGTCCGTGCCGGTCATGGTCCTGCTGCTGGCCACCGCGCCGAAGCTGTTGCCGGAGTACCGCGACACCGCCGCCGGGCGGCTCGATCTGGCGAGCGTGGCGCTGTCGCTGGGCGCGATCCTGCCGATCATCTACGCCCTCAAGGAGACCGCCAAGGACGGCGTGTCGCTGGTCAAGGTGATCGTGCTCGCCGTGGGCCTGGCGATCGGCGTGGTGTTCGTCCGCCGCCAGCGCGGCCTGGCCGATCCGATGCTGGACCTGCGGCTGTTCCGGGTGCGGGCGTTCAGCGCGGCGGTGAGCATCATGCTGGTCGGCGCGGTCACCATGGGCGGTGTCTTCCTGCTGGTCAGCCAGTACCTGCAGATGGTCGCCGGGCTTACCGCGGTGGAAGCCGGGCTCTGGCTGGTGCCGCAGGCCGGTGCGGTGGTGGTCGGGTCGCTGATCGCGCCGCGGCTGGCGCGGCGGTTCCGGCCGGAGTTCGTGCTCGGTTTCGGGATGCTGATCGCGGCAGCCGGGATCGTGCTGTTCACCCAGGCCGCCGGTGCCGGTGGGGTGGCGTTCGTCGTGGTGGGCATGTCGATCGCCAGCTTCGGGATGGGGCCGCAGGGCGTGCTGTGCACCGAGATGGTGGTGAGCTCGGTTCCCCCGCAGAAGGCCGGTGCTGCTTCGGCGATGTCGGAGACCAGCGCCGAATTCGGTATCGCCATGGGAATCGCGGTGTTCGGCAGCATCGGCACGGCCGTCTACCGCGACCAGGTCGCCGTTCCCGCGCAGGTTCCCGCCGAGGCCGCCGCCCAAGCGACGGACAGCATGGCCGGCGCCCTGCAGGCGGCGAGCGCTCTTCCCGGTTCGCTGGCGGACGGATTGCTCGCCACCGCACGGGATGCCTTCTCGTCCGGCCTGCACACCGTTGCCGGTATCGGTGCCGCGATCGTCGTGGTGTTCGCGGTGGTCGGCATGATCGCGTTGCGCAGGTCTCGCCCGGCGGCCGCCGAAACGCCGGTCCCCGTCCTGGAGAACCACTGATCGTGCCGCGGATGGGGGAGGAGGGTGTCCAGTCAAGGTGTGAGCGGAGAGCTGGACACCCTCCTGACCGCGCTCAGTTCCTCACGTCGCGGGGAGGATCTCGAGGTACCCGTCGGTTCCGTTCAACCGGATCCGCTGCCGGTCCTGGATCAAGCGCGTCGCGTGTTCCACCCCGACGACGGCCGGCAGGCCGTATTCCCGTGCGATCACCGCGCCATGGGTCATCAGGCCCCCGACCTCCGTCACCAGGCCCGCGATCGCGACGAACAGGGGCGACCAGCTGGGGTCGGTATGGGCCGTGACCAGGATGTCGCCCGGTTCGACATCGGCCGTCGCCATGTCCAGGATGACTCGCGCCCGCCCCTCGACGGTCCCGGCGGAAACCGGCAGGCCGACCAGCGCACCGGCCGGCAGATCGTCGCGCCGGTACGTTCCGGTGAGCGCCTCGCCGTCCGAGGTGAGCACCCGGGGCGGCGTGAGCGCTTGATATGACCGGAACGCGTCCTTGCGCCGGCGGATGAGCTCGTCGTCGACCTGGTTCGTACGCACGACTTCCTGAAGTTCCTGGAACCGCAGGAAGAAGATGTCTTCCTGCTCGCGAAGCACACCGGCCCGCACGAGGCGTCCGGCCTCCTCCAGCAAGGCCTGTTTGTACACGAAGTAACGACTGATCATGCTGTACTTCGGATACTCGCGGTAGCCGATGAACGTCCGGACGAGATCGATGTTCCGTTTGGTTTCTTCGGCCTTCCGCTCCCCGTCCGGCAAGGCCCGCAAGCGCTCCAGCAGCTCCTGTTCCTTCTGCCACGCCTCTTGCCGCCCTTGCTCGAAGCGGCGCTCACCGGCGCCCGGCTCGTGGTTCTTGATGTTGGAGAGGAGCATGGGCAGCAGCGTGGTGGGCCGTTCGCTCCACCGCGGCCTGGTGATGTCGATTTCGCCGACGCAGCGCATGCCGTACTTGTCGAGGTAGGCCGCGATGGCGTCGCGCGCTTCCGGTCCGCCGTCGAGTTCGGCCAGTTTGTCGAGGAAGTCCTCGTCCTCCGCGTCCCGCAGGAAGGCGACGACTTCCGGATGCGGGCGGATCACGTCCGCGACGTCGAGGAGCGCCAGCCCCATCTCCGAGGTGACGTTGTGGGGGACGGACTGGGAGAGCGTGTCGGCCGCGTTCTTCTCGCCCAGCCACTCCCGCAGCCGCTCGTTGAGCCACCCCGTCGCCTCCATCGCCGCCATGATCACCGGCAGGCTGCGCGGATCGAACACGATGCGCTTCAGCTCCTGGAGGTCCTCCAGGATGAAATCGAGCAACGCACTCCCGGACTTCGTCCGGATGTCGTGCTTCAACGCGGCGAGAGACGCCTGGTTGCGCTCGATCAGCTCGGTGACGATCGCCGGATCGTTCTCGGTCGCGGCCTGCCTGCCGCCGAGGAACGGCTCGCCGGGACCTTCGTCGGGGAGCGACGGGATGAAGTCGCCGCGGTCGAGGACGATCTGCAGCGCGTCCTGGATCAACGGGTCGGACTTCCCCAGGGCCTCCAGGTAGGCGGCGCGGCTCGTCGGCGACGCCAGCTGCCGGGTGATGTCGACGAACAGCCTTCCACCGGCCTCGGACATCGGCCGGGGGGTCGTCAGCTGCCACACGGAGAGACCCAGGGGCTTCATGGGGTCGGTCATCATCTGCTGATGACCGACGGAGACGTAGACGTGGTTGTCCCGGTCATCGACCTCCGGGACGGGGAACAGCGTGGTGATCGGCCGGCTCTGCACGATCTGGAAGCCGTCGTCGGCCAGGCACCATTCGATGTCCTGGGGGTGGCCGAAGTGAGCTTCGATCCGTCGGCCCAGCTGCGCGAGCCGCACGACCTGCGCGTCCGTCAGCGCCGGCTGTTCCTGCTGCGCCGGCTCGATCGGCTGTTCCCGCGTTCCTCCGCCCGGCGTGGCGTGGATGGCACGCTGCTTGGCGGCGACCGCCTTGGCGACGATGCCGCCGTCGCGCACCCGGTAGACGTCGGCGTTCACCAGGCCGGAGACCAGGGCCTCGCCGAGGCCGAAGCTGGCCTCCACGCAGGCGACCTTCCGGTTGGACGTGGCGGGATCGGCGGTGAAGAGGACGCCGGCCGCCTGTGGGAAGACCATCCGCTGCACGACCACGGCCATGTGGACCTTGCGGTGGTCGAAGCCGTTCCGCAGCCGGTAGGTCACGGCCCGCTCGGTGAACAGCGAGGCCCAGCACCGGCTGATGTGCTGGAGGATCGCCGCCGGCCCCACGACGTTCAGGTACGTGTCCTGCTGGCCCGCGAAGGAGGCCCCGGGCAAGTCCTCCGCCGTCGCGCTCGATCGGACGGCGTAGGCGGCTTCCTCGCCGAGCCGGGCGAGTGCGCTGGTGATCGCCGCCGCCACCTCGTCGGGGACGACGATCGCTTCGAGGATCTGGCGCATCTCCGCGCTACGCGTGCGAATCGCCTCCCGGTCGTCCGGGTTCAGCCGCGACAGCCGATCCAGCTGCTCGTCAATCGACGGCGCGTCTTCCATGACTCGCCGGAAGGCGTCCGTCGTCACGCAAAAACCGGCCGGCACGCGGATGCCTTCGATCCGCGAAAGCTCTCCCAGGTGCGCGCCCTTGCCACCGCCCACAGCGACCTGCGTCCGGTCGATCTCCTGGAGATCGAGCACGTAGCTGCCCATCCGTTCATCCTCCCCGTTTCCCCAGGTTCTGGCGTCGGCTGGAGATTGTGCGGCACGACCCGGGCCTTGCCGCAAGGCCCCCGGTGCGCTATAAGTTGAGAGTGGCAGGGAGTGGGCAACCTCCTTGCCATTATTTCTGCCGGTCGGTGAGTTCGAGGCGTGGTGGGGGATCGGCGCTCAACGACCTTCGAGGAGCGCCACGACATCCCTCTGGCCGCTTTCGCGCGCCATATCGAGCGGCGAAGCTCCGTACTGGTTCTTCCGCCGAGGATCCGCGCCGTATTCGAGGAGCGCCCGCAACGCCGCCAGATCGGAACCGGCGTTCAGCACGCCGCGCCAGAGCGGCGTATTGCCGAAAACATCCACGGCGTCGACTTCGGCTCCGGCCTCGAGCAACAACCGAACCAACGCCTCGTTCTGATCACGTGCCGCGAAATGCACGGCGGTCCAGTTCTGCCCGTTGTCGGTGACGTTCACATCCGCACCGCGGTCGATCAGTGAAACCACGACGGCGGGATCCGCGTCCTCGGCCAGCACAGCGTGCATCAGCGGGGTGCGCCCGTCGGCATCGGTGAGGTTCACTTCGCCGGGAGTCAGCTCGCCGAGCGTGGCCATCTCCTTGCGGTACACCGCTCGCGTGACTTCATCGAAGGTCTTCATCAGTCGATTCCGGGCTTTTCGAATCGGTGGCTTTCATTGTTCGCCTTCGTCTCGGTCTGGAACCATTCCGGGTGGTCGTTGACCCAATCGTTGAACTGTTCCTGGGTCATGCCCTTCTCCGAGGCTTCCAGCGCGAGTCTGCGATGTTCCCGGCCGTACTTGTGACCGTACACCGGTTCACCCTGGATCGCTTCGCCGGTGTTCGCATCCAGGTACTCGCCCTTCGCGTTGGTCTTGGCCGCTTTCTTGACGGCGTCCTTGAGAGACTTTCGCAAGGCGGGTCGCTTGAGTTCCAGCGACTCCAGGATGGCTTCCTCTTTCTTCTTCTGCTTGGAGCGTTCCTCCTGGTAGCCACCCAGCTCGTCTTCCTCGACCAGTTTGTTCAGCTTCTCCTTGGCCGCTTTCCACTCCCGCAACGCCTCGGCGCGTGCCTCGCTGCCGGCCGAGCGGTCGGTGGCCTTCTTGCTGAGCTCGTTGACCTTGCGGGTGAGCTCGTGGTGCTCCCGCTCGAGCCGGTCGATGGTGGCCTCGGTCCGCGCCTGCTCTTCTTGCAGCGCGCCCAGTTTCTTCCTGACCTGCTCCCGGATGGCGGTCCACCGCGAGCCCCGCACCCGTTTGGTGACGTACGCCTGTTCGTCGGCGACCGCCTGGCGGGCCTGTTCCTCGGCGCCCAGCTTCGCGCTCGCGTCGTCCACGGCGGATCGCAACTGCTCGGCGCTCTTGGCTTGCTCCACCTCGGCAATCGAGTCGTCGACGTTCTTCAGGAACTGGTCGACCTTCTTCGCGGCCTCCACCGGGGCATCCCGCAGCGCCTGGAGGGAGTCGCGGCGAAGCTGCTCCGGAATGTTCTTGCCTTCCGGTGTCTTCGCGAGTTGCTGGGTGGCCTTCGCCTGCTCCGGTGGAATGCCGAGATCGGCGAGTTTGGGGTCGCCGTCGGCCAGGTGCTGCACGAACTCGTCGCCCGACATGCCCTCGACGGCCTTGGCGGTGGCCGAGACCCCCTTCGCCTGGTCGGCGAGCGCCTCGGGCAACCCCTGTTTGGCGCCGCGGAGCCTGGCGAGCAGATCGGTCTTGATGCCTTGCCACGCCGGGCCGACACCGCTCTTGTCCAGCAGCGCGGTCTTCGCCATCTTCAGGGCCGAACCGACGTTCTGGAGCCTGCCGGGCAAGGGAATCCGCGCGACGATCTTGGTGACCAGCGCCAGCGCCAGCATCGCCGCGGCCACCACCGCCTGGGTTTGCGCCGCGGCGGATTTGGCCGTCTGGGTCTTGAAGTCCTCGGCGGTCTGGGCTTCGCCGGCGGCCTTGATGCGGAGTTCGGATTCCGCGGCCGACAGCGCGATGGCGCTCGCGGCGACCGCCAGGCCGGCCACCGCCAGTTCGAGCAGGTTCACCCCGGGCACGAACAGCAGTGCGACGAAGAGGATCGAAGCGGCTGCCGCGACGTACTTGTTGTAGGCGCCCACGGCACCGGCGAGCCTGGAGTAGGCGCCCTTGCTCCCGTCCGCCGCTTCCCGGACGTCCTCGGCGATGGCCTTGGCCGTCTTGTCCAGCCGCACCATGCTTTCGGCCATGCCGAGCGCGGTTTCGCCGGGATGGGTCGCCATGTGTTCCAGTTGGATATTGCGTTGTTCGGCGGCGATGTCCCGGGCGAGGTCTTCCTTCTGGGCGGTGTTCATGCCGCTGAACTTCGCGTCGTCGAACCGGCTCCAGGTCTTGGCCAGCTTCGCTTCCAGGGTCGGCTCTTCGGCGCCGGCGTCCTTCTTCCGTTCGGCGTCCGCCTGCGCCCTGATCTGTTCCTTGAACTTGATGAACGCGTCCACCGAGCGTTCGAACGAATCCAGGTCGGTGGCGAGTTTCTTCGCCACCAGTTTGTAGAGCTCGAGGTCCTCCGGTTGCAACCGCTTGAGCTTCGCGGCGATGCGCAGCAGGTGTGCCAGGTCCAGCGGTTTGGGCTGTTGCCCGGCCACCAGCAAGTTCTTGATCGGTTCCGGCAGCGCTTCGAACTCGGCCCGCATCTCGTCGACGGTCCTCGGCGTTTCCGGCGCGGTCTTCCCCGGCGGCGCGGCCGTGCGCTTCGCCGGGGCCGCCGGTTTCTTCTTCGAATCGGCGGGTTCGCGGGGAGCCGAAGGATCGCGCGTACCGACGACGCGAGTGAAGTAGGGAATGATCCGGTAACCGGTCACGTCGCCCTTGGCGTTTCTGATGTACTGCGCGATGAGCACCACGTGTTCGGTGAACGTGTCGCCCTTGCCGCTGGAATGAAGGAAGAAATAGCCATCGGATGCCCAGCCCCAAGAGGTGTACTCGCCAGGTCGCAGGATGCCGCGGCGCAGCAGTTCCGCCTCCAGCTCAAAACCGCCGCCGGTCATCTCGATGACGAAACCCACTTCGGCGTCCGGTTTCGCGGCGCCGGGAGCCTTCTGCCGTTGAAGCGACGGTGTCGCGGTGGTTTCGGTCTGCTGGACCACATGGGCCAGCTCGTGCGCCAGCAGGCGCCGCCCCTCGCGGGTGGCCGGTGCGAACCTGCCCGCGCCGAAAACGATGTGGTTCCCCACGGTGTAGGCGAGGGCCTGCACCCCGTTCGCCGAAGCCGCGGCCTCGGCGTCGGCGTGCACCCGCACCCCGGAGAAGTCCCATCCGAAGCGCGGTTCCATGAACGCCCGGGTGTCCGCGTCCAGGGGGCGCCCGGGGGATCGCACTACGCCGGCCGGCACGGTCCGCGACTCGGTGGCGGAGGCCGTCGCCCGCTGAACGGCGGGGCGCTCGCCGCCCGGCCGGACGGCCGGCTGCTGGCCGGTCCCGCCGAGCACCCGGTCCGCGACGTGATCGGCTTCTCGTTCGAAAGCGTCGTCCGGTGCGCTCACGGCGAGTTCGGCGCGTGGCCGTTCCGGCGGCGCCCGGCGCACCGGGAGCCTGCTGAAGTCCCGCGAGACGGCCGGTTGTGACACTTCCTCCGGCTCCGCCGCCTCCCACGCGCACGGCCCCTCCGGCCGGGTCGTCGCCCCCTCGGCGGCGCGCTTGCCCGCGCGGTTCGGGCGGCCTTCGACGGCGTGTGTTCCGGACACAGCGGCCTCCAAGCGAGAGCTTGCGGCATTATTCCCGGCGCGCCGTCACCGGTGCGTCACCGCGGTGTCACTGGAAGAGGTCGATGGCGGGTTACTGACCTGGCAAGTGCGGCACCAAGTCGAGGAACTCCCAGTGCGCTCGGGGTTGTGCGCCGCTGAGCCATTTGCCGCAGTTCTGCAGGACCACCGGGCCCGAGGTGATGTGCTGGGTACCGGTGCCGAGGTCGCGCAGGAACCGGTCGATCGGCCCGCGGCGGATCGCCGCCGTCCCCGCCCATCGGTGCACCGTCTGGCCGATGTCTTGCGCGGTCCACGTCGCGTGGTTGAGCGCCAGCCTGATCAGGGTGTCCTGCTCGGTGCTCAGCGGCTCGCCGGCGGCGAGGGTTTCTTCGTTGTCTCGCCATACGTCCATCGCCCAGGCCCGCGCCGAGCGGAGCTTGGCTTCGGCGGTCGCGTACTCGGCGTGGAACTGCGCGGTGTCGACGGCGGCGTTATACGTGCCGGATTTGGCCGCGGCGACCAGTTTCAGCTCATCGAGCAGGCGGCGTCCGACACCGAGCGCCCAGCCGGTGTGCCCGATCGCGGACATGTTCACCAGGCCGGCGCGGTAGATCGCGCCACCGTTGGCCGGATCCTTCGTCGCCGCGCGGTAGGTGTGCGTCGCCGGGACGTACACCTCGGCGCAGTGGTAGTCGATGCTGTTGGTCGCACGCAGCCCGAGCACGTCCCAGTTGTCGACGAGCGTTACCTGCGACTTCGGCATCGCCAGCACCCGCAGCTCCCCGGTTCCCTCGACCTGGATCGCGCTGTGGATGTGGGTGGCCAGCGACATCCCGGACGCGAACTGCCAGCTCCCGCTCACCAGGTAGCCACCGTCGACCGGGACGGCCCGGCCGGGCCGGGTGCCATGCCCGGCCAGCAGCGCGTGGTCGCCACCGGCGACGTCGGGGAACAGGTCGGCCGCCGCGACGGCGCCGAGATAGGCCGCGGTGGTGCCGGTGACCATCTGCAGCGCCATCATCGTCCAGCCGGCAGTGGCGTCGTGGTAGCTGATCCGCTCGTTCGTCTCGATCAGCTGGCGCGGGGAGAACTCGTGGCCGCCGAGGTTCTCCGGCAGCCCGGCCCGGACGACCCCCGCGCCCAGCAGCGCCCGCGCGGTGTCGTCGGTGAGCCTGCCGAGTTCCTCGGCCGCGTCCGCGTTCGACTCGAGGGTCTCGCCGAGCGCGTCGATTCGGTCGAGTATCGCGGGGAATTCCTCGCTGGCATGTAACCGGGCCGTCATGGCGCCGATGGTAACGGCGACGGATCCCGATCTTGGCTCTTTTGTCCGTCGGCGCTGGCCAGGGTGTCCCTCGCTTGAGCGTCGCTACAGGTTGACGCCGCCGGTGACGTCGATCTTGGTGCCGGTGATCCAGCGGGCGTCGTCGGAGGCCAGGAAGGCGACCGCGTCGGCGATGTCCGCGACCTGGCCGATCCGGCCGAGGGCGGTCAGGCTGATGTTGCGCTCCTGGTTCGCCGGGTCGGCCAGCACCCCGGCGGTCATGTCGGTGTGGGTGAAGCCGACTCCGACGGAGTTGACGGTGATCCCGCGGGGGCCGAGGTGTTTGGCCAGCGTGTGGCTGAACACGTCGAGCGCGCCCTTGGTGAGCGGATAACCGATGCCATGGGCGGAGGCCACCCGGGTGGAGACGGATGAGATGTTGATGATCCGGCCGCCGTCGCGCAACCGTGGTAGCAGGCGCTGGGTGAGGAAGAACGGTGCCTTGACGTTGACCGCGACCATCTGGTCGAACTCCTCAGGGGTGAGAACCTCGATCGGTCGCCCCATGAAGTTGAGCCCCGCATTGTGAACCAGGATGTCGATCGCCGATTCCCGGTGTTCGCGTAGTCCGGCCTCCAGCCCGGCCACCAGCGTGTCCACGTCGTCGGGAACGCCCAGTTCGGCGCCCACGATGAACGCCCGGCCACCGGCCTCGGCGATGGTCGCGGCGGTCTCCTCGGCCGCCGCCTCGTTGCTGCCGTAGTGCACGGCGACCAGGGCGCCATCGCGGGCCAGGCGTTCGGCGATGCCTCGCCCGATGCCCCGGCTGCTGCCGGTGACCAGTGCGACCTTTCCGCTGAGTTTTGCCATATTCACTCCTTGCTGGTTGCCACCTGGATCAGGTCTTATCGGATAAACACCGACATTTCGTTTCCGTGACCTTTTTCGAAGGGCAGGGGCAGGCTGCGGTATCCGTTGTTCGGATCGCGGACGTAGTTGAGGTACTCGGTCGATTCCCCGATGGCGTTTTCGGCGATCACCAGTGCGCCGCGCCGCAAATGGGGTTCGAGCAGTCGGAGGACGGGCAGGTCGAGACCAATCGCGCCATCGAGCAGCACCAGGTCCACCACCCCGCCGACACCGTCGCGGAGGGTTTCCAGGGCGTCGCCGACTCGGATGTCGACGAGGTCGGCCAGGTCGGCGGCCGCGAGGTTTTCCTGTGCGCGCTGCGCTTTCGCGGGCTCCAGTTCGGTCCCGATCAACTGGCCGCCACCGCCGTCTTTGAGCGCGGTGGCCAAGTAGATGGTGGAGATGCCGAACGAGGTGCCGAACTCCACGACGCGCCGCGCCTGGCAGGTCCGCGCGCAAATGTAGAGGAACTGACCGAATTCTGCCGAAATGTTCAGGAAGTTGCCCGCGAGAGCTTTGTATCGCTTCTTGTAGTCCTTCGACTCCTCAAGTAATCGCGTGACGCTCTCGTCATCGAAGGAAGAGCCGCCGGCGTACTGTTCGTACAGCTTCTGATCCGCGGCTTTCGCTTCGTTGAACAAGCGGGTGAGTACGTCGGCGACCGGTGCGGTGGTCAGCGAATCCATGTCTGCTCCTTCGGCAACCATCCTGTTGCGTGATCAACGTAGGGTGGCTTTCAGGCACGTAACGGCCAACCGATGCCCCGCGACGGCCAACCCGCGGCCCTCCGGCCCGGCGAAGGAAGCGATCGACACCATGACCACATCGGACGGCAATGACTAATTCGGACGGCGCGGCGATCTCGCCGATCCTGAGCATCGACCGGAAAGGTGTCGATCCCCAGCTGCACATCGAGCCGCACGCCCACCCCGGGCCCATGCTGCTGTGGACGGCGACCGCGACCGTGACCGTGACCACCGCGTCCCGTGACTGGCTGGTGCCGCCCGCCTACGGAATATGGGTTCCCGGCGGAATCGAGCACGCCGTGGCCACCCGGCAGGCCGGGGAACTGTGCGTCGTGCGATTCACCCCCGGCCGCTGCCCGATCACCTGGTCCGAGCCCGTCGGCGTGGTGGTGACACCGCTGTTGCGCGAACTCGTGCTGCACCTGCACCGGACCGGGCCCGAGGATCCAGGTCGGCGGCACGCCGAAGCGCTCGTCTTCGACCTGCTCACCCCGCTGCCCACCAACACCCTCCACGTGTCCATGCCAGCCGACGCCCGAGTGCGCACCATCGCCGAACGACTTCTCGCCAACCCCGCCGACCCACGCGAACTGGCCTTCTGGGCGCAGGAGGTGCACGCCGGAGTCCGTACCCTGTCACGCCTGTTCCTCAGCGAAACCGGCCTCACCTTCGCCCAGTGGCGCACCCACATCCGCATCCGCGCCGCCGCCCACCACCTGGCCAACGGAGCGTCGGTCAACGCCACCGCCCGAGCCATCGGCTACCGCAAACCCAGCGCCTTCATCAACGCCTTCCGTCGCGCCACCGGCCAGACCCCAGGCGCCTACAGCCATGTCGACCCCGCACCGCTGCCCGCCCCGACACCTGAGCAGGCTGCCGCTGCCCGGTCACACCGCACCTTGCCGTCTGGCGTCCAGCGCGGCGGCCACGAATGACGCGACCAGTGGCCGGTGGTCCCGTTCGTTCCAGGCGAGCACGAGGCGGCTGGGTGGTGCGTCGGTGACCGGGATGCGGGTCAGTCCGGCCGGGACTGGTTCGACCAGGGAGCGGGGGAGCACTCCGATCATCCGGCTCACCGTGATCATGTGGAACAACTGGACCACGTCGGCGACTTCGGGGCCGGTGCCTTCGCCTCCGGGGACCCCCTTCCAGCGCGGGAATGTCTCACCCTCCAGATCGGACATTCGCACCGAGGCGTGCCCGGCCAGCCGGTGCCCGGACGGGACGATGACCACGCGGTCTTCGGTGTGCAGCGTCTCGTGGGCCAGGCCGCCGAGCGGGTCGAACGGCGCGTAGAGCAGGCCGAGGTCGGCCCGGCCGTCGCGCAGGAAGTCGGTGCGGTCGCGCGCGCCGCTGAACAGGATGTCCACCTGGCGGGCGTCGGGTTGGCGGGCGTATTCGGCCAGGATCGGTGACAGCAGGCCGGCGTCGCCGCCGGGCTTGAGCACGAGCCGCAGGTGCGCCTGGGTGTCGCCGGCGCGCCGGGCGTTCTGGACGGCGGCGCTGACCGCGTTGAGCGCGTGCCGCCCGTGTTCCCGCAACGATTCCCCGGCAGGCGTGAGCTCGACATGGCGGCTGGAGCGAACGAACAGCGGGACGCCGAGCCGGGTCTCGATCCGCCGGATCGCCTTCGACAGCGCCGGCTGGGCGATCGAGAGCCGGACCGCGGCCCGGCCGAAGTGCAGCTCGTCGGCGACCGCCAGGAAGTACTCGAGTTCGCGGGTCTCCAGTTCAACCATGCCTCCAGGTTATCGCTGAAGATCGAACCGATCTTGGACTCCAGCGGGGTACGCCATCAAGAATCGAGGCATGATCACTCATACGATGATCGTTTCCTTCGATCAACCCCTGCTGGACGCCGAGCTCGACCAGTACCTCGCGGATATCGAACGGGTCATGCTCGACACCGGCTTCACGCAGTCGGTCGTGACCCGGCGCCACCTTCCGATTCCCGGCGAGGAGGCCATTCCGGCGCTGATCGCGACCGCGATCGTGCAAGTCACCGTGGCCGACACCGACACGCTGGCGAAGGCGTTCGCCGCGCCCGGCCTGCACGAGGTCATCGAGCGCTGGCAGTCGCGGCACCCGTACCAGGTCGCCTGGGCGAACCACGAACCGCTGGCATGAGCGACGGCACCCGGAAGGCAGGACTGGTCACCGGCGCGGGCAGCGGGATCGGCCGCGCGGCGGCGCTGGAGTTCGCCCGGCAAGGCGCCGCGGTCGCCGTGCTCGACATCGACGAGACCACAGCGGCTGAGACCGCCGAGATGATCAAGAAGCATGGTGGCGAAGCACTGGCCGGCGCCGTCGACATCGCCGACGAACGTTCCGTGCGGTCGGCTGTCGAGCGCACGGTCGAAGCGCTTGGCGGCCTCGATTTCGCCGTGAACAACGCCGGTTTGGCCGCACACCACCGGCGGCTCGATCAGCTGACGCTGGACGAGTTCGAGCGCGTGGTCCACGTCAACCTGGCCGGGACCTTCCTGTGCATGAAGTACGAGCTGCCCCTGCTCAACGGCGGCGGCGCGATCGTCAACATCGCCTCCAACGGCGGCCTGTACGCGATCCCGCACGCCCCCGCCTACGTGGCCGCCAAGCACGGCATCGTCGGGCTCACCAAAGCCGCCGCGGTCGACTACGCGACCGACGGCATCCGGGTCAACGCCGTCTGCCCCGGCCCGACCCGCACGCCCGGGTTCGAGAAGGTGGCGGCCGGAACCGAGATGATCGCGATGCAGGAGGCGATCACGCCGCTCGCCCGGCTCGGCACGCCGGAGGAAGCCGCGGCGGCCGCGGTCTGGCTCTGCTCGGACGCCGCGTCCTATGTCACCGGGATCGCGATGTCGGTCGACGGCGGACGGCGGGCATGAAGGTCATCGCGGTCGAGGAGCACCTGGCCACCGAGGCGTTCCTGCGCGTCGCGCACGGGCTGGACGTCGTGCCGGGCGAGGAGACCGAAATCGAGTTGATGCGCACGGTGGAAGGCGCACTCGGTTTCCGCGCCAGGCTCGTCGATCTCGACGCCCGGCTGCGGGAGATGGACGCGCTCGGACAGGACATGGCGGTGCTCAGCCTCAACCCGCCGGGGGTCCAGCCGTATCCGGCCGCCGACGCGGTGCCACTGGCCCGGGAGTTCAACGACGCGCTGGCCGCGATCGTGCGGCGGCACCCGGGCCGGTTCGGCGGGCTGGCCACGGTGGCACCGCAGGATCCGCTCGCCGCGGCCGCCGAGATCGAGCGGGCCATGGGGCCGCTCGATCTCAACGGCATCATGATCAACTCGCACACCGGCGGGCGGTACCTGGACGAGCCGGAATTCGCACCACTGCTGGCGGCGGCCGAGGCGAGCCGGGCGCCGATCTACCTGCACCCGCGGGCGCCGAGCATGCTCACCGCCTACCGCGACCACGGGTTGCCCGGGGCGATCTGGGGATACCAGGCCGAGGCCGGGCTGCACGCCATGCGGCTCGTCCTCAGCGGCACGCTGGATCGCCACCCGGGGCTGACCGTCGTGCTCGGGCACCTGGGCGAGGGCATCCCGTACTGGCTGCGGCGGATCGACAACCGGCACGCCTTCGCGGCGCGGACGGCCGGGGCGGCGACCCCGATGCCGCGCCTGTCGCTGACCCCGAGCGAGTACTTCCGGCGCAACTTCGTACTCACCACAAGCGGTATCGACGATCCGGACGTGCTCGCGCTGGCCCTGCGCGCGGTCGGCGAGGACAACATCATGTTCGCGATCGACTACCCGTACGAGGACCCAGCGGCTGCCGTAGCCTTCCTGCGGGACGTGCCGCTGACCGACGATCAACGGACCGCGATCGGCCACCGCACGGCCGAACGCGTTTTCGGCATCGCTTAGCACGACTCGGTCGTGCGGCGCGACAACCGGCGCACTCGAGTGCCTGTGGCACAGTCTGCATTGTGTCGTTGGACGATCTGCCGGACTGGTTACCGGCGTGGTGCCTGGACCGTCTCGGGAGCCAACCCGCCGAAGCGCTGTTCCAACAGCAATCGATGTCGACGGTGTTCGGTCTCCGGTTGGCCGACGGTACGGACGTCGTGGTCAAGGCCCGTGCCGACGACGGTCGAGCGGTGTCGTGTGTCGCGGCGCAGGCACGGCTGGCCGAGAACGGGTTCCCCTGCGCCCGCCCACTCACGCCGGTCGTCGATGTCGGTCCACTGGCCGTGCACGCCGAGGAATTCCGCCCCGGAGGCGAGGTGTTGCCCGGGGATTCGCCGGAGGTGGCTGTGCGCTACGCCGAGGTCTTCGCCCGGTTGATGACCGGACTGGCGGACCTCGCCGTCGCGCCGCCACTGCCGAACCCGCGCTGGGTGCGGTGGGATCACCCGGATCCCGGGCTGTGGCCGTCGATCGAGCCACTCGATGAGAAGGACCAGAATCTCGTGCCCACCTACGTCACGGACACCGCCGACAGGGCCCGTCGGCGCATGCTGGCCGCCGGCCTGCCGTGCGTGCTGGGCCACGCCGACTTCGAGGCGCACAACCTCCGGTGGCATGACCACCAGGTGCGGACGGTGCACGACTGGGACAGCCTGGCATGGCAACCGGAAGCCGCCCTGGTGGGAGCCGCGAGTGCGGTATTCCCGAAGATGGGACCGGCCACGCTGCCTCCGATCGAAAGTACCGAGGCGTTCCTGGCCGCCTACCAAGATGCGCGGGGCCGCTCGTTCACCGCGGAAGAGCAGCAGATGGCGTGGGCGGCGAGCCTGTGGCCGGCAGCCCACGACGTCCGATGGGAAGCACTCCACGGCTACACCGCGGTGTCCGGAAAAGCGCTCTGGGCACAAGCACCCGAACGCCTCCGTCGAGCGAACGCCTGATACCCCGCCGAGCCGGGATGCGGCTCGACGAGGTTATATCGGCAGACCCGATCATAGTCATCGAAATCCATTGCTTTTCGCGATGGCCGAGCCAATCTAGCGTAGGAGATCACGACGCGAGGAGGCCGCATTCCGATGACCACATTCGTATTGATCCATGGCGGGGGAGACGTCGGTTGGCACTTCCACCTGGTGGATGCCGAGCTGCGAGCGCGCGGGCACGACGTCGTGGCTCCCGACCTTCCGGCCGATGACGAGTCGAAGACCCTGGCGGACTACGCCGACGCCGTGGTCGAGGCTGTCGGCTCGAAGCAGGACCTCGTCGTCGTGGGCCATTCCTTCGGCGCGTTCACCGCACCGCTCGTCGCCGATCGCCTGCCAGTCGATGTGCTGGTCCTGCTGGCCGGGATGATCCCGACGCCGGGCGAGCCGCCGGACGAATGGTGGGCCAACACCGGCTACGAGAGAGCGGTAGCGGAGCAAGCCGAGCGTGACGGCGGCCTGACCGGCAGCGCGGACCCCTACGTGAGCTTCTACCACGATGTGCCGCGGGAACTGGCCGAGGAGGCGATGGGCAAGGAACGCGCGCATCCGTCGAGTGCCGCGATGGCCGCTCCGTGGCCGTTGGATGCGTGGCCCGACGTGCCGACGAGGTTCCTGCTCTGCGGCGAGGACCGCTTCTTCCCGCCCGACTTCTTCCGCCGGTTGGTTCCCGACCGCCTCGGCATCGTGCCCGACGAGATCCCCGGCAGCCATTGCGTCGCGCTCAGCCGCCCCAAAGAGCTCGCGGACATGCTGGAGGACTACGCGGCGACCGCGCCACCTCGGTGCCCGCTTCCGCGCCGCGACCGAAGTCGGCCGGTATGACCGGGTGCTCGACATCGGTTGCGGCACGGGCGAATCCGCGCGAGAGGTCGGCCGGATCGCCGTGGCCGGAAGCGTTCTCGGCGTCGACGTCTCGGCATCGGTGGTCGAACGGGCCCGGCACCTCACCGAGCAGGCCGGACTCCGCAACATCTCGTACCTGCGGGCCGACGCGCAGGTCCATCCGTTTCCGGCACAGCGCTTCGACCTGTGCATCAGCCGGTTCGGCACGATGTTCTTCACCGACCCGGCAGCCGCGTTCACCAACATCGGGCGAGCGCTGCGGCCCGGAGCGCGTCTGGTGCTGATGGTCTGGCAGAGCCGCCACCGCAACGAGTGGTACACCATGGTTCACGAGGCCGTCGACGCACCGGTGGGCAATTCCGATGACAGCGGAAACGACCCGTTCGCGCTCGCCGATCCCGCCGCCGTGGCAGCCATCCTGACGGCGGCTGACTTCGCCGATGTCGGCTTCGTCGACGTACGCGAGCCGGTCTACTACGGCCCGGACGTCGCGGCCGCCCATCACTTCGTCACCAGCATGCGCCATACCAAGGAACTCCTCGCCCAGATGGATGCGGAGTCCGCCGAACACGCCCGCCGACGGCTTCGCGTCGCCCTCGCCGAGCACGCCACCGGAAGCGGTGTGCACGTCGACTCCCGAGCCTGGATCATCACTGCCCGTCGCGGCTGACTCGGTGTTTCGCACGGCCGAGCCGAATGCGGAGCAGCTGCTACTTCGTGGTCTTGTCGAGGGCGCCGCTGACGTAGAGCACGTCGCCCATGCGCAGGTCGTCGTCCTTGAGGGGCGGAAGGTCGTTGGCGGCGAGCAGGTCTCGGGTGCTGGTTCCGTTCAGCACCCAGCCGCGGTCGGTCAGGTAGGGAGCCGCTTCGTTGCGCTCGCCGAAATATCGCAGCTTCGCCATGTCGGGATCGAAATCGTGCGCGCGCCATTGTTCCGAGATGTGGTGCAGGCGTTCCTTCGTCTTGTCGTCGTCGCCCGGTCGCGGGTTGGGCCTGCTCTCGGTGGCCACCCGGCTTCCCGGCGCGCTGAGTTCGGTGATGGTGTCCAGCAGGCGGTCCTGCGCTTCGGGCGGCAGGTAGCCCAGCAGGCCTTCGGCGCTCCACGCGGTCGGCCGGGCCGGGTCGAATCCGGCGGTGCGCAGTGCGGTGGGCCAATCGTCGCGCAGATCGACCGCGGCCACTCTCCGTTCGGTGGTGGGCGCGGCGCCCAGTTCGGCCAGTGTGCGGGTCTTGAATTCGATGACCTGCGGCTGGTCGATCTCGTACACCACGGTCCCGGCCGGCCAGGGCAGTCGGTACGCGCGGGAATCCAGGCCCGAGGCCAGGATCACTACCTGCGTGATGCCCGCGTTCGTCGCATCGAGGAAGAACTCGTCGTAGAACTTGGTACGTATCTTGGCTACGTCGATCGCTACCTGCTCGACCAAGTCGTCGGGTGGCAGTTCGCCGGTCGCCAGCCGGGTGAGGAAGTCGATGCCGACCGCCCGGACGAGCGGCTCGGCGAACGGGTCGTCGATGAGCGAACGATCCGCGCGGGTCGCGATCGCCCGGACCGCCGCGGCCATGGTGGCGGTCGCGCCGACGCTGGATGCCAGGTCCCAGGTGTCTCCGTCGTACCTGGTGGAAGTCATGTTCTGCGCTGTCCTCCTTCGGACTGAGCCCTATCGCTCGTCGGCGGGGTCGAGCTTCTCACCGAAGAGCACCATGATGGGCCTGCTCGGAAGGCGCCGATGACGCCGATCGTGAACCGCCGCACCTCTTCACGCGTGAGCCGGTGCCGACTCGGCAAGCCTTGCCCGATGGAGGCGAAGGCCTCCACACCGGACAGCATCGGATGTTCACTCACCGGCGCATTCTATCGACTGTGCCAGGGAAGTCGCCGCGACGCGATCGGTCCGCCAAGGCGGGGAGCACGGAAACTATGTATCCGGTACCCGGTCCCGCCGGTCGGTGGCCCAGGCGGCGATCTGGCCTCGTCGGCCGTGAAGTGCTTCTCGAATTCGTGGTCGCCAAATACTCCCGAGTGTTCCGTGAACGCTACAGTTCTTCAACCCGGTTGACAAGCAAAACGTGCCGCGCTCACCCTTCCCCGAAATCCGGGCGGCAAAGCGCTCACAAACGTGACAACTGATTCCGGATATGGGCGAGTTCTGCCTGGTGGTGTTGACACGGCTTCCCGGCCGCGTCCACTCTTTCTCCTGCGTCCGAGGGTTTTACCGATTCGGAGGGACAGTTATGCCTTTTTTGACTCGCCGCAGGGTGGTTTCCGCCGTGGCCGCCGCGGTGATGACAGCCAGTGCGGGCGTCGCGGTGAGCGGTTCGGCTGTCGCCGGCCAGGCGGGTGATGGGCCGTATCCGGGCGCGGAATGGGAACGCGGCGATCCGGCCGCGGCCGGGTTCGATCCGGCCAAGCTGGCGCAGATCGCCGAGGAATTGAAGGCGGACAAGTCGAACTGCCTCGCGGTCATCCGGCACGGGCGGCTGGTCGCCGACTGGTACTGGAACGGCACGGGGCCCGCGTCCGCCCAGGAGGTCTGGTCGGCGACCAAGTCGGTGTCGAGCACTCTGGCCGGTATCGCACAGGCCGAGCAGAGGCTCAACATCGAGGACAAGGCGTCGAAGTACATCCCCTCCTGGGCCGGAACCCCGTCCGCCGACGTCACGGTCAAGGACCTGCTCAGCAACGACTCCGGCCGGCACTGGACCAGCTTCATCGACGACGCCGTGAAGGTCTTCGCCGCGCGGGACCGGACCGCGTTCGCCGTCTCCCAGCCCCAGGACGTCCCTCCCGGCCAGGTCTGGGCCTACAACAACACCGCCATCCAGACCCTCGACGCCGTGCTCCACGCCGCCACCGGCGACCAGCCCGCCGACTACGCCACGAAGAAGCTCCTCGACCCCCTGGGCATGAAGCACTCGAAGATGACCCAGGACCAGGCGGGCAACACCAACACGTTCATGGGCCTGCAGTCGACCTGCCAGGACATGGCCCGCTTCGGCTACCTCTTCCTGCGCAACGGGCACTGGAACGACACCCAGCCCGTGCCCGAGAACTGGGTCAGCGAAGCCACCGGGAAGCCGTCCCAGGACATCACCACCGCCTACGGATACCTCTGGTGGCTCAACCGGCTCGGCCCCGTCGCCAAGGTGCAGGCGCCCATGACTCGCGAAGACAGCGCCCACGCCCCGCACACCCAACTCGTCCCATCGGCCCCGCAGGACATGTACTGGGCCCTCGGCCTCGGCGGCCAGATCGTCCAGGTCGACCCCGGTTCGGACACCGTCGTCGTCCGGCTCGGCCCAGCAAGCCTGACCAGCCCGGTCCCCACACCGACGAAAACCGCCAGGATCGTCACCGAAGCCCTGATCCGACCATGAGGCGAAACTCCATGTTCTTGTCTTGCGGACATTGTTCGCGGCGCCTTGTGCGCAAATCGGGTAGCAGAAATGCCCGGAAACGAAATCAGCAACGTTGAAAACCGCCGTCCGCGGGTAACGGGCTGCGGCTGATCGGCGTCACGAAGTTGTCCGGTACCACTTGGGCCGCGCCGACGTGAGAAGGGGAAACGATGTCCAGATCTTTCCGGCAGGTCGCCCTGCTGGCGGCCGTCGCGGTGAGTGTGGTGACGGGGAGCGCGGCCGCCCCGGCGTCGGCTTTGCCGCTTCCGCCCGGGAACTCCGGCCTGCCCGCGACCGCGCCGTGGCAGGTGCCGGCGGACGGGCCGGGGACGGTGATCGGTACCGCTCCGCTGCCGGTGGATCGGTGGGTTCCGGGCTCGGGTGACGCGTTCAACGTCTCCTACCGTTCGACCGGTGTGGGTGGTGCGCTCGTGACGGTGAGCGGGTCGGTGTTCCTCCCGAAGGGTGCGGCCCCGGCGGGTGGCTGGCCGGTGGTGTCCTGGGCGCACGGCACGACCGGGCTGGGCGACGGGTGCGCACCGTCGACCGCGGGCCGAAGCCAACGCACGCAGGACTACCTGGCCGCGTGGCTGGGGGAGGGCTACGCGATCGTGGCCACCGACTACCTCGGGCTGGGCACCCCGGGCGTGCATCCGTACCTGGACGGCCGCACCGCGGCGTACGGGGTCATCGACATGGTGCGCGCGGCGCGTTCGATCGTTCCGGCGCTGTCGAACCGCTGGGTCGTGGTGGGGCAGTCGCAAGGCGGGCACGCCACGATGTTCACCGCGAACCTGGCCACCAAGTACGCGCCCGAACTCGACTACCGCGGCGCGGTGGCCACCGGCGTCCCCGCCAACCTCCAAGGGCTGGTGCCCGTGGTCGGCCCCGCGTTTCCGCCCTCGCTGCTCGGCGCGGAGATGAAGAGCTACATCGCCTACATCCTGGCCGGGCTGCGGGCCGCACGGCCCGATTTCGACTTGCGGCCTTACCTCACCCCGCTGGGCGAGTCCGTCCTCACCGACGCGGAAGCGCTCTGCGGCGCGGACATGGGCAAGCGAATGGCCGAGGTCAACCTCGGGGAGATGTTCACCAAGCAGCTCGGCGAACCGTTCGGCCAAGCCTGGGGCGCGATCTACACCATCCCGACCACCGGCTACGACCGGCCGTTCTTCATCGCCCAAGGTGACAAGGACACCGTCGCGTTCCCGTTTCTGACGAAAAAGCTGATTGATGACCTGGCCGCCAGCGGGCAGCCCTGCACCTACCGGACCTACCCGGCCGATCACGGTGGCACGATGGCCGCTTCGCTGCCGGACACCACCGCGTTCGTCCGCCCCCTGCTCGCCGGGTGACTTGGCACGGCGAGGACGGCTGTTCCTCCAATGCGGTGGCGACCGGACAACCGCGTGTTTCGATGAGGGGGCCAGCGGCGGGACCGACCGCATACCGGCCACCTCTTTGCGACAGAATCGGCTGGTCGAACTCGGCGACGAAGTGCAAACGGTAGTAGAAGCGCTGGGCCGCTCTGGAGGCGCTATCCCGCCAGGCCGAGGTCTTCCGGGGCGGGATGCCCGACCTGTCGGCAGGACAAGCCCGCGTGCCGCAACACGAGCGGGTCCAGGTGGTTCCGGGTGTCGATGACCGAGCGGCCGCTGAGCAAGCCTGCGATCCGTTCCCAGTCCAGGTCGCGGAACTCCGGCCATTCGGTGAGCACGGTCAGCGCCGCGGCGCCGTCCGCTGCCTGATAGGGGGTGTCCACGACCCGCATCTGCCCCGTCGTGCCCGGTGCCGGACCGGGCAAGCTCGGGTCGAATCCCAGCAGTTCCGCGCCCTCGGCGGCCATTCGCTTCGCGATCACCAGGGCAGGGGAGTCGCGCAGGTCGTCTGTGTTCGCCTTGAACGTCAGTCCGAGCAGGCCGATCCGGACCCCGGTCAGTCGGCCTCCCACGGCCTGGCGGACCTTCTCCACCACCAGTTCGTGCTGTCGATGGTTGGTGTCGATCGTGGCGCGCAGCAGGGGGAAGTCACAGCCGAGCGCCTCGGCGGTCCGCAGCAGCGCGTGGGTGTCCTTGGGCAGGCACGATCCGCCCCAGCCGGGCCCCGGCTTCAGGAACGACGGGCCGATCCGTTGGTCGAGACCCATTCCCCTGGTCACGTCGTCGATGTCGGCGCCGAGGTGCTCGCACAACTCGGCGATCGCGTTCACGTAGGACAGTCGGGTCGCCAGGTAGCAGTTGGCCGCGTACTTGATCATTTCGGCGCTCGCCGAGTCGGTCTGCACGACGGGCGCGCCGAGTTCCTTGTACAGAACGGCGACGCGCTCGGCGGCGGGTGGAACCTCCGAGCCGATGACGATTCGTTCCGGGTTCAGGAAGTCGTGCACCGCGGATCCCTCACGCAGGAACTCCGGATTGGACACCACCGCCACGTCGGTCCGGCCGAGCAGGCCATCGATGTGGACGGCTGTGCCCACCGGGACGGTGGACTTGGTCACCACGACACAACCGGGCGCCAGCACGTCGCGTAACTCCGTCACGACGGACTCCAGCGTCGTCAGGTCGGCGGCCCCGTCCCGGCCCATCGGCGTGGGCACGCACAGGAAGACGATCTCCGCCTCGGACGCCGCCGCGGCCGCGCCGAGCACGAACTCCAGCCGGTCGGCGGCCAGCCCCTGCACGAGCAGCTCGCGCACGCCCGGTTCCCGGATGGTCGCCTGACCGGCCCGTAATGTGTCCACTTTGGCCTGATCGGTGTCCGCGCACGTGACCCGGTGGCCCAGTGAAGCCAGGCATGCCGCCGTCGTGAGCCCGACGTAGCCGGCGCCCACCACGGCGACATTGGATTCGAACACGAGATATTCCTCTCCTTCATGCACAGTCAGTGGTCGAGCGGAAGCGCCCGTATTCCCGGGTACGGCGCTTTCTTCCCGAGGTAGTCGACGGTCTCGAACAAGCCGACCGCGTCCATCGGGAACCGGGCGCCCGCTTCGGCGACGAACAGGCACGGGAGGATCTTCTTGCGTTCCGAGGCCCCCGAGGCGCCTGCCTGGCGGATGTGCTTGTGGGTGTGGATCAGGATGGGCATGAACCCTCCGCCGAGGAACGTGCCCCGCTGCAGGATCGCGCCCCCCACGCAGTCGATCACGCATCCCTTGCCGAGAATCGCGTCGCGGCCCTGGTAGTAGTACGACGGCGTGGCGAGGGTGCCGTGTTCCACGTGGAAGACACCGGCCGCGATTCCGATGATCGAACGGCCGCTGATCCGCAGCACCGACCGGTAGAAGTCGACCAGAACGGGTCGCACGGTGGCGTCCGGCAGCTTGAACTCCGGGCACAGCAGGACGATGCGCATCAACTCCGCCAGGGTGAGCCTGGCGCCGTTCGCGTCGTCGAACTCCTGGTCCCAGTGCACCAGGTAGTCCGACGGCGAGATCATGCTCGTCCCGACGTCCTCGGCGATCAGCCGTTCCGGTGTGGACGGTGCCGTGGGCCGCTCGGCGCTCTGCCCGAGGATTCGCGTGGCGAGCAGGTAACGGCTTTCCAGGGTCTTGGCCCTGCTGGCGGCGGCCAGCAGGGCCACCCGGCCCGCGGCCGTGCCCGGGATGTCGAAGAGGTGGTCGATGCCGTCGGTGGGGACGTTGATCTTCGCTGCGAGAGCGCGAGACGGGAGTGGTTCGAACGACGTCACCACCTGCTGGAGGACCGCGGTGAACTCACCCGGACCGATGCGGACGAGTTCGGCCGCGGCGAGCCCGCGAAAGTCGTACGGGATGGCCGGCGAGGTGGACAGCACGATCTCGGCCAGCGTCGTGCGGTACTCCTCGTCGTCCAGCGAATCGGCGGCCATTTCCAGCGACAGGTACGCGGACTTTTCGCCCGGTCCGTGGAGCCAGCTTCCGGCGAAGGGCGCCTCGAACCGGCACGCCTGCCCGAACAGCGCGGAAGCGGCTTCGTCGGTCTTGATCCGGTCCGCGATCGTCGACCGGGCCGATTCCCGGTCGGTGACCTCGGGGAGCATGTCCGGGGCCAGCCGGAGCAGCTGGGAAAAGTCCTGGACATCCACGATATTCTCCATCATTCCTCACTCCCTTGTCGTGCGAAATTGTCATGGCTCGCACCGCCGGTGGAAACGGCCATGCTGAGGTCCGCCATGAACCGGTGCTCCGCCAGGCGGATGAGGGCGGTGCCGTCATCCGCTTGACGCAAGAGATCCAACTGCCTCAGGACCGCGTCGTCGAAATGGTTACCGGAGATCGGGTAATGATCCGACGAAACGGCGTCACGGACGTAGACGACGTGATTATTCTTGTAGTCGACCGGGGTGCCGTAGCACGGCTCGAACACCAGGGTCACGTGCTTTCCCGAGCTGAACTCCACGTCCGCGAACCGGTACCGCATGTCCGCTCCGTACGGAATTCTCGAGCTTTCCAGGTAGCGTTTCGCCACACTCGCGGGGAAGGCGAAACCGGCCAGGCCGGGAAAGGCGATCGTGCCCGCGGATGACGCGTACAGCTCGATCTCCGGCAGATCCGCCCCGACGGTTCGCACCCGCATCTCGGACGTGATCAGCGCCGGATGTGTCCGGAGGTAGCTCCGATACTGCCGGCCCGGAAGGAGCGACCGAAGAATGCTCAGCATGTGGAAGTACTCGTAGCCCGCCTCGCCGTACCGCGTGTCGACGAACCTGCCGTGGACGACGTCCAGCTCCCGGTTCTTGGTGAACTCGACGGTGATCTTCCTGATCGGGTCGGATCGCCCGAACCGTCGTACCGTCGCAGCGAAGCGCCGCACGGCCTCGCTGTAGGCGTAGACGTCGTTGACCACGACCCGGCAACGAGGATGCCGCCGGAGCGTTCGCGCGAGATCGGCGAGTTCCGCGGGGTAGCAGGCCGGTTTCTCGAGCAGGACACGGGCGTCCGGCCGGCGCCGCAGGATGTCGGTGACCACGGCGAGGTGGGTCGCCGTTGGCGTGGCAACCACCCAGTAGTCCACATCAGATAGTCCGGATATTCCGGCGACACGTTCGAAATCGGCGTTCCCGTTGCGGTCCACGGTGACGACCTCGTGTCCGGCCCGGCCGAGACAGGCCGCGTGGCGCGACCCGATCGCCCCGATGCCGACGATCACGATTCTCATGCCGCACCCCTGACCCCGAGGGAGTGCCGGGCCGCGGATGTGCCCGCCCTGCGGCCCAGGACGGAGCCTGCCATCAACGCCGTGCCGGCCGGATAGCCTTCGTCGTACAAACCGCCGACGATCACGCCGGCCGCGTAGAGCCCGTCGATGGGCTCGCCGCCGCCGAGTACCTCGGCGTTCACGTTGACCGCCAGACCTCCGTAGGTGAAGGTCAAGCCCGCGACCGCCGGAACGAACAGGAACGGCGGATCGTCGAGGCGTTTCTCGCCGGCCAGCAGCCGCACTTCGTTGACCAGGTTCGCGGCATCGAGGGACAGCCGCCGGGCGCCGTCCTCGAGGGAAGGCGCGACCACGGACGCGGGGTCGGTGAGGTACCCCTTCGGCAGCACACCGGCCTCGATGACCCTGTTGTCGAAGATCTGGTAGACGATCTTCCCCGGCTGGTCCATGATCCGCTGGCCGAGGGTGACGTAGGCGAGGCTGCTGTACTCGGAGGATTCGTCGAAGAACCGACGCCCGTCCCGGTTGACCACGATGCCCCTCGGAAAGGCGTAGCGCGCCAGGCCGTGGGACAGGTGCATCTGCCCGGGCAGCAGGTGGTCGGGCAGATGCACCCCCTGTGGGGTGACATGACACCGCTCCCAGTTGCCCGCGGTGTCGGCACCGAGCGCGGTGGCCGCCGCCAACGGGGCCCCTTTGTTGAACGGCACTCCCCGCAGCTTCACCTCGCGCCACTGTTCGCCGAGGTGACGTGCGCGCATCCGCGCATCCGCCTCGAACCCTCCGGACGCCAGAACCAGGGCATCGCAGATGATGGGGAAGGCCGGTCCGGCACCCCGGAGGACGTACCGGCCGGGATCGGCCACCTCGATATCCGTCACCGCGCTCTGGTAGAGCACGGTTCCCCCCAGACGTTCGAAGCAGGCGAAGTTCCGGCCTTGCAATCCCTGGCCACCGCCGTCGAGAACCACGGGAAAATCACCGGGAAGGGGGTCGCTCCGCGGTACCCACCGCTGCCCGGACTCCGACATCCACCGGACGGTTTCGCTGGATCGGCGAACAATCGACTCGACGAGCGCGGTGTCCACCCGGCTGCCGGAGACGCGCAGCCAGTCGTCGAAGTACTCCTGCTCGGTATATCGGGACCGCCCGGCCAGCAACTCATCGACCCGGTGGTCGTGCGGTCCCCGCAGCAGGGCGGAAATGTACCTGCTGTCCGGCCACGGAAAGCGCATGCTCTTGGTCAGTGAACTGTTCCCGCCCCGAGTCTCTTTCGGCGCGGCTTCCAGGACCGCGACTGATCTCGCTCCGGCCTGGAGTGCCGCCATGCCGGCGCAGAGACCTGCGTTACCCGCTCCGACAACAACGACTTGCCATTCGTTCATCCCCTTGATTTGTCCCGCGTTCACTACGCTCCTACCGTTGGTTGTCACTGGTTGCTCAGAACCGATTTCCGGACGGTAGGGACCACTGCTGAGCCGCCACTTAGTTCCCGCTGAGTTGGGCGCAGCATCGGTGTGCTGGCGAACCCGTCGATATCCGGTCGCGGTCGACAGCGCGAGCCACAAATCGCTGGCAAATCATTGCTGCGCAATAGTTCCTGAGGGCGCACTGGTTACCGGGCAGATCCGGGTTGGGCGGGGGAAAGCCCCCGCCCGTCCGGGGCCCGTCAGGCGGCGAAGATTGTGCGGACGATGGATTCGTCGCCGTCGATCTTGACCAGTCCGAGGGTGTGGGCGTCGGTGAGGGTGAGGGCGCCGGCGGCGAGGCCGAGGATGGTGGCGGGGTCGGCGCGGAGGGTTGCGTCGAGGTCGCGGCCGTCCTGCGGGCCGACCTCGAAGCCGGAGCGTGTCGCGCACAGCTGGTAGGGCGGGTCGCCGATGTCGAGTCCGACCGTCGCCGAAGTGCGGACCTTGACCCGGGTGTCGAGCAGGGCGGGGACGGCGAGGGCGAGCCATTCGGGGCGGAAGGAGTCGCCCTCGGGGCCGCGGACCATCAGCGGGGTGGACCAGCGGATCAGGCTCCCGATGGGCTGGCGCAGCTGGGCGCCCCACGGTGTGAGGGCGTACTCGATCACGCTACCCTTGTCGGCCGGTCGCCGCTCGACCACGCCCGCGGCCTCGAGGTCGCGGAGCCGGTCGGCGAGCAGGTTGGTCGCGATGCCGGGGAGGCCGTCGATCAGGTCCCGGTAGCGGGCGGGGGCGATGAGGAGCTGGCGGACGATGAGCAGGTTCCACCGGTCGCCGACGATTTCGAGGGACCGGGCGAGCCCACAGTACTGGCCGTAGCTACGCATCATACCCCTCTACTTGACCGTCTCAAGTGTGCTTGACAGACTCAAGTCTACCGTGAGCCGAGAGGAGGCCGTCATGGCCGATACCACCGAGAGCGTCCGGCCCGCCTGGGTCGACGACGGCCTGTTCCCGTTCGAGAGCCGCTTCGTCGATATCGACGGGCACACCGTGCATTACGTCGACGAGGGGTCGGGTCCCACACTGCTGCTCCTGCACGGCAACCCGACCTGGTCGTTCCTCTGGCGCGACGTGATCCGCGCGCTGCGCGAGGACTTCCGGTGCATCGCCCTCGACTACCCGGGCTTCGGGCTGTCCACGCCGAAGCCCGGCTACCGTTGCCTGCCCGAGGAGCACGCAGACGTGGTCACCGGGTTTGTCGACGCGCTCGGCCTCACCGGGGTCACTCTGGTCGGGCAGGACTGGGGCGGCCCGATCGGCCTGGCCGCCGCCCAGCGGCGGCCAGGCGTCTTCGATCGGCTGGTACTCGCCAACGCCTGGGCGTGGCCGGTCAACGGCGACCTCTACTTCGAGGCCTTCGCTCGCATCGCCGGCGGACCCCCGATCCGCTTCCTGGCCCGGCGGCTCAACCTCATCGTCAACGCGTTCGTCCCGATGGGCCACCGAAGGCGGAAGCCGACCGCGGCCGAGATGACCCACTACCGCCGCGCACTGGACACACCCGAACGGCGACAGGCCTCCGCCGTGCTCCCCGGCCGGCTCATCGCCAGCCGGGCCTTCTTCACCGAGGTCGAGGCCGGCCTGGCCGACCTCGCCCACCTGCCGACACTGATCGTGTGGGGTGACGCCCAGATCGGTTTCCGCCCCCAGGAGCGCGAACGCCAGGAAGCGACCTTCCCCGACCACAAAACCGTGATCATCGAAGGCGCCGGACTCTACGTCGAGTCCGACGCGCCCGTAGAGTTCATCGCCGCGATCCGCGACTGGGCGACAACCCAACACGGAGACACGAACCGTGCGGGAGACAGGGACGGATAGACCACTCCGCGGATGGCCAGCCGCCGTCCCGGATGGACTTGCCGATGTCGGCGACAGGCCCGGTCGGGCCGGTTCTCAACTGGTGGCGCGACGTACGTGATCGGCGATCCGCTGGTACATGTGCTCGGTCTGGGCGCGGGTTCCGAATCCGAGGATGTTGTACCCGTGGTCGGTTGCGGGGACGTCGTGGTGTTCGACCAAGGCGCCCGCGGTGTCCAGTGCTTCGGCGTAGCGGATGCCTTCACCGCGGAGCCGATCGAATTCGCAGGTGATGATGACGGCCGGGGCGATTCCGGCGAGGCCTTCCGCATTGGCCTGCCACGCGGGTGAGACGAGCCGGTGTCGCCGGGTGGTGGGATCGGGCGCGTAGGCGCGATCGAACACCTCGGACATCCAGGGCCGCATCACCGGATTGTCCACCGTGGACGGTTTGTGCCGGAGATGTGTGACCAGGTCGAGCGGTGCGTATTGGAGGACTTGCAAGGCGATGCGGGGACCGTTGTTCTCCCAGGCCAGGCGTGCTGCCGCGGCGGCCAGCCCGCCTCCCGCGCTCTGGCCGCCGATGCACAGGCGTTTCCCGTCCCAGTCGTGGTCTGCCCCCGCGGCCCACGTGACGATGTCGAAGATTTGTTCCACCGCAACGGGAAAGCGGTGTCGCGGCGCGACCGCGTAGTCCACGTTGAGGACGACGACGCCCGCTTTGTGCGCCAGGTACCGGCACCACGGGTCGTCCTGCTCGGGGTGCTCCACGACGTATCCGCCGCCGTGGAGGTTCACGTACACCCCGGCGCTCGTCGTGCCGTGCGCCGGGTGGTAGGCGGTGCAGGAGACCGTCCCGTGCCGGGTCGGCACCGCGATGCCGCTCGTCCGTCCTGGGATTTCGTCGAAGCGCAGCTTGGCCTTCAAGCGCGGTTTCATGACCAGCTTGAGTGTGCGCGCGACGAGATCGGCGAAGAGCTGACCAGACGGCATGGACCTCACCATCATCCCTGGTTCTCCGGCACCCAGTTCCGCACGACCGGGTGGTACTCGGGCGGCTTGTCCCCGAGTTTGACCCCGGCGTTGATCATCCACGACTGGTACCGCGGCGTGAACATCGTGTAGGGCTTACCCGGTGGTACGGCACTGGCAGCGTCGAGATCGGCGCGGAGTGCCGCGGGCAGTTCGAAATCCAGCGCCGCCAGCGAGGAGCCGAGCTGTTCGGCGCTGCTCGCTCCCACGATGGCCGAGGCGATACCGGGTTGGGTGGCGACCCAGTTGAGCGCCACCTGAGCCATCGTCGCGCCCAGCGCGTCCGCCACGGTCTCCAGGGTTTTCAGCAGTTCCCACTGCCGGCTGGTCCAGTCGTATCCGGCGCCGCCTTCGCCGCTGAGCCGCCCTTCGCCGGTCAGGCCCTTGCCGGAGTCGCGGTACTTGCCGGTGAGGAAACCACTGCCGAGCGGGCTCCAGGCCGTGATGCCGAGTCCCAGGGCCTGGCCGGCCGGGACGTGTTCGGTCTCGATCGTCCGCTCGATGAGGGAGTAGGGCAGCTGCAGGTTGATCATCGGCACCAGGGAGTGGGCCTCGGCGAGGGTCTGTGCCCGGGCGGCGTACCAGGCCGGCACGTCGGACAGGCCGGCGTAGCGGATCTTGCCCGCCTTGGTGAGGTCGTCGAACGTGCGCGACACCTCCTCGACCGGCGTGATCCGGTCCCAGGTGTGCAGCAGGTACAAATCGAGGTAGTCGGTCCGCAGGCGGCGCAGGGACGCTTCGACCGCTCGGATCATGTGCTTGCGGCCGTTGCCGCCCGCGTTCGGGTCACCCGGGTCGATGCTGTTGGTGAACTTGGAGGTGAGCACCAGCCGGTCCCGCGCCCCGGTCTCGGCGATGAGCTTGCCCAGGAGCGTCTCGCTCTCACCGGCGGTGTAGAAGTCCGCGGTGTCGATGAAGTTGCCGCCCGCGTCCAGGTAACGCCGGAAGATGGGCCGGGCTTCGTCCTCGGTCCTGCCGTAGGGCGCGTGGAAGCCGCCGGTGCCGAAGTTCATCGTGCCCAGGGCCAGGCGGCTGACCCGGAGTCCGGAACGGCCCAGCAGGTAGTACTGGTCGAGCGACATGGATTCGTCTCTCCCTCGGTTCGGACGTCAGTGATGGCCGCCTTGCGCGGAGATGACGAAGTCCACGGCCTTGCTGTCGATGATCTTGTGCGTCGGATCGGCCAGTCCGATCCAGACCTTGTGCGGTCCCGGCGGCAGGCCTTGGATGATGAGCGGCTCACCGCTGCCGTCCGCCCAGTGCCACGCCGCGTTGTCGACGGTCACGTGGATGTGGCCGATCCGGGGCGAGACGTCCAGTGCGGCTTGCCCGTACACCGGCACGATCCGCAGGTTCTCCGCGCGGTAGCGGATGACGACCAGTCCGGCCGCCAGTTGGTCGGGCAGGGGCGCGTCGACGACGAGCGAGGCAGGCGGTTGCGCGGGCAGGGCGACAACCGGAGCCGGCTCCCAGCCCGGGGACACGGGCGCTGGGGATGTCGGCACCGACGCGGGAATGCTTGCCGCGCAGGCGGTCACGAGCGCGGCGAAGGCGGCGGCTACGGCACTGTTCACGATGCGACGCATGAGGTCAAGCTAGGTGGGCGGCCGAGGCCGCGGCGACTGTCGGACGACGCCATTGCCGTACGTCGTCGCCTGGCCCTTCGGTAGGGTCCGCGCCATGCCGCTTTTCGGACGGGAAGCCGAGCTGAAGCTCCTGGCCGAGCTCGTCGACGGACCGGAGAACACCAATGGCGTTCTCCTGTGCGGCGAGGCCGGCATCGGAAAGTCCGCGCTGGTGGCGGAGGCCGTTTCCACGGCGTCGATCGCCGGTCTCAAAATACTGGCCACCTCCGGTGTGGAGGCCGAGCAGAACCTCGCCTACGCCGGGTTGCACCAGCTGCTGTACCCGATCCGGGCGGGTGTGGACGAGCTCCCGGCTCCGCAGCGGGACGCGCTCGGGACCGCGCTGGGGCTTGTCGACGGCCGCGAACCCAGCACGTACCTCGTCGGCCTCGCCACGCTGAGCTTGCTGGCCGACGAGGCCGCCGACCGGCCCGTGCTGCTGGTCGCCGAGGACGTGCACTGGCTCGACCGCGCGAGCGTGGACGTCCTCGCGTTCGTGGCGCGCCGGATCGAGTCCGATCCCGTCGTGCTGATCGCGACCCTTCGCGACGGCGAGCGTTCGCCCCTGCGGGACGCCGGGTTGTCCCCGATGTTCGTCGACCGGCTCCCCGACCAGGTCGCTACCCGGGTTCTGGATTCGATCGCGCCCGATCTTCCCCCGGCGTCCCGGGCACGGCTGTTGGCGGAGGCGGCCGGGAATCCGCTGGCGCTGCGCGAGTTGCCGACGGCCGCGTCGAACGCCGGCGGCCTCGACCCGGTGCTGCCGCTGAGCGACCGCCTCGCGCGCGCTTTCGCCGCCCGGGTCGTCCCCCTCGCGACGTCCACTCGGACCGCCCTGCTGGTCGCGGCGCTGAACCAGAGCGACTCGGTCGCCGAAGCGCTCGCGGCCACCGGTCTGCTCCGGGGAACGGCGGCTGATCTGGAGATTCTGGAACCGGCGGCCGATGTCCGGTTGATCGAGCTGTCCCTCGGCACCGTGACGTTCCGGCATCCGCTGATGCGGTCGGCGATCGCGGCGGCCGCGACGCCGGCCGAGCGCCGGCAGGCCCACCTCGCGCTGGCCGAGACCCTGCTCGAACGGCCGGACCGGCGGGCATGGCATCGGGCCGCCGCGTCGGCCGGAGCCGACGAGGACGCGGCCGCCGAACTGGAGCGGACAGCCGACCGGGCCCAGCACCGGGGCGGGCTCGCCGCCGCGATCGCGGCGCTGGAGCAAGCGGCCAGGTTGAGCGAGCGGCCGGGCAAGCGAGCGGTCCGCCTGCTGCGCGCTGCCGAGCTGGCGGTCGAATCCGGCCGCCGCGACACGGCCGAACGCCTGGTGCGCGACGCACGGGAACATGAGCTTTCATCGCGCCAGCGCGCCACCGCCAGCTGGCTGCTGAGCGGCTTTGAAGACGGGGTGCGCGAGGACGTCTCCCGAGTGTCGGAGCTGGGCGAACTGGTCGAATCGGTGGCCGCGGACGGGCAGGTGGAAACGGCCGTCCGGATCTTGCTGGGCGCCGCCATGCGTTGCTTCTGGTCCGAACCCGGCCCGGACGCGCGGCGCTTGCTGCTCGAGGTGGCCGACCGTCTGCCCCTCGGCGCCGACGACCCGCGGCTGGTCGCGGTCGTCGCGTACGTCGCGCCGTTCGAGCGGGGCGACCGGGTGCTCGACGGGCTGCGCGGGCTGGCCGGTGCCGCCGATTCCGACCCGGAGGTGAACCGTTACCTGGGCAGCGCGGCGATGCAGGTCGGCGCTTTCGACCTGGCGGCCCGCTTCGCTGCCTCGGCCGTGCCCGGGCTGCGTGCCGAGGGGCGGCTCGGTGCGCTGCCCCGGGCGCTGACGGTCCAGGCATGGAGCTGTGTCCGGCTCGGCGACCTGACCACAGCCGTGCCGGTCGCGGCGGAGGCCGCCCGGCTCGCCCAGGAGACCAGCCAGCCGTTCATGTACGGGCTGGCCAGGGCCGTCCAGGCGGAGATCGCCGCGTTGCGCGGCGAGCACGAACAGTCCGGCGTGCTGGCCGACGAGGCCGAACGGGTCGGCCTTGCCGCGGGTGCCCGGCCCGTCCTGGCCACCGTCCAGCTCGCCCGCGGGCTCGCGGCGTTGAGCGAGGGCCGCTTCGACGATGCGTTCGCCGGCCTGTGCCGGGTACTCGACCCCGCGGACCCCGCCTACCAACTGGGCCTGCGCGCGTACTTCGTAGCGGAACTCACCGACGCCGCGGTGCGGGCCGGGCAGACCGACGCCCTGCGGGACATCCTGCGAGAGCTGGAACCGCTGGCCGCGTCGACGCCGTCGCCGGCGCTGCACATCGGGTTGCGCTACGCGCGCGCCGTGGTCGCGGCGAACGACGAGGCCGAGGAGTTGTTCGCGGCCGCACTGCGGGCGGACCTGACCCGGTGGCCGGCCGAACGCGCACGCATCCACCTGGCGTTCGGCGAATGGCTGCGCCGTCAGCGGCAGGTCGTGCGATCCAGGACGCACCTGCGTACGGCCAGGGAGGCTTTCGACGCGCTCGGGATGGCAGCGTGGGGCGAGCGGGCCCGCCGGGAACTGCGCAGCGCCGGAGAGTCGAGCCCGAACCGCGGCCCGGACGCGCGGGAACGGTTGACCCCGCACGAGCTGAGCATCGCGCAACTGGCCGCCGAGGGCCTGACGAACCGGGAGATCGGGCAGCGGCTCTACCTGTCCCACCGGACCGTCGGAACCCACCTGTACCGGATCTTCCCCAAACTGGGCGTGCGTTCCCGGGCTGAACTCGCGGAAATGCTCAAAAAGGACGACCACCGGTGACTTACCCCGGCGGCGTCATCCGACAGTCGCGGATGTCCCCGTCGTCTCCCTAACGTCCTGGTCATGATCGACAGAAGACGGTTCACGCGGATGCTCGCGGCGGGTGTGGCGGCGACGTCGCTGGCCGCGTGCTCGTCGAACACTCCCACCGATGCTTCGGATCTGCGGGCCGGTTCGGGCGAGCACACCTCGCTCGGCCCCCTCAAGCAGATCCACGCGGGCGTGCTGAGCATGGCCTACGCCGAATTCGGCCCGGGCACCGGTCAGCCGGTGGTGCTGCTGCACGGCTGGCCCTACGACCCGCACAGTTACGTCGACGTCGGGCCGTTGCTCGCCGCCGCGGGGTACCGGGTGATCGTCCCGTTCCTGCGCGGCTGGGGCCCGACCACGTTCCTTTCCCCGCAGACGGTCCGCAACGGGCAGCAGTCGGCGGTGGCGCTCGACGTCATCGCCCTCATGGACGCCCTCCGCATCGACGAGGCGATCGTGGGCGGATACGACTGGGGTGCGCGGACCGCCGCCATCATGGCCGCGCTGTGGCCCGAACGCTGCACGGCGATCGTCCCGGTGAGCGGTTACATCATCACCAATCTCGCGGCGAACCAGCAACCCCTGGCCCCGGCCGCCGAACTGGGCTGGTGGTACCAGTACTACTTCGCGACCGAGCGCGGCGTCCTCGGCTACCGCCAGCACCGGCACGACTTCAACAAGCTGATCTGGAAGTTCGCGTCGCCGCGGTGGGCCTTCGACGACGCCACCTACGACCGCAGCGCGGCGTCGTTCGACAACCCCGACCACGTCGACATCGTCATCCACAACTACCGCTGGCGCCTGAGCCTGGCTCCCGGCGAGCCGCGGTATGACGAATACGAGCAGAAACTCGCCACCGGGCCGGCCATCGCCGTGCCGACGATCACCATCGGCAGCGACTTCGACGGCACGGCCAAGGACGGAATGACCTACCGCGCCAAGTTCACCGGCAAGCACCAGCACCGGGTCTTCGACGGGATCGGCCACAACGTCCCGCAGGAGGCCCCGCATCCCTTCGCCCAGGCGATCATCGACGCGGACCGCCTCTGAAACCGCGGCCCCCGCCCGGCGACGCGCCGGGTGATCGCGATGGCGGGCAGCGAGCCGCAGAGCAGGGCCGCCACCGCGACGAGGTTGACGTAGCCGACCCCGAACACCTGGGTAGACAGTCGCACGGCCACCTTGTCGGGTCGGCGTGTGATGATGAATCCGTGGTCGTCGTTTTCGATGCCGAGCTGTGGATATGGGATGCCCGCCGCTCTGACAGTTGGTTCTTCGTCAGCCTGCCCACCGAGGCGTCCGAAGAGATTCGTGACCTGACTGGCCGAGCGCGCCGTGGCTTCGGCTCGCTGCGGGTGCGGGTCACCCTCGGCGGGAGCACGTGGACGACCTCGATCTTTCCCGACAGCGCGCGCGGCAGCTATGTGTTGCCCATCAAACGGGCCGTCCGCGAGGCAGAAGCCCTCGATGCGGGTGACCTGGCGACCGTGACCGTCGAACTCATCGATCTTTGACCACGTTAACCAGGTGCTCGACGATGACTGGTCCCCGAGCCGCCGGTCCTTGCGGCGGAACTGCGGTGCGGGTGTGCCCGACGCGTTGGCCGTCCGGCTCGTCACGCATTTTCCGCTGTGCACGGCGACCAGTTCGGTGCTTCCGATCTCGGCGGCAGCCGGTTCGGGTGCCGGTGCCGGGTTTCTCTTGGCGGAAGGCGGTTTATACGCGTAGTCCGGCAGGTGTTCGGTCCACCGTATCCCGGCGCGCTTGACATTCCCGGCGGCTCTGGGACCGCGGTCCCTGTTGTCTGGGAGCGCCTCGGTGACAAGGTGGGCCCGGCAAATGGACTAATTGATCTTCCTTTATTGATCACGAACAATTCGGGGTGGACAAGGAATTACCCGGCCGGTACCGTCCGATGCAGGGAAAGGCGCGCTGCCAGTCAGCGGATCTTGGGGGATGAACGTGCGCCAAACTGACATGGGGGCTTTGCTTGCGCAGCCCTACGATTACCCGCCGGATCGGGATTTTTCCGAACCGGATTGGCGGCGAATACCGGGGTTTCGCGAGGTTGCGGAGCGGGACTGGCTCGATGCCCGATGGCAGCGGCGAAACGCGGTGAAGAGCGTGGCCGCGTTGCGGCGGACGCTTGGCGACTGGTTGCCCGATGAGCTGGCTGATTCGATTTTCCGGGACCAGCGGGAACGGGCCACCATGGCGATGCTTATTCCGCCGCAAATGATCAACACGATGAATGTCGAGGATCTCTGGAACGATCCGATTCGGCGGTACATGGCCCCGGCATTCGCCGATCGGGATCGGGAATGGCCCAGCCATCCGATGGCCCGCCGGGACAGCCTGCACGAGGCCGATATGTGGACGGTGCCCGGGCTGACGCACAAGTACCCGACCAAGGTGCTGGTGGAACTGACCACCACCTGCCCGCAGTACTGCGGGCACTGCACGCGGATGGACCTGGTCGGCCTGGACGTGCCGCAGGTGACCAAGCGGCGGATCGAAGTGCGCACCAAGGACCGGTACGAGCTGATCCTGGACTACCTGCGGGAGAACCGCGCGGTCCGGGACGTGGTCGTGTCCGGCGGCGACGTGGCGAACGTGCCGATCGCGCAACTCGAGGACTTCTGCCTCCGGATGTTCGAGATCCCGAACATCCGCGACGTGCGGCTGGCCACCAAGGCGCTGGCCGCGCTGCCGCAGCACTTCCGGCAGTCCGAGGTGCTGAGCGGGCTGGAGCGGATCGCCCGCCGTGCGCGCGAGCGCGAGGTCAACGTCGCGGTGCACACCCACATCAACCACGCCAACTCGGTGACCCCACTGGTGGCCAGGGCGGTGCGGGCCCTGCTCGATCTCGGCTTCCGGGACGTGCGCAACCAGGCCGTGCTGTTGCGCGGGGTCAACGACTCGCTGGCCAGCCTGCTCGACCTCTCCTTCACCATCCTGGACCGCGCGCACGTGATTCCGTACTACGTCTACATGTGCGACATGGTGCCGAATTCCGAGCATTGGCGCACCAGTCTCGATCAGGCGCAGCGGCTGCAACACGACATCATGGGATATCTGCCGGGCTTCGCCACCCCGCGCTTGATCTGCGACCCGCCGTATCTCGGGAAGCGCTGGGTCCACCAGGCGCACTCCTACGACCGGACGCGCGGAATTTCGTACTGGACGAAGAACTACCGGACGAGCCTGGAGTTGGACGATCCGGCCGCGCTGGATCTCCGGTACGAGTTTTACGACCCGATCGACACACTGGGCGAAGAAGGACAGGAGTACTGGCGCCGGTACGTCCTCGAGCACGGTGACTGAACCGATATTCCTGATTGTTTTCCACTTGAGTAAAGGGGTCCGTCATGGACCGATCCGCCGAAATGAATTCGGCACCCCGTCCGTCGCCGAGAATCTCCGACACCACGCTCCGGGACAGCGCGCATATGCCGGGGGTGGATTTCACCCCGGCCGACGGGGTGGCGATCGCCGGGCTGCTGCGCGCGGTGGGCGTCGACCTGGTCGAGGCCGGGATCGTGTCCACGGGTGACCGCGCTGACCTGCCCTTGCTCGGCGCGGTGCTGGACCACGTGGGCCCGGACCACGTCCTCACCCTCGTCCTCGCGCGCAACCGGAAACAGGTCCGCGAAGACCTCGAACTGGCCCGTTCGCTCGGTTGCCGCGCGGTGATGGTGTCGTTGCCGAGTTCCCCGGTGCACGCCCGCCTGAAACTGGGCACCGATCGCCCGGAACGGATTCTGGCTCTGGCCCGGGGCGTCATCGGGATCAGCAAGGAAATGGGCCTGCACACCACGTTCAGCGCGGAGGACGGCGCGCGCACCGATCCGGGATTCCTCGCCGAGTACGTCGCCAACGGCGCCGCCGCCGGGGCCGATCGGTTCCGGCTCGCCGAGACGGTGTCCACGCTCCGGCCGGACGACACCCGGCGACTGGCCGAGGTCGCGGTCCGGGCGGGCGCCGGGATCGAGGTGGAGATCCACTCGCACAACATGCTGGGGCTGGCGGTCGCGAACGCGCTGGCCGCCGTGGACGGGGGCGCGTCGTGGATTTCGACCACCGTCGGCGGGCTCGGCGAGCGAGGCGGGAACACCCCGCTCGCCGAGGTGCTGACCTGCCTGTGGCGGTTCCACGGCGTCGACCGGTTCGACCTCACCAAGCTCACCACGCTGACCCAGGAGGTGGAGCGCCGTTCCGCCGTCCCGCTCGGCGCGACCTGCGGGCCGACGGCCCGGTTCAGCTACAACTACGAGATCGCCGGGCAGTGGACCCATCCCGAGGCCTTCGAGGCGGTCCCGGCGGATCTGGTCGGCAACCAGCGGCGGGTCCGCGTGCGCGGGCGGCTCCGGCCGGCGCTGCTGCGCGCCTGCCTGCCCCCGGACCTGACCGGCGGGCTCGATCTGGACGAGTTCGTCGAGGACGTGCTGAACCACCTCCCGGCGGGCAAGGCGACGCTCGACGAAACCGCGCTGCGTTCGCTCGCGCTCGACTTCCTGGCCCGATCCACCCGACCAACCGTCACCACGGCCAACGAAAGGGGCGCGCAGTGAGCACCACGGTCACCGGGGAATGCCCGGAGTGTGAATTCACCTTCACCGCGGCGGAACTCGGGGTCGGCGAGACTCTCGCCTGCCCCGAATGCGCGCTGACCCTGCAGGTGCGGGCGGTCGACGGTGGTGCGCTCGCGCTGGAGGCGGTCGAGACCGAGTTGCCGGACTGGGGCGAGTGACCCCGCTCGCCGTCCGGCCGGAGCCGTTGGAGCTCGGCGGATGCCGCGTGACCGAACTCGCCCGCGCGGCCGGCACCCCGGCGTACGCGTTCGACGAGACCGGCCTGCGCGAGATCTGCCGCCGGTTCCGGGATTCCTTCCGCCGCGCCTGGCCGCGTTCCCGGGTGGCCTACGCCTGCAAGGCCTTCGCGGTCGGGGAGATGCTGCGGCTGGTCACCGAGGAGGACCTGGACCTGGACGTGGTGTCCAGCGGGGAACTCGCGCTCGCGCTGCGGGCGGGCGTGCCGCCGGAGCGGATCACCGTGCACGGCAGCTACAAGACGCCCGCCGAACTGGAGTTCGCGGTGCGGTCCGCGGTGGGCCGGATCGTGGTCGACTCGGTCGAGGAACTCGCCGATCTGGCCGAGGTGGCCCGCCGGTGCGGGCTGCGGCAGCACATCCTGCTCCGGCTCAACCCCGGGGTCGAGGTGAGCACCGACGCGCGCTACCGGGCCAGCGGCGCCGAGGGCAAGTTCGGGCTGCGCATCGCCGGGGGAGAAGCCGCCGCCGCGCTGGCCACCGCCCGCGCGCTCGAGGTGCTGGAGGTCGACGGCCTGCACTTCCACCTCGGCTCCCAGTTGACCACGGCCGAGCCGTACCTGCTCGCCCTGCGCCGGGTCGCCGAGTTCCTGACCCGGGAGACGCCGGGCTGGCGGCCCCGGTGGCTGGTGATCGGCGGCGGGATGGGCGTGCACTACGTCGACGAACCGATGCCCCCGGCCCCGGAACGCTGGGCGGACGAACTGGTCCCCGGGTTTCGCCGGTGGCTGGCCCCGCTGTGCGCGGACGATGTGGTGCTGGGCATCGAACCGGGCCGGGCGATCGCGGCGCCGTACGGGATGTTGCTGTACACCGTCGGCCTGGTGCGCCCCGCCGTGCGGCCGGGCGGATCCGATCTGGTCGTCGTGGACGGTGGCCTTTCGGACAACCCGCGGCCGCTGATGTACTCGGCCCGCCACCAGGTCGTCGCGGCCGCCGCGCCGCACGTCCCGGCGAGCACGACGGTCAACATCTACGGGCGGCACTGCGAAACGGACCTGCTGTTCGCCGACGTGCCGCTGCCGCCGGTGCGCCGGGGCGACGTGCTGGCGGTGCTCACCGCCGGGGCGTACACGCACTGCATGGCGAGCAACTACAACCGGTTCTGCCGCGCGCCGGTGGTGTTCGCGGCGAACGGGACCGGGCGGGTCGTGGTGCGCCGGGAAACCCCGGCGGACCTGCTGGCCACCGATCTGGTCGAGACCGGGCCGCTGGTCGCGGACGGCGGTGGGCGGCGGTGACCACGCTCGCGGTGCTCGCCGACCGGGTGGGCTGGGAGGAACGGCTGCTGCTGGCCGAGGGGCGGCGCCGGGGCGTGGAAACCCGGTGGCTGGACGACGGGGAGCTGTGCGCCGGTCCGGACGGGACCCGGTTCGCGGACGTCTGCCTGCTGCGCAGCAGGAGCCTGTCCCGCGCGGCGGCGCTGTCCGGTGTGCTGGCCGGGCACGGGGTCCGGCTGGTCAACGCGCCGCACGCGATCCGGGTGTGCCAGAGCAAGCTGGAGACCGCGCGGGTGCTGCGCACCGCCGGGTTGCCGGTCCTGGACTTCCGGGTGGTGCTGTCCCGGCGCGACCTCACCCGCGCCATCGGCGAGTTCGGCGTGCCGTGCGTGGTGAAGCCGGTGTTCGGCGGGCTGGGTCGCCGGGTCCTGCTGGTCCGGGACCCGGAACTGGCGCAGGCCGCGTACGACTACGTGGACCATTTCGGACAGGGCTTCGACCGGGTGCTGCTCGCCCAGCCGTTCCATCCGGGGGCCGACGAACGGGCCGTCGTGGTCGGCGGCCGGGTGGTCGCGCACTACCGGCGCGAACCGGCGCCGGACGACTGGCGGGCGAACGTGTCCGCGGGCGGGACCGCCGACGCCACTGTCCGGTGTGGACAGATCGACGCGGTGGCGCGGCGGGTGGCGCACGCGGTCGGCGCCGAGGTGTTCGGGCTGGACCTGTTCGTGCTCCCGGACGGTTCGTGCGTGGTCAACGAGGTCAACCACGTGCCGATGTTCCGCGGCGCGGTGCGGGCCACCGGGGCGGACGTGGCGGGGGCGATCGTCGCCCACGCGCTCGGGGTCGCCGCCGGGAACGGCGTGCTGGCGAAGGGAATGGCGAACTAGCATGGGCATTCCGGTCGGGGTGGTCGGCGTCAGCGGGCTCGTCGGAGGCGAACTGCTCCGGCTGCTGGCGGGGCATCCGGAGTTCACCGTCGAGCACGTCAGCGCTTCCGGCGAACGCGCCCGGGAGCCCGGCGTGCCGCTCGGCCGGCTGCATCCGCACCTGTCGGTCGCGCACACCCTCGGCCGGTTGCCGCTGCGCGACGCCGACCTCGGCGAGATCGCGAACCGGTGCGCCACGGTGTTCCTGGCGACCCCGCCCGAGGTGTCCGTGCGCCTCGCCCCGGAGTTGCTGGCCCGCGGCGTCGAACTCGTGGTGGACGCCAGCCCCGCGTTCCGGCTGCGCGGCCGGGAAGCGCACGATCGCTGGTATCCCGGGGTGGAGCGGCCCGCCGGGGAACTCGCGGAATCGGTGTACGGCTTGCCCGAACTCAACCGCGACCGCATCCCCGGCGCACGCCTGATCGCGGTGCCGGGCTGTTTCGCGACCGCCGCGCTGCTCGCCCTGGCGCCGCTGGCCGGGATCGGCGATACCTTCGAATCGATCGTGATCGACGCGAAGTCGGGGTCCAGCGGGTCGGGAAACCGGTTGCGGGTCTCCGGAACGCATGCGATGCGGGCCAACGCGGTCACCCCGTACGCGCCGGTCCGGCACCGGCACGTCGCGGAGATCCGCGAGGTCCTGCTCGGCCGGGGACTGTCCACCGCGGACGGTGGGCTGCGGCTGGGCATGTCCACCTTCGGCGTCGATCTGGTCCGCGGGCTGTCGGTGGCCGCGCACGTCGCGGTGCGGCCGCCGATGGCCGAGGTCAACCTGTCCGCGGTGGTCCGGCGTTTCTACCGCGGCGAGCCGTTCGTGCGGATCCGGGACTGGAAGCGCGAGGCCCATCCGGTGCCCGATCCCAAGGTGGTCGCCGGTTCCAACTTCTGCGATCTGGCCGCGTTCACCGACCAGGAGTCCGGCCGGTTCGTGCTGCTGGCGGCGCTGGACAACCTGGTCAAGGGCGCGGCGGGGCAAGCCGTGCAGTGCGCCAACCTCCGGCACGGCGTCACCGAGGACGCCGGGCTGACCGCCCTTCCCCTGTTCCCGGCCTGATCGGCGTGAGAGGAGTGCGACCATGCGTGGCGAATCGCCCCCGATCGTGGTGAAGATCGGCGGCAGCGTGCTCGGGCGGCTGGGCGCGGGCTGGTGGGACGTGGCCGCGTCCGTGCTCCGCGGGCGCCGGGCAGTCCTGGTGCACGGCTGGTCCGGACCGCTGACGGCCTACCAGCGGCAACGGCACCGGACCCCGGTTTTCGTGACCAGCCAGCACGGTTTCCGCAGCCGGTTGACCGACGAGGTGGTGCTGTCCGACATCACCGCGGTGTCCGAACGCCTGCGGGCCGGGATCGCCGCCGAACTGGCCGGCCGCGGCGTCCCCGTGCGGGAACTGGCCACCGCGCCCGCGGTGCTCGGCGCGGAGGTCCGGTCGCAGTTGTGGTGGACCGACGGGGAGTTGCGGCCGCTGCGGAACCTGGTCGGCCCGATCACCTCGGTCGACGCAGACGCGATCGGGCGGGCCCTGGAACCGGCCGGGGTCGCGGTGCTGACCCCGCTCGCCCGGTCCGCGGAGCATCCGGCGGTGAACGTCGACGCCGACCGGGCCGCGGCGGCGGTGGCCGCCCGGCTGGGCGCGCACGATCTCGTCTTCGTGACCGATGTTCCCGGCGTGCTGCGGGACGGCGCCCGGGTGGACCGCCTGACCCGGCACCAGCTGGACACCGTGCGGAGATACACCAGCGGCGGGATGCGCAAGAAGATCAAGGCCGTCGCCGAGGCCCTGGACGGCGGGGTGCACCGGGCCGTGATCGGCGGGGCCGACCTCGCCGAACTGCTCGCCGGGCGCGCGGGCACCGAGCTGGTGCCGGGATGACCGCGGTGTCGAGCGCGCGCCGCTCCTGGACCGACGAGTTCACCCGGCTCCGGAACTCGTTGCGGCGGACCAAGGCCGAGGCCGCCCGCACCTGGGGCGCCCGGTTCGTGGATCTCGGCCGGTCCGAGCCGTTGCGCGCCTGGCCCGCCGACACCGAGGACGCCGGTGCGAGCTGGGAACACACCCGGCGTTACCCGCCGATCGAAGGCCTGGCCCCGGTGCGGGCCGCCATCGCCGAGCACTACGCGACCGGGCTCGGCGTCCCGCTGGCTCCCGGGAACGTGTTCGTCGCCGGGGGCGCGCAGGCCGGGGTCACCCTCGCGCTCGCCTCGGTGCTCCAACCCGGCGACGAGGTGCTGGTCGCCGCCCCCTACTTCCACAGCTACCCCACGCAGATCGAACTGCTGGGCGGGGTGCCGCGCCTGGTGGACACCGCGGCCGACGGCTGGCGGCTGACCGCCGAGCGGATCGGGCGTCAGGTCACCGACCGGACGCGGGCGTTGCTGCTGGCGAATCCGGCGAACCCGACCACCGCGGTGCACGACGAGGCGACCCTGCGGCGGATCCGCTCGGTGCTGCCGCCGCACGTCGCCGTGATCGCGGACGAGGTGTACGCCGAATACCGGTATCCGGGCGTGGAATTCACCAGCTTCGCCGCGATCGGCGGGGCGAGCGAATGGATCGTGGTGCGCAGCGCGTCGAAAACGCTGGGCCGCCCGGGCTTGCGGGCGGCGATGTTGTTCGGGATGCCGGAGGTGATCGACCGGATCGCCGCCCGTGCCGCCGTGCTGACCGGCGCCGCGAGCGCGCCCGCGCAACTGCTGCTCGCCCGCGCCCTGCCGTCGCTGCACGGGGTCGACCACATGCGGCCCTACCGGAAGCGCTGCGCGGAGGCCGTCGCGGTCGCGCGCGAGCACGGACTGTCCGTGGTGCCACCGCGGGGCACCTACTTCCTGTGGCTGTCCACACAGGACGGTCCTGATCTCGCGGACCACGCCGTCGGCGAACGGCTGGCCCGTGAGGCCGGGGTGTTCGTGTGGCCGGGGGAGCGCTTCGGATCCGCGACGCACTGCCGGATCTCGTTGAGCTGTTCGCTGAAGGACCTGACGGACGGGATCACCAGGGTGGCCCGGTTCGTCGTGGAGGGGAGGTGACCGATGGCCGACTACGTGTTCCTCGATCCCGGCGCCGACGTGACCCGGCGCGATGTCTACCGGCGGGGCCGGGAACTGGGCATGCGGGTGGTGCTGGTGAGCCGCCGGGTGTCCTGGGAGACCGACCAGATCGACGACTGGATCGAAGCCGATCCCACCGATCCGGCGCAGGTGCTGTCCCGGACCGCCGGGCTGCGCGTCGCCGGGGTGGTCAACTGCAGCGAATCCTGCCTGGAGGCGGCGGCCCTGCTGGCCCGCGAGCACGGCGTGCCCGGGGTGAGTCCCGAGGTCGCCGCGCTGTGCCGGGACAAGATCGCGATGGGGAACCGGTTGCGCGCCGCGGAAGTGCCGATGGCGCGCCGGTACGTGCTCGGCGACGCGCGGGAGGCGGGCGCGGCGGTGCACCAGGTCGGCGTGCCCGGGGTGCTCAAACCGAGCACCGGGGTGGCGAGCCTGTACACGGTCCGCTTCGACTCGGAAGCCGACCTCCGCGCGCGGCTGGACCGCTTCGGGGAAATGATCACCGCCCGGGTTCCCGCGCCACTGCGGGGAATGCGCGGGCGGTGGGTGGTCGAGGAGTACCTCGACGGGCCCGCGTTCAGCGTCGAGTCCGTGGTTTCCGGGAGCACGCCCGCCCATGTCGCGGTCTGCGCGAAGGGGGACACCGAGGGGCCGTTCTTCCGTGAGGTCGGCCACTCCACACCACCCGGGCTCGCCCCGGACGTCCTCGCGGAGTTGTTCGACCTGACCGGCCGCGCGATCGGCGCGCTGGGCATCGAGGATTGCGTGACCCACACCGAGTTCAAGGTCACCGCGGCCGGGCCGCGCATGCTGGAGATCGCGGCCCGGATGGGCGGGGGTTCCATCCGGCAGGTCGTCCTCGCGGCCACCGGGACCGATCTGCTCGAGGCGACCCTGCGCTTCGCGATGGGACAGCGGCCCGAGGCGACACCGAGCCAGCGGGGCGCCGCGGCGAGCCGGAGCTGGTATCCCGACCGGGCCGGGCGGCTGCGGCGGATGGACGCCGAAGCGCTCGCGCGCCTGCCCGGGATCGTCGCGGTGAACCGCTGGATGGCGGAGGGGGAGCTGTACGAACTGCCGCCCGACGGGTATCGGGAGGTGTGCGGGGTCGTGGCCACCGGGACGAGTGCCGGTGCGGCGGTGCGGCTCGCCGAGAGCGCGCTGGAAATCGCCCGCGACCACGAACTGGTCGTGCTGGATCCGGTCGGTTCGCCCGCCCGGACCGGCGGAAATGGCAGGCTGCGATGAGGATGAACGTCTTCCGGCAGGAGGAGTTCTTCGAAAACTACGAATTCCACTGCGAGTACATGCTCGCGCTGAGCGGCGTCGAACCGCTGACCTACCGCGAGCTGACCGAGCTCGCCGGGCCGGGGCCGGAGCCCGGGCACGAGGTCGGGTACACGCCCTCGGCCGGGTACCGCGAGCTGCGCGAGGTCATCGCCGCCCAGTACCCGTCGGCGCGCGCGGAGAACGTGCTCGTGACGGTCGGCGCGATCGAGGCCCTGCTGATCCTGGTCAACCTGCTCGTGGAACCGGGCGACGAGGCGGTGTGCCTGTGGCCGGGTTACCAGCCGCTGCACGAGTACGTCACCGCGGCCGGTGGGCGGCTCCGGCTGGTGCCGCTGGCGGCGGCCGACGGTTTCCGCATCGACTCCGGCCGCATCCTGGACGCGGTGACCGAGCGGACCCGCCTGGTACTGATCAACAGCCCGCACAATCCCACGGGACAACGGGTTCCGGCGGGCGAACTCGCGGAACTGGCCGCGACGCTGGGCGATCGGGGAGTCCACCTGCTGGTGGACGAGGTGTTCCGGGAGATGCGCGAGGACGCCGAACCGACCGCGTGGCAACCGAATCCGGCGCTGTCCGTGGTCGGCGGGCTGAGCAAGGCCTACGGGTTGCCGGGCCTGCGCATCGGCTGGCTGGTCGCCGACGAGGACCTGGTGGTGCGGGCCCGGCAGTACCGCAAGTACACCTCGCTGAACCCGGGATCGCTCGACCAGGCCTGGGCGGTGGCGGTCCTGCGGGCCCGGGACCGCGTCCTCGCGCGCACGCACGAACTGGTGCGCCGCGGCCTGCGCACCACGCTCGACTGGTTCGAACGGTGGCAGGACCGGTTCGAGCTCGTCCCGCCGGCCGGTGGCGGGCTGGTGTTCCCGCGCCTGCTCGGCGGCACGCCGACGCGGGAGTTCTGCGTGGAGCTCGTCGAACGGACCGGGGTGCTGCTCGCGCCGGGCAGCGACTGCTACGACACCGAAGGCCACCTCCGGATGGGGTTCGCGACCTCCCAGCTGGAGGCCGGGCTCGCCCGGATCGACGGGTTCCTGGACCGATGAACGCCGCGTTCTGGAAGGTGTACGCCGAGGGGAATTCCTACGTCGTGGTGGAGGACGCGTCGGTGGTGCCGGGTCTGCTGCCCCGGGTGGTGGATCCAGCGCGCGGCCTCGGCGGCGACGGGGTGCTGGTGGCCGACTGGCGGGACGAGGGCTCGGTCGGGATGCGGGTGTTCAACCCCGACGGCACCGAGGCGCCGATGTGCGGCAACGGCGCCCGGTGCCTCGCCGCGCTGGCGGTCCGCACCGGCCGCGCCGACCCGGGGCGGCCGGTGGTCGTGCACAGCGCGGGCGGCGACCTCGTCCACCGCCTCGACGATCCCGACCGGCTGGTGTTCACCGGAACCCTGCGGCTGCCCGGCGAACCGATCGTGGCCCGGCCCGCGGCGGGAGTGCTGCAGCTCGAGCTCGGCACCCAGCACCGGGTCGAGTTCCGCCCGCTCGATCCGGAGTTCCAGGCGGATCCGGACGGCCGCTCGGCGCAGGAAAGCTGGCCCGGCGGCACCAACGTGATGTTCGCCGCGCCCGTACGGCGCGGGGTGCTCGAGGTCGTCCCGTGGGAGCGTGGCGTCGGCACCACGGCGGGCTGCTGCACCGGCGCGGCGGCGGCGTGCATCGCCGCGGTCGCGAGCCTGCCGGGCTGGCCCGAACAGACAGTCGTCCGGCAGCCTGGCGGGCGGATCGTGGTGGGCTGGTCCGCGGCGACCCGGACGGTGTCGATGTGCGGCGCGGTGCGGATCATCGCGAGTGGCACGGTGTGCGCGGAATGAGCCGCCCAGGAGCGACCACGAGTCCGCGGGCGTTGGTCGTGGACAACGGCAGCCTGTCCACCCGGCGGATCGCCGAGCTGGTGCACGAGTCCGGCTGGTGGCCGGAGGTCGTGCCGCACCGGGAGATTCCCCGGAACGGCCGCGAGTTCGCGGCGATCGTGCTCACCGGCACCGACGTCCCCGCGTGGGAACCCGGCTACGAAGCGGAACTCGAGCTGATCCGCGCGGCCACCGTGCCGGTGCTCGGGATCTGCGGCGGGCTGCACCTGATCGGCCGGGCGTATGGCGTCGGCCTCGGCCGGGGACCGGCGGTCGTCGGCGGGAGCCCGGTGACGCTGCTGCCCGGGGTCGAGCTGTTCTCCGGGCTGCCCGGCGAGGTGCGCCTCTTCCAGCGCCACGTGTACGGTCTCGTCGCGGTGCCGCCGGGGTTCGCCCTCACCGCCACGTCCGGGACGTGCCGGGTCGAGGGCATCCGGCACCGTCGCCGCGCGCTCTACGGCATGCAGGCGCACCTGGAGTTCCGCCGGGATGGCAAGCGAATCTTCCGGAACTTCCTGGACCGCGCCCGCCGCGGCGACGAGGGCGCGGGCCGATGATCAGCGTCCTGTTCGCCGCGGCGGGCGCGCTCACCTACGGCGCTTCCGATTTCTTCGGCGGGTTCGCCACGCGCCGCGCGCACGTGTTGCCGGTCCTGTTCGCCTCGCAGCTCGCCAGCCTCTGCCCGCTGGTGATCGCGTTGTGGGCGCTGCCGGGGCAGCACGCTGCCGGGGCCGACTACCTGTGGGGCGCCGCGGCCGGCGCGGTCGCGACCTTCAGCATGATGGCGCTGTACCGGGCGCTGGCGCTCGGCCCGATGACCGTGATCGCGCCGTTCACCGCGGTCTGCGTGGCGGTCGTGCCGGTGGTGGCGGGCGTGGCCGGGGGCGAGCGGCCGTCCGCGCTGGCCGTGGCCGGGCTCGCGACCGGGCTGCTGGCGATCGTGCTGATCAGCCGGGAACGGCCGGAGCCCGGTGCGGGCGGGGCGGTGACCCGGCAGGCGATCGGCATCGCGCTGGCCGCGGGGGTCGGGCTGGGCGCGTTCTTCGTGCTGCTGCACCGAACATCGCCGGGATCGGGGATGGCGCCGCTGCTCGCCACCCGGATCACCTCGCTGGTCGCGTTCGGCGGGCTGCTCGCACTCCGCCGGGTGCCGGTCCGCCTGCCGCGTCCGGCCGTCGGGACCGCGGTCGCCGCCGGGGTGCTCGATATGACCGGCAACGCGTTGTTCCTGCTCGCCGCGCGCAGCGGCCTGCTTTCGGTGTCGGCGGTGATCACCGCGATGTACCCGGCCGCCACGGTGGTGCTCGCGCGCACGGTGTTGCGGGAGCGGATGAACGGCTGGCAGGTCTCCGGCGCGCTGCTGGCAATGGTCTCACTCGGCACGCTGTCCCTGGCTTCGGTGTGAACTACCGTTGAGCAGCGCGAGCCCCAGCGCGGTGACCTGGTGGACCACGGTGCCGCCGTCGCGCTGGGTGGTGATCAGCCCCGCGTCCCGGAGCACGGACGCGTGCCGGCTCGCGCTGGACAGCGAAAGCCCGGCCCGGCCGGCGAGCTGCGTGGTGCTGCAGGCCGACGCGCTGGCCTCCAGCGTGGCCGCGCGAGCGGCGCCGAGCAACGCGGTCAGCCGGGTCCGGCCGTCGGCGTGTTCCACCGGCGCCAGCCAGCCGATCCCGGGGGAGACCGGGTAGGCGAGCAGGGGATCGAGTGTTTCGTCGGCGAGCGCGATCGGGTGGTGGCGGCAGAACACCGACGGCAGCAGCACCAGCCCGCGCCCGTTCAGGTACAGGTCGCGATCCTCGGCGTAGTCGAGGACCCGCAGCACCGGCGGACACCACCGGGTGCGTGGGTGCAGACCGCTCAGCAGGCGATCGACCCCGCCGGTGAGCAGGGCTTCGCCGCGCCGGTTCCGATCGGCCCGGACCTGCTCGCGCAGGCGATCGTGGTGTGGCGCCAGGCAAGTGCGGTAGTAACTCGCCACCGCGTCCCCGAGCAGGCGCAGTGCCGCCGGATCGCCCTCGCCGAGCTGCCGCGTCCACACGGTCGCGGGCTGCTGCCGGGCCAGGCGGGCCAGATCGTGGCGCAGCCGCCGGACCGGCGTGCACACCAGCCGCTCGACCAGTTCGTCCAGCTCCGCTCCGCCACCGCGGCCAGGAGTGAGGAAATCCGCGGAATAACCGCGCGGCGGCGCGAGTTCCCGCAGCAGGCGCAGCCGCTCCGCAGCGCCGGCGCGCGCCCGCCGGCGCCATTCACCGAACACCAGCGTGTCGTCGCGTTCCGCGAGCAGATGGACGCTGAACAGCGTTTCCCACAGCGGATCGAATCCGGATGCCAGCGTGGTACCGGACAAATCCTTGGTCGTGAAGTGAATCCGAAGCATCGCCGCCCCTGGTCCGGAAATCCCGTCGGCGTCAACACCGTCCATCTGTTCCGACTTTGCTCGCTATCATCCCGCACCGCCGTGACCTTTCGGGCGAATTTCGGGGCACCCGTGCAATGCACGCGGTCGTACCATTGCGGGTACGCCGGTTGGCGGACAACCGCCGCGGGGACGCATAGCGGATCCGGCCCGGAGCCGCCGGGAGAAGCGCGGTGCGGGAATCGGCGATCATCGGCGGAACCAGACGGTTTGCGTCGTCGCGCAAACGGTGGCCAGGACCTGCCCGATGCGTAATGATGGAAAAGAAGCACTACTGGGGGAGGAATGCTGGTGCTTACGCAAAAGGAAGAGCCCGGGACCAACTGGGTCCGGTCGCGGGTCGATCGGACCACGGATGCGCTGACCAGGGCGTTCGAGCACGGTCTGACCGGCCACGTTTTCGTGAAACGGAACGGTAAGACCGTCGTCCTGGCCGACGGAACCGAGGCGGTCGAGTTCACCTCGTGCTCATATCTGGGCCTGGAGACGCATTCGGAGATCATCGCCGCGGCGGAACGCACCCTGCGCCGGACCGGTGTGCATTTCGCCTCGGCGCGTACCCGCATGCGGCCCGCCGAACTCGACGAGCTCGAATCAATCCTGGGGGAGATCTACCGGGGGAATTCGGTCACCTGTTTCACCTCGGTCTCGAATGTGCACCTGAGTGTCCTGCCGCTGCTCGGCTCCGGCACGCTGCCGAGTTATCCGGTCTCCGGCGCCGGGGTCACCTTCTTCGTCGAACGCACGGCCCACGCGTCGATCCAGGTGCTCCGGGGGATTCTGCAGCAGATCGGCGAGGTCGACCGGTTCAGCGTGGACGAGATCGAAGTGTTCGTGGACCGGTTGGAGCGCGCGCGGTCGGCGGGCCGGACCCCGATCATCCTGGTCGACGGGGTCGGTTCGATGGGCGGGCTGATCGACATCAAGGTGCTGCTCGACCTGGCGGAGGTGCACGGCGGGTACCTCTACGTCGACGACGCGCACGGCATTTCCATCACCGGGCCGCAGGGCGGGGGCTACGCCTTCGAGGAATTCGGCAGAACGCTGCCGCGCCAGGTCATCCTGGCCGGTTCGCTGTCCAAGGCGTTCGGCTGCGCCGGGGGATTCGGCGCGCTCGCCGACGAGGCCGACTCCCGGGTGGTCCGGCGGTTCGGCAATCCGCTGATCTTCGGCGGGCCGATCGCGCTGCCGATGGTCGGCGCGTGCCTGGCGTCGGCCCGGCTGCACGTGCGCGGTGGCCTGGCGGGTCTGCAGGACCGCTTGTGGCGCAACGTGTCCCGGTTCGACGCGCGTACCGGCGGGGCCCTGGTCAACGCCGGGCTGCGGTCACCGATCCGGGGTGCGCTCTTCGCCACCGAGGAGGAGGCGCTGGAAACCGCGGCGCGGCTCCGGCGGGCCGGGATCCTGGTCACCCCGGCGTTCTACCCGACCGTCGCGCGGGGCACCGGGCTCATCCGGTTCGCGCTGTCGGCGCTGCACACCGAGGAACACATCGACGCGGCCGCCCGCGACCTGCGGCCCACGGCGTGATCGGGGAGGTGGCGATCCCGAACACCCGCGAGCAGGAAAAGAGCAACCTCCGGTCGGTCGTGGCGGGGATCTACCTGACCTTCGTCACGAACGTCGACTACCTCATCATCGCGACGCTGCTGCCGGTCGCGGTGATCGGCGGCCGGACCGTGGCCGCGGCGGAGTTCTCGCTCGCCCTGTCGATCCGGCTGACGGTCGCCATGGTCGTCACCAGTGCGACCCCGGCGCTGCTCGCCCGGCTGGGCAACGCCGGGCGGTTGCTCCTCGCCGCGATCTTCAACCTCGCCGGGTTCCTGGCCCTGTTCGTGACGACCGCGGCGCCGGGGCTGTACGTGTTCGCGGTCCTCGGCGGGATGGGCGCGGGGGTCGTGCGGCCGACGCTGCGCACTCTGCTGGCCGACGCGGCCGCGCCCGCCCACCGGTCGAAGGTCTTCCAGGTCTTCTTCGTGGCCATGAACGCCGCGTTCGTGCTGGGGCCGGTGATCAGCCGCGGCGTGGTGTCGTTCGGCTGGGCCCGCGCGTTCCTGGTGATCGTCGCGGTGGCCGAGCTGACCGCCGGGCTCGCGGTGGTGCTGACCTCGAAGGCGGCGCCCCCGGTCCGCGCGGAACGCGTCCGCACCCGGCTGCGCGACGGCCTGCTGGTCTGCGTGCGGCCCCCGGTCCTGCCGGTCCTGGTCTACGCCTTCGGGATCTATTTCGGCATGGACTTCATGATGACCAGCTTCCTGCTGTACGACCACGTGGTTCCCGGGCTCGCCGGGTACCGCGAGTTCTTCCTCAGCCTGGAGCCGCTGGCCGCGCTGGTGCTGGAGCTGTGCCTGCTCCCGGTGTTCGCGAGGCTCGGACGGCCCGGGGTCTACGCGATGGTCGCCACCGCCTGCGGTGCCGGGGTGTTCCTCGCCTTTTCCGCGTCGTTCTGGCTGGTGTTCTCCGGAATCGTCCTGTTCGCCTTCGCGGAAAGCCTTGCCCTGCCGCAGAACCAGCTCGACGCGACGGCCGCGGCACCGGCCGGGCGGCAGGCTTCGGTGTTCTCCGCGCTGGTCATCGCGGGCTGCTTCGGCGAGATCTTCGGCACCATGACCGCGGGTTACCTGGTGCGGGCCGGGGGCACATCGCTGCCCGCGGCGGCCACCTCGGCCCAGTTCCTCGCGGTCGGCATGGCGGTGTGCTTCGGCGCCGCCGGATTCGTCCTGCTCCGCCACGGCAGGCGGAACGCCTTGTCCCCGGTCAGTGAAGGAGCTGGTGCGCCATGAGCGAGATCGAACTCGTCGACGATCTGGATCTGCTGACGCGCGAACAGATCGACGCGTTGCGGGACGCCAACCTCGCCCGGACCGTGGCCGCGGTCACCGGGAGTCCGCGCACCGCCGGCCGCTGGCCCGGGCTGAGCCACGTGCGGCGACCCCGCGATCTGCCCGCGCTCGAGCTGATGACCTCGGACGACGTCCGCGAGACCTGCCCGCCGCACACCGACGATCTGGTACTGGACAGTGTGGACAGTGGCGTGGTGGTGCGGTCCAGCGGCAGCGCGGGACGGCGCAAGGTGCATTACCATTCCTGGGAATTCGACGACCGCGTCGCGTTCCTCGGGGCCCGGGGCCTGCGGAACACGTTCACCGTTCCGCCGCGTCGCTGGGCGAACTGCTTCGGCGCGGCCGAACTCAACGGCGCGTTCCTGTTCGCCCACGACGTGATCCGGCGGCTGTCCGGCCAGGCGTTCCCCTTGGGCTCCACGCTGCCCGTGGACGAACTCGCGAAGCTCGTGGCGGACCACGAGATCGACACCATCCTCGCGTACCCCCCGTTCGGCCTGGAACTGCTCGCGGCGGTGGCCGACCGGCCCGGGGGCGCCCGGCCGCGGTACTTCCTGTACCTGGGCGAGCGGCTCACCGAATCCCGCGAGCGGTTCCTCGCCGACCGCCTGCCCAGGCTCGAGGTCCGTTCCCTCGCCTACAGCACCAGCGAGATCGGTCCGATCGGATACCAGTGCCGGCACCAGGATCCGCACACCCACCACGTCCACGAGGACGCGGTCATCGTGGAGATCGTCGACCAGGAGACCGGTGAGCCCCTCGGCGAGGGCGAGGTCGGGGACATCGTCGTCTCGGCGCTCACCGACACCGGGATGCCGCTGTTCCGCTACCACGTCGGCGATGTCGGCTCGCTGAGCGGCGGCGGCTGCCGGTGTGGCAGCCGGACCCGGCAGCTCACCCTGGCCGGGCGCACCAGCAACTCGGTCATGATCGACACCATCGACATCTCCCGGGACTCGGTGCTGGCCCGCCTCGAAGAGGTCACCGATCCCGCGGAGTGCCAGTTCCAGATTCTCCGTTCCCCGCAAGGGTTTTCGATAACGCTGCTGGTGTCGTCCCGGGTCTCCCCGGCGCTCACCACCGATGGGGTGCTGCACCGGTTCCAGCAGGACTGGCAGTTGCGGCGGCTCTTCGCGCTGCCGACCTTCCGGGGGTTCTCGGTCGAACGCGCGGATCCCGTCCGGTTCGCCCGCACCGGTTCCGGCAAGACACCGTTCTTCGCCGAGAAGTCGTTGTGAAGCGAGGAGGAGTGCGATGTCTCAAGAGGACGGGGACGAGCTTGCTCGCCGCGAGGTGTTCCGCCGCGGCGGGCGGATCGCCGCGGGCGTCGGTTCCCTCTGGCTCGGCGCCGGGCTGACCGGGATGGCCTCGGGCGCCCACGCCGAGGACGAGCGGATCGTCGAGGTGCACGAGGGTTCGAACCTGTGCGCCGCGGTGTCCCCGGACGGGCGGACCGTCGCGATGGACGCCCTGAACGCGATCTGGCTGGTGCCGCTCGGTGGCGGTGTGGCGCTTCGGCTCACCGGCGACGATCAGGACGCCACCCAGCCGCACTGGGCGCCGGACGGGAGGAGCCTGGTGTTCCAGGCGTTCCGCGAGGGGACCTACGACCTCTGGACGATCGGGGCGGACGGCACCGGTCTCCGCCGGTGGACGGACGGTCCCGGATACGACCTGGAGCCCAAGTTCTCCCCGGACGGCAGCCGGATCGCCTTCTCCTCCGACCGCGACGGCGAGAGCCGGATCCGGCTGCTCGATCCGGCCACCGGCGAAATCCGCCCGCTCACCGACGGCGACCGCAAACATGCCATGCCCGCCTGGTCGCCCGACGGCCGCAAGGTGGTGTACGTCGTCGGTGACACGGTCATCGAGTCGGTCGAACCGGAGTCCGGGCGGCGCGAACAACTCGTCGTCGCGCCCAGCGGCACGACGTTGTACGGTCCCGCGTTCTCCCCGGACGGCCGGACCCTCAGCTATGTCCGGGTCACCGGCCCCCGCACCGAACTCGTCGCCGGCGACCGGGTGCTGACCACCGGAGAGGACGTCTACCCGTTCGCGGCGAGCTGGCTGTCCACCCGGGAACTGCTCTACACCGCGGACGGCCGCATCCGGCGCCGCGCACTGGACGGTGGCGCCGCGGCGGTCGCGTTCACCGCGGCGGTGCCGATCACCGCGCGGCGCTACCGCCGACGCGATCCCTTCGACCGGTCGGACCGGGCCCGCCCGGTCCGGGGAATCGCGAGTCCGGTGCTGTCCCCGGACGGGACCACGATCGCCTTCCGCGCGCTGAACGCGTTGTGGCTCCTGCCGATCGGCGGGCGGCCGCGGGCCATCGTGCGGGACGGGTACTTCTGCTCCGACCCCGACTGGGCGCCGGACGGCCGATCGCTCGTCTACGCCAGCGACCGTGCCGGTACCGCGAACCTGTGGCGGTACGACCTCGGCGCCGGCGAATCGACGCGGCTCACCGACCTGCCGAACGCCCAGCTCACCCCGCGGTGGTCACCGGACGGCACGCGGATCGCCTACCAGGACGAGTCGGGCGCGACCTGGGTGCTCGAACTGGCCGGTGGCGCGGTGACCCAGGTGCTGCCCGCGCTTTACCAGCCGGGACGGCCGACGTGGTCACCGGACGGGAACGTGCTCGCGCTGGCCGCCGTGCGGCCGTATTCACCGCGCAGCAGCGCGGGCCACAACCAGATCCTCACCGTGGACCTGCGCAGCGGTGAGCTGCGGTACCAGCCGGTCGCCCCCGAACGGTCCATCGCCACCCGGGGGGACGACGGTCCGGTGTGGACATCTGACGGCCGGTACCTGGTGTTCGGCATGGAAAGCCTCGCCTGGCGGGTGCCGGTGGACGCGGCCGGGCGGGTGACCGGTCCGCCGGTCCAGCTGACCGGTGAGGTCACCGATTCGCTCTCGGTCGGGGCGGATTCGCGGACGGTGCTCTACCTGTCGAACGGCGTCCTGCGCATGGTCGGGATCGACGGGGGCGCCCCACGCACGATCCAGGTCGGCCTGCCCTGGCGGCCGCGCCGGAATCCGGACCGGATGCTGATCCGGGCCGGGGCCGTCTGGGACGGCCGAAGCGATTCGCTGCGCCGGGACGTTGACGTCCTCCTCGACGGCGACCGGATCGAAGCACTGGTGCCCCGCGGCACCGAACGGGCGTCCCGGGTGCTCGACGCGTCCGGGCTCACCGTCCTGCCCGGACTGATCGACACGCACAACCACTGGCATCTGCGCGGCCGCCAGTGGGGTGACCGGCAGGGGCGGCTGTGGCTGGCGTACGGGGTCACCACCAGCCGGTCGCCGGGCGATCCCGCGTACCAGATGGTGGAGACGCGGGAGGCGCTGGCGGCGGGCGACCGGATCGGCCCGCGGTACCTCGGCACCGGCGAGACGCTCGACGGCACCCGCGCCTACTACAACTTCATGCGCCCGACCTTCACCCGCGCGCAACTGGAGCGGGAACTCGACCGTGCGGCCGGGCTGGGCTACGACCTGGTGAAGTCGTACATGCGCCTGCCGGTGGCCTTCGAGCACCGGGTCGTGGCCTGGGCGCACGCGCACGGCATCCCGGTGACCTCGCACTACCTGTATCCCGCCGCGCACACCGGGCTCGACGGGATGGAGCACACCGGCGGCGGCAACCGCCTCGGCTATTCGCGCACGCGGAGCCTGAGCGGCCGGACCGCCGCCGATTCGGTCGCCCTGCTGGCCGCGAGCGGAATGTGGATCTCCACCACGACCTTGTTCGCCGCCGAGTTGTTCGTGGACGACCGCTCGCTGATCGAGGACGAGCGAACCCGGGTGCTGTTCCCGAGCTGGGAGTACCAGCGGTTGCTGCGCAAGGCCGAGGACGCCGCGAAACCCGGTTCGGAACTGAACCGGGCGTGGACCAAGGGCGACGTCGACATGCTGCTGCGGGTGCACCGCGCGGGCGGGCTCGTCGTGCTCGGCACGGACGCGGCGCTGGACGACATCGGGATCAGCCAGCACCAGAACCTGCGCGCTCTGGTGAAGTACGGTTTCACCCCACGCGAGGCCCTGCTCACCGCGACCGGCAACGCCGCACGCGCGCTCGGGCTCGGTGACCGGCTGGGCGCGGTCGCCCCCGGCCTGCTCGCGGATCTGGTTCTGGTGGCAGGCGATCCGCTGAGCGACATCCGGGCCGCCGCGGCGGTGCGGACCGTCCTGGTCGGCGGGGTCCCGTACGCGGTGCCGGATCTGCTCGCCCCCTTCCGCGCCGCGGCGGCGACCGGACCCGCGAACCCGGTGCGCCCCGCGGCTCCTTCGGCCGCGCCGAACCCGGAACATCCCTGGCATCGTCCGGAATGGGACTACGACGCCTGCCAAGCCTGAGCGCCTGTGGTTCCCCATTTCGGTAGGCGAGCCCGACATCCGGGCACCCCACGAACACGGCACCACACGACACACCGAGAAAACCTCATTGTGACGTCGAGATCGCCGGAACGTCGATCGCCGCCGGAGACTACGTCGTGGTGTCCGTCCAGTTCCCTGCCCCCGACCCGGCTAGTTCCCGGACGGTGTGAGCACGATTCTGCCGAACACTTCGCCGGCTTCCATTTTCTGGTGGGCCAGTACGGCTTTCCGCAGCGGGAGCACCTCGTGCACGATCGCGTGCAGCTCGCCGCGGCTCGTGGCGGTGAACAGGTCGGTGGTCACCGCGCGCCGGTCGGGTTCGGGCACGGTGTCCGCGCTGAAGGTCGCGAACGACATCGACTTCCGGAACGCCGAGATCATCGCCGTGCCGAAGTCCGCGGGCGGGTATCCCGCGACCGCGCCGACGGCCACCAGGCGACCGTTCGGATTGAGTTTGGTGAACAACGATGGCATGTTCGCGCCGGCGACGATGTCGATGATGACGTCGTAGCTCGCGGGGGCGTCCTCCGCTGTCTCGCCCGCGCGGTCCAGCACGTGGGTCGCGCCGAGCTTGCGCAGGCGATCGCCGCGCTCGGCCGACGAGGTCGTGACCGCCACCGCACCGGCACCGCCACGAGCCGCGAGCTGGACCGCCATGACGCCGATGCCGCCTGCCGCGCCGCGCACGAGCACCGACTCGCCGGGAGCGAAGTGGGCATGGCGAAGGCCGAAGTGGGCCACCATTCCGGAGCTCCCGACCGTCACCGCGTCGACGGCCGACAGGTTCGCTGGAAGGGGGACGAGCGTCGCGGCCGCGGCGGTCACCTGGTCGGCGTAGCCGCCGCCCATGCCCGTGAACGCCCACACGCGCCGACCGAGCCACGACGTGTCGACGCCCTCGCCGATCGCGGCCACCGTGCCCGCTACCTCACCGCCAAGGATGTGGCCTTCCTGGAAACCCGGGACGCCGAGCAGGTCGCTTCGGATCACGGCGTCGACACCGCCGACGCCGATCGCCTCGGTGGCGATCAGCACCTGCCCGGCACCGGGACTCGGGTCGGGGAGGTCGATGACCGCGAGCCCTTCTGGACCACCGAACGCCTGGATCGCAACTGCTTTCATGCCTGCGGACGCTAACGGACGCTGCCGTCCGGTTAGCTAAAGTGAGAGCGGTGACCGACCGTTTGCCTCACCCCCTGCGCTCCGACGCCCGGGACAACCGAGAACGCATCCTCGACGCGGCCCGCGCGGTGTTCGCCGACCAAGGTGTGGACGCACCCATGCGGGAGATCGCCCGCGGCGCCGGGGTCGGCCCCGCCACCCTGTACCGCCACTTCCCGACCAAGGAACTGCTGGTCACCGAGGCCTTCACGGACCAGATGCGCGCGTGCTACGTCGTCGCCGAGGAGGGATTCGCCGACCCGGATCCGTGGCGCGGCTTCTGCTTCGTAATCGAGAAAGTCTGTGAACTGCAGGCACGCGACCAAGGCTTCACCGCGGCCTTCATGTCGACCTACCCCAACGCGGTCGATTTCACCGCGGACCGCGAACGCACGTTGAAATCGATCGCCGAACTGGCCCGCCGCGCCAAGGACGCAGGCCACCTACGCCCCGACTTCGTCCTGGACGACCTGATCCTCATCCTCATGGCCAACAGCGGCATCCATGCCCCCTCATCGGTCGCCCGGGTCGCGGCCTCCCGCCGCTTCGCCGCGCTGGCGATCCAGGCGTTCCAGGCCTCACCCGTGATCTCGCCGCTACCACCGGTACCGCTGCTCCGGGGCGGCGCGATCGATCACATGCGGTAGCCGGTGACGAGGTCCGTTGCGGTGGCTTGTTCGCTGTCCGGCGCGCCCGGCACCAGGCCGAAGAGTATGTCGTTTCCGCCCGAGAAGTCGGCGGCCGGTGCCAGCTGCTGTGCCGTGCCCAGGTAGCGATCCAGTGATTTCCATGTTGGTTTGGCCATGACCGTGTGAATCCCACGAACAAGACCAATCTGGATGGTGGTGCTGGCTGTAGCAGCGTGAGCCGACGCACCAGGCAAGGGTGGCTCGCACAGTACCTGTATCACCAGGGTCTCCCAGACGTCCAGGACGCCTGTCAACCTTTTGAGTCGGCTCCCAGCCGCACAGAGAGAAGTAATGGACCACGGGAGGCGCGCAGCTTTACCCCCTTCAGTTCAATTCAGCTGCACTGGACGCGCGACCGTGTCAGCACATGCTTCCACGACAGAAGGAACGAAGACCAATGGCGGACAACCAGTTCACCACTCACGCAGACCTTTTCGATCTGAGTGGGAAGTGCGCACTTGTCACTGGCGGCACCAGGGGAATTGGGATGATGATAGCGCGCGGCCTTCTGCAGGCGGGCGCCCGCGTCATTATCAGCTCACGCAAGGCAGACACGTGCGCGGAGGCACAGCGTCTACTGTCCGAATTCGGCGACGTTCAAGCATTTCCCGCCGACCTGTCCAGGTACGACGAGTGTCAGCGCCTCGCTGATTTTGTCAAGGTCGGCTCGGAAGGCCTGGACATCCTCGTCAACAACGCGGGAGCGATGTGGCGCGAGCCGCTGGAGGCGTTCCCGGACGAGGCCTGGGACGCAGTGATCGACCTCAACCTCAAGTCGCCGTTCTGGCTGGTGCAGGCGCTGCTCCCCGCACTTCGCAGGGCGGGCACCGCCGACGATCCCGCGCGGATCATCAACATCGGCAGTATCGCCGCCATCCACGTCGCCGAGTCGCCCAACTACTCGTACGCCAGCAGCAAAGCGGCACTCCATCAACTCACCAGAGTGCTTGCCAGAGAACTGGGCCCACAGCACGTCACGGTGAACGCGGTAGCTCCAGGACCGTTCCCGTCGCAGATGATGGCGTCCACGCTCGATGCCATCGGCGACAAGGTCGCGGCGAAGGCTCCTCTGCGCCGGCTCGGCCGCGACGACGACATGGCGGGCATCGCCGTGTTCCTCGCTGGCCGGGCCGGAGCCTACCTCACGGGCGCCATCATCCCGATCGACGGCGGCATCGCCACGACCGCATCAGGTACCTAGGCGTAGGCGCGGGCCCTGCTACGACGCTGGGCGCATGCCGTGTGTGAGGGGTGCGTGGCCGTCGGGGTACCGGCAGAACCTCCCTTCGCCTGCGGACAGGGCCTACGGTGAAGGCGTGGCCACGATCGATCTGCGCACTGAGATCAAGGAATTCCTGAGCTCGCGTCGCGCGCGGATCACGCCCGAGCGGGCCGGACTGCCCGCCTACGGCGGCAACCGCCGGGTCAAAGGTCTGCGTCGCGAAGAGGTAGCTCTACTAGCAGGGGTATCGGTCGACTACTACGTGCGCATGGAGCGCGGCCGCCTCGCCGGCGCCTCCGACGGGGTGCTCGACGCGTTGGCCTCTGCCTTGCAACTTGACGAGGCCGAGCGCGATCACCTATTCCACCTTGCGCGGCAGTCCAGGGCGCCCAGCGTCGGCCGCCCTATCCCGGGTCAGCAACCATCATCAACCTGCGCCGCGCCACCCCACCACCGTAAAACGACACACTCCATCCTCACGGCCCTCGACCAGAACAAACCACCCCGGAGTCCCTTGGAACGTTGGTGCGCAGCTGGAGGCGGTGGCTGGCCGTGCCGCGCAGAGCGACGACGACGGCGCTCTGCCGACGCTGTACGCGGCGGTGGCGGACATCCCGGGGAACAGCCACGCAGGCCCGAGCGGCTTCCTGGAAGGACGCGGCGCGCCGGAACTGGTCGACCGCTCGGCGAGGGCGCAGGACGCCGAGGTGGCGCACCGTCTCTGGGAGATCTCCGAAGAACTGACGGGAGTCGCCTTCCCACGGCGTTCTCTCCGAGCCGACTGAAACATCCTTCCCCGCTTCGCGACGGCGGGCGTCGGCGTGGTGGAGGCGGGTCGCGCCGACCATGTCTACACTGGACGAGATCTAGGCTCTGGGCTCGTGGTGTTGGACGTGCCGCACGTCAATCCGGTCGGCCGCTGTCCCGGGATGCCGCCGCCCCGGATTGCGACTTCGAGTGACTCGAACCGGCCGCTACCGTCGGGCGGCGGTGGTCGAGGGCAGCTCGCCGAATCGTGAACGGTAGTCACTCGCGAACCGGCCAAGATGGGTTATGCCCCAGCGATAGGCTATGTCGCCGATCCCGTCGTCGGTGGACAGGATGTCGTGGCGGATCCGGTCCAGCCGGAGGTTGCGCACGTAACGCATCGGCGATGTCCCGAGCTTTCCCCGGAACGCGCTGCTGACGGTCCGTGCGCTGCACCCGGCGGCTTCCGCGATCTGGCCGAGGGAGATCGGTTCGGACAGGTTGTCCTCGACGAAGGCGACCGCCGCGCGCAGTGCCTTGGGATGCGGCGTCTCCGCGAAGCCGCGCAGCGTTGCGGTGTGATTGTGGGGCTGGGCCAGCAGCAGCGCGGTCACGATGCAGCGAAGCTGGTTCTGTTGCAGTTCTTTGCGCTGGAACAGCGGATCGTCCGAGTCCAGTTGCTCGATCAACGAACCGATCAGCAGCCGCACCGCGCTGCCTCGCGGTTCGGCCAGGTTGAGCGGAAGGTCGAAGCGCACCGCGGAACCGGTCGGGTGCCCGGTGAGCGCCGCGAGTTCGCGCTGGACGAGGCCGGCGTCGATGCGCAGGCCCAGGAACCTCGTTCCCGGCCGGTTCGGGCGAAGGTCCTGCGCGTCGCCCGGATTGAACACGCCGGCCCGCGCGCGGCTGAGCACGGCCTGCCGGTCGCCCCGGCTCGCGGTGATCTCACCGGCCACGCCCAGGTTGATGAAGTAGGAATCCCGGCCGGGCGCCGCGCGTACCCGCACCGCGAGCGACGATGCGAAGTAGCCGACGGCGAAATCCGTGGCCGCGACGCCGCGTACCTCGTGTCCGCCGTCGGCGAACGGGCCAAGGGGGCTGGCGTTGACCGCGCCGCCGAACAGCCGGCCCGCCGACTGCAGCAGGTTCACCGGGTTCTCGGACTTCGTGATGACGAAATCACGCAGGGGACTCGACAACATGGTTCACGCTCCCTGGTAGGCAAGACGATCATGCCATCGATGAAGGTGGCGGAACACCGGTCGAGGCGTGGAGACGGTCGGTGAACCAGTCCGCGCCAAGCACGTGCTTGGCGTGCGAATGGTTGTAGACGCGGTGGTCGCTATCCGGCCGCTCGGCCCAGTGCTTGTCGGGCGATCCGGCGCCGTCGAACAGCGCGCGGGCGTTCTCGATCAGGAACACCCGGTCCGATGTGCCGGGCAGGACCAGCAACGGGACCCGCAAGAGGGCAAGGCGCGCCGGGGTAAGCCGGTAGTCCTCCATCGCGGAACGGGCCTGCTCCGGGTCGTCGATCCCGAGCAGTGGCCGCACCTTCGCGGTGAACCGGGAAAGCGGTCCAGGATCTCGGCGGGGCGCACGGTGCCGCGGTTGACGCAGCAGGCCGCGAAACCCTCGCCCGCGCTCGCCGAGAGTGCGGGGGAGGAACGCGGCGATCCCGCGGTCAAGCAGGTAGGTGGGGCCGATGTGGTACTCCTCCCGCCACCCGTCGAAGCCGCGGACGATCACGACGGTGAGCGGGGGCCTCGACTCCGGCCGGGCGCAGCGGCCAGCCGGACTCGATCCCGGCCGGGGTGTCGATGTCCCAGTGCTCGGCGATCGGCTCGGTCAACGCGCCCGCGGCGCCGAAGGCTGTGATCAGCTTGTGGTAGAGCTCCCGCTTGCGCGGCTCGGCGTCGGTGGCGGCGGGATCGTTGTCCGGTTCCGGAGATGCTTATCCGTTTTTCGGCGGCATGGGGAAACACTGCCGAAACTGGACAGCGGTCGCCGGAAACGGACTGGAAACCCGGGCCCGCGGACCTAGTTTGGTCGAGCACATCGGCTTGGAGGTCCTATGGATAACAGTGACGGCACCCGTTCGGCGTTGATCGTCGGTGCCGGCATCGCGGGGTTGACCACGGCGAGCGCATTGGCGCGGTGGGGGTGGAGTGTCGAGGTCATCGAAACCGGCTCGGAGGGCACCACCGCCGGGTGGGGGTTGAGCCTGACCGGCCCGTCGTTGCGGGCGCTCCACAGTCTTGGCCTCGCCGATCAATGCCTTGCCGCCGGATATGGCATGAGCGTGATCACCAACGTGGACGCGAACGGGGTGGCGAGCCCGATCGAGCTCCCGCACCTGATCGGCGACGATCGCCCGGCCATGGCCGGCATCGCGCGCCCGGAGCTGCACCGGATCCTGCGTGCCGAGGCGCTGCGGCTCGGCACGCGAATCCACTACGGACTCGGCGTTTTCCGCCTGGCCCAGCAGGGCGGGCAGGCATGTGCCGAGCTGACCGACGGAACGGTCCGCACCGTCGACCTGCTCGTGGGCGCCGACGGCATTCGCTCTACCGTTCGGGGGCTCATCGGCCGCCCCACCCCGATCCGTTATCACGGCCAGATGGTGTGGCGGGCTCGCGTGCCGCGGCCCGACTGGGCCACCGGCGTTCACACGTTCGCCGGGGACGGCCACCAGACCGGAGTCGTGCCGATCTCCCCGAGCCAGGCCTACGTCTTCGTCACCGAGAACGGCATGCGGCCGGGTGTGCTGCCGGATGCCGGACTCGCCGCGCGGATGGGCGATCTGCTCGCGCCGTTCACCGGCCGGGTCGCGGAGATCCGGCCCGAGGTCGTGCGGTCCGAGTCGGTGATTCGGCGGCCGGTGCGGACCGCGCTCGTCGACGCCCCGTGGTCCGACGGAACCAGGGTCGTCCTCGGCGACGCCGCGCACGCGCCCTCACCGCAAATGGCCAGCGGGGCCGCGCTCGCCATCGAGGACGGCCTGGTGCTGGCCCAGGAGCTGGACCGGTATGAGGACATCCGGAAGGCCCTCGAGGCGTTCACCGACCGCCGCCGGGAACGGTGCTCGGTCCTGGTGAAGACCTCGGTCGCGATCGCCCGCCTCGAGCAGGAGCAACGGCATCGCGATGCGTATCCGCTCATCGAGGCCTGCCATCACCGGATGGCGCAGCCGGCGTGACACAGGAGGTTCGGTTGTCCGACAACACCGCCCGGTCCCTGCCCGAGGCGAAGTCGTGGTTGCGCACGCACCTCGCACAGCGGCGCAACCCGTTCAACGCCATCGGCGAGGACGCGGCGGCGCGGTACATCGAAACGCTGCCCGGCGTCGACCCGGTCCCGTGGGCGCAGCACTGGCTCGGCGGTGCGGCGGAGTTCGCGGCGGCGGCCGAGCGGGCCGAGGCCGACGGCGATCGCGGCGACGCGCTGGAGAACTGGTGGCAGGCCTACCAGTTCGCGTTCCTCGGGCGGTATCCGTCGTCCGTCCACCCCGCCAAGCTGGCCGCGTACGAGCTGGCCCGGAAATATTTCGCCCGGGTGTGCGAACTGGAGAACACGCCGGTCGAGCGGGTCAACGTGCCATTCGACGGCCGCGCGGGCGAAGGCGATTCCGTCTCGTTCCTGGTGGCCCGGCCGCCCGGTTCCGCCGTGACCAGGCCACCGGTTGTGCTGATGTGGGGCGGAATCGACGTGTGGAAAGAGGAGAGCTACGCGCGTGGCCTGCTGCTGCGCAAGCGCGGATTCGCCACGGTGCACATCGACAAGCCGGGGGTCGGGCAGTCCCCGGTGCTGGCCGGTCCGGACTCCGAACGCCAGTGGGATCCGGTGTTCGACTGGCTGCGGAGCAGGAACGACCTCGACGCGGATCGGGTCGCGGCACTGGCGTTGTCGTTCGGCGGGTACTGGGCGATGAAGCTCGCGCATACGCATCGCGAACAGCTCACCGCCGCGGTCGACTGGGGTGGCGGAGTGCATCTGACGTTCCAGCCCGAATGACAGGAGAAGTCCCGGAACGCCTCGTCCTATCTGATGGATCTCATGCCTGCCCGCGCTGGCATCTTCGGTGGCACCGACTTCGCTGACTACGTCGCGCGCTGCCCGGAACTTTCCCTGTTGGATCAGGGAATTCTGGACCAGAAGTCGTGCCCGCTGTTGCTGGTCAACGGAAAGGAGGACCAGCAGAACTGCTCCGCCGACATCCATCTCGCCCTCGAGCACGGTGCCCCGAAGACCGCGCGGCTCTTTCCCGGCGGACACATGGGGGAGGGACCGGTACTGCCAACGATCATCGACTGGCTGACCGACCGGCTCGACCGGCCGGCGACAGAAGGGAACTGACATGAACGCCACCGGTTTGATCACGCACCTGCGGCACGTCGACATCGCGATGCCGAATTTCGCCGAGCAGCGCACGTTCTACCGGGACACGTGGGGGCTGACCGAGACCGCCGACGACTCGGGAGTGTCGTTCCTCGCCGCCGAGGGCTCACCGGAGCTTCCGCAACAGCGTGTCCCATCCACCGACCATGCCGAGAGTGCTGCCACCAACCGTGCTCAGGCTTGCCCAGCCAGCGCGAGCCCGATGCTTGTTAACTGCTCGGTCAGCGGCCGGGTGCGGCGGGAAACGGTGTGGTTAACCGGGGAGTTGTTGGACGAACGTCACCGCCGCGCAGTCGTTGTGCCCGCAGCGGAACCTGCGCACGGTGACGTCGAAACGGGCCTGGCACCCACCGACGGGGACGTCCGCGAGCCGGCGGCGATACCTGCCATGCGTGCGGGCCGACACGGCGCCACAGTTCGGGCACGCCGCCGTCGGCTCCGTCGAGCTCACCGCGAACACCACGACATCACCGTCGAGGTCGACCGACGCCACGCGAACCGGCGCCAGATGCGGGAACGGCACTTCAAACCACTGATCAGTGCACGAGCATCAGAATTACCAAGCTCCACAGCGAAAACCCCGACCGACACACCGACCACACGCAACAAGATCAGGGACAGGGCCGATGATCTGACGCACCCTTCTCAGTCTGCCGAGGCATCGTCGGGCGCGGCGGCGAATGCGGCCTCGTAGGCGAGCAGGGTGTCGACGACCATCTGTCGTTGTTGGGACGTCAGCGGTGTGAGTGCGTGTCGCCAGGCGCGGGTGCCAGGCGAGAGCCACTGGGAGATGGCCGGTCGGTTTTGAGGACTGATGTCGATGATTCGCCGGCGTCGGTCGGCGTTGTCTTCGTGTCGTACCAGCACCTTTTTGCGGCTCAGATCGCTCACGATCAGGCTTACCGTGGTGGGGGCGATGCTCAGTTTCTCGGCCAGTTGGGAGACCGTCAGCGGGCCGTCGAGCAGCAGCACGGACAACAGGGACAGATGTCTCGGGGCCAGGTCGAACGATCGGAGCTGTTCGGGCGGTGGCAGACGTTTGATCTTACCGATCAGGCGCGACATCACCAGGAGAAGCTCTCGGACGGCGTCGTCCGTTGGGTCAGGTGTTGACACGCGCAAACCTCCACCAGTACCTTTGTTAACAAAAGTTCTTTGTTTTCAAACTCAGTGTAAAGGGAGCTGGCATGCCTCACCTCACCGTCTGCGTCCTCGAAGATGATCTTGTTGGGAGGGAGACCCAGTTGATCGAGGGCCTGACCGACGCGATTGTCGCCGTGTATGGCGACTGGGCGCGAGACATTGCGGTCGTGCACCTGATCGGCCTGCCTGCCGGCCGCTGGGGTGTCGGTGGCAAGCCGGCGCAGGCGCCGGCGCCGAGTGTGGTGTTCGGTATCAGGGAAGAGGCGTTCAGTCGGCCGGATGCGCAGGAGATCGTGGCTCGGCTGATCTCCGGAGTTACCGACGCGGTCGTTGCCGTGTTCGGCGAGCGGGTCCGCTCTGGTGTCACCGTCGAGCTCGTCGGCACCCCGGCCAGTCGCACCGCCATCGGTGGCGTTGCGGCCGCGCAATTGACGTAGACGTTTCAACGCCTCGCCGAGCGTGCCGTGCGAGGGAGATTCCTGTCTGCGGTCAGCAAGGATGCGGTCACGGCCATGAGCTGGGAGATCCGGTCGTGGCACCTTGCTGAGCGCCGCGGTGCGCCTGGTCAATACCGGTGCTGCCTGAACGACCCCACTGTCTCCGCTTTGGACACGACGCACCTCGTCCCGACCTGTCACGACCGGCCCATCAAGTCCTCATTCGGGACCGTTAACTGGAGGAGACTTGGTGGAGCAGGGGTAGCAGGATCTCGTCAACGATCTCGGTGATGGTGTCCTCGGTGGGGGGACAGCCGTGTAGCACGACCTCGTTGCGGATCAGGTCGAAGGGCAGCCGGGTCACGCGTGGGGGAAGTTCGATCGGGTTTATCTCCTCGCGGTCGGCCGCTCGTGCGACGACGGTCGTCACCTTTTCTTGGGGGGCGGTGGTTGCGATCCGGGCGCGAAGGGCCGCGGAGGTGTCCGGGTCGCGTGCGGTTTCGGTGATCAGCCCGGCGAGTGTTTCGCCGTGTACGGCGCCGAACCGCTGAACCACTTGATTCAGAAGTGCGAGTAAGTCCGAACGCAGGGTGCCGGTGTCGGGTGGCTCGGCATCCACCGGAGCGCGGTGGTCCATGGCGGCTAGGACCAGTTCGGCACGGGTGGGCCATCTGCGGTGGATCACCGGCCGGCTGGTCCCCGCCTGGGCCGCGACGGCCTCCATCGTCAGCTTCGAGTAGCCGATCTTGGTCAGTATCTCCCAGGCCGCGTCGAGGATGGCGCGTTCGAGCGCTTCACCGCGACGGCGGGACACGGCGTCCGACATTACCGATCACCTCGTTAGATACGTTGCGTATCTTACTCTGACGCTCTACGGTGACTTTAGACACGCCCTGCATCTTATTGGAGTCGTCGTGACCGAGACCTCGGCATCGCTGCCCGACCTTCCGACCGCCCGGACCTGCCCGTATCAGCCTCCTGAGGGTCAGCGGCGACTGCGCGAGTCGGGGCCGGTGGTCCGGGTGCGCCTGCCCGATGGACGCCCCGCGTGGCTGGTGACCGGATACGAGCAGGCTCGGTCCCTGCTGGCCGACCAGCGGTTGACCGCTGACCGCACGCACCCGAACAGCCCGATGCCGATCCCTGTCCCGGTGACGCGGCACGCGCAGGTGTCCGGGCTGCGTCCCATGCTGCTGGGGTTCGAAGGCCAGGAACACAACCGGCAACGCAAAATGCTTACTTCCGCTTTTACGGTCAAACGCGTCGCTGCCTTGCGACCGCGGCTGCAACGGATCGTGGACGAGCACCTGGACAGGATGATCGCCGCCGGGCCGCCGGCTGACCTGGTGTCTTCCTTCGCCCTGCCGGTGCCCTCGCTGGCGATCTGCGAGCTCCTCGGTGTTCCGTATGCCGACCATGCGTTTTTCGAGCGACAGGCCCGTTTGCGACACGATCCCGGACGGGCCCCGGAGGCTCTGACCGAGCTGGGCGATTATCTCCAGCGGCTGGTCCAGGCCAAACGGTCAGACCTCGGTGACGGTCTACTGGACGAACTGCTCGCCCGGCAAGTCCGGCACGGAACGCTGGACCAGGCCGAACTGGTCGGTTTCGCGCTGGTCTTGCTGATCGCAGGCCATGCCACTACCGCCGGCATGATTTCGTACGGCACCCTCGCGTTGCTCGAGCATCCCGACCAACTCGCCATCTTGCGCGGGGATGGCCGGCGTTTGCCGGACATGGTGGAGGAACTCCTGCGGTTCGTCTCGCTCGACTTCGGCACCTTGCCGCGGGTCGCCACGACTGACATCGAGATCGCGGGCCTGCGCATCGATGCCGGGGATGGGGTCCTCATCGCGATCGGAGCCGCCAACCGGGACGAGACACTCGTGGAACGACCGGACGAGCTGGATCTGCGCCGGGTCGGCACGACACACCTCGCCTTCAGCCACGGTATTCACCAATGCCTGGGACAGCACCTCGCTCGTGCCGAACTCCAGATCGCCCTGTCAGCTCTTTTCGGCCGCCTGCCGAACCTGCGCTTGAACGGCCCCGCTGACCGGCTGACCACCACCCCGGGGGCGGGCCTGGACGTGCTACCGGTGGCTTGGTGAGCGACCACCATCCCGCGTGGCTACCACGCCCGCACCCCGAAACAGCCGGCGTCGCAACGAAAGGGTCCTTCATAGCAGCCGGTTCCCTGGCCTGCGCAGACTTGATCCATATGCCGTCTGAGCTGCAAGAAGACCTTTCAGTGACTTGCACTGACTTGCACTGTTAATCGTTGTCGAACGTACCCAGCGCGTACCGGTCGCCGTGTGGCCGGTACGCGCTGGACGCTCGCCGGACGGCCCGCCGCTAGCCACTCACAACGCCAGAGACCCCCGCACCCGGCCATCCGGAGCACGGGGGTCTCTGGCGTTCGTTCGGGTGTTCTCCTGCACGTTGTGAGTCCGCCGGGACGCGACGATGGCCGGGTCAGGCCACGTTTCGGTACGGGTAAAACGCGGGTAGACGGCGTGTACCGTTGGACTCGGAGGACACCTACCGCAGTACGGAGAGTGAGCGGTTATGGCTACGTCCAGTATCGGCCGGACGCTCAAGCAGATCAGGAACGCGCGGGGTAAGTCGCTCGCCGCGATTGCCGGACTGGCGGGTATCTCGCCTAGTTACCTCTCGATGCTCGAATCGGGGCAACGTGCGCTTGACCGGCGGTCGCTGATCATCGCGTTGGCGAACGCGCTGGAAGTCGCACCGACCGAGCTTGCCGCCGAAATGGTGGCACCGGAGGGTGCGCTACCGCAGGACAAGGCGTTGACCGAGGTCCGGCGTGCTCTGATGGCGGTGAGCCTGAACGATCCCGGCGGCGCGGTGGTCCCCGCCGATGTGCTGGCCGATCGGGTCAACGAGGTGATCAAGGCTACCCACGCGTGCCGCCATGACGTGATCGGCGCGACCCTGCCTGACCTGATCCGGGACCTGCACACCACGGAGAACGCGCACCGTGACGAGCGTGAGGTACTGCGGCTGATCGCGTGCTTGCACCTGCAAGGGACACAGGCGTGGCTACCGGTCGCTGGCGCCTCTCCTGATCTGTCGTGGCTGGCGGCCACGTTCAGTCGACAGGCGGCGGAGCGGCTAGAGGAACCGGTCTCGCTCGCGTTGAGCGCGTTCGGGACCGTGCACGGGTTGATCGCTTCGGGGTCGTTCGATCTGGCGGAGCGGACCCTTGCGGCGGCCGACGCGGGGACCGACACCCGAGACGGACTAGTCGTGACGGGGATGCTCACGCTTACGTCCTCGTTGCTCGCGGCGGCGCGCGGTGACGACGGCGCGCGGCTGGCGCCGCTGGACGAAGCGGCGGCGCTTGCCGAACGGGTGGAGGGTCCCGAACCGTGGTTCGGGTTCGGTCCGTCCAACGTCGGCTTGTGGCGGCTGTCTGTGGCGCTGGAATCGGGGGATCACTCCGGCGCGGCGCGAATCGCTGAACGGGACGTGAACCCGGATGAGTTGCCGTCTGACTTCCGGCGCGCGGCGTACTGGGTGAACTACGGCCGTGCGCTGGCGAAGCTTCCGAAGCGTCGGGACAAGGCCGTGGTCGCGCTGCGTAAGGCTGAGCAGATTTCGCCTGCGCGGGTGCACCGGAACCCGCTGGCGCGTGAGACGCTGGCCGACTTGCTGGCGCGTGCGAAGCGGGATGCGGTCGGCCGGGAGCTGCGCGGGATGGCGCATCGGTCCGGCCTGCCGGTTTAGCCTGTTCGGGGGACCTTCACACCGTGTGAAACTCGGAGGCTGATTGCGGCTGATCGTGGGTGAATGCTGGATTCCCCGTACGCCGTGGTCGCTGTCCTGTTCGTCGCGTTCGTGGCGGTCCCGGCCGCGCCGTTCGCGGTGTGGCTGTGGGAACGGTGGCGGGGGTCCATCACGCGTGACGTGGCGCGCTTGCGGGTGTCCGCATGGTTCGGGTATCTCCGGCGGATCACGCGCGGCAGGGCGCCTGTCAGGCGGCAACGCGAGCCGGTGAGCGCGCGCCATGCGGCCGACCGTGCCGCCGTGGCCGGTCGGCAGTGTCCGGCCGCGCCGCGCCGCACGGGTCGGCACGCTCGGTCGGCCGGGGATGTCCGGTGAGCGCGCCGGGTGACCCGTTCACGGTGTTTCCGGAGTTGCGGGGGTTGGTGGAGCTGGTGAACGCGGGGTGGTCGTTCGCGGCCACCGAGGATGCCAGCGGTGACGTGGTGAGGGTGACGGGTCTGCGGGTGTGGCCGGAAGGTGTGGCGGACGCGCTGTACATCGGTTCGCAGTCCGACGCGGGAGCGCTGCGGATGGATCACACGGGGGGACGGCTGTGGCAGTGTGACGGCACGTTGCCGGAAGTGGTGGACGGCCTGTTGGCGTTGCCTGCGCCGAGTCACCCGCTCGCGCCCCGGTTGGTTGTTGGTGTGGCTCCGACGCTGTGGACGCCGTGATGTGGTTCCTACAGCGCCGCCGCGCGCGACGATGGGTAGCGGTTGAGAGAGCGCGCCGCGCGCTGGCGCATCCGCCGTCCGTGGTTCCGCATTCCGAGGACGGCAACGAAGCGGCCATACGTGCCGTGGAAGAGATGCGCGCGACCGTGGATCGTGCGTGCCGGTTCGCGCGGGGTGGTTCGCTGGCCGGGTTTCTGTTGCGGGATGCGGAATTGTGGATCACGTCGTGGCAGGCCGAGTGGGAATGGCGAGAAGAGTCCAAGGTGGACACTCCGCACATCTTCGTTCGCTACCGGTGCCTCGTTGACCGGTTGGCCGATATCGAATCCCGGCTATCCGACGTGATGCAGCGAGAGTTCCGCGAGTCCGGCGGCATGGGAGCCGGGACGGATGATGCGTGACTTTGTGTCGTGTGTGGCGCGAACCGTGGCGCGGCCATCACGCGGCACCTCATGGGACCCAGCCGCGCGTTTCCCCGGCGGCGCGCGGCCGGGAGTCCCCCATAGGTTCACCCGGCGGCATGGCGAGTCGGACCGGCGCGCTACGGCGCGCGGGTGATAAGGGTTCCACGCATACGCGCGGATACATAGGGTGATAGCGATCGGAGGTACAGCAGTGGGTGACGACAAGCATTCGGTTGAGGACGACAAGAGCACCGGCAAGACTGGCAAGGACATTGACCCGGACAAGTTCGAGGACGAGAACAAGTGACCGTCGCCGCGAGCGATGACGGCGTGCGTGCGCTGATCGAAGAATTGCGCTCGGCCGGGGACTTCCCGGCCGAGCGCCTTTCGTTGCTAAACGCAGTTCCACGAGAATCGTTCATTCCTTCCCGCATGTGGGTTCAGGAAGTCGAGGACGGTCCGTACGAACCCGTAGACCGCGCAACCGAAAACGAACGTTGGATGCGCGCTGTGTACTCGAACCGCGTGATCGTGACCCAGTTCGATGATGGCGCTACCACGTGGCCAGAGGTCGGTTACCGGCCGACGTGCTCCGCGTCGATGCCGTCCGCAGTGCTCGGAATGCTGACCGAACTTGATGTACAGCCGGGAGAGTCCGTGCTTGAGATTGGCACGGGTACCGGATGGAACGCGGCCTTGCTTGCTGAAATCGTTGGCACGCAAGGAACTGTGGTCACCGCGGAAATCGACCCCGCCATGGCTGCCGACGCACGTAAGCGACTCGAAGACGCCGGATTGGTCAACGTGTACCCGCGCTTGGCCGATGGTTCAACCGAGCCGTCCGGCGAGTTCGATCGGATCATCGCAACAGCAAGCGTCCACATCGGACATCTGCCGTACTCGTGGGTGGCGCACACGCGGCCGGGTGGCGTGATCCTCGCTCCGATGCGCGCCGATCTTGCATCCGGTCCGCTCGTGCGGTTCGTGGTGCACGAGGACGGCACGGCGACCGGCCGTGCGGCTGACATGCAAGTCGGGTTCATGGAAATGCGGTCCCAGCGAGTTCCGTCCTCGGTCAACACCGATCAACAGTGGGACGACCCCGACGCGGAACTGTCCACAACGGACATCGCGCCATGGGTACCGCTACTCGCTGATGATCATCGGTGGCCGATCGCTGTCGCTGTCCCCTCGTGCCGGTACGACGTGTGGGAACGCACCGACGACCGGCCGGGGGTCGCGTGGCTCCGGGACCCGCTCACCGGTTCGTGGGCCAGCGTGGTCCCGGACGGCAGCAAACGGTACGCCGTCCGCCAGTCAGGTCCCCGGCGACTGTGGGACGAAGCGGAAGCGGCCTACCGGTGGTGGCAGGCACGCGGCGAACCCCCGTTGTCGGCATGGCGCTGGACCATCACCCCGAACCGGCAGTCCGTCACCCTCGACGGCGCGGACAAGGAATGACCATGACGAACGAGCACGTGCGCGACTTGTCGCCGGACATGGTTCACCTGGTCGGCGTGTGCGCCGCCGCGCGACACTTCGCCGAGTCCGGCCGGTACGTGGAGATCATGAGCGAGGGTCGCCGGTACCGGCTCAAGCTGGACGGCGGTAACGAGGTCTGGCAGGTGGCCGCGCGCACCACGCGGGACCGGGACGCGGCCGGAGCGCGGGACTCCCTCGTGGACGGCTCCACGGGGGTGGTGCTCGTGATGTTCGACGGCGCGGACACGTCGTTTGAGCTGCTGCGCATAGACGAGCAGTGACCACAAGGGACCCCGCACGGCCAACTGACTGCGCGGGGTCCCTCGCTTCCACTTCACGGCCTGCGCAGCCACCGTACTCCGGCGAGCGGCTGAGAGCTCCCAGGATGGCCGCGCGCCGGTCCGCTCGACAAATGGAGCGGCCGACTCGTCCGGGATGCTCTACGGCCGTCTCAGCGCCGAACCCGGCCGTCCGCGTCCGGGGGAGCACACCGAGCACGGACACCCCGCGCGGCCGGGAACCGGACCCCACCACCCGCCGCACTCCGGCAGGTCGTAGAGCGGCACCCTCAGCGCTTCCGAGCACGCGTCCAGCCAGCGGCCGTACGCGTGCGCATGTACCGCGATCGGGTCACGCTCGTCCTCGTCCGGCTCAAGCCAGCGTGTCGGCACGAACACCGACAAGCCGTCCGGCAGACTGCCGAACCGTGCGCGCCGTCTCACGACACACTCCCAAGTCGGTGCGGCCCCCGCACACCGACGCGGCGCTGTGGCCGACCGTCGGCCTCGTCGCCGGACGGCAGCCGCAGCGCCGCCAGAAGACGCGCAAGCGCGATCCGCTGTTGCCTCGCCTCCACCAAAGCCGGGTTCGCCTTCCGGCCTTGCGGTGACTCCACCAGCACCCCCATTCGCTGCACGTCGGCATCCAGCGCCGAGAGCGCGTCCACCGTGCGGACCGCTTCGACCAGTAGCGCTAGCTCGTGCTCGTCCAGCTCGTACTCATCCACAACGGACTTCCACAGGCGGCGACCGGTCGCGCCGCCGGTCCCATTCGGCAGAGTCGGCTTACGATTCGGCATGATGCCTCCCTACAGGTCGATTCGTTTCGGACCACACGGAATCTGAGCCGCTATGACGGACCGATAACGAGGGGCCGGGGAGAGGGGTCCCCTGCCGGGGTGGGTGCGACCGGCCGCGCAGCGGAGCGGCGGACCCGATGGCCGGGAGGGTGTCCGCTGTGGTGCTCGCGCTTGCCGTCCTCACGCGGGTTGACGCGGCCGGTCGCGGTCTCATGCGGCGACGATGAAGGCGCCTTCGCCGCCGGTTCGGCGTGCGAGCTGGCCGCGTTCGTCGCGCTTGTATCGGTTGCGGTCTTCGGTGAGTTCGGCAACGTGCGTGGCGTGGTCGTCGCGGTCTGGCATCCATGGTTGCGCGTCGCTGTCCGCAATGGCCGACCACTGGCCGAGCCACGCGGGAGCAGTCTTGTTGGACTCGCGGTAGGCGTCGGCGTGGGGGAAGTCCCGGAACCGCGCGTACGTGGTTGCCTGCACGAGGTCCGCCGCGCCGCCGACCGTAGCGCCGAGTCCACTTAGGCCGGTGCGGATGTTGCCGATGATGTCCAGTTCTGCGATGGCATCGCGTGCGCGGAGGTAGGCGGCCGTCACGTCGGAACCCGCGTTGAGCATCTTCTCCGCGTTGTCCCGGATGCCTGCCGGGATGGTGGCGAGTGCTTCGGCGAGCACGGCCATGGCTTCGGTGTACGGCTTGCGGAGCGCCGCTACGGCTTTCCACAGATGCGGCCGGAACGCGGCCAGCGCGCGAGCGGCCGGGACGGTGGCGAGTTCGTGTTGCCGCGCGGTCCATCGGGGAGGGTCTGCGACTGTTACGGCAGTCGCGTAGTCCACGATGGCGCGTGGCGCGTCGTCGGGGTTGGCGTTATCGGCGTAGGTGGCCGGGTCGGTGGCGGGGGGTTCGGCGTTGAGCACGGCGTAGCCGAGCTTGATGTACGCGGCTACGTCCTTGGGAGTCCGGTAGTTGTAGGCCGCTAGTCCGTCCACAACGGACGTTAGTCCGTCGAGCTTTCCTCGGGGATCGTTCATGGCTCGTTCTCCTTTTGCTGCTTGGCGTTAGCGGGTGGCTTTGGCGAGGTCCCGTGTCAGCGGGTCCCCGTGGCCGTGGCGCGGTGGGAGTCCGGAGTGTCCTTGCGACGGGTCCGGCTGCATGCCGACCACTGTGGATTGATCTTGTTCTGCGGGGTGCTGGCCGGCCGGGGTGTCGCCGAGTTCGGCGAGCAGTTGTGTCCGAAGTGGATCGCGAACGTTGAGCCGCGCGGTGAGTTGGTCCGCGAGAGCGGAACTGTTGAGCGCGTTGGGGTTGCTGGTCACGCTGTCACCTCTTCTTGTTGCATGTCGGCAGATTGCTCGGTGAGTTCGCGGCGGCAGTCGGGACAGACACACCAGTCATAGCCGGGTTTTCGGCGGTTCCCTCCGGGGATGTGGTGCCGACAGTCCGGATGGTCGGGTGCTTCGTCAACGAGCGTTCGCCGTATCGCCTTGTGTTCCGCTTCCTTCACGACGTCCACTTTGGGCAGTAGGTCGCCATTGGCATGGAGCTTCTCTAGCCATGGGACCAGCGCTACGACGCGGGTGGGGTGTTGCTTAGCGACTTGTCGGAGTTGTTCCGGGGTGGCGTTGACCTTCTTCGCGAACGTGGCTAGGTCGTCGTCCTCGTCCCGGTCGGGATGAGTGATAAGTGGATTGTCTTGTGATTGTTGGGTCCGGTGGGTCGGACGGGTCCCGTCCGGTGGGTCGGACCCCCTGGTCCGGTGGGTCGGACGGGTTGATCCCGTAGACCTGTCCGGTGGGTCGGACGGGTCCTGTTCATTGGACGGGTCCGACTGGTTGGACGGGTCCGGGATTGCAGCGTGCCGCAAGGTGACCTTTCCCCGGGTCCTGACCGGCCGCAGCCAGCCGGATTCCTCTGCTATCCCAAGGAGTTCGATCACCCGTGACCGGGATAGCCCGGTGGCACTGCTGAGCGCAGCCAGGGACGGCCGTGCGTTCGACCCGTCCGCGCTCATCCACGTACCGACCATGAGAAGCAGCGACTTCACGTGCCACGGCACGTTTTCGGCGGCGCGGAGCGCGCGCTCCCACTCGAACCGGCCGACCATCACACGGCCATCCGTTCGGCCGTACACTGTGGACGCGAAGTGGTGCCGCTTGGCTGGCTGCTCTCCTGGAACGGCTCCCCGTTATCCGGCGGGGAGCCGTTTCGCGTTGTGATCACGCCGCATGGCCTCCCCCGTCCACCTGCTTCTCTAGCCAGGCGTCCACGTCCGCCAGCCGGTAGCGGACGTGGCGGCCGACGCGGTACCGGCGGGGGCCTTGGCCGCGCGTGTTCCACACGTAGAGGGTGTTGAGGGTGATTCCCAGATAGTCGGCTAGCTCTCGCGGGGAGAGTAGCCGGACCGGCTGGCGGCGGTCTGCCGCCGCGTTCCTGGCCGGGGTGCTGTTGGCCTTTCGGGCCGTCACTTGATCATCGGCAACCAATCCTCCTGGTGTTGATCTAGCTGTGACGTGCTTCTTTAATACCCACCCTTCCAAGACTTGTCAAACCATGCTACAACTTGTCATTGTGACAAAACGCCAGGTAGAACAGGGGCCGACCGCCAGCCGCGCGGCGGCCGGTATCCGCCACCTTCGACGAAAGCGCGGATGGACGTTGGACGAGTTGGCCACCCGACTAGCGGATGCAGGCCACCCGCTGGACCCTCCCGGAATCTCCCGGCTCGAACGCCAGGAACGACGGCTGACCGTGGACGACCTGGTTGCGCTCGCGGTCGCGTTCGACACCACCCCGGCCGCGCTCCTGCTCCCGGACACCGACAACGGCGAACCCGTACCGCTCACGGAAACCACGTCCGGGAGCTTCGCCGCGTCCTGGCAATGGATGCGCGCGGAATCACCGCTCGGCGAGCCCGAGGCGGCCGAAGAGGCCGTACCGAGTGTGCGCGCCGTCCAGTTCGCGGAAGAGAACCACCCCGATCGGCCGCCGGGGTCGCGGCACAGTCCGGCCGTTAACGACATGTTGCAGCGGGCGGTACAGCAGGTGATCAAGGAGTTGGAACGAAAGGAAAGTGACGACGATGGCCGTTGAGGACAGATGGTATTTCAAGGGGAAACCGAAGAACGCGGAGAACCGCACTAAGGACTACGGACGCGGAAAACGCTGGCGCGTAAGGAATCCCGGCACCCGGGTCCGCTCGTTCGAGCTGAAAGGGGACGCGGAGGACTACGACACGTCCGTCAAGGCTGACCTGATCAAGGGAATGATGCCGTTCGACGCGACCAAGGGACGGATCACCTTCCGGGACTACGTCGAAAAGCACTGGTTGCCGAACCACCCCGGTACCCCCGGTTCCATCCGGACGATCAAGTCCCGGCTCAAGAACCACCTGTACCCGCACTTCGGCGGCAAAGCCATGAACGAGTGCCGACAGTCCTCGGTGAACGCGTGGAAAACGACCATGCGCACCAAGACGGCCAAGCGCGGTGACGGGAAGCTCTCGGACGCAACAGTCCTGGCGTGTTGGACGCACCTTGGCGGCATCTTTCGCGCGGCGAAGATCGATGGCGTGATCGCGGTGCACCCGTTCGACGGGGTGGAACGCGTCGCCGAACCCCGGCGGCCACCCGTCCGGCCATGGGAAGACCCCGTGGTGGATGCGATCGTGGAAGCCTTCCCGGACCGGTACCACGGGGTCCCGCTGGCGTCGGCCACGTGCGGCCATCGGCAGGGAGAGAGTTTCGCCGTGGCGGTGGAAGACCTGGACTTTCTCCGGCGCAAGATCACTATCCGCCACCAGGTCCAGCGCATCGACGGGAAACTAGTGCTCGTCCCGCCCAAGCGCGGGTCCGTCCGGACCGTGCCGCTCCCGCAGACCACGGCGGACGCGCTGGCCGCGCACATCAAGCGCTACGGCACCACCCCGGCTCCGTGCACGTGCTGTAAGCGGACCAACAACCTGTTGTTCGTCACCGAGGACGGCGAGTTGATCAGCGCTCGGGAGTTCAACCGCGAGTACTGGCACCCGGCCATCCGCGCGGCCGGACTGGACCCGGCCACCGAGGACGAGACCGGCCAGCACATGTTGCGGCACTACTACGTGTCCGTGCTCATTGAGGCGAACACCAACCCGAAGGCCGTACAGGAGTACGTCGGTCACAAGCACATGAGCACGACCATGGACGTGTACGGCCACCTGTTCGACCGAGCCCACGAACACGCGGAAGCCGCCGTCAACCGCGCGTTCGCGGGCCGTGGCCGCGTGTACCCTGCGCGTACCGAAGAGACGGCTTGACCCATGTTTGCGCAGGTCAGGGCTGGTGCACGCTATGAAGGCCACCTTCATGACCAGCACGAAGAGCGTCCGTACCGAAGGCGCCGACATCGTCTACGACCACCAGGGCGACGGCCCGCTGCTCCTGATGATCTCCGGTGGTGGCGGCGACAGCAGGCGCTACGACGCCATCAGGCCCATGCTCGCCGGTGAATACACGGTCGTCAGTTACGACCGGCGATGCAACTCCCGCAGCACCGGGGACGCCACACTCGATCTGGACATGGCCCAGCAGGCCCGCGACGCCGTGGCCGTCATCCATGCCACGGGCCACGAACGGGCTTACATCTTCGGTAACAGCGGGGGCGCTTCCATCGGGCTCGAACTAGCCGCACGCCACTCCGACGTGATCAAGAAGCTGGTCGTGCACGAGCCGCCGGTCATGTCGATCCTGCCTGACGCCGAAACCTGGCAAGGCTTCATGACCAACGTACAGCGCACCTACCGCCAGGAGGGAGACGTCGTCGCGGCCATGAAGGCGTTCCATTCGACATTGACCGGATTCGACGACTCCCTTACCGCACGTATCTCCGCGGAGAACATCACGCCCAACAGCGAATTCTTCCTGACCCGGGAATTCCTGCCGATCACCTACTACGTGCCCGACCTAGATCGGATCCGGCGAAACCGCGTCCCGATGGTCAGCGCCGCCGGACACGCCAGCGCTGACGCTTACTACGCCCGCACCGCACGGATCATCGCCGAACGAGCCGGTTGCCCCTTCGCCGAGTTCCCCGGCAATCACATAGCCTTCATCACCGAACCGGAAGCCTTTGCGACACGGCTCCGCGACACCCTGGACGAGCGGGCACGCACGCGAAGAGCGCACCCGGTTTGACGCCGTGGTCGAGTTCTGCCGCCCCGTCGATACCTCCGCACGTAGCAGGAGATCTGCGGGGGCCAGGCGTTCCCCGAGCCAGACCCGGGGTTGCCTACCGCAGGCGCGGTAGTGCCGGGACTCCGTGTAGGCGGTGGCAGCCGGCACAGGATTTCCTAACGTTGCGGCCAAAGTTCTGACCGCGGGTTGCGGGAACACGAATCAACGTGGCAGGAGTGGATCGGTGGATCACGAAAAGGCCACCGGACTGTCGGCGGTCGACCGTCCGGTGGACAGTGCCGTGCATCGGGCACGGCCTTGGCGGAATTCCGTCCTGTGGCTTTTTCCGTTGGCTCTTCTTGTCGGTGTCCAGTTTGGAGCCGGACTGTACGAGAAGATCATCTTGGTCCCGCGGTGGTCGTCGCTGCCCGGTGACCGGGTTGTCGCCGCGATCGAGGACGTGGGGATGAAGGCGGCCGGCCGGGAGTTCTGGCCGTTTGTCTCACCCGCCGTCGGAGTGCTCGCGATCCTCAACCTCGTCCTCGCATGGCGGTCGACGAACGCGAACCGGTCATGGTGGCTGGCAGGAGCCGCACTCATGGCCGGATACGCGATTTTCAGCTACGGCTTCTTCGTCCCGCAGATGCTCATGCTGCAGGCCGACGGCGGTACCTGGCCGGCGGACCGGATCGAAACCGTGGTCGACTGGTGGACAGGGCTGAACTATCTGCGGATGGTGATCGGCGGGGCAGGATGGCTATGCGTGCTGCGTGCGCTGTCGATGTCCAGTGCGGCTCGTGCACGGTAGAACCGGTCTAGGCTTGCGGTGGGCCGGGATCACCTGCCCGTCCGAGGCCAGTTCCGGGCGAGCACGACGAACTGGGCGCGATCACGTGCGCCCAGTTTCGTCATGGATCAGTTCACGCGGGCCTTCACCGTCGCCGGGGCTGAGAAACAACAGCCCGCCGATGTCGGCGTTGGAGAGCCAGTGGGCGGCGCGCCTGGCCGGCTACCGACCCGCTGCGGCAGCCGTATGCTGAGCCTGATCGAGTTGCAACCTCACCGGACAGGCACGTTAAAGCAGGGGGCATGACGACGGCCCCGGCGTCGCGCACGGGGCCGTCGCGGTTGCTAGGCGGAGGTGTCGACATCCACCGTGTTTGCAGCGTTGCGCGGGTTGTCGGCCGGTCTGCGTCGCACCAGGAAGCACGAGACGGCGCCGACCGCGATCACGGCGATGGGCAGTGCCAGTGTCGGCCGCATAGCGGAGACGAACCCGTGCTCGAACACCGATGCTGCCGTCTGCTGAATGTGGTGGGCGAGGTCTGTCGGCGTTCCCGGTGGCGGCTTCGGTCCCGCGCCGGTCTGCCCGGCGCCGACCTCCAGGCCGCCTTTGGCGGTGTTGTTGAAGCTGGCCACGAACTGATCGCGGACGTTCGCCGGAAGGTCGGCGGCCCGTTTAGCCGCCTCGTCTTGAAGTGAGTTGGCGAGGCGGTTCTGCAGCAGCGCGCCGACCGCGGCGCTGCCGATGATCGTGCCGATCTGCCGGATCGTGTTCAGCACGCCGGAGGCGGCCCCGGCCATCTTGGGCTCGACGTTGTACATCGCGACCGTGACCATTGGGCCGAACACGCAGCCGATGCCGAATCCGGCCACGATCAGGGCGGGCTGGAACTCCCACCACGCGCGGCCGACATCGGCGACCCAGGTGAGCCAGGCCAGGCCGGCCGCGAACAGGGTCAGGCCAGTCATCAGGATGTACTTGCCGCCGATCCGGTCCGAAATCCGGCCCGCGACCGGCGACAGGAACGCCGACACCACCATCGCCGGCGCCATCACCAGGCCAGCCTTGATCGCGCTGAAATTGAGCACCGACTGCAGGTAGATCATCACCGGCAGGAACAGGCCGATCATGCCGACCTGGACGGTCGCGGACGCGAAACTCATGACCGCGTAGTTGCGGTCGCGGAAGAGCACGAAGGGCAGCAGCGGTTCGCCGCGCTGACGGGTGCCCTGGTAGATCAGGAACACCACCAGCAGCAGCGCGCCCCCGCCCAGCAGTGCCCAGATCCCGGCGTTCCACTCGTACCGCTGGCCCTCGGTGAGCCCGAAGGTCAAACAGAACAGCGTCGCCGTGGCGAGCACGACGCCTAACAGGTCCAGCTTGTGGCGGACGCCGTGCCGGACGTCCGGCACGAGCGTGACGGCCATCGTGAGCACGACCACGCCGATCGGAATGTTCACGAAGAAGATCCAGCGCCAGCCGGTCGTGCTGACGAGCAACCCGCCGAGCGTGGGCCCGGCGATCGTGGCCACACCCGCGACCGCTCCCCAGACGCCGAGCGCCGTGCCCCGTCGTTCGGCCGGGAACGTGCCGATGATGATCGTCATCGTCTGCGGCATCAGCGCCACCGCGCCCAGGCCCTGCACAAACCGGGCGGCGATGAGTTGGGCCGGATCCTGCGCCAGACCGCACAGCGCGGACGCCACCGTGAACAGCGCAACGCCCCAGATGAACATGGTGCGCGGCCCGCGCAGATCGCCCATTCGACCGGAGGTGATCAGCAATGCGGCGAGGACGAGGATGTAGATATTGATCACCCACAACATCTCGTCCAGCGACGCGTGCAGAGCGTCGATCATGTTGGGGATGGCGACGTTGACGGCCGTGAGGTCCAACAGTGTCATGAAGAATCCCAGGCTGAGCGTCAACAGCACCACCCAGGGGTTGCCGCGCCATTTGCTCATTCGCATCCCTTCGTTTGCTTTTCGCATCCCCAAAGCCGGCGGCGGAAACTTCGCCATGAGGTGGGAACCAACACTTCCTCCTGCTCGTGATGCCCTCGACCGCGCCCGCCAGCAGTCCAACTCCGCGGCCTGCAGGCGTTTGACCTCACCCGTGCGCGGACTGGACCGCGCTTGATGAGGAAGGTGAGCGCGGTGGCGAATCACAGGCTCGCGCGAGCCGCCATCGGAAACCACGAAGCTGCTCGTCGGCCTTGCCGGTCCGGGCTCGCGCGGTCTCCGTCATGGCGTAGGCGGTGCATTCCGGGCGCCGGACGCGCTACTGGGTCACGTGCAGGTTCAGCGATCCATTGCTGAACAGGTAGAAACCCTCAGCCGGTATAGCCACAGCAGTCACCGGCGAGACCCAAACGCGGTTGGCCTGGTCCCGTAACGGGTGTCCTCGAACGGGGTGACAACCTCGACAACAGGATCGGGACGAAACACGTCCACAACGGACACCGTCAGCGCGACCTGCACCTTGGGCTCTCGATCCTCAGGGATCTCAGAGACGACAAGAGAAGGCCCCCTCGCTCTAGCGGAAGACGCCGCAACCATCGCCGGTGGATACCTCCAGGTCGAAACCCAGTGTCTGGAACAACTTCACGGCCTTCCCCAGTTGCGGGTCTACAAGAACACCGCCTCGATCCCCTCAGTCGCCATGTAATGCCTCCTCTTTGGAAGAGTGCTGTCGCTGCCCGTGGGCGTCGTCGAGGTAGGCGCGCAGCGCGTCGGCAGACAGACCCGTCTCGATGGCGCGATGCTTGACCTGCTTGATCAGCCTCACCGGCAGATGCACGTTGAACTGCTTGGCCTCCCCGTCACCCATGACAGGATGCTAGCATATTAGTAAGCTAATCGACTAGTTTAGTAGTACATGCAAAGGAGGGCAGACCTGTCGTTGCCGCAGCCGAGTCCCCACGATCCGGTGGTCGTCACCGCCGCTGGCGCGGAAGAACTCGCGCCCCTCGGGCACTACCTGCTCGCGGGCAGCACCGACATCGGAGGACGTGCCCCAGCGGTCAAGCGCGGGGATTCGTGATCTGGGTGTTCCGACCAACGCCGGGGTTCAACCGGCGACCCGGGAGTGCGATGGGTTTCGTGGTCAGGGTGCGGAGGCGTTGCTCGTCCGGATGGATTCCGTGGTGTGCGGGCGTGGCGGATTGGACCATAAGCCTTGCCGGGGCCGGAGCGAGCTTGCCCAGGAGTTCTCTCCGACCCGGCGCGACGAGCCGCCAAGGGCGGCGCGCACCGCGGGGAACGGGCGGGATGGGACGCCGCCGTGATCTGTGCGGTACGCACCGGGTCGCCCTGGCCCCTCCTTCGTTCGGGGCGGCCCTTGGCCCCTGCGCTCCCGGAGGCAGACCGGTTGAGCGCAGGGGCCTACTCGCACCCGGGTGAACGCACTGCGCCGCGATCGGCTTCGTGCCGATGATCAGAGGTCCGGGCGGGCACCGCAGAGGGGTGGCCGCCCGCACGAGCCCCGCGCTCCCACGTGCCCCCAACGGTCGAGCGCGGGGCTCCATTTCCCGGAGACGAGGAGTGCCCCGGCGCCGGTGCGGTGTGGAGCTGCTCGAGCGCCGGGGCGTGGGCGACCATACCGGCGGGCGCTGACAGCGCTCGGCGCTGCAGGCTGCATGCGGGGTAAAGCGTTGGGTGCACGTGTCAGTTGAGCCCGCATGGCGAATCTGAGAATACGTGACCGTGTTGGTAAAGGAGGAACATGCGTGCTCGCACTGCCTTGGCTGCGCTCGGCCTGGCTGGTGCTACCACCATCGGGCTCAATGTCCCAGCGGCTACTGCCGATCCGGCAGGTGACCCGCCAGCGGCGCTCGTAGCCAAGAGCACGGCACAATGCCTTGGTCTACCGGTCAAGGACCTCGGCCCAGGGCTGTCTGGACTGACGACGATCGGATTGCGGTCAGGGTGGCCGCGCCTCCGCGAAGAGGGAAGCATCCGCTGCTTCAAGAAAGCGGTCGAAAATCCACAAAACCCCGTCAAGATGCTTTGGGACAAACTGTCAGCGCTGCCCCCGAATCCACCGGCCATTCCCGGCAGCGCCGCCGGCAGCGGGCGCGTCGACGATGCCGACAGTGCCATGCTCATGGGGAACATAGGCAAGAATTGCAGGGATCTCCTGGAGGACACGGAGGTTCAGAACGCCATCGCCCTCAGCAACATTGGATTGGTGGATGTTCCCATCGTGTCGCAGAAAAAACAGCAGGCCTGCGCGGAGAACTCGGCGTTGGGCACGGAAGGCGCGGCGCCGCTGTCGCAACTCGTCGATGACATCCCCTCATGACCGGCAGCAATGGGGATTTTTCATCTTGTTGGTGCTGGTCAGCCGGGTTGACGGTGGGGGCTTTGGTTGCCTGGTAACGGGATTGGTGGGTTGCCAGGCCGGGGCCGGGAACGGGGTGGAGCCCCCGGAAGTTGATCAAGTCGTGACTCAAGAAACAACGTCCGGGGGCTCCGCGCCCACTGTCCCACACGACCCCATCGACGGCTCCTATCGCAGTGCGTTACCCGTGTCGAGGGCCACGATCACGTGGCTGGCGGGCCTGATCAGGGCGTATCGGGCGCGGATCGGGTCGCGCTGGCGCAAGGTCTCGCCGGGGCGGCAGGCGGTGCTGGTGCTGGCGATGCTGCGCAAGGACGAGCGGCTGTGGGATCTGGCCAGGCCTAACGCGGTCTCGGCCTCCACGCTGCGGCGCTGGCTGCTGGAGGTCATCGGACTGCTCGCCGCCCGCGCCCCGCGCCTGGACCGTGTCGTGCGGCGGCTGGCCGCCCGGGGTGTGACGGTGGTGCTGGTGGACGGCACCCTGATCCGCACCCGCCGCCGCACCGGGCGGCATAACCGGGCCAACTACAGCGGCAAGCACAAACACCACGGCCTGAACGTGCTGGCGCTGACCGACGAACAGGGCCGTTTGGAATGGCTCTCACCCGCACTCGCGGGCAGGATCGCCGATATCACCGCTGCCCGCCACCACCGGGTGCGCGAACGGCTGCACCGGGCCGGGCTGGACCCGGCCGGAGACAAGGGGTTTCAGGGCTGGCACAAGGACGTGCGCGAAACACGGGACTGCGACCACTGCCACGGGCGGTGCGCCCAGGTGGTGCTCACCCCCGACAAAGCCGAGGTGAACCACCCACGCACCGAAGCGCAGAAGACCGCGAACGGGGTGTTCAACGCGATGCGCTGCGCGGTCGAGGGCGGCTTCGCCGCCCTGAAAACCTGGCGCATCCTCGACAAACTCCGCCTCCACCCCCGGCATGCCACCACCCTCGTCCGCGCCCTGCTCGTACTTGTCCAACACGAACAAGCCACCCGCGACACCGCCAGCACAACCCCCGCCTGACCACTACCACACCCCGTCAACCCCACCCCACCAGCCAAAACCAAGATGAAAAACCCCCAATGGGGGGTGATTGACAGCTAAACGCTCTGGAGGTCTCTGTCGTAGGCCGAACGGCGGGTGGGGTTGGATCGCGTGGTCCAAGCTTGTGGTCACCGCCACGATGCTGTCGATCTGGTCGCTGTCGGTCGTGCGGGGCTTCTGCGCGGTGCTCGGTGGGCGTGGGATAGGTTGCGCGCCATGACTGAGCTCAGCTCCGTCGCCTGGCCACCTGTCCCGATCAGGACCGAGCGGCTCGTGCTCCGTGCGCCGGTGGCCCGGGACCGTGCGGCGTTCATCGAGTTGTTCGCCTCACCTGAGGTGGGCACCTACATCGGTGGTCCTCGACCGCGTGATGAGCTTGAGCGCGCAGTGCCTGAGGTGCCTGGGCGGCGCTTCGGCCTTTTCGTGGTCGATCTCGACGGGGCGATGATTGGCATGATCACGCTCGATCGGCGCGACGCTGAGCGTCCGGGTCACGTCCGGCCGGGTGCCGGGGAGAGGGAACTGGGCTACCTGTTCTTGCCGGAGGTGTGGGGGTGCGGGTACGCCGTCGAGGCGTGCGCGGCGGCACTCGACTGGTTCGCCGGCATGCGTCCTGGCGAGCCGGTGGTGCTCTGCACGCAGACCGCCAATAACCGTGCGATGCGTCTCGCGGCGAAGCTGGGGTTCGCCGAGGTGGAGCGGTTCGCGGAGTACGGCGCCCAGCAGTGGTTCGGCGTGTGGTCCTCGGTCACACTGTCTGGTTGAGGTCGTACTCGACGGTGCGGCGGATCGACAGGGCACGGCGGAGGCGGACGTAGCACTTGAGCATCTGCGCGGTTGCTGGTGCCGGATTCCCGGGATCTGATGCCGAATTAGGGTCGGTAGCAGCTCACCCAGGCCGTGGCGTGGTATTAGTTCGGACCCTGCGTGCCGGAGGTGGAGGTCACGTGGCAATCCGACCTGCTGAATCCGACGCTTTCGGCGGCGCGGAAGGCGTTGGCCTGTGCCTGCGATTCGGCATACCAGCGGGACGTGTCGCTGGCGGTGCCCGAGTAGCTTCCGCTGGTGGCCTCGAACTTCTCTGCACCGAGCGAGAGGACACGCCGGGTTAATCGGTTCAGATGCTCAGGTGCCGGGCGTCTCGATGTCACACATCGCGGCGTGTCGGTGCCGCCAGGCGATCACGCAATGTCATGGAGCCTTTCCGAGCAACGGTCGTTGACGTTCGGTGATCATGTTGGCCCGGTCGTGCTCGGTGTGAAGGATCGGGCCGCGACGGCGCCGACCGACGCATCGCCGCCGGATGCGCTGATGGTGGTGAGTCGCTCGGCGGACAGGGTAGCCAGGTAGGTGGCGAGCCGTTCGCCTTCAGCCGAATCGTTGTTCCTGGGGTCGATGAGCAGTTCACGGTCCGGAATGCTGGCATGCCTCCGACGCCAGGGCAGGTACGAGGGCAGCGGCGTGTCCATGATCGGCAATCACCCGTTGGGTGTCACGCTCGCCACTGACGGTCACCGACCAATGCCACTTCGGCGCCGCCGTCGGCGAAGATCACCTGACCAGTGACGAAGCGGTTCTCCGGGCTCGCCAGCCAACTGATGAGGTGGCCGACCCACTCCGGTCGGCCCGGGAAGCCGCCGAGAGGTTGCGGTGCGGCTGCCTCGACGGCGGTCCGCACCTCGTCGTCGGTGAGGATCCAGGCGGCGGCTGGGGTATCCACGACGCCGGGGGCGACCGCGTTGAGCGGGATGCCGACGCCGGCCCATTCGGGCGTTGGGGCGGTCCTTCGTACCCACCCATTCAGCGCGCGTTTCGCCATGCCGTAGGCGGAATCGCGCAGCGAGGGTTCGGCGTCCGCCAAGGCGATCGCGGTGGCTTCGTCACCGTCCGCGCAGGCCTGTAGGACCCGTTCGTCCGCAGGTGCCAGCGATGAGGTCGAGGACACGGCGACGGCCCGTGGGGCTTCGCTGCGGGCTAGCAGGGGGCGCAGCCCTTCGAGCGTTGCGACCGTGCCGAAGTAGTTCGTCTCGAGGAGCCCGGTCCGGCCGCCGCCAGCGACCGCCAGTACCGCATCGATGTACCCCCACCTCGCCACCTGATTGACCAGCGACTGGCGGCCGGCAGGCGTCGACAGATCGGCGATGACGTCGGCGTCGCTCAGGTCGCAGCCGATGACCCTGGCACCTTGGGCACGAAGGATCGACGCGGTGGCAGCGCCGATTCCGGAAGCCGAGCCGGTGACGACGTACCTGCGCCCGCTCATCGGCCGTCCTGGTCGGGGTTGTCGTCGGCAGGTTCGGCTGGTAGGAGCGGTATGCCCTTGCGCCTGAAGGTCACCTGACCGATCACCTCGGCGAGGATGATCAGCGCCACGAGCTTGAGCGCACCGATCAGCGGGACGCTGTCGACCGGCATCGTGTAGGCCAGTACCACCGTGCTCGCGGCGTCGAGCAGCAATGCGGAACCCCAGATCATCGTGCCCGCGTGCACCACCCGCCGGAAGGCCGGCGTGTCACGCCACGCGGCGTTGATCTGTTCGCGCAAGGTGCCACCGGTGAAGGTTCGCAAGGCGTACAGGTAGTACGGGGTCCGTGGGAGCGTCAGCAGGATCCAGATGCCCGCCACGGCGGTGATCCAGCCGTCGCGCGCCAGCAGGGTTCTCGGACTGCCGGTCAGGAACGACAACGCGACGCTGAGGAGCAGGACGGTCACGATGAGGCCGGCGAGCATGTCGATCCGCCGTTTCGTGATCACCGAGTGAACAGCTTTGACCGCCGGTGCGACCAGGCCCAGCATCAGGGCCGTCCACTGGTCGACCCCAGCCGCGCGCAAGCCGTAGAACACCGCGATCGGCGCCACCGCGTTGATCAGCATGCTCATGACCAGCTCGCGTTGCGGGCTGGCCTCGCCGCCGGCCGCTGGGTTCACCGTCGCCCGCCGAACTGCCGGGAATGTGCACTAATGACCATGCGGTCAATAGTAATGACCGCATGGTCATTAGTCCAGTGGCAGGGTCCGGCGCGGCGTCAGCTCCCGGCTCGCATGCCGCTGAGCAGGATCTCCGCGAGCTGCGAGGCGTAGTCGCGGGGATCGACCTCGGGATGGTCTTCGAGGTAGGCGAGCATGATGTCGATCGAGCCCTGGTAGGTGACCGCCATGACCCTGGTGTCGAAGTCACGCAGGCTGCCCTCGGCCTGGCCGCGGCGGAACAGCTCCTCCTGCCCGAGGTAGGTCTCCTCGTAGAAGTCGGTGACCACCCGTTCGGCGCCGTCGGGCCGGCGAAGGTTGTGCATGATGCGGTTCAGCGCGATCAGTTCGTCCCGATGGGTCAGGATCTGCGAGGCGGCCAGGGGCAGGGCGGCGCGGATGATGTCCGGCACCGACTGGTCCAGGTCGAGCGCGTCGACGATCTGCCGCCGCATGGTCTCCATCGTCACCTTCGCTGTGGACTCCATCAGGTCGTCCTTGCCGGTGAAGTAGCGCCAGACCAGTCCCTTGGCGACATCGGCGCGTGCGGCGATCCGGGTCAACGACGCGCCCTCGTAGCCGCGGTCGGCGACCTCCCGGATCGCCGCCGCCATGATCTGCTTCCGTCGTTGATCTTCACTGAGGCGTTGGCGCGGGCCGCGTGACGGGCGGGAGGTGGACGTCATGACAGTGACGACTCTGGCACAGGCTTCGCATCCACGACGGACACACTACTGCCCATAAATTGGGTCAAGGCCCAGCTGACCTCGGATCTGCACCGTTGTTGTTTACAGTCCCGGCATCGAGAGTTGGCCGACGTGCTACGTACCGCCGCCCAGGTGACCGGCGTCGACCAGTCCTACCGTGGGTGACCGTCAGTTACCAGACCCCGGCCGGGCCGCAGACGGCGAAGGCTGCCCTGCTCGTCGGGCGGAGAGGATTCGCAGTGCGGTTCGCCGTTCGGCGTGGCCGGACACTCCTGCCCGATCTTCCAGCGGATCCTGTGCTGGCGTGGCATGACCGACCCGGGTGCCTGGTCCTGCAATGCGGACAACCGTGCTGGCGGCTCGTGAACCTGACCACCGAGCACGTGCTTGTGTACCCCGACGAACCCGACGTGCTCGGGCTGCGACCCGCTGTGGCTGCGGCCCCGCCTGTCCGTGTTGCTGCGCAGCCTGGTCGACCAGCGCCAGCAGCTGGACGCAGCCTTGCGACACCGGAGCACGCCCTTCCTGTTTCCGTGGATGCGGGCCGGCCGACCGCTGACCTCGGCTGCGCTGCAAGGGCGACTGCGCAAGCTGGGCATCCCCAGCACCCGCACCGCCCGCAACGGCGCGTGGCTGGCGTTGGTCGGCTCCGTGCACTGGAAGATGCTTGCCGATCTGCTCGGCGTTGCCGACGGCACCGCCAGCACTTGGCACAAGGAAAACGGCTGCGACGCCAGCTACGTCGCCACCCGCCTGCGGCAGCAACACCAGCCGACCGGGCCCGACCTGACCGTCTGCCGACACTCGTCGCCAACGGCGCAGCCAGCTGTGCCGATGATCACCCCGGGGGCGGCGGTGGTGCTGCCTCGGCGCTCGGTCGGGTATCAGCGGCGGGTTTCGATCTTCAACTCGCCTGTGGTCACCGTGCGGATGTGGTCACTGGCGAGCAGGTCGTGCGGGTAGCCGAGGTCGATCGCACTGACCTTGTCGAGGCGGGCCAGCTGATCGGCGGTGAGGTCGACCTCCAGGGCACCCAGATTGCCCTCCAGCTGCTCGGGGGTGCGAGCGCCGATGACGGGTGCCGTCACGCCCGGGTTCTGCAGGGTCCAGGCCAGGGCGACCTGGGCGGGTGTGTGTTCCACCTCCGCGGCGACCTCCCGGACGGTGTCGGCGATGGCGAGGGTGTGTTCGGTGACCATGCCCAGATTGGCGTTGAAGCTCTTGCGGTTGCTTTCACCAGAGTCGGTGCTTGGCGCGGTCAGGTCGGCGCGGCTGTACTTGCCGGAAAGCACGCCACCCCCGAGCGGTGAGTACGGGGTCACACCCAGCCCCATCGCCCGTGCCATCGGGATCAGATCACGTTCCCCGCCCCGGTTGATGAGGCTGTATTCGATCTGCAGCGCAACCAGCGGCGACCAGCCGCGCAGGTCGGCGATCGCCTGCATGCGCGAGATCTCCCAGGCCGGGGCGTTGGACATCGCCACGTACAGGACCTTGCCATGGCGGACCAGATCGTCCAGGCCGCGCAGGATCTCCTCGACCGGTGTCGTGAAATCCCAGACGTGCAGGAAGAGCAGATCGAGGTAGTCCGTGTTCAGCTGCCGCAGGCTGGTCTCCACCGACGCGAACAGGCTCTTGCGGTGAGCGCCCCCGGAGTTCGGGTCGCCGGGCCGTCGCAGCGTCGTGTACTTCGTCGCCAGCACCAGGTTCTCGCGGTGGTCGCGGGTGAATTCGCCCAGCATGCGCTCGGAGCTGCCGTTGGTGTAGGTGCTGGCGGTGTCGATGAAGTTGCCGCCGCGCTCGACGTAGAGTTCGAACAGCTTGCGCGCCTCGTCCTGCTCGGCGCCCCAGCCCCACTCGGTGCCGAAGGTCGCCGTGCCCAGGGCCAGCGGTGAGACCCGCAGCCCGGAGCGGCCCAGCAGCCGGTAGGTGTCGAGGGTGAGCGACATCATGTCCTCCAGTACTTGTGGTCCGTTGTCGAAAACAAGTCTGTGACCGCCGCGAGCTGGGGGTAAGGGAAGGAAGTTCCTGGGAACACCAGTCCTACCCTGGCTGTTGGACCAGCCATGATCACCAGCACCGTGGACGTGACCCAGGAGCTGGCCGCGTTCCTGCGGACCCGGCGCGAGCGCCTGGACCCGCACGATTTCGGTCTGCCGTCGCGTCGGCAATCCCGGCGGACCCCGGGATTGCGTCGCGAAGAGGTCGCCGAACTGGCCGGTGTCAGCACCGACTACATCGTGCGGCTGGAACAGGCTCGCGGGCTGCGGCCCTCGGCGGAGGTGGTGGAGGCGCTGGCCCGGGCGCTGCGCCTGGCCCCCGACGAACGCGCCTACCTCTTCGACCTGGCCCAGCAGCGCCCCCGCGGCACCGAAAAGCTCGCCACCACTGCGGCGCCGTCGCTGGCTCGGCTGGTCGCCGACCTGTCACCGCTGCCGGCCATGCTGATGAACCACCGCTACGACATCCTGGCCTGGAATGGCGAAATGGCGAGACTGCTCCTGGATTTCGACACCCTGCCGCCGTCGCAGCGCAATGCGATGTGGCTGTGCCTGATGCATCCGGAGACGCGTGAGTTCTACGTCGACCGCGAACGCGTCGTGCGGGAGGGGATCGCCCACCTGCGCGCTGCGTGGGCCGCGCACCCGGAGGATCAGGCGTTGACCGACCTCATCGCCGAATTCACCGCAGGCGACGAGGAATTCGCGCGATTGTGGGCCGAGCGCGACGTCAAGGTCAACGGCCGCGGGCGCAAGGTGATACGGCATCCTGACGTCGGTGTGATCGCAGTGCATTTCGAAACGCTTACGCCACTTCAAGATCCGGACCAGCTGTTGGTGATCTACCGCGCCGCGGACGATGAGAGCCAGTCGGCATTGCACCGGTTGTGCGCACGGTGATGTCGAACCGTTCATTCGTGTACTGAGCTCAGATCGTGCGTGGTCATCAGCGGGTCGTCGCACTCCGCCGGGCGGGCGGCGATCCGCGCGGCGAGCACCCGCAGCACCAGCGCGTCACTGGCCGGAATACTCTGCTGGAGCCGGTCGACCAGGTCAGCGTGGTGCCACGCGTCGACCAGGTCCGACTCGTCCTCGACGACTTGATCAGAATCGGTCACCATCAGCCCCTCTTCCCCCTCGGCGGGTCCTGCCGCCGCTACTTGGCTCGGGATGCGCCACCACCACTTAGCGCAGGTGGTCAACGATCCCGTCCACGCCGCTGAGATCCACATTCGTGCTGCTCATATCGGCAGACACCCTGCCACCCGGGACCGACACTTCCAGCCCGGAGCAGGATCACCCGATCCGGTGCTACCCAGCCAGCACCATCAGCGCCCCCATCGTCCACTCAGGACTCAGCTCAGTCGGGGTTCCGAAAACAAGCTCTCACCGAGCAGGACGACGAACACGAGGCGGCCTGGCGTGAGCGGCCCTCACGGCCGCCAATGCTGAGATACTCGCCCACCGCGACCGTATCGGCGAACTCCTCGGCCATATCCGCGACCTGCAAGCCGAGCGGGCCGAGGCAGCCGCCCAGAGGATCACCACCGAGAACACCACACTCAAGCAACGCGTTCGCCAGGTAACCACGGACAACCGCACTCTCGACGAGCGGCTGAAGGCCGCGCGGTCGAACCTGCGCTTCCAAGACCGACGCAGGTTCGACCTGGAAGCCCAGAACCGAACCCCGTTAGGAGTCTGATCGCCGACCGCCGCAGAGGGCTTCGCACACCGAGCAGCGGCTCCGTCTCGACACCGAACGCACCCAGCTACGCGAAGCCAGCCTGCGGCTTCTCGCCGGTATCCCGGCCCGCAGCAACGGCGCCCTCACCGTCTCCGGGCTCGCCGCCGAAGCCGGGCTGCCGCGCCACCGGCTCTACGAACACCACACCGACCTCGTCTCCGAGTTCGAGACCGCCGCAGACGGCGGCCCGCTCACACCGAACATCCAAGCCCTGCAACAACAACTCGCGGACGCCCACGACCGGATCCGTGCGCTCGAAGAAAGACGAGTTCCCACAGGATCGCCTCGTGCCGGGCCTTAGTGCGCTCGTGCACGACGAGCCGCCGGTAGAGGACCACCCCGGCGCGCTCGGCGGCCTCCCTGGCCAGTTCCCGGTGCCGCTCACCCGAGGTCGAGCCGGAGTCGATGAGCCACAGGTAACCCAGCAGCAGCCCCGCGCAGCGCACCGGCACGCACAGCCGCGGCTGCGCCCCGGCCACCCGCACCTGGCCGGGGCTCGTCCACTGCGCGATGCCGTGGGCGAGGACCTCCTCCTGGAGGTCCGTGTCGATCGAGCGGTTGAGTACCGACGACACCCGGACGCTGTCCTCGTCACCGAAGTGGCGGCTCGCCGCGAGCAGCCGGATCGACGGATCGTCGATCGCCACCGACCGCCGCAGCCGCTCGGCCAGGTCGTCGACGATCTCCTGCAGGTCGTCGGCCATGGCGCTCACCTTCCCCGTCGTTCGGGCGTCCCCCGACTCTGCCTCGGCGACGTCCGGAAGGCGAGCGACACATGACGCCAGAGATACCCGACCCGTACGACAGATGTCGCAGAGTCGAGGTCCTGCCAGGGCGACGTCCGTCGCAAGTCCTTCCGCGAACTGCTTGACTTCTGTGTGAGGCGTGAGGGTGTCCGGCCGCTCGATACTCGACATCGGCGGCAGGCCTGCGCGGGCCGCGCATCGCGACATCGAACGACGAGGAGGAATTCCCCTGAACACCTCGGGTTTCATGTCCCCGGCCCACGTCGACCAGATGAACCGCCTTCTCGCGGAGTCGGTCGAAGTGCGCGACGCGGCCGCCGCCCTGGGCGGGACCTACGCCATGACCTACCAGCTCGACGGAGCTCCGACAGGCACCGAGTACTGGACGACGGTATTCGGCCCCGCCGGTGTGCACTTCGAGCTGAAGGCTCCGCGCACGCCACCGGACGTCCTGGCGATCGGCCGGCGCGTGGCGACGATCGACACTCGCCTGCCCCCGGTATGACCGAGGCGGCGTCCTTGTCCCGGTGGTGCGCGCATGGGCATCGCTCGGAGAAAGACAGGCGGAAAGGGTTGATTTCCCGAGAAACGAGCGAAGGGCGGTTTCTTGGCCGAATCTCGCTGCCTGATGTGAAAGGGTAAGTCAAGCCTTACGTTCCGGGGTTTTGTCGTTATGCTGGGATCGCCGATCCGGCCTTACCTTCACCCAGCGTGCCAACAACGATGAAACGAGAACGAGGTATGGGGCAGAACATTGCCGAGAAAGCGCTTCAGTGGCTGCGGCACCTGGAGTCCTATGACTTCGCCGGTATGCGAGCGATGTGTACCGACAAAGCCACCGTGTGGCACAACGACGGCGCGCCGCAGCAGACGATCGACGAGAAACTGGACCAGTTCAGCCCGCTTGTCGCCACCGTCGATTCGTTACGGTACGACGTCATCCGCCAGTTCCGGAATGCGAACGAGGTGCTCCACCAGCAGGTACTTCACCTGGCCATGTCCGACGGGTCCCGCAGCGAGATCCACGCCGCGATGTACTTCCGCTTCGAGGACGGCCTCATCGACCGGGTCGAAGAATACGCCTACCCCATGCCGGTGGGCGAGACGGCATGATTCCGCATTTGCTCTCGAAGAATGGTTCCGGCAAAGCCGTGGGACGGGCGGTCGGCGGATGACCGGTTCCCGGGTGGACATGGTCGAGGGCGAGATCGCCGTGCCAGGAGGCAAGGTCTGGTACCGCAGGTCGGGCAGCGGTGGCGTGCCGCTTCTCCTCGTGCACGGCGGGCCGGGCTATCCGAGCGATCTGTTGTTCGAGGCGTTCGAGCCGCTTGCCCAGGAGCGTGAAGTCGTCTGGTACGACCAGCTCGGGGTGGGGCGTTCGGACCCGATCGACGATACGTCGTTGCTCACGGTGGATCGCTTCCTCGACGAACTCGGCGTGGTCATCGAAGGTCTGGGCCTGCGACGCCCGCACGTCTATGGCCACTCCTGGGGTGCCATGCTCGGCCTGCAGTATGCCGCGCAGCGGGCACCCGACTGGACGAGTTTGATCTGTGCCAACGGGTTGGCCAGCGTACCCCGGTTCACCGAAGAGGTACGAGAATTGCTGGCACAGCTACCGGGTGAGGTTCTCGACCGCACCTATGGTCGTGAACTCAGGGGAGAGACGGACGATCCCGATTACCTGGTCGCCCAGGGCGAGTACATACGAGCAATGGTTGTGCGCACCTCCTCGGTAAGCCTCGACCCGGATCGCATGAGCATGCTGACGTTCAGGACGATGATCGGCCAGGCCGATTACCACGTTACGGGAACCCTCAAGGATTGGGACATCTTCGGCGAACTCGACCGTATCCGAGTCCCCACCCTTGTGCTCGGCGGAGAGTTCGACGAATGCGTTCCCTCGCACCTCGCGGACATCGCCAGCCGAATCCCGGACTCCGAGCACGTCACGCAGTCCGGCGCCGCCCACATGGGATATCTCGAAAAGGAGCCGCTTCGCCGCGAATACGTCTCCATCATTCAGGACTACATGACACAGATTGAAGAACGTTCGTAGTGTCGCCGGGGCTTGAACCGCCGCCGGTGACCGGCGATCCGGGAAGGACGATGCTGGTGACGTCTTCGGCGGCCGGTATCAGGGTATTGCCGACCAGCTCGCCGACGTCCGTCGTCCGGTTTCCGGACAGGCCCACGCCCCGAGGGCCGGGGGACGATCGTGAAATCCCGCGCCGGCTCGGGCATCAGCTCCCGCCACGCCTACCAGGGCGGCACATTCTTCGGAGGAGCCAACCCAAAAGAGAACGTGTCCCGGGAAGCGCTCTACTGCCACTGCCATGGCCACTGCGGGTTCGATTTGCATGGTCATGCTCGCGGCGTCCACCGTGTCGGCCGATGCCGTCCGACCAAATACGCTCAGCCCGGAAGCCATGACATACGCCGCAGTGAATAGGTTTCGTCGTCGGATCAGGACGCCGCGTCCAGGATCGAACGGGGGTAGTAGACGTTCCCGTCCATGAGACGGCGGGCGGTACGGCTGAAACCGAGCAGGGTGAAGCCGCTTTCCGGGGGTGCGCCGTTGCCGGTCGTGGTGACCTTGACCGGGGTGATCCCGGAGGGATGCCCGATCAGCAGCGTGCCGGCCCGGCGCTGTTCGCTGACGGCGGCGACGACCGAACCCGTCGTCCGCGAGGCGGCGGCGAGGCTGATGGACGCCGTGCCGGCGATGCTTTCGTGCAGGCGGTTCATGAACATCAGCCGTACCCGCAGGTCCATGTCCCGGCCCGCGATGGGCGTCCCGTTGAGCGTCGTGGTGTCCGCCGGCGGGGCGATCAGCCCGATGAGCGGAAACCCCGGCGAGCGCTCCTCGGCGCGGCGCCAGTCGTCGCAGAATCCACAGAGGACGGACGCTTTGCCGCGGATCTCGGTGAGGACCGCGAGGAGGGCGGCATCCTCGTCGATCTCGTTCGGACTTTCGTCACCGGCGAGGCCAACCGCCCGGGCGGGCACCCATACCACTGGATTTCCGGCGTCGGACAAGGTCAGTTCGATGTCGCGGCCGTCTTCGAGCGCGATCGTGTCGGTGGCGTTGCCGGTGGGCAGCAGGCGTCCGGTTGTCGCGCCGACGGTGCCCGACCAGTCCATGACGATCTCGGCGCCGGTTCCCGGAACTCCCGGGAGCGCGAAGTCGCCGGTCACCTTCGCCTTTCCGTTCTCCACCGGAAC
>NZ_VTHK01000002.1 GCF_009765355.1 Amycolatopsis anabasis | reverse complement strand
CGGCGCGCACGGGAAGGCGAGGTTCCCCACGCCGCATCGAGCACTCCGAGCACCCCTGGGTAAGCCCTACTGAGAAAACCTCAATGTGGCATTGGGTAGGACTGCGGGATTTCACCCTGACGGCCCACCGGTTGCGCACTTCAGCGGGGCTTTTTCCCAGTTCCGCTACCGGGCGCGCATGGTAAATGTGAAAACTTGACGCGTTTTCATACCTGCCGGTAACTATCTAGACGCGCCGCCTCAGGTATCCCTCTCCCCAAGGTGGAAGACAATGAAGTCAACCCTGCGTCACACCAGCGCGCGCGTGCTCGCCTGCGCGACCTTCGCCCTCGTTCCGGTGGCCACCCTCGCCACCCCGGCCTCGGCCGCTCCGGTCGATGTCATCTTCGACTGCCAGGCCAACGCTCCGGTCGTCGGACCGAAGCAGGCGACCTTCAAGCAGGCCGCCGACGTCTCCGCGCCCGCCACGGTCGCCCCGGGCGGCGCACTGGACGTCGTGATCGATCCCGCCCCGAACACCGTGCCCGCCGACGTGAGCGGGTACAAGGTCAAGCACATCAAGAACTTCGCCCTGAAGATCCCGATCCCGGCCAACTCGAGCTACGTCGGCGCCGACCTCACCGGCGGCTCCGGACTCGGCCCGACCCCGCCGAAGATCGACGTGGCGAACGGTGTCGCGACGGTCAGCTTCCCCGGTCCGATCGCCGGTGGCGCCCAGTTCGAGCTGCCGACCATCACCGCGCACCTGAAGGCCGGGAACTCCGGGACCATCGAGACCAAGCTCGCCGGCACCAGCTACAACGATCCCGGGCTGACCTTCACCGCCGTGGTGACCCAGCTCGTCGACATCGAGGCGCCCACCGCCTGCTTCCCCAACCCCAGCCCGGTCTTCACCAAGACCACCATCGGCTGATCCGGGCGCACCTGCCCTGAACGGCGAGCATGCCGTTCAGGGCAGTTCCGGGCGCAGCTCAGCGACGAACCGGCCGAGGAAACCGGCGATCAGGTCGAGCTGTTCCCGGGTGTAGTCCTCGGCGATCCGCTCGAGGCCGCGCGCCCGCGCGTCGTACAGCGGGGCGATGTCCCGCAGCACCCGCTCCCGGTCCACGCTCACCACCACCTTCCGCCGGTCCGCCGGATCCCGCTCCCGCCGCGCGTACCCGGCCGCTTCGAGCCGATCCACGACGCCGGTCACGCTCCCGGTGGTCAGCCCGCTCAGCTTGGCCAGCTCGCCCGGGGTCAGCGATCCGTGCAGCTCCAGCAGGTTGAGGAACTGCACGTCACTGCGGTTGAGCCGGGGCGACGCGCCCTCCTCGGCCAGGATCACGGCCGCCGCATAGCGCCGCAGGGCCGCGGCGATGGTCGCGATCGGTTCCTCGCTCACCGAATTCCTCCGATTGCCTCGCCCAGTCCAAGTATCTTGGTAATGTCGAGATACTTGGACCGTTCGGCCTTCTTGGTCGACCCGAGACTTTATCGGACGGGAGGCAGGAATCGTGGGTACCGCGCGCGAAGCTCCGGTTGTTTACGTCGATCCGGCACCGAGCCGGGGCGATCATCTGCCCGGCCTGCTCGGCCTGGGCGCGACCGCTCCGGTGGTCCGGGTGAGGTTCGCGGGCACCCGCGTCTGGGTGGTGTGCGAGCCGCGGCTCGTCCGGTCGATCCTGCTCGATCCGCGGTTCAGCAAGGCGATCGAGCACGCGCCGCCGGAACTCGCGGACCCGTTGATCACGGCCACCCGCGACGCCGGGATCGGCAACCTCCTGCTGTCCGAAGGGACCGAGCACATCCGGCTGCGCCGCCTGCACATGACCGTGTTCAACCCCCGCGCGATCCGCGCGCGGGAACCGGCGATCGCCGGGCTCACCCGCCAGTTGCTCGCCGCGATCGGGGACGCCGAAGTCGATCTGGTCGAGGCGCTGGCGTATCCGCTGCCGGTCGCGGTGATCTCCGAACTTCTCGGCCTGCCCGAAGACGTCCGGCCGGTGCTGCGCGCGGCGAGCGAGGACATCTCGTTCGGCGGGTCGCCGGAGATCGTGGGGCGGGGTGTGGCCCGCCTCTACGCCACCGTGGGCCACCTCGTGCACGCCGAACCGGATCGGCTGCTGCCCGGCATGATCACCGAACTGCTCGCGCTCGGTGACGAGCTCAGCTCGCGCGAGGTCGTCATGTGGATGGCGGGACTGTTCATCCCCGGGCACGAATCCACCGCGAGCCTGCTGGCCTCGGCGCTGTACCACGTCCTGCGGCTCCCACCCGCCGAACGCCCGCGCGGCCGCGAAGAGCTGACCGCGTTCACCGAGGAGACCTTGCGCCGCGACCCGCCGTTCCCGCTGTCGACCTACCGCTTCACCACCGAGGAGGTCGTACTCGACGGGGTGCGCGTTCCCGCCGGGGCGCCGGTGCTGGTGAACCTCGCCGCCGCGAACCACGATCCGGACGCGTTCCCGTCCCCGGCGGAGTTCGCCCCGGGCCGGGCAGGCGCGCACTTCAGTTTCGGGTTCGGCCCGCACCTGTGCCTCGGCGCCACCCTGGCCCGGCTCGAAGCGGTGGTCGCCCTGGACTCCTTCCTCGGCGCGTACCCGCGGGCCCGGCTCGCCGATCCGGACGCCCCGCCGGAGTGGCAGGGCGATCTGGCGATCCGGCGGCTGCCCCGGCTGCGGGCACGCCTTGTTGGCTGACGGTTAGTAAGGTGCGGCACATGGCTGACGAACTGGTGCACTACTCGGTGGCGGGCGGCACCGCCACGATCACGCTGGACTCCCCGCACAACCGCAACGCGCTCTCCGCGCAGCTGCGCCGGGAGCTGAGCGCGGGCCTGGACCGGGCGCGCGAGGACGACGACGTCCGGGTGATCGTGCTCACCCACACCGGCCCGGTGTTCTGCGCGGGCATGGACCTCAAGGAGGCCCGGGGCGCCGGTGCGGAGAACCAGGGGGTCAACGAGTTCCCCCGGATCCTGGACCAGTTGTGGACCAGCCCCAAGCCGGTGGTCGCGCGCCTCGCCGGACCGGCCCGCGCGGGCGGCATCGGCATGGTCGCGGCGGCGGACATCGCGGTCGCCGTGCGCGAGGCGACGTTCGCCTTCACCGAGGTGCGGATCGGCGTGGTGCCCGCGGTCATCTCGCTCACCGTGCTGCCCCGGCTCAACCCGCGCGCCGCCCACGAGCTGTTCCTCACCGGGGACACCTTCGACGCCGAACGCGCGGAACGGATCGGCCTGATCAACGCCGCGGTCGCCGCCGAGGATCTGGACGAAACGGTGGCCGGATACGTCCGTTCGCTCGCGCTCGGCGGCCCCAAGGCGCTCGCGGCCGCCAAGGACCTGCTCAGCAGCCCGCGACCGGCGACACCGGCGGAGGGTTTCGCCGCGATGAACGAGCTGTCCGCGGGCTTCTTCGCGAGCGAGGAAGGACAGGAAGGCATCCTCGCCTTCGCCCAGAAGCGCAAACCCAACTGGGTCCCCCAGGACTGACTGGTCGCACCGGGTACCGGGGGCGTGGGTGTTCAGGCCGGTCAGAACCGGCCGCACCACTCACGACCCCCAGCAGACCGCCGAGAGGCGGCAGGAAGGGACCTTCGCTACCGCTCAACGGGAGCGAGGGACCTTTACTACGGTTCAACCGGAGTAAAGGTCCCTTCCTGCCGCGAGGACCCGCTGGGTCAGGAGTCGGCGAGGACGACGGTGAGGCGGCGGCTGTCGTTGCGGCCGCCGCCGGGGGCCAGGGCGCGCTGGGCATCGGAGAGCACGCTGCGAATGGCCAGGTACGCCTTGGGATCCGCCTGCTTCAGCCGGTCCGAGCCGACCCAGATCAGCACGTGCTCCCCCACCGGCAGCCAGGACAGATCGGTCAGGCAGTCGTACAAGGCGTCCAGATTCCGGCCGAACCAGTCCGGGAAGGACAGTTCCGCCGCGATGGCGTCCACTGTGGACATCTTGTCCGCGGTGCCGCCGGACACCACGTGCGGATAGGCGCCGCGGCCCCTGGCCTTCTCGACGGCGGCCTTGGCGTCGATTTGCTCCATTGTCGTCACCGCCCTGGGTCCACCACGACGAACGAGCCGTAGTGATCTTCGGTGTAGTAAAGCTCTTTCGCGTCCCCGGTGACCAGTCTTCGGGCCCCGCGGTCCGCGCTGCCCGGCGTTTTCACGGTGTACTCGTGGTAGTAGCCGGACGGTTTGGCGGGCAGCAGTTTCTCCCGGTTCCCGAACACGACCCCGTCGTTGCGGGGATACGGGAACGGCCCACCGGCCTGGATCAGCCGCCAGGTGTCCGCGGCCTGCGGCGGCAGTCCGGACAGCGGTTTGACCGGCAGGCCCGAATCGGCGCCCGCGACCGGACCGGTCCGCACCGGAGCGTTGCCGGTCGCCGGAGCACTCGGCGGAGCGGGCGCCGGATCGCTCCCGGACATGGCGTCCTTCACCAGCCAGCCACCGACCACGAGCACGATCAGCCCGATCAGTGCGGCGGTGATCCGCCTTCGATTGAACATGGCCGTCACCCTAAGGCCGACCGGACGAATCCTCGCCGCGGGTCGAGCCGAACCAGGCGGAGATCCGGTCGACCAGCCGATCGATCAGCCACGCGGCCCCCAGGCACAGCGGCGCGAGCACCGCCACGACCAGGACGAACTGCAGCGGGAACCACAGCTGCGCGAGCCATAGTTCGACCGTGTCCCACCAGTCGCTGAGTCCGTCAAGCACGATGTGAGACTACGCCCGTGCTGCTGCCGATCCGGGGCCGCCCGGGTAAGTTCGGGCCATGTTCGCCGTCTACGCCAAAGAGCCCAACGCCGATGCCCCGCTGAACTCGCTCGTCGTCGGCGAGCGACCGGAGCCCGAGGTGCCCGACGGCTGGGTCAAGGTCGCCGTCAAGGCGGCCAGCCTGAACATGCACGACATCTGGACCCTGCGCGGGGTCGGGATCAAACCGGACCAGTTCCCGATGATCCTCGGCTGCGACGGCGCCGGGACCCTCGAGGACGGCACCGAGGTCGTGCTGCACTCGGTGATCAACGCCCCCGGCTGGCAGGGCGACGACACCCTGGACCCGAAGCGCACCCTGCTCACCGAGAAGCACCAGGGCACCTTCGCCGACTACGTGGTGGTTCCCGCGCGCAACGTGCTGCCCAAACCGGCGGGGCTGTCCTTCGCCGAGGCCGCCACCATGGGCACGGCCTGGCTGACCGCCTACCGCATGCTGTTCGTGAAGTCCGGCCTGCGCCCCGGGCAGACCCTGCTCGTGCAGGGCGCGTCCGGCGGGGTGTCCACCGCGCTGATCCAGCTCGGTCGCGCCGCCGGTTTCCGGGTCTGGGTCACCGGCCGCAGCGAGGAGAAGCGCGCGCTCGCCGAGCAGCTCGGCGCGCACCAGACGTTCGAATCCGGCGCCCGGCTGCCCGAGCGGGTGGACGCGGTGTTCGAGACGGTCGGCAAGGCGACCTGGTCGCATTCGGTGAAATCGCTCAAACCGGGCGGGATCATCGTGGTCTCCGGCTCCACCAGCGGACCGGACGCGAGCGCGGAACTGCAGCGGGTGTTCTTCCTGCAACTGCGCGTGGCCGGGTCCACCATGGGCACCCGCGACGAGCTCGCGAGCCTGCTGGAGTACGTGGATCTCGCCGGAATCCGTCCGCAGATCGGGGCCCAGCTGCCGTTCGAGGAAGCCGAGCAGGGCTTCCGCAGCATGCAGGGCGGCGACACGGCCGGGAAGATCGTTTTCCTTCGCTAATTTCCGCGCGCCCGGAGTGACCTGCGCAGACGCACTGCCGACACCGCTCGGAGACCGGTTTGTGATCGACCGCTTTCCGGTTTAACCCGAGATTTGTTGTCTAACCTGAGTTTATGACCGCAGAGCAGCGGGTGGCGCCGCCGACGCCGGCCGATCCGATCCGGGTCGGCTACCGCCGTTTCGCCGGAGTGCGCACCCGCGTGCTCGAGGTAGGCCCGCGGCCGGCCGAGCAGGCCCCGGTCCGTCCGGGCCGCCGCGGCGCCAAGCGCGCCGCGCGACCGTCGGCGCCGCGCCTGGTGCTGCTGCACGGGTACTGCGACAGCGCGGACACCTGGCGCCCGGTGCTCGGCGAACTCGCCGCGGCGGGGGTAGCCGCCATCGCGGTCGACCTGCCCGGTTTCGGTGAAGCGGAGGCGCTGCGTCCCGGCGCGATCCTCCCGCAACTCGACACGTTCACCGCGGCCGTGCTCCGCGAGCAGTCCGTACTCGGCCGGGTCGTGCTGGCCGGCAACTCGCTCGGCGGCACGATGAGCCTGCGCGCCGCGCAGAACCCGAAACTTCCGATCGCCGGTGTGGTGTCGATCGCGGCGCCCGGATTCGTGGACTCCTGGCTGGTCCGCACCGTCGGGCGGTACCCGCTGCCGCTCCGGGTGTACGCGTCGCTGCCGCTGCCGGTCCCCGGCTTCCTGGTGCGCGCGGTCGCCGAGCAGGTCGTTCCGCGCCTGCTCTACGCGGACAGCTCGGTCGCCGATTCGACGCAGGTCCGGCGCTTCACCGACCTGTTCCCCGATTACCGCGCCACCACGTCCCGGCTGGCGCAGGCCAAACAGCTCGTCGAGGAACTCGGCCAGGCCTACCAGCTGGACAAGGTCACCGCGCCCCTGCTGGTGGTCGCCTGCGGGAAGGACCGCCTGGTGAGCGCGGCCTCCGGTCGCCAGCTGCACGCCTTGGTGCCGCACAGCAGGCTGCTGGTGCGCGATGACTGGGGCCACTGCCCGCAACTGGACGATCCGATCGAAATCGGCGAGCTGCTCACCTACTTCGCGGCCGGAGCCTGCCGGACCAAGCGGCGGACTCGACCCGCCGCGGTCGCCGCGACGGCCGAGGCCGCGGGTTGATCGGGCCCCCGCCGCCGAGGATTCCGGCGACGGAGGCGCGATTCGCGCGTCAGCCGGTGAAGTCGACGCACATCCCGGCGACGTAACGCTTGGTGCCGAGCTTCAGCCACCGGTCGTCCGTGCGGCCGCACGCGGTGTACTTGCCGCCCGTCACCGCCGGGGGAATGACGCAGATCCGCTGCCCCTTGTTGACCTGCCCCACCGAAGTGGCGCTGGTCCGCGGCGCGGTCCGGATCAGGATGGTCTCGGCCGCCTTCCAGCGGCAATCCTTGTCCGCCGCCGCAGCGGGCGTGGCCACCGTCGCGGGCGCCGCCGAGGCGGGCACGGCCAAGACCGCGGAGGCGAACACGGTCGCCCCCACGACACCGGCGGCCGAAAGGATTCTGCGAACAGACATGCTGCGATCTCCTTGCTACTTGTCGAAAAGCAGCGTTGAGAGCGCTTGGCGCCGCCTTCGGTTCCCCCGGACCGCGCACTGTGAGATGCCTCGCTACGAGCCCGTTGTCCTCTGCCGGTGACAACATCATCCACAAAACTGACACCAGCGAGTACCTTTCCCCGGTGAGCCCGGAGGACCCCGGGCCGACTTGCCGCTCGGGTTGGGAGGCGCAGATGACCACCGCGCGTAACAGCTTCGGTCCCAGTTCCGGAATCTTCCGCCGCAAGCCGATCGACCAGCTCGAGGATCCACAGGTCGGCGGGCTCAAACGAACGCTCGGGCTGTGGCAGCTCACCGCGATCGGCGTCGGCGGCATCATCGGCGCCGGAATCTTCGCCCTGGCCGGCAAGGTGGCCCACGGCGACCCGTCGGTCGGGTTGCCCGCGGCGGGCCCCGCCGTGCTGCTGTCCTTCCTGGTGGCCGGGGTCGCCAGCGCGGCCGCCGCGTTCTCCTACGCCGAGTTCGCCGGGCTGATCCCCAAGGCCGGTTCGGCCTACACCTACGGCTACGCGGTGCTCGGTGAGATCGCCGGCTGGTTCATCGGCTGGGACCTGCTGCTCGAATACACCGCGATCGTCGCGGTGGTGGCCATCGGCATCTCCGGCTACTTCAGCTTCCTGCTCCAGCAGATCGGCCTGGACCTGCCGAACTGGATGCTCGGCGCGCCGGGCACCGAACCCTCGGGCGTGCCGACCGGCAGTTACAAGTTCGACCTGTTCGCCGCGCTGTTGTGCCTGCTCATCGCGTTCCTGCTCACCCGCGGCATCAAGAGCGCGGCCCGGTTCGAGACGTTCGTGGTGGCGCTGAAGGTCATCGTCGTGCTCGTGGTGATCCTGGTCGGGTTCTTCTACGTCAAGACCGGCAACTTCACCCCGTTCGCCCCGAGCGGCCTGAACGGCGTGATGACCGGGGCGTCGCTGGTGTTCTTCGCGGTGTTCGGCTACGACGCGATGAGCACCGCCGCCGAGGAATCCAAGGACGCCCAGCGGCACATGCCCAAGGCGATCGTGTACTCGCTGCTCATCTCCATGGTGCTGTACGTACTGGCCTGCCTGGTGCTGACCGGGATGCAGAGCTACACCGAGATCGACCCGAAGAGCGGGTTCTCCTCGGCGTTCGCCTCGGTCGGCCTGTCCGGGCTGGCCACGGTGATCGCGATCGGCGCGATCATCGGCATCCTCACCGTGATGTTCACCTTCATGCTGGGCGTGACCCGGGTGTGGTTCTCGATGAGCCGGGACGGCCTGCTGCCGCGCTGGTTCGCCAAAACGCATCCGGTGCGGCAGGTGCCGACCCGGGTCACCTGGATCGCCGGGGTCGTCTCGGCGCTCATCGCCGGTTTCCTGCCGATCGGTGAGGCGGCCGAGCTGACCAACATCGGCATCCTGCTGGCGTTCGTGGTGGTGTGCATCGCGGTGATCGTGCTGCGCTACCGGCGGCCCGACCTGCCCCGGACGTTCCGGACCCCGGGCATGCCGATCGTGCCGCTCATCGGCGTGGCGTTCTCGATCTACCTGATCACCTTCCTGCAGCCGATGACCTGGCTGCGGTTCGCGGTGTGGTTCGCCCTCGGGCTGGTCATCTACTTCGCCTACAGCAAGCGGCATTCGCTGCTGGCCCGGGCTCAGCCCGCCGCGTCCGAACCGGACAAGGCGGGCTGAGCCAGGGCGTCACAGGGACACGCGTCGCATGGCGCGGGTCCCGGTGACCAGCCCGACCGCCGCGATCGCCGCGGCGGAGATCGCGCCGTACAGCGCCGCCGCGGAGAACGTTCCGGCGAACAGTTCCCGTTCGGCGTCGACGATGTAGGTCACCGGGTTGGCCGCGGAGAGCCCCCGCAACCAGCCCGGTGCCGCGTCGATCGGGAGCAGCACCCCGGACAAGAGCAACAACGGGAACAGCAGGATCTGCTGCACCCCGTAGAACAACGTCTCCTGCTTCCGGGCGGCGATGGCCAGGGCGAAGGACAGCGCGCCCAGGCCGAGCCCGAACAGGGCGAGCACGAGCATCCCGGCCAGCGCGCCGAGCGGGTACAGCCGGAACCCGAACGGCAGCACCGCGACGACGATCAGCACGGCCTGCGCGAGCAGCATGCTGACCTCCTTCAGCGTGCGGCCCACCAGCATCGCGGCGCGGTTCAGCGGGGTCACCAGCATGCGTTCGAGCGAACCGGAACCCAGTTCGATGAGCAGGAAGTACCCGGCGCTGGACGTGCCGAACAGGCCGAGCATGACCAGGATCCCCGGCACGAACCACTGCCAGGGCGAACTGCCGCCGACCCCGGGTTGGCCGGTGAGCAGCGGGCCGAACAGCAGCAGGAAGACCAGCGGCTGCGCCATGGTGAACAGCAGTCCCGCGGGGTTGCGCACCTGGGGCGCCATCTCCCGGGCGAAGACCGTACCGGTGTTGCTGACCACGTTCATCGGTGGAACTCCTTGCGGTGGTGGGAAACGGTCATTGGCCGGATTCGCGCAGGCTTCGTCCGGTGAGCGCGAGGAACACGTCGTCGAGGGTGGGCCGCCGCACCTCGGCGGCGAGGACGTCCACGCTCGCGTCCAGCGAGCGGAGGAACACCGGCAGGACCTCGTCACCCCGGGTCACCCGCAGGATCACGGTCGTCCCGTCGATCTCGACCCGGTGCGCCCGCCGCTCACCCGCGGCGGCGACCCGCCGGGCTTCCACGTCGTTGCCGGTGGCGAGCACGATCCGGTCCCCGGCGAGTTCCGCCTTGAGGTTCCCGGGCGTGTCGTCGGCGATCACCCGGCCGTGGTCGATGACCAGCACCCGCTCGGCCATGGTGTCCGCCTCTTCCAGGTAGTGCGTGGTGAGGAAGATCGTCATGCCGTACTGCTCGCGCACCCGCAGGATGTGCTCCCAGAGGTTGGCGCGGTTGTGCGGATCCAGTCCGGTCGACGGTTCGTCCAGGAACAGCAGTTCGGGCCGGTGCACGAGTCCGATCGCGACGTCGAGCCGCCGCCGCTGGCCGCCGGACAGCGTTTCCGCGGTCCGCCGGGCGAGCGCCTCCAGATCCAATGCGGCGAGCAGTTCGTCGGCCCGGTTCCGGGATTCGGCCCGGCTCAGCCCGTAACACCGCCCCTGGGTCACCAGTTCGTCGCGCACCCGGAAGTGGTTGCCCGCGCCGTTGCCCTGCCCGATGTAGCCGATGCGGCGGCGCACGCCCGCCGGATCGGCCCGGACGTCGTGCCCGGCGACCGTCGCGGTGCCCGCGGTCGGCGGCAGCAACGTGGTCAGCATCCGCAGGCTGGTCGACTTCCCGGCCCCGTTGGGCCCGAGAAAGGCGACCAGCTCGCCCTCCTCGACGTCCAGGTCGAGCCCGCGCACGGCCTCGACGGTCTCCCCCTTGGCCCGGAAGCTCCGGGCCAGTCCTCGGGTGTGAATCATCCAATCTCCCCTGGTCAACAGTGGTTACTCAAACTTGAGCAGCGGCCGACCGCGGCACTGCGAGGCCGATGCGAGTGGTGGTTGCCGCGGCATTCGCCGGGCCGGAAAGCCCAAGAAGCTTAATCAGTTTTACATAAAATTCGTCAGGGTCCCTGACGGTCCGTATCGTGATGCCGTGGACGCACCGGATCAGCCGCCGATCGCCTACCTGCTGGCCTACGCCAGCACGTTGACCGGCCGCCACGTGGACGAAGTGCTACGCCGGCACGGCCTGACCGTCCGGCAGTTCGGCCTGCTGGAACAACTCCGCCTCGAACCCGAACTCACCGCGTCCGAACTGGCCCGGCAACTGGGCGTCTCCCGGCAGTCGCTGCACGAGATGGTCGGCGGGCTGGAACGCGCCGGTCACCTGCACCGGCTACCGGGCGCCTCGGGCCGGACCCGGCGGCTCGCCCTGGCGCCGGGCACCGAGCGCCTGCTCGCCCGGATCCGGATGACGTTGACGCGCGCGGAATCCGCGTTCCTCGGCGGCCTGAACCCGCGTGAGATCCAGGCCCTGCGCGGACTTCTGCAGCGCCTGCTCGCCCACGCCACCGACGACGAAGCGTGGCTGCCCGGGATGTGACGCCACCACTCACCGCGCCGCTAAATCCCGCCGGAAATCTCATCATCGCGATGACAAATCGGCGTCACATAGCACCTGAATCGGCCAATCGGCCAATCGACCCCTTGTGGCGCACCAAAAGAGCAGTAACCTACTCATCGGTAGATTCATTGTCCGGTTTTGTTGTGAGGATCGCCGGTTTCGGAGAAACAGTATAGGAGAATCCGCATGTCGAGTCGGTCGCACACTTCGTTCAAAGCCAGATCCCGGACTCGGCTGGCCGTTCTCGGGGCCATCCTCGGACTCACCGGCGGGCTGCTCGGCGCCGTTCCCGCGGCGAGCGCGACCGCCGACGATCCGCTGCCCAAGATCAACCTGGATGTCAAGGGAGGCACCGCCACCATCAAGAAACTCGACGCGTCGGTGAAGGTCGGCGCCGGGAAGATCGCCGGGCAGATCACCAAGGTGGACCCCGAGGCCGGGGTCGCGGAGTTCACCGCGCAGATCAACCTGCCGCCCGCGGAGGGCAAATTCAACATCTTCGGCGTCATTCCGACCACCGCCACCGTCAGTTTCAGCCAGGTCGCCCCGGCGAAGGGCACCTTGAAGGACGGGAAAATCACCGCACGCGCCGAGGTCTCGATCCAGTTGAAGGATGTCAAGGCGGTCGGTTTCCCGCTGTTCGTCGGGGACAACTGCAGGACGAAGACGCCCGCGTCGATTACTTTGGTATCCGCGCCGGACTACGACATTTTCGTCGGCGGGGACATCTCCGGCACTTTCGCCATTCCCGAGTTCACCGACTGCGGCCTGTCGACCGTCATGCTCAACCTGCTCATTCCGGGACCGGACAACGGCATCACGCTGACCCTGGGGCCCTGGGTGCCCGAGGTCAGCTGACCCGTTGCAGTTCCTGGCGCGAACTCACCTTGAGTTTCCGCAGCACGCTCGCGACGTGCTGTTCGACCGTGCGCCGGGACAGGAAGAGCACTTCGGCGATCTCCCGGTTGGTGCGCCCGTCCGCGAGCAGCCGGGCCACGTCCCGTTCGCGGGGTGAGAGTTCGTCGCCGTATCCTCGCCGCCCGCGGCGCGACGGCTGGGTCGCGCCGCGGGCGCGCAGGTGGTGGCGGCACCGCGCGGCGTCCCGGGTCGCGCCGAGCGCGTCGAAGCGGTCGGCGAGGCGGGCCAGGGCATCCGGCCGCTCTCCGGCGAGGATGACCAGGCGTTCGTCGAGCAGCAGGGCGTAGTAGGGCGCGGGCAGCCGTGCATAGCGGTCCCGGGCGTCGGTCAGGTGCCCGATCGCGGCGCCGGTGTCCCCGCGACCGGCGGCGACCGCGCCCCGGCAGGCGGAGAGCGCGGCGGCGGTGATCGGCGCGTCGAGTCCGGCCACGGCCCGGGCGAGTTCCGCGGTGACCGCCTCGGCATCGCCGAGCCGACCGGCGGCGCAGTACGCCTGCACCGCGGGCGGCAGCAGCTCCCCCGCGTACGACCAGACTCCTTTGTGCCGCAACAGTTCGAGCCCGTCCTCGGCCTGGGCCACCGCTCCCGCGTGGTCCTCCTGGGACAGCAGCATCCGCACGATGCCGGCGTGTGCCGCGAGCACCACCGGGAAGATCGCGTTCTCCGGATGGCTCACGCCGGTTTCGGCGAAGTGGTGCGCGGCGCGGTCCCATTCGCCCTTCGCGACCGCGAGCGAGCCGAGGACCATGGACAGTTCACTGGTCACCGGCAGGATGTCGCGGTACTCCTCGATCAGTTTGACGCACCGCTCGGCGAGCTGCTGCCAGTTCCCGGTCAGCCAGTCCACGTGGACCCGGGTCGAGCGGGCCGTGCTCACCACGTACGGCGATCCGCAGTCGGTGGCGAGCTGGATGCCGCTGTGCAGGAAGCTGTCCGCCTTGCGGTGGTACCCGGTCCACGAGCAGGCGTCGGCGATGTTGCAGTACACCCGGGCGAGCTGGCGTTGCTGGGTGAGCGTCTCCAGCCGGTCGGGCACCCGGTCGATCAGCGCCCACGCCGCCGGGTCGCCGGTGTGCAGCCGCGACGCGATGTGGTTGGCCAGCACGGTGATCGTGACGGTCGGATCGTCGACGCGGTCGATCAGGGCTTCGACCTGGTCCATCCAGGGCAGGAGTTCGTCCAGCGGCGTGGTGCCGATGTACGGCTGGGCGAGCACGGCCATGCCCCGCCCGGCGAGTTCGGTCCGCTGTTCCAGGTCGCCCACGGCCAGTTCGATCTCCACCCGGCTGGCTTCCAGCCCGCCCGCCTGCCGGATCAGCAGCAGCCCGAGGCACAGCCGCACCTCGCCGCTGTACGAACCGGACAGCCGGTGGTCGGTGAGCAGCCGTTCCAGGACCGCGGTGACCTCGTGCTGCGCGAGCCCGTGGAACGCGATCCGGCTGAGCTTGATCGCCAGTCTGTCCACATCGGACGATTCGAGTGCCGGTTCGTCGAGCAGGGCCTGCAGGAGATCGGTCGCCGTGGACAGGTCCGCGAGTTCGATCGCGTTGTCCGCGGCCGCCTCGGCGTACCGCATCCAGTCCGCCAGCCGTCCCGCTTTCCGGCTGTGCTCGGCGAGCTGGACCAGCGGCGCCGGCCGGATCTCCCGCAGCGCTTCGACGGCCCGGCGGTGCAGCACCTGCCGGTCCGGCCCCGGGATGGTCTGGTAGACGGCCTGCTGCGCCAGGGTGTGCCGGAATCCGTAGCGGCAGTCGCCGATTTCGAGCAGCACGTTCCCGTCGAGCGCGCGGATCAGCGCCTGCCGCGTGCCCTCGGGACGCAGCCCGCCGACCTCGGCGAGCAGCTCCCCGGTGGCCGGTACGCCGACGACCGCGGCCGCCTGGGTGATCCGCCGCGCGGCCGCGGAGAGCCGCCCGAGCCGTTCGAGCATGGCTTCCCGGAGCAGGGTGGGCACTTCACCGACGTCCGGCAGTTTCCGCGTGCTCGCCCCGTCGCCGCGTTCGCGTACCGCCTGCAGGGCTTCTTCGACCACGAACGGGATGCCCGCGGTGCGCTTGTGCAGCCGGGTGGCGAATTCGGTGGACACGCTCGGCGCCCCGAGCAGCGCGCTCGCCAGCCCCCGGACCCCTTCGAGGTCGAGCGGACCGAGCCGCAGCAGTGCGCTGATGGTCCCCACCGCCGGCCGGAACGCGGTGCCCAACGGCATGCCGCCGGGCACTTCTTCCCCGCGGTAGGTCATCAGCAGCCCGAGGTTCGCCGGTGGTTCGGACATCAGGAAACGCAGCAGTTGCCGCGACCCCTCATCGGACCAGTGCAGGTCTTCGACCACCAGCAGCACCGGCCCGAGCCCGCCGATCAGTTCCCGCACCGCCCGGAAGAGCCGGTGCCGATCCGCCCGCGACTCCCCCAGCGGCGGCAACTCCGGCGGCAGGGACTCCGCGAGTTCGGGCAGGTACGGCCGCAGCACCCCGGTGACCGGATTCAACGCCCCGCGCCGCCCGATCCGGGCTCGCCGCAGCGCTTCGAGCACCACCCCGTACGGGAACGGTTCCCGCAGCGGCTGGCAGTATCCGAGCAGTATCTGCCGCCCCGCCAGATCCGGGTGGCCCAGCATTTCGGTCACCAGCCGGGTCTTCCCGACCCCGGCCTCCCCGCTGAGCATGATCACCGAAGGCGGCCGCGCCACCACCGAAACCAACGTGCGCAGCTCATCGGCGCGGCCGACCAGCACTGGTGAACTCGTCCGCACCATCGCAGCTCCCGATCCGACAGCACCCCGCCCAGGTCCCGAACGACGCTGTCCGCGTGATTCGGAGCTTAAGCCGGGCTGATCGAACCGGGAAGCCACCATCACGAGGCACAGAACTTTAGTAGGGCCGCCGGACCTCGAATCAAGACCGCTCGGTCCAGGCACGGGGTTCGTGGAGTGGTTCGGGTCGGCTGGGATAAGTACCGCCGGTGGGGGTGGTGATGGCAATGACACCGTCGAGTTGCGGCTCGAATCGCCAGCCGGGTTGATCTTTCAGGTAGTGGTGGCGTTCGCACCAGCCGCCGAGGTTGGCCTTGTCGGTGTTTCCGCCCTGCGCCCAGTCTTCGGTGTGGTCGATGTCCGCGCACTGCGCGGGGCGGCTGCATCCCGGTGACCGGCATTCGCGGTCGCGGAGGCGGATGTAGCGGTCCAATGCGGCGGGTGGGCGGTAACGAGTGCGGCCGACATCGGCCGGAAGGCCGGTGACCGGGTCGGTGACGATCCGCCGCCAGGTCGAGTTCTCGCCGTGGGCGATCTCGCGAGCGAGGGAGGCGGGAATCGGACCGTACCCGGCCAACTGTGCGGGGTCGCTGTTCAACCCGGCCAAGGTCTGCATATCGACGTAGACGAAGACGTCGGCTTTCGGGTCACCTTGACTGGTGCCGAGGCAACGCTCGATCAGGATGTCGGCCCGCAACTGATCCAACGTGCGCGACTCATCCTTGGCTTTCCGTTTGCGAGCTTCGCGGTCGATGCTGTGGTACGCCGCGCTCCCCTTTTCCACCGGAACGTCCGCGACCAACGTGCTCATGCCATGGTCCTGATGAATCAACTGCAACTGCCGATCAGCCCGCTTGGCCTTGCACCGCGCCTCATACCCTTCCTTGTCCACCTTGGCGATCCAATAGTTCACCATCTTTCGCAGCGAGTCCGGATTCTTCCCTTTCAGCCGCGTCGCCATGATGGCATCAACTTCGCGGGCTTTCTCCTCATCGATCACCCCACCCTCCATAGCCTTCAGAGTCTCGGGCAGCCGCGTGGTGAGCGTTCGCGCAAGCGCGACCTTCTTTGCCGCCTTCTGCTCCACCAACTTCAACATCCATCCCGAATGAGTGAATCGAACACAGAACCAACGTAACCCAACGTGCCCATCGCGCGGGGAACTCGCATGCCGAACGTGAATTTCAGCTACCGAAACGGGGAACTCATGCTACCGAAACGGGGGACTCGCGCGACCGGAACGGGGAACTCGCGGCGGGTGAATCGGGCACGGCCGCCAACGCAACCAAACATGCCCGTTCCGTGGGGAACTGTCGCTGGTGACCAACGACGCGAACCGACCCGTGGAGCGACAGTTTCCCACGGCGCGCCGAAGGCGTGCCTGAAACCCAACCCAACTCCAAGAAACGGCAACCACCACCCACCCCGAACGCGCAACTCACCGCCCCGAACGCGCAACTCGCTTACCTGAACGTGCAACTCGCGCGCCCAAGTGCGTACCGTGCCACTGACGCCAGGCTGTGCCGGTCGGCCCCTCACCGCGGGATCAGTTCGACGATCTTCCACACCCCGTCCACCCGCTCCGCCTGAACCGTCACCGCCGCCGGGGTGCTGGTGGTCTTGTCGTTGTCCGCCCGGGTGGCGACCTGATCCAGGAAGACCAGCAACCGCGCGCGATCCCCGTCCAGCAACCGCACCCCGCCCAGGGTCGCCTTGGTCGACAGCACGAGCTTCTGCCCCGGCGCCTCCGCCCGCACCTGTCCGATCAGCTTCTCGTACTCCCCGACCGCCGCCCCGGCGAGCACTTCCTTCGCCGCCTGGTCGGTCGCCTCGATCCGGTCGTACGAATAGGAGAAGATCCGTTCCAACGCACGCCGGATCTGCCCGTTCACCTCGGCAGTCGCCCGCGCGTCCAGCAACGCGGAGTTCGGCGTCCCGGTCCGCGCGGCCCCTTCCTGCACGGTGAAGAACGCGCCCAGCCCGCCGAGCAGCACCACGCCCACGACCGTCCACACCACCGGCGCGGTCCCCCGGATCCTCACGACGTGCCGACCTCCACCGCCCGCAACGAACTCAGCATCCACCCGGAACCGGTGCGCGAAAGCCCCGCCTCGAACCGGTTCCGCTTCACCACCGGCTGCCCGCCCTCCGGCGTCACGGTGATCTCCACCGCCGCGATCACCCGCCCGGTGCCGGCCGCCCGGTCGAGGTCGGTCACCGCGGCGTCGACGACCTTGCCCGCCAGGACCGATTTCCCGGCCTCGACCTGTTTCCGGTTGGCTTCCCGGCCCTGCACCAGGCTGTCCCGCAACGCGCCGGTCGCGGAGTCGATCCACCGGTTCAGCCCCTCGTCCGGGCGGTGGTAGTCGATCGTGGTCAGGTTCGCGATGCCCTGCTCCCCGATCCGCAGCACCTCTTCGCGGGTGTCGGCATACGCGGCGGCTTCGTCGCCCGCGCGCAGCCACGACCAGCCCGCCCACACCGCGAAAACCGCGGATCCCACCAGCAGCACCACGCCGGCCGCCCGGGCGATCCGGTGGTGCCGGGGAGCCGCCCCGTCCGGCGACGAGTCGACGCTCATGTCGTCCAGTGTCCCATCAGTTCAGGCCGAGCAGTTGCCCCAGTGTGGCGGGTCCGGACGCCGAATTCGTCAGGTTCAGCACCAAAGGCGACACCGGATCGGGCACCGGCCCGCCCCGCGGCGCGTTCTGCGATCCGCGCACCGAACTCGGGTTCCCATAAGGCAGCGCGCACCGCGCGGTGGTGTTGAACACCCCGGGACTGGTGTCCCGCCCCGGCCGGTAAACCGTGCCCTCGTACCCGGCACGGCACGGCGGCGGGTTGTTGAAGTTCAGGACCAGCGCGAGGTTCGCGGTGCCGTCCGGTCCGATCACCTGGTACCCGGCGCCGATCGCCGACGGGTACGTGCTCAGCAGGTGCTCGAGCGCGTCACCCCGGGTCGCGAACACCCGCGCGGGGGTGAGGAGGTTGGCGAACAGCAGCCCGAATCCCGGGCCCGATTCCCGCAGCAGCGCGCTGATTTCCCCGGCGACCGGCGGGGTGGCCGAGATCAGGCGGCGCAGATCGATGTCGGAGTTCCGGAGTTGCTCGGCGAGCAACCGCACGTCGTGGCTGAACGACCGGATCGCCGGCGACTGCTCGCTCTGCGTCCGCAGCACGGTGTCGGCATCGCTGATGAGCCGTTTCGTCTGGGGCAGGTAGGTCATCGCGGTCCGGACGAACCCGTGCGAGGAGTCCAGCAGCACCTGCAGATCACCGCCCCGGCCCCGGAACGCCTCGTCGAGTTCGTTCACCACGGTCCGCAGCGATTCGATCGGCACCGACGCGACCAGGCCGTTCAGGTTGGACAGCACGTTCTCGACCGGCATCGGCAACGAGATCGCGGTCCGCGGGATCACCGCGCCTTCGGTGAGCGGCGGGCCGTCGTCGCGGCGCGGCCGCAGATCGAGGTACTGCTCGCCGACCGCCGACCGGTTCGCCACCACCGCGTCCAGCTCACGCGGGATCTCCGGGGCGGAGCGGTCCAGGCGGAGTTCCGCCGAGATCCCGTCCTCGGTCAGCCGCAACGGACCGACCCGGCCGACCTGCACCCCGCGGTAGGTCACCTCCGCACCGGTGAACAAGCCGCCGGATTCGGCGAGGTCGGCCCGCACCACCAGGCCGCCCCCGCCGACGAGCTGGTCCAGCCCGGCATAGCTGGCGCCGACATAGCTCACCCCGGCCAGGGCCACCAGGACGAAGATCGCGACCTGCAGTTTGATCTTGCGCGTCAACATCAGCGTCCACCCCCGCCGAGCACCGGCCGGTCCATCGGCCGCAGCGGCACCACCGGCGCGTCCGGCCCCGATTCGGCCACGGGCACCGGACCGGGAGGTCGCAGGTCCACGAAGATGTTCAGGTAATCGCCCCGGATCGTGGTCGCCGCGTAGTCGGTGAACGGAAACGTCAGCAGCAGTTCGAACGCCTCGGGGAGGTTCTTCCCCGCGTCGGCGAGGTTGCGCAGGATCGGGGCGAGCGCGCGCAGATCGGCGACGAGATCGTCCGTGGACCGGGTGATCGTGTCCACCGCGACCGCGGACAGGCGGTCCAGCGAACGCAGCAGGCCGACCAGTTCGCCGCGCTGCCGGGTCAGCACGTCGATGCCCGGCCCGAGATCGTTCAGGACTCCGGCGATCCGGTCCCGCTGCCCGGCCAGCGTCGCGGACAGCCGGTTCAGGCTGTCCAGGGCACGGGTGATCTCCCCCCGATGCGTGTCCAGTTCGGACACAAATCCATCCACATTGGACAAGAGTTGCCGGATACCGGCCTCGTTCCCGGCCAGCGCGTTGTTCACCTCGCGCGCGATCTGCTGGAACTGGGCCACCCCGCCGCCGTTGAGCAGCAGCGACAACGCCCCGAAGACCTCTTCGACCTCCGCGCTGCGACCGCTGCGCTCCAGCGGAATCGTCGCGTGGTCCGCGAGCCGCCCGGTCGCCGGTTCGGTGCGCGGGGCGCGCAGTTCCACGAACTTCTCGCCGAGCAGGCTCGACTGGCGCACCGCGGCCGTGGCGTTGGCCGGGAGCACCACGTCCCCGTTGACCAGCAGGGTCGCCTCGGCGGTCCAGCCGTCACCGCCGAGATCGATCCGGTCCACCCGGCCGACCGGCACGTCGTCCACCTTCACCCCGGCCTGAGGCACCAGATCGAGCACGTCGGCGAACTGGACCGTCACCCGGTACGGGTGGTCGCCCACGTCCGCGCCGCCGGGCAGCGGCATCTCGTACAGCCCGGAGAATCCGCCCGCACCGCACGCGGTCAGCGTGCCCGCGCAGAGCCCGGCCAGCACCACCCGCCACCCGCGCATCACCGGCCACCTCCCGGGGGCGAGACGTAGCTGGCGCCCACCCGGGGCAGCGGCAGGGGTGGCGCGCCCTCGGGCAGGGGCCCGGCGGGCACGACCGTTCCGGGATCGAAGATCTCCAGCAGATTGGCGCGGACCTCCAGCGCCCCGGTCTCCGGGTTGATCGCGTTGTGCAGGTTGGTCAGCGCGTTCGGCGAGGTGTCGAGCGCCTCGGCGAGCGAGTTCCGCTGGTCGACCAGCACCCTGGTGATCCCGATCAACTTGTCTACATTGGAATTTATCTGCTCCCGGTTGTCGTGCACGAAACCGCGGACCAGGTCCAGCGCGGTGGCCAGTTCACCGAGCGCGCCGCCGAGGTCCCCGCGTTCGGCCGCGAGGAACCCGGAGACGTCCTGCAGCTGGCGGGTGAAGTCGGCGACCTGGTTGTCGTTGCGCGCGAGCATCTCGGTGAACCGCTGCAGCCCCTCGACGGTCCCGAACAACTGGTCCCGGGTCCCGGCCAGCGTCCGGGTGGCGTCGGCGAACTGCTTGATCGTTTCGTTCAGCGTCGCCCCGTTGCCCTTCGCGTTCTCCGCCAGCACGTCGAGCAGTTTCGACAGGGCGCCGTCGGCGTTCGCGCCGTGCGGGCCGAGCGCGGTGGCCAGCTGGTCGATGCTCTTGTACAGCTCGTCCAGTTCGACCGGGGTGACCGTGCGCTCGACCGGGATCACCGCGCCGCCGGGCAACCGCGGCCCGCCGGTGTACACCGGGGAGAACTGCACGTACCGGTCGCTGACCAGGCTCGGCGCGACCACGATCGCGTTCGCGTTCGCCGGGACGGGCCGGTCCTCGTCGACCGTCAGCTCGACGCGCACCAGCCGCCCGGCGGGGGTGACCGCGTCCACGCTGCCGACCGGCACGCCGAGCACCCGCACGGTGGATCCGGGATAGAGCCCGACCGCGGACGGGAAGAACGCGGTGACCCGGGTGCCGCGGCCCGGGGTGACGATCCACCAGGTCAGCACGCTCAGCACGAGCGCCAGCACCACGAGCACGGTCAGCGCGCGCAACCCCTTCCGGGTGGCAGCGGAGATCATTCGCCCCTTCATCGCGGCCGTCCCTTCGGTGGCTTGCAGTTGCCGTCCGGGACGGTGTCCGGCGGCGAACCGGGCGGCGGCAGCAGGCCGCAGATGTAGGTGTCCAGCCACCGGCCGTTGCCCACGGCGTTGCCCAGCAACCGGTAGAACGGCCCGGCCAGCGCCAGGCTCTGGTTCAGGTTGTCCTGGTTGCGTTGCAGGATCGTGTTGACCCGGTCGAGCTGTTCCAGTGCGGGCCGCAGTCGCGCGGAGTTGTCGGTGACCAGACCGGACAGCTGGGCGGCGAGTTGCCGGGTTCCGCTCAGCAGCGCGCTGATCGCGTCCCGGCGACCGCGAATCTCGCCGAGCAGCAGGTTGCCGTCCTGGAGCAGCTTCTCCACCTGGTCGTCGCGGTCGGCGAAGGTGCGGCTGATCTGCTGGGTGTTCGCCAGCAGCCGGGCCAGTTCCTCGTCCCGCGAGGAGATCGTCTTCGACAGCGCGGACAGACCGTCCAATGCGGACCGGACTTGCCGGGGCGAATCCTGGAACGTGTCGGACAGCACGCGCAGCGAATCGGCGAGCTGCCGGGTGTCGATCGAGGTGACGGTGGCCGACAGGTGGTCGAAGACCTGGTTGATGTCGTAGGGCGCCACGGTCCGCGTCACCGGGATCGCCTCGTCCGGATCCTGCGGCCGCTCCCCCTGCGGGTCGAGTGCGAGGTACTTGGCGCCGAGCAGCGTCTTGATCCGGATCGCGACCGTGGTCCGATCGCCCACCCACGCGTCGCGCACCCGGAAGCTCACCTTGACGTGGTCGCCGTCGAGTTCGACGTCGGTCACCGTGCCGACCTGCACCCCGGCGGCGCGGACCTCGTTGCTCGCCAGCACTCCGGCCGCCTCGCTGAAGTGCGCCACGTAGGTCGTGCCGCCGCCGATGATCGGCAGGCTGTCGGCGTAGAACGCGATCAGCCCGAACAGGGTCAGCACGACCATGCTGACCGACCCGATGACGACCTGGTTACGCTCCTGGAAGGATTTCACGGCAGGCACCTCGGCTCGGTCAGCGGCACTCCGCCCGCGGGCAGGGGAAGCCCGGACCGCGGCGGCCCGGCGTTCGCCTCGCACAGGAACAGGTTCATCCACGAGCCGTAGGAGAAGGTGCGCCCGATGGCGGTCATCTTCCCCGGCAGGCTGCGCAGCGCGGCGTCGACGAGCTGCTCGTTGTCGGCGAGGTTCTTCGACACCTGCCCGAGCGCGCCGATGCCGTCCTTGAGCGGCTGCCGCCCGTCCTCCAGCAGCCCCGCCGTCGCCCCGGCCAGCTCGCCCATCGCCGTGATCGCCTCGCCGATCTGCCCGCGGTCCTGGGCGAATCCGGAGACGAACCGCTGCAACGTGGTGATCAAACTGGACAGTTGGTCGTCCCGGGCGTTGATCGTGTCGAGAACCTGGTTCAGGTTGCCGATCACCGCGCCGACCACCTGGTCCTTGTCGGCCAGCGCGGAGGTGAGCGAGGCGGTGTGCCGGATCAGGCTCTCCACCGTGCCGCCCTCTCCCTGCAGGACCTGCACGATCTCGTAGGAGAGCGTGTTCACGTCGTCCGGCGAGAGCGCCTGGAACAGCGGTTTGAAACCGTTGAACAGCACGGTCAGGTCCAGCGCGGGCCGGGTGCGTTCCAGCGGGATCTCCGCGCCCGGCGGGAGCACCGCCTGCAGCGGCCCGGCGCCGCGGTCCAGCGAGATGTACCGCTGCCCGATCATGTTGCGGTACTTGACGGTCGCGGTGGTCGCGGCGGGCAGCTTCCGGCGCGAGTCCACGGTGAACTCCACCCGGGCGAGCCGCTTCTCGATCAGCTCGATCCGCTCGACCTCGCCGACGCGGACCCCGCCGATCCGGATGTCGTCCCCGACCACCAGGGACGTCACGTCGTCGAACCGCGCCGAATACCGGGTGGACGGGCGCAGGTCCAGGTTCGCGATCGTCACCGCGAGCACCCCGGTGGCCGCGCACGTCACCACGGCGAAGATCGACAGCTTGATCAGCGGCGCCAACAATCCCCTCACTCCACCGTCACCTCCGCCCCGCGGTACAGCGGGCCGACCAGCAACCCGCTCCACGCCGGAACCTCCCCGGGCGCCAGCCCGATCGCCGGTCCCAGCAACCCGGCCAGGAACTCCCGTTCCCGCGGTGAGTTCGCCAGATCGCCGCCGAGCGCGATCGTCGGCGTGGCCGCCTGCGGCGGGATCGCCCCGGGGCCGTAGCAGCGCGGCCCGGTTTTGCTGTCGTAGCGCGGATCGTCCACACCGGGCAGGTACTTCCCGCGGTCCGGCACCACCTTGACCTGGGCTCGCGCACCGGGCCGACCGCTGCCCTTGCCGAAGGCGATGTCCACCCGCGGTTTGAACTCCGCGACGGCCCGCAGCAGGCACGCGTATTCCGGCGCGTACCGGGCGAGCAGCTCCAGGGTCGGGCGGCTGCTTTCGGACAGCGAGATCAGATTCTCCTTGTTCCGCGCCAGGAACGAGGTCACGTCCTCGGTCGCGACGGTCAGCGTCCGGTACAGCGTTTCCAGGCTTTCCCGCTGCTGCGCGATCGTCCCGCTGGTCACGGAGAAGTCGGTGAGCGCGCGCAGGAAGTCGTCGGCCGCGTCGTCGTAGGTGTCGGACGCCTTGGCGAAACTGGTGAGGCCAGAGGTGATCTCGGGCAGTTGCGGGTTCAGCTCGCCGACGTACTGGCCGACCAGCACGAGCGTCTCCCCGAGCGACTTCCCGCGCCCTTCGAACGCCTGCGACACCGAGGTGAGCATCGACGCCAGCTTCTGCGGCTGCACCGAACGCAGCAGCGGCAACAGGTTGTCCAGCACCCGTTCCAGTTCGATCGAGGCGGCGGACCGGTCCTGGCCGATCACGTCCCCCGCCTCCAGATGCCCGGTGCCGCGCGCCGCGGGCGCCACCAGGTTCACGTAACGCTCGCCGAACAACGTCTTCGGCAGCAGCCGCGCCGAAACGTTCCGGGGAATCCGGTCCACCTGGGCGGGATCGAGCGCGAGGTCCAGTTCGGCGCCGCCGCCCGCGCTGCGCACCTCGCGCACCCGGCCGACGTTCACCCCGCGCAGCTTCACGTCCGCGTCCCGCTGGAGCTGGCTGCCCGCGCGGTCGGTGCGCAGCATGACGGTGACCTCGGTGGCGAACACATCGCGGTAGAGCGCCACGGTGAACCACAGGAACACCGCGACCAGCACGAGATAGACCAGGCCCAGCACCCGCAGGCGCGGACTGCGGTACCGCTCGTCGCCGGTCATCCCGCGATCCTCACCGTGGTCGTGGTGCCCCAGATCGCGAGGCTCAGGAAGAAGTCGAGGATCGCGATGGTGACGATCGCGGACCGGACCGCGCGCCCCACGGCCACGCCGACCCCGGCCGGGCCGCCGATCGCGCGGTAGCCGTAGTAGCAGTGCCCGAGGATCACCACCACGCTGAACACCAGCACCTTCCCGAACGACCAGAGCACGTCGATCGGCGGCAGGAACAGCGTGAAGTAGTGGTCGTAGGTGCCCGAGGACTGCTGGTACACCTGCACGGTGACCGTCCGGGCGGCCAGATACGAGGTGAGCAGCCCGATCACGTACAGCGGGATGATCGCGATGAACCCGGCGATGATCCGGGTGGTCACCAGGTACGGCAGGCTGGGCACGCCCATCACTTCGAGCGCGTCGATCTCCTCGGAGATCCGCATCGCGCCGAGCTGGGCGGTGAATCCGGAGCCGATGGTCGCGGACAGCGCCAGCCCGGCGACCAGCGGGGCGATCTCGCGGGTGTTGAAGTAGGCGGAGAGGAAACCCGCGAACGCCGAGGTCCCGATCTGGTTCAGCGCGGAGAACCCCTGCAGGCCGACGACCGTCCCGGTGAACACCGAAAGCACGATCATCACGCCGATCGTGCCGCCGATCACCGCGAGCGCGCCGGTGCCGAAGCTGACCTCGGCCAGCAGCCGGATGATCTCCCCGAGATACCGGCGCACCGTGCGGGGAACCCAGAGCAACGCCCGGACGTAGAAGGAAAGCTGGTCACCGAGCCTGCCGAAGCCGTCGAGCGAACGGTCGATCCGCTCGAACCGGTTCACCATCGCCATGGCTCACAACCCCTTCGGCGGCACGACCTGCAGGTAGATCGTGGTGAGGATGAAGTTGAGGAAGAACAGCAACAGGAACGTGATCACCACCGACTGGTTGACCGCGTCCCCGACCCCCTTCGGCCCGCCGGCGGGGTTGAGCCCCCGGTAGGCGGCCACCACCCCGGCGATGAACCCGAACAGCACGGCCTTGATCTCGCTGATCCACAGGTCCGGCAGTTGCGCGAGAGCGTTGAACGTGGCCAGGTACGCGCCGGGGGTGCCGTCCTGCACCACGACGTTGAACACGTAACCGCCCAGCACGCCGACCACGCTCACCATGCCGTTGAGCAGCACGCTGACCACCACCGCCGCGTACACCCGCGGCACGACCAGCCGGTGGATCGGCGAGACGCCGAGCGCTTCCATGGCGTCGATCTCCTCGCGGATCTTCCGCGAGCCGAGGTCCGCGCAGATCGCCGAGCCGCCGGCGCCCGCGATGAGCAACGCGGTGATCAGCGGGCTCGCCTGCTGGATCACCGCGAGCACGCTGGCCGAACCGGTGAACGACTGGGCGCCGATCTGCCTGGTCAGCGTCCCCAGTTGCAACGCGATCACCGCGCCGAACGGGATCGCGACCAGGGCGGCGGGCAGGATCGACACGCTGACCACGAACCAGGCCTGGCCGATGAACTCGCGGAACTGGAAGGGCCGCTTCGGGGTCAGCCGGAGCACGTCCAGGCCGAGCGAGCACAGGCGGCCGATCTGGCCGACCGCGGCGAGGCCCTGCGACGCGATCCGGGGCGCGGTCATCTCCGGGTCCCCAGCCCGATGCCGTACTGGGCGCGCTCCTCCGGGGTCAGACTGTCCACAATGGTCCGCTGCGCCTCGGGCGGGAGCGTGTGCAGGATGCGCAGCACGCGGTGCTTCCGGCGGGCCACCGCCGGGCGCGGGGGCAGGCCGGGCGTCGGCTGGATCTGCGGCGCCATGCCCTGGATCTCGTCGTCGCCGGGCTGGGCCAGGTGCCGGTTCGCCGCCTCGGCGTCCATGGTCGCCTGGTCCTTCTCCTCGCTCATCCCGATCGGCCCGACCCGGCGGCCGTTGAGGAACTGGGCGACCACGGGTTCGTCGCTGGTCAGCAGGACCTCGCGCGGGCCGAACATGACCAGTTCGCGGCGGAAGAGCAGGCCGACGTTGTCCGGCACGGTCCGGGCCACGTTGATGTTGTGCGTGACGATCAGGATGGTCGCGTCGATCTGCGCGTTCAGATCGATCAGCAATTGCGAAAGGTACGCGGTTCGCACGGGATCCAGACCGGAATCCGGTTCGTCGCACAGGATCACCTGCGGGTCGAGGACGAGCGCGCGGGCCAGCCCGGCCCGTTTGCGCATACCGCCGGAGATCTCACCGGGCAGTTTCTTCTCCGCACCGGCCAGCCCGGTCATCTCCAGCTTCTCCAGCACGATCCGCCTGATCTCGGCTTCGGACTTCTTGGTGTGCTCGCGCAAGGGAAAGGCCACGTTGTCGTAGAGGTTCATCGAGCCGAACAGCGCGCCGTCCTGGAAGAGAACGCCGAACAGCTTGCGCGCCGCGTAGAGCTGGTGTTCCGAACACCGCACCAGGTCGACGCCGTTCACCACGACCTTGCCCCGCTCGGGTTTGAGCAGGCCGATCAGCGACTTCAGGAACACCGACTTCCCGGTGCCGGACGGCCCGAGCATCGCGCTCACCTCACCGGCCGGCAGCACGAGCGAGACGTCCCGCCAGATGTTCTGCGGCCCGAACGACTTGCTCAGGCCCTCGACGACGACTTCGACTCCCATGCGTTCCTCCTGCCGATTCCGGTCTCACCGTTTCGATTCCCAGTCCGGCGGGCAGTCCGGTGGGAAGCACAGCGGCGGAAAGGTGAACGTGATGTGGTTGTCCGGTCCGGAGATCAGGTAGTCGAACAGCGGCTCCAGCGGTTCGGTGACCCCGCAGCCCGCGAACGGCGGAATCGTGAAGTCCGCCTCCATGACCCCGCCGTCGATGGGGCTCCACTTGCCTTCCTCGGATTTCAGCGCCAGTTCGACGGGGGTCGCGGTGCCGCAGTTCGGCCCGACCTCGAGCGGTGTCCCGTTCACCTCGACGTTGCTCAGCCGCAGGTTCGCCTTGCCGTGCCCGGTGAACACGCCGGTGTTGCCCTGGTCGAGGACGCCCTCCACCTTGCCGACCGGAAGCACCTCGACGGTCGCCGTGGTCGACACGAAGCGGAGCACCACGAACGAAGCCCGGGCGGGCGGCAGTTGGAGGTCACCGCGAATCCCGTTGCACAGCCCCTCGCCGGAGGAATCCGGCCAGACCCGGACCTCCGACTGGAGGTGTCCCGGGCCGAGATCGATGCCGGAGCGCAGCTTCCGGATGGTGGCGTGGCCCTTGAGCCGCAACGGGAAGAGCGCCGGTTCGAGATCGGGCGGCTCGGGCCCGCATTCCGCGACCGGACCGGCCGCGGTCCCGTTGTCCCGCCTGCCTTCGCCACCCGGAACTGGCGCGCCCGGCGGGACGGTCACGTCCGGTTTCGCCGTGCCCGGCGGTGAAACCGGCGCGGACTTCGACGGCGCGATCCGGGCGACCGGGAGCACCTGGACGGCGCCGAGCGCGGGGTCCTGGCCGGGCTGCGGCACGCAGCTCGCGGTCAGCGCGCCACCGTCGCCGATCACCGCGTCGTCGGCCCCGTGCGCGGTCAGCACGAGTTGGGGCGGGCCGAGGGTGAACGCGACCGCACCGGCCCCGGTGGTGGCGACCGGGCGCAGCGGTTTCGCGGGCAGTTCGACGGCCAGTTCCCCGCTTTCCGGCAGGGCCGTGCGGGGCAGGCCGCCGTCGGCCGCGGCCCGCGCGGTCGTGTCTCCGTGCTTCGCCGTCACGCCGACGGCCACGGTCCCGTCGATCCAGGCGGCGCCGGCGGTTTTCAGCGCGTGCAGCATGGTTTCCGGGAAGACGAACCGGATCGACGGCTGCTCCGGCCGGACCGGCCACCCGGCGGTCACCGATCGCGGCAGGTCCGCAGTGAGCCCGGCGACCACCACCTGGCCCCCGGTGAGCGGGAAGGCGCAGTCGTTCCGCAGATTCGCGGTCACCCGGCCCGGACCGGGCGCCGGATCCGGGCTGGCCGAACCGGGGGCGGTGAGTACGCCGAACGCGGTGACCGCGGCCGTGATCAACGCGGTCGCGTGGGCGGTTCGAGAAGCCATGCGAATTCCTCACCGGAGAAAGGTTCGGTGATCGTTTCCATGATTCCTACTTCGCAGTAGGTTACTTCGGCGCGAGATGCCGGACAAGCCTTTCACCAGGGCCGATCGGCACTTGTCAGCCGGATGCCAAAACCCATTTCCACATTTGTCAGCCGGATGCGCCGTCCCCGCGGAAACCAATGCGGCATCCGGGGCGTTCGCTGCCCCGGATGCCGCATTGGGGTGGCCGTTTACCTCACGCGGTGATCGGCACCGACGCGACGTGCAGGTCCTGGCCGGGTTTCACGGTGCACTTCAGATCGAACGTCCCGAGCCCGGTCTCCGATCCGTCCGCCTTGCGCGGGGTGACCTTGCCGTTGAGCTCCTGACCAGCGCCGACGTTGACCGTGCCGGGCTGGTAGAAGATCAGGTTCGGCACGTCCGGCGTGATCGTGCCGGTCATCGGCCCCGTCGCGGGCACGGCGATCGGCGCGATGGTCCCGGGGATCCCGATGGTGATCCGGGTGCCCTCGAAGTTGGCGTCCACGTCCGCGTACCCGCCGCCCTCCACGGTCGCCGAGGAGTTCGACCGCAGCCAGTCGGTGATCGTGTCGTTGAGCGCGGCGCCGATGGTCAGGTTGGTGATCTGCATCCGCTGCCCGACCTTGCCGCTGTCCGGGATGGTTCCCTTGAGCGTGCCGGTCACGTCCTGCGCGCCGACCGGGGAAGGCAGCGTGCACGTGTAGGTCAGGGTCTTGGTGATGTCGCCGAAGGTCGTCACCGGGGACGTGGCCGCCGCACCGGCGGCGCCGGAGATCGGGATGTTCGCGAACAGCACGTCCTGCGGCGGCGTGGTCACCTTGACCGTGCACGGCACGTTCAGGATGCCCAGCGGCGTGGGCGTGCCGTCCGCCTTGCGGGTGTCCACCTTGGCGTTGAACTGCTGGCCCGCCTTGAGCGTGAGCGTGCCCGCCTTGTACACGATGAAGTTCGGCATCTTGCCGGTGATGGTGATGTCCAGCGAGCCGCTCGGCGGGATGTTCCGCCGGGGGATCTTCAGCCCCGGAATGCCCATGGTGAGCTGCTTGGCGTCATAGGCGGCGTCCACGTCCGCGGTGCCGGTCCCCTCGGCGTAGGCGGTGCCGAAGGCCCGCAGCGCGCCGACGATGTTCGGCGCCAGGGTCGCGTCGATGACCAGGTCGCTCGGCACGATCCGTTGTCCGGCGGTGCCGGTGTCCGGCAACGTGACCTTCACGTGCCCGGTGACGTCCTGCTTGCCGACCAGCGGGAAGGTGCACGTGTAGGTGAGGTCCTTCTTGATCTCGCCGAAGGTGGCCGGTTCCTCCGCCGACGCCGATCCGGCGAGCGCGGTGACCAATCCGGCAATGGCCGCCATGATTCCGAAACGACTTCTGAAAGAGCGTAAGCGACGTGACATATCCGACCTCCTAGCCGGGTCGTAAATAAAACAACGGAGTGAAAAGGTGCCCCCGTGCAGTTCATTTCGTCGCGGTACCTACCAGTCGGTAGGTTACTTCGGCAGGACGCGCGGAACAAGACTCGAAAACCATCGGATCGTTCCAGAATGATCGCCGAACAAGTTTGTCAGCCAACTGCTAAAAAGCAATTCCACAATTATCTTCCGCATACCGCATGCGGCAGGGCATTGCGCAAACCCGCCACGAACGAACCGGACACCGCGCCACCTCGTTGACAGCTCACCAACGAGGCAAATATAGTGACCGGCATCACAAAAATTGGTCGACCGCGACGTCGGGGTCAGGCGAATTGTGTCGCGGCCTGAGGAAAAGACGACCGTGACCGAGAACAGCAATCCGGACGCGCTCCTCCCGGGTCTGCCCGGCGGCGCCCCGGCCCTGCCCCGTCCCCGCACCAACGGAAGAGCCGCGCACGGCAACGATCCGTGGGCGGCCCTGCCCCGCGATCTCGCCCCCAAACTGCGCCCCGGCGCGGCCGAGGTCGCGCACGAGATCCTGCGCGAAATCCAGCGTTCCATCCCGGAGTACGCCCGCCCGCTGGAGGGCGCGTTCGGCAAGGTGGTCACCGAAGGCATCGGGCGCGCGGTCACCCAGTTCATCGAACGCGTCGCGGATCCGACCGCGTCCCACGAGAGCGACGCGAACCTGTTCCGCCGGCTCGGCAGGCTGGAGACCACCGAGGGCCGCGGGGTGGAAACCCTGCAGACCGCCTACCACGTCGGCGCGCGGGTGGCGTGGCAGCGGATCGCCGAGTTCGGGCAGGCCACCGACCTGCCGGTGTCGACCATCTGCCTGCTCGGCGAGACCCTGTTCGCCTACATCGAGGAGATCTCCGCGCTGTCGGTCGAGGGGTACGCGGCGGCGAAGGCGCGGGCCGCGGGCGCCTTGGAACGACGACGGCGGCGCCTGCTGGAACTCGTGCTCGCCGCCCCCGCGGTGCCGAGGCAGGCGCTGGCCGATCTCGCCGGCCCGGCGAACTGGGAACTGCCCGAGCACGTCGTCGCGGTGGCCTTGGCGCGCCGGGAGAACCAGCGGGAACTTCCCGCGCTCGCCTTCGACGAGCGGGTGCTCGCCGATCTCGACGGCGGCGAACCGTGCCTGATCGTCGCCGATCCCGGGCCCCGGTCCGGTGCTCTGGAGACCGGCCTGTGCGGCTGGCAGGCGGCGGTCGGCCCCCGGGTCCGGCTCGCCGACGCGCCGCTGTCCCTACGCCAGGCCCGGTGGGCCCTTGACCTGGTGCGGCGCGGCATCCTCGCGGACAACTCGCCGGTGTGGTGCGAGGCGCACCTGTCCACGTTCTGGTTGCTGGCCGACGAATTCGTGGCCCGCGCCCTGGCCGAGCGCACGCTCGCGCCGCTGGCCCCGCTGACCGCGAAGCAGCGGGCACGGCTGGGCCAGACCCTGCTCGCCTGGTTGCAGACCCGCGGCGGCGCCCCGGAGATCGCCCAGCGGCTCGGCATCCATCCGCAGACCGTCCGCTACCGCCTGCACCAGTTGAAGACGCTCTTCGGCGATCGCCTGAACGACCCCGAGGAACGCTTCGAACTGGAGATCTCCCTGCGCGCGCAACGCCTCCTGGACGCGGCCACCCCGCCCGCGGTCAGCTGAAGCGGGAGTGCGCCCGGCGCACGGCCGCGCGGGCCTCGTCGGCCAGCCGGGCGAAGATGTCGGCGGCCGGACCGGAGCCCGCGAGCGGATAGGTCTGGCCCGCCCACAGGGACAGGGCTTCCGGGTCCCCGGCCTTGTTCGCGGCGGCCCGGATCGGCTTGGTGGCGTTGTTGATCTGGGGGTAGGCGGCGGGCGCCGCCGCGCTGTGCTCGGTGAGGAACCGGTTGACCAGGCCACGCGCGGGGCGGCCGCTGAACGCGCGGGTGAACGCGGTCGCCCGGCCGCCGTCGGCGAGGGCGCGCTGATAGGTGGGGTTGGTCCCCGCCTCGTCCGCGCGCAGGAAGGCGGTGCCCAGCTGCGCGGCGACCGCCCCGGCGGTGAGCACGGCGGCCACGTCCGCCCCGTGCACCAGCCCACCGGCGGCGACCAGCGGCAGGTCCACCGACGCTTGCACCAGGCGCAGCAGGGCGAGCAGGCCGTAGAGCTCACCACCGGCCGGGAGTTCGGGATCGTCGGTGAGCAGGCCGCGGTGGGCGCCCGCCTCGAAGCCCTGCACGCAGAGGCCGTCCGCGCCCGCGGTCGCCGCGCGCACGGCCTCCTCCGGGGTGGTCACCGTGACCACGACCTGGCTGCCCGCCTCGTGCAGCCGCGCGACGGCCTCGGCCGACGGGATGCCGAAGGTGAACGAGACGACCGGGATTCGCTGTGCGACGACGGTGTCCAGTTTGGCCGGGTAGTTGTCGTCGTCCCAGCTCGGCTCGCCGGGCTCGACGCCGTACCGCTTCGCCTCGGCGGCGAGCCGTGCGCGATAGGCTGCGGTGTCCACAGTGGACTCGGTACCCGAGACGAACAGGTTGACCCCGAAGGCTTCCCCGGTCAGCTCCCGGGTCTTCCCGATCTGCGCGGCCAGCGCGTCGGCCTTGAGATAACCACCCGCCAGGAAACCGAACCCGCCCGCGCCGGCCGCGGCGGCGACCAGTTCCGGGGTCGAGGGGCCGCCCGCCATCGGCGCGACGATGACCGGGACACGGAGATTGTCGAACATGCCCACAGCCTACGAACTCCCCGCTCCGGCTGGCGACGTCTCGTCCGCCACAGCACGCGGCAGGATTACGGCGGTGCGATGTCAGCATCGTAAACGAGATTCACTCGTCCGTGGCTCCGCAGGTTTCATGATCGAAAAGTGGCGGTAAAGCGTCTTGTTCCCGCCAATCGGCCTAGTCCACGCTGCGCCGTGTGCGAACGCGGTTCGCATTCAGTGCCCCGCAGAGAGGACAGGGAGAACATGAGCGAAAACCAGGTCACCGCGCCGAAGACCGAGTCCCGTGGCAAGCGCTGGACGAAGCGGGGGATCGCGGTCGGCGCCCTGACCGTCCCGATGCTCGCCCTGATCGGCGGGCAGGCGTCGGCCGCCGAACTGACCCCGATCGCCGAGTACCTCGACGAGACCATCGCGAGCACCTCGGCCGCGCTGGTGCAGGCCCTGGCGGCGCTGCTCGGCGTCGGCTAGCCCGGGGGCGGTGGCCCGTGTCGCCCGCGAACCCGGGCGGCACGGGCTACCGTGGCGCCATGCCCGCAGATCTCGAACTCGTCCGCAGACTCGCCGTCGAAGAGCACGGCCTGGCGACCATCGCGACCACCCGATCGGATGGCACCGTGCACGCCTCCGTCGTCAACGCCGGGGTGCTCGACGACCCGGTGACCGGGCGGACCTCCGTCGGCTTCGTGGCCGTCGGCGGCGGGCGCAAACTGGACCTGCTGCGCCGCAACGGCCACGCCACGATCGTCTTCCGGCGCGGCTGGAACTGGGTTTCGGTGCAGGGCGCGGTGCGCCTCGTCGGCCCCGACGATCCGGACCCCGCCTTCCCCGCCGACGGGCTGCGGCAGCTGCTGCGGGACGTGTTCATCGCCGCCACCGGCACCCACGACGACTGGGAAGAGTACGACCGCGTGATGGCCGCCGAGCGCCGCGTCGCGGTGTTCATCGAAGCGACCCGCATCACCGGCAACGCCTGATCAGCGCCGCGCCATCCGATCCGGCAAGCCGCTGAGCACGGCGCGCACCGGAAACGGCCCGCTCGCTTCGAACGGCCGATCTCCGGCGACCTTCGCGGTCTGCTGGTACTGGCTGTGCGTGGTTCGCCGTCACGGTGCCCTCCTTTCAGTCGATTGACCAGAGGACACCACACCGCACCGACAGGAACGGGGCTTCCCGCGCCTCGGCGCGATGAGCGGTCCGTTCGCTCGATGAACTACTTCTTGCCCTTGCCCTTGTCTGAAGGGTCCTCAGTGGACAGAGCAGCGACGAAGGCTTCCTGCGGCACCTCGACCCGGCCGACGGTCTTCATCCGCTTCTTGCCTTCCTTCTGCTTCTCCAGCAGCTTCCGCTTCCGCGAGATGTCACCGCCGTAGCACTTCGCCAGCACGTCCTTGCGGATCGCGCGGATCGTCTCGCGCGCGATGATCCGGGCGCCGATCGCGGCCTGGATCGGCACCTCGAACTGCTGCCGCGGGATGAGTTCGCGCAACCGGGTGGCCATCCGGTTGCCGTAGGAATAGGCGGCGTCCTTGTGCACGATCGCGGAGAACGCGTCCACCGGTTCGCCCTGCAGCAGGATGTCCACCTTCACCAGATCGGCGACCTGCTCCCCCGCCTCCTCGTAGTCCAGCGACGCGTAACCGCGGGTACGCGACTTCAGGGAGTCGAAGAAGTCGAAGATGATCTCGGCGAGCGGCAGGTTGTACCGCAGCTCCACGCGTTCCTCGGACAGATAGTCCATCCCCAGCAGCTGGCCGCGCTTGCCCTGGCACAGCTCCATGATCGCGCCGATGAACTCCGACGGCGCGATCACGGTCACCTTGGACAGCGGCTCGTGCACCTCGGCGATCTTGTTCCCGGTCGGCCAGTCCGACGGGTTGGTGACGACGTGCTCGGTGCCGTCGTCCAGCATGACCCGGTAGACCACGTTGGGCGCGGTGGAGATCAGGTCCAGGCCGAACTCGCGTTCCAGCCGGTCCCGGGTGATCTCCAGGTGCAGCAGGCCGAGGAAACCGCAGCGGAACCCGAACCCGAGCGCGACCGAGGTCTCCGGCTCGTAGGCCAGCGCGGCGTCGTTGAGGCGCAGCTTGTCCAGCGCCTCGCGCAGCACCGGGTAGTCCGAGCCGTCCACCGGGTACAGCCCGGAGTAGACCATCGGCTTCGGGTCGCGGTACCCGGCCAGCGGCTCCGCGGCGCCCTTGCGCTCCGAGGTCACCGTGTCGCCGACCCGGGACTGGCGGACGTCCTTCACCCCGGTGATCAGGTAGCCCACCTCGCCGACGCCGAGGCCCTTGCTGGGCTTGGGCTCCGGCGAGATGATCCCCACCTCGAGGAGTTCGTGGGTGGCGCCGGTGGACATCATCCGGATCCGCTCGCGCGGGGTGATCTTGCCGTCCACCACCCGGATGTAGGTGACCACGCCCCGGTAGGTGTCGTACACCGAGTCGAAGATCATCGCCCGGGCCGGGGCATCGGCGTCGCCCTCCGGCGGCGGGACCTGGCGGACCGCCTCGTCCAGCAGCTCGCGCACCCCGGCGCCGGTCTTGGCCGACACCCGCAGCACGTCCGACGGCTCGCAGCCGATGATGTGCGCGAGCTCGGCGGCGTACTTGTCCGGATCGGCCGCGGGCAGGTCGATCTTGTTCAGCACCGGGATGATGTGCAGGTCGTTCTCCAGCGCGAGGTACAGGTTCGCGAGCGTCTGCGCCTCGATGCCCTGGGCGGCGTCGACCAGCAGGATCGCGCCCTCGCACGCCTCCAGCGCCCGGGACACCTCGTAGGTGAAGTCCACGTGGCCGGGGGTGTCGATCAGGTGCAGCACGTGGTCCTTGCCGTCCACCTTCCACGGCAGCCGCACGTTCTGCGCCTTGATGGTGATGCCGCGTTCGCGTTCGATGTCCATCCGGTCGAGGTACTGGGCGCGCATGGCCCGCTCCTCGACCACGCCGGTGAGCTGCAGCATCCGGTCGGCCAGGGTCGACTTGCCGTGGTCGATGTGCGCGATGATGCAGAAGTTCCGGATGAGCTCCGGTGGCGTGAAGGTGGTGTCGGCGAACAAGTTGGACGCTGTCACTCGTATGTGTCCTCGGGAAGGCTCGGGGTTGACCCGTCCATCGTCCCATGACGCCCGGGGAGAGATTCCGGGTCATCCCCGATGCGAGTTCGCGCACTCCGTGCTGACCTCGAAGTATGGGTAATTCACTGGATCAAGTACTCGACCGGGCGTTCGGTCACCCGCGCGGCTTGCTCGGCCGGCTCGGCGGCGCGGTGATGGCGCACGGCAACGCGGCCACCGAACGGCACATCGTGGAGGTGGCCAAACCGGACACCGCGGAAACCGTGCTGGTCGTCGGCCCGGGGCCGGGTGTCGGGCTGCGCGCGGCCGGGGAGCGGGCCGCGCTCGCGATCGGCGTGGACCCGTCGGCGGAGATGCTGGAGCGCTGCCGCGAACGCTGCGCCGACCTGATCGAGGCCGGGAAGGTCCGGCTGCGCGCCGGATCGGCCGAGGAGACCGGCGAGGCGGACGCGTCGGCCGACGTCGTGCTCAGCGTCAACAACGTCCAGCTCTGGACCGACCGCGCCGCCGGGTTCGCCGAGCTGTACCGGGTGCTGCGGCCGGGCGGGCGGCTGGTGCTGTCCGCGCACGACCGGTGGCTGCCGCTGCCGCGCCACGAACTCGCCGACGAGCTGACCGCGGCGGGGTTCACCGATCTGCAGACCTGGGTGTGGGAACCACCGGGGGTGGCCGGTTCGCTGGCCGCGCAGTTCCGGGCGCTGCGCCCGGCGGAATGACCGTCAGGGCGTGCGCACGTCGGTGCGCAGTGGATGGTCGGCGGGGATCTCGACCAGCACGATCCGTGTCCCGTCCGGATCGGAGATCCACGCCTCGTAGAGCCCCCACGGCTCGACCCGCGCCTCGCGGTCCGGCTTGAGCCCCTTCTCGCGGAGTTCGGCGAGCGCGGCGTCCAGATCGCGGACCTGCAGCCACAGCGCGACATCCGGCGTCGGCCCGGCGTTGCCCCGGCCGACGATCTCGAGGAACCCCTGGCCCAGGAAGAAGACCGTGCCGCCGGGGAAGGTCCGGTAGATCGCCAGCCCGAGGGTGTCCCGGTAGAACGCCGTCGATTTCTCGGAATCCTTCGGGTTCAGCAGTACCCGGCTGCTCAGCACGTCCATGCTTTCTCCCTACCCTGTCGCCGCGGGCGCTGTCGAATCCGCTCGCCCGGATCTTCAGGCGGCGGCGATCGCGGTGATCCCGGCCAGCACGATGACCGATCCGGCCAGCCGCCGCACCGGATTGGACTCGCCCAGCACGAGCCACGCCGCGAGCCCGCCCAGCACGATGCTCAGCTCGCGAGCGGGGGCGACCAGGCTCACCGGCGCCATCCGCATGGCGAACAGCACCGCGAGGTAGGCCACCGGCGAGAGCAGCCCGACCACGAGCACCTCCCGCCAGTGCGCCCGCCACAGGGCGGTCAGCGGTTCACGGTCACGCAGCACGAACGGCGCGAGGAGCACGCTCTGCAACGCGGCGCCGGCGCTGAAGTAGATGACCGGCGGCACCGCGAGCGCGTTGACCGAATGGGCGTCCCAGAGGGTGTAGGCGGCGATCGTGGCGCCGGTCAGCAGGCCGTAGAAGATGCCCGCCCGGCGCGCCCGCCGGTCCACCGCCGAGCCCCGGCCGCCGGTGCCGATCACCAGCACCCCCGCGATCACCAGGAGGGCGCCGAGGAGCCCGAGCCAGCCGGGCCGCTCGCCGAGCAGCACGACCGCGGCGAGCACCGAGAGCAGCGGCCCGGTGCCGCGGGCCAGCGGGTAGACCACCGACAGGTCGCCGACCGCGTATCCGCGTTGCAGCACGATCCCGTAGAGCACGTGGCACACCGCGGTGACCGCCGCCGCCAGCAGCCAGGTCCAGTCCGGGCGCAGATGCTCGGCGAGGATCTGGAAGACGCCGAGCGGGACGCAGACCACCGCGGACACCGAGTAGTAGAGGTAGACGAACCGCGCGCCACCGCTGGTCACCCGCTTGGCGGCGAGGTTCCAGCCCGCGTGGACGATCGCCGCGACCAGGACCAGAGCGAGAGCCGTACCGTGCACCGGGAACCCCTTCTGGCGTTTTCGCGCGCGCGAAAACCGACCGGGTCCTCCAGGCTTTTGTCCCGTCAGATGAACGACCGGGCCCCTTTACCGGCCGATGGTGCCGCTCGGACCAGTCCCGCCGACCCTGGTTGTGGTTACTCTCGGCAGCAGACCGGCGGCGGAACCCTAGGCACTGCGTCCGCCACGCTACCCGCCGCGCGATCTTGAACGCCAGCGACCACCCGCGATCGGCCGAACGCCCCGCTGTTATGCTGTTCGCTCGTTGCCGTGTGGCATTCCGCCAGGGAGGAAGCCCGCCACCCCGTTCCGGGGCGCCGGAGCCACCACGACGCGGCAACGGAATCCGGTACCGAATGATCAAAGGAGCGCCCGCGTGGCCAACATCAAGTCGCAGATCAAGCGCATCAAGACCAACGAGAAGGCGCGCCAGCGCAACCAGTCGATCAAGTCTTCGGTGAAGACCGCGATCCGCAAGTTCCGCGAGGCCGCCGACGCCGGTGACAAGGACAAGGCCACCGAGCTGCAGCGGGCCGCCGCGCAGAAGCTGGACAAGGCCGCCAGCAAGGGCGTCCTGCACCCGAACCAGGCCGCCAACAAGAAGTCGGCGATGGCCAAGCGGGTCAACCAGCTCTGACCCAGGTTCTGCTACGCAAGCCCCCGGTGATCCGATTCACCGGGGGCTTCGTGTTGCCGGGCGCGAGCACTCGCCGGGGCAGCCTCAGCGCATCTCCTTCGCCGCGGCGAGCTCGAGGACGGCACGTTCGAGGGCGTAGTCGGCGTTCGCCGCGGCGCCCTTGACCTCGGCGTTGAGGCGGGCCACCACCTGCATCGCCTCGGCCAGCCCCGCCGCGCCCCAGCCGCGGGACTGCCCCTGGGCCTTGCGGATCTTCCACGGCGGCATGCCGAGTTCACCGGCCATCTGGTTGGGGTTGCCGCGACCGGCGGCGGACACCCGGGCGATGGTCCGCACCGCGTCGGCCAGCGCGTCGGCGACCAGCACGTGCGGCACGCCGATCTGCATCGCCCAGCGCACCGACTCCAGCGCGGCGGCCCGGTCGCCGGCCACCGCCTTCTCGGCGACCGCGAACCCGGTCACGTCGGCGCGGCCCCGGTGGTACTGCCGGACGGCCTGCTCGTCGATGGTGCCGCCGGTGTCGGCGACCAGCTGGCTGGCCGCCGAGGCCAGTTCGCGCAGGTCCGAACCGACCGAGTCGATCAACGCGGCGACCGCGCTCGCGTCGATCCGGCCACCGGCCTGGCGGACCTCGTGCCGGACGAACGCCTCCCGGTCCGCCGGTTTGGTGATCTTCGGGCATTCGACGACCTCGGCGCCCGCCTTGCGCAGGGCGGCCGGTAACGCCTTGGCCGCCTTGCTGCGCCCGCCGCCGGAGTGCACGACGACGAGGACCACACCGTCGGCAGGCGACTTGAGGTAGGCCAGTACGGCGTCGGCGATCTCCTGCGAAACGTCCTGCGCGGACTCCAGGACGATCACCCGGCCCTCGCTGAACAGCGACGGGCTGACCATTTCGGCGAGCGCTGGAGCTGTGAGGTCGGACACCTTGGCCCGGGTCAGATCGGCGGTGGGATCGGCGAGCCGGGCGGCGTCGAGCGCGCTCCGGACGGCCCGCTCGATGAGCAGTTCTTCCTCGCCGAGGACCAGGTGCAGCGGCGGCGGCGTGGTGGCTGGTGCGGACACGGGTCGATCCTGCCAGAACCGGGGTTGATGCCTCCGCTGTGGTGATTCCGCCCCACCGGTGTGGCAGGAGATGACCGCGATGTCGTACGGTGTAGCCGAGGCGGTCGCCCGGCGACCCCGACAACCGAATACCGCTCATCCAGAGGGGCAGAGGGAACGGCCCGACGAAGCCCCGGCAACCGGCGTCAGCCTGTCATCTCGATTCCGCGAGGTAGCTGGCGATCACGGTGCCAATTCCGGCCCACGCCAGTGGGACAGATGAGGAAAGGAACCTCGCGATGACTGCAGCCCTCTCCACCACCAAGCGCGCGCTCGACCTCGGTCCGGCCGTGGAACTGGTGTCCAAAGAGGAAGGTCACCGCCAGCCCCTCGCCCCCGAGTTCGTGTCCGCGGAGGACTTCTCCCCGCTCGAGGTGGCCTATGACTTCGGCAAGGTGCGCCGCGAGGACATCGAAGCCGGCCCGAAGAACATCTGGCGCTACAAGAAACTGCTCCCGGTTCCGTCCAATGTGGAGGAAATCCCGAACACCGAACCGGGCTGTACCCGGCTGGTCCGCGCGGACCGGCTCGCCAAGGCACTGGGGGTCAAGCGGATCTGGGTGAAGGACGACACCGGCAACCCGACGCATTCGTTCAAGGACCGGGTGGTCGCGGTTGCCCTCGCGGCGGCCCGGGAGTTCGGCTTCGAGGTGCTCGCCTGCCCGTCCACCGGCAATCTGGCCAACGCGGTCGCCGCCGCGGCCGCCCGCGCCGGCTGGGAGTCGGTCGTGCTGATCCCCTCCTCGCTGGAACGGGCCAAGATCCTCACCACCGCCGTGTACGACGGCGCCCTGATCGCGGTCGACGGCAACTACGACGACGTGAACCGCCTGGCCACCCAGCTCGCCGCGGAGAACGAGAACTGGGCGTTCGTGAACGTCAACGTCCGGCCGTACTACTCCGAGGGCTCCAAGACGCTCGCGTTCGAGGTCGCCGAGCAGCTCGGCTGGCGCCTGCCGGAGCAGATCGTGGTGCCGATCGCCTCGGGTTCCCAGCTGACCAAGGTCGACAAGGGCTTCCGCGAACTCGGCGAACTCGGCCTGGTGGAGGCGAGCCCGTACCGGGTGTTCGGCGCGCAGGCCACCGGCTGCTCGCCGGTCTCGGCCGCGTTCCGGGCCGGGCACGACGTGGTGCAGCCGGTGAAACCGGACACCATCGCCCGGTCGCTGGCCATCGGCAACCCGGCCGACGGACCGTACGTGCTGGACACCGTGACCCGCACCGGCGGCGCGATCGAGGACGTCAGCGACGAGGAGGTCGTCGAGGGCATCCGGCTGCTCGCGCGGACCGAAGGCATCTTCACCGAGACCGCGGGCGGGGTCACCGTGGCCACCGCCAAGAAGCTCATCGAGACCGGCAAACTCGACCCGGACGCGGAAACCGTCCTGCTGATCACCGGCGACGGCCTCAAGACCCTGGACGCCCTGGAAGACCGGATCGGCCCGCGCGCCACCGTCCCGCCGTCCGCCGACGCCGTCCGCAAGGTCCTCGAGGGCTGATCGCCCCGGCCTGAGTTTCATCCGGGGACCGCCGCGCACCTCTAGCGCGGCGGTCCCCGCCTTTTTGCCCGCTTTCGGGACCAATGACCGTAATCCAATGCGGTGAACGGTTGAATTTTCTACGTCTTCCGGTTAACGGCCGCGGGCTCTGCCGCGAGGACTGGGCAACGCGTCCACCGGGGACGCCCAGACCTCTCCGGGACTTCCCACCATGAGCACTCATTTCTCGGTACCTCCTGCCCAAAATCCACCTCCCCGCAAGCGAAAGAAGTGGCCCTGGATCACCGCGGCGGTCGCGGCCCTGTTTCTGATCATCGGCATTTCCACCATCACCCACGGCGGCCAGAACCCAGCCACCGCAACGGTGACTCCGGCTGCCACGGCTCCGGCCCAAGTCGAAACCGACCGGAATGCGCAGCAGATCGGTTACGAGGTGACCACCACCGGCTCCGGAATCCTCGCCGTGACCTTTATGAAGCCCCTGTTCCAGATCGCCCAGGAAACCGCGATCAAGGGGCAAAAATGGGCCACAACCGTCGAGGCGTACGGGCCTGCGCCCGGCGTGAGCCTGACCGCGCAGAACAAGGGTGGCGGCACTATCACCTGCAAGATCACGCGTGGCGGCCGGGTGGTCGCGGAGAACAGCAGCACCGGTGACTACGCCATTGTCTCCTGCGCCCTGTAGCCCGCGAAACCCGTTGCGCTGAAAGGAATCAAGACATGACGATATCCCGGCGCGTGGTCGTGGTCATCGCGGGCGCGCTCGTGCTGCTCACCGGCGCCGCCATCGCGCTCGTGCTACTCCTTCCTGGAACCAGTTCGACGGCTGGGAAAGGACATTCCCGTACTGAGAAGGCCAGCGCGGCCTTGGTGTCGAAGACATTCACCATCTCCGGTTCGATCACGGTCGCGTATTCCTCGGTGGGCGGGTACCAGGACATTCGTTCCGGCGCGCAGGTCGAGGTGACCAACGAGCGGAACGAGATCCTGGCGGTCGGCTCGCTCACGAGCGGTTCGGGTGGCACCTATTGGTTCACCGTCACCGAGGTGCCGACCGGACATCGGCTGTACGGCGTGCATGTCGGCAACGCGAACCGCGGTGTCGTCTGGAAGAGCGAAACCGAGGCGAAGGCGGGCTTCTTCCTCAGCCTGGGCTGAACGATCGAGCGCCGGGATCGCGGGGGTCCGCGGGCCCGGCCCCGGCGCACGATCGACGGACCGCGCGCGTCGGGGACGATCGCGGTGTCGCCGTCGGTGTCGGTCCGGGTGATCAGGGCGCCCACAGCGCGCAGCGTGTCGAGCGTGCCCTGGTTCGGATGACCGTAGGTGTTGCCCGCGCCCACGCTGACCACGGCGAGCCGCGCGCCGACCGCGTCCAGGAACCGGGGCAGCGAGTAACGGGACCCGTGGTGCGGCACCTTCAACACGTCGGCACGCAGATCGACGCCGCCCGCGAGCAGATCGGCCTGGGCCGCCAGTTCGACGTCACCGGTGAGCAGCAACCGCCCGGCCGCGCCACTGGCCCGCAGCACAACGGACGTGTTGTTGATCCCGGTGCCGTCCCGCTCGTCGCGCGGACGCGACGGGACGTAACGCGGGCCGAGCACCTCCAGCGCCAGCCCCGGCCAGTCCATCCGCTGCCCCACCGCGAACTCCAGCAGCGGAACTCCGCGCCGCGCGGCCACCTCGGCCACCTGGCGCCACGCCCACGGCGGTGACCGGCCCGGGCCGACCGCGACCCCGCCGACCGCGCGGCCTTCGAACACCGAGTCCAGCCCACCGATGTGATCGGCGTGCAGATGGCTGAGCACGATCAACGGCACCCGCTCGATGCCCAGCCGGTCCAGGCACCGGTCCACCGGCCCGGGCTCGGGCCCGGTGTCCACGACCACCGCCCGGCCCGGCTCCCCGGCCGACAGCACCAGCCCGTCGCCTTGGCCCACGTCGCAGGCGACCGCCGACCAGCCCGCCGGTGGCCACGGGGGCGCGACCACCCGGACCGGGATCAGGACCAGCACCACGCAGACCACCGCCACCGCGAGCGCGATCCGGAGCCTCCGGCGGCTCAACGCGGCCAGGAGCACGACCGCGACCACTGCCGCCAGCAGCCCACCCCACCAGCCGCCCGGCCACGGCACCACCGCACCGGGCACCCCGGAGGCATGCCGGGCGACCGTGATCAGCCATTCGGCCTCCGGCCCCGCCCCGCGCACCAGCACTTCGGCCATCGACGGCCACCAGCCGGCGGTGACCGTCGCGAGCACCCCGAGGATCGTCGCCGGGACGACCACCGGAGCCGCCAGGATGTTCGCGAACACCGAGACCACGCTGACCTGTCCGGCCATCCCCGCGATCACCGGCGCGGTGACCACGAAGGCCGCCAGCGGAACGGCGATGCCCTCGGCGAACCCGGCGGGCACACCCCGCCGGATCATCGCCTCGGCCCAACGGGGCGCCAACAGGACCAGCCCGGCCGTGGCCACCACCGACAACGCGAAGCCGAAGCTCAACGCCATCGCCGGATCCCAGACGACGAGCAGGCACACCGCCGCCGACAGCGCCGGAACCGCCGAGCCCTTCCGCCCGAGGGCCATCGCCAGCAGCCCCACCCCGGCCATCACCCCGGCCCGGAGCACACTCGGTTCGGGGCCGGCCAGTACGACGAATCCCAGCAACGCCATCCCGGCCGCGACCGCGGAAAACCGCGGTCCGAGCCGGAACATCCGCAGGAGCAGCAGAACAGCGCCGCAGATGATCATCAGGTTGCTGCCGGAGACCGCGGTCAGATGGGACATCCCCGCGTCGGTGAACTCGCGGTCCACCCGGGGTGGCAACGCGCTGGTGTCGCCCACGACCAGTCCCGGCAACAGCCCGGCGGGTTCCGCCGGCAGCACGGCACACGCCCGCCGCAGCGCGGTGCGCATCGAATCGGCGGCTCGCTGCCACCAGGGCGCCGGGCCCGCGTCCGCGGGCGGACCGCGGACGTAGACCACCGCCACCGTCATTTCCCCGCCCCGCGCCGGGGCGAGCGACCCCGTCGCGCCGACTCGTTGCCCCGGCAGCAACCCGGACCACGCCGCCGCGGGCGCGATCAGCACGACCCGGCCCGTGCTGTCGACCCGATGTCCGTCGACGACCACCTCCGCCACCTCGGCGGTGATCAGGACCGACCGCACACCCGCCTGCTGCCCGGCGTAACCCGCGCTCTCCAGCGGTCGCGGCCGCTCGCTGACGGTCGCGTGCAACGCGGCCCGCGCACCGCGTTCCGCCGCACCGCGCAGCGAATCGTGGTGCGCCTGCGCCAGCCGCACCGCCACCGGGACGGCCACGACCAGCCCGCAGACGATCAGGGCCACCGCACCCGCGCGCCACCACGGCCGCGCACTCCGCGACCACCGGAACAGGACCACGGCCACCACCGCGGCGGCCACCCCGCATCCCACCGCGGCCACCCAGCCCCAGAGCAGTCCGAGCAGGGCGCCCAGCCAGGCGGTGAGCGCGACCGGGACCAGCCGGAAGTCGTGCCGGACCACCAGTGGCGGCTCGGGCTGCGCGACCAGAGCCGGAGGCGTGCTCACGACACGCTCACCTGCTCGCGCAATCGGCTGAACCGGGTTTCTCCGATGCCGTCGACCTCGCGCAACTGCTCGACCGCGGTGAACCGGCCGTGCTGGGTCCGCCAATCGACGATCCGCTGCGCGGTGACCGCGCCGACGCCCGGCAGGGTGTCGAGCTGGTTCGTGGTGGCGGAATTGAGGTCGAGCTTGCCAGCCGGGGCGCCCGCACCCGCCTGGGCGGGCGTGGGCGCCGAGATGCCCGGCGGCGCCGGTATCCCGACATACAACTGTTCGCCGTCCACCAGGCGACGAGCCAGGTTGATATCCCGCAGGTCCGTGCCGGCGGCCACCCCACCGGCGGCGCGCAACGCGTCGGCCACCCGGGAACCGCCGGGCACGGTCACCACGCCTGGACTGCCGACCTTGCCCACGACACTGACCACGACATTCTCGCCGGCGGGTTTGGCGTCCCCGGGCGCCGCGGCCCCGCGCGCGGCCGGCAACGGGGGCGGTGGCTCCGGCTCGGGTGTGCCGCCGAACAGCAGGACCGTGCCGACGGCGACCCCCGCGACCCCGGCGAGCGCCGACAGCACCGCCAGCCGCCGCCGGGGTGTGGCGACACCCCCGTGCAGGGACGCGGGCACCCAGCGCTCGATCAGCCCGCCGGGGCGCGCGGGCGCTGCCGGATCACCGCGCGCCTGGGCGGCGAGCGCGGCGCCTGCCAGTTGAGCGAGGCGAGTGCGGGGTGCGGAGCCTCGGGACGGGAGGGCCTGGGCTCGGGATGATTGCTCGAACACACATTCGACGCTAGGGGACTGGGGTGGGCGTGGGCAGGGGGAATCGGTTCGGCTGTGGACAAGCGGGGCACGGTGGACAACTCGGGGGCGGGGAGCCGGGACGACCGGTTTCGGTCGGGGTGGTGTGCGATCGTGGTGGGTTCGGCGCGGAGCCGGTGAACGAGGCGCCTCAGGAAACGCGGTCACCGGTGCCGCGCTGCACCACCACGCCCAGGACTCCCGGACCGGTGTGCGCGCCGATCACCGCGCCCACCTCGGAGACCACGCAGCCCCCCGAGCCCGGCAGCCGTTCTTCGAGCCGGTTGGCCAGTTCCACCGCGCGTTCCGGGGAGGCCAGGTGGTGCACGGCCAGTTCGACGTCGTCGTCCCCGGCCGCCTGGACCGCGAGTTCGACCAGCCGCGCCACCGCGCGGTTCATCGTGCGCACCTTCTCCAGCGGCCGGATCTGGCCGTCATCCATGTGCAGCAAGGGTTTCACCGCAAGCGCGGTGCCCAGCAGCGCCGCCGCCGAACCGATCCGGCCGCCGCGCCGGAGGTGTTCCAGCGTCTCCACCACGAAGAGCGTCTCCGACCGCCGGACCGCCGCCATCGCGGCCGCCTCGACCTCCTCGGCGCCGGCCCCCCGCGCCGCCGCGGCGGCCGCGTGCAGTGCGGCGAACCCCAGTCCCATCGCGGTGGTACGGGAGTCGACCACCCGGACCCGTTCGGGCCCCACCTCCTGCGCGGCGAGCACGGCGGATTCCCAGGTTCCGGAGATCTGCTGGGAAAGGTGCACCGAGACCACGGTGTCCGCGCCGTCGGCGAGCGCGGCCCGGAAGGCCGCCGCGAATTCGGCGGGCGTCGGGCGAGACGTGGTGACGATGCACTTGCGACCGAGCGCCTCGGCCAGGGCGGCGGGACCGACGTCCACCCCGTCCAGCGCGGCGACGCCGTCGATCAGGACGTGCAACGGCACCACCCGGATCCCGTGCCGGGCAGCGAAACCCTCCGGCAGGTGGGCGGTGGAGTCCGTGATGACGGCGACCGGCACGGCCGCCAGCCTACGAGCCCTCCCCGTGAAGGCGGGGTTTGGCGCGCCCGGCGGATCGTGCGGTCAGCGCTCGAGCAAGGGGGCGAGCAGTTCCGCCATGGCCTTGCCGACCTCCGCGTGACCGTCCCAGCCCCAGTGCATCCCGTCCGGATTGCCCTGGCCGCTCAGCACGTGCGGCCCGGCCACCGAGGCCAGGTCGAGCATCGGCACCTCCGCCCGGCGGGCCCAGTCGGCCATCGCCACCGCCGCGCCGACCCGTGCGGTGTGCACGTACCCGTAGGACGCGGCGCGGTGCACGCTGGGCAGGATCCCCGCGATCGGCAGGTCCGGCCGCAGGACCCGCAGCGCGCCGACGGCGGTGTCGAGGTAGTGCACGGTCAGTTTCGCCGGCAGCACGGTCGGCCGTCCGCGCAACGCCACCGCCAGCCGGGGCTGCGCCGCCAGGTACGCGCGCCGCGCGACCCGGCGGAGGCGGGCGGGGCGCAGGTAACGCAGTCCGGTGCGCAGGTAGGTCGGCAACGGGGACGGCAGGGTGTCCATGCTGCCGACCGCGAACACGACCACGTCGGCGTGGTGCAGGTCGGCCCACACCCGCGGATCACCGGTCAGCGCCCACCAGGCGTCCCGCGCGGTCCAGCCGATACCCGCGACCAGGTCCGCGGTGCCACCCAGCGCGGCGGCGGCGATGTTCGGCCACAGCCGGGGGTCGTCGGCGGGGTACCCGCCATCGGGGCCGTGGAAGCTCAGCGAGTCGCCGAACACCAGCAGGCGCGGGCCAGCGGACACGAGCTACCCGGTCATCCCGGCGTTGTAGGCCAGCAGCCGCCAGGTGGTCCCCCGCAACCCGAGCTGGACCCAGTGGCAGTTGGCGATCCCGCCGAACGAGGGCCACAGTTCGACGGGCAGCCCGAGCAGGCGGGCGGTGAGCCCGGTGATCAGGCCGCCGTGCGCGGCGAGCAGGACGGTCTCACCGGGCTCCGCGCCTTCGCGCAGCAGGTCGGCGACGACTTCGTGGGCGCGTTCCGCCACATCGACCCGGGACTCACCGCCGGGTGGCGCCCAGGTGGCGTCGACGCGCCAGCGGTCCCGTTCACCGGGCCAGCGCTCGTCGACCTCCGCGCCGGTCAGGCCCTGCCATTCCCCGAGATGGGTCTCCCGGAGCCGCTTGTCGATGCGCAGCGGCACCCCGATGGCCTCGGTGAACACGGTGGCGGTGTCGGTCGCTCGCCGCAGGTCGGAGGCGATCACCAGATCCGGTTCGAACCGGGCCAGCGCCGGCACCGCGAACCTCGCCTGGTTCCAGCCGACCTGGGTCAGCGCGGAATCCAGGTGTCCCTGCATGCGTCCCGCGGCGTTGTAGTCGGTCTCGCCGTGCCGCCAGAGGACCAGCCGCCGCAACGTCACGGGGCGCCTCGACCTTCGGCCGGTTCCTCCCCGGACGAATCGTGCTCCAGGCCGGTGACCTCGATCCGCGGGCAGTCCTTCCAGAGCCGCTCCAGCCCGTAGAAGGTGCGCTCCTCGTCGTGCTGGACGTGCACCACCACGTCGACGTAGTCGAGCAGGACCCAGCGGCCTTCGCGGGCGCCTTCCCGGCGGACCGGCTTGTGCCCCGCGATGCGCAGCTTCTCCTCGACGTTGTCGACGATGGCGCCCACCTGCCGCTCGTTCGGCGCGGACGCGATGACGAACGCGTCGGTGATCACCAGTTGGTCCGAGACGTCCAGCACGACCACATCGGTGGCCTTCTTGTCCGCGGCCGCGTGCGCGGCGGCGGTCGCCAGCTCTCGTGCTTCGGACGTCGCTGCCACAGTGCTCCTTCGGGTAAAGGGTGCGTGTGCAGAGAGTACCCGGCGAGGTCCAGCGGCAGGTCGAGCCATCGGCCGAGCGGGGTCCCCTTCGCCCGGCCGGGCGGTTCAGTCCTTGTCCCGGTACAGCTTTCGCTTGTCGATGTAACGCACCACACCGTCCGGGACCAGGTACCAGACCGGCTCCCCGGCGCGCACCCGTTCCCGGCAGCCGGTCGACGAGATCGCCATCGCGGTGACCTCCACCAGGCTGACCTTGCCACTGGGCAGGTGGTGATCGTTCAGGTGGTACCCCGGCCGGGTGACGCCGATGAAATGCGCCAGGTTGAACAGTTCCTCGGCGTTGCGCCAGGTGAGGATCTGCTCGAGCGCGTCGGCGCCGGTGATGAAGAACAGCTCGTCGTCGGGGTACTCCTGATGCAGATCGCGCAGCGTGTCCACGGTGTAGGTCTGGCCGCCCCGGTCGATGTCGACCCGGCTCACCGAAAAGACCGGGTTGGACGCGGTCGCGATCACGGTCATCAGGTAGCGGTCCTCGGCGCGGGTGACCTCGCGATTGGACTTCTGCCACGGCTGACCGGTGGGAACGAAGATCACTTCGTCGAGCCCGAAGCGGGCCTGCACCTCGCTGGCCGCGACAAGGTGGCCGTGGTGCACGGGGTCGAACGTGCCGCCCATGACCCCGATGCGGCGTGCTGACATGGACAGAGCGTAGCCGTGCCAGGAACGGCGGCGGATCATGTTTTTGCCGCGGCGTGGCGAGTCGCACACCGGAACGCGGTGCGCGGGCCGTCTCCCCGCTCCCCGGCGGAGACTCCCGCGCACCGCGTCCGGACCGGCGGCCTGGGGGCACCGCCGGGTCCCGGTCACTCCCCCGCGAGGACCGGAACACCGGGGTGACTGGGCCGATCGGGTGCCGTGACGTGGTCCGTTTTGTGATGCCCGTCACAGATCACCGCACGAAAGTCCCACTCGTACCGAAACCGCCCCACCCCGGCCAGGATCGTCGGGCCGATGCGGTAGAGGTGGTCGCGTGGACATTCCTTCCCTCCGGCATCGGGCCGAGACACTGCTCCGCTCCCTCGCGGGAGACGGCGCGACCCTGCGCGACGACCAGTGGCGCGCGATCGAGGCACTCGTCGCCGAGCACCGGCGCGCGCTGGTCGTCCAGCGCACCGGATGGGGCAAATCGGCCGTGTACTTTCTCGCCACCGCACTGATGCGCGAACGCGGCGCCGGGCCGACGGTGATCATCTCGCCGCTGCTGGCCCTGATGCGCAACCAGATCGCCGCCGCGGCCCGGGCGGGGATCCACGCCGCCACGATGAACTCGGCGAACCCGCAGGAGTGGGACGAAGTGCAGGCGGCCATCGCGGCGGGCGAGATCGACGTCCTGCTGGTCAGCCCGGAACGACTGAACAACCCCGACTTCCGGGACACGGTCCTGCCCAAGCTCACCGCGTCGGCGGGATTGCTGGTGGTCGACGAGGCGCACTGCATCTCCGACTGGGGGCACGATTTCCGGCCGGACTACCGGCGGCTGCGCACCCTGCTCGCCGACCTGCCCGACGGCGTCCCGGTGCTCGCCACGACGGCCACCGCCAACGATCGGGTGGCCACCGACGTCGCCGAACAACTGGGCATCGGCAACGGCGGCGACACGCTGGTCCTGCGCGGGCCGCTGGACCGGGAGAGCCTGCACCTCGCGGTCGTCGGGCTGCCCGATTTCCAAGCCCGGCTGGCCTGGCTCGCCGAGAACCTGGCGGACCTGCCCGGCTCCGGGATCATCTACACGCTCACCGTGGCCGCCGCGCACGACGTCGCCGGGTTGCTCAACGAACGCGGGTACCCGGTGGCCGCCTACACCGGGAAGACCGAACCGGCCGAGCGCGCGGCGGCCGAGGACGATCTGCTCGCGAACCGGGTCAAGGCGCTGGTCGCCACGTCCGCGCTCGGCATGGGTTTCGACAAACCGGATCTGGGTTTCGTGGTGCATCTCGGGGCCCCGTCCTCGCCCATCGCGTACTACCAGCAGGTCGGCCGGGCCGGGCGCGGGGTCCGGCGCGCCGAGGTGGTCCTGCTGCCCGGTAAGGAGGACCGGGAGATCTGGCAGTACTTCAGCTCGTTGGCCTTCCCGGACGAGGGGCGCGTCACGCAGGTCCTGAACGCGCTCGCCTACGCCGACCGTCCACTTTCGACCGCCGCCCTCGAACCCACGGTCGAACTGTCCCGGTCACGGCTGGAGATGGTGCTCAAGGTGCTCGACGTGGACGGCGCGGTCCGCCGGGTCCGCGGTGGCTGGGAGGCGACCGGACGGGAATGGCGGTACGAGGCCGAGCGCTACGAGCGGGTGGAGCAGGCGCGCCGGGCCGAGCAGCAGGCCATGCTCGACTACCAGGCGACCACCGGTTGCCGCATGGAGTTCCTGCTGCGGCAGCTCGACGATCCGCATGCCGCCCCCTGCGGCCGGTGCGACAACTGCACGGGGACTCACCGGTCGGCGGAGGTCAGCGCGGACGCCGTGGCGGCCACCGGGCAACGCCTCGGGCGGCCCGGGGTAGAACTGGGCCCGCGCCGCCAGTGGCCGAGTGGTATGTCCACTTTGGACGTTCCGCTGTCCGGGCGGATCCCGAAGGGCGAACAGGCGGAGACCGGGCGTGTCCTCGGCCGGCTCACCGACCTCGGCTGGGGCGGCCGCCTGCGCGAGCTGGTCGGGACGGCCGCGCGGGACGGCGAGGTCCCCGACTCGGTGTTCCAGGCCTGCGTCGAAGTCCTCGCGGCGTGGGACTGGCCTCAGCGGCCGGTCGCGGTGGTCGGCATCCCTTCGGTGACCCGGCCCCGGCTCGTGCGCGGTTTCGCCGAACGCATCGCCGCCATCGGCAGGCTGCGCTTCCTGGGCATGCTCGACGTGCGCGGCGGGCCACCGCGCCAGGCGAACAGCGCGCAGCGGGTGGCGGATCTGTGGCGGCGGCTCGCCCTGTCCGAGGAGGTCGCCGCCGCGGTCGCCGCGGCCGACGGGCCGATCCTGCTGGTCGACGATCTGGTCGACACCGGCTGGACCATGACGCTGGCGGCCCGGCTGCTGTTCCAGGCGGGCGCCTCGTCGGTCCTCCCGTTCGCGTTGGCGAGCAAGAACTAATCGCCATGATTCCCCCGATGTGCGAGGCGCTCCCAAATCGCGCCCTGGCGACACGATCGCGGACGCGCGGACGCGCGGAGGAATGAGCCATGGCCCGGAACCGGATCGCGCTGCTCTTCGCGCTGGGCATCGACAACTTCGGCTCGGGCTTGTTCCTGCCGTTGGCGGTGGTCTACGTGACACAGGTGGTCGGCCTGCCGCTCGGGCAGGCCGGGACCGCGGTGACGGTCGGCATGCTGGCCGGGTTGCTGGTGCCGCCCCTCGCGGGCCGGTTCGTCGACCGCGCCGGGCCGCGTGCGGTGGTGATCGCCGCGCAGTTCGTGCAGGCGGCGGGTGCGCTCACCTATCTGGTGGCGGAGGGTGCCGGGCTGGTCGTGGTGGCGGCGGTGCTGCTCTCGGCCGGTCAGCAGTTGTTCTACTGCGCCCTGTTCGCCCTGATCGCGGACGTCTCCGGGGACGGTCCCCGGGACCGTTCGTTCGCGCTGGTGTCCATGGTGCGCTCGGCCGGGTTCGGCATCGGCGGGCTGGTCGTGGGCGCGCTGCTCACCGGCGCCGGACCGGTCGCCTACCGGATCGCGGTGGCCGCCGACGCGGTGACGTTCGTGATCGCCGCGCTGGTGCTCGCGCTGCTGCTGCGCGTGCGCCACCGGAAAGCCACCGAAGCGGAACAGGCGAAGGCGGCGGGACCGCTGCGGGACCGCCCCTTTCTGGCGTTGATCGCGATCAGCGGGTTGTTCGGCCTGGGCATGGACTTCTTCCTGGTCGGCATTCCGGTCTACGTCCTCGACCAGCTCCGCGGGCCGCCGTGGCTGCCCGGTGCGATCCTCGCGCTGACGACCGCGATCAGCAGCGTCGCCGGAACGCTCGCCCTGCGGGCGACCCGGCGGTTCCGGCGCACCACGGCGATGGCCCTCGGCGCCATCGGGTATGCCGTGTGGTGCGCGGTCAGCCTCCTCGCGACCGTGCTTCCGTCCGGCTGGCTGCCCGGTTACCTGCTCGCCTGCACGCTGGTGTTCTCCGCCGCGAGCCTGGTCTTCGGCATCCGCGCGAACGCGATCGCCGAAGCGGTCGCCCCGCCCGCGGTCCGGGGCCGGTATCTCGCCGCCTTCCAGTACGCCTTCACCGGCGCCCAGATCGTCGCGCCCGCGGTGGTCGCGCTGTTCTCGGTGGCCGTCTGGGCGCCCTGGCTGCTGGTCGCCGCCTGTGCCGGGCTGTCCGCCGCCGGCCTGCGCTGGCTGAGTCCGCGGTTGCCCGAGCACGCGGTCGACCCGAACGCACGAATGGAGGTGAACGCCTAGGGCGTATCCGGTTCACGCGGTTGCCCGGCGGAGGTCACCTCGATCTCGAACGGGCGCAGACCGGGCACCCGCACGCGAACGTCCTTGCCCTGCCGCACCGGGGCGCTTTCGAGCACGCGGCGCACGAGGAGGAACCGCCACACGAGCACCGCGAGCTTGCCCAGGCCCAGGAATCCGAGCAGCGCGGCGAATGCCCAGGGACCGAGCGTGCCCGCCAGCTCGACGAAAGGGGAGGACCACGCCATACCGGCCCCTGCCTGGCGACGGGTCCGGGGCGTCCAGCCGCCGGTCAGGGCAGGCGGATGCGCGTGTGCAGCGAAACAACCCGAACGCTCCGACCCCGGATGGCCTCGTAGCCGCGAGGCCAGGCGAAACGTCCGCAGCCGACGCCCCTGCGCTGGCTGATTCAGGCTCCATCCTCTTGTCCACCCGGACCTGCGAGGGCGGGCGGACAAAGGGAATTTAGCACGGTACGGACGCGTGGCCAGGTCGTTCGCATGGCGAAAGACCTTTCGATTCACCCGATCGTGTGGCAATGTGCCAAACCACTCGGCACACGGAGGTCCACCATGGTCGATTCCGCACTCACCGCCCTGGCCAAGCATCGGCTCCCGATTCGCAAGCTGTTCGCGGCGAGCGTCGGCAACGCCCTGGAGTGGTTCGACTGGACCATCTACGCGACCTTCAGCATCTACTTCGCGACCGCGTTCTTCCCCGCCGGGAACGACGCGCTCGCGCAGATCAACACCTTCGCCACCTACGCGCTCGCGTTCTTCTTCCGCCCGCTCGGCGGGGTGCTGCTCGGCCGGTTCGCGGATCTGAAGGGGCGCAAACCGGCGATGATCCTCACCATCGTGCTGATGGCGGGCGGCTCGGTGATCATCGGCGTCCTCCCGACCTTCAACCAGGTCGGCTGGCTCGCGCCGATCCTGCTGCTGCTCGCGCGGATCGCTCAGGGCCTCTCGCTCGGCGGCGAGGTGTCCAACGCGTCGGCCTACCTCAGCGAGATCGCCCCGGCCGAACGGCGTGGCCGGTACTCCGCGTTCTTCTACGTCTCGACCGGTTCCGCGGTCCTGCTCGCCTCGGTGCTCGGGTTCACCTTGGCGCGCACCATGGACAAAGGGCAGCTGAGCTCGTTCGGCTGGCGGATCCCGTTCCTGCTCGGCGGGGTGCTCGGCCTCATCGGCCTCTGGCTGCGCCGCAGCATCGCCGAGACCGAGCAGTTCGAACAGAACAAGACGCGGGCGAAGCGGGTGCACCGGCCGCTGCTCACCACGCTGCGGGACCACCCCAAGGCGGTGGGCCAGCTGATCGGCTTCAGCATGCTCTCGACCCTGTGCTACTACACCTTCTTCAGCGCGCTCACCCCGTTCGCGGTCAACGCCCGCAAGGCCGACGCGGTGGACGTCTTCCTCGCGCTGTCCATCGCCACCGCGCTGTTCGTCGCCCTGCAGTACCCGATGGGCGCGCTGTCCGACCGGATCGGCCGCAAACCGCAACTGCTCGTCTGGGCCGCGGCGACCGCCGTGCTGATCGTGCCGCTGTCCACCCTGGTCCGGCCGGGGCTGGGCGGGCTGCTCGTCGTCTTCTGCGTCGGGCTCGGCCTGTACACCGCGATGACCTCCATCGCCCCGGCGATCATGAGCGAACTCTTCCCCACCGAGCTGCGCGGGCTGGGCATCGGGGCCTGGTACAACCTCACGGTCGCGGTGTTCGGCGGCACCGCCCCGCTGGTGATCAGCGCGCTGTCGAAGGTGAACGCGTCCACCTTGTTCTTCTGGTACGTGGCGGCGGGGGCGGCGGTCGCCTTCCTGGTGATCCTCCGGCTCCCCGAGACCAAGGGCAGCGAACTCAGGTAGGAACTCGGGGACATCCCTGATTGCCCCGGTTCGCTCGCCCGAGCTAAATTTTGCTCATGCGGGCAAACTCTGGCTCAGGCGAGCAAGACAGCCGGACGTTCACCGAGAACGCCCGGCGGGCACAGATCGTGCGCGCCGCGATCGAGACGATCGGTGAGCTCGGGTATGCCCGCACGTCGTTCGCGCAGATCGCCAAACGGGCGGGGCTGAGCAGCACCGGGATGATCTCCTACCACTTCCAGGGCAAGGACGACCTGATGGACGCGGTCACCGCGGCGGTCCTGTCCACCGCGACCGGCTACATGCTGCCCAAGATCGACGAGGCGGCGGACCACCACGCCAAGCTGCGCGCGTTCATCGAGTCGAACCTGGACTTCGTGCAGGAGCATCCCGCGGAGATCAACGCACTGCTCGACATCGGGCATCACCGCCAAGCCACGGAAAACCCGAGCGTGCAGAGCTGGTACCAGGACGCCCTCAGCCCGATCGCCAACCGCCTGCGCGAAGGTCAGCGAGACGGCGCGTTCGGCGAATTCGATCCCTGGATCATGGCGATCACGCTGCGCCAGGCGATCGACGGGATCCACTTCCAGCTCGCCGTGGATCCCGAAACCGACGTCGACGCCTACGCCCGGGAACTCGTCGCGATGTTCGCGCGGGCGACCAGCAAATAAATCCGGAAACAGCAATTCACTTCGGGAGAGAACCATGCCTTCTTCCGTCGCGCCCACGCGCGCCGAAACCGCACTCCGGCCGGTCATCCGGCTGCTGTACCTCAACCTGGCGATCAGCGTGGTGTTCGCCGCGCTGACCTTCCTGTTCGAGGACAGCATCCTCGATTACCAGGTGGCCACCCAGCCCGGCGCGACCCGGCAGGCGCTGGCGGACGTGCTCTGGATCCGTCCGGTTTCGGTGCTGGTGGTCGGAATCCTCTACTTCGGCATCGCGAAACGGCTGCATCTGGGACGGCGGCGGACCTACGCGAGGGTGCTGATCATCGCCATTCTCGGCTTCGCGGGCCTGGTCTTTCTCGTGGTCAGCGCGCAGTTCCCACTGTGGATGCGGATCGGCCAGGTCGCCCAGGCCGCCGTCCTGCTGGCCCTGCTGTTCTTCGTCACCCGGCCCCAGGTCCGCGCGCTTTTCGCGAAACACACCGCGAAGAGCGCACGATGAACACGCGTTCGTGCGCCCGGAGGCTAACGCAAGGGCACCAGATCGTCGGCGTGCACGACCTCGCGGCGCTGCTCCTCCGGCAGTTGGTGGCTGGATCGGCCGATCAGTCCGGGCAGTTCACCGGCGTCGAAAGCCACCACACCCCGGGCCACCACCCGCTGGGCGGGGTCGACCAGATCGACCACGTCCCCGGCCTGGAAGTCGCCGTCCACCCCGGTGATCCCCGCCGCGAGCAGCGATCGGCGCCGCCGGACCACGGCCGACACGGCGCCGTCGTCGAGCTGGAGCCGCCCGCTCGAACCCGCCGCGTAGCCGAGCCAGAACCGGCGCGCGGACAGCCGCGAGTCGGCTGCGCCGAACGCGGTGCCCACCTCGGCGGCCCCGAGCGCCTTCGCCGCGTCCGCGGCGGCGGCCAGCAACACGGGAATGCCGGCCGCGGCGGCGGTCCGGGCGGCGGCGAGTTTGGACACCATGCCGCCGGTGCCCAGCCCCGAACTCGACATGCCGACCGCGATTCCGTCCACATCGGACTGACCGTTGACCTCGGTGATGCGCCGGGTCGCGCCGCCGCGCGGATCTCCGTCGTACAGGGCGTCCACATCGGACAGCAGCACCAGGGCCTCGGCGCCGACGAGGTGGGCGACCAGGGCGGCCAGCCGGTCGTTGTCGCCGAACCGGATCTCCTCGGTGGCCACCGTGTCGTTCTCGTTCACCACCGGGACCGCGCCGAGCGCGAGCAACCGGGAGAACGTCCGCTGCGCGTTGCGGTAGTGCGCGCGCCGGACCACGTCGTCGGAGGTGAGCAGCACCTGGCCGACGGTCAGCGAGTACCGGCCGAAGGATTCGGCGTAGGCGTGCGCCAGCGCGAGCTGGCCGACGCTCGCCGCCGCCTGCTGGGTGGCCAGGTCGCGCGGGCGCTTGCCGAGCGCGAGCGGGGCCAGGCCCGCACCGATCGCCCCGGAGGACACCAGCACGATCTGCGTGTCCCGGGCGACCCGGTCCGCGATGGCGTCCACCAGCGCGTCCAGCCGGGACACGTCCAGGCCGTCGCCCGCGGTGGTCAGCGCGGACGAACCGACCTTGACCACGAGCCTCCGCGCGGCGGCGATCGCCCGCCGGGCCTCGCTCACCGATCGATCTCCTCGTCCGCTTCGGACTCTTCGTCGAACTCGCCGGTGCCCTCGCGGCGAATGCGGCGGGCCTCCTTGCGCTCGGCGGCACTGACCCGGCTGTGGTCCTCCAGCCGCACGTCGGTACCCCGGCCGGACAGGTGCGCGGCCACCCCGGCGGGAGTCGACGGCTCCCAGTCGAAGGTCACGTCGCCGATGGTCACCGGGCAGCCGGGCTGCGCCCCCTGGCGCGCCAGCTCCTCTTCGACGCCGAGCCGGTTGAGCCGGTCGGCGAGGTAGCCGACGGCCTCGCCGTTGCCGAAGTTCGTCTGCCGGATCCAGCGCTCCGGACGGGGGCCGCGCACGATGAAGCCGCCCTCTTCCTCCGGATCGGGTTCGACCGTGAAGCCGGTGTCGTCCACCGCGTGCGGGCGCAGCACGATCTTGGTCGGCTCCGGGGCCGGTTGCTCCCCGCGGTACTTCTCGACCACGGCGCCCAGGGCGAAGGTCAGCTCGCGCAGGCCCTTGCGGGTCGCGGTGGACACCTCGAACACCGGCAGGCCGCGGGCCTCCAGATCGGGGCGCACGAGCTCGGCGAGTTCGGCGGCCTCCGGGATGTCGACCTTGTTCAGCACGACGACCCGGGGCCGCTCGGCGAGGTCGCCGCCGAGGCTCGGGGTGTAGCGGGCGAGCTCCGCCTCCAGGGCGTCCACATCGGACAGCGGGTCGCGGCCGGGTTCGTAGGTCGCGCAGTCGACGACGTGCACCAGCACGGCGCAGCGTTCGATGTGCCGCAGGAAGTCGAGGCCGAGCCCCTTTCCTTCGCTGGCGCCGGGAATCAGGCCGGGCACGTCGGCCATGGTGAAGACGACCTCGCCCGCGCTGACCACGCCGAGGTTCGGCACGAGGGTGGTGAACGGGTAGTCGGCGATCTTCGGTTTGGCGGCCGACAGCACCGAGATCAGCGACGACTTGCCCGCGGACGGGAACCCGAGCAGGCCGACGTCGGCGACCGAACGCAGCTCGAGCACGAGGTCGCGTTGCTCGCCCGCTTCGCCGAGCAACGCGAAACCGGGAGCCTTGCGGGCGCGGGAGGCCAGCGCCGCGTTGCCGAGCCCGCCGCGGCCGCCCTGGGCGGCGACGAACGTGGTCCCGGCGCCGATGAGGTCGGCGAGCACTTCGCCGTCCGGGGTGAGCACGACCGTGCCGTCCGGCACCTTCATCTCGAGGGTCTCCCCCGCGGCGCCGGCCCGGTTGCTGCCCTGGCCCTGCTTGCCGTTGCCGGCGCGGGCGTGCGGGCGGAAGTGGAAGTCGAGCAGGGTGTGCACGTTCGGGTCCACGGTGAGGAGCACGTCCCCGCCGTTGCCGCCGTTGCCGCCGTCGGGGCCGCCGAGCGGCTTGAACTTCTCGCGGTGCACCGAGGCGCACCCGTTCCCACCGTCACCGGCGGCCAGATGGATCACCGCACGGTCAACGAACCGGGACGCCATTTCGTGTGCCTCTTTCTGCGGGAGTGGACAAAAAAGAAACGAGGGGCGAAGCCGGATCTATTCCAGCCCCGCCCCTCGTTCGAGGGTCTTGCCCGATAGCGACGCCGGTCAGGCGTCCGCTGGGACGATGTTGACGGTCTTGCGGCCACGCTTCGAGCCGAACTCGACCGCACCGGCGGAAAGCGCGAACAGCGTGTCGTCGCCACCGCGGCCGACGTTCACACCCGGGTGGAACTTGGTGCCGCGCTGGCGAACCAGGATCTCGCCCGCGTTCACAACCTGACCACCGAAGCGCTTGACCCCGAGCCGCTGGGCGTTGGAGTCACGACCGTTGCGGGAGCTGGAAGCACCCTTCTTGTGTGCCATGGCTGGTCAGGTTCCTTACTTGTTGATGCCGGTGACCTCGACGCGGGTCAGCTTCTGACGGTGACCCTGCCGCTTGTGGTACCCGGTCTTGTTCTTGAACTTGTGGATGCGGATCTTGGGACCCTTGGTCTGCTCGACGACCTTGCCGGTGACCGAGACCTTCGCCAACGCATCGGCGTCCGTGGTGACCTCGCCGCCGTCGACGAACAACACGGCGGGGAAGGTGTGCTCGGTGCCCGGCTCGCCCTCGAGCTTCTCGACCTCGACGACGTCGCCGACGGCCACCTTGTACTGCTTGCCGCCGGTCTTGACGATCGCGTACGCCGACACGGAAGTCTCCTGCTTACTCGACAGTGGGTGGGGGCTTGTGCGAGCGGCCCGCGAGAGGCGGTCCGGGTATCGCACAATGCGGCCCGCTCTATGTGGCGGGCCGCCTTATAGGTTACGTGCTGCTCTTCAAGGCTACGACACCGGGGTGCCCTAGCCGGATCAAGAAGTCTCGCCACCCTGGGCGTGCACCGGCGGCCCCGCGGGACGCGAGGCAGCCCGGCGCGTGCGGCGACGGGTCACCGACCGCCCGGCGGGCGCCGGAACACTCACCTCAGGAGTCTCAGCGGCCTCGGGGGCCTCAGCGTCCTCAGGTGCCTCCGAGACGTTCACGGCCTGCTCGTCCTCGCCCGGAGCCTGCTCGGCCTCGGGCTCGGCGGTCACCTCGGCCGCGTCCGACTCGGGGGCCTCGGCCTCGGGCGCGGACTCCGCGACCTGGACCGGCTCCGGCCGGACGGCCTGCTCCGGCTCCTCGGCCGGGGCCGCCTCGGCGACCGGTTCCGGCGAGGCCGGGACCTGAGCCTCGGGTTCGCGGGCGTGCCCGTTCAGCGGCGCGGCCGGTTCCTCCTCGGTCTTGCCCACGGCGACCTTGGACGCGTTGGCCATCGCCTGCACGGCCGAGACCACGGATTCGCGCTGCTCCGGGGTCGGTCCGGCCGGGGTCTGCTCGGCACGGGGCTGCTCGGCCTGCGCGGCGTCCTCGCCCTTGCCGCGGCGAGAACGCCGGGACCCGTGCTGGTGGCCACCGCCACCACCGCCGCCGTTGCCGTTTCCGCCGCCGCCGTTGGTGCGCTGCGGCTCGGTCGACACCATGACCCCGCGGCCCTTGCAGTGCTCGCAGGTGGTGGAGAAGGCCTCCAGCAGGCCGGTGCCGACCCGCTTGCGGGTCATCTGCACCAGGCCGAGCGAGGTGACCTCGGCCACCTGGTGCCGGGTGCGGTCCCGGCCCAGGCATTCGGTGAGCCGCCGCAGCACCAGCTCGCGGTTGGACTCCAGCACCATGTCGATGAAGTCGATCACGATGATGCCGCCGATGTCGCGCAGCCGGAGCTGGCGGACGATCTCCTCCGCCGACTCCAGGTTGTTGCGGGTGACGGTCTCCTCGAGGTTGCCGCCGGAACCGGTGAACTTGCCGGTGTTGACGTCGATCACGGTCATCGCCTCGGTGCGGTCGATGACCAGGTAACCGCCCGAAGGCAGCCACACCTTGCGGTCCAGCGCCTTGGTGATCTGCTCGTCGATCCGGTAGTCGGCGAACACGTCCCCGGTGCCGGTGTAGCGCTTGAGCCGGTCGGTCAGGTCCGGCGCCACGTGCTGGACGTAGGCGTTGATCGTCTCCCAGGCGGTGTCGCCCTGGACCTCGAGCTTGGCGAAGTCCTCGGTGAACAGGTCCCGCACGACCTTGACCAGCAGGTCCGGCTCCTCGTAGAGCATCACCGGCGCGCTGGTCTTCTTGGTCTTGCCGTTGGCGGCGTCGGCCTTCTCCTTGATGACGTCCCACTGCGCCTTGAGGCGGCGGACGTCCCGGTCGAGCTCCTCCTCGGAAATGCCCTCCGAGGCGGTGCGGATGATCACGCCCGCGTCCTCGGGGACGATCCGCTTGAGGATGTCCTTGAGCCGGCGACGCTCGTTCTCCGGCAGCTTGCGGGAGATCCCGGTCGCGCCGCCGGCGGGCACGTACACCAGGAAGCGGCCGGGCAGCGAGATCTGGGTGGTGAGCCGGGCGCCCTTGTGGCCGACCGGGTCCTTGGTGACCTGCACCAGCACGCTGTCGCCGGTGGACAGTGCCTGCTCGATCTTGCGGGACTTGCCCTCCAGCCCGGCGGCGTCCCAGTCGACCTCACCGGCGTAGAGCACCGCGTTGCGGCCGCGGCCGATGTCGACGAACGCCGCCTCCATCGAGGGCAGCACGTTCTGCACCCGGCCGAGGTAGACGTTGCCGACGATGGAACCGGAGCCGGACGAGGTCACGAAGTGCTCGACCAGCACCCCGTCCTCCAGGACGCCGATCTGCGTGGAGTCGCCCTTCTCGGCCACGACCATGGTCCGCTCGACCGATTCGCGCCGGGCGAGGAACTCGGCCTCGGACAGGATCGGCGCGCGGCGGCGACCGGCCTCCCGGCCGTCCCGGCGGCGCTGGCGCTTGGCCTCGAGCCGGGTCGAACCGCGGACGCTGCGCACCTCGTCGCGCGCGGGCCGTTGTTCGCCCTCGTTCTTGCCCTGGCGGACGTGCACCACCGTGTTCGGCGGGTCGTCCGGGGTGCCGGCGGCCTCGCCCGCGTCGTCGTCCCCGCCCTTGCGGCGGCGGCGACGGCGGCGACGGCGGCTGGAGCCCTCGGCCTCACCGCCGGACTCGTCCCCGTCCGCGGCGGCTTCCTCGGACTTGCCGGAACCCTCGGCGCCCTGGTCGGGTTCGGCCTCCGGCTTGCGCTTGGCCGCCGGTTCGCTCTGCTCGTCCTCGGCCTCGGGGGCGCCGTCCTCGCCGCCCTTGCCCCGGCCCCGGCCCCGGCGGCCGCGGCGGCGGCGACGGCGGCCGCCGCCGTCCTCGCCGTCCTCGTCGGTGTGGCCCGCCGCACCGCCGGTGGCGTCCTCGTCCTCCCCGGCGTCCTCCGGCTGGGCCTCCTTGCGCGGGGGCGCGGGCGCCGCCGGCTCGGGCGGCAGGAACACCGGAGACGGGGCGGCGAACACCGGGATGTGCGCCGGGCGGGCGGGCCGCTCGGGCTCCGGCCGTGGTGTTTCGGGCTGTGGTTCGGGTGCGGCCTCGGCCTGCGCCTCGGCGGGGTTGAAGGCCTCGTGGACGCGCAGGGCGACGTCCCGGGTCACGCTCGACTGGGCGCTGCGCGCCGGTTCGCCCAGTTCGGTCAGTTTCGCCATCACGTCCCGGCTGCTCAGGCCCAGCAGGCGCGCCAGGGCGTGCACCCTGATCCTGGGCGGCAGTTCCGGCACCGAGCCGGCTGCGGGTGTGGCGGGATTCCCGCCGGTGTTCTCGGCGGGTGTGTCCGCGTTCGACATATATCTCCTCCGCCCCCGGGCGCGTCTGCCGGCCAACCGGCGACTGAGATCCGTTGCCTCAGTACCGCCGGGCGGCGCGGAAGGACGCGGCCGCGCAGGGGCCCCTTCCTGTCCTGTTCCGCCGAGGTGGTCACCCGCGGCGGGAATCCTGTGTCAGTGCTATGCCTCCGAGCCTCGCACCTCGGGCCGCGGCGGTGGAGCCGGCTGCCCGTCGATGCAAGGTCCGCTCGGCGACCTGCTGGCTGGGCGCGTGGCTTGTCACCGCCTCCCACATCGCCCCAGCCACCCCGTCGGCGGGCGGCGGCGACGCGGTGCTCCTTCAGCATGTCACCTGACCACAACGCCGGTGCTCACCGCTGTTACACGATGTGTTCCGGCACGGTGGCCACCCCGAGTATCCCATACGACGCGCCGGACGCCGCGTGCTCGGTGTCGCGGGAGGTCACCGGGCGCGTCCCCGCCACCCCGGCCGCGGGACGGCCCGGACTGCTCGGCTGGGCGAACTTCGGCGTATCGCTTGTCCGGCCCCCGCGAGGTGGCTAGCGTGCGCCTCGGGGCGGATGACCGGCCGCGGGAACACGCGGACGCGGTGATCATGAAGGGTTTGCATCCGGTTGGAGGTCCGGTGTCCGTGCTTGGGCGGTTCGCGATCGTCGCGGGCACGGCGCTGGTGCTCTCCGCCCAGTTCCCCGCCGCGACCGCCGAGCAGCCGGTGGCCGGGGACTGCGCCGCCTCCGGGCGCGCCCTGCGCTACGTGGTGGTGTTCGATCGTGGCACCGAGACCAGTGCGGCCACCCAGCAGATCGGCGCCGCGTGTGGCGCGACCACCGTCTACTACCCGGAGATCGCGGTCGGGGTCGCCACCTCGGCCGATCCGGACTTCGCCCGGCGCCTCGGGCCCGAACGGGTGTTCAGCGCGCAGGCCGAGCGGCTCGCCGCCCAGCGGGCGACCGGGAAGACCGCGTCGAAGTCGGCCGCCCGCCCGCAGCTGTCCCCGACCGATCCCGCCCAGGTGCCCGCCGCCGACCGCTCCGGCGAGCAGTGGGACATGCGCGCGATCAACGCCCAAGCGGCCAGGTCGCTGCGGTCCGGCGACCGGGACGTCGTGGTCGGGGTGCTCGACTCCGGTATCGACGCGAAGCACCCGGAACTGGCCGGGGCCGTCGCGCCCGGGCTGTCGGCGGGCTGCCTGACCGGGGCCCCGGACACCGCGCCGGCGACCTGGGCGCCCACCACGTCGCCGCACGGCACCCATGTCGCGGGCATCATCGCCGCGGCGGACGACGGCAAAGGCGTCACCGGGGTCGCGCCGGGGGTCCGGCTCGCGTCGGTCAAGGTGATCGACGACCGCGGCTACGTCGATCCGGAGGCCGCGGTCTGCGGCCTGATGTGGGCGGCCAAGCAGCGGATGAACGTCACCAACAGCAGTTACTTCGTCGATCCGTGGTCGCTCTCGTGCGCGGCGGGCGCAGGTCGTCAAGTGGTGCACGAGGCGCTCGCGCGGGCGGTCGAATACGCCAACGCAGCCGGCACCCTGAACGTCGCCGCGGCCACGAACGAGGCGGTCAACCTGACGCCGTCGCCGCGGTCCGGGGTGCGGACCGCGCCGCGGACGAACGGTTCCGGGCCGGGCTGCGAAGCGCTGCCCGCCGGGTTGCGCGACGTGGTGGCGGTGTCCGCGGTCGGCCCGGACGGGGTGAAGGCCGGGTACAGCTCGTACGGGCTCGGCGTGATCGATGTCACGGCTCCCGGCGGCGATCACGGCGAATGCGTGCTCTCCACGGTCCCGGGCGGGTACGCGCCGCTGTGCGGGACGTCGATGGCGGCGCCGCACGTGGCCGGGGTCGCCGCGTTGCTGGCGTCGGCGCATCCCCGGTATTCGGCCCGCCAGCTGCGGTCCGCGCTCGAGGCGCAGTCGCAGCCGCGGGCGTGCCCCACCGACTACGACCTCACCGGGGACGGCCACCAGGACGCGTACTGCGCCGGATACGCCGCCTACAACGGTTTCTACGGGCACGGCATGGTCGACGCCCTCGCGGCGCTCAGCCCGGTGCGGCTGCCGAGACCGGTTCCGGCGGGCTGACCCTCAGCGCAGCAGCAGCTTGCCGATCCGGCGGGATGCCGCGAAGACGCCGATCAGCGCGAGCACGACAAGGTAGGCGGCGTGCCCGAACATCGACGGATCGAGCACCCCGGCCGCGAATCCGCGGGCCAGTTCGATGCCGTGGTACAGCGGGAGGCACTGCACCACGATCTGCAGCGGCTCCGGGTAGACCGACAGCGGGTAGAACGTGGTGGAGAACAGGAACATCGGCATCACGGCGAGCTGGATGTAGTCGAACTGGGAGGGCGTCCGGATGAAGGTCGCGCAGGTCATGCCGATCGCGGCGAACGCCAGCGCCACCAGCAGCGCGACCGGCACCAGCATCAGCACCCACGGCGAAGTGGCCAGGCCCATCACCGCCATCACGCCGAGGAACGCCACCGAGTAGAAGCCGCCGCGCAGCACCGACCAGCTGATCTCGCCGACCGCGATGTCGAGCGGGCCGATCGGGGTGGCCAGCATCGCGTCGTAGAGCTTGGCGTAGCGGTACCGGAAGAACACGGCGAAGGTGCTGTCGAACACGGCCCCGTTCATCGCCGAGGAGGCGAGCAGCGCGGGCGCCACGAACATCACGTAGCTCATCGCCTGGCCGCCCGGACCGGTCACCTCGGTGACCAGCTTGCCGAACCCGATCTGGAACGCGAGCAGGTAGAACAGCGGTTCCAGGACACCGGAAACGAAGACCAGCCAGGCCCGCGAGTAGGCCAGGACGGACCGTTCGACGAGCGCGCTCGCCCGGCCCGCGTACATCCCCGCGGGCAGCATCCGCAGCAGAATCCCCCGCGATCTTCTTGGCGGCTCCGCGCGCGACACGATCACGTCGCCGGGGCTCGACTTGATCACGCCCCTCCCCTTCCGCTGTCCGGACGCCCCGCCGCCGCGATCGCGGGGCCTCCGGCCAGAGCGCGCTCAGTGCTCACCACGAGTGCCGCCACGCAGGTTCGGAGCTGCGATTCGAGAACTGCCACCTCACACCACCAGCCGACGGTAGAAGTACTTGCGCGCGAGCAGGAACCCGACCGCGAACACGGCGCCGACGAAGGCGGCGTGGCCCAGGGCGGACCACGGCCCCAGGCCGCCGAGGGTCACCCCGCGCGCCAGCTCGTTGCCGTGCCACAGCGGGGAGATCCAGGCCAGCCACCGCAGCGCCATCGGGATCTGCTCGATCGGGAAGAACGTGCCGGCGAACAGGGTCATCGGCATGACCACGAACCGGAACAGCGAGGCGAACCGCGCCCCCTCGTCGAAGGTGTTCGCCGCGAACGCCATGACCGGGGCCGCGCAGGCGACGCCGGTGCCGACCCCGACCAGGACGACCAGGATGACGCCCGCGTTCAGCCACGCGCCGAACGCCAGCGCGATCAGCGAGTACACGGTTCCGGCGAGCAGGAGCCGCAGCGCGACCCAGATGAGCTGGCCGCCGAGCAGCTGCCCGGGGGTGACCGGGGTGGCCGTCACCGCGAGGAAGTCCTTCTGCCACTTGAACCCGGACAGGATCGGGTAGGTGGACTCGCCGATCGCGTTCATCAGCGCGCCGGAGATGAGCAGCGCGGGCGCGACGTAGTGCAGGTAGGAGAACCCGCCGGTGGCCGCGCCCGGCCGCACCTGGGAGCCGAAGCCCAGCCCCATGGCCGCCAGGAAGAACAGCGGTTGCAGGCCGGAGGAGTACAGGTTGGACGTCCAGTAGCGGCGGTACCAGGTCCAGTGCCCCTCGACGCGCAGCCACGCCGCGCGCCACGAGCCGACGACCCGGCCGGTGGAGGCGAGGGTGTCCATCATTCCACCAACGTCCGGCCGGTGAGCCGCAGGAAGACGTCCTCCAGCGTGCTGCGGCGGACCAGGCTCGACACCGGCCGCACGCCCCGGGCATGCGCCTTCTCCAGCGCGGATTCCCCGGCCTGGGTGTAGAGGAGCACGCGGTCGGGCAGCACCTCGGTGCGTTCGGCGAGGTCCTCGACGAGCCCGGCGGCGGCCTCCTGCTCGCCGGGGGCGAACCGCAGTTCCAGCACCTCGCGGGTGGAGTAGCGGGCGATCAGGTCGGTGGGCGAACCCTCGGCGACGATCCGGCCGCCGTCCATCACCACCAGCCGGTCGCACAGCTGCTCGGCCTCGTCCATGTAGTGCGTGGTGATGATCAGGGTGGCGCCGCGTGACTTCAACCGGAACAGCCGATCCCACAGCAGGTGCCGCGCCTGCGGGTCGAGCCCGGTGGTCGGTTCGTCGAGCAGGAGCAGTTCCGGGTCGTTGACCAGGGACCGGGCGATGGTCAACCGGCGCTTCATCCCGCCGGAGAGCGGTTCGACCTCCTCGTCGGCGCGTTCGGAGAGCTGGGCGAACTCCATCAGCTCGACCGCCTTGCGCCGGACCGTCGCCCGGGACAGGCCGAAGTACCGGCCGTAGACCTGGAGGTTCTGCCGGACGGTCAGCTCGGTGTCCAGATTGTCCTGCTGCGGCACCACCCCGATCCGCGCGCGGATGCGCGGGCCGTCGGTGTTCGGGTCGAGGCCGAGCACGCGCAGGTCGCCGTCGGTGCGCGGGGACACGCACGCGATCATCCGCATGGTCGACGATTTGCCGGCGCCGTTCGGGCCGAGGAAGCCGAAGGCCTCGCCCCGCCGCACCTCCACGTCGATCCCGCGCACGGCCTCGAACTCGCCGAAACGTTTGACCAGTGCCTTCCCCTGCACCATCGGTGCGTTGTCCGCCTCGTCCACCACACTTCGCACCCTAGAACCCACCCCCGACAATTTTCGACCGACTTTTGCCGGGGCGGGGGATCAGCGCACGATCACGCGGAGGTGCCGGGTCACGCCGTTGACGGTGACCGAGAGGTCCGCGACGCCCGGGCGCAGGGCGGTGAGGACGCCGGTCGCCGGGTCGAAGGAGGCCACGTCCCAGGGCGCCGGTCGCGTGCCGCCCCACGGCGCCGGTTTGACGACATGGGTGCCCCGGGCGCCGCGCCATTCGGCGCTCACCGGGTAGGCCACCGGAATCCGCCGGGCGCCCTGCGAAACCTCGGCCCGCACGTCCGCCTTCGCGCCGGGCGCCAGTTCGGCCGGGCCGCGGACGGTCAGCTCGTCCACGTTCGGCCGGGTTTCGATGCGCACCGGTTCCCGGCGTTCGGCTGGGTCGACGCGCAGCAGGGTCCAGCCGACGAAACCGCCGTCGCCCGGCGCCGCCGCGGGAGCCTTGCCCGAGTTCCCGTTCACCAGGTACGGCACACCGTCCACTCTGGACACGGAGAACACGCCCGCGTGCGAGGCGATGGCCCCGGCGGGTTTGCCGGAGTCCCGTTCGAATCCGGTGAGCCATTCGGTGAGCAACTCGGCTTCCTTGCGGTCGGTCAGTTGCGAACCGCCGGTCGGGCTGGGATCGGCGACCGGGTGGTGCATGGCCACCACGACCCCGCGCACGGACTCCTCGCCCCGCGCGCTGTCGAGGGCCTCGCGCAGCATCCGCACCTGATCGAACCCGCCCGCGCGGAGTGTGCCGCGGGACGAGTCCAGCAGGACCAGGCGGATCCCGCGGACGTCGGCCACGCGGTGCGTCGCCCCGAACTCGGCCTGGAACTCGGTGAGCCCGTGCCCGCCGTCGGCCTCGTGGTTGCCCGGCACGTAGTACCAGGGTGCCTTGCCTTCCAGTTCTTCGTTGATCACCTTGCGGGCCAGCGCGATGTCCGGCGCGGTGCCGCGGTCGACGAAATCGCCGTTGATCAGCACCAGATCCGGTTTCGCCGCCACGGCTTCGCGCAGCGCCCGGCGCGCCTGGGCGACCAGCGGGCCGTCCGGCTGGTCGGCGGTGAACTGGGCGTCGCTCACCACCGCGATCCGCAGCCCGCCCTGGCCCGCGACCCCGTCGGTGACCACCGCGGGATCGTGCGCGGCCGGATCGGCGGGCACGTTCGCGGCCGGTGCGACGGAGGCGGTCAGTTCGTCGAAGACCAGGCGCCCGGAGTACTGCTGATCCGGCACGTTCTCCACGGCGTAGATCTTCGTCAGCCGCTGACCGGCGGGCAGCCCGGCCGGGACCACGGCCTCGACCTGCCGCCAGCCCGTCCAGTCCACGCTGAGCGAGAAGTCCACCAGGGACGGAACGTTCGCGGTGTCGCGGAGTTCGGCGCGCAGCCAGGCGCCCTTGCCGTCGCCGTTGACCCACAGCCCGATCTTCTGGGTCCCGGCGGGCAGCGGGATCGGGTTCGCCGCGTTGACGTAGGCGGCGCGGGTCGCGTTCGTACCGGTGAGCCGGTAGTCCAGGGCCAGGCCGCGCCCGCCGTCGTGGCCGTCCGCCGCGGAGATCGCCGCGCCGACCACGCTCGGGTACACGCTGGCGGTCCAGCCCTCCGGACCGTCCAAACCGGACAGTGCGCGGCGCTCGGTGCCCACCGAGGCGACCAGGTGCGTGGTCAGCCCGCCCGCGGTCGCCGTGATCACCGAGGCGCCGGAACCGCCCGCCGGGGTCACGGTGAACCCGTCCCCGGCCGGTTCCACCCGCACCACCGCGGGGTCGTAGTCGAGTTTGACGTCGTCGGGTTCGAGCCAGGTGCCGTACCCGTCCGCGTCGTAGCCGTACACCCGGAACCCGCCGCGCGCGCCCGGCCCGGACAACGCGACCTGTTCGGTGCTGGTGCCCAGCCGGACCGGTTTGCCGAGCACGTTCAGCGTGGTCTTCCCGCGGACCGCGCCGCGGGCGGCATACACGTCGACATCCGCGCGCCGGGCGGGATCGAGCAGGTCCGGATGCGCGGTGAAGCGCCCGCCGGTGATCGAGCCGCGCACCGGGTTCGTGGTGAACCAGCGCGGTTCGGCGGTCACCGCGGCGCCGGTCTCGTCGTGCGCCCCGGCGGTCAGGGTGCGGGAGAGCCCGGACAGCACGCGCGCGGAGTTCTCCGCGTGCTGGGCCGGGCGCGGGGCGAATCCGGTCAGGCGCCCGCTTCCGGGTCGTGTGGCGATGCCGAGCCCGTTGGGCACCAGGCGTTCCCCGCCGTCGGACGGGGAGTTGTGCACGCTCGGCGCCTGCTCCCCCGCCTCGCGGGCGAGCAGGGTGGAGGAACCGCCGCCGTCGAGGTTGAGGGCGTCGTCCGCGCCGAGCGATTTCATGTGCCGGGCGAGTTCGAGTTCGGTCATGCCGCGGCTGTCCGCCTGCCGCCCGTCGATCGTGGCGAGCCACATCCGGCCGCCGTCGGCGGAGAAGCCGACCGCGGTGCGCGGATGCGCGGTCACCGCGTCGACCGGCTGGATCTGGCCGTCGGAGACCAGCACCTTGTTGCCGCCGACCGCGACCGCGAGTTTCCCGGCGCCGGTGCGCGGCGCGTAGGACACCGCCACCCGGTCCCCCGGGCGCAGCGCGGCGAGCGCGTCCGCCCCGGCCTCGCGGCCGAGCAGCACGGTGCCGCCCGCGGCGATCGGGCCATCGGCGGGCTGGTCGCGGACCGCGGTCACCACGCCGTCGCGCAGTTCGGCCTCGGCGACCCTGCCCGCCCCCGCGACCGCGGTCCGGCGGGACGCGGCGCCCCAGAGCGGGGTGTAGATGCCCAGCCCGTCCGCGGGCAGCACGGCGCCGTTGAGGTTGGTGGCCTTGACCCGCTGCCCGCCGGGCAGGGTCGCGGACGCCTCGAGGAACACCTCGGCCAGGCGCGCCTTGCCCGCGTCGGTGATGGCGGCGGTGAGGTTGTGCCCCTGCGCGGGCGCGGTCTGCAGGTCACCGCGGTCGATGCCGACGCCCAGCGGTGCGCCGGTGGCGTTGATGTCGAAGAAGTCGCCGTTCACCCCGGCGATCGCGCCGGTCCGCGCGAGTTGCTCGGACAGCGGGGTGCGGGCGGCGACCTGGCCGGGGCTCAGGTAGGTCGGCCGCAACGCGCCGGAGCCGAGGTCGACGGTGAGGGTGTCCCCGCGGATCCAGCCCCGCGGGTCGTAGCGGTCGAATTCGGTGAGGTTCAGCCCGGGCGCCACCGCGGTCGTCGTGCTGCCGGTGAGCAGGCCGTCGTCGGGTTCGGCGACCGAGTAGGTGACCGGGCCCTCGGCGGCGGAGGAGGCGGCCGGGGCGCCCTCGACCGGCGGCGGACCCAGCGGTGCCACCAGCGGATCCGCGGCGACCGGCGCGATCGGCAGGACCGCGAGCGAGACCGCGGCGAACGCGATGACCAAACGTGACTTTCCCACCAGTTGCCTCACCTTCGGGTGACGGGTCTAGACCATCTCAGCGCATTCCGGCCGCGACCGGAAGACCACGACGTGAACCCGTGCTGAACCCCGGGTGGCGAACTCCCGGCACCCGCCGATTCAATTCTGCCCGAATTCATTAATAAACTCCGCCCTGACATATTCCCATTTCTTGTTATGTGGCGCAGATCAAAATGACTGGCGACCGGAAATGGTTTTAGCCTTTTCGCGACAGCCCCGACCCGGAAAGGGTGAACAAATGGCACTCCCCAGGCTCACCAAGTCAATCGCGGTCGTCACCACGGCCGGAATCCTCTCGCTCGGCTTCGGCCCCGCCGCCACGGCGGCGGCCGAAAGCACCCAGGTCGCGATCACCGCGGACGAGGCCGCGGCCAAGGCCGCCCTGGAGCGGATCGTCAACCTGCCGAACATCGACGCGCTTTCCGCGCAGGTCACCGGGGACACCGCGGATGCCCTGGCCGAGGTGCGGGCCGCGCTGCAGTCCCCGAGCGCCCAGGACATCGACCTCATCGGCGAACTGAAGAAACTCGCGAAGTTCGCGCAGCCGATCATCGTCGCCGCGCTGCGGGTCGGCGGCCCGATCGTCGCCGACGTGCTCGATTCGATCGCCGACCTGGTCGCCGCCATTCCGGGGATCGACATCGGCGGGCCGATCGTCAAGGCCGTGCTCAAGCCGATCGCGCTGGCCATCCGGGTCGGCGCCCCGGCCCTCGCCGATCTGATCGAGAAGATCAAGATCGAGGGCGTGCCGCAGGCCGAGGCCCAGCGGCTCATCACCGACCACCTGCGGCAGGACGTCGGCCTGTCCGCGAACTCCGCGAACGCGCTCGGCTCGATCCTCGCCGAGGACCGGTAACGCGAACCCACCTCGATCGCCGGTGCGAGCGGGCGCTCGCACCGGCGATCGTCGTGCCGGGCCGCGGCGCTTGCGCCCGCGGTCGCGCCGGGTTACGTTACCGCGAACGTAGGACATCCTACGTCCAAGGTTCCCGGAGGTCCCAGCCATGGCAGTGCCGCCATCCGGCGTCCCCACGTCGTTCCGCCGGCTCTCGCGATCCCAGCGGAAGGCGTTCTTCGCCGCGTGGCTCGGTTACCTGCTCGACGGCTTCGACTTCATCCTCATCACGCTGGTCCTCACCGAGGTCCAGGCCGACTTCGGGCTGGCCAAGACGGAAGCGGCCACACTGGTGTCCGCCGCGTTCGTGTCCCGCTGGCTGGGCGGGCTGGCGCTCGGGGCGATCGGCGACCGCTTCGGCCGCAAACCCGCGATGATCGTGTCGATCCTGGCCTTCTCGGCGGGCAGCGCGCTGTGCGGATTCGCCTGGGGGTACTGGTCGTTGTTCGCCTTCCGCGCGCTCGTCGGCCTGGGCATGGCCGGGGAGTACGGCACCAGCGCGACCTACGTGATGGAGTCCTGGCCGAAGGCGATGCGCAACCGGGCCACCGGGTTCCTGCTGTCCGCGTACCCGATCGGCACGGTGCTCGCGGCGCAGGCGTACGGATGGATCGTGCCGAACCTGGGCTGGCGCTGGCTGTTCTACGCCGGGCTCATCCCGATCGCGCTGACGCTGTACCTGCGGCGCTCGCTGCCCGAAGCCGAGGAATGGCGCGCCGAGGTCGGCGACCGCCGGGACGTCACCACGTCCTCGGTCCTGTTCGCGCCCCGGCGGCGGCTGGGCAACACGGCGCTCGCCCTCGTGCTCTCGGCGGCCCTGGTGCTCGTCTTCAGCCAGCACACCGGCGGCTTCGGCCCGGTGCTGATCGCGGTCGTCATCGCGGGCTTCGCCGTGTTCGCGGTCCAGCTCGCGGGGCGGCTGTGGCCGGTGATGATCGCGATCATGGCCACGGTGTTCTGCGCGTTCCTGTACTCGTGGCCGATCCAGTCCCTGCTGCCGACCTACCTCAAATCCGACCTCGGCTACGCCGCGGGCCAGGTGTCGACCGCGCTCACCTGGGCCGGTCTCGGTTACGCGGCGGGTTCCTGCCTCGCTGGGGTGGCGGGCGACCGGCTCGGCACGCGGCGCGCCTACGTGCTCGGCCTGTTCGTCTCGATGGCCTTCGTCTTCCCGGTGTTCGCGCTGCCCGCGGGCAACGTCGTGCTGCTGTGGATCCTGCTCTTCGGCATGCAGGCCACCAGTTCGGGGATTTCCGGGCTGTTGCCGAAGTACATCGGCGATCACTTCCCCACCCGGCTGCGCGCGGCCGGGCTCGGGTTCTCCTACAACGTCGGCGCGCTCGGCGGCGCGGTCGCCCCGCTCGCCGGTACCGCGATCGCCTCCGGCCTCGGCGGGCTCGGGACCGCGCTGACCGTGCTCGCCGGCACCCTCACCGTGGTGGTCGCGGTGATCATCGGCCTGGACGTCCCGGCCCGGATCGGCCGCGCCCTGCGGATCGGCTCCGACGCGCCCGCCCTCAACAGTCTGGAAAGGACACTCCACTCGTGACACTCGATCTGCACGGCGTCATCCCCCCGCTGGTCACCCCGATCGACGCCGACGGCGAGGTCGACCGGCGCTCGCTGGAACGGCTGATCTCCTTCCAGCTCGACGCCGGGGTGCACGGTGTGTTCCTCGGCGGCTCGACCGGGGAGATCGCGCTGCTCGACGGCGCGCGGCAGGCGGTCGCCCTGGAGACCGCGGTCGGCACGGTCGCCGGTGCGGTGCCGGTGCTCGCCGGCGCGGTGGAGACCGGGACGCTGCGGGTGATCGAGCGGGCCCGGCAGGCGGCGGCGCTCGGCGCGGACGGGATCGTGGTCACCCCGCCCTTCTACGTGAAGCCGAACGCGGCCGAGGTCGTGGAGCACTACCGGCTGGTGCACGCCGCGGTGGACCGGCCGGTGATCGCCTACGACATTCCCAGCGCGGTCGGCACCCGGCTCACCCCGGACATCGTGGTGGAGCTCGCCGAGTCGAAATTCGCGGTGGCGCTCAAGGATTCCAGCGGAGATCTGGCCACGTTCCGGGAAATCCTGCGGCGCACCAACGGTTTTCCGGCGCTCACCGGTTCGGAGGTGCTCGCCGACACGGCGATCGGGCTCGGCGCGGCGGGACTGGTGCCCGGCCTCGGGAACGTCGATCCGCACGGGTACGTGCGCCTGTTCACCGCGGCCCGGGACGGCGACCGCGAACGGGCGAGCGCCGAACAGGACCGGCTGGCCCGCCTCTTCGAGATCATCTCGGTCGCCGACCGCGGCCGGATCGGGTTCACCGCGGGCGCGCTGGGCTCGTTCAAGGCGGCCCTCGCGCTGCGCGGCGTCATCGCGAACCCGGCGACCAATCCCCCGCTCTCACCGCTGCGCGAAGGCGAGGTTGGCGCGATCCGGGACATCCTGACCGAGGTCGGCCTCGGCTGAGCGATTGTCATACGAGTCAGCTCGCCTGGCTGTGCTCGTCACCGATCACCGGCGGCGCCACGCTCATCCCGGTGAGCGGGTCGAGGACCTCCGCGCCGCTGTCGAACGCGGGCTCCAGGTCCGGGTTCAGGACCTGCGTGATGCTGAAGGCGTTCTTGCGCTGGTGGTCGCCGCCACCGGGGCCGCGGGCACCGGCCAGACCGGCGAGGCCACCGGGCACGAATCCGCCACCCGCGACTCCGGCGGGACTCGAGACCGCGGCACCAACGGCCGGCGTCGACGTGATCGAGCCACTGACGCGGCCCGCACCCACGGCATCGGCGGTTCCACCGGTCGCCACCCCGGAGTGCGCGCCGGAGTCCGGTGGCGCAAAGCCCGCCGACGATGTCGAGCCGGGGGCGTCAGGGCCACCCGTCGATCCCGATGCGCCGGAGTGCCCACCGGCTCCGCCCGTGCCGTCACCGCCGCAGGCGCCCCCGTCGACTCCGCCGGAGCCGGAACCCGGCCTGCTGCCAGGCGTCCCGGCTGAGCCGCTAACGGGGTGCCCGCTCCCCGGCGTGCAGCCCGGCGCTCCAGCATGACCCGACCCAGCATGACCCGACCCGGCATGGCCCGATCCGGCGTTGCCCGAGCCGCCGGTTCCGGAGCCAGGACCGTCCACATCGCCCGATCCAGCACCGGAACCCGAGCCGGAGCCGCCGCCCATGCCGCTCCCGGAACCGCCGCCCGTGCCCCCACCCGAGCCGCCACCGGAACCCGAACCTGTGCCACCACCTGAGCCTGTGCCACCGCCCGAGCCCGAGCCACCACCCGTGCCACCGCCGGGGCCGTCGTCGTCATCGCCTTCGTCGTCGGTGGGCTTCCAGTTGTCCTCGTCGCGGATCTTCGCCAGCCGATCTTCGGCGCCGCCGTCCCAGGTCTTGGGGAGCTGCGCGAGGCGGCTCTCCAGGGTGCGCATGGCGGTGAGCACTCCCTGGACCAATGCGACCAGCGCCGAGACGGCCGCGAAAACGAGCCCGAGGACGATGCCGATCGCACCCAATATGGTGGCTATCGCTCCCGGGATGCCAACCACCGTCGCCGCCTGAATTCCACCTGCGACCCACGCCACGACGAAGGTGACTATCGCGGCGAGCAAGGCCACCCAGAACGTCACGACGCCGTCCGCCAGGGTTTCCAGCGTCCTGTTCAGTTCGCGTGCCGCTTGCTCGATCCCCGCGAGGGCGTTGCGCTGGGAGGGGATCAAACCTTGGTAGGCGTCCGCACCGGACCCACTCCAGGTGTAGTCGGTGGTGAATTTGCCGTCCTGCAGGGAACCCACGATTGTCGCGATCTTGGTGGCGACCTCGGTCTCCCATTTCCCGCCGACCTCGTACAGCCGAACGGGGTTACCGGCGGGGCCGAACAGATAGGGGTTGATTTCCTTCCAGAACCCCTGCAGATCGTTGCTCAGGCCGCTCATGCCGCGCTCGATCGGCTCGATCAGGTGGACGTAGGGCTCGGGCACCCAGGACAGCGCGCTGTTCACGGTGTTGAAGAAACCGGTTATCTTCTGGTCCAGCTCACCGGCCTTCTGCTTCGTCTGCTCGATGACCTCGTTCATGACCCCTCCATGCCCGCGGCAGCTTTCGCCATCCGGCCGGAACCGGTTGATTCCTGGTTCTCGTACGCCGTGGCCACGTTGTTCAACGTGGTCGAGATGTTGTTGAAGGATTTCTGCGCCCCGCCAAGCAGACTGTGCAGGCGTTGCCGGAGTTGTCCGTACGTGTCGCCGAGTCCGGCCACCACGGCTGCCAGGCCGATGTCGCCGGGGTTGAGGGCCAGCGACTGCACCGTGGTTCGCGGCGCGTCGATGTCGGTCGCCGCCTTGCTCCAGATCTTCGCGTCGGACCGGATCGCGCCGACCTCGGTCTGGTATCCGTCACCCATCGTCGTTTTCTCCCGTCTCAGGCGGCCGGCATGCCCAGGCGGCGGAGAGTCCGTACCGGATCCGCCACCAGCGCGGTCAGTTCGTCGATGGCCGAGCCGCGCGGGACGTCGGCACCCGGTGCTCCCGCGTTGAACGCTTGCAGCGCATCGGTCAGCTCGCTGACGATCTCCCCGTTACGCGCTCCCCACGCCCAGTTCGGGTCCATGGCGACCTGGCGCACCTGGCGGCCGACTCCGGAAACTCGGACGTGCCCGCCGCGGCTGCGCACCGCGACCTGCCGATTGGTCAGCTCCGCGGCCCGGCGCGCCAACCGCTCGACGTCGGCCGTCACGGCGTCGATGAGCCGCATCAGGTCGTACCTGGTCAGCTGGCCGTGCCCCGTCGGCGTGACCTCCGGCGGCTTCGGCCGCGTCAGGTCTGCCGACTCCACCCGCGCGGCCAGCGCCCGCGCCGTCGCCGCGTTCGCGGCCTCGGTCACGTGGTGCTGCAGAACGCGCGGATCGACCTTCTGCTTCCAGCCGTCGGCCAGCGCGACCGACACCACGTCGGCCGTATCGGTGACCGTGATCGTGACGACCTCGTCCCGGTCCCGGCCGATCAGTTCCGCTGCCTCCTGCCGGACGGCCCCAGCGACCGCGTAGTCGCTTTCGTCGTCCAGCTCGAATCCCCACCTGGCCATCGGTTCTCTCCCCGCTGTGCTGCCGGTCGTTTCGGTAGCTCAGACCGCGGGCCGAACGAGACAGATCCCCTGACCGGTCTTACCGACGCATTACGGCCGCTCCGCTCAGGGCAGCAGGCCCGCGCGGCGGGCGGCGTTGACGGCCTGGATGCGGGTGTGACAGTCGAGTTTGCACATGGCGCTGCGGAGATAGCTCTTGACCGTCTCGGCTCCGATCGCCAGCGTCGCCGCGATCTCCGCGTTGGTCTGCCCGGCGGCGACACCGGCCAGGACGTCGAGTTCGCGCGGGGCGAGCGAGGGAGCGTTGTCCGGCCGCGTGCCGTTCCGGGCGGCCGCCGGCGGCACCATCGAGGCCAGGCGCCGCTCCACCTCGTCCCGGACGGCGAGTTCCTGTTCGAGGTCGCGGGCGGCCTCGACCATCAGGTCGATCGAGGCGTCGCCGAAGGTCACCGCTTCCCGGACCGCACCGTAGAGCACGGCCCGCACCGAGCGCCGCACGATCACCGGCACGGCGACGGCCGAGCGCACCCCCTCGGCCCGGACCGCGTGGTCGAAGTCGTGGCTGATCGAGTCGCTCGCGTAGTAGTCGTCAACCGCGACCACGCGGCGTGCGGTGATCGCCCGGCCACCGAGGCCGCGACCCCGCGCCACCAGCAGGCCCCGGAGCGAATTGGTCGCGGTACCGACCAGTTCGCTCATCCGCAGCTCGGACCCGCCGGCCACCGCGCCGCCGAACGCCAGCGGGAGTCGCGCCGACCGCCTCAGCAGCGTGAGCGCGCGCCGCACCTCGGCGGCGTCGTCGGGAGCGGGTGTCGGCATGCGGGCAGTTCACCCCTGTTCGGGGGTAGTGGGCGGGCAAACAGCGCCCCGATAGTACGACGACCGGCGGCAGCGTTGCCGCCCACGACTTCGCCGGAGCAAGCCATGACCACACCGGAGCAGTCCGCAGTGGACCTGCTGCACACCTATGCCGCCCCCGACGCCGACGCCCTCGGGCTGCTGTGCCGCCGGCACCCGGCGGACGCGGTGGCGTTCACCATGATCGAAGCGGACTTGACCAGCCGGGACCTGACCTACGGCGAACTGGACGAGGCATCGGGCCGGTTCGCCGCCGCACTGGCCGCGCGGGGCGTGTCGGCGGGCGACCGGGTGGCGACCCTGATGGGCAAATCCGCCGAACTGGTGATCGCGCTGCTGGCCATCTGGCGGCTGGGCGCGGTCCAGGTGCCGCTGTTCACCGCGTTCGCTCCCCCGGCCATCGCCCTGCGCATCACCGGCAACAACACCAGGGCCGTCATCGTGGACGCCGCGCAGCGCGGGAAACTGGCTCCCGGCGAGGACATTCCCGCCGACCCCGGCTGGACGATCGTCACCACCGGCGAGGCGACCGGCGGGGATCTGTCCTTCCACGCCCTGCTCGCCGAGGACCGTCCGGTGCCGGATCCGGTCGCGGTCGGCGGCGACGGGACCCTGATCGAACTGTTCACCTCGGGCACCACCGGCACGCCGAAGGGCGTCCCGGTGCCGCTGCGCGGCCTCGCCGGGATCCACGCATACCAGGAGTTCGCGCTGGACCACACCGAGGCCGACGTGTTCTGGAACGCCGCCGATCCGGGCTGGGCCTACGGCCTGTACTACGCGATCCTCGGCCCGCTGGCCTTGGGCCGGCGCAGCCTGCTGCTGCACGCGGGATTCGCGCCCGAGCTGACCTGGCGGGTGCTGTCGCGGTTCGGCGTCACCAACTTCGCCGCCGGACCGACCGTCTACCGGGCGCTGCGCAACGCCGAGACGCCGGTGCCCGGCGACCTGCGGCTGCGGCACTGCTCCGCCGCGGGCGAACCGCTCACCCCGGACGTGCTCACCTGGGCGCGGGCCGCCCTCGGGCTGCCCGTGCGGGATCACTACGGGCAGACCGAGACCGGGATGACCGTGGCCAACGCGTGGCACCCGGATCTCATCGCGGACCTCAAACCCGGTTCGATGGGTCAGCCCCTGCCGGGCTGGCGGGTCGAGGTCCTGCGCGCCGAAGCCGACGTGATCGCCGAACCCGGTGAGGTCGGCCGGGTGGCCGTGGACACCGCGCGCAGCCCGCTGATGCCGTTCACCGGATACCAGAACGCCCCCGAGCGCAGTGCCGAGCGGTTCAGCCCCGACCGGCGCTGGTACTACACCGGCGATGTCGCGGCCAAGGACGCCGACGGCTACCTCACCTTCGGTTCCCGCGACGACGACGTGATCCTGATGGCGGGCTACCGGATCGGCCCCTTCGAGGTGGAAAGCGCGCTGCTGCACCACCCTTCGGTCGCCGAGGCCGCCGTCATCGGGGTTCCGGACGAGCTGCGCGGCGAGGTGGTCGTGGCCTACGTGGTCGCCCGGACGGGCGTCGAGCCGGGCGAGCCGCTGGTCGCCGAGTTGCAGAAGCTGGTCAAGACCCGGCTCGCCGCGCACGCCTATCCGCGCCAGGTGCATTTCGTCACCGAACTGCCGAAGACGCCGAGCGGCAAGGTCCAGCGCTACCTCCTGCGCGAACGCGCCCGCCAAACCGGACCGGCGAGGTAAGCGGAACTAGCGGACCGCCACGAGTTCCCCGTTCCAGCCCGCGAATCACACACTCGGGCACGCGAGTTACACACTCAGGCACGCGAATTGCACGTTCGGGACCGCGAATCGCACGTTCAGGTTCCGGAACGGAGAACTCGGGCTACCGAAACGGGGAACACGCGGCCAGAACGGGGAACTCGCGGAAACGGGGGACCGCTGGCGCGAGTTCCCCGTTCCGGACGTGCGAGTCCCCCGTTTCGGCACACCGAGTTCCCCGTTTCGGTAGGCGAGGTCCACACCCGGGCCCCCACGAGCACGGCGCAAAGCCGCGCGCCGACAAAAACTCAGTGTGGACTTCGGTTACCGGAATGGCGGCCTGGGGGACGCTGCTACAGCGCGGACAGGTCGAATGCCTCGGCCATCGCGTGGTAACCGGCGTCGTTCGGGTGCAGGTGGTCGCCGCTGTCGTAGGCGGGCCGCAACGTGTCCGGATCGGCCGGATCGGCGGTCGCCCGGTCGAGGTCCACCACGGCGTCGTACTCACCGCTGGTGCGGATCCAGGAGTTCACCTCGTCCCGCACGGCCTCACCGCGCTCCGAGTAGTACATCGCGCCCTTGTACGGCAGCAGGGTCGCGCCGATCACCTTGAGGCCGCGGCTCCGCGCCTGGGCGATCAGCTCCCGGTGACCGGCGATCAGCTGCGCCGCGGTGACCTCGGGCCGCGGGGTGAAGCATTCGAACTCCCCGCGGTCGCTGGCGCCGATGTCGTTGATGCCCTCGAGCACGATCACCGTGCGCACCCCCGGCTGGTCGAGCGCGTCGCGCTGGAACCGCTTGGTGGCCCGCTCGCCGAAGCACGGGGAATCGTTGAGCACCCGGTTGCCGCCGATGCCCTCGTTCAGCACGCCCCGCGGGCGACCGGCGGCCGCGAGCCGCTCGGCGAGGTCGTCCGGGTAGCGGTTGTCCGCGTCCACTGTGGACCCGGCCCCGTCGGTGATCGAGTCGCCGAAGGCCACCACCGCGTCCTGGGGCAGCACCCCGCCGACGTCGACCCCGGCGAGGTAGTACCAGGAACGCGTGGTCTCGGTGAACGCCGTGGCCTCGGGATCGGCGCGGTGGTCACCGGCGGCCCGGTAGCTGGTCGCGCTCGCGAACCAGTGGTAGGTCGCCGGACCGGTGGGCTCGGCGAAGTACAGCGTCACGGCGAGCCGCTCCAGCGGCGCGGTCCACAGCAGCGCCGGATCGCTGGCCAGTTCGCCACCGGCCGGGATTTCCGCCGCCCGCTGGTGGCCGAAGGTGAGGTGCCGCACCGAACCGGGCTGGACCGCGGCTCCCGTTCCGGCGCGGGCGACCGTGGCGCCCGCGAGCCGCAGCGGCGCCTTGCCGTACGCGTTGGACAGCCGGATGCGGACGGTGGGGCCGCCCGTGCTCAGCCGCACGATCTGCCGCACCGACTGGTCGGCGAACCCGGCCTGCGACCAGTCCGGTTCGAAGATCGGCGGATTCGCCTGCTGCGGCGAGGCGGCCCAGGCGCCCGTCCAGCGCAGCCCGGACCCGGCCGTGTCCGCCGCGGCGACCCCGGACCCGGCCAGCAGCGCGAGCGCGGCGGCCAGACCGAATACGCGGCGGCGCAATCCGGATGCTCTCATCGGTGGAACCCCCAAGCGGTTGTCGTCAATGGTGACCGAGGACAAGCCTGCCGCATGGGACCGACAAAAATCGCCCCGCACACGCGCGGGGTCGCTGAAGAATCGAGCGAGTTGCCCCGAACGACGCCCTCGGGACGCCGTTCGGGGCAGTCGGAACTAGAGCTTCGGGAACCAGAGGGCCAGTTCGCGCTCGGCGGACTCCGCCGAGTCCGAACCGTGCACCAGGTTGAACTGGGTCTCCAGCGCGAAGTCCCCGCGCAGCGTGCCCGGGGTGGCCTTCTCCACCGGGTCGGTGCCCCCGGCCAGCTGGCGGAACGCGGTGATCGCCCGCGGCCCCTCGACGGCGAGCGCCACGACCGGCCCGGAGGTGATGAACTCCAGCAGGTCACCGAAGAACGGCTTGTCCTTGTGCTCGGCGTAGTGCTCCTCGGCCACCGAACGCTCGACGGTGCGCAGCTCCAGCGCGGCCAGCGTCAGCCCCTTGCGTTCGATCCGCGAGATGACCTCGCCGACCAGGCCCCGCTTGACGCCATCGGGCTTCACCAGAACCAGCGTGCGTTCACTCACGACGGTGTTTCTCCTTCATTGAACTCGTGCTAGTGCGCCGAAGCCTAACGTCCGGGTCATCGGCGTTCCGGCGTCAGGGTCTTCGACCACAGCGAGGCGCCGGTCGCGTCGCGCAGGTCGACGGTCAGTTCACCGCTCGCGCCGTGCACGTTCAACTCCCCGAAATGCTGGTAACCGTCCCAGGGTGAGGTGTTCGCGGCCGGTGGGGCGTGCACGAACACCGCCTCCGGACCGAACGTCGGGTCGAGCTTGTTCGGCCCGAAGGCGCCCGCGTTGAGCGGTCCGGAAACGAATTCCCAGAACGGATCGAAATCGCCGACGACCGCGCGGTCCGGCGAGTAGTGGTGCGCGGCGGTGTAGTGCACGTCCGCGGTCACCCACACCACGTTCCGCACCCGGCGACGGGCGATTTCGCGCAGCACCCAGGCCAGTTCCGACTCCCGCCCGCCGGGCTCCCCGGGCAGCCCGTTGGCGACGCCCTCGATACCCGAACCGTCCGGCACCACGAGCCCGATCGGCAGGTCCGCCTGCACGATCTTCCAGGTCGCCGTGCTGCGGTCCAGCGCGCGCACGAGCCAGGCCGCCTGCTTTTCGCCGAGGATGCGCCCCGGCGCGGTCTGGTCTGCGGTGTTGGCGTCCTTGTAGCTGCGCATGTCCAGCACGAACACCTCGACCCGGCTGCCGTACCGGAAACTCCGGTACACCCGCCCGTCGACCGCGGCCCGCGCGTCGATCGGATGCCATTCGTGGAAGGCCCGGAAGGCCCGGGGCGCGAGCACGTCGACCCGTTTCTCGGTGTATTCGGGCCGATCGTTCAGGATCTCCCCCGGGTACCAGTTGTTGACCACCTCGTGGTCGTCCCACTGCACGTAACTCGGCACCGCCGCGGCGAACCGGCGCACGTTCTCGTCGAGCAGGTTGTACGCGAACTGACCGCGGTACTCGTCGAGCGTCTCGGCGACCTTCGACTTCTCCGGTGTGACGAGGTTGCGCCAGATCCGGCCGTCCGGCAGTTTCACCGTCTCGGTCAGCGGGCCGTCGGCGTACACCGTGTCCCCGCTGTGCAGGAAGAGATCCGGCCGCCGCGCGGCCATCGCGGCGTAGATCGTCATCCCGCCGCGGTCGGGGTTGATGCCCCAGTTCTGCCCGGCGACATCGCCGGACCACAGCAGGCGCACGTCGCGCCGCCCGATCGGCGCGGTGCGGAACGTCCCGGTCAGCGGTTCGCTGGTGACCCGGCCGTCGAGGTCCGCGGCGGTGACCCGGTAGTGCACCTCGGTGCCGGGCGGCAGGCCGGGGATCCGGAGTTTCCCGGTTCCGCCGGTGTCCGGGGTGAGCAGCGGTCCGCGCAGCGAGCGGGCGTGCCGGAACGACGGGTCGCGGGCGATTTCCACGAGCATCCGGGACGGCCGGTCGGCGCGGGTCCAGACGATCGCCGAGTCGGTGGTGACATCGCCGGACTGCACGCCGTGGGTGAGCGCGGGCCGGTTCGGGCGCACCAGGGCCGGTGCGGCTCCGGCGAAGGGTGCGCCGAGCAGGCCGGCGGCGAGCGCCGCGCCCCCGGCGGCACCCGCTTTGAGCAGCGTCCGGCGGTGGTGGGTGGTCGGTTCGGGCATGGGGCAGTCCTATCCCGCCACGAGGACCGGTGGGCCAACTGCGGTTGGCCACCCGGTGAACTGCGGTTTCCCCGGGTAACGGGGGATCGCCCGAACCGGAATCCCGGTAGTCACCGATCGATAACGCCCGGTGAGTGTGCCGAGGTGGAGTGGAAGAATTCGGGCGGCATCATCCGGTCACCGGAAGGTCGAAGATGGCGGACACCGATCCCATCGCCGAAGTCAAGGACCTGCACCTGGACGATCCGGCGCGCTACACCGGCCGCCCCGGGGGTGACTGGCTGCGCTGGTCGCCCGAACAGGCCGACCGCCACGCGGACGAGGATTTCGACCGCTACCGCGAATACGCCGACAGCTCGTGCGATCTGACCATGCGCGGCGGCACCACCAGCGGCGTGATCTACCCGCTCGCGGTGTGCTCGCTCGCGCAGCACTACGTGTTCCGGTCGGTGGGCGGCGCCTCGGCGGGAGCGATCGCCGCTTCGGTGACCGCCGCGGCGGAGTACGGCCGGTTCGCCGCGCAACCCGAGTCGGTTCCGGAGGGTTCGGTCCGACCCGGCTTCGCCGGGCTCGCGGGCCTGGTCGACTGGATGATCTCCGGCACCGGGCGGGCGCGGTGGCGGATGGCGCAGCTGTTCCAGCCGAATCCCGAACTCCGCTGGGCGTTCCGGCTGGTCATGGCGATGATGCAGGATCCGAAGACGACCGGCCGGGGCCGGTTCGGCGCCCTGTTCGCGGCGCTGCTGACCGCGGTGGGCGCGGTTTCGGTGCTGTTGCTGACGCTGCTGTTCGCGGTCTGGCTGGCCGGTCCGTTCGGGCAGGTGCTGCTGGTACCGCCCGACCGCTGGAATCCCGTGGGCTGGCCGGTCGCGATCGCCTTCGCCGTCCTCGCCGCGCTCGCCGGGGGCTGGCTGGTCCGGTTGATCGCGAGCCGCCTGAAATGGGGCGTGCTCGCGGTGCTGCTCCCGCTGGTGATCGGGGTCGCCGGGCTGGTGCTGTGGGGTGTGCGCGGTGCGCACGAAGCGGTGGCGGAGGCCTGGATCGCGTCCTGCGCCGCGATCACGCTCGGCTGGTTCGTCTTCAGTTTCGCCGCGGTCGCCGGATTCGCGTTGATCTACGGCCGGACGTGCTGGCCGCTGCTCGCCGAAACGGACCGGTTCCGGTTCGGGGTGGTCCCCGGCGCCCAGCAGTGCAAGGCGAACCGCACGGACCGGCGGGCGGGCGTGCCGAAATCCACCGGGGTGCCGCCCCTGGCCACCTGGCTCGCCGACCGGATCGACGAGCTGGCCGGGGTCGCCGAGGAAGGCCGCTCGCTGACGTTCGGCGATCTGTGGCTGGGCCCCGACGCGCCGCGCACCGCGTCCGAGGCAGAACTTCGGGAACTCGCCCGGCACAGCGGGAAACGGGTGATCAACCTCGCGCTGATGACCACCGACATCTCCGCCGGACGCCCGTTCCGGTTGCCGTTCCTGGATTCCACGCGCGAAGAGGAACGCTGGCAGTTCTGCGAGTCGTGCCTCGAGGGGATCGTGCCGGACCACATCATCGAGCAGCTGAAAGCCGCCGGGAGCACCTCGATCCGCTGCCCGCGCCATCCCCGGATCACGCTGTACTGGCTGCCCGAGCCGTGGGACGTGCCGATCGTGCTGGCCGCCCGGATGAGCCTGCCGCTGCCCGGGCTGATCTGCCCGGTGCCGCTGTGCCGCCAGGGCCGGATGCACTGGTTCTCCGACGGCGGGATCAGCAGCAACTTCCCGATCCACTTCTTCGATTCCCTGCTGCCGCGGTGGCCGACCTTCGGGCTCAACCTGGATTCCCAGGGCCAGAAGGTTTCTCCGGACGAGGAGGTGCATCTGCCCAAGCAGGACGACGCGAACCCGGCCGAACCGTGGGCGAAACTGGGCGGCACGGCGACCGCTTTCGTGAGCCGGATCCTGGACACGTTCCTCGGCTGGCGGGACACCATGCAGTCCGCGTTGCCCGGGTTCCGCGGCCGGATCGCCAGCGTGCGGCAGGGCCCCGACGAGGGCGGGATGAACCTGTTCATGCCCCCGGAAGTCATCGCCCGGCTGGCGTTGCGCGGGCACAAGGCGGGCGAGGAGCTGAAGGAGCGGTTCACCGGGAGCAGCGACGAGGTGGAAGCGGACGGCTTCACGCAGACCGACCGCTACCGCTGGATCCGGATGCGGCTCGCATTGCGCGAATACCGCGAACTCGTCCGCCAGGCGCGGGCCCGCTCCCCGCTGTACAAGGCCCGCGCGGCCCGCTACGAGATCCCGCGGGAACTGGCCGGCTGGTTCCCCGAGCAGGACGAAGGCCCCTGGCCGCGCAGCGAACCGTACACCGCGCTGATCGAGTCGACCTTCGATGATCTGTCCACATTGGCCAGTACTCACCTGGCGGAACCGTTCGACGGAACCGCACCGGTGAACCCGGTCCTCCGCCTCACCCCACCCGAGTAGCGGTTACTCCGCCGGTTGCTGCTGGCTGGGCAGGCGGCCTTCGGCCATGCGTTTCGCGACGTCCTTGCGCAGCCACAGCAACCACAGCCAGATGGCGAGGAAGACGAAACCGATCACCGCCACCGCGGGCAGCGCGAAGAAGAACGCGATCAAGCCGAGTTGCAGCGCCAGCACCACCGGGGCCGACCAGGGGCGTTTGAGCACCCCGCAGCACAGCACCAGCGCCACCGCGATGGCGATGACCGCCCAGCCCTTGCCGGTGCCGATCCCGCCGCCGAGTTTCGCGATCACCGGCAACGCGAGGGCGACCGTGATGGCTTCCATGATCAGCGCCCCGGCCATCACGCCGCGGAAGGACTTCAGCGGGTCCTTCGCCGGTGGCCGGACCGCGCCTTCCTGCTCTGTCATGCGGGCTCCTTGCCGAACAGCGTGCGGGCGTCGCCCGCGGTGACGACCGAGCCGGTGATCAGGATCCCGCCCCCGGCCAGCGGTTCCTCCGGGTCGTCCCCGGCCTCGGCGAGGCCGACCGCGGTCTCCACGGCCGCGTCCAGGCCCGGTTCGGCGTAGACCCGTTCCTCGCCGAACACCGAGATCGCCAGCTCGTTCAGCTCCTCCACCGGCATCGCGCGGGGCGAGGAGTTCCGGGTGACGACGATGTCCGAAACCACCGGTTCCAGGGCGTCCAGGATGCCCCGGGCGTCCTTGTCCGCCATCACCCCGACCACCGCGACCAGGCGGCGGAACGCGAACTCGTCGCTCACCGCGGTCGCCAGGGCGCGGGCCCCGTGCGGGTTGTGCGCGGCGTCCAAGAACACCGCCGGAGCCGACCGGACCCGCTCCATCCGGCCAGGCGTCAGCACCTCGGCGAACGCCTCCCGGACCGCCTCGACCACCAGCTGCCGATCCTTGCCCGCCCCGAAGAACGCCTCGACCGCGGCCAGCGCGAGCGCGGCGTTGCCCGCCTGGTGGGCGCCGTGCAGTGGCAGGAAGATCTCGTCGTACACCCCGCCGAGCCCCTGCAGCGTCAGCAACTGCCCGCCGACGGCGACCTCCCGGGACAGCACCGCGAACTCGCTGCCCGCCCGGGCCACCGTGGCGTCCACCTCGACGGCCCGTTCGAGCAGCACGCGCAGCACGTCGGGTTCCTGCTCGGCGAGCACGGCGACGCTGCCCGGTTTGATCACCCCGGCCTTCTCGCGGGCGATCCCGGTGATGTCGTCGCCGAGGTACTCGACGTGGTCGATGCCGATCGGCGCGATCGCGGCGACCTGGGCGTCGGCGACGTTGGTGGCGTCCCAGCTCCCGCCCATGCCGACCTCGAGCACGGCGGCCTCGACCGGCGCGTCCGCGAACGCGGCGAACGCCATCCCGGTGAGCACCTCGAACTTGCTCATCGCCGGGTCGTCCGGCCCGCCCGCACTGTCCACCATGGACACATAGGGCGCGATGTCGCGGTAGACGTCGACGTACTTCGAGGCGGCGATCGGGGCGTCGTCCAGGGCGATGCGCTCGGTGACCAGCTGCAGGTGCGGGCTGGTGAAGCGGCCGGTGCGCAGGCCCATCCGGGTGAGCAGCGCGTCGATCATCCGGGCGGTGGAGCTCTTGCCGTTGGTGCCCGCCACGTGCAGCACGGGGTAGGTGCACTGCGGGTCGCCGAGCACGTTGAGCAGCGCGGTGATCCGGGACAGCGAGGGCGCGATCTTGGTCTCCGGCCACCGCTGGTTCAGTTCGGCCTCGACCTCGACCAGCTCGCGGCGCGCCTGCCGTTCGATCTCCTCGTGGTCGACCTTCTCGACCTCCGCGGGGTCGTCGGCCAGCGGCCCCGCCACGAAGTTGTCGCCGCTGGAGAGTTCCGCCGGAAACTCCTCGTCGACCCCTTCGGACAGCGATGACTCTTCCCCTGAGGCGCCAGCCTCACCTCGCGGCACTCGGACTCCCAACTCGGCCGTTCACGGACCCATCGAGTCTACGTCCGGCCCGGAAACCCCTCACCAGGTGAGGTCCACGGACGTGAACTCGCGGAACCCCGCGCGGGTGACGCGCAGCGCCCGGCCGGTCTCCCGGCGCCGGAGCCACCGCGCGTCCAGGCACGCGGTCAGCAGGGCGCGGCCCAGCGCACCGGCCAGATGCGGCACGCCCTGCGACCAGTCCAAGCAGGCCCGCACCGGCGGCGCGGGGACCGGCGGGAGCGCGGTGACGCCGAGCGCCGCCAGCACCGGATGGTCGAACGTGCGGACCTCGGCGGTCTCCCCCGGCGCCAGTTCGGGCACGACCCCGTCCTCGGTGAGCCGCCGTGCCAGGGCCACCCCGAGCCGCCCGGCGAGGTGGCCGTAGCAGACGCGGGCCGTCAGCAGCGGACCGCCGGACTGCAGCGAAGCGGGCAACCGGGGCGCCGCCACCGCCGCGAGCGCCTCGACCGCGGTGGCCACTTCCGCCCCGGCCAGCCGGTGCAGGCGGCGGCGACCGCTGACCGCGACCGACACCAGCCCGGCATCGCACAGCCGGCGCAGATGGGAACTGGCCGTCGACGGCGCCACCTCGGCGATCGCCGCCAGCTCCCGCGCGCTGTGCGCCCGCCCGTCCATGAGCTCGAGCACCATGGCCGCGCGCGCCGGTTCGGCGATCGCCCGCGCCACCGCCGCCAGATCCACATCGGCCGCCATGCCCGCCAATTTACTTCGATCCGGACCGAAGCTTTTCTGTGCCAGCCTCACGCATGCCTTCCGATCGGTTCTTCGAGGACTACCTGCCGGGTTCGGTGCACGAATGTGGCAGCGTCACCGTGTCCGAAGCCGAAATCATCGAATTCGCCCGCCGGTTCGACCCGCAGCCGTTCCACGTCGACCCCGAGGCGGCGGCGCACGGCCCGTTCGGCGGCCTGGTGGCCAGCGGCTGGCACACCGCGAGCCTGATGATGCGGCTGTTCGCCGACCACTACCTGTCCCCCGCCGCCAGCCTCGGCGGTCCCGGTGTGGACGAGCTCAGGTGGCCGCGCCCGGTCCGGCCCGGTGACACCCTGCGCCTGCGCGCGACCGTGCTGGACGCCACCCCGTCCCGGTCGCGCCCCGACCGCGGGCTGGTGCGCACCCGGGCCGAGCTGCGCAACGCGGGAGACGAGGTGGTGCTGAGCCTGATCGTGCTGAACTTCCTGGGCCGCCGACACCCAGGCCGCTGAGTGCGTAGCCTGGCCGGGTGCCGTTCAACCACAACGACTGCTACCACCCGCTGCTGCTGCGGCAGGTGCCGGCCGACGCGGTCACCGCGCTGGACGTCGGCTGCGGCACCGGCAAGTTCGCCCGGCGGCTCGCCGCGACCGGACTCACCGTCGACGGCGTCGACCCCGCGGGCGAGGTGATCGAAGCCGCCCGCGCGCTCGGCTCGCCGGGCCCCGGCAAGGTGACCTACCACCAGCGGGACATCACCGAGAACGGGCTGCCCGCCCAGCGGTACGACTTCATATCCTGCCTCGCCTCGCTCCACCACATGCCGTTCGAGACGGTCACCACGCTGCGCGAGGCGCTGCGTCCCGGCGGAGTGCTGGCCGTGCTCGGCCTGGGCAAGCCGCGGTCGGCGCTGGACTGGACGAAATGGGCGTTGCTGGGCCCGCCGATGAACCTGGTGGCGCGCGGCATCGTCGCCGCGGGCGAAAAGCTCAACGGCGGCCTCGAACCGGGCGTTCAGGCCCCCATCAAGGACTGGGATATGTCCATGTCCCAAATCCGGCGTCAATCCGCCGAACTGCTGCCCGGCCGAACCGTGCGGCCATTGTTGTACTGGCGTTATCTGCTTTTGTACCGGCACGGGTGAACCTCGCCATTCCCACCCGATCGGAGGCAGCCGACCCGCCGGTAGCCGGTTAGGACTGGAGTGAGTCCTAACCGGAGCGGGGGGTTGTCCCATGCGCAGTCGACGGAGCCTGCTCACCGTCGCCGTCATCGTGTTCACCATGGCGGCCTCGTCCCTCACCGCGGCGGCGGCCACGGCCACCCCCGCGTACACCCGATATGTCGCCCTCGGCGATTCCTACACCTCGGGCCCGTTCATTCCGTGGCCGAAGCTTTTCCCGCTCGGCTGCGGAAAATCCACCAACAACTACCCCTCCCTGCTCGCGCGCCAGCTCAAGGTCAAGTCGTTCACCGATATCAGCTGCGGCGGCGCGGACACCTCGCACATGACCGAACCCCAGAGCGTGTTCCTCGGCACCAACCCGCCGCAGTTCAGCGCGCTGCGCGCGGACACCGATCTGGTCACCCTCGGCATCGGCGGCAACGACTACGGCGTATTCGCCAGCCTGGTCGACACGTGTTCGCGATTGCGTGAAAGCGACCCCACCGGCGCCCCCTGCCAGGCCCATTTCACGGTGAACGGAGTGGACACCGTGAAAGCGAAGGTCCCGGACATCCAGCGGAACATCACCGGCGTCCTGCGCGGCATCCACGCACGCTCTCCGCAGGCGGAGGTCCTGGCCATCGGTTACCCGCGGATCGGCCCGCCCAGCGGGACCTGCCCGGACATCCTGCCGTTCGCCGACGGCGACTACGCCTGGATGAACAGCGTCGAGGAGGCCCTCAACGGCGCCGTCGCGGGCGCCGCCGAGACCGACGGCTCGGCGTCCTTTGTGGACATGTACCCCGCCTCGCTCGGGCACGACGCGTGCGCACCGGACGGCGCCGCGTGGATCCAGGGCAAGGACACCGACCTCTTCGCCGCCGCCGCGTACCACCCGCGGCGCGCCGGGATGGCGGGCGTGGCGAGCGTGACCTACCGGCACCTCACCGCGGGTTGAGGGAACCGGGTGCTGGGGGTCGTGAGTGTTCCGGCCGGTTAGAACCGGCCGGAACACTCACGACTCTTACGCGGGCGGGAGGGCGGCCAGCCGGGCGGTGATGCGCTCGATGTCCGCCGCCGCGGTCTCCCGGCGGGTCTTGATCTTCGCGACGACCTCGGCGGGCGCCTTGTCCACAAAGGACTGGTTGCCGAGTTTCCCTTCGGTCTGCTTGAGTTCCTTCTCCGCCGCGGCGAGGTCCTTCTGCAGCCGCTTGCGTTCGGCGGCCACGTCCACCGCGCCCGAGAGGTCGAGTTCGACCACGGCCGGGCCGGCGGACAGGGCCACCTCGACCGAAGCGCTCGGGGTGAAGGTGTCGGCCGGATCGGTGAGGCGCACCAGGGCGCGGATCGCCGCGCGGTGGCCGGAGACGTCGTCGAAACCGGTGCCGGACAGCCGCGCCGACACCCGCTGGGCGGGCTTGAGGCCCTGGTCGGAGCGGAAGCGGCGGATCTCGGTCACCAGTTTCTGCACGTCCGCGATGCGGGCGTTGGCGACCGGATCGGCGTAGGGCTGCGCGGCGGGGGCCGGCCAGGGGGCGATGACGATCGATTCGCCGGAGGTGAGCGCGGTCCACAGCTTCTCGGTGACGAACGGGATCACCGGGTGCAGGAGGCGCAGGACGGTGTCCAGGACGTGGCCCAGCACCGCGCGCGTGGCTTCCGCGCGGTCACCGGAGAGCTGGACCTTGGCCAGTTCCAGGTACCAGTCGCACAGCTCGTCCCAGGTGAAGTGGTAGAGCGCGTTGGTGGCCTTGCCGAACTGGAAGTCCTCGAACAATCCGTCCACTTCGGACACCACGGCCTCCAAGCGGCCGAGGATCCAGCGATCCGCCTCGGTCAACTCGGCCGAAGCGGGCACCGGGGTCGCCACGGTGGCGCCGTTCATCAGCGCGAACCGCGTGGCGTTCCACAGCTTCGTGCAGAAGTTCCGGGAACCGGCCGCCCATTCCTCGGCCAGCGCCATGTCCGCGCCCGGGTTCGCGCCGCGCGCCAGGGTGAACCGGGTCGCGTCGGTGCCGTAGGTGTTCATCCAGTCCAGCGGGTCGATCACGTTGCCGCGCGACTTGGACATCTTCTTGCCGCTCGCGTCCCGGATCAGCCCGTGCAGGTACACGTGGTCGAACGGCTGCGCGCCGTCCATCGCCGCCAGGCCCAGCATCATCATCCGGGCGACCCAGAAGAAGAGGATGTCGTAGCCGGTGGACAGCACGCTGGTCGGGTAGAACTTCGCCAGGTCCTTTGTGGACTCCGGCCACCCCATGGTGGAGAACGGCCACAGGCCCGAGGAGAACCAGGTGTCCAGCACGTCCGGGTCCTGGCGCCAGCCGCCCCCCGAGGGCGGCTGCTCGTCCGGGCCCACGCACACCATCTCGCCGTCCGGGCCGTACCAGACCGGGATCCGGTGCCCCCACCACAGCTGGCGCGAGATCGTCCAGTCGTGCATGTTGTCGACCCAGTCGAAGTAGCGCTTCGCCAGCTCCGGCGGGTGGATCTGGGTCCGGCCGTCGCGCACCGCGTCCCCGGCGGCGCGGGCGAGCGGCTCGACCTTGACCCACCACTGCAGTGAGAGCCGCGGTTCGACGACCGTGTCGCAGCGCGAGCAGTGCCCGACCGCGTGCAGGTAGGGGCGCTTCTCCGCGACGATCCGGCCCTGCTCGCGCAGCGCGGCGACGACCGCCGGCCGCGCCTCGAACCGGTCGAGGCCCTCGAACGGGCCGTGCGCGGTGACCACCCCGCGCTCGTCCATGATCGTCAGCATCGGCAGGTCGTGCCGCTTGCCGATCTCGAAGTCGTTCGGGTCGTGCGCCGGGGTCACCTTCACCGCGCCGGTGCCGAACTCGGGGTCCACGTGCTCGTCGGCCACGATCGGGATCCGGCGGCCGGTCAGCGGCAGTTCGACCTCGGTGCCGACCAGGTGCCGGTAGCGCTCGTCGTCCGGGTGCACCGCGACCCCGGTGTCCCCGAGCATCGTCTCGGCGCGGGTGGTGGCGACGACGATCGCGTTCTCCCCGTCGCCGTAGCGGATCGAGACCAGCTCGCCCTCGTCCTCGGCGTGCTCGACCTCGATGTCCGACAGCGCGGTGTGGCAGCGCGGGCACCAGTTGATGATCCGCTCGGCGCGGTAGATCAGCTCGTTGTCGTAGAGCCGCTTGAACATCGTCTGCACCGCGCGGGACAGGTTCTCGTCCATGGTGAACCGCTCGCGCGACCAGTCGACGCCGTCGCCGAGGCGGCGCATCTGGTCGAGGATCTTGCCGCCGTACTCGGCCTTCCACTCCCAGACCCGCTCGACGAACTTCTCCCGGCCCAGGTCGTGCCGGGAGCGGCCCTCCCCGGCGAGCTGGCGCTCGACGACGTTCTGGGTGGCGATGCCCGCGTGGTCCATCCCGGGCAGCCAGAGCACCTCGTAGCCCTGCATCCGGCGGCGGCGGGTCAGCGCGTCCATCAGGGTGTGGTTGAGCGCGTGGCCCATGTGCAGGCTGCCGGTGACGTTCGGCGGCGGAAGTACGATCGTGAACGGAGGCTTCCCCGAGTCCGCGTCCGCGGTGAAGTACCCGGCGTCTACCCAGCGCTGGTACAGCGGGGCCTCTTCTTCGGCCGGGGTCCAGGCGGTGGGCAGGTCGGTCTGCTGAGCAGGGGCGTTCTCCGTCACAGCGAGTAAGTCTACGAACCGCCGGGAAATGACCTGCAGGCACGTTCCCTCCTCGCCATACTGTGCGGATGCCGGAGATTTCGCCGAACGTGCCAGAGCGGCCGTCCCTGGACGGTCTGGAGTCCCGCTGGGCCGCGCGCTGGGACGAGAACGGCGTATACCGGTTCGACGCCCCCGAAGACCGGGCCGCGGTGTTCTCGATCGACACCCCGCCGTTGACGGTGAGCGGCTCCCTGCACGTGGGCCACGTCTTCTCCTTCACGCACACCGATGTCGTCGCCCGCTTCCAGCGGATGCGCGGCAAACGCGTCTTCTACCCGATGGGGTGGGACGACAACGGCCTGCCCACCGAGCGGCGGGTGCAGAACTACTACGGCGTGCGCTGCGAACCGTCGCTGCCCTACGACCCGGACTTCCAGCCGCCGGAGCCGGTGGTCAAGAAGGGCGCCCGCCCGGTCGTGGCCGTCTCCCGCCGCAACTTCGTCGAGCTGTGCCAGCGGCTGACCGCCGAGGACGAGCAGGCGTTCGAGGCGGTGTGGCGCCGGCTCGGGCTCTCGGTGGACTGGTCGACGATCTACACCACGATCGGCCCGCGCGCCCAGCGCGTCGCGCAGCGTTCGTTCCTGCGCCTGCTGCGCGGTGGTGAGGCCTACCAGGCCGAGGCGCCGACGCTGTGGGACGTCGGCTTCCGGACCGCGGTCGCGCAGGCCGAACTGGAGGACCGCGAGCACGCCGGGGCGTGGCACCGGATCGCCTTCCACCACGGCGAGCAGCGGGTGTTCATCGAGACGACCCGGCCCGAGCTGCTGCCCGCCTGCGTCGCCCTGATCGCGCATCCGGACGACGAGCGGTACCAGCCGCTGTTCGGCGCGACCGTGACCTCGCCGCTGTTCGGCGTCGAGATCCCGGTGCTCGCGCATCCGGCCGCCGAACGCGAACGCGGTGCGGGCATCGCGATGTGCTGCACCTTCGGCGACACGACCGACGTGCAGTGGTGGCGCGAACTCGACCTGCCCACCCGCACGATCATCGGCCGGGACGGGCGGATCCTGCCCGATCCGCCCGCGGGCCTGGACCGTCCCGAGGGGCGCAAGGCCTATGCCGAACTCGCCGGGGCGACCGTGCACACCGCCCGGGAACGGGTGGTCGCCCTGCTGCGCGAATCCGGTGACCTGGACGGTGAACCGCGCAAGACCGTGCGCCCGGTGAAGTTCTACGAGAAGGGCGACAAACCGCTGGAGATCGTCTCCAGCCGCCAGTGGTTCATCCGCTCGCTCGCGCACCAGGACGTGCTGCTGGCGCGCGGCGCCGAACTCGACTGGCACCCGGCCTACATGAAGGCCCGCTACGACGACTGGGTGCGCGGGCTCAACACCGACTGGCTGATCAGCCGCCAGCGGTTCTTCGGGGTCCCGTTCCCGGTCTGGTACCCGCTGGACTCCAGCGGTGAGCCGGACTACGGCAACCCGATCCTCCCGGACGAGGACGCGTTGCCGGTCGATCCGTCCTCGGACACCCCGCCCGGCTACACCGCGGACCAGCGGGGCGAACCGGGTGGCTTCCTCGGGGACCCGGACGTGATGGACACCTGGGCGACCTCCTCGCTGTCCCCGCAGATCGTGTGCGGCTGGGCGGAGGACCCCGAGCGGTACGCGCGGACGTTCCCGATGGATCTGCGGCCGCAGGCGCACGACATCATCCGCACCTGGCTGTTCTACGCGGTGCTGCGGTCCGAACTGGACGGTGGCCGCCTGCCCTGGCGGCATGCCGCGATCTCCGGCTGGATCCTGGATCCGGACCGCAAGAAGATGAGCAAGTCCAAGGGCAACGTCGTGACGCCGATGGCGCTGCTCGAGCAGTTCGGCTCGGACGCGGTCCGGTACTGGGCCGCCTGCGGGCGGCCGGGCACGGACACCGCGTTCGACCAAGGGCAGATGAAGATCGGCCGCAGGCTGGCCACGAAACTGCTCAACGCCGCCAAGTTCGTGCTCGGCTTCGGCGCGCCCGCGGCGGGCGCCGCGGTCACCGAGGCACTCGACCGCGCGATGCTGGCCGCGCTCGACGACGTGATCCGCCAGGCGACCGAGGCACTAGAAGCCTTCGAATACACCACCGCGCTGGAGCGCACCGAGCGGTTCTTCTGGCTGTTCTGCGACGACTACCTCGAACTGGTCAAGCAGCGCGCCTACGGGGGAGGCGCCGGTGCGGCCACCGAATCGGCCCGGCTCGCGCTGCGCACCGCGCTGTCCGCGCTGCTGCGGCTGCTGGCGCCGTTCCTGGCGTTCAGCACCGAGGAGGCGTGGTCGTGGTGGCACGACGACTCCGTGCACACCAGCGCGTGGCCGGAGCCCGGCGGCCTCGGGGCGGACGCCGAGTTGCTCGGGATCGCCAGTGCCGCGATCGGCGCGATCCGGCGGGCCAAATCGGACGCGAAGCGCTCGATGCGGGCCCCGGTCGCCGTGGTCCGCGTGCACGGGCCCGCCGAACGGGTCGCCGCCGTGGAGTCCGTCGCGGCCGATCTGCGCGCGGCGGGCGCGGTGGCCGAACTCGTCCTGGAACCGACCGATGACCAGGAGTTGCGCTACCAGATCGAACTCGCCGAGGAGTAACGATCCCCCGGGGTCGGCGATGAGAAGTTGTCGAACCTGGGGGAAGGAACGGTCCGTGGACGACCGCAGCATCGAGAACCACCCGGATCTGCTGGACCCGGAATGGCGGAAGCACGCCGAGAAGGAAGCCTGGACCGAGGCCAGGCGGTACCGGCGGCCGAACTACAAACGGCGCGTGCTGTGGACGTTCCTCGGACTGGTCGTCCTGGCCGCCGCGGGCGCGGGCTGGTACTGGCTGGGCCCGAAGCCGCAGAACGCGAGCGACGCCGCTGCCCCACCGGCCGCGCCGACCACCCTCGCCCAGTTCGCCAAGGTCGACCTGGCCAAACCGTTCGCGAACACCCCGGCCGTGCAGTGGGCGGACAGCGCGGACGCGCTGGAGACGCCCGCGGCCACCCCGGTCGGGAGCTTCACCGCGCAGCAGGTCGGGGACGCGATCGCGAAGGTCAAGCAGGTGATCAACCTCGGTCATCTGGACCGCCGGACCTTGGAAGGTCACGACACCGCGTCCTACCTGGCGCTGCTCTCCCCGGACGAGCGGGACCACCTGCGGCAGCTACTCGCGAAACCGGACAAGAACGAAGCCGGGTATTACGTCACGCACATCGCCGACGGTTTCCGCCTGCTCCCGGCCGGGCCGAAGATCAACGGCAAGCTGACCGTGCGCCCCGGTGACCAGAAAGGCGAGCTGGTCGTGCACGCGGCCTTCGTCACCGCCTACGCGTTCCACACCGACAACCCGGAAAGGCTCTCCGGGCCCGGTGAGATCGTGGCGTTCCACCGCCTGGACCTGGACTACGTCCTGCGCGACGCCTCCGAGTTCGCCAAGCGCTCGGTGGGACTCGCGCTGGGCGCGGGCTCGGGCAGCACCTTCTCGATGGCGTGCGGCCCGGCGAAGACCGGGTACCTGGCCCCGCTTTACAGCGAATCGACCCGGCCCGCGGGTCCCGAGCCGACCACCGACGAGGCCGCCCAGTACGACATCAACAAGCCGATGCCCACCGAGGACACCTGCGGTCCCTAGCTCCCCTGGCGGTTTCATGAGGGGACCCCTCCAGACAAAATTTGTCCGGAGGGGTCCCCTCATGAAAGTTCCCGGCTAGGGCAGCGCCAGGCCGCCGTCCACGATCGACGCGCCGAACACGGAGTCGGTGCCCTTCGCGATGGCCGCCTCGACCGCGTCGGCGTGCCAGGCGTCCTCGGCGACGTGCGCCGCGCGCATGGCCAGTAGCGAACGGTCGGGCGCCTCGACCACCTTGTGCAGCACGTCGATCGTGGCCAGCAGCGCGATCAGGGCGGCGGTGCGCTCGTCCGGGTCCTCGCCCTCGACCAGGACCTCGTGCACCTGCCCGCGCAGCGCGGCGACGTGGCCGGGATCGCCCACCTGCCACCGGGTCGTGGTGAACACGCCGAGCGTCGCCCCGGCCTCCTCGGTGAGCACGCCCCGGGCGGCGAGCCCGTCCAGCAAGCGCCGGCGCAGCCCCGGCGCGAGTTCGCCGAGCGCGTCCTCCGGCCGCGCGCCCTCGGCGTCGACCAGCCGTTCCAATGCCTCGTCCAGGATCGTGTCGCCGGTGTCCGCGGCGTCCTGGACGAACAGCCTGCCCTCGTCGCCGGACAGCTCCAGCCGGTGCGCTCCGGCCAGCTCGAACAGCAGCGCGCCCGCCAGGACCCCGTCGAGTGGTCTCTTGGTCACGAACTTGCCGGTCTCTTGGTCGACCAGCAGGAGCAACAGGTCCTCGGCGATCAGCACCGCCACAGCATACGACCGGACCGCCGAGCCGACCGAACTGCACAGGGCAAGCTAAACAGTCTAGGCTGTGTATATGACCCGCGTTCCCAATCAGGTGGCCCAGCTAGCCGGAGAGCTGCGGGGTTCGCTCGGCGCGCTGCACCGCCGCCTGCGGCAGGTGGACAACGCCGGGGTGCTCACCCCGTCGCAGCAGGCGGTGATCAGCCGCCTGGACCGGGAGGGCCCGCGGACCCAGGCCGAACTGGCCGCCGCCGAGCACGTCCGGCAGCAGTCGATGGCGGCCACCCTCACCGCCCTGGACGGGCTCGGCCTGCTCGAGCGGACCAGGGACACCGAGGACGGGAGGCGGGTCCTGGTGTCGCTTTCCGACCTCGGCCGCAAGACCGTGCGCGGGGTGCACCAGCACCGGGAGGAGTGGCTGGCACACGGGCTGGCCGCCGAACTCTCCCCCGCCGAACGCGAAACCCTGGCCGCCGCGGTGCCCCTGCTGCGCCGCCTCGCCCAACTCGAGGAGTAACCACGGCTACGACATTCCACGCCCGGCTGATCACCCCGCTGATCGCCAGCGCCGTCCTCAACCCGATCAACTCCACGCTCATCGCGGTCGCGCTGATCCCCATCGGCCAGACCTTCGGCGCGGGCCCGGCGCACACCGCGTGGCTCGTCTCCGCCCTCTACCTCGCCACCGCCGTCGGCCAGCCCGTGGTCGGGCTCTTCGTCGACCGGTTCGGCGCGCGGCGCGTCCTGCTCACCGGCGCGCTGATCGTGATGGCCGCCGGAATCGCCGGATTGTTCCCGATCTCCCTGGACTGGCTGATCGGCGTCCGGGTGGTCCTCGGCATCGGCACCTGCGCCGGGTTCCCGGCCGCGATGGCCGTCCTGCGCCGCCGCGCCGAAGAGACCGGGCAGGGCGTGCCCGCCCGCGTGCTGTCCCTGCTGTCGATCTCCGCGCAGACGATCATGGTGGTCGGCCCGACGCTGGGCGGCGCGCTGATCGGGCTGGCGGGGTGGCCCGCGATCTTCGCGGTGAACATCCCGCTCGCCGGGTTCTCCTGCGCGTTCGCGCTGCTCTGGGTTCCGCGGGACGCCCCGGCGGCGGGCCGCCGCGCCTCGATCGACGTGCTCGGCATCGCGCTGTTCGCGCTGTGCCTGCTGGCGCTGCTGCTGTTCCTGATGGAGCCGGACGTCGGCGACCTGTACCTGCTCGGCATCGCGGTGGTGCTGGCCGGGGCGTTCGCGTGGAACGAACTGCGCGCCGCCCGGCCGTTCATCGACCTGCGGATGCTCGCCGGGAACGCCCCGCTGCTGCGCACCTACCTGCGGCAGGCGCTGTCGTTCGTGATCGTCTACTCGATCATGTTCGGGTACGTGCAGTGGCTGGAATCGGCCCGCGGGCTGTCCGAATCCGGGGCGGGCGCGCTGCTGCTGCCGATGTCGGCGGTCGCGGTGCTCGCGGCGGCGGTGTCCGGCCGCGCCACCGGCATCCGGGCCCGGCTGATCACCGTCGCGCTGGCGCTGACGCTCGGTTCCGTGCTGCTGCTGTTCGTGGACACCGGCACCTGGCTCGGCGTCCTGATCGGTCTCGGCGCGATCTTCGGGCTGGCCCAGGGCCTGACCAGCGTGACCAACCAGACGACCCTCTACGGCCAGGCGCCGGCCGAGCAGATGGGCACCGCGAGCGGGCTGTTCCGCAGCGCGCAGTACCTCGGCGCGATCGTCTCGTCCACGCTGATCGCGCTGTGCTTCGGCACGCACGCGAGTTCGGCCGGGCTGCACCGGCTCGCCTGGACGCTCACCGGGATCGGCGTGCTGCTGCTGGCCGTGACGGTGTTCGACCGCGGCCTGTCCCGGGGTGCGGTCGCGTCCCGGCCGAGCGAAGCGCAGGATGGAAGGCGTGACCCGCAACGCGCCAAAGCATGACATCGACGAGAACGGCCTCGAGGTAGGCAAGCCGAAGGACTGGGCCGCCGGGATACCCGGGGTGGCCGTGTCCCTGTTCCGCGGCGTGGAGCAGATGGGCACCGGCCGCACGGTCAAGACGCTGCGCCTGCTCAACCAGCGCGAGGGCTTCGACTGCCCCGGCTGCGCGTGGCCGGAACCCCGGGCGGAAGACGGCGAGCACCGCAAGCTCGCCGAGTTCTGCGAGAACGGCGCCAAGGCCGTCGCCGAGGAGGCCACCAAGCGCCGGGTCGGGCCGGAGTTCTTCGCCGAGCACTCGATCTCCTCGCTCGCCGAGAAGACCGACTACTGGCTCGGCCAGCAGGGACGGCTCACCGAACCGGTGGTGCTGCGCGAGGGCGCCACGCACTACGAGCCGATCTCGTGGGACGCGGCGTTCGAACTGATCGCCGAGCGGCTGCGCGGGCTGGCCGGGCCGGACGAGGCGGTCTTCTACACCTCGGGCCGCACCAGCAACGAGGCCGCGTTCCTGTACCAGTTGCTGGTGCGCTCGTTCGGCACGAACAACCTGCCGGACTGCTCGAACATGTGCCACGAGTCCTCCGGCGCGGCGCTGGCCGAGACCACCGGTATCGGCAAGGGCTCGGTGAGCCTGGCCGACATCCACCGCGCGGATCTGATCGTGGTGGTCGGCCAGAACCCCGGCACCAACCACCCGCGGATGCTGTCGGCGCTCGAGGAGGCCAAGGCGCACGGGGCGAAGGTCGTCGCGGTCAACCCGCTGCCCGAGGCCGGGCTGATGCGGTTCAAGAACCCGCAGAACGTGCGCGGGGTCGTCGGGAAGGGCACCCCGCTGGCCGACGAGTTCGCCCAGATCCGGCTCGGCGGGGACCTCGCGTTCTTCCAGGCGATCGGGCACCTCCTGCTGTCCTGGGAGGAGGCCGCGCCCGGAACGGTGCTGGACCGGGAGTTCATCGAGTCCTCGACGCACGGGTTCGCCGACTACGCCGAGCGGGTGCGCGAGCTGGACTGGCACGCCGTCGACACGGCGACCGGGCTGCCGCGCGAGGACATCGTGCGGATCGCGCGGATGATCGCCGACTCCGAGCGCACGATCTACTGCTGGGCGATGGGGCTGACCCAGCACAAGCACGCGGTGCCGACGATCAAGGAGATCTCGAACGTCGCCCTGCTGCGCGGCATGATCGGCAAACCCGGGGCGGGGCTGTGCCCGGTGCGCGGGCATTCGAACGTCCAGGGCGACCGGACCATGGGCATCTGGGAGAAGATGCCCGAGAAGTTCCTGAGCCGGTTGGAAAGCGAGTTCGGGATCCCGGTGCCGCGCAAGCACGGCTGGGACACCGTGGATTCGATCCGCGCGATGCGGGACGGCCGGGCGAAGGTGTTCCTCGCGATGGGCGGCAACTTCGCGGCCGCGACCCCGGATTCCGAACTGACCGAGCACGCGCTGCGCTCGTGCGAACTGACCGTGCACGTGTCGACGAAGCTCAACCGCTCGCACGTGGTGCACGGGAAGAGCGCGCTGATCCTGCCCACGCTCGGCCGCACCGAACGGGATGTGCAGGGTGGCGGCGAGCAGTTCGTCACCGTGGAGGACTCGATGTCCGCGGTGCACACGTCGCGCGGGCGGCTGAAGCCCGCGAGCGAGCACCTGCTCTCCGAGGTGGCGATCATCTGCCGCCTCGCGCGGGCCCTGTTCGGCGCCGGCCGCGCCGTGCCGTGGGCCGACTTCGAGCGGGACTACGACCTGATCCGCGAGCGGATCGCCCGGGTCGTGCCCGGTTGCGACGACTACAACGCGCGGGTCCGGCAGCCGGACGGGTTCGTGCTCCCGCACGCGCCGCGCGATTCCCGCGAGTTCGCCGGGACGAAGAACGGGAAGGCGAACTTCTCGGCGAACAAGCTGGAGTTCCCGGAGGTTCCGGCGGGGCGGTTGCTGTTGCAGACGCTGCGCAGCCACGATCAGTACAACACCACGATCTACGGGCTGTCCGACCGGTACCGCGGAATCGAGGACGGGCGGCGCGTGGTGTTCGTGCATCCGGACGATCTGGCGTCCCTCGGTTTCGCCGACGGGGAACTGGCCGATCTGGTTTCGGAATGGAACGGCGACGAGCGGCGGGTGCACCGATTCCGCATCGTGGCCTATCCGACCGCCCGCGGCTGCGCGGCGGCCTACTTCCCCGAGGCGAACGGATTGGTCCCGCTGGATTCGGTGGCGGAAACCTCGAACACCCCCACCTCGAAATCGATCATCATCCGCCTCGAAGCCCCGAACTGAACCGCGGCCCTCACGAGCTACACGTTCCCGCACGCGAGTTGCACACTCAGGCACGCGAATTGCACGTTCGCGCACACGAGTTCCCCATTCCGGTACCCCCCGGGCGGTTCACCGGAGTACCACCCGCCCTTTTCGGGCGACAATCGCCCGCGCCGCCCCGAGACCGTCGCACCCCCGGTCTACTTTCGCCCCATGGCCGAACGCGAACCCACCATCCGCAGCCGCGAACTCGGCGAGGGCATCCGCGCGGTGATCGCGCGCGCAGGTCTCACCGGTCGCGACATCACCCGTTGCCTCGGCTGGCCCCAAGGCCGACTTTCCATGCTGCTGGCCGGGAAACGCCCGGCCCGCTCGGAAGACGTGGCAAGCATCCTCGCGATCTGCGGCCTGACCAAGGGCGAGGAGCGCGAGCGATTGCTTGAACTGTGCGAGGACCGGCGGACCCCCGGCTGGCTCCAGCAGTACGGCGACCGGCTGCCGAAACAGGTGCGCACCCTCGTCCGCCACGAAGATCAGGCCGCGAGCATCACCGAATTTCAGGCCATCATTGTTCCCGGACTGCTCCAGACCGAGAGCTACGTCCGCGCGCTCATGGCGGGCGGCGCGAACCTGCCGCCGGGCGAGATCGACGATCGCGTCGCCGCCCGCCTCGCACGGCAGGAGGAACTGTTCAACCGGCCACATCCGCCACGGTTGACCTTCCTCATCCACGAATCCGTGCTGCGGCTCGCCGTGGGCGGTGCACAGGTCATGTCCGAGCAGTTGCACCACCTCCTGCGCATGTCGGTTCGCCCGAACATCTCGATCCGAGTGATCCCGGCCGCCCGCGGCGCGCACGCGGGCACTGCCGGTTCGTTCAACCTGCTCGAGTTCGCCGACCTGGGACCGCTGGTCTACCTCGACAGCGAAACCTCCTGCCTGTTCTTGGAGGAAGACCGCGAAGTCACCGCCTACCAGCGCATTCTCAAAGCGCTGGCGGCCATCTCGCTCGATGAGGAACAATCGAGGAAGCTGATCGCCGCCTTGGCGGTCGCCCTCTACTCATCGAAAGAGGAGCCCGATGACCGCGAACTCCCCGGCCTGGCGCAAGAGCAGCCGCAGCCCGAACGGCGGCAGCTGCGTCGAGATGGGTAGGCAGGGTCGGCGCGTCCTGGTCCGCGATACCAAGCATCGGGCGGGCGGAATCCTCGATTTCAGCGTGGAAGCGTGGCGGGCATTCGTCCGTGACACCGTGCCCCCCAAGGCTGGGCCGTTTGAGTGAAACACAAGGACTACCGGTGATCATTACTCGCGAGTAGAGTCACCGTCCGAAGGCGGGTGGACTCGAACCGGGGAATCACATGGGGCATGACGACGACAGCGTCACCGTAGACGGCCGCGTGCCGTTGTTCGCTCAGGTCGTCGATCTGGCGCGGCAGATCCACGAATCCGGGGATGCCAAGACCGCCCGCGCGGTCGAAGCCGCCGCGATCTCGCTGCGCGAGACCTACCGGCACGCCCCCGATCTCTACCCCGCGCTGGAAACCCTGCGCGACGACATCGACCTGCTGCTGCGCAGCGCACGCGGCCACTACGTGTTCAACTGGCCGGAGCAGGCGGCTAACTCCGCAGATGCGAGGCGCCGTTGAGGTCGAGGATCGCACCCGAGGCCCAGGTCGCGTCGGCCGAGGCCAGGTAGAGCACGGCCGCGGCGACCTCCTCCGGTTCGGCGACCCGGCCGAACGGGCTCTGCGCGCGCAACGCCGCACCGGATTCGCCGGTCAACCGGCCGGCCACCCGGTCGGTCGCGGTGAATCCCGGTGCCACGCTGGCGACCGCGATCCCGTGCGGCGCCAGGGAAACCGCCAGGGACTGGCCGAGCGCGTGCAGGGCGGCCTTGCTCGCGCCGTAGGCCGGATGGTCGGGTTCGCCCCGGAACGCCCCGCGCGACCCGATGTTCACGATCCGCCCGGCGGCGCCGCGGGCGATGAGGTGGCGCGCCACGCAGTAGGTCACGTTCGCCGCACCGAACACGTTCACGTCGAAGGTCTCCCGCCAGGCCCGCTGCCAGTCCGCATAGGACACCTCGGGGATGACATGCCGGTTGTCCAGCGCGGTGCCCGCGGCCGCGTTGTTCACCAGCACGTCCACGCCACCGAGCGATTCCTCGGCGTGGTCGGCGATCCGTTGTGCCGCAACAGGATCGGTCACATCCCCGGTCACCAGCGCATGGCCCTCGCCAGGCAGCGCCGCGAGGGTGGCCGCCGCGTCGGACCGGCTCGATCCGTAGTGCACCGCGACCCGGTCACCGGCGCGCGCGAAGGCGAGCGCCACCGCCCGGCCGATGCCCCGGGAGGCGCCGGTGACCAGCACCCCGCGGCTCATCGGGCGAACAGCCGCGACTCGTCCCGGAACGCCTTGAACTCCAACGCGTTCCCGGCGGGATCGCGCAGGAACATGGTCCACTGCTCCCCCGGCTCCCCGGCGAACCGCTGGTACGGCTCGATCACGAACTTCGTCTCCGCCGCGCGCAGGCGGCCGGCCAGTTCGTGGAAGGCGTCGATGCTCAGCACCAGCCCGAAATGCGGCACCGGCACGTCGTGCCCGTCGACCGGATTGCGCCCGGCCTCGGCACGCCCGCCCGGCACGACATGCGTGACCACCTGGTGGCCGTGGAAGTTCCAGTCCACCCAGGCGGTGTCCGACCGCCCCTCCGGCAGCCCGAGCACACCGCCGTAGAAATCGCGCGCGGCGGCCAGGTCGTCGACCGGGATGGCCAGGTGGAACGCGGGGCGCGTGGCGCTCATGGGCGGCTCCGTTTCTTGTCCGAGGTTCGCCTTACACCTTGACCACCGAACCTGAGAATGTCAACATTCGGACATGACGACTTCGGGTGTTCGCCGTGCCCAGCGCCGCGGGCTGGCGCAGGAGGCGGCCGACCGGATCCGCGACGCGATCTTCGCCGGGGTCTTCTCGCCCGGCGCGGCGCTGCGCGAGGTCGAACTCGCGGCCTCGCTCGACGTGAGCCGCGGTTCGGTTCGTGAGGGCCTCGCCGAGTTGCAGCGCGAGGGACTGGTGCGCACCGCCTGGCACCGCGGCACCCGGGTCATCGACCTCACCGAACCGGACGTGCGCGAGGTGTACGCGGTCCGCGCCGCCCTGGACCGGCTGGCCGCGGTCACCGCCGCCGGAAAGGCGAGTCCGGCGGAGTTGGCGCGCCTGGACGAGATCGTCGAAAAGATCGCGTCCGAATTGGACTCCGGTGCGGACGGAAACCGGCTGCTCGCACTGGATCTGGAATTCCACGACCTGATCTACGCGGCGGCGGGGAACCAGCGGCTGGTCGACGCCTGGTACGCCCTGCGCTCGCAGGTGCACCTGTTCCAATCAGTCCGCGTGCGCCGCGGGCACGAGCACTACCGGGAACGGGTGGTGGACGAGCACCGCGAGTTGGTTTCCCTGCTGCGCCAAGGAGATCTCGACCGCCTCGCCCGGGCCGCCGAAGACCACGTCGACTCCGCCCGCGACACCCTGCTCACCCTTCTCACCCGGTGACATTGATTACCTGAATATTGCACGCATGAAAACGAGAGATAAAACGCACAATGAGGTCACTTGCGCACTGCGCCGCGTGGGCGACCGGTATTCCGCGGCGTTGTGACCCAGGGTCCGCAAGGCGCTCGTCCATCACGGTGGTGTGGCCTCACGCGCGAATGACTTCCGGTTTTCGCGGTGGTGTTCAGCAATCGGAGCCCCTAGCGTGGGGTCGGATCTTCTCACGATCCACAACAGGGAGGAAAACCATGCACATTCTTGATTTGCAAGAACTTCCCGTGGAAAAGCCGCGCTCCGGCACCGAGATCCAGCAAAACGGCAGCAACCTGAGCCTCATTGAGGCATGTGGCGACAGCACCGTAAGCCTTCTCACTTGCTGGTAGCGCGGCGTACCCACGCTCCGCGCCTGAGGTAGGCCTAACGCGCGGTGGTCCAGAAAACCGCCTGGGCGACCTGGGCGTAAAGGCCTTTCGGGTGGGCGCGGAACAGGGGCTCGGTGCCGAACAGGACCGCGCGGGCACCGCGTCCGGAAACCCCGGAAACCACTGCCGCGTTTCCGGCCGCCTGAGCCGGGCCCTGGCCGTCGGCATTCGGCAGCCAGTGCCCGGCCACCAGCCGCCCGTACCGCTGCTCGGCCGCGACATTCGGGCCGAGATCGGTGAACCACAGCGGCGAGTAGACGAACGAATGCCCCGGAGCGCCCGAGCCGACCGGACCGGTTCCGCTGCTCACCTCGACGACGCCGTTGGCGCTCTCGTTGCCGATCACCGGGCGCACCGGGAGCAACCCGGTGGCGGCGTTGAAACCCGCACCGGTCGCGCCGCGCGTCACCACGCCGCCGCGGGCCAGGAACGCTTCCACCGCCTGCTTCGCGGCCGCGTTCAAGTCCGGATAGGACAGTCCGGAAGAGACGAACAGGGTGTCGACCCGGCTCAGGTCGAACCCGGCGTTGAGGACCGAAGTGGACACCGGGCGCACCTGGAAACCCAGTTCCCGCAACACCGACAGTTCGTCCGCGGCGACCGCCGCGGCGATGACCGGCCGGTGCAACAGCGGACCGCGTTCGCCCTCGGGCGCCAGGGTGAACCGCACGCCGAACCGCTGGGCGACCTCGAGCGCCGCCGCCCGGGCGGACGCGGGCACCACCACCGTGCCGTCGCTCTGCCGGTGCACCGGTAAACCCTGGCCCAGCAACGCGTTGACCGCCTGGACATCCTTCCCGTCGGTCACCGCGAGCGCGAGGTCCCGGCCGGGCGCCGCGTCGACCCCACCGGTCGGCGCGGCCACCGCCACCGGGGTCGTCCGCACCCGCGGAGCCTCATCCCGCACGACGTCCACCGACGCGCCCCACAGCAGCCGGTGGCTCCAGCCGGAGATGTCGTACATCTGCGGCACCTTCGCCGAGATGTCCTGCCCCTCGGCGAGCATCACGTTGGCCAGGCCGCGCTTCGGCTGGTGCATGTCGACCAGGTACGAACCGGCCGGATAATCCCGGCCGCCGAGCCGGAACGGCCGCTGCGCCCGGCCCACCCGCACGTCGTTGGCCACCAGGTTGTCCACCAGCCGCGCCGCCGCGGTCGCCGAGCGCTGGCCGCCGCCGGAGGGAATGACATACGCGCGCGGGAACTCCACCGAATACCGGTCCTCGGGGCCGAACCCGGGCACGTACCCGTCGGGAATCTCGCGCTGCGGCTCCCCCGCCCAGCCACGCCGGAACTGCTCGATCTGGTCGGCGATCAACCGCGCGCGGTTCTCCTCCGCGTACCCGATGCCCGCCCGGATCGTCGCCGCGACCACGTCGGTGTTCAGCGCCGAACGCCGCCGCAGTTCGGTCACCGGCAGCGTGTCGTACTCCGACCGGTTGACCCGCAACGGGATCTCCACGGTGTGCCCGACGGCGCCCTGGTACATCGCGTACATCGGGGTGAAGATCGGCGGCCAGTCGTCCCAGTCGCCCGGCGCGAAATCGCGGAACGGGATGTCCGCGCGCCTGGTCTCCGGGTACCCGAGTTCGCCGATCGCCTTCTCCATGCCCAGCGCGTTGGCGTAGGCGTGCTTGATGTACAGGTCGTATTCGTAGTTCTGCCCGTGCGGCGCGGTCGCGGGCTCGATCAGCGTGGTGCCGGTGTAACCGTGCTCGTCCAGCATCACCAGCGGCTGGGTCCGGATCACCAGGTCCCGGGTCATCCGGGATTCCGGCTGCGCGGAGATCGTCTGGTCGCGGTTCAGATCGAACCCCGCCGCGTTCACCCGCGTGCCCGCCACCCGGCCGTCCGGGTTGTTGGTGACGGTGAAGTAGATCCGGCTGCGGTCCAGCAGCCGTTTCGTCGCGGGATCGGTGGCCGTCGCGAGCCGCTCGATCGTCCGCAGGATGCCGTCGGTGCCTTCCCATTCATCACCATGGATGTTGCCGTTGATCCAGATCGGCGCCTTGTAGTCCCGCGCGAGCGCGCGGTCCCGGGCCGCGGCCACCGGATCGTTCTCGATGAGCTCGCGCCAGCGCGCCTGCCGCCGGGTCTCCCCGGGCCGTTCGGGCGCGGTGACGGTCACCAGGTACAGGTCGCGGCCCAGCGCCGACTGCCCGGCCACCTCCACCGAAATCCGGTTGCTGCGTGCCTGCAGGTCGTTGAGCTTCGGGGCGATCGCGTGGTACGGCGTGAGCCCGAGCTTGATCGACTTGTCGCCCGGCTCCTCCGGGAAGACGCGCAGCCGGGTCTTGCGCGGGTAGCCCTGGTGGTCGCCCTCGATCCGGTTCTCGCCCGCGGCGACGGCCAGGGCACGCGGCGCCGGATCGGCCGCCGCGACCGCGCCGCGCTCCGGGCCGTTGCCGGGATCGCGATGCGCGTGCCCCGGGGCCGGTGGCGGAGCGGGCGCCGCCTCGGCCGGGGCGGCCAGCGCCAGCACGACCAGCGGGACGGTGAACACGCGCAAAGCCGATCGCAACGACACAGCGAACCTCCACCCAGCCAAAGGTCAGCACAGTTTTCCGGTTCGCCAAGGGGTTGGCAATACGCTGATCAGCCGCCGAACAGCTGGGTCACCTTCCGCACCAGTTCGTAAACCCCGTACGCGAAGGGCAGCCCCACCCACAGCCACGCCAGGACCATCAGCCAGGTCCGCCTCGCCGGTTCGCTCATGCCGCCTTCCCTTCCGCGCGCACCGCGGCCCCGGCCGCCGGTTCGTGGAACTTCGGGTTGACCGGCCGCACCAGCTCGTTGGCGACGAACCCGATCACCAGCAGGCCGATCATGATGTAGAACGACGTCGTGTACAGGTCCGGCCCCTGCTTGCCCGCGCTCTTCTGCCCGTCCGCGATCGCGTTGACGATCAGCGGGCCGAGGACGCCCGCGGTCGACCACGCGGTGAGCAGGCGGCCGTGGATCGCGCCGACCTGGAAGGTGCCGAACAGGTCCTTCAGGTACGCCGGGATCGTGGCGAATCCGCCGCCGTAGAAGGAAAGGATCACCAGCGCGCAGAGCACGAACAGCAGTTTCGAGGAGTTCGTGGTCAGCGCGATCACCAGGTACAGCAGCGCGCCCGCGCCGAGGTAGAGCCGGTAGATGTTCCTGCGGCCCACCAGGTCCGAAGTGGACGACCAGACGAACCGGCCGAGCATGTTGGTCAGCGAGAGCAGGGCGACGAACCCGGCCGCCGCGCCCGCGCCGACCGGCACCGAGGTCTGCTTGAAGAAGTCGGTGATCATCGGCGACGCCTTCTCCAGGATGCCGATCCCGGCCGTCACGTTGAAGCACAGGATGACCCACAGGCACCAGAACTGGGGCGTCTTGATCGCGTTGGCCGCCGAGACGTCGGCGGTGGTGATCATCGCGTTGCCGTTGTCGGTCTTCGGCGTCCAGCCCGCGGGCCGCCAGCCGTCCGGGGGCACGCGCACCAGGAACACGCCGAGCGACATGAACACCGCGTAGACCACGCCGTGCACTCCGAACGCCACGGCGACCACCCCGGTCGTCCAGTTCGCGGCGGCGCCCAGCATCTGCGACGACCACGGCGACGCGATCAGCGCGCCGCCGCCGAACCCCATGATCGCGATCCCGGTGGCCATGCCCGGCCGGTCCGGGAACCATTTGATCAGCGTCGACACCGGCGAGATGTACCCGATCCCGAGACCGATCCCGCCGACGAATCCGTAGCCGACCACGACCAGCCAGTACTGCCGGGTGGCCACGCCGAGCGCGGAGATCAGGAAACCGCTGGAGAAGCAGGTCATCGAGACGAACATCGCCCACCGCGGCCCGTTGCGCTCGACCAGCGTGCCGCCGAACGCCGCGGACAGGCCGAGCATCACGATGCCGAGCTGGAACGGCAGCGCGCTCTGCGTGCCGGTGAGGCCCAGCGTCTTCTCCAGCGGCGGTTTGAACACGCTCCACGCGTACGCCTGGCCGATCGCCAGGTGCACCGAGAGCGCGGCGGGCGGAATCAGCCAGCGGCTCCAGCCCGCCGGTGCGACGCTGTGGGAGCGGTCCAGGAAGCCGAGGGCCATGACGCCTCCGTACGCTGGTTGGTTGAACGTGCAATGTATTACTTGAACCGCCTCGGCGCACCACCTAAGTGTCGAGTGTTCGGGAGGGACTGCTGATGGGGCGAGTCACCGTGCGGCGACCGGTGCGGATGCTGACCCCGGACGGCGAGCGTCGGCGGCCGGACGCGCTCGCCGCCGAGGAGCCGCTGGAGATCCGGGTCGGCGGCCGGGCGCTCGCGGTCACCATGCGCACCCCCGGCCACGACGTCGAACTGGCCCACGGGTTCCTGCTGTCCGAGGGGGTTGTCGCCGACCGCACCGACGTCGCCACCGCACGTTACTGCGACAGCGTCGACGACACCGGCCGCAATACCTACAACGTGCTCGACATCGCGCTCGGCGAAGGCGTCCCGGCACCGGAAACCGGTGTCGAGCGCAACTTCTACACCACCTCGTCGTGCGGTGTCTGCGGGAAGGCCGCGCTCGACGCGGTCCGGCTGAAAACCCGGTTCGATCCGGCGGGCTCGGAGTTCGCGGTGACGCCCGAAGCCCTCGCCGGGCTGCCGGACGCGCTGCGCGCCCGGCAGCGGGTGTTCGCCACGACCGGCGGGCTGCACGCGGCCGCCCTGTTCGCCGCGGACGGCACGCTCGTGGTCGTCCGCGAGGACATCGGCCGCCACAACGCGGTGGACAAGGTGCTCGGCTGGGCCCTGCTGGAGAACCGGGTTCCGTTGCGGGAACACGGTTTGCTGGTCTCCGGCCGGGCGTCCTTCGAACTCGTGCAGAAGGCCGCGATGGCCGGGATCCCGCTGCTGGCCGCGGTTTCCGCGCCCTCCTCGCTGGCGGTGGAGCTGGCCGAGGAGCACGGGATGACCCTCGTCGGCTTCCTGCGCGGCGAGAGCATGAACCTCTACTCCGGCGACCAGCGAGTGCTCATCTGACCAACCTTCTGTCGCACTCTCACCGAGGGAACGATTGGGTCGTGAGTGGTTAGGGCGGTAAGAGCGGTCCCTCATTCGGTCACCTACTTGTGACCTGGTGGTCCGCGGTCGGCGCCGTTCGGCGGGCGTCTTCGGTGACGTCCCACTTTGTCGGCTAAGTGGGATGCGAAAGTGCGCGCACTTTCGGGGGGCGCCTGGCCGCCCGTGATTCGGTGACGAGTTGCGGGCTCTCGACTACCGAGAGATCTCGTACCGGCCGAAGGGCAACCCCGCCACCGCGCAGCCCGAAGGGCGCCGTTTGGCGGGGTCGTGAGTGTTTGGGCCGGTCAGAACCCCGCCCTGACCACTCACGAAGTCTATACCGTCGGCGCCCAGTTTCCGTGGAAGCCGTGCGGGACGCGGTTGGGCAGGTGGATGGCGGCGACCGTCTCCAGGGTTCCGGCGTCGAGCAGGGTCAGATCGCTGCGCCGCGTGGCCGCGTCGAACACGAAGCCCATCAGCACGCCGTCGTCCTCGGCGGCGTCGCCGGAGTTCGGCACGAACACGAATTCACCGGTCTGCGTCCCCGCCCCGAACGACCGGACGCTGGTGGTGCCCGCGACCAGATCGTGCTTGAGCAGCGAGTCGGTCGCGATCGCGCCGGTGGCGGCCTGCATCGCGTAGCCGTAGCGATGCCGCTTCCCGACCAGCCGCTCGTCCACCCGCGGGAACTCCTGCCCGCGGTCGTCGAGCCGCTCCTCGCGGACCTTCCCGGCATTCAGGTCGACCGTCCACCGGTCCAGCGTCGGCCCGCCCTCGTCCGGGCCGTTGAAGTTGGTGGCGAACATCTTCGGATGCCGCACCACGTCGAGCACCACGGTGTCGCCCTCGTCGTAGGCGTTGAGCGGGTGGAAGACGTAACAGGGTTCGACCTCGAACCACCGGACGTCCGCCGCGCCGCCGTCGCGCGGCATCACGCCGACGCGCGCCGGGTACTTCGGATCCCAGCGGTAGGGCATCGGCCCGTTCGGCCGGTTCCGGCGGGCGATCATCGCGGTGATGGGATCGGGCACCCGGACCCGGCCGATCAGCGCGGAGAGCACCAGTTGCGCGGGGCGGCGCAGCAGCGCGGGCACGGTACCGGTGACGGCCTGCGCGGGATCGAAGGTGACCGGCAGGTCGTAGAACACCACGTGCTTCTCGGTCAGCGAGAAGTCGTGCATCATCGGGCTCCCGGTCACCTCGACGTCGACCGTGCGCCGGGCCCGCCCGTGCACGTCGATCACCGAGTACCGCACCTGGTTGCCCTGGCTGAACGAGTACGAGACGGCGTGCAGTTCCCCGGTCTCCGGATCCCGCTTCGGATGCGCGGTGTACCCGCCGCTCAGCGTGCCGTCGAAATCGCACGGTCCGACGGTGTCCAGTTCGTCGGTCAGTTCGACATTGGCCAGACCGGCTTCGATCAGGGCCAGCGTCTTGCCCGCGTGCGCGATCACGTTCGTGTTGGCGGCCACCGACTCACCGCCCGCGCGGTGCCGGACGCGCGCGCGGTGCTCGCCCAGTTCGGCCGCGACCCGGGGATTGCGCACCCAGCGGTTGCGGTACCACTCGGCGCGCCCGTCGCGGATACGGACGCCGTGCACCATGCCGTCGCCGGTGAACCAGTGGTAGACCGCCGGATCGAGCTCGGCGATCGGATTGGGACCGTTGCGCAGGTAGCGGCCGTCCAGATGCTCCGGGATGCGACCGGTGACCGGCAGTTCGGTGACGGTGTGCTCCCGCTCGATCGGTGCGAAGTTGTCTTCGAGGAACTGGTTTCCCATCCCGATCACCTCTCATAACAAGGTTATGCCCCCTGTATAACAAGGTTATGGAACAATGGCAAGGGTGACCCCGCGATCGGCTGATTCAGACCCCAAGTCCCGCCTGCTCGACGCGGCCGTCCGGCTGCTCGGCGAGGGCGGTCCGGAAGCCCTGCAGGCCCGCAAGCTGGCCGCCGAGGTCGGCACCTCGACGATGGCCGTGTACACCCACTTCGGCGGCATGCGCGAGGTGATCGACGCGGTCGCCGAGGAAGGCTTCCGGCGGCTCGCCGCGAATCTCGCCCGGGTGACGGAGACCGCGGACCCGGTCGCGGACCTCGCCGGGCTCGCGCTGGCCTACCGGCGGGCGGCCCTGGACAATCCCCATCTGTACGGCGTGATGTTCGGCCTGACCGCCCCCGGTGGCCGCCGGGCGCCCGCCGAAGACCTGACCACCGGCGAGGCCCCCAAGCGGTTCGGCGCGGGCAAGGAGGCCTTCGAGTACCTCACGCGAGCCGCCGGGCGGGCGTTCGAGGCGGGCCGGTTCCACGTCGGGGACCCGTTCGCCGCCGCGGCCCAGCTGTGGAGCGGCGTGCACGGCTTCGTGACGCTCGAGATCGCCGGCTACTTCGGCGCGGAGGGGCACGGCGTGGCGCAGGTGTTCCAGCCGCTGGGCACCAGCCTGGCCATCGGTCTCGGCGACGCCCCCGAATCGGCCGAACGATCGGTCCGGGCGGGTGCCGAGGCGTGGCTGCGGCAGGACCAACCCGGCTGACTGCATCCGGCGGTTCCTCTGTGGACTCCCGCTCGATCTCCTGGTTCCATGGCGATCGAGTCGACGAGCCTGAGCTGGGGGCCGGTTGTGAAGAAAGTCGTGGCGGTCCTGACCGCCCTGGTGACGGCGGTTTCGGTGGCGACCGCGGGCCCGGCCGCCGCGGACCAGCCCGCCCCCGGCGGGGTGCCCGGGGTGCGCGTGCCCGTTCTGGAGTGGACGGACTGCGGTGACGGCGTGCAGTGCGCCACGGCCACCGTCCCGCTGGACTACCGGGATCCCGCCGGACGCACGATCGCGCTCGCGGTGTACCGCAAACCGGCCGCCGATCCCGGGCAGCGGATCGGCTCGCTGTTCGTCAATCCGGGCGGACCGGGCGGCACCACCAGGAACATGGTGCGCAGCTACGGCACCACCGGACCGGCCGAACTCCGCACGCGGTTCGACATCGTGAGCTTCGATCCGCGCGGTGTCGGCGGCAGTTCGCCGCTGCGCTGCCAGACGCCGGAGGAGTACAGCGCCGCCTGGACGCGCGCGACCGGGCGTCCGGCCGAAGGCGGGTTCGAGCGCGCGGTCGAGCAGGCCGCGGCGCTCGACCGGGCCTGCGCCGAACGTTCCGGCGCGCTGCTCCCGTTCGTCGGCGCCGAGAACTTCGCCCGGGACCTCGACGTGCTGCGCGCCGCGGTCGGGGACGCCAAGCTCAGCTACCTCGGGATCTCCTACGGCACCTTCCTGGGCACGGTGTACGCGAACCTGTTCGGCAAGAACGTGCGCGTCCTCTCGCTCGACGGGGCCTACGATCCGCAGCACTACACCAATCGGCCCTACGACTACGACGCGCCGCAGTTCCGCGCCGCCGATTCCGCCCTGATGCGGTTCTTCGGCTGGTGCGTCAAAACGCCGGGGCTCTGCTCGTTCGGTGACGGCAATCCCGCCGCGGCATTCGTTTCCCTGCAACGAGATCTCGACGCCAACCCGGTGCGGGACGCGAACGGGCAGGTGATCGCGAACGGCGCCACCCTGGCCCTGCAGGTCGTGTTCCGGCTCAACAGCGGCAAATCCGGCTGGGTCGCCCTCGGCGCCGCGCTCGCCGACGCGGCCAGGAACCGCACGGGTTCGCTGGTCGCCCCGATCGCCACCGGGATGCCGGACTTCCTGAACGCGAACACCGCGATCGAATGTTCCGAGCGCCGCTTCCCCGAGGACCTCGGCGTCCTGCGCGCGAGGCTGCACGCGGAAGCCGCGAGCGCGCCGCTGCTCGGCCCGGCGCTCGCCTACGGCCCGCCGAGTTACGACCACGCGCACGCTCCCGCCTGCGTCCAGTGGCCGATCGAGCGGCGCAGCCGTTACGCCGGGCCGTGGAACGCGCCGTCCGCACCGCCGATCCTGGTCACCGGCACCACCGGTGATCCGGACACTCCGTTCGGTGACGCCATCACGTTGTCCCGCACCTTCGACCGCGCCCGGCTGCTGGTGTTCGACGGCGAGGGGCACTCGGCGATGCGCCGGAGCGCGTGCGCCACGGCCGTGGAAACCCGCTACCTGGTGGACCGGATCCTGCCCGAACCGGGCACGGTGTGCGCGGACGAACCGGTTCCGGTGGCCTGAATCGCGAAACGCATGGGTCCCCACCTGCGATGAATGGTCGAATAGGTCGGGCGTCGAGGCAACGCGAACGGTGTTCGCGACGTCTGACCTAGGGGGCAACGGGGACGGAGGACAAGTGGACACCGGGGACAGTGGGGACGAGGGGCCCGCGCGGCCGCGGCGGCGCGGGCTGCCCAGCCGCCGGTCGGTGCTGATCGCCGGCGCTTCCGGCCTGGGGCTCGCCGGGTTCGCCGTGGCGACGGCGACCGACTCCCTGCCGTTCAGCCCGGCCGTGCAGCGGGCACTCGGCGTGGCCTCCTCGTCACCGGCGACCCAGCTCGGCGCCACCCGGGTCGAGCGGGTGTGGTCCGCGGCCCGCGGGCGCGAAGTCGAACTGCTGACCGTCCTGCCGGGCAAGCAGCCGGAGCCGGGCCTGCCGATGTCGCTGTTGCTGCACGGACTGCACGGCAACGCCCGCAAATCCGCACCGACCGGCCTGGCCAAACAGCTGAGCGGCGAGGTCGCACGGCGCGCGGTGCCCGCGTTCGGTTTCGTCGCCGTCGACGGCGGCGACCATTACTGGCACCAGAACCGCCCCGGCGACGATCCGATGGCCATGCTGCTCGAAGAGGTCCCCGTCTGGCTGCGGGAGCGCGGCCTGGGCGGACCCGACGGGCTGCCGTTCGCCTGCACCGGGCTGTCCATGGGCGGGTTCGGCGCGTTGCTCTACGCCCGCCGCCGGTCCGAACGCAGGCAGCCGCTGAACGCCATCGCGGCACTCGCCCCCGCGCTGATGACCTCCTGGCACGAGATGAGCAAGCGGCGGGCGTTCCGGGACGCCGCCGACTGGGCGTCCATGGATCCGCTGCGGAACCTGGACGCGATCCGGGGCATTCCCACCGGGGTCTGGTGCGGCACCGAGGACGGCTTCATCGAGGGGGTCCGGAAGTTCATCGCGGACGCCCGCCCGGCGGTCGCGCACACCGCACGCGGCAAGCACGGCGACGCGTTCAACCGGACCGTGGTCCCGAGTGTGATCTCGTTCCTGGGCAAGCACGTGCCCGGTCAGCACCGCAAGTAGACCCGGATGATCGTGCCGCCGGGATGCGCGTGCACGCGAACCAGGTCGACGAGCTCGTTGACCATCAGCAGGCCCCGGCCACCGAGCTGATCCGGCGCGGCGGGCAACCGGCCGGCGAGCGGATCGGCGAGGAAACCCCGGTCGGCGACCTCGCTCACGACGTATCCGTCCGCGGACCACACGCGCAGCACACCCTGCCCTTGGCCGTGCACGACGCTGTTGGCGCACAACTCGGCCACGGCCAGCGCGAGATCGTCGAGCCGGTCGCCGGTGAGGCCCAGCCGCCCCGCGCGGTCGGTCAGGAAGTGGCGTGCGGCTTGGAGTTCGGTGACCGTGAACGGGAAGACGGCCGAGGATTCCGGTGGCGCCAGAGGTTCGTTGTAGGTGGCGACCACGGCGTCGGGGGCGAAGGCCGGGCTCGGCCGCCGGCCCGTGGCGTCGACGAGCACGGGATGCGTGGCGGCGGCGTCCGCCAGGATCTCGCCGTCGAGCGCCTTGGCGTCGTAGGGGCACAGGATGGTGGCTGCCCGGCCCGCGAAGGCGTGGTTGATCAGGGCCTCGTGCTGCGCGCACGCGGGGTACTCGACCACGGACCGGCCGGGCCAGATCGGCTCGCCGATGATCCGCACCGGCCCGTCATGCGCGTCGGCGAAGGCTCGCAGCACCCCCGGGATGATCCGGCCGGGATTGCGGCCCGCGCGGGTCATGTCGATCAGCCGGACCGCGGACGCCTCCTCCCCCAGCGCCGCGGTGATGGCCGCCAGGTTCTCGCTCGGCACCGCGACCGCGACCGGTTCCCCGGCACGCAGCGCCGAGCGGACAAAAGGGACAGTGCCCGCCAGGTATTCGTCCTGGTCCCGGTAGAACAGGGCCGGATGCTCGAACGTCGCGACCTCGGCCACCACGTCGCACGGCCTCCCTCCTGGTACGCGTCGAATTCAGCGTACCCCCGTTGCGTGCGCGCAAACCCGGGTGGGCTTCGGTATGTCGGAGTTCTGTCGCGCCCCGCTAAGGTCACTTTCGTCTGCGTGAATGAGCATGCTGGGAGGACTTGTGCTCAAGCGTTTCTCGGTCCGCGCGGCCCTGGCCGCGCTGATCCTGTTACCAGTCGCGGCGGCCGGGTTCACGGCGAGCGCGGAGCCAGCCGGCGCCGGGCTCCGGTGGCGGCCATGCGCCCCGCAGTCGGCGGGGCAGTGCACCACCATCCCGGTCCCGGTGGACTGGGCCGATCCGGGCGGAGCGAAGTTCGACCTGACCATCGGCCGGCTTCCGGCGACCGAGCCGTGGCACCGGATCGGGGTGTTGTTCGTGGCGCCCGGCGGACCGGGCGGTTCCGGGATCGACAGCTACATCCTCAACCCGGGGTTCCCGATCGGTGACGCTCTGCGCAAACGGTTCGACATCGTGAGCTGGGATCAGCGCGGGGTGTCCCGCAGCAACGAGGTGCGGTGCAGTGCCGATCTGCTCGCCCGGGCCCAGCGCCCGTTTCCGTCCGGTGACAAGGAATATCGCGAACTGCTCGCGTTCAACGCCGAACTGGGCGCGGACTGCCGCAAGCACACCGGGCCGGTGTTCGACCACATCGACACGACCAGCGCGGTCCGCGACCTGGACGCGATCCGGAACGCCCTCGGCGAGCGAAAGCTGAGCTTCTACGGCGCGTCCTACGGCACGCAGGTCGGTCAGCAGTACGCCGAACTGTTCGGCGACCGGGTGCGCGCGATGACGATCGACTCGAACATGGACCACAGCCTGCGTTCGGGGTCGCGCTACATCGAGACCACGAGCGAGGATCTGGAGGGCTCGTTCGGCGAGTTCGCCGACTGGTGCGCGCGGACCGCCGGGTGCGCGCTGCACGGCCGCGATGTCCGCGCGGTCTGGGACGATCTGCTCGCCAAGGCCGAGGCGGGCAAGCTGACCGATCCGGCCACCGGCAAACCGCTCGACACGGAGGCCCTGCGTTCCGAACTGATGGGTGCGATGTACCGCCCGGCGACCCGGTGGTTCGGGCTCGGCGACCGGCTCGCCGCGCTCGCGGGAACCGCCGCGGCCACCCCGGCCCAACCGGCCGCCGCGGACGAACTCGGCCAGAACTCGTACCAGGGAATCTGGTGCGAGGACTGGAAATGGCGGGTGAGCGGCGCCGCGGAACTGCGGACCTACCGGGACCGGGCGGCCCGGCTGGCGCCGCACACCAAGCTGTCGCCGTTCTGGACCGACGTCACCTCGTGCCTCGGCTGGCCGGCGAAGGTGAACAACCCGCAGCACCGGCTGTCGATCGACGACGGGCCGCCGATCCTGATCGCCAAGGCCCGCTACGACGTGGCCACCCCGTACCGGTGGAACCTGGCGGTGGCCGACCAGATCGACGATTCCGTGCTGCTCGAATACGACGGAATCGGTCACGGGCAGTACTACCAGAGCGGCTGCATCCGGAACCACATCGAGCGCTACCTGCTCACCCTGCGCACCCCGGCCCCGAACACCCACTGCCCCGCCGAATACCCCACCACCCGCCCAGCCACCACCCAATCCCTGCCCGCCCCAACCCCCAAACCCACCCACTGACCGCGAGTCTCACGTTCGGGCAAGCGAACTACACACTCAGGCAAGCGAATTCAACATTCGGTGCCCCGGATTCCACATTCGAATCGGAACCGGGGCACCGAATTCGTGCGCGGGAATGGAGAACTCGCGATCTCAGTCGAGCCAGCGGGCGACGACGGACATGAGCCAGAAGCCGACCAGGGTGGCCACCGCGAACAGCGCAGACCACACGAGGAGCGCGCGGCGGTGCTCCGCGGTCGCGCGCATGCGGTGCAGGGCGAAACCGGCGACCGCGAACACCGGGACCGGCAGGAGCGGGAGCATCGAGAGCCGGGTGCCGGTCGCCACCAGGCAGGACGCCAGCAGGACGCCGAGGCCCAGCACCAGGCACCGGTGCATGCCGGGATGCCGCAGGTAGGCCGCCGCGACGATGCGTTGCGCCAGATCGGCGATGCCGCGCACGTCGCCCCGCCCGTCGTCGGCGGCCCCGTTCTCACCACCGGGCGCGGCCAGCGGCACCATGCTCATCTTGTTTTCCGGTCGGGTTCAGGCCATGCGGGCCCGGAACCGCTAGGCCGATTTCTCGCCACGCTCGCTGCGCTGCCGGCGCGAGGGCTGCCGGGACACGATCGTGGGGTTCACGTTCTCCCGGACGGTCTGCTCGGTGATCACGACCTTGGCCACGTCGTCGCGGCTCGGGATGTCGTACATCACCGGCTGCAGGACTTCCTCCATGATCGCGCGCAGGCCGCGGGCGCCGGTGCCGCGCAGGACCGCCTGGTCGGCGATCGCTTCCAGGGCGGTCTTGGTGAACTCCAGTTCCACGTTGTCCATTTCGAACAACTTCTTGTACTGCTTCACCAGCGCGTTGCGCGGCGTGGTCAGGATCTGGACCAGCGACTTCTTGTCCAGGTTCGTCACGCTCGCGACCACCGGGAGGCGGCCGATGAACTCCGGGATGAGCCCGAACTTGATCAGGTCTTCGGGCATGGTCTCGGAGAAGATGTCGCTGTTCTCGATCTCGGCCTTGGTCCGGATCTCCGCGCCGAAGCCGAGCCCGCGCTTGCCGACCCGCTCGTTGATGATCTTCTCCAGCCCGGCGAACGCGCCGGCCACGATGAACAGCACGTTCGTCGTGTCGATCTGGATGAACTCCTGGTGCGGGTGCTTGCGCCCGCCCTGGGGCGGCACGGACGCGGTGGTCCCCTCCAGGATCTTGAGCAGGGCCTGCTGCACGCCCTCACCGGATACGTCCCGGGTGATCGACGGGTTCTCCGACTTGCGGGCGATCTTGTCGACCTCGTCGATGTAGATGATCCCGGTCTCCGCGCGCTTGACGTCGTAGTCGGCGGCCTGGATCAGCTTCAGCAGGATGTTCTCGACGTCCTCGCCGACATACCCGGCCTCGGTGAGCGCGGTGGCGTCCGCGATGGCGAACGGCACGTTGAGCAGCTTCGCGAGCGTCTGCGCCAGGTAGGTCTTGCCGCAGCCGGTCGGACCGAGCATCAGGATGTTGGACTTGGAGATCTCGATCGGCTCGTCCTTGGAGTCCTTCGGACCGGTCTTGTCCTCGGACTGGATGCGCTTGTAGTGGTTGTACACCGCCACGGCCAGGGTGCGCTTGGCATCGTCCTGGCCGATGATGTACTGCTCCAGGAAGTCCCGGATGTCCGCGGGTTTGGGCAGCTCATCGAGCTTGACCTCGCCGGCTTCGGCCAGTTCTTCCTCGATGATCTCGTTGCAGAGGTCGATGCACTCATCGCAGATGTAGACGCCTGGGCCGGCGATGAGCTTCTTCACCTGTTTCTGGCTCTTCCCGCAGAAAGAACACTTCAGCAGGTCCCCGCCGTCGCCGATCCGTGCCATGACCGTTGACCTCGTCCCCTCCGGTGCACCGGATTGCGCACCTGACTGTCTACCTGCCCTCGCCACGACGCGGGCCACATGCGTTGCCACTGACGGTACCCGCCCGACGCGTCCGACGGGAGGACCATCGGGTTTCGAGCGCGCCCGACCGACCCTAGACCAGGAGCCCGGTGCGTGTCTGCGGTCGACACGCACCGGGCCCCGGCCGGACTCAGCCCTCCGCCGAAGCCTTGCGGTACGGCAGCACCTCGTCGATAATGCCGTACTCCTTGGCCTGGTCAGCGGTCAAGATCTTGTCGCGCTCGATGTCGTTGCGGACCTCATCGGCGGACTTGTTCGTGTGCTTGGCCAGCATGGTTTCCATCAGGCGGCGGACCCGCTGGATCTCATTGGCCTGGATCTCCAGATCGGAGACCTGGCCGTAAGTGCCCTCCATGGCCGGCTGGTGGATCAGCACGCGGGCGTTCGGCAGGCCCATCCGCTTGCCCGGGGTACCGGCCGCGAGCAGCACCGCGGCGGCCGAGGCGGCCTGGCCGAGGCACACCGTCGAGATGTCCGGACGCACGTACTGCATGGTGTCGTAGATCGCCATCAGCGAGGTGAACGAGCCACCCGGCGAGTTGATGTAGATCGTGATGTCCCGGTCCGGGTCCTCGTGCTCCAGGTGCAGCAGCTGGGCCATCACGTCGTTGGCCGACGCGTCGTCCACCTGCACGCCGAGGAAGATGACCCGCTCTTCGTACAGCTTGTTGTAGGGGTTGGATTCCTTGACCCCGTAGCTGGTGCGCTCGACGTACGAGGGCAGCACATACCGGGACTGCGGAAGATGAAGGTTGCTCATTGAAGTCTCCTGTGTCTCGCGCCCGGTCAGCGGTCCGCGCGGGTCAGCACGTGGTCCACGAAGCCGTAGTCCTTGGCCTCCTCGGCCGTGAACCAGCGGTCGCGGTCACCGTCGGCGATGATCTGCTCGACGGTCTGCCCGGTCTGCTCGGCCGTGATCTTGGCGAGCTCGTTCTTCCACTTGCCGAACACCTCGGCCTGGATGGCGATGTCGGACGCGGTACCGGTGACACCGGCCGAGGGCTGGTGCATCAGGATGCGCGCGTGCGGAAGCGCGTACCGCTTGCCCGGGGTGCCCGAGGACAGCAGGAACTGCCCCATCGAGGCCGCCAAGCCCATCGCGTAGGTCGCCACGTCCGGCTTGATGAGCTGCATCGTGTCGTAGATGGCGAAGCCCGCGGTCACCGACCCGCCCGGCGAGTTGATGTAGAAGGTGATGTCGGACTCCGAGTCGTCCGCGTCGAGCAGCAGGAGCTGCGCGGTGATCCGGTTCGCGACCTCGTCGTTGACCTCGGAGCCGAGCACGACGATGCGCTCGGAGAGCAGCCGCTCGAATACCGAGTCGGTGAGGTTGAGCCCCGCGGTGCCTGTCCGCCCCTCGGGCATGTGCTGCGTCACGTCTGCCTGCCTTTTCGCCGCTGTGGATCCCGTCCCCCGAGATCCACTGTGGACTTGGTTCAGATGCTGGATCTTGACATCGACCCTAACGAACTCGGGCGGTGCAGAATGCCTGACACCGCCCAAGTTCGCTGAGAGCTTCACTGATCGGTTGACGCCGCCGCCTTCTCCGTGACCTGCGTCTCCTCGGCCGGAGCGTCGGCTTCCTCTTCCTTGCCGAACAGCTCCTCCAGGTCGATCTCCGCACCGGCGGAGTCGGTCACCGTGGCCCGGCGGACCACCGAGGCCAGCGCCTTGCCCCGGCGCACGTCGGCGTAGATCGCGCTGAGCTGGCCGGACTGCTGGGCGCGGTTCACGTATTCGTCCGGGCTCATGCCGAAGCGCTGCGCCTGGTAGATGATCCGCTCGGTCAGCTCACCGTCGTTCACGCTGATCTCCTCGGCGTCGGCGATGGTGTCCAGCAGCAGCTGGGTGCGCACCGCCTTCTCCGACTCCGCGCGGACCTCGGTGTTGAACTCCTCGAGGGTCTTGCCCTCGGCCTCCAGCGCCTGGGCGAGCTTCGCCTCGTCGTGGTCGAACGGGTGCACCGCGTCATGCTTGCGGTTCTCCACCTCGCCCTCGACGACCTTCTCCGGCACCGGGACCTCGACCGTCTCCAGGAGGGAGTCGAGGACCTTGTCCCGGGCCTGCACGCCCTGCTGCATCTTCTTGACCCGGCCGAGCCGCTCGCGCAGGTCCGCCTTGAGCTCGTCGAGGGTGTCGAACTCGCTGGCGAGCTGGGCGAACTCGTCGTCGGCCTCGGGCAGTTCCCGCTGCTTGACGCTCTGCACGGTGACCGAGACCTCGGCCTCGCGCCCGGCGAACTCGCCCGCGACCAGCTTCGTGGTGAAGGTCTTGGTCTCGCCGGCCTGGGCGCCGATGATCGCCTCGTCGATGCCCTCGACGAGCTGGCCGGAGCCGATCTCGTAGGACAGGCCGGTGGTCGAAGCCTCCTCGACCTCCTTGCCGTCCACGGAGGCGGACAGGTCGATCGACGTGAAGTCGCCGTTCTCCGCGGGCCGCTCCACGCCGGTCAGGGTGCCGAACCGGGCACGCAGCTGGTCGAGCTGCTCGTCGACCTCTTCGTCGGTCAGTTCGACATCGTCGACGCTGACCGAGATGCCGGAGAAGTCGGGCAGCGTGATCTCCGGGCGCACGTCGACCTCGGCGGTGAACTCGAGCACCTCGCGGTCCTCGAGCTTGGTCACCTCGATCTCGGGCTGGCCGAGGGCGCGCACGTCACCCGCCTGGACGGCCTCCAGGTACTTCTGCGGAATGACCTCGTTGACGACCTCATCGAGCACCGGAGCGCGACCGATGCGGCTTTCCAGCACGCGAGCCGGCGCCTTCCCCGGACGGAACCCCGGAATACGAACCTGCTGCGCGATCTTGCGATAGGCGCGGTCGAAGTTCGGTTTGAGTTCGTCGAACGGCACCTCGACATTGATCTTGACTCGCGTCGGGCTGAGCTGCTCGACGGTGCTCTTCAACGTTTTCTCCTCGAGCCGTAACAGTGTTGTCCAAAAGACTGCTTGATAATCCCAGGTCGGATATCAGACCGGGACGTCCGAGTCTAGGACCAGGGTCTTGCCAGCTCGGGCGGGGGTATCACTCGGCCCCGGAACGGCGCGTGAGGACCCGCTCGATGACCCACCGCAGCTCCTCGACCACGCGGGGGATCGGCTGGGTGGGCTGGACCAGATGGCTCAGCACCAGCCGCACCATGATCTCGACCGTCGTCCGCCATTCCGCCTCGGACAACCCGGCGTGCGGATGACACCGGTGCAGCATCGGCGCGAGCACCCCGATACCGCGTTCGAGCACCGGGGCCGAACCGGTGGTGAGCAGCGGCAACAGGTCGTCCGGCTCGCCGTGCGAACCGGACAGGACGGTCTTGAGCAGCGGGTTGTCGGCGGCGGATTCGAGGGTGAACCGCACCGCCGCGGTGACGGCGTCGACCGGATCCGGCGTGGTGGTCACCAGCTCGCCGACCCCGGCGAGGAACCGGTCGGTCTCGCGGAGCATCAGCGATTCGGCGAGTGCCGGTTTGGATCCGAGTTCCTTGTAAACCGTCTGCCGGCTCACCCCGACCCGGGCCGCGACCTTGCCCATCGTCACGCTCGCCCAGCCCTCGGCGCAGGTGATGTCCGAAGCGGCATCCAGGAGCCGCTCGCGCAGCAGGGTCCGCACGGTCCGGGCGAAGTTGGGGGCGGTCTTCACCAACCCAGCTTAGGCTGGTTTACAACACCCACTCGTGTGTTGTTGAAGTTTACAATGTGCTCCACTCTGTCTACGGTGTTGCGCTAGTCGGCCTCATCGCCACCTGAGGAGCCCGGGCCATGTCCGTCATCGACGCGCCTTCGCCGCACGCGTTCTCCCCCGGGCGAACGACCGGCCGCCGCGTGCCGAACCCCCGCATTCCGCTGCGCAACGTGTCCGCGCCGACCGCGATGCTGTTCGCGGCCGGGCTCGCGGTGTGGGGCACGGCCACCTGGCTGGGGCTGACCGGCGGGATCCCGTTGTGGGGCACAATCGTCGCGAACGCACTGGTGACCTTCACGATGTTCACCGTGCTGCACGAGTCGGTCCACCACTCGGCGGGCCGGTTCACCTGGGTCAACGAACTGCTGGGCCGGCTGTCCATGCTGTTCGTGGCGGTCTACGGGTCGTTCCCGCTGATGCGGTTCCTCCATCTCGAGCACCACCGCAACACCAACGCCGATCCCCGGACCGATCCGGACGCGTGGAGTTCGCACGGGCCCGCGTGGCAGCTGCCGTTCCGCTGGCTGACCGTGGACGCCTGGTACGCGCGGTGCTACCTGGCCCGCACGGGAACGCGCCCGCCCGCCGAGGTGGCCGAGACGACCGCGGTGGCACTGCTCGCGCTCGGCGGTTTCACCGCGCTGATCGCCACCGGGTACGGCTGGGAGCTGCTGGTGGTCTACCTGATCCCGCAGCGGATCGGGCTGGTCCTGCTCGCCTGGTGGTTCGACTGGCTGCCGCACCACCATCTCCCGGCCAGCCGCGACCGGTTCGGCGTCGCGCGGGTGCGCGTCGGGCTGGAGTGGCTGATGACCCCGTTGATGCTGAGCCAGAACTACCACCTGGTCCACCACCTGCACCCGGCCGTCCCGTTCTACCGCTACCGCACGGCGTGGCGCGTGAACCGGGAGACCTACCTGGCGCGCAACGTGCCGATCACCACCGCCTGGGGCCGGGACCTGTCCGCGGACGAGTACCGGGCGTGGCGGCGGCTCGGCGAGCCGTGTGCCGAGCGCAAGACCGTCACCGCGGCGGAACCGGTGCGGCGGCGGGAATTCCACCGGCTCGCGGTGGCCGCGATCGATCCGCTCACCGAGGAGGCCGTGGCGGTCACCTTCGCCGTGCCCGCCGGACTCCGGGAGACGTTCCGGTTCGTCCCCGGGCAGCACGTCACCATCCGGTCCACTGTGGATGAACGCGAGGTGCGCCGGAACTACTCGATCTGTTCCCCGGCGCCCGCGGACACCTTGCGGATCGCGGTCAAGCGACGCGACTGCGGGCGGTTCTCCATCCACGCCAACACCTGCCTGCGCCCCGGCGACACCCTGGAGGTGCGGCCGCCGTCCGGCCGGTTCGTGCTCGCCCCGGAACCCGGCCGGACCCGGCATTATGTCGGGCTGGCCGCCGGGATCGGGATCACGCCGATCCTCTCGATGCTCACCGGCGCGCTGACCGTCGAGGCGCAGAGCCGGTTCACCCTGCTGTACGTGAACCGCTGCGGGGCGAGCACGATGTTCGCCGACGAGCTGACCGCACTGGCCCGCCGGTTCGAGGGCAGGCTGACCGTCCTGCACTACCGCACGGACGAGCGGGATCCCGATCTGCACCCGCCCCGCACGTCCCGGCCGCTGGACACGATCGCCGAGGCGCTCGCGATCTCGTTCGAGGAGCACCACCGCGGGCGGCTCGACGCCCGCCGGTTCCACGCGCTCCTGGGCAGCCGGCTGCATCCGGCCAAAGTGGACGACTGGTTCCTCTGCGGGCCGCCGCCGCTGGTCGACGCGGCGCGGGACCTGCTGCTCGAGCACGACGTCCCGGACGAGTCCGTCCACTGTGAACTGTTCTGCGCCGAGGGGTACGGCGAAGACGGCTGACGCCTCCCCGGTGACCTGTTCGCCGGGCGGCGGTAGGGGTGCGTTCACTCGCCGGTCACCCCTTCCGGATGGGATGGTTGTCTCCCAACCGAAAAGAGGCGACCCATGCGAAGACGATCACCCCTGCTCGCGGCCCTGGTGGCGGCGCTGCTGGGCGGTACCGCGGTCCCGGCGGCGGCCGAAACCGCGCCGGTCGACGTCCAGCTCGTCAGCATCACCGACTTCCACGGTTACCTGCAGCCGCCCAGCCCGGCCGACGGCGGCACAATCCCCGGGGCGGACGGCAAGCAGCTCCAGGTCGGCGGCGCCGCCTACCTGGCCACCCACCTGCAGCGCCTGCGTGCCGGGCAGCGCAACTCGATCCTGTTCTCCGCCGGGGACAACTTCTCCGGCTGGCCGTTCGAGGTCGACGCGCACGCCGACGAACCGACCGTCGAGGTCCTGAACAAGCTGGGCATCCGGTTCTCCGCCGCGGGCAACCACGAACTCGACGTCTCCCCCGACTTCCTGGTGCGGCACATGGAACGCGGCCGCTGCTTCGGCGAGATCGGCGTGGACAGCTGCTTCCCCGATTCGACCGGCCGCCGGTTCCGCGGCGCCGATTTCGACTTCCAGTCCGCGAACCTGGTCGACGCGAAGACCGGCCGCCCGATTCTGCCGCCCCACCACGTCGAATGGGTCGCGGGACCGCACGGGAAGCGCGTTCCCGTCGGGTTCATCGGGCTGACCGTGCCCGACACCCCCACCGGCTCCACGTCGTTCCAGCCGGGCCTGCGCGCGGAGGACCTGGTGAAATCCGCGAACGCCGCGGCCGCCGATCTGAAACGCCGCGGGGTGAGCGCGATCGTGCTGAACATGCACGACGGCGGCACCGACGCGTCCGCGACCTTCGATGACTGCGTGCATCCCTCCGGCCCGGCGTTCGACGTGGCCCGGCAGGTGACCCCGGACATCGACGCGATCGTCACCGGGCACTGGCACGCGGCGTTCAACTGCGTGGTGAACGATCCGGCGGGGCGGCCCCGGCCGGTCGTCGAGGCGGCCAACCACGGTCGGCTGATCAACGAGATCAAGCTCGCCCTGGACCCGCGCACCGGTGAGGTGCTGCGCGACCGCACGAAATCGGTCAACCACGCCGTCACCCGGGACGTCCCGCCGGACCCCGAGGTCGCGAAAATCGCCGACTACTGGACCGCGCGGGGAAAGCAGCGCTACGCCGAACCGCTCGCGACCACGACCGGCGACTTCACCCGGACCCCGAACGCCGCCGGGGAAAGCACCGCCGCCGACCTCTACGCCGACGTGCAGTACTGGGACGCCAACCGCACCGGCCACGCCGATCTCGCCCTGATCGCCGCCCAACCGCCCACCGGCAGCAACGCGGTCCGCGGCGACATCCGGTACGCCAAGGGACCGAACCCGGCCGACGCCGACGGGCGGGTGCTGCTCGGCGAGTCCTGGACCGCCTACGGCTACGGCAATCCCGTGCTCACGGTGTCCCTGACCGGCGCCCAGCTGGACGCGGTGCTCGAACAGCAGTGGCGGTCACAGCCCGACGGCGGTGTGCGGTTCGCGCCGTTCGCGGTGTCCCGAAACGTCCGGTACGCCTACGGTTCGGCGAAACCGGTCGGCCACAAGGTCGACCCGGCGGACGTGCTGATCGACGGCCGACCGCTGGCGGAGAACCGCGTTTACCGCGTCGCCGCGCTCGCCTACACGGTGATCGGGGCGGACGGGTACCCGGCGTTCAAGGCGTACACCGATCCGGTGCGCAACGGCACGGACCACGAAACGTTCGTGGCCTACCTCAGGGCGCACCGGGTGATCGGTCCTGCTGCGCTGGATCGGGTCGCCGCCCGGTGAGCTCGATGCCGAGGAAGCTCAGCACGATGAGCAGCGCGGCGCCGCCGACCAGCGCGATATCGGCGACGTTGCCGACGAACCAGCCGTTGTAGTCGAGGAAGTCGACCACGTGTCCGCGCGCGAATCCGGGCGCGCGGAACACGCGGTCGCCCAGGTGCGTGGCGGCGCCGCCGAGCAGCAGGCCAAGGCCGATCGCCCAGCCCGTCGATCGCACCCGGCGGGCGATCCACGCGATCGCGACCACCGCGATCGCCGCGAAGATGGTGAAGAGCCAGGTGGAGTTCTTGCCGAGGGAGAAGGCGGCGCCGGAGTTGTACACGAGCCGGAACTGGAGGAACTCGCCGAGCACCGGCACCGGCGGGCGACCGGCGAGCGTCGAGGACGCCCACAGCTTCGTCAGCTGGTCGACCACGACGAGCACCGCCGCCACGGCCAGGACGACGAGAAGCAGGCCACGCCCGCGTGCTGGGGTTTCCGTTTCCGTCACCGGTCCAGCCTAGACGCGCACAGGCGCCGCACAGCGGGGACACAAGGGCCCCACACGAAACCGGCCGACCATCGCCGGTATGGGGTGGCCGTTGCGGACCAAGCTGATCGCGTCGATGGTCGCGCTGCTCGCCGTGGTGTGCGCGATCATCGGCGTGGTCAGCGAGCTCGCGCTGAGCGCGTTCCTCATCCGGCAGGTCGACGCGCAGCTGGTGTCGGCGAGCAACCGGGCCAAGGTGTTCCTCGGAAAACCGCGCGGCCTCGGCCCGCCGCCCGATCCGCTCAACGCGCCCGGGCAGGCGTCCGGAACGCTGACCGCCCGGCTCTCCGGCGGCCGGGTCGTGGACGCGGGGATGCTCACCGCGCAGGGACAGCCCCAGGAGCTGGACGCCGCCGCGAAGGCCGCCCTGCTCGGCCTGCCGGTGGACGGGCGGCCGTACACGCGTGCGCTGGGCGGGCTCGGCGACTACCGGCTGATCGCGGAGAACACCCCGGACGACGTGGTGGTGACCGGGCTGCCGCTGGCGCAGGTCGACGAAACGCTGCTCACCGTCGGGCTCATCCTCGCCCGCGTCACCCTGGCCGGGGTGCTCGGCGCCGGATTCGCCGGAGCGTGTGCCGTACGCCGGACGCTGCGCCCGCTCGACCGGGTCGCCGCGGTGGCGGCGCGGGTCACCGAGCTGCCGCTCGATCGCGGCGAGGTCGCGCTGTCCGTGCGGGTCGCGGACGTGGACACCGATCCGCGGACCGAGGTCGGCCAGGTCGGCGCCGCGCTGAACCGGATGCTCGGCCACGTCGGCGACGCGTTGCGGGCGCGGCATGCCGGCGAGCAGCGGGCCCGGCAGTTCGTCGCGGACGCCAGCCACGAACTGCGCACCCCGCTGGCCGCCATTCGCGGATACGCCGAACTGATCCGGCGCGGCCGGGAGTCGCTGCCGCCCGGCGTCGCGCACGCGATGGACCGCGTCGACTCCGAATCCGCCCGGATGGCGAGCCTGGTGGAGGGCCTGCTCCTGCTGGCGCGCCTGGACGCGGGCCGCCCGCTGGAGATCGGCGAGGCCGACCTGTCCCGGCTGGTGGCCGATGCGGTGGGGGACGCGCGGATCGCTGGTCCCCGGCACCGCTGGCTGGTCGAGCTGCCCCCGGAGCCGGTGCTCGTGCGCGGTGACGTGCAACGCCTGCACCAGATCGTGGCGAACCTGCTGTCCAACGGGCGCACCCACACCCCGCCCGGCACCACGATTACCGCCGCGCTCGCCCGGTCCGCCGGTGGCGAGGTGGTGCTGACGGTGACCGACGACGGCCCGGGCATCCCGGCCGACCTGCTGCCGACGGTGTTCGAACGGTTCGTCCGCGGCGATTCCTCCCGTTCGCGCGGGGCGGGCAGCACCGGGCTCGGCATGGCCATCGTCGCCGCGCTCGTCTCGGCGCACCGCGGTTCGGTCGCGGTGCACAGCGTCCCGGGCCGTACCGAGTTCGAGGTGCGCCTGCCCGCCGCACGGGCAACGCACCGGAACACCACAACCGCCGCCTAGGCCCACGGTCTAGGACCTCACCGCGTAATGCCCACAGCGGATACACAGGCCGGGCACACGTACGGCAAAGCGGGGCTGGAGACCGTGCGGACATGACGATCTCACCGCCCTCCACCGCCCGCCCGGGGACCGAGCCGATCGACACCCGCACCACGAAACCGGTGCTCGACGTCGTCATCCCGGTGTACAACGAGGAAACCGATCTGGAGCCGTGCATCCGGCGGCTGCACGCGTACCTGGGTTCGCGGTTCCCCCATCCGTTCCGGATCACCATCGCCGACAACGCCAGCACCGACACCACGCTCCGCGTCGCGGAACGCCTTGCCCGCGAATTCGCCGAGGTGACCGTCGCGCATCTGGACCAGAAGGGCCGCGGCCGCGCCCTGCACGCCGTGTGGTCCACTTCGGACGCTCCGGTGCTGGCCTACATGGACGTCGACCTGTCCACCGATCTCGCCGCGCTCTCCCCGCTGGTGGCTCCGCTCATTTCCGGGCATTCCGATCTCGCCATCGGCAGCCGCCTGGCGCGGGGCGCACGCGTGGTCCGCGGGCCGAAGCGGGAGTTCCTCTCCCGCTGCTACAACCTGCTGCTGCGCGGCACGCTGGCGGCCCGGTTCACCGACGCGCAGTGCGGTTTCAAGGCGATCCGGGCCGACGTCGCGCACCGCCTGCTGCCGCACGTGGCGGACACCGGCTGGTTCTTCGACACCGAGTTGCTGGTCCTCGCCCAGCGCGCGGGGTCGCGCATCCACGAGGTCCCGGTGGACTGGGTGGACGATCCGGACTCGCGGGTGGACATCGTGGCGACCGCGGTGGCCGATCTGAAGGGCATCGTGCGGCTCACTCGAGCGACCGCGACCGGCGCGGTGCCGGTCAGCAGGCTCCGCGAACAGCTGGGGCGCGGGCCGATCGGCGTGGACACCCCGGGGGTGCCGCCGAGCCTGCCCACCCAGCTGGTCCGGTTCGCCGCGGTCGGCGTGGCCAGCACGCTCGCGTACCTGCTGCTGTTCGTGCTGATGCGCGGGGTCGTGGGCGCGCAGGCGGCGAACCTGGTGGCGCTGGGGCTCACCGCGGTCGCCAACACCGCGGCCAACCGGCGCGTGACCTTCGGCATCCGCGGCGCCCGGGGCGCCGGGCGGCACCAGTTCGAGGGACTGCTCGTGTTCGGGCTCGGACTGCTGCTCACCAGCGGCTCGCTGACCCTGCTGAACGCGCTCACCACCCCGGGGATCGCGCTCGAGGTGTCCGTGCTCGTGCTGGCCAACCTGGCCGCCACGGTCCTGCGGTTCCTGCTGCTGCGCGGCTGGGTGTTCCACCCGGCCCGGAACCGGGAGGGCTGAACCGGCGCAGGCACTCCCGGGTCAGCGGGTGGCGGTGGTGCCGTTCGGTTGCTGCGGCCCCGGCCCCGGCGACCACCACCCCGGGCGGACCTCCTGACCGCGGACCACCTGGGGTGGCGCGGTTTCCTCGGCGTAGGGCTCGATCTTCTTCAACTGGCCCCACGGCTGGGCGGGGTTGTTCTTGAGGAAGCTCGGCACCTCGGGTTCGTCGGCGATCTCTTCCAGCCACCCGTTCGGCCCGCCGCCGGCGCTGCTCGCCCAGTCGCTCTCCTTCGCCAGCGAACCGGAGGTGATGCGGTAGGCGGGCAGCGCGGAGATGCCGTCGTGCGAGGTCACCGGGTTCATGCACGGGTAGACGAACGAGGCGGGCCAGTCGATGTAGACGGGAGCGTTGCCGACGCGTTCGGTGAGCGTGGTGAACGAGGGCACGCGGGGCGCGGTGACCGCGACCCAGCCGTCCTCGGTGAGGTCGTCGTCCTTGGCCACCACCCGGGCCAGCGTCACGCCGGGCGGCAGGTCGCCCAGTTCCAGGCGGACGTCGCCCCAGCTGCCGCTGCCCGCGCCGTTCCCGAGCACGGTGTACTTGCGGGCGATTTTGATCCCCTCGGCGGTCTTCGCGCCGAATTCGACCTCCACGCTGGTGGCCTTGCCGTGCGGGGAATCCATCGCGAGCACGAGCTGCTTGCCCGCGCGCTCATCGGGCAGGCCGTACCAGTCGGTGCGCAGCCGCCCGGTGGGCGCGCTGGGATCGTGCTGGTAGCTGCTCCACATCGGCACCGTGTCCGGCGTGAACCCGTGCGGCGGCTTCTCCAGCGGATCGTTGTCCTTTGTGGACCTCGAATGGAAGCCGGTCTCGGTCTTCCCGGTGCCTTCCTCCGGATCCGGCAGCGGCGAGTTCACCGGCTTCGGTTCCCGCAGCACGGTGGCGCCCGCGGTGCCCGGGGCGGGCTGCAGCACGCTGTCCACCGGATCGGTCTCCACCATCACGTGGTCGGACAGGTTGCAGTTCTTGCCGAACAGGTGCTCGATGTTCGCCGCGCCCAGGCTGTAACTGGTGCGCTGCTTCTGGATCGCCTTCGCCACGGTGCCGAACTCGAACACCGCGAACAGGCCGCACACCACGACCAGGGACAGGGCACCGAACTTCAGCGCCCGCCCCTCTTCCGGCCCCGGCGGCCCGGGCCGCTTCGCCCGCACGTTCCCGATGAACGCGTAGATACCGGCGACCGCCGCCGCCACCAGGAACACGCTGGCCAGCGAGATTCCCTTGATGGAAGGCGCCTTGTCGAACCAGGGCACGCCGAGGTTCGACACGAACGAATAGGTGTTCGGGCCGGTCGCCGCCAGGGCGGCGACCACGAGCAGCCCGGCGACGAACGCGGCTCGGTTGCGTTTCGACCGCAGCACCGTCGAACTCGTCGCCAGCGCGGCGAGCGCGGCCATCGCGGCGCCGACCGCCGCGAACGCGCCGAAGTGGTGCGTCCACTTGGTCGGCGTGAGCACCATCAGCAGGAAGAACAACGCGACCGTGCCGATCAACCGGCGGCTCGGGCCCAGCGCCGCACCGGGAATCCGGCCCCGCCGCAGCAGCACCACCAGGCAGGTCACCGTGCAGAGGATCAGCAGCAGCACCGGGAACCGGCGCGCGATCGAACCGTCCGCGGAGTTGGCGAACAGCAACTGGTAGCGGGAAGGTTCCTGGAACCACGGCAGGTTCGGGCCGACCTGACCGCGCAACCGGCTCGATTCGACCACCGTCGCGAAGGTCTGGTCCGCGAAGATCACCACCAGGACCAGGAAACCGGCCCCCGCGATCGGTGCGAGCACCGGCAGCCAGCCTTCGCGGGCGCGGGCGCGCAGCAGGTGGAACAGCGGTCGCGCGGCGACCAGGAACGGGGCCACCGCGATCAGCCCGGTCGGGGTCGCGGCCACCGTGAACGCGGCGGCCAGCAGACCCAGGCACACCGGCAGCAATCGCCGGGTGACCAGCGCCCGCTCCACCGCGCACAGCGCCAGCAGCGAGCCGACCGCGCCCACCGGCTCCGGCCGGACCCCGTTGTTGAAGGGCATCCACCACACCAGGAACACCGCCGCGGCGGCCCAGCCCGCGGGCTTGCTCGCGCGGACCTGGCTGCCCAGCCGGGGCATCACTTCGCGGCTGATCCGCAGCCAGCTGATCACCCCGGGCAGGAACGACGGCGGCCGGATCCACGGCGGCACCGTGCTGACGTGCGTCATCAGCTCGTACACGTGGTAGAACCAGCCGATCGGCGCCTCGGCGGCGCCGAACCACCGGTGGTAGTTGGTGAGATAACCCACCTGTTCGGTGACGCGGGCCATGGACAGCACGTACCCGTCGTCCGAGGTGAGCGGCCCGATGAAGACCCACGCGCCGAGCGCGCCGAACACGGTGAGATCGCGCAGGCTCAGCCGCCACCAGCCCACCGGCGCCCACCGCGGCGCCCGCCGCGCCACCCCGCGGTCCAGCCGGTTCACCGCGATCAGGCAGCCGATCGCCGCCAGCACGGCGAAAATGCCGATGCCGACCTTCAGCCCGGTCGGGGAAGACTGGTAACGGGTGTCCGGGGTGATCGTCACCCCGAGGCCGTCGATCGGATCCTTGGCGCCCGTGATGTCGGTGTAGATCCCGACCACCCGGGGCCGCACGTCCCCGCCCGCGTCGTACAGCACGGTGCCACCGACGGTCACCGCGGTCCGCTTCGCGTCCGAGGTCAGCTGGACGTCGCACCCGGTCGGCGGCAGCGGCTGCCGGACCACCTGCTGACCGCGGCTGAACACGGTGAGCAGGCCGTTGTCGACCCGCACCTGGATACCCGCGCCGTTCTCCGAACGCTGGGGCGGAATCGTGGAGAACAGCAGCCCGGGGCCGGACGAACGCGCGTCGAGCGACTGGACGGTCGCGCACGGCAGGTCGACCCGCATGTCCTGCGCCCAGTAGCCGGTCAGCGGCGCGTTCACCGGCCGGGTGTCGCTGCCCGCCGGCCACACGATCTTGGCGGTGTCCTGCACCACGGGCAGGAACGGAAAGGCCAGCGCACACGCGGTCGCGGCCAGGCCGAGAACGACGGCGAGCAGCTTCCACAGACCCTTCCGCGTGCCGGGCGCGGGGTGCTCCGGTTCCGTGACCTCTTCACGGGTAGCCGAGCGCTGCTGGGTGGGCGTCCACATTGAACCAACGCTATCGCCCGCGTTTGCGCGCTCTGCCACCACCTCCGACCAGGAACGACGGGTGAATCACAGATCAACTTCACCTGTCGCACAGGTTCACCACAGAAACCGGACGCACAGTGGAGGACAACGACCGAAGGAGGACGCGATGTTCGGTCCGGATCTCCAGACCCCGCGCTGGCACACCGCCAGCGCCCAGGGGCCCCGTGCGCTCAACGCGGACGCCGTCGGCGCGTTCACCGATCCGGCCACCCGGCGGACGGTGTTCGCGCTGGCCGACGGGGTCGGTGACGAACCGGCCGCCGCCCGGGCCGCCCGCGTGGCCGCCGCGGCGGCGGCCCGGTCCGCGGCGGCCGAAGGTCCCGCGGCCGCCTTGCTCGCCGCCCAGCGCGCGGTGCGCGAACTCGGCGAGTCCGGGGACTGCGTGCTCGTGGTGGCCGTGCCGTTCGCCGATCGCACCGGCTACCGCATCGGCTGGGTCGGCGATGCGCGGGCCTACGCCTGGGACGGCGCGGCGCTGCGGCAGCTGACCACCGATCACACGCTGGCGCAGTACTTCCGGGTGCGGCACCAGCCGGTCACGCCGCGGATGGAACACATGGTCACCACGAGCGTCCGCACCGCCGCCGAACGGGAATTCGGGATCACCGAGGTGCGCGGCGGCGGCCTGGTGCTCACCAGCGACGGCGTGCACAAAACCCTCACCGCGGCCACCATGCGCGACATCCTGGCCGATCCGGCGCGGGCCGCGTCCGCGCTCGTGGAGACCGCGATCGCCCTCGGCGGCCAGGACAACGCCACCGCGATGGTGATCGAACCGATGCCCGCTCCGCGCGACGCGACCACCGAGACGTTCACCGCACCGACTGCCGCCTGACTCCCGGCTGGTGAGACGAAAACACGCTTTCTTGACCCTTTCCGCGCGCACCGGCTTCACTCACCGCCATGCCCGCGAAACGAATTCGGCTCAACGCTTTCGATATGGCCGTCACCGGTCATCTGGCGCCGGGAGTATGGACTCATCCGGACGATCAGGCCCACCGGTACAAGGATCTCGAATACTGGATCGAGCTGGCGAAACTGCTGGAACGCGGTAAGTTCGACGGCCTTTTCCTGGCAGACGTCCTCGGCGTCTATGACGTTTATCAGGAATCGCGGGAACCGGCGGTGCGCACCGGTACCCAGGTTCCGGTGAACGATCCGTTGCTGTCCATTTCCGCGATGGCCGCGGTGACCGAACACCTCGGTTTCGGCGTCACCGTTTCGCTCACCTACGAGCAGCCCTACGCGTTGGCGCGGAAGTTCACCACTTTGGACCATCTGACGAAAGGCCGCGTGGCGTGGAACATTGTCACGTCCTATTTGGACAGCGCGGCGGTGAACCTCGGCCTCGACCAGCAGATCACGCACGACAACCGGTACGACATCGGTGAGGAGTTCCTCGAGGTCACCTACAAGCTGTGGGAGTCCTCCTGGGAGGACGACGCGGTAACCGCGGACAAAGACACCGGGCAGTACGCGGATCCGGCGAAGGTGCATCCCATCGAGCACAAGGGAAAGTACTACTCGGTGCCGGGTGTGTTCCTGGCCGAACCGTCGCCGCAGCGGACCCCGGTGCTGTACCAGGCGGGCACCTCCACCAAGGGCCGGGCGTTCGCGGCGAAGCACGCCGAGGCGGTGTTCATCATGGGCCACTCGACCGAGTTGGTCGGCCGGAACGTGGCCGACATCCGGCGCCAGGCCGCGGAATTCGGCCGCGATCCGGCGAGCGTCAAGTTCTTCGCGCTGATCACGCCGATCGTCGCGGAGACCGACGAACAGGCGCAGGCGAAGTACCAGGAATACCTCTCCCGGGCCAGCTTCGACGGCGCCCTGACCCTGTTCGGCGGCTGGGCCGGGATCGATCTGTCCGGCTACTCGCCGACCGAGGTGCTCGAGCACGTGCACAGCGAGGCGATCCAGTCGGTCGTGGAGAACTTCTCCAAGGCCGATCCGTCCCGGACCTGGACCCCGGAGGAGATCGGGAAGTACCTCGGCATCGGCGGGCTCGGCCCGGTCGCCGTCGGCTCCCCCGCCACGGTCGCCGACGAGCTGGAACGCTGGGTCGCCGAAGCGGACGTCGACGGCTTCAACCTCGCCTACGCGATCACCCCGGGCACCTTCGCGGACTTCGTGGATCTCGTGGTGCCCGAACTCCAGCGCCGCGGCCTGGTGTGGGACGACTACGCGGGTGAAACCCTGCGGGAGAGCATCTACGAGCCGGGACAGGTCCGCCTGCGCGACGACCACCCGGGTGCCCAGTACCGCCGGACAAACGGGTGATACCGGCTCAGTAGTCGACTGGCGTGCGGTAGCGCGGTTCCCGGTGCGCCCGCCAGTAGCGTTCCCGGAGCAGGGTGGTCATCGGGCCGGCGCGCCCGTCACCGATCGGCTCACCGTCGAGCGAGGTGACCGGCATGACCCCACCGGCCGTGGAGGTCGCGAAGATCTCCCGCGCGGTGCGGAACAGGTCCTCGTCCAGATCGACGGCCTCGGCCCGGATCCCCGCCTCGGCGGCGAGTTCGAGGACGGTGCGGCGGGTGATGCCCTCGAGGGTTCCGGAGGCCGGGGTCAGCAGGCGTTCCCCGACGACGGCGAACAGGTTGTACCCCGCGCCCTCGGTGATGTTGCCCGCCTGGTCGAGCAGGATCGGATACCGGCCACCGCGTTCGTATGCCTCGTAGAGCCCCCGGGTGAAGTCGCCCCACTGGTAGTTCTTCACCGTCGGATCGACGGAGTCGCCGGGAATCCGGCGGACCGTCCGCGCGATGACCGCGTCCATCCCGGTCGCCGGATCCTCGGGGCGCAGGATCCAGACGTACGGAATCGCGTAGGCGTAGAAGCGGTTGTCGAAGTCGCGCGGATCGCGAGAGCCTCCCCGGGACATTCCGCGCGTGCAGATCACCTCGACATACGCTTCCCGGAGACCGGACATGCGCACGAGGTCCAGCAGAATCTTGGTGGTCGCGGCGCGGTCGTGCGGCGACCTGAGCCGGAGCCGCGCGCAGCCGCGTTCGAACCGCTCCAGGTGATCCTCGAGCCGGAAGAACGCGCCGTCCCAGACCGCGACGACGTCATAGGTCACGTCGGACCGGGTGAACCCGACATCGACCAGGGGTATTCGCGCCTCGGCGATCGGCACGTACTCACCTTCGACGAAAGCCGCACCACGCTCGAAACCCGAGGTCAATCAGGCGTCCTCCAATTCGCGCCGCAATCCGTCCACCAGATCCGCGATGTCGTCGAGACTCGCGGGCAGCAGTTCCATCCGCTCGTCACCGTAATGCGGGCGGACCCGGAGGGCAAAGCGCCCCTCCTCGGTGTCGTAGACCCGCAACGGATGCGGACTGTGCCTGCGTTGCCCGCCGTTGCGGGTTTCCGCGGAGAACTCGGCGATCACGCTCGGCGGCAACGCGGCGAGCCGCTGGGCCCGGCGCACCTCCGCACTCGGCGCGACCGACCCGACCACCTCCGCCCGCGCGGCGAGCATTTCGCTGCGCAGCACCGCGACGGACTGGACGACCGGTTTCCGTACGCCCCGGGGCAACGTCTCGGCCAAAACCGCGCTGAGCCGATCCCGCCAGAAGGTCCGGACCCAGATGTCGTCCCCCTCCCGGACCCCGACCAGCCCGAACCGCGCGGAGCCCGCGACCAGCACGCCCAACCGGACCCCGGTCGCGGTGTCGCTGATCCACCCGTACCGGGCCTCCGGTGGGCGGCTCAACAACTCGGCGACCGCACCGAAATCCGGGTCCTCGTCGTCCCCGAGCCCACCGCTCCTATATCGGTCGAGCTGCTCGGCGACCGCCCGATCGGCCGCCGCCTGCGCCTCGTCACTACGCCATACCGGTTGCGGCGCGAGGACGATGTGCAATTCACCTCCGGTCAGCCGGGCCACCATGGCCGCGAGCTGATCCGCCCGAAATCTTTCGGGCTCAGCGAACCACACCACGGGTTATTGGCCGATGACCGGCGGGGTCGGCGACATGCCGGTCCGCGGGTCGACGACCCGCTCCCCTTCCTCATCGGTCAACTGGAAGTGCTCGTCGCCCTCGACGACGTACTTGCGCTGGTGCTCCTCGTCCTCGGCGCCCCTGCCCTTCCCGGCACCCGCGGCCCCCATCGGCCCACCAGCACCACCGGCCCCACGCGCCCCAGGCCCACCAGCCCGCCCGACCTGTTCACCGTGCGCCCCGGGCACCCCGGCCCCCGTCGCGCGCCCGCCGCCAAGCCCAGCCTTCTCACCAGCGAGACCACCCGGGTTTCCGGGCCCGCTACCGCCGATCCGGCCACTCGCGCTACCGGCCCCCGGCCCACTACCGGGCCCCGACCCGGTCCCGAACCGCGAACCCAGCCCACCACGCGAGTTGTCATACCCGGGGTTGCCCCCAATCGGCAGATACCCGGGCGGCTGCCCACCAATTGGCGAACGCCCCGGACCGTCCCCAGGCCCGGGTTGCGGCCACACCGGATTCGGGCCGGGTCCCGGCCTGACGGGCCGCTCGTCCGCGGCCCCCGGATCCGTCCCCTGCCGCGGCGGCCGAGCAGGGTCGGTCTGCGGCGGAACCTGATTGATCGGCGGCGGCGTCCTCGTCCCGTCACCCTTCAACGAGCCGACGTTCCCATCGGTCCCCTGCGTCCCCTGAGTCCCCTGCCGCCCAGTGCCCTTCGGAACCCGCGGATCGGACACCTTGCCCTCGACCCTGCTGAACCCCTTCCGCGGCGTCTCAGCGGTAACGATCCCGAGCGCGTTGGGGTCGATGCTGCCGTAGGTACTGGGCATCATCGTGCCGTTGTACCCGGAGGTCGTCGTCCAGTTCTGCATCGCCTGAACGTTCACCTGCGACGCGTTGTTGGCGGCGGTCACCTGGTTCTCGTAGTTCGCCTTCGCGTTGCCGTCCACGAGGATGTCCAGGAAGGTCGGGGGCGATTGCGGAACCTGCGGCACCTGCTGAACCTTGCTTTTGGTGTCGTGGAAGGCGTCGGCCTGCGACTGGAGCAGGTCCTTCGCGGTCGCCATCTCCTGCGCGGCCCGAGCATGCTCCACAGCCAACGGCCCCGCCCCACGAGCCGCCTCACCCCCGGCCTCCCCCTGCCAGCCTTCCTCCATGGAGGCGGCCAACTTGGTAATCTGCTCCTCGCGCTCGGTATACAGCTTCTCCAACTCGACCAACTGCGCGCGCGACTCCAACAACGCCCCCGGCCCTTCGGCGTTGGCGAAGTTGTAGTAAATATCCTGCGCACTCATTGTCTCGCCGTCAGGCACCTCACTGCCCCCCTTTTATCGTCTGCACCACAGCAGTCGCGAAATTCCCGGCAGCCTTACAGACATCCCGCCCTGGCCGATCAGATATCAGGACACTGAACATCAAACGATCATTGATCCCCACCGCCATGCCGCATGACCCCTGCGCGCGTTGATCCGCCACCGAGTTGTATACAGCCGGGTACCCCTCGACCTCGGTCGGTTCGAAGTAGCCATCTCTCCAAAACCCAGAATCGTTAAGGGCATACAGATTGCTCAACCCATTCTCAACCTTGGGGAGATACGACACAGCCGCCGAAGTAGCACCTTCTGAACCAAAGCGCCAACGACATCCGACACCGTTTTGGTCTTCACTCCGCTGACCTTGTTGCGATACCTCGAATCGTTGCAATTGCGACTGGGTGAGACTGAGACACGGGTCAGCTATGAACTTGGATCCATCCAACGGAGACTGCACTACAGGCGCTTTGCTGCGCCCCTCGTCGTCTTTACCTGGCACCACCTGACTCGATGCGGAACCATTTTCGGAAGGAGAAGCCGACCCCGACGGATTAGCCTTTCCCGGATTTTCCCGCGAGCAACTTGCCAACACGAGCAACGCCACAGCAGCAACCGGAATCCAGCTACAGGTCTTCCTGATCACCAATGCCATTCCTATCCGTAGAGCCCATCTGCACCGGACGAAGTGCCATAAAGACCACCAGCGACGTCTTCTTCCCTTTGAGTATAAGTGCCATTCGACTTACGCAAGGCATCAATGTAAGCCTGCGCGTACTGCCACATTTTACGGTTGTGATCGAGCGCGGCAAGGATCGACGACCTCGTTGCCTCAACTTGTTGATGGGCAGGCATGTCTCCCGAGGGCGGCTTAACCACATTTGCCGCAGTTTGCAGCTTTAAAGCATCACTCTCGATCGCGCTGCGGAGTTGCTCCCACTCGGTGATCTTTTTGGCAGTGGTTTCGGGGTCGAACTTGTAGCCGACGCTGCCGCCGGACATGCCTTTGGGGCCCTCGGTGTCATTACCGAAGACCTCCCACGGGGAGGGTGGACCCTGATCGACTCGGCGCATCTCGCCTTCGCGGGCCTCTCGGGCCTGGCGGCGGATGTCTTCCTCGGTCTTGTTCGGGTTGTACCCTTTGTACGGATTGTCCGGACTGGCCGGGCCGCCTGGACGGCCGATGGCACCGGCCGTCTCGCCGGTGAAACCTGGATGCTCGCCGCTTCTTTGGCCGAGCACTCCCTGCAGGAACGCGTCCCCCGCGCTACTCATTCGAGGCCCCTCACCCGTTGTAGCTGTCCGGTCAGTGAGGGTAGCGCATCGCGTACGCGCGAGGGTGCAAAGCGGCTAAGAATCGCTACTTAGGTGGGAAAGCGGCGGAAGTGGGCCCTTCATCTGCTGCGAGCTGGCAGAGAGTGGTGTTCAACTGTCACCCGTTCGGCGTCATCGGCCGCTGTGCTGGATGGTCAGGATTACTTGTGCGGCGACGGTGTCGGCGACCTGACAGGGATCACCGCCGGTGACATTCGTGGTGTGCACGCTGAAGGCGAATTGGTCGTTGAGGCCGACCGAGAGGTGGCAGATGCCCGCAGAGCGATCGTCTGTTGAGGAGTTGAGCACGGCTGGATAACCGACGATTGTTGTCGGTTCGAAGTATCCGTGGCCGTATTCGCCCGAACTGTTGAGAAGGTACAGCTCGCTCAACCCGGTTTGCCGTCCCGGGACGTAATAGACGGTGACTGCGGGCGTGCCCGCTGCGTACATCACCCAGACGCAGCTCACCAGGCTCTCGGTGTCGTGACGGCGACCGGGCGACTCGATCCGCAGGCCGAGCAACTGCGCAGGGGACAGCCCTCGGCATGGATCGTTGACGAGGAGGGCGGGGTCGAGCGGATTCCGCACTTGCGGCGGCTGCGGCGCGAGCGAGATCTTTTCGTGTTGCCACGGGCTGTCGGTGGGAGGCTTGGCTTGGGAGCACGCGGTAAGCAGGAGCAGCAGACAGGTCAATATCGCGCAGGGCATCGGAATCCTGGTTGGGTCAGCAAGCATGGAGGAGGCATTTCTCGCAGCACGGGTGACGCGCGATTTTTCCGGCTCGGTCACGGCCGTAGAACGGGAAGCAAGCGGTGCCGCAGAGTGCGATGAACACCAGGCCGCATGGGAGGGGATGATTTCCGACGTAGTGCGCTCGACGTACCGCGCCCGCGGGTGTTCCTGCCTCCGGAATCCAACCGCTTTCGGGAAGGCGCGCGAGGGAATCGAGTTCGTCGGCCAGGTTCAGGAGGATCGCGCCCAGTTCGGCGAGTTGTTGGCCCAGCGCGCGAATCTCGTCCGTGCGCATGTTCAGGGCACACCGCCGGTGAAACACGGAATCCGTTCACGGTCACGCCAGACGGCATCGCACGCCCAGCAGGTTGCGTCGAGCCAGTGACCGCCAAGCTCGAGCACGTCCGATCGCGCCACAGTGACTTCCGCACCGCACAACGCAACGAAGGATTCGCCGGGGCGAAGGGAGAACACGCCATCGTACGCGTGTCTCCTGCCCTCCGCCTGCTGCCAGCTCAACATTGGTGTCACCCCGGTCCGCCAGTGGTTTGACACCAACCTCTCTGGTACAAATTCGTACCACCAATAGCGCGATCGGGTGACGTTCGGAATTGTCGGTGCCGTGCGTAGGGTGAGGTTATGAAGGCACCTATCGCCACTCCTCGTGCACGTGCATTGGCGGCCGCCCTGAGGGAAGCCCGCCAGGCGCGGAAGATCGGCCTGCGGCAACTCGCGGACAAACTCGGCATCTCGCACGCCATACTTTCCTTCTGGGAGAAGGGAATCCGGCTACCGAAGGTGGAAGATGTGGCCACGATCGTGGGCAGCCTAGGCATCGTCGGCGACGAGAGGGAGCGGCTACTCGATCTCGCGCGGAGGGCACACGAGCCCAATTGGCTGGAGGACAGCATGCCCGGCATGCCTCAACTTCTGACCGCTGTCGCGGAATACGAGCGCACTGCGACCACTATCACTGAATGGAATCCATCCTTGATTCCAGGAATGTTACAGACCACAGAATATACTCGCGCAATCTTTAAAGCAGCTAATGTGCCGCATGCGCAGATCGAGACAAGGTTGAGAATCAGGATAGCCCGCCGTGATGTACTGACCCGCCAACAACCGCCGCGTTACAATGTTCTGCTAGGGGAAACCGCACTACGCCAGGGAATCGGCGGCCCCGAGGTGATGGCCGAACAACTGCGGCACCTACGGGAAATAATGAGCTTACCACATATCTCGCTGCGGGTGGTTCCCGCTGGCGTGGGCTACCACCCCGGGCTGACCGGCCCCTTCAGCATCTTCGACTACACAGACCTACCTTCCATCGTACTCGTGGAGCGCCATCGAGGTAGCGCATTCCTCTACGACGAAGGACATATAAAGGATTACAAGAGAGCCACGACCACTATACTGGGGTTGGCAGTAGGCGAACAGAACTCGCTGTCGTTGATCACTGAGCGAGAGGCGGATCCATGACCAGCGCCTCCTGGCGCAAGTCCAGTCACAGTGCAGAAGAAGCTTCGTGCATTGAGGTGGCGACCGGTGTGGTGGTCGGGGTTCGGGATACCAAGAATCGGGAGGGGGGCGAGTTGCGGGTCCCTCCCGACTCGTGGCGTGCGTTTCTCGAGCGGGCTCGTCAGCTCTGAAGTGCCCTCACCGGGCGTCGAGGAGCCTCGGGGGCATCGCCGCAGTGCCCGTGCCCCAGGATGAACCCTGTTGCGCCGTAAGGGTGAACCGGATCGTCCGGGCATCGAGCAGGTCCTCGTGGCTGAGCCAGCTCTTCGTCAGATCCCGGCCGCGCACGCTCACCCCCGACACGTACTGCAGTTTGTTCGCGTCCGCGCCCGGTGCCTCGATGCGAACCTTGCGCCCGCCGTCGGGGTTGATCTCGACCTTTTCGAACATCGGCGCGCTCAGCTGGTAGATCCCCGAGCCCGGGGTCGCCTCGAACACCCCGGCCATCGCGAAGACCAGCCACGACGAGATGGTGCCGAGATCATCGTTGCCGGGCATGCCGTATGGCGTATCCGTGAACAGGGTGCGCGCGGCCCGCATCACCGCCGAGGTCTTCCACGGCGACGACGTCCACGCGAACATCCAGGGCGCGTGCAGATCGGGCTCGTTGTTGGGGTTGAACGCGAAGTTGTTGTGGTAGTCGTACGCACCGATCACCCACGACTTCTTCGCGGCCTCCGCCGGATTCTTCAACAACAGCGGTATGTCGAAGAACGTGTCGAGCCGTTTCTCCGCCTGATCGGCACCGCCCATCAGACCGAAGAGCGCCCTCGGATCCTGCTGCGCCAGCCACTGGTACTGCCACGGCGTGCCCTCGTGGAAACCGGTCGACTTGGCCGGATCCGCCGCGCCGACCCACGAACCGTCCTCGGCGCGCGACCGCGGGAACCCGGTGAAGCCCTTGGACACCGTGCCGGTGTCCCACTGCTTGGTGAAGTTCTGGCAGCGCCGGGCCAGGGAATCGGCTTTCGCGTGCTCGCCGAGGCCGCGGGCCATCAACGACAGCGAGCAGTCGGCCAGCGCGTACTCCAGGGTCGCCGAACCGGACTGGCGCGTGTCGCCGAACGTGTAGCCGGGCACATCGCGGTAGCCGATCCAGCCGTTCTTGACATAGCTCGGGTTTCCGTCCCGGCCGCGGAAAAGCGACTGGTCCTTCGGCACCTCGTTCGCGTTGCGCCACAGGGCGTCGAAAAGGCCGCGAGCGGTCCGGTCATCGAGCAGGCCGCGCCGGTAGTTGTCGACCACCCACGGGGTGACCGGATCGCCGCTCATCACGTTGGTCTCACCATTGGCGAGTGCCCAGCGCGGCACCCAACCGCCGTCCTGAGCGATGCGCAAGACCGATTTCGTCATATCCGCGGCACGGTCCGGATGCAGCAACGCGACGAGTTGGTTCTGCGAGCGGTAGGTGTCCCAGAGCGAGAACATCTGGTAGTAGGGATGATCGGCCCGGTGCACCCGGTCGTCGAATCCGCGATAGCGACCGTCCACATCGGACCCGATCGACGGGTGCAGCAGCGAGCGGTAAAGAGCGCTGTAGTACGTGCGCTGGTCCGCGGTCGTGCCACCGGCGACGCGCATCCGGTTCAGCTCGCCGCGCCAGGTGCGGTGCGCGGATTCCTTGACGGCGTCGAAGTTCTTCCTGGCCTTCTCCCGATCCAGGTTCAGCCGGGCGCCCTCCACCGACGTGTACGACAGGCCGACGCCGGCGCCGACCTGCTTCCCGGCGGCCGGATCGAAGCTCAGCCAGGCGCCGGTGCGTTTGCTGCCCAGCTTGGCGTCGCGTGCCCCCGGGGTCAGCATGCCGTCGCTCCAGGTGCCGAACGAGGTGAACTTCCGGTCGAACTTGGCGCTGAAGAAGACCTTGTAGCGCTCCTTCTGCGTCTCCCAGCAGAAGTTGCCGCCCTGCAGCCAGCCTTCGACGGTGTCGTCGCCGACGACCTTGACCTCGCCGGCGTAGGTGTAGCCGTTGCTCTCGCCGACCTCGATCAGCACGTTCTCCGCGCCCGCGTTCGCCGGGAACGTGTAGCGGTGGCGCCCGGTGCGCTCGGTCGCGGTCAACTCGGCGCGCACGTCGTACTTGTCGAGTTTCACCGAGTAGTAGCCGGGCGACTTCTGCTCGTTGGCGTGGCTGAACTTCGAGCCGTACTGAGCGGGATCCGACGAGGTCACCGCGCCGGTGGTCGGCATGAACCGAATGTTGCCCATGGTCTGGCAGCCGACGCCGGACAGATGCGTGTGGCTGAAGCCGAGGATCGTGTCGTTGGCGTAGTCGTACGAGGCGTACTTCTTGAGCTGGGTGTCCGGGCTGAGCTGCACCATGCCGAACGGCGTGGTGGCGCCGGGGAACGTGGTGCCGTCGCCGTTGTTGCCGATGGACGTGTCGACCAAGGTCGTGGGGTCGTCGGGGAACCGCGGCCCCCGGTCGGCGGCCGCCGAAGGTGCGGCGACGGTACCGGCGCCGATGGCGACGGCCATCGCGACGGTCAGGACACGCTTTCTCATGGGCGGCTTCCCTTTCCATGCCCCGGATGACAACGTTGTCAATCACCCCTGACCCAAATCCTCGCCCAGCCGGGGCCCTCGCGTCAATCCGCCGAACGTTCGCCGCGCCCTGCGCCGGACTTCGAGTTCCCCCCGAATGGCCCGATTTCCTGGCCGGCAACCCCGGTAACCTTCCGGGTATGGTCGACAACTGTGCGTACCGCACGGAGGACTCCCCCGCCCGGACCTTCGCCGATGAGCTGACTCTGGGTGTCGAGGAGGAGTTCCTGCTCGTCGACGAAACCGGCCGGCTTTCCCCGTTCGGCCCGGAGGTGATCGGCGAGACCGAGGAACCGGACGGGACCCTGCAACGGGAACTCCGGCTCAGCCAGATCGAAACGGCCACCACGATCTGCCACAGCGCCAAGGAACTCCTCGACCAGTTGCGCGCCATGCGCGGGCGGCTCATCCGGACGGCCACGGCCCGGGGCCTGCGACTGATGCCGAGCGGAACGCCGGTGCTGCCCGAGCCCCGTCCGCCGGGCCTCACCCCGAACCCCCGCTATCGCCGGATGGCCGAGCAGTTCGGCGCCGTCGCCACGACGGTCATCGCGTGCGCATGTCATGTGCACGTCGCGATTCCGGACCGGGCCACCGGTGTCCAGGTGTGCAACCACCTCCGGCCCTGGCTCCCGATCCTGCTCGCACTGAGCGCGAATTCGCCCTTCCACCAAGGCGTGGACACCCGCTACTGCAGCTGGCGGCACATGCAATGGGGACGCTGGCCGTCGGCGGGCCCGCCGCCGTACTTCCATTCCGTCGAGCACTACGAGCACACCGTCGAGGCGCTGCTGGACTCCGGCGCGATGCTCGATCGCGGCATGCTCTACTGGGATGTTCGCCTCTCGGACAAGCAGCCGACCGTGGAATTCCGGGTGTGCGACGTCAGCGCGACCGCCGCCGAAGCCGCACTCGTCGGCGCGATCGTCCGCGGTCTGGTGACCGCGGCCCGGCACGCGATCGACGACCACCGGCGTGCGCCGCAACCGCCGCACGAGGTCGTGCGGGCCAATCTCTGGCGCGCCGCCCGGTACGGCCTGAGCGGCCAGTACGCGCATCCGGAAACCGGGCGGCTCACCCCGATGCGCGTGCTGGTCGACTATCTGGCCGAGTACATCCGGCCCGCCCTGGCCACCGCAGACGGGGACCTCGAATTCGTCCTGGCCGGGCTGACCGCGTTGTGCCGCAACGGATGCGGCGCACAGCGGCAGCGCGCGGCGTTCGCCGTGGAGGAACGTTTGGAGGATGTGGTCGCCATGCTCACGCGGCAGGCGAACCGTTAGGAATTCCGCGTGGCGGCGATGACACGGGTGAGCGCGGCGTGCAGGTTCTCCAGTTCGGCGACTTCCATGCCCAGCTTTTCGACCACGCGGTAAGGAATCTTCTCGGCCTGCTCGCGCAGGGCACGCCCGGTTTCGGTCAGGTCGACGGTGAGCAACCGCTCGTCGGACCGGCTGCGTTCGCGGGTGAGGTAGCCGATCGCCTCGAGCCGTTTGAGCAACGGCGAGAGGGTCGCGGCTTCCGCGCACAGGGTCTCGCCGAGGTCCTTCACCGAGCGGGGAGTGCGCTCCCAGAGGGCGAGCATGACCAGGTACTGCGGATGGGTCAGGCCCATCGGCTCCAGCAGCGGGCGGTAGATCGCGATCACGCCGCGCGAGGCCACGGACAGGGCGAAGCACACCTGCCGGTCCAGGGCCAGCGGGTCCTCCCCCAGGTCGATCGACGCCATTACCCCATTCTCCTCACCGCGACGCGCACCTGAACTCTAGAGGCACCTTGCATTAGTTAGTGTACTAACTATTAAGGTGCGATCAGTTAGTACATGAGGAGGCCGCATGGCGCGTCAACGCCCGAACCCGGTCCGCTGGCTGTGGTACGCGATCGGCGGGCGGTTGCCCGAGAAACACCGAACCTGGGTGCTGCACGACATCACCGCGAAGACGTGGCTCCTGCGGCACGCCGCGCGCAGCACCGTGCTCATCGCGCCGCTGGTGTCGGTGTGGCTACTGCTCCCCGGCCCGCTGGGCCTGCGGCTGGCCCTGATGCTGATGGCCGCGCTGGTGGGCTACTTCTACTCGTTCGCCTATGTCGAGGAGAGCTGCGAACACCGGCTGGCCAAGCACGGTTATCCGCGAGGCACCGGCAAAAGCGTGCGCGCGGAAGCCAACGAAACCACCGAAGCCGAAGCCCGCGCCCGCTATATCGCCCGCTACCGCCAACCGTGAACAAACCCGCCTACCTACGGGGGTCCAGGGGGCTTGCCCCCTGGCTGGGGCGTGGGGGCTCGGCCCCCACATCAACACACCCCGGGGAAGGTGGCCAAAGGCCACCAAACACGACTCGCGAGCGGGTGACGGGAATCGAACCCGCGTCGCCAGTTTGGAAGACTGGGGCTCTACCATTGAGCTACACCCGCGTACGCGATCAAGGACCGCGCGTCGCTAGCTTAGCGGTAACCGATAGGGTGGCAGCACACCGCCCCACCGAACATGGGGCCAGGCGGGACGTGGCGCAGCTTGGTAGCGCATCCGCTTTGGGAGCGGAGGGTCGCAGGTTCAAATCCTGTCGTCCCGACCGGTCGTGAGTGGTTAGGGCGGTTCTAACCGTCCTAACCACTCACGATCCAGCTGGGAGGTGGCGGTGACCTTGCGGCGCGGCCCGAAGACCGTCAGCCCTTGCGGACCCGGTCGAGCAGCTCCGCCACCTCGTCGGTCATCCAGTAGCGGGCACGCTTGTCAGCGGGGTATCCCCACGACCACAGGTAGCCGCGACCGAGCGCGGCGCAGTGCCGTTTCGGCCAGCACAGCGTGGCGGCCACGCCGCTTCTTCCGCTGGGAATCGACAGGATCTCCGCCAGTTCGGCTCCGCTGAACTTGGTTCCGGGATGCTCGATGAGTACTGAGAAGAGCGATTTGGCGGACTCGCTCAGCTTCGCCCAGACCGCAGCCGCGAGGTCATCGTCCGACGCGCTCCACGGCATCACCTTGTCGTCGAACTCGACCATTCCGCCGCCCCCATCTCGGACACTTGGTGTCGTTGACCATGGTAGCCCGGAAAGGCTCAGGGCTGGGGAAGGCGGGACACCGCGGCCGTGGCCAAGTCGGTGACCAGTCCGCACAGCGCGTCCTCTCCCTGCGGGCCGTCGGCCGCGATGTGCAGCAGTTCGACCGCCGGGTATCCGTCGTCGTCGGTATACCGGCGATGGCTCACCTTGATGACGCACGAGTCGGCACCCTCGGCGCCTGGCTCGACGAAGGCGTCGCGCCCGCCGATGGGGTTGGGGCGGCCGCTCCGGGCGGTCAGCGGCTGGTCGTGGTCGTAGCGCAGCAGCACCGACCCGCCGCTGGTGGTGCTGCGCCAGCGGCATGCCCAGTCGCCGAAGCCGATCTCCGGGCGGGTCGCGTCGACACCGGGAATGCGGGCCAGCGCGGTGTTGTCCAGCAGGCCGCAGGCGTTCACCCCGGCCAGCGATCCCGCCGCGAACGGCGCGGGACGCCGGGGCACCGGACCGCGGTTGAGCACGGTCAGCGCGGTGTTCACCGTCGCGTCGGCCATACCGCAGAGGTCCGCGGTGGTGCCCTCGTTCAGCCTCGCGTTCACGACCACCTTGTTCCGGTCCGGCAGCGTCATGACCCGGTCGCACCGGTCGTTCCTCGCGGGTTCCCGCAACACGCTCACGGCGCCCACCTGCTCGACCACCCCGGCATCGGGCGGGGCGGGCACGTTGAACTGGGTCTCGACGTCGACTTCGGTGTCCGGGTTCGGCCGCACGATCACATCGCAGCGTTCGAAGTTGCCGTAGTCGGTGTCCAGTCTGGTTTCGCCGAAACGGGCCAGGGCCGCCTGATCGGTCAGGGAACAGGGATCGGCGGTCCGCGGATCGCCGATCGTGGCCACGCCCGCCGCGGCCGGAGGGAATGCCGGGGGTTCGGGGTTGCGATCCGGCCAGGCGTACTTCCCGACGATCCACAGCGTCGCGGCCAATGCCACCACGACCCCGGCGGCGGTGAACGCCAGACCGCGGCTGACTCGGAACCGCCGCCCGCGCAAGTCCTCGGGCGCTGAATCGGCGATCGCTTCGAGCCGCCGGTGGGTGTCGGTGGCATCCGGTCGCTCTTCGGGGCTGCGCCGCAACAGATCATTGAGCACGGGCGTCAGCGGCCCGGCGCGGCGGATCGGCTCGATCTCGGCCTTCGCGGCCCGGTTCAGGGTCACCAGCGGGTTCTCCGCGTCGCCGAACGGCGGTTTCCCTTCCACCGCGGCGAACAGGCTGGCGCCGAGCGAGAACACGTCCGAGGCCGCCGCGGGTTCCTGGCCCTGCGCCGCTTCCGGCGACAGGTAGGCCGTGGTTCCGGCCGCGGTCCCGCTGTCGGTCAGGGTCTTCTCGCTCCACACCACCCGCGAAATGCCGAAGTCCGTCAGCTTGGCGACCCCGTCGTCGGTGACGAGGATGTTGCCCGGCTTGACATCGCGATGCACCACACCGCGGGCGTGCACCGCCGCCAGGGCGTCGGCGATCTGCGCCCCGATGTCCGCGGTCTCGGCGACCGGGAGCGCCCCGCGCTCCTCCAGCAACTCGGCCAGGCTCCGGGAACGCAGGAACTCCATCACCAGCCAGCGCTCGCCGTCGACGACCACCACGTCGTGGACGGTGATGACGTGCGGGTGCTGCAATCCCGCGGCGATCCTGGCTTCGCGCCGCATTCTCCGGTCATCCGCCTCGCTGCCGCCGCGGCGGGCGCATTTCATGGCGACGTCCCGGTGCAGCTCCTCGTCGAAGGCCTGCCAGACATAGCCCATCCCGCCCGAACCAATCGGCTCCACCAGCCGGTAGCGGCCCGCGATCAGCTGACCAGCCTGCACCACTTCTCCTCACGGTAGGAATTCGGAGGCGAACAGGGCGCAACCACATTACTGCGATGGGCGGACGAGCCTCAGCGGTTCACCGAAAGAACCGCCGGGATGGTGGAGCGGAATCTAGTAGGGACCGAGTTGATCTTCGATCGCGGGGACCGCGTAGTCCCGGACCACGTTGAGCACCTCGTCGGCGACCGATTCCGCCGATTCACCGGCACGGACGGTCCACCACGGCTCGCGATCGCTTCGGGGCATCAGGGCGCCGATGCGCTGTTGCCAGGCGTCGTCGCAGTAGTACGTGTTCGGGCTGGGCGTTTCCGGCAGGTAGGTCCGCTCGTCGCACATCCGCCGCCAGGCGGCCTTCGAAACCGCGCTGACGTTGATCGTGAAGCTCACCTCGGACCGGTCGCTGTTCGCCGACTTCTGAAAACCGAGGATCACGAAATGATCGGGCGCGGGCAGGGTGAACGCCTGGCCGGACCCCTGGAACCCCAGTTCCCGCAACGCGGGGGCCACCCGATCCCGCATCATCCGGCGAAACACGTCCTGCGCGGTCGTCACCGCGCCATCTTCTCAGCCCTCGGCCACCTGGCGCGCGGTGGCCATCGCCCGTTCGACCTCCCAGAACGCGCGCATCGACTGGATCAGGCCCGCCTCGTTGACCCGGTAGACGAACACGCCGTCGGTGTCGACCCGGTAGTTCCCGGGCAGGAACGTGGTGATCGTGCCGACGTTGGCCACCTCGTCGCCGGCGGCATGCGAATCGCGGATGGTGAACTCGAACCGTTCCACCTGGGCGATCGCCTTGTCCCAGAACGCCGAGATGCCGTCCCGGCCGTGGTGGCCCTTGCCTTCGGGATCGAAACCCGACGGCCCCACCGGATCCTCGACCACCCCGTCCGGGGCGAACAGCGCCAGCCATTCCTCCTTGTCGCCGCGGGTCACCGCGTTCATCGATCGCCAGGCGGCGACCCGGGCGGGCGGCTGGTCGGTCTCGGGATCCCAGCACACGTCGATGGCCACGCGCTCCTCCTGGAGAATCGTCAGAACTTCGAGATGATCTCGTCGGCGAATTTCTTGATCGAGTCCTTCTTCGCCTCGATGTCCGCGTCGAAACCGAGCCCGTCGAACACCCAGGGCACGGTGATCACGTCGGTGACGCCGATCTCGGCCTGCGCCCGGTAGCCGTCGAGGCCGAACCGGTCGATGCACACCGCCTGGTATTCGAACGGTTCGTCCGACCGGCCGTACTCCGCCCGCAACGCACGCAGGCGCTCGATCGTTTCGCGCAGATCGTCGTATTTCATCATCGCCGACGCCCACCCGTCACCGATCCGGGCCGCGCGCCGCAGGGCGACCTCGGTGTGCCCGCCGACGTAGAACGGCACGCGTTCGCTCGGCGCCGGGCTCATCTGCAGTTTGTCGAAATCGAAGAACCGTCCGTGGTACTCGACCATCCCGCCGCCGAGGATCAGCCGCAGCACGTCGATCGCCTCGTCGACCCGCTTGCCGCGGTTCGCGTACGGCGCGCCGCACCACTCGAACTCCTCCGGTGACCAGCCGACGCCGAGCCCCAGCCCGAACCGGTTCCCGGTCAGATTCGCCACCGAACCGACCTGACGGGCCAGCAGGACCGGATTGCGCGAACCGAGTTTGAGCACCGAGGTGTAGAACCGGATCTCCCGGGTGACCGCGCCCATCGAGGCGGCGGCGATGAGCGGATCGACCCACGGCGTCTCCGCGTTCCAGAACCTGTTTCCGTCCGGGGTGTACGGGTAGTCCGCGGACACCGTCTCCGAATAGAACAGCGAATCCGGCAGGGCCACCGAGGAGAATCCGTGCTGCTCGGCGGTAATCGCGAGTTCGGCGAGCTGGTCGAGCGGGGTCAGCGCGACCGAGAGCGTGAACTTCATACGACAGGACTATAACGTGTTCTAGTTCTCTTGACTACCCGCGAGCAGGGCACGCAGGGTCGTCGTGTAGTCCTCGAACGCGACCCGGCCGCGCCGGGTCAGGGCCACGTAGGTCACCGGGGTCCGCCGCTCGTGCGTCTTGGTGATCTCCACGTAGCCGGCGTCCTCCAGCTTCCGCAGATGCGTGGACAGGTTGCCCGCGGTCATGTCGAGCAACTGCCGCAACCGGGGAAAGGACATCGAATCCCCGTCCGGCAACGCGGCCAGCGCGACCGTCACCCGCAGCCGGGCCTGCGCGTGGATGACCGGATCGAGTTCGGAACTCATACCGCCACCTTCCGGTGCGCGCGCAGGCAGAACACCGCCCGGCCACCGAAGCCGACCAGCCCGCCGAACCCCATCACCAGCGACTGGTAGTCCGGGCCGACCAGGACCGCGCCGACACCGGCCAGCAGGAGCCACACCCCGAGGAAGTACATCGGGATGTCCCGGAACATCGCGCCACCGGCCAGCGACAGCGCACCGGCGAGGACCATCATGGTGCCCGCCCACAACATCGGGATCACGTCTTCGGGCAACTGCCGCTGGACGATCAGGTTCACCGCGACCATCGCGAAGTAGCTCAACGTCCAGGACCAGCCGTACAGCGCACCGCTGACCCGGCTCGGCCCGCGCAGCCCGCGCCCGCTGCGGGCCCCCACCACGATCGACACGGCCACCCCGCCGACCACCGCGACCGCCAGCACCACCATCGGCACCCAGAGCGGGAACCACGGCCCCGGCCAGCCCTTCCCGGCGAGGTGGAAGGAAACGAAGATCGCGAACCACAGCAGCGCCCACATCACTCCCAGGGCCACCCCGCCGCCACCCAGATTCCTGCTCACCGCCCGGTTCTCGCGGTCGATGAGGTCCAGCGACTCCCGCGCCGACATCGGGGACTCGGCGCCCTCGGTTTGCTCCGCCATCCTGACCACTCCACACTCCTGAGGTTTGCGTTTCAAAGTTCACTGACTTTGTACCGCAAACCTCCCGGTGGGGCAAACACGCCCGGCGTACGAACCCGCAAGGGAACCGAGGGGACGACTGCCAGCTAGTCGACGCGGCCTTCGGTCCAGGCTCGGGCCAGGATCTCGGCGACAGTTTCGTCCACGGTCTGCGCCGAGGTGTCCAGCCAGAGGCCGAGCTTCGGGGTCCGCTCGCGCAGTTCCGCGTCGAGTTCCGCGAGCCCGTACCCGTCGTCGCCGTAGGCGGTCTTGTTCCGCCCGCGCTCCCGGGCCGCCACCGCGTCCGGGCTCGGCACGAGCGCGACCACCAGCAGCGGCCGGGCGTCGATCAGCTCGATCATTTCGGTCAGGTACTCCCCGAGCACCACGTCCTGCAGCACCGCGGTGAATCCCGCCCGGAAGTACCCGTCCGCGGTCGCGGCGGCGAGGCGGTAACGCAGGCGGAGCTGGGCCACGGCCTCCGGCGTGGGCGGCATACCCATCTCGTGGCGGCCGCGCACGATCATCTTCCGGAACAGATCGCCGCGGATGTGCACCGAATCCGGAATCGACTCGGCGAGACGCTGGGCCACTGTGGACTTTCCGGCGGCGGAGATCCCGGTGATGAGGACGACTGCTGGTTCCATGACCGTTGATCTTGGCGGGAATCGCGATCACCCGCAGCTGATTTGATCGCGACGAGCTACTCGGGCGCGCGCTCCGCGGCCGCTGTCCGGCGTGACCGGAACCACGGCGTGCGCGTGATTCAGGCCACGCACGCGCAACGCGGCAGGCAGCCGACGAGTCCGCGCGTGCGGGTGTCGAGCTGGGAAATCGTGTCAGTGGCGGCCATATCCGGTGTCACGCACGTCACGAGATCAACGAATTCGGTGTTTCCCTTTTCCGCCAATCATGTGTTTACCGTTTCGTGATCAATCCCCCGACAATTGTTCCTGGAGGACACTCGTGCCTTCGTCATCGCGCCCCCGAGCGGTGAACCTGCGCCGGATCACTTCGGCGACCCTGGTCTGCGCGGCCAGCGCCGGCGCGCTCCTCGGCTCCGCCGGCACCGCCTCGGCGGTGGTCCGCACCGAGCAGACCCTGGACGCCGCCCCCTCCCCCGTCAGCTGGGGCAGCGGCCTGACCTTCACCGGAAAGCTCACCCGCTTCGGCGACCGCCCGGTCGCCGGCAAGCAGGTCGACCTGGAATGGCGCGGCGGCCCCGACCAGCCGTGGTCGGTGGCCGCCAGCGGCACCACGAACGCCGAGGGCGTCGCCGCGGTCCCCGCGACCATCACGGTCAGCGGCGACTGGCGGCTGCACTACTCCGGCGACCGGATCAACGACCCGGCGATCTCACCAACCGTGAACGTCCAGTCGCAGCAGCCGATGGGCCGGCGAATCGTGGACGCGGCCGCCGCGCAGGCCGGTAAGCCCTACGTCTGGGGCGCCACCGGGCCGAACAGCTTCGACTGCTCCGGGCTCACCCAGTTCGTGCACCGCCAGTTCGGTATCGAACTGCCGCGGACCTCGGCCAACCAGCGCGTCGCGCTGACGAACATCGCCAAGGGCGACATGCAGCCCGGCGACCTGGTGTTCTTCGCGAACGGTGGCCGTGTGTACCACGTGGGCATCTTCGCCGACGACAACCAGATGTGGGCGGCGCCGGAAAGCGGTGACGTCGTGCGGCTGCAGAAGATCTGGACCGACGCGTACACCGTGGGCCGAGCCTGGTGAGCTGACGATGTGCCCGGTCACTCCCGGGAACCGACGACGTAAGGTCCGCGTTGTCCGGTTCAAGAGACCAATACAACCGGGAGTGACCCATGGGCACCGCGATCTTCCTGATCGTGCTCCTCGTCGTCATCGTCGGCGGCGGCCTGTACCTCGCACGATCGCGCGCGAGCGCCAAGCAACGTGAACTGGAAGACGCCAAGGCCGACGCCCGCCGACTCGTCGAACGGCTCGGCGGTCAGGTGCTGAACCTGACCGGCACCAACACCGCCTCCCAGCAGGCGATGGCCGACGCGTCCGAGCGGTACAACGCCGCGGGTTCCCAGATGGAACAGGCGCAGACCGCCGAACAGGCGCGACTGGTCAAGGAAACCGCCCTCGAGGGCCTGTACTACGTGCGTGCCGCGCGCGAGGCGATGGGCATGGACCCCGGCCCCGCCCTGCCCGAGGACGCCGAGCGGGCGCGTGCCGGGAAGGTCACCGAGCACCGCCGGGTCGAGGTCGAAGGCCAGGCGTACGAAGCCTCGCCCGAACCGGGCGAGAACACGCCGCACTACTACCCGGGCGGACGCGTCGCCGGGCGGCCGGTGCCGCAGGGCTGGTACAGCGAGCCGTGGTGGAAGCCCGCGCTCGTGGCCGGTGCCTGGGGCCTGGGCTCGATGCTGCTGTTCAGCGCGATGTTCTCCGGGATGAGCGGGATCGCCAGCGCGGCGGCCTGGGAATCCGGGTTCGACGCCGGTCAGCAGGACGCCATGAACGACATGGGTGGCGCGGACGGCGCCGCGGACATGGGCGGTGGCGACTGGGGCGGAGACCTCGGTGGCGGCGACTTCGGCGGCAGTGCGGACTTCGGCGGGTTCTGAGTTCTAGGCGGGCTGGCAGGTCGGGCACCAGTAGAGGTTCCGGCCTGCCAGTTCCGCGTGCGCGACCGGTGTCCCGCAGACCAGGCACGGCTGACCGGCGCGCCGGTAGACGTAGACCTCGCCGCCGTGCCGGTCCACCCGCGGCGCCCGGCCGGTCACCTCGGGCAGGTGTTCGTCGGCGACCGTGTCGATGCGGCCGGTGCGCACGCCGTCGCGCATGAGCGCCACCAGATCGTCCCAGATTTCCTTCCACAGCACGGCATCCAGGGCCTTCCCGGGCAGCGTCGGGGCGACCCCGTGCCGGAACAGCACCTCCGCGCGGTAGACGTTGCCCACCCCGGCCAGCACCGACTGGTCCATCAGCAGGGCGGCCACGGACGTGCGGGACGAGGAGATCCGGGCCCAGGCGCGTTCGGGTCGCGCGTCGCGGCGCAGCGGATCGGGACCCAGCCGGGCCTTGATCGCGTCGACCTGCTCCTCGGTGAGCAGCTCGCACCGGGTCGGCCCGCGCAGATCGGTCCAATGCGTCCGGCCGACCAGCCGCATTCGCACCTGCCCCTGCGGCGGGGTGGCCGGCAGTTTCGACTCGGTGAACGTGCCGTACAGCCCGAGGTGGACGTGCACCGTCCCCTGTGGACCGAAGTGGTGGAACAGGTGCTTTCCGTACGCCTCGGCGCCTTCGAACACCTTGCCGTCCACAGTGGACGCCTCAGTGGCGAAGCGGCCCTGCGGGCTGGACACCTCGACCGGCGCCCCGGCGTAACGGCGTTTGTGCAACCGGGCGAGCCGGTGCAGGGTGTGGCCCTCAGGCATCGGGCAGCGGCGGCGGGGTCCCGGTGCGCTCGTAGTCGAGCAACTGCCGCACCCGGCGCCCGTGCCGCTCGTCCGGCGAGGGCGGGGTGGCGAGGAACGCCTCGACGATCTCGGTGGCCTCTTCGGTGGTGTGCATCCGCGCGCCGACGCCGATGAGCTGGGCGTGGTTGTGCTCGCGGGTCAGCCGCGCGATCTCCGGGTTCCAGGCGAGCCCGGCCCGGGCGCCGGCCACCTTGTTCGCCGCGATCTGCTCGCCGTTGCCCGAACCGCCGATCACGATGCCCAGGCTGCCCTCGTCGGCCACCACGCGGCGGGCGGTCTCGATGCAGAACGCGGGGTAGTCGTCGGCCGCGTCGTAGACCCGCGGACCGACGTCGGTGACCTCGTGTCCCTGCTCGCGCAGGTGGGCCACCAGGTGGTTTTTCAGTTCGAAGCCGGCATGGTCGGCACCAAGGTAGACACGCACGCCGCGGGATTCTGCCATCCCGGCCGCGGCCGGGCATGCTGCGGGGTATGCGACGCGTATTCGGTCAGCCCGGCAGTGACGTGCGTCTCGAGTGGTGCCCGGAGGGGGGCGCCGCGCTCGGCGCCGAATGCGGTGTGCTGGTCGTCGTCGACGTGCTGTCGTTCGGCACCACGGTCGACGTGGTTCTCGGCCGCGGTGGCCGGGTGCTTCCGTTGCGGTGGCGGGATTCCCGGGCCGTGGAGGCCGCCGAACGAGCCGGAGCGGTGCTCGCCGACCGGACACAGTGGACACTCCGGCCGTCGTCGGTGGCGACGATCCCGGCGGGCGAGCGGTGGGGCGTGGACGTCCTCGGCGACCACGGCGACGGGGGTGCGTTGCGGCCCTGCGTCGAGGATCAGCTCGGGGCGGGCGCCGTCGTCGACGCCCTGCTCGCCGCCGGTGCGGGCGAACCGTCCGCCGAGGCCGCCCTCGCGGCGACCGCCTACCGGGCGAGCGATCCGGTGCGCGCGCTCACCGAATGCGCTTCGGGCCGGGAACTCGCCGCGGCGGGGCATGCCGGGGACGTCGAACTCGCCCGCGCGGTGAACGTCTCCCCCGTCGCCCCGCTGCTGATCGACGGCGTCCTAGGGTGAAGCCATGACGACGCCGCTCGCGGACTGGCAGGAGGTCGCGGACGGTGTGTGGGTGCGCCGGTACGCGGAACTGGATCTGACGGTCGGGCTGGTGGTCGGCGAGCAGCGCTGCCTGGTGATCGACACCCGGGGCGACGCCGTGCAGGGCGCCGAACTCGCGGCCGCGGTGCGCGAGCTGACCCCGCTGCCGTGGGCGGTCGCGATCACGCACGCGCATTTCGATCACGCCTTCGGCACTTCCGCGTTCGGCCCGTGCGAGGTGTGGGCCCAGGAAGGCTGCCGCGCCACGCTCGTCGCCGAGGGCGCCGCGTCCCGGGCGGCCTGGGCCCGCCGGTACCGCGACGAGGGCAAGCCGGAAATCGCCGACGCCATCGCGGCCACCGAACTCGTGTTCCCGCAGCGGCTGGTCGCCCGGGAAGCCGAACTGTCCCTGGGCGGCCGGCGGGTCCGGCTCGCGCACTTCGGCCCGGGACACACCGGGCACGATCTCGTGGTGCACGTGCCGGACGTGGCCGTGGTCTTCGCCGGTGACCTGCTCGAGCGCGGCCCGGAGGACACCTACACCGAAGAGTCCTTCGGCCGGGACACCGTGCTGGAGAGCTGGCCCGCCGCGCTGGACGGGATCCGTGCGCTGCGGCCGCGGGTGGTCGTGCCCGGTCACGGCGATCCGGCCGGTCCCGGTTTCCTGGATCGGCAACGGCGAGTGCTCGGCGAACTGGCCGCGCTGCGCGCGGGAGTGGCGGCGGGCGAGCTGTCCCCGCAGGAGGCGCTCGCCCGCTCACCGCTGCCCGAACCGGTCACCCGGTCGGCGCTGGCCGGTGCCGCAGGCTTCAGTCGAACTTGAGGTCGCCGGTGCGGGTGCGCTTGAGCTCGAAGAAGTCCGGGTAGCTCGCCAGCAGCCGGGCGCCGTCGAACATCTTCACGGCCTCCTCGCCGCGCGGGATCGAGCTGAGCACCGGACCGAAGAACGCGACGCCGTCGATGTGCAGGGTCGGCGTGCCGACGTCCATCCCGACCGGGTCCATGCCCTCGTGGTGGCTCTTGTGCAGGGCTTCGTCGTACTCGGTGGAGTTCGCCGCCTCGGCCAGTTCGGCGGGGGCGCCGATCGCCGCCAGGGCTTCCCGCGTCACCGCGGCGCGGTCCTGGTTGCCCTGGTTGTGGTGGCGGATGCCGAACTCCGTGTAGTAGTCGCGCAGCACCTGCTCGCCCTTCTCCTGCGCGAGCGCGATCGCCACCCGGACCGGTCCCCAGGCGGTCTTCAGGAGTTCCCGGTACTCCTCGGGCAGATCCTCGCGGCCGTCGTTGAGGATGGCCAGGCTCATCACCCGGAAGTTCAGATCGAGGTTGCGGTGCTTCTCCACCTCGAGGATCCACCGCGAGGTGATCCACGCGAACGGGCAGACCGGGTCGAAGTAGAAGTCGACTTTGATCGGCTGATCGGCCTGCTGGGCTTCGGTCATCGGTTACTCCCTGGTCAGTGGGCATGGTTCGCTCCGGCGAACCGGCGTCATCACGGCCAACAGCGGGGACGCGGCGCTTGTTCCCCCTCACCCGTACCCGGCCGCTCATGATTGGATGCAGGAAGTAAACGAAACGACAACCGCTAGCGCTAACCACGAGGTGCCCGTGCCCGCCCCTAATCTGACCCGCGACCAAGCCAAGCAGCGCGCCGGCCTGCTGGAAGTCGAGTCCTACGACATCGCCCTCGATCTCACCGACGGTAACGGTCGGCCCGGTGAGAAGACGTTCGACTCGAAGACCACCATCCGGTTCACGAGCACGGGTGAGCGGTCTTGGGTTGACCTCGTCGCCGCCGAGGTGCATTCCGCGACCCTCAACGGCGCGCCGCTCGACGTCAGCGGGTACCGCGAAGACGACGGCATCACCCTGCCCGGCCTGGCCGCGAACAACGAACTCGTCGTGCACGCCGCCTGCCGCTACATGAACACCGGCGAGGGCCTGCACCGCTTCGTGGACCCGGTCGACGACGCCGTCTACCTCTACACCCAGTTCGAGACCGCGGACGCCAAGCGGATGTTCGCCTGCTTCGACCAGCCGGACCTCAAATCGACCTACCGGCTCACCGTGACCGCGCCGAGCGACTGGAAGATCGTGTCCAACGCGCTCATCGAGTCGACCGAGGAAACCCCGGAAGGCGCCACGAAGACGGTCTTCGCGGTCTCCGAGCGGATCTCGACCTACCTGGTCGCGCTGATCGCCGGGCCGTACGCGGAGTGGCAGGACAAGTACACCGACGAGCACCGCACCATTCCGCTGGGCATCTACTGCCGCGCGTCGCTCGCCGAGCACATGGACTCCGAACGGCTGTTCACCGAGACCAAACAGGGTTTCGCGTTCTACCACCAGCAGTTCGGCACGCCGTACCCGTTCAGCAAGTACGACCAGCTGTTCGTGCCGGAGTTCAACGCGGGCGCGATGGAGAACGCCGGCGCGGTGACCTTCCTCGAGGACTACGTGTTCCGCAGCCGGGTCACCCGCTACGCCTACGAGCGGCGCGCCGAGACGCTGCTGCACGAGATGGCGCACATGTGGTTCGGCGATCTGGTCACCATGCGCTGGTGGGACGACCTGTGGCTGAACGAGTCGTTCGCGACCTTCGCCAGCGTGCTCGCGCAGGCCGAGGCCACCGAGTACAAGCACGCGTGGACCAGCTTCGCGAACATCGAGAAGTCCTGGGCCTACCGGCAGGACCAACTGCCCTCCACGCACCCGATCGCCGCGGACATCGTGGATCTGCAAGCGGTCGAGGTGAACTTCGACGGCATCACTTACGCCAAGGGCGCCAGCGTGCTCAAGCAGCTGGTCGCCTATGTCGGCCTGGACAACTTCCTGGCCGGGCTGCGGCTGTACTTCCGGCGGCACGCGTGGGGCAACGCGACCCTGGCCGATCTGCTCGGCGCACTGGAGGAGGCGTCCGGGCGGGATCTGTCGTGGTGGAGCGCCGAATGGCTGGAGACCACCGGGCTCAACTCGCTGCGGCCGCGCTTCGAGGTCGACGGCGCCGGGAAGTTCACCTCGTTCGCGGTCGTGCAGACCGGGGCGAAACCGGGTGCGGGCGAGCTGCGCACGCACCGGATCGCGGTCGGCATCTACGACGACGACACGAACGGCAAGCTCGTGCGGGTCAAGCGGGTCGAACTCGACGTGTCCGGCGAGCGGACCGAGGTGCCCGATCTGGTCGGCGTGTCCGCCGGGAAGCTGGTCCTGGTCAACGACGACGACCTGACCTACTGCACCATGCGGCTGGACACCGGTTCGCTCACCACGTTGGTCGACCGGATCGCGGACATCACCGAGCCGCTGCCGCGCACGCTGTGCTGGTCGGCCGCCTGGGAGATGACCCGCGAGGCCGAGCTCAAGGCCCGGGACTTCGTCGCGATCGTGTCGCACGGGATCCAGGCCGAGACCGAGGTGGGCGTGGTGCAGCGGCTGCTGCTGCAGGCGCAGACCGCGCTGAACTCCTACGCCGAGCGGGCGTGGGCGACCCAGCACGGCTGGCCGTCGTTCACCGCGCGCCTGCTGGAACTGGCCCGCGGCGCCGAGCCGGGTTCGGACCACCAGCTGGCCTTCGTCAACGCCCTGGCCGGTTCGGTGCTGGACGACGACACGGTGACCGTGCTGGCCGGGTGGCTGGACGGTTCCGCGCCGCTGGACGGGCTCACCGTGGACGCCGATCTGCGCTGGCGGCTGCTCAGCGCGCTGGTGGCGCACGGGAAGGCCGCGGACGCGGAGATCGACGCGGAGGTGGCCCGGGACGACACCGCCGCCGGGCGGCGGCACGCCGAGACCGCCCGGGCGCTGCGTCCCACCGAGGAAGCCAAGGCGGACGCGTGGCAACGCGCGGTCCACGACGACGAGCTGCCCAACGCGACGAGCAACGCGCTCATCGCGGGCTTCTCGCACCCCGGGCAGAAGCACCTGCTGCGCGGGTACGTGAAGACGTACTTCGAGGTGATCGACGAGGTGTGGCAGCGGCGCTCCAGCGAGCGCGCGCAGCCGACCGTGGTCGGCCTGTTCCCCGCGTGGGCGGTGGATCAGTCCACTGTGGACGCCGCGGACGCGTGGCTGGCCGGGGACCGTCCGGCGGCCCTGCGCCGCCTGGTGTCCGAGGGCCGCGCGGGCATCATCCGCGCCCTCGCCGCCCGCGAATTCGACGAGCAAGCGTCCTGACCCGGAATGTCATGAGGGGACCCCTCCAGACGGAATTTGTCTGGAGGGGTCCCCTCATGACAGGGACCCGAGGTTCGGGCGTCAGTGCTTGGGGGGTGGGCCCGCCTGGTCGGTGAGCATCCGGAGGCCGCTCACCAGGCCGCCGATCAGGTCGCCTTCCTTGAAGGAAGCCACCATGCTCATCACGGCCAGTTTCGCGCCGCGGTCGGGCACGCGCTGGAAGGCCTCCGCGCCGGTCACCACCTCGACCACGCGCTCACCCGGGGAGACGGCGATCAGCACCGCGTTGTTCCCGTTGGGGATGGAGGCGTGCAGCTTCTCGGCCGCCGCGCGCGAGTCCTCGCCGAGTTCGCCGACGTACACTGTGAAGTCGAGCCCGCTCTCCCGGCTGGCCAGGGTCAGCGCCTCGTCGATCCGCGCGAGCTGGGTGGTGCTGAATGGGCCGGATGGCGCAGCCGGTTCGTACATCTTGGCGGCCGAGCGCCTGCCGGACGCCGTAATCGCGACCCCGGGCTCCAACTCCTCGGCGGTCGCGCCGCCTTGCTGGACCAGTTCACCAGCTGCCACGAGCACCTCCCGCTACCTGGACCGGCGCGTCCGCGCCGTCGCCGGATTCGGCGTGCCGGTCGCCGATGCCTTCCGGATTGCCGCTCCACCACACCGGCGGGTGCTCCCACGGCTGACCCGGCCGGTACCTGGGCGCTCCGGCGAACTTCGACCGCAGCGTGATCAGGCTGACCACTCCGTAGATGGCCAGCGGGATCAGCGCGAAGACCAGGATCGTCTCGACGATGTTCACGCGCGCAGCGTATCGGATGGCCCGAACGCCACGCGCAACGCGCCTCACCACATTCGGTGATCATTGCGCGATCGGCACGGGCGTCCCATGGACCGTTCGTCGTACGACCGTCCCAGTCCTCCGACTGCCGCGACCTGCGTCGGGCGATGGGCCGAAGGGGTCCGCGCGAAAGGTTGCAACTCAACGTACATGCGGCCGCACCCAGCGCTGTTGTCTTGTTCGCGGCGTGAAATCCTCGTAGCTTTTTCACCTGTACGGGCCTTGTGCCCCGCTCCCCAACCCCGATAGGTCACGCACCGGTCACAGGAGGCCATGTCATGCGCACTGCCCCCACCCCCGCCCAGGCGAGCATCGAGACCATCTCGTCACTGATCGACGCCGTCGTGGAGCCCGGCACGCGCGTCACCGCCGGCACCCGCGTCACCCGGGGTACACGAGTCACCCGCGGCACCCGGGTCACCGCGGGCACCCGCGTCACGGCCGGTACCCGCGTCACCCGCGGCACGAGGGTTACCCGGGGTACTCGGGTCACCCGTGGCACGAGGGTCACCGCCGGCACGCGAGTCACCTGCGGCACCCGGGTCACTCGGGGCACGCGCGTCACGCGGGGTACCCGCGTGACCGCCGGTACCCGCGTCACCTGCGGCACGCGCGTCACCCGGGGCACCCGCGTCACGCGCGGGACCCGCGTGACGGCACAGGCCGACTACGCGCTGGCCGCGTAGAACTCGGCGCACGCCAAAAGACGACCGTCGGCGAGCCCCAGCCAACTCAAGCGGCTGGGGCGCCGAGGTACGGTCGCCACAGCGGATCCGCGTCGCCCGAGTGCGCGAGCAGCCGCCAATGCGGACCGTGCGGCGCCCGGGGCACCACCCGGAGGCGCCAGCCCAGCTCGGACAGCAGCCGGTCGGCCTTGCGGTGGTTGCACTTCGCGCAGCACGCGACGCAGTTCTCCCAGGCGTGGGGGCCACCGCGGCTGCGCGGGATCACGTGATCTATCGTTTCCGCCCGGCCGCCGCAGTAAGCGCACCGGTAGTGGTCCCGGTGCATCAGCCCGGCCCGCGTCAACGGCACCTTCGCGCGATAGGGCACCCGCACGTACGTGCTCAGCCTGATCACCGACGGCACGGGTACCGCCACGCTGGCGGCGTGCAGGCTCACCCCCGCCGGATCGCCGTGCACGACCTCGGCCTTGCCGCAGACGACGAGCACGACCGCGCGCCGCAGCGGCAGCGCGGTCAGCGGTTCGAACGTCGCGTTGAGCAGCAGCACCCGGCGCCGCCCCCACTGCGGTCCCGACGAACCTCCCCCGGGGTCCCGCCCTCTACGCTGGCCGTGCGGACGAGCCGTCCGGCCACCACGTGAGGGAGGCCCACTCGGCTGGGGCCCAGTCGGCTGGGCACCACCACCCGGATAGGCACACAGGACGACCTCCGGCGCCTGCCCGGCCGCGGAACGGCCCGGGGCGCCGAAGGAGATCGGTTGTCGGTCTGGCACTCGACCACCTCCACCGGTGCAGGCATAGTCGACCACAGATCCCCCCAAAAGTGCACGTGTGTTAGATGACGTGTCCGATGACGACGGTTCAACATCCCCGTTAAGCCGGGTGAACATGAGATGAGAAGGGAACACGCTCCGAGGTGATTCGGTTGCTCAGCGAGAGGCCCCAGTGCGTCGACCAGCCGGGGACCTGGTGTAACTGGGTGTACGGCTGGAGCCACAACGAGTGGCTTTCCGCCTCGGCCGGGTGGATCGTGGCCAAGCCGCTGAAGATCCTGCTCATCGTGGTCGTCGCGTTCCTGATCCGCTTCCTGGTCCGCAGGCTGATCGACCGTCTCACCACGATTCCGGAGAACAACGGCCGCGGGAAACTCCCCGCGCTGCTGCGCCCGTTGCGCGAACGCGCGCCCGAGATGCTCGGGCCGATGGTGGTCGAACGCCGCCGGCAGCGCGCGAAGACCATCGGCTCGGTGCTCAAGTCGGTGACCACGTTCGTCGTCTACGGGTTCGCGCTTCTCCAGATCCTCAGCGAACTGGGGATCAACCTCGGTCCGATCATCGCGTCGGCCGGGATCGTCGGGGTCGCGCTCGGATTCGGCGCGCAGAACCTGGTCAAGGACTTCCTGTCCGGCATGTTCATGATGGTCGAGGACCAGTACGGCGTCGGCGACGTGGTCGACATCGGCGAGGCGACCGGCACCGTCGAGGCCGTCGGCCTGCGGATCACCACGCTGCGGGACCTCAACGGCACCGTCTGGTACGTGCGCAACGGCGAGGTGCTGCGGGTCGGCAACTCGAGCCAGGGCTTCGCGGTCGCCGTGGTCGACGTGCCGCTGCCCTACTCCGCCGACGTGGACCGGGCGACCGAGGTGCTCGCCGAGACCGCGAACGCGGCGACCACGAGCGAGCCGCTGTCCACCGATGTGATGGAGCCGCCGGAGGTTCTCGGTGTGGAAAGTGTCACACCGGAGGGCATCAAGCTCAGGCTGACGGTGAAGGTTCGGCCCGGGAAGCAGTGGGCCGTGCAGCGGGCGCTGCGGGCGCGCATCATCGCCGCCCTGGAGGACGCCGGGTTCGAGCCGCCGCTGGGCCGGTTCTTCACCGGTCCGTCGGCCGGTGGGAGGCCCGCGGGCGAATGAGCGAGGATGGAGCGGTGGCAGAAGTGAGCAGCGAAGCGGCGGATCCGCAGAGTTTCTACGACGCGGTGGGCGGCGAACCGACGTTCCGCAAGATCGTGGCGCGGTTCTACGCCGAGGTCGCCGAGGACGAGATCCTGCGCCCGCTCTACCCGGAAGCCGATCTCGGCCCCGCCGAGGAGCGGTTGCGGCTGTTCCTCATGCAGTACTGGGGCGGTCCGCACACCTACTCCGACCGGCGCGGTCATCCGCGCCTGCGGATGCGGCACGCGCCGTTCAAGATCGGTCCCCTCGAGCGGGACGCGTGGCTGCGCGCGATGCGGGTCGCGGTGGACGAGGCCGAACTCGCCGAACCGTACCGGCAGCAGCTCTGGAACTACCTGGAAATGGCCGCGCACAGCATGATGAACAGCTGGCTGTAAGGCGGCCTTCATCGGGCCGTGATCGAACTGGCAGGATTGCGCATCGTGCGCAGATCGGTCGACGGCAGAGGCGAGGGAGCGAACGGCTCCCTTTGGTGGCAGGACGCGGTTTTCTATCAGATCTACGTGCGGTCCTTCGCGGATTCGGACGGCGACGGGATCGGTGACCTGGAGGGCGTGCGCAGCCGCCTGGGCTACCTGGAACTGCTCGGCGTGGACGCGCTCTGGCTGACCCCGTTCTTCCGCTCCCCCATGGCGGACCACGGCTACGACGTCGCGGACCCGCGGGACGTCGACCCGCTTTTCGGCGACCTGGCCGCGTTCGACGCGCTGGTCGCCGAAGCGCACGCACGCGGCATCAAGGTCACCATCGACGTGGTGCCCAACCACACCAGCAGCGAGCACGCCTGGTTCCGGGCCGCCCTGGCCGCACGCCCCGGCAGTCCCGAACGGGAGCGGTACGTGTTCCGCGACGGCCGGGGCCCGTCCGGGGAACACCCGCCCAACAACTGGGTCAGCGCGTTCGGCGGACCGGCCTGGACCCGGGTCCCGGACGGTCAGTGGTACCTGCACCTGTTCGCTCCCGAGCAACCGGATCTCAACTTCGCCAATCCGGAGGTGCACGCCGATCTGGAGCGGACGTTGCGGTTCTGGCTGAACCGCGGGGTGGACGGCTTCCGGATCGACGTGGCGCACGGGATGGCCAAACCTCCGGGCCTGCCCGATATGGACCCGCGTGCGGACCCCTCGGGCATGTCCTCCTATTTCGACCCGCGCTTCGACAACGACGGCGTGCACGAGATCCACCAGCGGATCCGCAAGGTGCTCGACGAGTACCCGGGCACGATGGCGGTCGGCGAGGTCTGGGTGCCCGACGAGGAGCGGCTGGCCCGCTACCTGCGCCCGGACGAGCTGCACCTGGCCTTCAACTTCCGGCTCGTGCTCACCCACTTCGACGCGGACGCGATGCGCGGCACGATCGAGCGCTCGCTGGCCAACGCGCAGCCCTCGACCTGGACGCTGTCCAACCACGACGTGTGGCGCCAGGTGAGCCGGTACGGCGGCGGCGCGCAGGGCGTGCTGCGGGCACGCGCGATGGCGCTCGTCGAACTCGCGCTGCCCGGCGTGGTCTACCTGTACAACGGCGAAGAACTCGGGCTGGGCAACGTGGAACTGCCGCCCGAGGCGATGGCCGATCCGCGCGCGCGAACCAGCGGGGCCGCGCATTCCCGCGATGTCGCCCGCGTGCCGATCCCTTGGGAGGGCGGCGAACCGCCGTTCGCGTTCTCCACCAACGCGGCGACCTGGCTACCGATGCCGGAGGACTGGGCGGCGCTGACCGTGGAGGCTCAGCTCGAGGACACCGGGTCCACGCTCTCGCTCTACCGGCACGCGTTGGAACTGCGCCGCGACCATCCGGCCTTCGACGGCGGCGAGATCGAGTGGTACGGCGCGCCGGCGGGCTGCTTCGCGTTCCGCCGGGCGCCGGGCGGGCTGGTGTGCGTGCTGAACACCTCGGCGTCCCCGGTGGCGCTGCCCCCGGGCGAAGTGCTGCTCACCAGCACGGAACTGGTCGAGGGCAGGCTGCCGCCGGACGCGGCGGCGTGGCTTGTCTAGTTGTCCGGCGGTTACCAGCGGCCGTAGCGGGGCTGGGTCTGCGCGTTGAACTCGTCGTAGCGGACCAGTTTCGCCGGGAGTGTGCGCCAGTCGTAGAGATCCAGCACGTCCAGGCCTTTCTGGATATCGGACGAGTAGATGAACCCGTTGTAGTAGTAGGCCGACCAGGCGCCGCCGGTGACCAGCTGCGTGTCCGACAGCGGTCCGCGTTCCCAGTAGGCGATTTCCTTGGGATGCGCGGAATCGGTGAAGTCCCAGACCGAAACGCCGCCCTGGTACCAGGCCTGCACCATGATGTCGCGACCGCGCACCGGCACCAGGGAACCGTTGTGCGCCACGCAGTTCTCGGTGTCCGCCTGGTGCCGCGGGATCTTGAAGTAGGAGCGGAACTCCAGCTTCCGGTCCCGGGTGATGTCGTAGATGCCGTCGGCACCGCGGTTCGGGCCGATCTTCTCGTTGCAGGTCGCGGCGCCACCGCCGCCGAGCTCGTCGGTGAACACGACCTTGGTGCCCTCGTTGTTGAAGGTCGCCGAATGCCAGAAGGCGAAGTTGACGTTGTCCTGCACCCGTTCGATCACCCGCGGGTTGAGCCGGTCGGCGAGGTCGATCAGCACGCCGTCGCCCATGCACGCGCCCGCCATCAGGTTCTTCTCCGGGTACGCGGTGAGGTCGTGGCAGCCGGTGGTCGCCGAGCGCCGGGTGCCGTCCGGGTTCGTCCCGCCGGCGTTCCCGCCGTCCGGGAACAGCACCGGCGTGCCCACCACCGCGGCCTGCGCCGGCTGGTCGACGGGAACCTTCACGATGGAGATCCGGTCGTGCGGCGGCTGGCAGTGCGGCAGCTCGGCGGCCGGGGCGTAGGAGGAGACGTAGAGGTAAACCGTCTTCCCGTCGCGTTCGGGCACCAGGGTGTGGGTGTGCGAACCGCAGTCGGTCCGCACCGCGGCGACGTACTTCGGCTTGGCGAGGTCGCTGATGTCGAAGACCTTGATGCCCTCCCACGAATCCGGGTTGGCGGCCGGTTGCGGGACGCTGCTGCAGGTGTCGTTGTTGCGGGCGTAGTCGGTGGACAGGAACAGCAGGTTGCCGGACACCGAGACGTCGTTCTGCCCGCCGGGGCAGAGCACCTGGCTGACGATCTTCGGCCGGAACGGGATCCGGACGTCGTAGATCACGAAGCCGTCGTAGTTGCCCACGATCGCGTGGCCCCGGGTGAACGCGATGTCGGTGCCGTACGAGTTCGGCGTGGTGAACGGGTCCTGCTTCGGGATGTTCGCCACCTGGCGCACGTTCGGGCTGTGCACGATCTGGTCGACGCCGGGGATGCCGCCGGACTCCCCGGGCGCGGCGACGGCGACGGACGCGACGAGGCCGACCGCGGCCGCGGCGGCCCCCAGGACCTGGGCGGAACGGCGTAATCCCCGGGTGTACCGCATGGCGCGGACTCCTCTCGGCGAGGGTTTGCCCGGGGATTATCTCGTCTTTACCCGTCGCCGGAGTAGCGACGAACGGCGGGTCTCGTGTGGCGGGTTGTTGACACTTCCCCGATCCGCCGGGTTCGCTGGCCCGATGAAGTCGCTCCCGGCCGTGCTCCTGGTGGTGGCCGCGCTCACCGGTTGTTCGGGCGAGGCCGCCGCGCCCCCGCCTCCCCCGGCGTCCGCCCCGGTGGTCCTGCCCGGCAAACCCGGCGATCCGGGAACGGTCGTCCCGCCGGAACGCGCCGGGGAGCACCGGCAGGCCGCCGTGCCGAACGGGATCGACGTGAACTACGTGACCATGATGATCCCGCACCACCGGCAGGCGATCACGATGACCGATCTGGTCGCCGCCAAATCGCAGGACGACCGGGTACGCGGGATCGCGGACCGGATCGCCGCGGCGCAGGGCGCCGAGATCGCGATGATGCACGGCTGGCTCGGCGACCACGGCAAACCGGTTCCGGCGGAGGGCCACGCCGGGCACGGCGGTGCCGAGCACGGGCTGATGCCCGGGATGGCGACCCCAGCTCAGCTCGACGAACTGCGCGCCGCCGGCGGCCGGGAGTTCGACCGGAAGTTCCTGGAACTGATGATCACCCACCACCAGGGCGCGCTCACCATGGCCGAGCAGGAACTCTCCGGCGGGGTCGAAGTCCGGGCCCAGCAGATGGCGCAGGAAGTGATCACCACCCAGACCGCCGAAATCGAGCGACTGCGGGGCATGCTCGCGAATCTGTAGCGCACATTCCCGCAGTTGACCGTCAAGCGCCGCCGTCCATCCCGGTGCTCGCGTCGAAGCCCGGATCGGGAACGTCGTCGTCGAAGATCTCGGTGGCCACCCAGCCCGCGAGCGCGGCGGTCTGCACGTACGGCGCGGCCTGCCCGGCGATCCGGGCGGCCTTCCTGGTCCGCGCCCACTTCACCGGGTGGTCAGGATGATCGGGCGCCGGTTCCGCCGTCGCGGGCCGTTCGGTGCGCCACGGGGTCTCTTCCGGGCGGATTTCGGCCAGCCAGTCCGCCGTGGGATCGGCCTTCGGCCCGCGCTGTTCGGTCATGATCCCTACGATGACACCCGCCCGGCCGCCGATCCACCCGATCGGCGGCCGTAAGCACCCGGTAAGAACTCAGAACAGCAGCGGCAGCAGTGCGTGCCTCCGCCGCAGGACCGCGCCGTAACGGGCGTCCAGCCGCAGCCACGAATCGGTCGCGGTCACCCGCACGACGTCGTCTTCGATCGACGAGTCGACAAACCCCATCCCGGACAGGGCGAACAGGCACCGGAGCTGGACCTTGACCTCCAGGCTGTCCCCGCTGACCGTCAGCACGGCCTGGTCCATCAGCGAGGCGGGCGGGGTGCCGTGCGGACCGGTGTTGTCCCGGGCGACGGCGACCCCCTGCTCGGCGAGCTGCGCCACCACGGTCGCGGGCAGATCGTCGACCGTCTGCCATCGGCCGGGGGCGGGCAGTTCGGAATGCCACATCAGATCGCGCGGCGGCCCGGGATCCATCCGCTCGCCCGGGGTGACGGTGAGCGCCGCCAGCAGTTCGTTACCGGACACCGTCACGTCCCCGGGCGTGATCTGACCGGTCACCGCCCGGGTGGCCAGCACGTCGAACGGGGTCGCGACCCAGGCCTCGACCACCTCGTCGCCGCGGTTGCGCAACCGCACGACCGCCTGGCCGTCCAGCCGCACCGCGCGGGCGACGAACGCGCCCAGGGTCTCCCGGTCGTCGGCGCCGGGGATGTACAGCTCGGTCACGGCGATCCCCCATCGCTCAGGGCTTCGGCGAGGAAGTCCCGCTCGGCGTCGCTCAGCCGACGCGGGCCTCCCCTGCCCACATCATACGGAGCCAGCACGGTCTCCGCGGTGACCGCGACCTTGTCCGATTCGGACGGTCCACTATGGACCTTGTAGTCGACGGTGAACGAGGAGAACCTGAGTTCGGACAAGGACATCTCGATCCGGAGCTCGCCGTCGCCGACGATCACCGGGGCGTGGTAGCGGACGGCGAGCCGGACCACCACGATGCCCTTGGGCAGCTCGGTGAGCCCGGCGCGCCGGGCGCCGTCGAACAGCAGGGGCACGCGCGCCTCTTCCAGCAGGGTGACCATGCTGGCGTGGTTGACGTGCCCGAACGCGTCCATGTCCGACCATCGCGGCCGGACCATCGCAACGTGCACCTGCCTACCTCACCGTGCTGCGGATCTGCCGCGCCGCGACGGAGAGCGTGGCGAGGTCGAGCCGGCCGGACCGGTTGATCTCGTCGAGCGCGACCCGGGCCCGGGCGAGCTTCGACGCGTTCACCTGCTCCCACTTGTCGATCTTCTCGTCCGCGCTGTCGCCGGGATCGCTGTGCCGCAGGGCGTCCAGCATGATCGCCCGCAGCGACGAGTAGATGTCGTCCCGCAGCGCGAGCCGGGCCAGGGCGTGCCAGCGGTTGCCCCGCTGCAACGCGCTGACCGAGGTGAGCATCTTGTCCACCCCGAGATGATCGGACAACGCGTAGTACAGCTCGGCCGTCTCCAGGGGGCTGTGCTCGGTGTCCACCGCGGCGGCCGCCTGCTCGGCCAGTTCGGCGCCCTCGGTGACGTCCAGCAGGCCGTAGGTGTGCAGCAGCACCGCGATCCGGCCGGCGAGTTCCTCCGGCACGCCCTTCTCCACCAGGCGTTCCCGTTTCTCCTGCACCGCTTCGGCTTCCCGGCCGCGTTGCAGCTCGGCCACCCGGGGAGCCAGTTCCCCGACGACCGCACCGAAGCGGTTGATCTCGGCCCCCACGGCGAGCGGTTGCGGCCGGTTGGTCAGGAACCACCGGGCCGCGCGGTCGAGCAGCCGGCGGGTCTCCAGCATCATCTCGTCCTGGACCTCGGTGGAGACGAGGTTGTCCAGGCCCTCGATCGCCGACCAGAGGGCGGGCAGGTCGAACACGCTGGTGACCACGGCGTACGCGCGCACCGCGTCGGTGGCGGTCGCGTTCATCTCCTCGGCGAGCCGGTAGGCGTAGGAGATCCCGGCGCCGTCGACCACCTCGTTGACCACCAGGGTGGTGATGATCTGCCGGTGCAGCGGATGCTCGCCGATCTTGTCGCCGAAGCGGGCGCGCAGCGGCCGGGGGAAGTAGTCCGGCAGCCGCCGGGCGAACACCTCGGCGTCCGGCAGCTCGCTGGCGACGAGCTCGTCCTTGAGGTCGAGTTTGACGTGCGCGAGCAGGGTGGCCAGTTCCGGCGAGGTGAGCCCCGCGCCGGCCTTCTCCAGTTCGCGGAACGCGGCCTTGTTCGGCAGGCCCTCGAGATGCCGGTCGAGCACGCCCTTGGCTTCCAGGGCGTCCACCTGGCGCTCGTGCACCGACACCATCGGCCCCGCGTGCGCACGGCTGATGCCCAGGACGGTGTTCTGCTGGTAGTTGTCGGCCAGGACGAGTTCGGCGACCTCGTCGGTCATCTCCTCGAGCAGTGCGTTGCGCTGCTCGCGTTCCAGCTCGCCGGTGCCGACCAGGTGGTCGAGCAGGATCTTGATGTTCACTTCGTGGTCGGAGCAGTCCACCCCGGCCGAGTTGTCCAGCGCGTCGGTGTTGATCTTGCCGCCGTTGCGGGCGAACTCGATCCGGCCGAGCTGGGTCAGCCCGAGGTTGCCGCCTTCGCCGACCACCTGCACCCGCAGGTCCTTGCCGTTGACCCGGACCGCGTCGTTGGCCTTGTCCCCGGCGTCGGCGTGGCTTTCGTTCTCCGCCTTGACGTAGGTGCCGATCCCGCCGTTCCACAGCAGGTCGACCGGGGCGAGCAGGATGGCGCGCATGAGGTCGGCCGGGGCGAGTTTGGTGACGCTCTCGTCGAGGCCGAGCACGTCGCGCACCTGCGGGGTGATCGGGATGTTCTTCGCGCTGCGCGGGTAGATCCCGCCGCCCTCGCTGATCAGCGAACGGTCGTAGTCGTCCCAGGACGACCGCGGCAGGTCGAACAGCCGGCGGCGCTCGGCGAACGAAGCCGCCGCGTCCGGGTTCGGGTCCAGGAAGATGTGCATGTGGTTGAAGGCGGCCACCAGCTTGATGTGCTCGGACAGCAGCATGCCGTTGCCGAACACGTCCCCGGCCATGTCGCCGATCCCGACAACGGTGAACTCCTGGGACTGGGTGTCCACGCCGAGCTCGCGGAAGTGCCGTTTGACGCTCTCCCACGCACCGCGGGCGGTGATGCCCATCGCCTTGTGGTCGTAGCCCACCGAACCACCGGACGCGAACGCGTCGCCCAGCCAGAACCGGTAGCTCGCGGACACCTCGTTGGCGATGTCGGAGAACTTCGCGGTTCCCTTGTCCGCGGCCACCACCAGGTAGCTGTCGTCGCCGTCGTGGCGCACCACGTCCGGCGCGGGAACGGTCTTGCCCTCGACCAGGTTGTCGGTGAGGTCGAGCAGGCCGGAGATGAACATGCGGTAGCAGGCGATGCCCTCGTTGGTCTGGGCGTCGCGGTCCAGCCCCGCGTCCCCGGTCGGCGCCGGTGGGCGCTTGACCACGAACCCGCCCTTCGCGCCGACCGGCACGATGACCGCGTTCTTCACCGCCTGCGCCTTGACCAGGCCGAGGATCTCGGTGCGGAAGTCCTCACGCCGGTCCGACCAGCGCAGCCCGCCCCGGGCGACCGCGCCGAACCGCAGGTGCACCCCTTCCACCCGGGGTGAGCAGACGAAGATCTCGAACCGCGGCCGCGGCTCGGGCAGGTCCGGCACACCCTGCGGATCCAGCTTGATCGCCAGGTACGGGCGCGGATTCCCGTCGGCGTCGGTGACGTAGTAGTTCGTCCGCAGCGTCGCCAGGATGACCGACATCAACCGGCGCAGGATCCGGTCGGAGTCCAGGCTGGTGACCTCGTCGATCATCGTGCTCAGCTCGCTGACCTGCGCGTCGGCCTGCGCTTCCCGCTGCGTCCCGGCCCGCTCCAGCGCGAACCGGTTCTCGAACAGCCGCACCAGCGCGGTGGCGATGTGGGTGTGCGCGAGCACGGTCTTCTCGATGTACTCCTGCGAGTACGGGCTGCCCGCCTGCCGCAGGTACCGGGCATACGCCCGCAACACCGCCGCCTGCCGCCAGGTCAGCCCGGCGCAGAGCACCAGCGAGTTGAACCCGTCGACCTCGCAGTCGCCCTTCCAGGAGGCCGCGAAGGCGTCCTGGAAGCGTTCCTGCAGGTCGGCCTGCTCGCGCTCGGTGATCCCGTCCAGCACCCGCTGCTCGATGCGCAGGCCGAAGTCGTAGATCCAGGACCGGGTGCCGTCCTCGCGCCGCAGTTCGTACGGCCGCTCGTCGACGACCTCGACCCCCATCCGCTGCAGCACGGGCAGCACCTTGGACAGGGTCACCCCCTCGCCGAGGAGGTAGAGCTTGAACCGCCGCTCCCCCGCCTCGGCGTCCGGCGGCAGGTAGAACGACATGCTCAGGTCGTTCTCGTCGGTGAGCGCCTCGAGCTGGCGCAGGTCCGCCAGCGCCACCTCGGCGGAGAAGTCCTCCTTGTACGCCTCGGGGAAGATCGCGGCGTACCGCTGCCCCTGTTCGGTCGCCGACTCCTCACCGAGCGCGCCGATGGAGACCCCGCGCTCCCCGGCCCGCTCCCGCCGCTCGTTCAGCAGGGCTTCCACGATCAGGTCGTCCCAGGTGCGCACGGCCGCGTTCAGCCGCTCCTGGATGTGCAGCGTGTCCGGTTCGATCCGGCTCGCCGGATCGGTGTGCACGGTGAAGTGGACCTGGGCGAGCGTGGTCTCGCCGACCCGGGTGCTGTACTCCAGGTGCGTGCCCTCCAACTCTTCGAGGAGGACCTCCTGCATGGCCAGCCGCGAGCGGGTGGTGTAGCGGTCGCGCGGCAGGAACACCAGGCAGGAGTAGAACCGGCCGTACGGATCGCGGCGCAGGAACAGCCGCAGCCGCCGCCGGTCGGACAGGCTGATCACGCCGGTCGTGGTCTGGTAGAGCGAATCGCTGTCCGCGGAGAACAGGTCGGCACGCGGCCAGTTCTGCAGCACCTCCAGCATGCGCTGGCCGGAGAAGGACTCCATCGGGAACCCGGCCCGGTGGATCACCTCGCGCACCCGGCCGCGGACGACCGGGATGTCCAGGACGTCCTCGTGCAGGGCGGTGGTGGTGAACATGCCGAGGAACCGGTGCTCGCCGCTGACCGCGCCCTGCTCGTCGAAGGTCTTCACGCCGACGTAGTAAGGGTAAACCGGCCGGTGCACGGTCGAGGGCGCGCTGGCCTGGGTGAGCACCAGCAGCGTCGGCGCGAGCGCGGTAGCCGCGCTGTCCGGCCCGGCGGTGAGCCCGCGCGCGGCCAGGCTGTCCTGGCGCAGCACCCCGAGACCGGAGGCCAGCACCGCCCGCAGCGCGGGCTGATCGGTGTCCGGCTCCGGGTGCTCGACGAGTTCGTAGCAGCGGTAACCGAGGAAGGTGAAGTGCCCCTCGGCGAGCCAGCGCAACAGGTCCGCGCCCTCGGAGATCTCCTCGGCCGGCAACGGCGGCGGCGCGGAATCCAGGCCCGCCGCCAGGCTGCGCGCCATCTCGGCCATCTTCTCGGTGTCCTCGACGACCTCGCGCACATCTCCCAGCACGGAGGTCAGCCGGTTGTCCAGTTCACGGGCCCGGTTCGGGTCGGTGACCAGGTCGATCTCGACGTACATCCACGACTCGGCGGCCGAGCCGGTCGGCGGATTGGCGGCGTCCGCGGTCGGGTGGATCTCCAGCAGCTCCCCGGTCAGATCCCGGCGCACCACGACGATGGGGTGCACGATCCGCTGAACCTGCACGCCGTCCCGGGCGAACTCCGCGGCTACCGAATCGACCAGGTACGGCATGTCGTCGGTGACCACCTGCACGACGGTCGCCTCGCGGGTCCAGCCGTCCTCGGCGGTGGTCGGGTTGAGCAACCGGACCGCCGGGCGGCCCGGCATCCGGTGCTGGGCGAGTTGCTGATGCGACCGCACCGCGCCCACCAGGTCCACCGGATCGTCGCCGAGGATCTCCTCGGCCGGAATGTGCCGGTAGTACAAGCGAATCAGGTCGCCGATCTCCGGCGCGTACGCCGCGGCGGCGTCGATCAGCTCGTCCCGGATCTGTTCGGGACTGGCCGACCTTCGCGGGGTGCCGTCGCCCTCGGCACCGGTGGTCTCCCCGGACCGGGACGAAACTCCCGTCGAGCTCATGTCAGGCAACTCTCCACTCCAACACCACGAAGCGACACCACGATGTGCCGAATGGCCCTCACCCTAGTTGGGACGTCCGGCGGGTCCGCACTAGACCGCGCCATTGCCTGATCGATGCAGAACGCCTTACCAGACTGGGAAACACACGCGGTACACGCTCGAGAACGGGACCCGTTCACTGCGGAACGACACGGTTTCCGCCAGTCCTCAATCCGTCACGCCACCCAGACCGCGCCGGGTCCCGAATCCGCGCCGCCCGACCGCCAGCCCGCGCGAACGCCCAACCCGCCCGGTCACCGGATCAGTCCCGACCGCCAAGCCCACCCGACTACCAAGCCCACCGGACTACCAAGCGCACCCAGCTGCCAAGCCGCCCAGTTGTCTAGCCCGCCCAACTGCCGAGCCCACCCCGTGAGCGGGTCAGTCCCGGTTCCGGTGCCGCCCGCGGTCGTCACCGGTCGGCCGATGGCCGTTGACCGGACGTGGTTCCCCGGAGCCGCCGTGCTGCGTACCGAGTTTCTTGACCAACGCCGCCGCACTGGACGTCCCCGCCCGGTGCTCGGCCAGCGCCCGAGCCAGCAGTTCCGCCAGCCCGGCGTCGGCGGGCGGCTCGTCGTCCATGATCGCCTTGGAGTAGTCGGCGCCGAACGGTTCGCCGAACCCGGTCTCCTCGCGCGGGGACGACGGCTCCCAGCTCGTCTCCGATGCCGGGGACGAGCTGATCCCCAGGTCGTCGATCGGTGCGAGCGACGGTGGCAGCCGCAGACGGGGCAGCCACTCGTTGGTCATCGAGACGCCCTGTCCGCCATCGGCAGCCTCCGCGGCCGCGGGCGGCTCCTGCGCCGCGGGCGGACCGAGACGCTCGGGCTCGGCCGCTGACGCGGGCTCCGGCTCCAGCGCACCGTACGAGCCCAGCCCCGACGCAGTGTACGAACTCGGCCCCGACGTTGCGTACGAGCCTGGCTCCGGCGTGGTGTAGGAACGCGGCTCCTCCGGCTCCGCCCGGCGTGAACCGCCCCGATCCGTCTCGTCGGCAGCGCGGCGGCGGCCACCGCCGCCCCCGGCCGAAATCCCCAGCCGGTCCAGCACCGAGCGGGCCGCGACCGACCCGTGTTCGGAGTCGTGCCGGGTCTTTCCCACCGAGGCGGCCGACTCAGTCCGGTACCGCTGCTCTCGCTGGTTCCACTCGGTCTCCCAGTCCACCTTCGGAAGCGCCGGCGCCACCGGTTCCCTCACCTGCGCCGCGGGTTCCCGCGCGTGTGCGGGCGCGGGTTCCGGCGCCGGCGGCAGTGCGGCCTGGGGCATAACCGGGTCGGACGCGGGCAGGACCAGTTCCGGCACGGCGGGTTCGGGCGCCCGCGCGGCCGGACGTTCCGGCTCCCGGGTGAACGACACCCGCGGCGCCGGTTCCGCGGCCGGGGCGGGTGCGAGCTGCAACTCCGGCACGGGCAACGTGGTCACCGGGGCGATCATCGGCTCGGGAGCGGACGGCACGGTCGGCGCGGACGGCACCGGATCGGCCACCCGCGCGGCCCGCACCGTATGTTGCCGGGTTCGCGCGAGGACGTCGTCCAGATCCACATGCGCGTGCTCGCCCGAACCGAACTCACCGGCGAGCACGCTGCAGGCCTGCCGCCGGGCCCGGGCATGCACGTGCTCGGCGGCACGCGAACTGTGCAGGCACTGGATCGCCTCACCCGGCCGACCCAGCCGCTCCTCCACGTGCGCGAGCTCCAGCCACAACCGCGCGGTGAGCGCATGCAGGCTGTGCCGCTCGGCGGCGTGCACCGCCTCGCGCAGCAGCATGGCCGCCGCCTCGCCGGCCCCGGCCGGGAGGTGCACCCGCGTCGCGATGGCGAATCGCATCCATCCCGCCGGTGCCACCACCGCGGCCCGCTGCGGCGCGGCGAACACCGGCTGCGCGAGTTCCAGCGCCAGTTCGCTGTCGCCCCAGTCGAGCAACGTGCACACCAGTTGCAGCACCAGCCGGACCCGGACCAAACCCCCATCGGCCTCCGGGTTCTCCAACCGGTCGAGGTACCCGATCCCGGTCCGGGCGGCGTCAGCCGCGCCGGTCAGATCGGCATGCCGTCTCCGGTGCGCGGAGATCGCCACCCGCAGCAATCCCCGCACCAGCAGCCGCTCGTCGCCGCCCAGCTCGTCGGTTTCCGCACACAACCGGTCCGCTTCCAGAAGCACCCGATCGAGCTCAGGTTTACGCCCGAACTGCGATATGCAGCCCACCAGGTGGGACAACGCGGCCGCCCGCTGCGGGGCGGACAACTCGGCGGCGTCCAACACCGGCCGCAACGCGGCCAGCCCGGTCAACGGCGCACCCAAACTGCGTGCGCACACCGCGAGATCCGTACGGACCGTCGCCGCGAGCGCGGAGTGTCCGGCGGCCTCCGCCGCACGCAACGCCGCCACCGCTCGCCCGACGGTCGCCGCCCGGTAACCCAGGCGCACCCGCGCGGAGACCACCAGGCTTTCCGCACGCACCCACAGCTCGTCCGATCCCTCGGCCTCAGCCAGCGCGGCGGCCCGCTCGCCCAGCACCATCGCCAGCTCCGGTGCGCGCAACCCGAGCCCGGTCGCCCGGTCGAGGAGCTGCCCGACCGGAGACAAGCCGAAGACACCGGCGTTCGCCCGCTCGCTCACGCGCCGGCCGTTGGACGCGTTCGCTCCGGTGTAGTTGCTGGCTACCACGAGGGACTCCGCTCACTGTTGGCTCAGTGCCTGTTCGCTCAGCGCTCTCAGCAGTATCACGGCAGGGGCTTCAGTCCCGGGTCAGTTTCCGGTGTGTCACCCGGTGCGGCCTGGCGGCTTCCGCACCCAGTCGTTCGATCTTGTTCTTCTCGTAGCCCTCGAAGTTGCCCTCGAACCAGAACCATTGCGCCGGATTGTCGTCCGTGCCCTCCCACGCCAGGATGTGCGTCGCCACCCGGTCGAGGAACCACCGGTCGTGCGAGATGACCACCGCACAGCCGGGAAACTGCTCCAGCGCGTTCTCCAGCGACCCGAGGGTCTCCACGTCCAGGTCGTTCGTCGGTTCGTCCAGCAGGATCAGGTTCCCGCCCTGCTTCAGGGTCAGCGCCAGGTTCAACCGGTTGCGTTCACCACCGGAGAGCACACCCGCCGGCTTCTGCTGGTCCGGCCCCTTGAAGCCGAACGCGCTCACGTAGGCACGCGAAGGCATTTCGGTCTGCCCGACGTGGATGTAGTCCAGCTTGTCCGAAACCACCTCCCACACCGTCTTCTTCGGGTCGATCCCGGCCCGACTTTGGTCTACATAGGACAGTTTGACCGTCTCGCCGATCTTGACGTCACCCGAGTCCGCCTTCTCCAGGCCGACGATCGTCTTGAACAGCGTGGTCTTCCCGACCCCGTTCGGCCCGATCACGCCGACGATCCCGTTGCGCGGCAGGTTGAACGAGAGGTCATCGATGAGCAACCGGTCGTCGAAGCCCTTGCGCAGGTGCTCGACCTCGACCACCACATTGCCCAGCCGCGGGCCCGGCGGGATCTGGATCTCCTCGAAGTCGAGCTTGCGGGTCTTCTCCGCTTCGGCCGCCATCTCCTCGTACCGGTCGAGCCGCGAACGGGACTTGGTCTGGCGGGCCTTGGCGTTGGACCGCACCCACTCGAGTTCGGACTTGAGCCGCTTGGCCAGCTTGGCGTCCTTCTTGCCCTGCACCTCCAGCCGTTCGCGCTTCTTCTCGAGATAGGTCGAGTAGTTGCCCTCGTAGCCGACGACCCGGCCGCGGTCGAGCTCCATGATCCATTCGGCGACGTTGTCCAGGAAGTACCGGTCGTGGGTCACGGCCAGGACGGCACCCGCGTAGTTCGCCAGGAACTGCTCCAGCCACAGCACGCTCTCCGCGTCCAGATGGTTGGTGGGCTCGTCCAGAAGCAGCAGGTCGGGCTTGGAGAGCAGCAGCTTGCACAGCGCCACCCGGCGGCGCTCGCCACCGGACAGATGCGTGACCGGCTCGTCCGGCGGCGGGCACCGCAGCGCGTCCATGGCCTGTTCGAGCTGCGAGTCCAGTTCCCAGGCGTCGGCGTGGTCGAGCTCCTCCTGGAGCCGGCCCATCTCCTCCATCAGCTCGTCGCTGTAGTCGGTGGCCATCTGTTCGGCGATCTCGTTGAAGCGGTCGAGCTTCACCTTGATGTCGCCGAGGCCCTCCTCGACGTTGCCGCGCACGGTCTTGTCCTCGTTCAGCGGCGGCTCCTGCAGCAGGATGCCGACCGTGGCGCCGGGCTGCAGGAAAGCTTCGCCGTTGCTTGGCTGTTCGAGCCCCGCCATGATCTTGAGCACGGTGGACTTACCAGCACCGTTCGGCCCCACCACGCCGATCTTGGCGCCGGGGTAGAACGCGGTGCTGACGTCGTCGAGAATGACCTTGTCCCCGACGGTCTTGCGCACCTTTTTCATGGTGTAGATGAACTCGGCCATGTCGGCGATCGTAGAGTGGTGCCGCGACGGCACCGACGGTTACCCCTCCCCTCAGCGGTCTCCGGCGTGCTGACGCGCGCTCAGCCGACGGCGACCGGCTCGCTGTGGAACGCACCCGCCGGGGTACGCCCGACCTCGGGCTCGGCGTGCGTCTGCCCCAGCTCGGCGGGCTCGGGCGGCTCCGCCCGCGGCTTGTATCGCCGTACCTGGGCCGTGCACCAGCTCAGGTTCGGGCCGACCGCCAATGCCTCAAGCTCAGGTACAGAGCGAGGTTGCCCGTCGACCTCGTAATCGCTGGTATGCAGCCGGCCCGACACGATCACCGGATCACCCCGGTGCAGCGAGCTGTGCACCGTCTCGGCCAGCCTGCGCCAGCAGGTGACCTTGACCGACAGGTGGTTGCCGTCGACCCATCCCTTGGTTTCCTTGTCGAATCGGCGCTCGTTGCTGCGCATCCAGAAACTGGTGATCTCGTGCCCGTTGCCCACGGTCCGGCGCGTCGGATCGCTCATCACGTTGCCGACCACGGTCACGATCGTCTCTCCTACCGCCATTTCCTTCACCCTCCTGTGTTCGGTGTTCGCCCGGGCCGCGGCCCGGAACGCCTTGATGTCAGCGTGCCGGGACGGGTGGGCGGATGGGGCGGCGGTGGGAAATCTGTGGATGGCGGGGGCCGATGTGCACAACTCGTACCGGAGAGGCACCGGAACGGGGAAAGTGTCGGTGGCTTCTGCTAGGGCCGTCGCGCGTCGCTGCCGGGTTTGCCCCGTTCGGCGAGTTGCTTGAGCATCGCGTTGTAGGCTGCGAGATCGGCCTCACCGGTGGCCTCCGAACGCCGGTCGGCGCGCTTCGCCTCCCGTTCGTCCGCGCGTGCCCACTGCACCAGCAGCGCGATGAGCACGAGGAGCACCGGCACCTCGCCGGACGCCCACGCGATACCCCCGCCCAGCCGCTGGTCGGTCAGCAGATCGCCGACCCACGGCAGCTTGAGCCCGCGGTAGAACGTTTCGCCGATGACGGTCTGCATGTTCATCAGGACCACCCCGAAGAACGCGTGGAACGGCATCGACGCGAACATCATGCCGAGCCGGCCCAGCGGGGGCAGGCGGCGCGGCGCGGGATCGACCCCGATCACCGGCCAGTAGAAGACGTATCCGGCGAGCAGGAAGTGGGCGTTCATCGCGAGGTGCGCCCAGTGGTAGTTCAGCGCGTTATCGAACAGCCCGGAGAAATACAGTACGTAGAACGATCCGACGAACAACGCGAGAGCTACCACCGGATGGGTGAGCACCCTCGACACCGGAGAGTGCACGAAGGCGAGCAGCCATTCGCGCGGTCCCGGCGGGGCGTCCTTCCCCGCCACCGGAAGCGCGCGCAGCGCCAGCGTCACCGGACCGCCGAGCACGAAAAGGACCGGCGCGACCATCGAAAGCAGCATGTGGCTGCCCATGTGCACGCTGAACATCGCCGGCGCGTACCGGCCGATTCCGCTCGACGTGGCGACCAGCAGCACCAGGCAGCCGGCGAGCCAGGCGACCGTGCGGCCGACCGGCCAGGCATCGCCCCGGCGGCGCAGCCGCTGTACTCCGATCAGGTACAACGCGGCCAGAACGATCGCGGCGGTTCCGTACACCAGATCGAAGCGCCAGTCGAACAGCAGGCGCGCCACGGTGGGCGGGCCGTCGAGGTCGTAGCCGATCAGCAGTTCGGTCGTGGACGGATTGAGCACGCCACCTGGCGGAGGCGTGCGCGCCAGCGCCGTGGCGATCCCGATCGTCACGAACATGACGATGATCTCGACGGCGGCCAGGCGCAGCAACTGCCCGCCACCCGCGCCGTCGACCAGCGACCGCACCCCCCGCTGCCGCTGCTGCTGACCGAACACCCCGAGGAGCAGCAGTGCGGCCACCTTCGCGACGACCAGCAGGCCGTAGTCGGTGGTGAACAGGTCGGAGATCGAGATCCGCACCAGGGCGTTGATCACCCCGGACACGGCCATGACGATCCAGCACGCCAGCGCGAGCCGGGAGAACCGGCGCGCCGCGAGCGTGAGGTGTGCGCTGCGCCGCCACCCCAGGGCGAGCAGGGCGACCAGGCCACCGACCCACAACGCGGCGGCGATCAGGTGGTAGAGCAGGCTGTTGGTGGCCACGTCGTGCGAACCACCGGCGGCCGAATGCCCGGTCACCGCGACCGGCACCAGCCCGAAGACCGCCAGGAAGAACAGCGTCGCGGTCCACCCCCAGGACAGCACCAGCCGGCAGCCGAGCGCCAGCAGCAGCGCGATCAGCGCCGTCCACAACCACGCCTTGGGTTGCTCGATCGCCCCGACCAGATCGAGCAGGATCTGCGGGGACAGCAGCTCGGTCACCGGCCGGCCGGCCGCGTCGGCGGCGGTGAAGAACACCGAGCCCACGGATGCGACGAACCACACCCAGGCGGCGGCGCCGGCCGTGCGCAGCGCCGCGTAGCCGTCCGGCGCGAGCACACCCGACCGCTGCGGCGGGGTGAGGAACGCGGCGACGAGCAGGGACCCGATGCACAGCACCGAGGCCGCCTCGGCGAGGACCCGGACCACGGTGATCCCGTACCGGGTGAGCACGCCCGGATCGGGCAGCCCGGCGATCACATACCCCGCTCCGCCGGTGAGTTTCACCAGGGCCATCGCGACAATCGCGGCGAGCAGAACGCTGACGGAAAGCAGCGGGAGCACGCTGGTCTTGCGCTGGGGAGTCTCGGTCACGGCTTTCGGGGGGTCTTCGGGCACACTACGAGGGTAGGCCCGACCGAGCGCGAATCCTTCGCCAGGACTGCCGAGTCGGTTGCCGCCGATCGGCCTAGCAGACCCTGGACAGCTGAGCCTCGCGGGATTCCCGGGCACGCGCGCGGCTCGCCGCGACCGCGGCCGGGGCGATGAGCGCGGCGATGCAGCCCACCACCACGAACGAGACCGACAACGACGTCACCTGCGCGACCCCGCCGATCATCGGGGGCCCGGCCAGGAACCCGGTATAGGCGATCGCCGTGACGAAGGCGACCTCGCGCTCGCCCCCGCTGTCGTCCGCGCGCTTGCCCGCGTCGCCGGCCATGCTCAGGGCAATCGGGAAGGACGCGGCCAGACCCGCCCCGGCGAGCGCGAAACCGGCGTACCCCACCACCGGGAACGGGAGCAACGCGGCGGCGACCAGGCCGCAACCCGCCGCGACGGCGCCGACGGCGAGCGCGCGCGTGGCGCCGAACCGGCGCTGCAGCCAGGTGCCGGCCAGCCTGGCCAGGGCCATCGCGAGCGAGAACCCGGAGAACGCGAGCGCGGCCGCCCCTTGGCTCATCCCGTTCTCCGTGACCAGGAGCAGGACCGACCAGTCGGAGCTGGCGCCTTCGGCGATCGCCGAGCACAGCGCGACCGCGGCCAGCAGCCACAGCACGGGCCGCCGGGCGAGCGCGGGACCGGGCTCCGCGGCGCGTGCCGTCCGGGCCGCGGGTTTCGCTCCGGGCAGGGCCCAGATGACGGCGATCAGTACCAGGAGGGTGACCGCGGCGGCGACCACCAGTTGCCGCCCGGGCGACCAGTGCTGCGTGGCGGCTAGGCCCGCCGCGGCCGATCCGACCAGGCCGCCGAAGCTGAACCCGGCGTGGAAGGTCGGCATGATCGCCCGGCCGGCCCGGCGCTCCACGTTCACCGCGGCCATGTTCATGCCCACGTCCAGGACGCCCACCGAGGCGCCGAGTCCGAACAGGACAAGCCCCAGCTGCACCACCGATCCGGCGAAACCGATCAGGGGCAGGAAAACGCATGCGAGCACGGTCGACGCCACGATCACCGCACGCGAACCGGCCCATTCGAGCAGGCGGCCGGAGGCGGACGCGGCGAGCAGCATCCCGACGCTCGCGCCGAGCAGTGCGAGGCCCAGCGAACCCGGTGCGGCGTGCACCTGTTCGGCGATGGCGGGTACGCGCGGGGCCCAGGAACCCAGCGCCGCGCCGTTGAGCGCGAACACGACGAAGACCGCGGTTCGTTCGGCGGCCAGTGTGCGGCTTTTCGCAATCCCCATGTCGACAGCGTGTCTTAAGCGCTTCAGAAAGTCCAGCCCGTTTTAGACTGCGCGAATGACTGGAAACCGACGGCGGCGGCCGACGCTGGACGACGTCGCGGATGCCGTCGGTGTTTCCCGAGCGACCGTGTCCAACGCCTACAACCGGCCGGACCAGCTCTCCGCCGCGCTGCGCGAGGAGGTGTTGCGGGCGGCGAAACGCCTCGGCTACACCGGGCCGAATCCGGTCGCCCGCAGCCTGGCCACGAACCGGGCGGGCGCGATCGCGTTCATGCTCGACACCGGCCTGCGCTCGGCGTTCTCCGACCCCGCGCTGTCCATCACGCTCGACGCGCTCGCCGCGACCGTCGATCCCGAGGGACACGCGCTCCTGCTGCTGCCCGGCGGGGATGACGGCGGACCGCGGGCCGATCGGGTTTTGGCCGCGCAGGCCGATCTCGCGGTGGCCTACTCGCTGGCCGACGGGGCGCCCGCGTTGCGCGCGGTCCGCGACCGGGGCCTGCCGCTCGTGGTGATCGACCAGCCGGTGGTGCCCGGGTCGGCCCGGGTGAGCACCGACGATCGGGGCGGCGCGGTGGCCTCGGCGCGGCACCTGCTCGAGCTGGGACATCGGCGCATCGGCATCCTCTCCGCGCAGTGCCTGTCCGCGCCGCGGGGCGGTCCGCTTTCCGCGGCAGAAGGCTTGGGCAGCCGCTTCCGCGACAACCGGGATCGGCTCGCCGGTTATCTGGACACGCTCGCCGAGGCCGGAATCGACGCCGACGACGTGCCGATCTGGGAGACCTCCGGGCTGTCCATCGAGGACGCCATGCCGGGGGCACGCGGTCTGCTGGACCGGGATCCGCGGCCCACGGCGTTGCTGTGCATGTCCGATCAGCTCGCGCTCGCCGCGGTGGCGGTGGCCCGGGAACTCCGGCTCGACGTGCCGGGTGACGTGTCCGTCGTCGGCTTCGATGACACACCGGCGGCGCGCTGGGCGGATCCGGCGCTGACCACGGTCCGGCAGGACCTGGAGGGCAAGGGGCGGACCGCGGGTGAACTCGCGCTGCGACTGCTCGCCGGGCGGCGGCCACCGCGGGCGGTGACCCTCGGCGTGGAACTGGTGGTTCGCGCGTCGACCGGACCGGCCTCGATTCGCTAGCAGAACATTCATCGCAGCGCAACGCCTTCGATTCGAATGTGGACAACTCGTACCCGGCAGGGCGAAGTCGAACTACTTATCCACAGAAGTAGAAATGCGGGCTGACATTCCCCAGCCAACCCGCCATTGTTGAGTCATCCGATTCCACCGCGGCGCCGCCGGTGCCGCCCCACCATTTCGACGGGGGAGATTCCTCATGACCAGACACCTGCCCAGGCTGCGCGCGCGGCTGCCTCGAGTACTTGTGCTCGCCGCCCTCGGCTTGCTTTGCAGCAGCGGGATCGCCCAAGCGGAAACCGGAAACGCGGCCACGCCGCCGCCCGGGCCCGCCTGTGCACAAGGTGAGTTCTGCGCCTGGGCCGAAGAATTCTACGGCGGCCAGGCCGAGCACGTGGATCTGCGTAACGCCAATCCGGAAGAATGCATCCCGCTCCCCGGGAATCTTGACGCGCGCTCGTTCGCCAACCGGATGGCCCGGGAGGTGACCATATACCAGGACCGGGATTGTTCCACGGAAGGCGATTTCACCACCTATCCCGGTGGCGGCACTTTCGTTCCGCAGTCGCGTTTCCTGGTCCGCGCGATCCAGATCTGGAACTGACCGCGAGTCCCGCTGACCAGGGTCTGCCCGCCGTCCGCTCCTGGGGAGGAAGACGCCGGGCGTGGGCGGATCCATCAGGCCGGTTGCCCCGATGGCCGGCCCGATGCCCGCGGGCGCGCCGGCCGGTCACACCGGCGCGCCCGCGTGGCTCCGATCGGAAGGCTGCCTGAAGGCCGCGGACCGCGTTGGTGGTTGTGTCGTTCCTAGGCACGGCATTCCCAGGAAAGAGGCGATCTGGCAGGTACCCGGGTTCGGCGACGAATGTTCTCCCCATGACTGATACCGATTTCCGATCCGGAATCCGGCCGTTGACCGGTCGCGTGGCCGTGGTGACCGGGGCGACCAGCGGGATTGGCGCGGCCACCGCGCGCCGGTTGGCGGCGGACGGTGCTGCCGTCGCGCTCCTGGGGCGGCGCAAGGACCGCCTGGACGAGTTGGCCACCGAACTACGCGAAGGGCACGCGGCGGCCGAGGTCTACCCGGTCGATGTGGCGGACCGGGCAGCCCTGCGGGCGGCGGCCGAGTCCATCCGGGCCGCCCTCGGCCGGGTGAGCCTGGTGGTGGCGAACGCCGGCGCGATGCTGGGTGCACCGTTCGAGCGGGCCGACGAGACCGAATGGGACCGCATGCTCGACGCCAATGTGCGGGGTTTGCTCAACACCGGGCGAGCGTTCATCGACGACCTCGTCGCCGTGGCCGCCGACGGAGAGCGGGCGGACCTGGTGCACATCGGCTCGGTTGGTGGGCATCTGCGCTACCCCGGCTGGTCGGTCTACGCCGCCACGAAGGCCGCGGTGGCGCATCTGACCCGCAACCTGCGCGCCGAGTTCGGGCCGCGGAACGTCCGGGTGAAGAACGTCGAGCCCGGCGTCACCCTCACCGAACTGGGTGCGGACACCAGTGATGCCGACTCCCGCGACGCTCTGTCCGGCATGCGCCGCCAGATCGAGCCTCTCCGGGCCGAGGACATCGCAGAGGTGATCGCCTACGCCGCGGCCGCGCCGCCACGCGTCAACCTCGCCGAGGTGATCGTGGTGCCGGTTCAGCAAGGCTGACCGGGGACTCCGCGGCATCCCACCGGCCGCCGGGTGCAGCCATAGCGCCTCGCGGGTGGGGCCGGATCACGGGGTGAGGCCGCGGCCCTCGCGCGCCGCGCTGACCTCCTCTGCCGGTAACGCGGCGGCGGGGCGGGTGAGGATGGCGCGGAGCCGGACGACCGGCACTTTCGGCGTGCGGTCCGCGGTGAGGAGACCGTTGCGTTCCTGTTCGGTGTCGGTGAGCTGGGTGTAGCAGAAACCGGCCAGTACCGGGGACTCGAGCACCGCGGAGAACAGGTCCTCGAGCCGGCGTGCGAGTTCGTCGGCATCGGCGACCGTGGCGTAGCCGAACCACTTCTCCCCGGCCTCGGGCGCGTAGGACAGTCCGCCGAACTCGGTCAGCATGACCGGGCGGCCGAGATCACCGCCGGAGCCGAGCAAGACCCGCCGGCCGCCCGGTCGGCCCGGTCCCAGGGCGTGGCGCACCGCGTCGGCATCGCCGTAGCGGTCCCGCAACGAGGAGCCGGTGGGTGCGTAGTCGTGCACGCCGAGGATGTCGGCTTCGGCGATTTCCCAGCCGTCGTTGGAGATCACCGGGCGAGTCGGGTCGAGGGCACGGGTCAGGTGGTACAGCGCGTTGGCGAAATGCGCCTGTTCCGGTGCGATCGCGATGTCGGGAACGCCCCAGCTTTCGTTGAGCGGAATCCAGGTGACGACGCTGGGGTGGCTGCGGTCGCGGTCGACGATCTCCTGCCAGTCGCGGGTGAGCCGGTGCACGGCGGCGGGGCCGAACTCGTACGCGCTGGCCGTCTCGCCCCAGACGAGCAGGCCGAGCCGGTCGCACCAGAACAGGAAACGCGGGTCCTCGGTCTTCTGGTGCACGCGGACGCCGTTGAAGCCGAGTTCCTTGATCAGCTCCACTTCCCGGCGCAACGCGTCCGCGTCCGGCGCGGCCAGATGCGATCCCGGCCAGTAGCCTTGTTCGAGGACCATGCGCAGGTAGTACGGGACGTGGTTGAGCAGGAACCGGCCATCGGCGACGCCGACTTCGCGGAAGCCGAAATAACTGTGCACGGCGTCCACCGGCACCTGTTCGGTGAGCACCTCGACGCTCGCGTCGATCAGGACGGGTTGTTCCGGGGACCACAGGAGCCGGGCGCGATCTTGGCCGTGCCGGGCCGCCGGGATCGCGATGTCGAACCGGAACCGGCGGCGGTCCACCCGGACCGTCTGCTCGGCGAGTAGTTCGTCGCCGAGCCGCAACGCGACGCGGATGGCGAGGGTGGCACCCGGTTCGCGGGAGAGTTCACCCTCGCAGGTCACCGAGGCGGTGGCCAGGTGCGGGGTCCAGTGCAGCTTGGTCAGGTGCTGCTCGGCGACCGCCTCGAGCCACACCGGCTGCCAGATGCCGGTCGTGCGGTGGTACCAGATGTCATGCGGTTCGGGGCGCCAGTCCTGTTTCCCGGTGAGCTGGGAGCCGTCCTCCGGGCGGTCCTCGGCGCGGACCACGAGCACCTGGGTCGCGGCCTCCGGATCGAGGGCGTCGGTCACGTCCAGCGCGAAGGGCGCCTGCCCGCCCTCGTGCCCACCGACCGGCACCCCGTTGACCCAGACGGTCGCCGCATAGTCGACGGCGCCGAAATGCAGCAGAACCCGCCGGCCGGACAGTTCGCCGCGGGCGATGAATTCGCGGCGGTACCACACCACCGGATGAGGTTCGGGAGCGTGCACGCCGGAAAGCGGTGACTCCGGCGGATAGGGCACGGTGATCGTCCGATCGAATGCGTTCGCGTCGCGTTCCCACCGGGCGGCCAGGCCACGGTCTTCGTCGTCGAACGCGAATTGCCAGTCCCCGCACAGATCGATCCAGCCTGGCCGGACGAGCTGCGGCCGCGGGCATACCTGGTCGTTCGCCACTGATCACTCCCTGGGTCATCCAAACCGGTACCGCGACCACACTTCATGATCGGCGCGCTACTCTGCAACCTGCCTGCCGCGTACACCGTGATGGGGGATCCGCATGCCCGACCCGAACGACTCCGCCCCGGCGATGCCCAGCGGTGTCGACACCGAGAAGCCGTCCGCGGCCCGGATGTACGACTGGTATCTGGGTGGCACCCAGAACTGGGCGGTGGACCGGGAATTCGGCAAGAAGGTCGTGCAGCTCTGGCCGCATGTCCGGGAAGTCGCCAAGCAGAACCGGCGGTTCCTGCGCCGCGCGGTGACCGCCGCGCTGGACGCGGGCATCCGGCAGTTCGTGGATCTCGGGTCCGGCGTGCCCACGGTCGGCAACGTGCACGAGATCGTCCGGGAGCACCTGCCCGCCGGGGAACGGGCGACGGTGGTGTACGTCGACTACGAACCGGTGGCCGTCGCGCACGCGACGCTGATCCTCGAACAGGACGAGGCGACCGACTGGGCCACGATCGTGCAGGAGGACCTGCGCGCTCCCAAAAAGATCTTCGACCATGCCGAAACGAAGCGGCTGATCGACCTGGACCAGCCGGTGTGCCTGCTGCTGATCGCCGTGCTGCATTTCGTCGGTGGCGACGACCGGCCGGAGGAACTGCTGGAACGGTACCGGCGCAGGGTCGCGCCGGGCAGTTGGCTGGCGCTGACGCATATCGCCTGCGAAGAAGCCGATGAGGAGGACCAGGCCGCGGTGCGGCGGTTCGCCGACGCGTACCGGGACACCAGCAACCCGTTGTGGGTGCGGGAACGCGACGAACTGGCCCCGTGGTTCGGCGACTGGTCCCTGGTCGAGCCGGGGATCACCCACCTGCCGGACTGGCGGCCGGACTACGAGTTGACCGTCGCCGAGTCCACCGCACGCCCGTTCGCCTGGTGCGGGGTGGCGCGGAAACCCGGCGATTAGGGCGCTTTCCGCCTCGCTTACCCCAGCCCAGGGCCGTGAGCGGATGAGGTGTCCGGCGCGTCTTGATCAGCGGGCAGGCTCGGGGCCCGCCGCTTCCCGCGTTCTCGAGCATGCGGAGTTCCGCGACGAAGGAGTCACCGCGCCTCTCCCCAGGACGGCTGGTCGGCGCGACCGGCGAATGGGGCGATTGTTTCGATGCGTACCGCCGCGACCGATATCGAATGACGCCGGGGCAGTCTGACCGGGGCCTGGTCCCGAAGTGATTCGGCATTGGCGGCACCGTGCGGCGCGGTGCCCGCGGCGAATCCCGCCCGGGCATTCGCGTACCGTGCGGCGCGGGCGAATGTGACGCACGCGATACGCTGAGCTTCCGCCGAACACCGCGCAGGACAGTGGGGATCCGAGATGACCGACTTGAACGACGCCGCCCCAGACGCGCCGACCGGTGTCGACACCGAGAAGCCGTCCGCGGCCCGGATGTACGACTGGTACCTGGGCGGCACCCAGAACTGGGCGGTGGACCGGGAATTCGGCAAGAAGGTCGAGCAACTCTTTCCGCTGATCAAGGAGGTGGCCCGGCAGAATCGGCAATTCCTCGGGCGGGTCGTGAAGGCCGCGCTGGACGCCGGGATCCGCCAGTTCCTGGACATCGGGTCCGGTGTTCCGACCGTCGGCAACGTGCACGAAGTGGTCCGCGACCATTTGCCCGCGGGAGAACGCGCGACGGTGGTCTACGTCGACTACGAACCGGTCGCCGCGGCGCACGCGACACTGATCCTGGAAGAGCACGCCGCCACGAACTGGGCCGGGATCGTGCAGGAAGATCTGCGCAATCCCGAACGGATCCTCCGCCACGAAACGACCCGGCGCCTCCTCGACCTCGGCCAACCCGTGTGCCTGCTGATGATCGCGGTGATGCACTTCGTCGGCGATCACGATCGGCCCGTCGATCTGATCCGGCACTACCAGCGCAAACTCGCCCCGGGCAGTTGGCTGGCGCTGACGCATCTCGCATGCGACGACGCGTCCGAGGAGGATCAGGCGGCGGTCCGCAGGTTCGCCGACGCCTACAAGAACACCAGCAACCCGGGCTGGCTGCGCGATCGCGGCGAAATCGAACCCTGGTTCGGCGACTGGACGATGGTCGAGCCCGGCCTGACCCACCTGCCCGATTGGCGACCGGACCACGAACTGAACGCCGTCGAGCTCCGGGCACGCCCCTTCTGGTGGTGCGGCGTGGCGGAGAAACCGGCCACCTGACGGCGAGCCGCAACGCGGTCGGCTGGTCGCACTCGCCAGCAGGAACGGTTGACCCCGCAAAAGGTCCGCGCAGTCACGACACTAGGCGCGGGCGGGGTCGCGGTAGGCCGCGGCTTGGATCTCGAACAGTTCGTAGTACTTCCCTCGCAGCTCGATGAGTTCGGCATGGGTGCCCTGTTCGACGATCTTCCCCTTGTCCAGCACCAGAATCCGATCGGCGTTGCGAATGTTGGCCAGCCGGTGGGTGACCAGGATCGTGGTGCGGCGGGTCACCGCGGAATTCGTGTGCGGCGCGGCGGGCGCGGCAGCAGCGGGGTTCGCCGCGGTCGCGGAGTACGCGACGCCCGAGGCGGCTGCAGGGTTCGCGGCGCGTTCGGGGTTCGCGGCGCGTTCGGGGTTCGCGGCGGGTACAGGGTTCGCGGCGGGTACAGGGTTCGCGGCAGGTGCGGCGACAGGCGTGGCGAAGGGGTTTGCGGCGACCGCGGTAATCGGCGTGTCCGCGGGGTTCACGGTGACCGCGGGAGTTGCGGCGGGTGACGGCTTACTGGAGTTGGCGATGGCCGCAGGGTGGCCGAGGTTCGCAGTGGGCGCGGCATCGGGGATGGGCGCTGATGTCGGGGCGGCCACGGTAGTTGGGGTGGCTGGGTTCTCGGGGTTCGCGGTGGCTACGGGACTGCCGGGATTCGCGGCAGGTACTGACACCGGGGCGGCCACGGTAGTCGGGGTGGCGGCGGTAGTCGGGGTGGCGGCGAGGTTCATGGTGGCTGGGTTGCCGGAGTTCCCGGTGGCCACGGGACTGCCGGGATTCGCGTCGGGCACCGACACCGGGATGACTCCAGTAGTCGGAGTGGCGGCGGGGTTCATGGTGGCTGGGTTGCCGGAGTTCCCGGTGGCCGCGGAGTTCCCGGCGGCCGCGGGGGTGCCGGGGGTCCGGGCGGGCGCCGTTGTTGGGGCGGCCACGGTAACCGGGGTGGCGGCGGGGCTCGTGGTCGCGGCGGTAGCCGAGGTAGCGGCGGTGACCGGGATGGCTGCCGTAGCCGCGGCAGCGGGGGTCTTGGTAGCTGCCGTAGCCGAGGTGGCAGCGGTAGCCGAGGTGGCAGCGGTAACCGAGGTGGCGGCGGTAACCGGGGTAGCTGCCGTAGCCGCGGCAGCGGGGGTCTTGGTAGCTGCCGTAGCCGAGGTGGCAGCGGTAACCGAGGTGGCAGCGGTAACCGAGGTGGCGGCGGTAACCGGGGTAGCTGGGGTGGCCGAGGTGGCGGGGCTCGTGGTGGCTGGGGTGGCGGCGGCGGTGGCCGAGAAGGCGGCGGTGTCTGGAGTGGTTGCGGTAGCTGGGGTGGCGGCTGGGTTTGTGGTGGCGGTGGTGGTGGTCGTGGTGACTGGGGTGGTCGTGGTGACTGGGGTGCTCGTGGTGACTGGGGTGCTCGTGGTGACTGGGGTGGTCGTGGTGACTGGGGTGGTTGTGGTGGCGTGTTGGAGGCCGGCGAAGACTCGGGCTTCGGCTTTGGCGTCTAGGGCGGCGGTGGGTTCGTCGGCGACGAGGATCGCGGCATCCCGGTAGATTCCGCGGGCGATGCCCATCCGTTGCCATTGGCCGCCGGAGAGGTCTTGGCCGTCGTTGAAATGTTTCGACAGTAGGGTGCGCTCTTCCAGCGGCAGGGAGTTCAGCACTTCGTCGGCGCCGGAGCCGGTGATCGCGGCGGTCCAGGCTTGGCGGCTTGGATCGGCGCGGTCGAGGCGGCCGACGGTGACGTTGTGCCGCGCGGTCATCGGCCATTGCGCCGGTTCCTGGGCGATGACGGCGATGTTGCCGTGCACGGAATCGTGGTCGGCCGTGGCGAGATCGACGTCGTCCCAGTAGACCTTGCCCTCGCTCGGCGGGTACAGGCCGGTGAGCAGTTTCCCCAGCGTGGTCTTGCCGGAACCGTTCTCGCCGACGAGCGCCACCACCTCGCCGCGGCGGATGCGCACCGAAACGTTCCGCAGCGCCGGGGTTTCCTTGCCCGGGTAGCGGAAAGTCACGTTCTCCAGCCGGATCTCCGCCGGATCGGCGGGCGCCTTGATCTCCGAAGGCGGGTACCGCAGGCGCGCGGCCTCGGCCCGCAGTTTGTCGTAGAAGTCGATGTGGAAGGAGTCCTCGTACAGCACGTTCACCGCCCGCATCACGTTCGACAGCGCGGTGGACGCCGTGCGCATCGCCAGCGCCGCCGTTCCGGCCAGGGCCAGTTCCATCGCCCCGGTGTACAGGAGCAGGCCGAGCACGACGTAGGCGGCAGCCGTGCCCGCGCCCGCCGCCGCCCGGCCGGTCAGCCGGATCAGGTTGCTGCGGTGCGCCAGCCGGATCTCGTCGCGCATCAGGCTTTCCGAGATCCGCCGGTGCTCGGCGAGCAACCGGTCCTGCAAGGTCAGCGCGTGCCGTTCCAGGGCGAACGTGCGGTAGGTGGCGGCTTCCTCGATCACGGACTTGCGCACATGCCGCGTGACCGAATCCAGGTAGTGCTGGTAGTTCAGCTTGCCCACCTTCCCGGACGCCCACCCGTCCGCCACGGCGGCGAGCAGCAGCACCGGCGCCAGCCACGGGTTGAGCAATCCGGCCGTGATCACGGCCGCCGCCACCGAGATCACCGAGGACAGCAGGTCCGCGATCAGCCGGATGCTGGACTCGATGGCCCGGACCCCGTGCCGCGCGCCCTGCCGGGCGAGTTCCCGGAAATCCGCGTCCTCGAAGGCGAGCAGCCGCGCCCGGACCACCGCCGCGGTCACCTCGTCGTCGGCCGCGCGGACGACCCGCGGCCGCAGCGTTCCCTCCACCGAGGCGACCGCCGTGTCGAGCAACGCGCGCAGGCAGTAGGAGAGCACGACCACCGCGATCGCGGGCAGCGACTCCAGTACCTTCGCCGGGGTCGGCCCCTGCTGCAGCAGCGAGGTGAACACGTCCGCCGTGGCCAGCAGGCCGAACGCCGTGACGCAGCCCGAAGCGACGTGCACGACCCCGGCCAGCAGGGTCAACCGCGGCGCGGTCTGCCACGCCAGCCTGGTCACCGCCGCGATCACCCGCGGCAGGCCGCGCAGTGCCTGCCGCAATCCGGCGGTGGCCACGCGCTCGTCCGCGTACGCCCATTTCGGCGTCGCGACGTTCTCCACGCCGATCAACGGCTCGGTCTTTTCGCCCACCATTCAGTCATACCGGCGGGCACCGACAATTCCCGGTCAGCTTTCCACCAGAACCGCTCGCGCGTGGAAGTCGCGGCGCACCCGTTCGATTCCGGTGCCCTCGCGGGTGGGATGCACGCGATTGGTCAGCAGCACGAAATACCGGCCGGTGTCCGGGTCGACCCACAGGCTCGTCCCGGTGAAACCCGTGTGCCCGTAGGCATTCGGCCCGAGTGCGGTCGCCATCGGCGAGCCGGGATCGACCAGTTGCCACGCGAGGCCCCGCCGCGGCCCCAAACCCTCGGTGTGGCAGGTGGCCATCTGCTTCAGCGTTCCCGGTTCCAGCAGCGGCGGCCCGCCCCCGACCAGGACGCGGCCCAGGCGTTCCAGATCGGCGAGCGTGCCGAACAGCCCGGCGTGACCGGCGATTTCGCCGAGCACCACGGCGTTCTCGTCGTGCACCTGCCCGGCCACCACGCACCCGCGCCAGGCGCAGTGCTCGGTGGCGACCGCGCGGGCGCGCTCCGCGCCGAACCGGGTCTCGGTCATCCCGGCCGGTCCGCACACCAACTCGGCGACGAGCGCGTCCAGGGACCTGCCTGTCGCGGCCTCCGCGATCAGGCCGAGCAGGATGAAACCCTGGGACGAGTATTCGGCCCGGCTGCCCGGCGCCGCCGGAAGGGGCCGGGTCCGCAACGCTTCCAGCAACGCGTCCCGGGTTCGGTGCTCGCGCCACAACGGGGTCCGCCCCGGCAGCCCCGAGGTGTGCGTGAGCAGCTGCCGCACGGTGATCGCCGCCTTGTCCCCGCCGCGGTAGGCGGGCAGCCGCGCGGCGACCGGATCGTCCAGGCCCAGCTCGCCGCGTTCGACGAGCGCCAGCACGGCCAGGCCGACGATCGGTTTGGTCACCGAGGCCAGGTCCCACAGCGCGTCCTCGGTCACCGGTGGCCCGTCCCAGCTGCGGGTGCCGAGGAAGCCCCGGTTCACCGGCCCGTCCAGGGTGCCGACCGACCACGCCGCCGCGGAGAACACCCGTTCCCGCCGCGCCCGCTCGAGGAGTTCACGCATCGCCGCCCACCAACCGCACCGGACCGGACGCGAGCGCCGCCGAGACCCGGGCCGCGGCGTCGGCGACCAGTGGCCCCAGCACGGGCACGCTTTCCGTGGTCAGCGTGAAGGTCAGCCCGGACACGCTGATCGCCCCGGCCACCTGGCCGAGCCCGTCCACGACCGGCGCCGCGACGCAGCGCACGTGCGGTTCGTTCTGCTCGTCCTCCACGAGGTACCCGCGTTCGTCCACTTCGGACAGAGCAGCGCGGATCCGCGCGGGATCGGTCAGCGTGTGCGGGGTGCGGGCGGGCAGCGGTTCGGTGTCCAGCACCGCCGCGACCTCGGCCTCGGGCAGCCGGGCGAGCATCGCGCGGCCGACAGCCGTGCAGTACAGCGGCACCTCCCCGCCCACCCGCGAGGTCATCCGGTACGCCTGGTCCGGCTCGACCTTCTCGACATACACCGCGCAACGCCCGTGCCGCACCGCGTAGTGCACGGTGTGCCCGGTCCGGCGTTGCAGCTCCGCGAGCACCGGGCCGGTGAACCGGGTTTCCCGGCTGCCCGCCAGCGCCGCGGCCGCGAGCCCGAGCAGGCGCGGGCCGACGTGGTAGGAGCCGCCCTCGCCCACCGCGAATCCCGATTCGGTCATGGTCTGCAGCATCCGGTGCACGGTCGGTTTGGCCAGCCCGGTCTGCCGGGCGATCTCGGCCAGCCGGTGCGGGCCGTCCGGGCGGACCAGCGCGGTCAGCACGTCCAGCGCCTTGTCCACCGAGCCCCGTGCTTCGCCCGGCCTGTCGTTGACAGCCCTGTTCATGCGGCCTAGCTTATCCGAAACGCATTCCATCTGACGGAATGGCGTGTCGTTCGATAGAACGGAAGGGAGCCGAGCCCATGCGCACCGGCATCTCCCGGCGGGACGCCCTTCGCCTCGGCGGCCTCGCGATCCCGGCGACGGCCCTGCTCGGCGCCTGCGGTGGCGCCGCGGCCAGCCGCGCGGGAAACGTCCTGCGCCTGTCGCAGCAGACCGATCCGAAGACCCTGGACCCGCAGAAACAGGGCGACATGCCCTCGATGAACGTGCTGATCAACCTGTTCGACACGCTCACCACCCGCGACGCGGACAACCGGCTGGCCCCGCGACTGGCCCTCTCGTGGACCCCGATCGACCCGTTGACCTGGCGGTTCCGGCTGCGTCCCGGCGTCCGGTTCCACAACGGCGAACCGTGCGACGCGGCGGCGGTGAAGTTCAGCATCGAACGCCTGCTCGATCCGGCGACCAAGTCACCGATCGTCGAGTTGCGCTACGTCCAGGCGGCGACCGTCGCCGACGAGCTGACCGTGGACCTGCACACCAGCCAGCACGATCCGATCCTGCCCGCGAAGGTCTCGCTGTTCGGCGGGGTCGTGGTGCCGCCGCGGTACCTCGGCGAGGTCGGGACGGCGGGTTTCGCGCGTGCTCCGGTCGGCACCGGCCCGTTCGTGTTCGAGCACTGGCAACGCGACCACGAGCTGCGGATGCGGGCCAACCGCGCGCACTGGAACGGCCCGCCCGGCGTGGACGAACTGGTGTTCCGCCCGATGCCCAATCCCGCGTCCGCGCTCGCCGCGCTGCAGAGCGACGAGGTGGATCTGGTCACCGGGCTGACCCCGGACGCGGCGCTGCAGCTCAACGGGTACACCGGGGTGACCATCGACAGCTATCCGGGGATCAAGACCTACTACCTGTCGCTGGACACCACCGACGGACCGCTGCGCGACCGCCGGGTGCGGCAGGCGCTGAACCACGCGGTCGACGTGCCCCTGCTGATCAAGGCGGTGCTGGACGGCAAGGCGCGCGAACTGCCGACCATGATCCCGCGCGAATCCTTCGGCTTCGACCCGGGTGTGCGCCCGTTCGAACGCGATGTCGGCCTGGCGAAACGGCTGCTCGCCGAGGCCGGGTACCCGGACGGGTTCGACACCACGCTCACCGCGTCGAACGCCGACGCCCAGGTCGCGGAGGCGATCTCCGGCCTGCTCGCGCGGGCGGGGGTGCGCGCCCGCGTCGAGGTGCTCGACCCCGGCACCTTCTCCGCCCGCCTCACCTCGGACAACCGCCGCGCGCTGGGACCGATCTACCTGACCCCGAGCACCGGCTGGACGGTGGACGGGCAGAGCCTGGTCCAGTCCAACGTGCGCCACGACCGGCGGCAGAGCCGGTGGAACTCCCCCGAAGCCGACCGCCTGATCGACGCCGAGGAGCTGTCGGTGTCCGATGTGGACCGTCAGCGGGCGTTCAGCGACCTGCAGAAGCTGCTGCGGCAGGAGGCCCCGTTCGTGTTCCTGTACCAGCTCGACAACATCTACGCGCGCAACGCGCGCCCGCGCTGGCGGCCCGGTGTGGTCGGCTCGCTGGCGATGGCCTCGGCGACGGTGACCCCATGACCGCCGCCACCGTGCCGGTCGCCCGGCCACCGGCGCCCGGCAACGGCGTGCTGCGGACCGTGCTGACCAAGGTCGCCACCGCGCTCGTCGTCCTGCTGTGCGTCGCCACGGTCGCGTTCTTCCTGGTGAGGCTCTCCGGCGATCCGGTGAAACTCCTGCTGCCGCCGGACGCGACCGCGGCGCAGGAGGCCACCCTGCGCGGCAGCCTCGGCCTGGACCGGCCGCTGATCGCGCAGTACCTCGACTACCTCGCCGGTCTGCCCAAGCTGGACTTCGGGACGTCCCTGTTCTACGACCAGCCGGTGGCCGAAGTCCTCTTCGGACGGTTACCGGCGACGCTCGAACTGGCCGCGGCCGCGCTGACCGTGGCCCTGCTGCTGGCGATCCCCGCGGGAATCCTGGCCGCGCTGCACCGCGGCCGCGCCGGGGACACCGGCGTGATGACCGGTGTCCTCATCGGACAGTCGACACCGCCGTTCTGGGTGGGCATCCTGCTGATCCTGGTGTTCGCGGTGCAGTTGAAGATCCTGCCCGCCTCGGGATACGGCGACTTCGCGCATCTGGTGCTCCCGGCGATCACCCTGGCCGTCTACTCGGTCGCCGTCATCGCCCGGCTGCTGCGGTCCTCGCTGATCGACGTGCTCGGCTCCGACTACATCCGGACCGCGCGGGCGAAGGGACTGGGCACCGGCGGCGTGGTGTTCGCGCACGGGCTGCGCAACGCGTCGCTCCCGGTGATCACGGTCATCGGCCTCGAGGTGGGCAGCCTGCTCGGCGGCGCGATCCTCACCGAGCAGGTGTTCTCCTGGCCCGGGGTCGGGCGGCTCACCGTGGAGGCCATCGCCAACCGCGACTTCCCGCTGGTGCAGGCGACCGTGCTGTTCTTCGCGGCGACCTTCGTCGTGGTGAACCTGCTCGTCGACGTGTCGTACGCGCTGCTCGATCCGAGGGTGCGGGTGACCCGATGACCACATTGACGGCGACCCGCGCGGTCGTGCGCAACCGGCTCGCCCTGGTCGCGCTCGCCGTGCTCGCGGTGATGGTGCTCGCGGCGGCGCTGGCCCCGCTGCTCGCGCCGTACGATCCGAACGCCCAGGACCTGCTGTCCCGGCTCCGCCCGCCCGCGTGGACGTCGAACGGCGACTCCGCGCATCTGCTCGGCACCGATCAGCTCGGCCGGGACCTGCTGTCCCGGTTGATCTACGGCTCGCGGATCTCCCTGCTCGTCGGCGCCAGCGCGGCGCTGCTGGCCGGGGTGATCGGGGCGACGATCGGCCTGGTCGCGGGTTATCTGGGCGGGTGGTTCGACCGGACGCTGATGCGGCTGGCCGATATCCAGCTCGCCTTCCCGTCCATCCTGCTGGCCCTGGCGATCGTCGGCTTCCTCGGTTCCGGGCTGTGGTACGTGATCCTGGTGCTCGGCTTCACCGGCTGGGTTTCCTACGCGCGGGTGGTCCGCGCCGAGGTGCTTTCCCTGCGTACCCGGGAATTCGTCACCGAGGCCCGGGCGATCGGCGTGCGGGAGGTGACCATCATGCGGCGGCACCTGCTGCCGAACGTGCTGGCGCCGCTGGCCACCATCGGCACCCTGCACGTCGCTTCGGCGATCGTGGCCGAGGCGTCGCTGAGCTACCTCGGCCTCGGCGTGCCGAAATCGACCGTCACCTGGGGCGCGATGCTCGCCGACGGCCAGCTCTACCTCGGCACCTCGTGGTGGATCGCGGTGTTCCCCGGCGTCGCGCTGATGCTCACCGCGCTCGCCGTCAATGTGACCGGAGACGTCCTGCGGGATGTCGCGGACCCGAAGGCGTACCGGCGATGACCCTGTTGCAGATCAACGAACTCGCGGCCGAATTCCGGCTCGGCGCGGAAACGGTCCGCGCGGTGGACGGCGTGAGCCTGCACGTGTCCGCCGGGGAAACCCTGGCCGTGGTGGGCGAATCCGGGTCCGGTAAGACCACGGCCGCGCTGTCCGTGCTCCGGCTGAACCCGGTCCCGCCGTGCGTCTACCCGAGCGGTGAGATCCTGCTCGACGACCGGGATCTGCTGTCCCTGCCGGAAAAGGACCTGCGCCACGTCCGCGGCAACGAGGTCGCGATGATCTTCCAGGATCCGATGACCAGCCTGAACCCGCTCAAGAAGGTCGGCGCGCAGCTCGCCGAAGTCCTGCGGCGGCACCAGGGCGCGTCCCGGAGCGAGGCCCGGCGGGCGGTGCTGCCCGCCCTGCGGGAGGCGGGTATCCCCGATCCGGAGCGGCGGGCCGGGCAGTACCCGCACCAGCTTTCCGGTGGCCTGCGCCAGCGCGTGATGATCGCGATGGCGCTCATCGGGCGGCCCCGCGTCCTCATCGCCGACGAACCGACCACGGCACTCGACGTCACCGTGCAGGCGCAGATCCTCGAGCTGCTGGTCGAACTCCAGCGGCGGCACGGGATGGCCATCGTGCTGATCACCCACGATCTCGGTGTGGTGGCCGAGGTCGCCGACCGGGTGCTGGTGCTGCGGCACGGCCGGATGGTGGAAAGCGGGGACGTCCTGGACGTCTTCGCGAATCCGGCGCAGGCCTACACCCGGCAACTGCTCGACGCGACGCCGACCTTGGAGCGGATATGACGTTGCTGGAACTGCGCGATCTGCGCAAGGAATTCGGCGGACGCCACGGAATCGTCGCCGTGGACGGGGTCAGCCTGCGGGTGTCCGAAGGGGAAACCCTCGCCCTGGTGGGGGAATCCGGGTCCGGTAAGACCACGCTGACCCGCTTGCTGCTGCGGCTGCTCGAACCGAGTTCCGGGAGCGTGCACTTCGACGGCGTGGACCTGGCCGCCCTCTCGCCTGCGCGGCTGCGCCGGATCCGCCGCCAGGTGCAGGTCGTGCTGCAGGACCCGTATTCGAGTATGAACCCGAGGATGCGGGTGACCGATATCGTCGCCGAACCGCTGGTCACCCACGAACCCGGAACGCGGGGACGTCGTCGGCGGGTGGCGCTGAAACAACGCGTGGGCGAACTGCTGGACGCGGTCGGCCTGCCGCCGGAGAACCAGGACCGCTACCCGCACGAGTTCTCCGGCGGGCAACGGCAGCGCATCTCGATCGCGCGTGCCCTGGCGTTGCGGCCGCGGCTGGTGGTGCTGGACGAGCCGACCAGCGCGCTGGACGTTTCGGTGCAGGCGCAGATCCTCGAGTTGCTGGCGGATCTGCAGGACCGGTTCGGGCTGACATATGTGTTCGTCTCGCACAACCTCGCCGTGGTGCGGCAGGTCGCCGACCGGGTCGCGGTGATGCGCCAGGGGAAGCTGGTCGAAATCGGCGACACGGCGCGGGTGTTCGACGCGCCCGCGCACGCCTACACCCGGTCGTTGCTGGACGCGGTGCCGAACCTCGATCCGCGGCGGGCCCGCAGGCGGGAAACCGCGTGACGCGGCTATTCCCGGGACAGCACGAGGCCCGCGCCGCCGAGCAGGGCGATGTCGTCCACCGCTCCCCCGGCGACCACGACCCGCGGCGGTTCGGCGGCGGTGGCCCATTCCGAATCCCGGCGCAGCCGCCGTTCGATGCGCTCGCGGAACCGCTCACCCCCGTCGCGCGCCTCCCCGTGCAGGACGAACAGTCCCGGCGCGAAGAGCTGCTGCACGTTCACCAAGCCCAGCGCGAGGTTCTCCGCGTATTCGTCCACAATGGACGCCGCCGTGGCGTCCCCGGCCGCGGCGCGTTCGGTGAGTCCGCGCACGGTCGCGGGGCCACCCGCGCGGTCGCGCAGCCAGCGCGTGGTGGCGATCGTCTTCCAGCAGCCGCGGGCGCCGCAGGTGCAGCGCAGCCCGCTCGCGGCGACGGTCATATGCGCGCCGCTGCGGCCACCCGGCGGGGCGAGCACCTGCCCGTCGTAGAGGATCCCGACACCGAGCACCTCGCCGGTGGACACCGAAGCGAACGTGCTGCGGCCCCGGCCGGGCCCGAACCAGCGGTCGCCCAGCACCTGCAGGCGGGCGCGGTGTTCGACGTGCACCGGGAGGCCGCACAGCTCGCGCAGCACGGCGGCCACCGGGTAGCCGTGCAGCGCCGGGGCGTCGTGGACCTCGATGATCACCCCGGCTTCGGCGTCGACCAGCCCGGCCGCGGCGACCCCGATGCCGACCGGCCGCGCCTCGCCGAAGCATTCGGTCACCGCGCGGGCCAGTGCCGCGTCGGCCTCCGCGCGGATCCGGGGCGAGTAGGCGGCCTCCGCCCGCCGCAGCACGGCGCCCCCGAGGTCCAGCAGCGCCGCCCGGATCCGGCCGGGCAGCAGCTCGACCGCGCCGAGCGTGTGCGGCCGCGGCTGGGCGGGCGGCTCCGGGACCAGCCGCAACGCCGGACGAGGACTCATGCGCTCACCATGCCACGCCGAAGGGGAAGGACGGAAACTCTCGTGGTCGAACTGACCGGGATGACCAGGGAAGAGGTGCGGGCGGCGGCACGTGACGGCATCGCCCTGCTGCCGATCGGCTCGCAGGAACAGCACGCCGACCACCTGCCGATGGGCACCGACACGCTGCTCGCCGAGGCGGTGACCGACGCGGCGCTGGAACGGCTGGACGACGCGGGACCGCTGCTCGTGCGGCTTCCGGCGCTGCCGTTCGGGCACAGCCCGCACCACCTGTTCGCGGCCGCGGTGTCGCTGTCCGCCCCGACCCTGCTCGCGGTGCTGGAGGACGTGCTGGAATCGCTCAACCACAGCGGTTTCCGCCGAATGCTGCTGGTGAACGGGCACGGCGGCAACGACGAGATCATGCGCCTGGCGGTGAAGCGGTTCGCGCTGCGGGCGGACGTGGCGGTGGGCGCCTGCTCCTACTGGTCGCTCGGCGACGATCCCGAGGCGCCCGGGCACGCGGGCCGGTTCGAGACCGCGCTCCTGCTGGCCGCCGAACCGGTGCTGGTGCGCGAACCCGCGCCCCGGGCCGCGGCGGACCCGCCACCGCTGTTCGACCGGCCGCCGTTCCCGGGGCTCACCGTGGAGCGGCACGGCGAATGGGCCCGCGTCGGCGGCGCGACCGACGACGCCACGCGGGCGGACGCCGAGGCGGGCGCGCGGCTGCTCGAGCGGCGAGCGGCGGCACTCGCCGAGGCGATCCTCGCCTTCGACGACGCCACCAAGGACAGCCACGGACAGGGGAAGCCATGAAGATCACCGACGTCGACGTGTGGGTCGTGAACCTGCCGCTGACCAACCCGTTCACCAGTTCGTTCGAGACGAAAACCGGGGAAACCCGGACCGTGCTGCGGATCCGCACGGACACCGGCGTCGAAGGCTGGGGCGAAACGATGTGGGGGCGCCCGGTCGCGGCCCTCGTCCGGCGGCTCGGCGCGGAACTCGTCGGCGCCAGCCCGTTCGCGCTGGAGGCGTTCCACCGGCGCAACCACATGGTGCCGTTCTTCCACGGCTACCTCGGCTACGCGGCCCTCGCGGCGATCGACGTGGCGTGCTGGGACGCGATCGGCAAGGAGGCCGGCCAGTCGCTGACCGATCTGCTCGGCGGCGCGGTGCGCGAGGAGGTGCCGATCACCGCGTTGATCACCCGGGCGGACGCGCCCGGCGCCGAAGGAGCGGACCTCGCGCGGGCGCTGGCCGAGCACGCCGCGCGGGTGGTGGCCGGAGGCGGTTTCCGCGCGGTGAAGCTCAAGGGCACCACCGATGTGCGCGGAGACGTTGCGATACTGCGGGAACTGCGGCGGGCCCTGCCGGAGACCGACCTGCGGGTCGACCCGAACGCCGCGTGGTCGGTGCCGGACTCGATCCGCGCGGGCCTGGCGCTGGAGGAGCTCGGCCTGGAGTACCTGGAGGACCCGTGCACGGGTATCGAGGGGATGAGCCAGGTCCGGGCGAAGGTGCGCATTCCCTTGTGCACCAACATGTGCGTGGTCCGCTTCGAGGAGTTCGCCCCGGCGGTGCGGCTGCGCGCGGTCGACGTGATCCACGGGGACGTCTACAAATGGGGCGGGATTTCCGCGACCAAGGCGCTCGCCGCGCACTGCGAGACGTTCGGGCTGGGGATGAACCTGCACAGCGGCGGCGAACTCGGCATCGCGACCGCGGCGCACCTCGCGGTGGCCGCCAGCACCCCGGTGCTCTCCCGCGCGATCGACAGCATGTACTACCTGCACGCCGACGACATCGTCGATCCGCTGCCGCTGGCGAACGGTTCGCTGCGCGTGCCCGCCGGACCGGGCCTCGGGGTCGTGGTGGACACCGACAAGCTGGCGCACTACGCGGCGGTCAACGAACGCGACGGAGACCTGACCGGCTGATCTCCAGGATTGGAGCCGCCTCGATCGGGGTAGGCCACAGGGCGAACCCCGATCGAGGAGGAAAGGATGACTACCGCCCGAGAGATCATGACCCCGGACGCGCAATGCGTGCAGACCAGCGAAACCGTGCTGGAGGCGGCCAAGACCATGGCCGAACTCGGCGTGGGCGCGCTGCCGATCTGCGGGGAGGACAACCGGCTCAAGGGCATGCTCACCGACCGCGACATCGTGGTGAAGGTCCTGGCGCAGGGCAAGGACCCGCGCGCCATCCAGGCCGGTGAGCTGGCCCAGGGGGAAGCGGTGACGATCGGCGCCGACGACGACGCCGAGGAGATCCTGCGCACGATGTCCCGGCACCAGGTGCGGCGGCTGCCGGTGATCGACGGACACGACCTGGTCGGCATGGTCGCCCAGGCGGACGTGGCCCGCAAGCTGCCCGAACCCCGGGTCGGCGACCTGCTCGAGGCCCTGTCCGTCGGCGAACCGAAGCCCGCCTGAGTGCCTGGGGTCGTGGGTGGACAGGCCGGTTGGCACCGGTCCGGACACTCACGACCCGCCCCTGCGACCGGGATCGAAGACCGGCGCTAACCGCGGTGCTCGACGAATTCCGGCGCGATCACCTCGTTGCAGGCGAGCTGGAAGCCCAGCGCCATGCGTGAGGTGGTGCCGAACCGGCGTTGCAGCTGGGAGACGACGCTGCGCACGGTCCGGCTGCTCACGCCGATCTGGTGCGCCACCTGGTGGTCGGTGGCGCCCTGGAGCAGCAGGTAGATGACCTCGAGCTGGCGCCCGGACAGCCCGGGGCAGCAATCGGAGTCGATGGTGAGCGGCCGGGAGGCGGCCCACTGGAAGTCGAAGAGTTCCCCGCACGGACCGGCCAGCGGGGCGCGGAGCAGGAGGGCTCCCGCGGCCCAGTCGACCTGATCGACCGGCACGACGGCGCACCGGCCGTCGAAGACGAACATGCGGCGCAGGGACCGCCCGTAGACCCGCACATCGATCCGCCGCGCGTTGGCGCGGTTCATGATGACTTCGCTGCGGGCGAGTTGGGTGTCGACCAGGAGCCGGCGTTGTTTGCCCGCGACCGACAGGAGTTCCAGCAAGGTGAGGTCGTGACCGGACTGCCGGCCGGAGAGGGCCCCGTACACCGAGGCGGTCGTGCAGGCGAGGCGGTGCAGTCTACGCAGGATCGCCGAATAATCGGGTAACAGTTCGACGAATTCGGTGCATACCGAAGAAGGGGCATTCAGTACAGGATGGTTCGGCAAGTCGAATTCGCCTCGTATCAATCTGGTTCCGAGTTGTGCAGGCATTGTTTTTAGCAGCCCGCCAAGACCTGACCTAGGTCCATCCAGGGGACATCGGCTCCACTAAAGGGCAGTTCTGCTACTGAACTACCCTCGCGTTCTCCGGGGAAATCACACGGTAGTGCGCCCGAAGATTGCGACAATGTGAACTGCCTTCGAATAGATCTTCGCGGCGGGCGAGTCGCTCAGCGGCGCCGGGGACGCCGCGGGGTCACCACGATCAACTGCCGGAAATAACCCGCGGGCACTCCCTCGCCGACCATTCGCCCCTCGGCTTCGACCCAGGCGTGCGCGCCGAACGGCGGTTTGGCGCGCACGCCTGCGCACCAGGTCGGCCAGGTCCCGGTCATCCGGCACAGCAGGGTCACCGCGAGCGACCGCGGCAGGCACCCCCGCAGGCCGAGGCAGGTGAGGCTGACCGCGAGCACGGCGTCGCGCCGGGTCCGGACGTGGTCGTAGGACGCCGCGCGGGCGCCCCGGCGCAGCAGTCCGAGCACCGCGCGCAGCCGGCGGGGCGGCAACAGGGCGAGCAGGCGCGCCAGCGCCACCGCGATCCGCGCGAGAACGCGGAGCCCGAAGGGCGCCGAGCCGGGACGGCTCAGCGCGCCCGGGGTGGTCACCGGCTGACCAGTCCGGCCGAGCACAGGCGGTGCAGCAGCGCGGTCACGTCCTGCCTGGCCCGGGTCTGCCCGACCTGGTACTCCTCGGTGAGCGCGACGACCGCTTCGTCCGCGCTCTTCCCGTCCATCAGGGCCCGGACCACCAGCACACCGGTCGGGTTGAGCTGCCAGTACCGGCCGCTGCGCTCGTCCAGCAGAACGGTGCCGTACTCGGTGTCCGCAATGGACACGTCAGCGCGGAACCGGAGAGTCATGAAATGCTCCTGTCACGAGAAGTTGATGACCGGCGACTGGTGCGCTTCGAGCGTGCGAAGCCACACCTCGCAACCGATCGTCGAGTAGAGGATCGCGGTGGAAAGTTCCGGTGTGTCCGGGCGAAGGGCCAGTTCCCGCAGCCGGTCGCGGTCCACCAGGCCGAGTTCGGCCAGTTTGGACTCCTCCCACAGGGCGAACAGCTCCCCGCGATGCCGTCGCAACCCGGCCGCCGCGTCCAGGGACGCCCGCGCCTTGCTGGTCCGCGCCAGGCATTCGCCGGGCACGATCCCGCGCATCGCGGCGACCAGCACGGGTTTGTACCGCCACGGGGTCACCCGGTCCTGCGGCCGGACGGACAGGCAGGCTTCGATCACCCGGTCGTCGAAGTAGGGCGACTGGATGGGCAGGCCCGCCCGCGCGCTCATCTGCTCCCACTGCCGGATGATCCGCGTGCAGGACAGGATCTGCTCGAGGTCGGCGTGTTCACCCCTGGTCGGTCCCAGCGGTTCGGCCATGCACGCCGCGTCGTAGAGGGCCGTCCGCACCGCCTGTTCCCCGTCCTCGGTGACCCAGTCGAACAACCGCGGCGGGGCGCCCCAGCCGAGCGCCGCGGTGACCGGTCCGGCCGGCCGGTGCCGGAGATCGCGGGCCGCACCGGCGAGCCAGGCTTGATAGGAACGGGAATCGACGAGCGCGCGGAGCATGCCGGCCAGCGGCCAGTGGAAGAGGGACCGGAAGCCGCGGATCTCCGGCACCGCGCGCCAGGGCCGGCTGCGCAGCAGCGAATGGTAGTGCGCCTCCGAGCACCACGCGACGTGGTCGCCGCCGATACCGGTCAGCCGGACCCGGCTTCCCTTGGCCGCCAGCGGTTGCAGATCGCCGAGCAGGCGCGCCCGGCCCAGCATCCCGACGGTCGGCTCGTCGAGCCGGTCGTCGATCTCCAGCAGGTTCCCGTACACCAGCGGCGTCCGCTCGGCCGGCCAGACGACGTGCTCGACCTCTGGCAGGTAGGCGGCCGCGCGTTTCGCCCAGAGCAGGTCGTCGTCCGCCGGGTCGAGCCCCGGCCAGGTGCTGGCGACGATCTTCGCCTTGCTCCGCGCCGCCAGGAAGCACACCGAGGTCGAATCCAGGCCGCCGGAAAGATCGCAGCTCACCACGCCGCCCGCACGGGTGCGGGCGGCCACCGCTTCGGACAACGCCTTCCGCACCAGCGGCGCGGCCTCGTCCAGGCGCCGCACCGGCCGCGGCTCTTCCCACCACCGCAGGACCTTGGTGGTGTAACCGTCCCGTTCGAGCACCAGCGCGCTGCCCGCCGGAACGCCGCGCACCCCGCGCCACAGCGGCCTTTCCGGCAGCGGATGCGGCACGGGGAACAGGAGCCGCACCGCCAGGCTCCGCTCGTCCACCTGCGCGCCCAGGAGCGCGGCGAGGATGTCGGCCCGGTCCGCGGCGACCGCGGTCTGGTTGACGCGCGCGTGGAACACCAGGCGCAGCCCGGACGCGGTGCCCTGCACCCGGCATCGGCCACCCACCGCGGCGACGAGGTGGAAACTTCCCGGCAGGCGGCGGGCGAGCGCGTCGAGCTGGGCGAGATCACGCAGGCGCGCGGCTTCCCGGGCGAGCTCGGCGGTCGTGATCGGACAGCAGCCGAGCACGGCGAGCCGGGTCGCACCCGCTTCGGCGAACGTGATCTCGTCCGGGCGCCACCTGCCGATCAGCCACGGCCGTCCCGACTCGTAGTGCAGCGTCCGGGATCCGGGGGCCCGGACGCGCGGGGCCAGCGCGTAGCCCGCCACGCAGTCCGGGAGAACCGCGAAATACGACTCAGCGCCGCTTGCTTCAGGCATGAGCGGGGACCGTGAATACGAAACTCAGTACTTTCCCGGCACCAGGCGATCGTCGCCACGCCCGGTCAGGTATCCGGTGACCGCGTGGAACGAGCCGAGCTCGATCAGCATCGGAGGTTCGTAAAGCCGCATCGCTTCGCCTTTCTTTCGGTTCCTGCTGCCGTTCGCGCGGGCTCGAACGTAACAAGATCGACGAACCGTCAACAGCGAACAACGCTGCCGGAACAGGCAATCCCGCTTCCCGAACACCCGCCGGTTATCACCGGACATTCCAGGAAGCGGTTGAGTGAATTATTGTCGAAGCGTCATCGTTCGACGAACTCCACATTCAACGCGTCAATTCGTGACCATCCATGCCAATTCACCGGACCACAGAAAGCGAACTGACGTTCGAAATGGCGTGCGGCACGCCCGGGACCCGCCGCGGGATCACCCGGCCACCCGGCGGCCCGACCAGCCGATATCACCTGAACCGGTTCCACCGAACAAGTGGCGGGGGTTCACGTCGCGGCGACGACTGGTCATACTCGATCGGGTACTGGCCGTGCCTGCGGAAACGGAGCGATGCGGAAAACCACAGCGGCTGTCCTCCTGGCGGCGGGAATGCTCGCGGCCTGCGCCCCGGGCGTGCCCGAAGCACCGCCCGTTCCTCCCGCGCCTCCGCCGCCCAGCGCGCCACCCGCGCAGCACCAGGTGACGGTGAAGGTGACCGGGCCGGAAGGATCGGTGTTCCGGGTGTCCGGCGCGGTCTTCGGGGACACCGGACTGATCGACATGCCGGCCGGCGGAGCCGATTCGGCCTCGTTCACCACGACCGACACCAGCAACCTCGGCCTGAGCGTCAGCGTGATGCCGGGTCCGAATCCGCGTACCTGCGCCATCGAGGTCGACGGCACCGCCATGGTCAGCGGGACCGCGGACGGGGACAATCCGGTCACCTGCACCGCGACGCACGCGACCTGACGGCGCCCCGGCTCAGTTGGGCGCGCTGCGCTGGGCGGGCAGGCCACCCGAGTACAGACCGGGGGCCAGTTCCACCCGGTCCCGCCCCTTGTTCTTCGCGGTCAGCAGGGCGGCATCCGCGGCCAGCAGGAGCTCCTCGACGGTCGCGCCGGTGACCGGGTGCAGGGCGGCGCCGATGGACACGGTGACGCCGGTCAGCTCGGTCACCTCGGGCAGGGCGCTGGTGACCGGGACGGTCAGGCCCTTCACCCGGGTCCGGAGCCGCTCGCTCACCGCGGCCAGCTCCTCGATCGTGACCTCGGGCAGGGCGACGACGAACTCCTCGCCGCCGAACCGGCCCACGATGTCGACCTCGCGAACACCGCCGCGCAGCGCGTCGGCGATCGCCCTGAGCAACTGGTCGCCCGCGGGGTGCCCGTGGGTGTCGTTCACCCGTTTGAAGAAGTCCACGTCCAGCATGAGCAGGCCGAAACCGCCGCGCCGGCGCTGGGTGCGTTCCAGGGAGTTCTCGGCCAGCCGCGTCCACCAGCCGGCGTTGTACAGGCTCGTCTTGCCGTCGGTCTGGGCCGCCTTCTCGAACTGCCCCAGCAACACCGACCGGTGCAGGGCGAACAGCGCCAGCACCACGCCCACCAGCAGCACCGGCTGGTGGACCACCCCCGCGGCGAGCAGCCCCAGCCCCATGGCCCCCACCTCGAGCACCTGTTCGCCGTGGCTGCCGAGCACGTCCCGCAGCCGCGTGGCCGGGGCGACCAGCATGGTCGCGACGACGATCAGGAAGTAACCGGCCAGCCAGCGCAGGGCCCCGGCGGCCGCGACGACGGCCAGGCCGAGCACGTTCACCGGCACCCCCGGGTAGACGGCGGAACCCGCGAGCAGGACGACGATCGCGACCTGGTTGGCGAGCAGCACCGTGCAGCAGGAGTAGAGCAGGCGGTGCGGCGCCCCCGGGCCCCGGCGACGCCCCACCCGCAGCCAGTACCCGTAGGTGAACACGACCATCGCGCCGGCCAGCACCGGGGGCAGGACCAGCAGCGCGGCGAAGTTCCAGACGCTCCTGAGGTCGAGGAACGGGCCGATCTCGGCGTGGTGTTCGCGCCGGTGTTCGATCCGCCGGGTCAGCTCGATGTGCACGACCGCGCACAGCGCCAGCAGGCCGAACGTCCGCCAGTCATCGGTCCCGACCGGCCGCGTGACGGCCGTGGCCGCGATCGCCCCGAGGGAAACGACCTCGACCGCCACCATCCACGCGATGGCCCGTCCCGGCAGCCCCCACAACTCCCAGGCCAGGACCCACGCCCCAGGGCGGCGAAACCAGTTCAGGCCGCACATTCCGACCGGACCACCCAGCAGAACCGTCCAGCCGCCATCTCCTCACGGTAGCCCCGCACACCCGCCACCGCGGAGTAATCCCGCGGTTGCTCCGCGAAACCACCCGGTCAGCCGAGTTTGGTGGTATAGACCCGTGTCCAGCCGAACGGGCTGCCCGCCCGGGCCTGCCGCGCGTGCGCGATCGTCCGCACCCGGTCGAACCGCCCGGTGCCGAGGATGGCGGCCTCCTCCACCGGGTTGTAGTAGATGATCTTCAGGGGCCGGGGATTGCGGTCCACGGACTCGAGCAGGCGCTCGATCACCGTGGTGAACACCGCGCCCTGGAAGGGGTTGTTGAAGAACACCACGGTGACGTCGTCCGGTACCGGGTATTCGAGCACGTCCCCGCGCACGAGGTCGATGTCCCGGCAGCGCAGGCGCTGGCGGGTCCGGGCGACGTTCTGCCGCGCGATCTCGTGCAGCCGGTCGGAAAGCTCCACGCCGATGACCTTCCGGAACGGGTACCGCGCGGCTTCCAGGACCATGCGGCCCATCCCCGAACCGAAGTCGATGAACACGTCCCGTTCGCCCACCGAACGCCGGGGCAACGTCCGCCGGAGCGTGCGCCAGCTCGCGGGCACGTAGTAGCCGCGGTTCTCCCCGTCGATCCCCAGCTCGCCCAGTTCGATGAGCTCGGCGGTCCGCACGCCGTAGCGCCGCTCGAACAGGAGTTGGCCGACCGCGCGGCGAAGCCGGGAAAGTGGGGACATGCCGTCGGTATCGGTCCGCGGCGGGCCTCCCGTTACAGGCCGGAACGGGAGGCGGGCCGTGGACCACCGCGGTCAGCGGAAGTTGAGCACGAAGTCGAAGGTGCCCTCGCGGGCGTCGCCGACCGTGCGGATGTTCATCAGCAGCCGCGGGTCGAAGATCGGGTCCGTGTTGTTGCGCGGTTCCCCGGGGAAATACAACTGCGTGGTGAGAATGGGCCGGTTCGGCGCCTGCACCTTCACGTGAATGTGCCGGGTGCGGCCCGGGTACAAACCCGGCCAGATGGTGGCCAGGAGGAACTTTCCCTGCGCATCGGTGAACTGGTGACCGCGCAACCGGTAACCGACGTTGTCGTACTGGCCGCCGTTGTCGCACTGCCAGAAGTCCAGCAGCACCTGCGGCACCGGCCGGCAGGCGCGGGTGAATACGAAACCGCTCACCGTCAGGCGGACGCCCGGCATACCGGGCTCGACCAGATTGGTGCGCTGCGGCGAATTGGGTTTGAAATAGGGGCCTTCGGTCTGCGGCGGGGTCGCCGGGTCACCGTCGTTGCATTCCGGAGTCGGCGGCAGATTCCGCGGAAGCTGGTCCGGGCGGTCGGTGAAATGCTCCGCGCCCTGCGCGGTGCCCGCGGCGGCCAGGCCGAGCAGCGGCATGGCCACCAGGGACTTCTTGAGCATTTCCTTCCGGCTCATCGGCTGGTTTCCGGAGTTCGTGGCCCGAGGTTGGCCGTCGGGCGTTTCGATGTCGTCACTTGACACGGGTGCGGTCCTCCGGTGTGGTGGTGGGAGCGGGAACCGGGGAGACCGTAACCTCGAATCGGACCGTGGTTCAACGGGCATGCCAAATGGCGATATACAGGTTTTAGAAACACCATAACCGGCCGCGGACAACGATCCATCGCAGGCGGTTATGCGCTTCGCGCGAATGGTCTAACGCGTGATGATCCGCGCGATCACTCCGGTGAGCAGGAGCCAGAACACCGCCGCCAGACCGTAGTTGATGAGCACTCCCACTTCCTGGTTCGCCAACTGGAACAGCCCCGGGAAGAAGAGCGCCAGAGGTTCCGCGATCGAATTGATGAATCGATAAAACGCATTGTCCGGGTTGGCGCCGAGGAGGACCATCAGAATGTAGATGACCTCGATGAGGGCGAACAGCGCGCCCACTCCGGTGATCACCCTGGCCGCCGTGGCCCGGTTGCTGGTACCTCGCCAAGTGGACATGACCAGGAAGTGCCCGTTCGAGCGCGGACTAAACCCGATCCCGGGAGGTTGCGACGAACAGGCGCACCACCTGCGCCGCACGGGGCACGGCCGGTTGCGCCGACCGATGCGTAAAGTACCGGGCGACGGGATTGTGCCAAGCCCTGTCGCGCCCGCCGCACCGGCGGCTCAATGGACAGCCATGAGGACATCGACCGCACTGACCGTACTGACCGCGCTGTGCACCGCCATCCTGCTCGCCTCCCCCGCCCCGGCCGTCGCGGCGGCCGAGCCCCCGGACATCCCGGTGGCCGCCGTGCAGGCCCATCTCGCCCAGTTCCAGCGCATCGCCGACACGAACGGCGGGAACCGCGCACACGGGAGACCGGGTTACCGCGCTTCCGTCGACTACGTGAAATCCCGACTGGAGGCCGCCGGTTACCGGCCTGTCGTGCAGCCGTTCACCTACAACGGCGCCACCGGCTGGAATGTCATCGCCGACTGGCCGGGCGGCGACGCCGACAACGTCCTGCTGGTCGGCGGGCATCTCGACAGCGTCACCACCGCCCCCGGAGCCAACGACAACGGTTCGGGCTCGGCCGCGGTCCTGGAGATCGCGCTGACCGTGGCGAAGCAGAACCTGACCCCGCGCCGCCACCTGCGGTTCGCCTGGTGGGGAGCCGAGGAACTGTGGCTGATCGGCTCCGACTACTACACCAGGAACCTGCCGAGCGCCGAGCGCGCCAAGATCAAGTCCTACCTCAACGTCGACATGATCGGCTCTCCCAACCCCGCGTACTTCGTCCTCGACGGCGCCCGGTACCCGGCCGGGTCCGTTGCCCTGCAACGGGTTCTCCAGGAACACTTCGCGAAGATCGGGGTTCCCACGGAGAACATCGACATGGGTGGGCGCGGTGATCACGCGTCGTTCACGCGGTACGGGATCGCCGTCGGCGGGCCCTTCACCGGAGCCGAGGGGCGCAAGACCGCCGCGCAGGCCCGGAAATGGGGTGGCACCGCGGGCGAGGCGTTCGATCGGTGCTACCACCGCGCCTGCGACACCACCCAGAACATTCACGTCACCGCACTGGATCGCAACGCCGACGCGGTCGCCCACGCCGTGTGGACCCTGGCCGGTCAGGCGTTCGCATTGGCGTCGTAGAGCCGCTGCGCGGTCGCGCCGAACACCGACCCGATCGCCGTGGCGCCGGAACCGGCGGTGTGGTTCGCCCACAGGTAGCCCAGCCCGGTCGGCGTGCTGTTGCCGGTGACGTAGCCGCCACCGCTGCTGCCGCCTTCGGTGTCACAAGCCGTGCGGGTGCTGCCGCCACTGGGCTGGGTGGGCTGGTCGCAGTAGGTGAGGTCCCGGCCGGTCCAGATCCGGGCCGCCGGATAACCCCAGATCGTGGTGCGGCCGCCGAGGGGGCCGGTGAACCGGATCCCGTTGGCGCCCACCACGTCCTGCAGGTACTTCCCGCCGACCTGGGAGACGACCACCACGGCGTGGTCGTTGCCGCTGGTCGCCACCTTCCGCGCCGGCCAGCGGCCGTACGGCGCGTCGTCGGTGCCGCCGGAGTTGTAGGCGGGCACGAACATGACGTTGGTCGTCCCGGCGAGGCAGTGCGCCGCCGACCAGACCAGGCTCTTGTTCGGCGCGGTCACCACACTGGCCGAGCACCAGCTGTTGCGCCCGGACTTCGTCCAGAACACCTTGCCGTGCACCCGCTCCCCGGGGTCGGCGTAGGGCCGCTCCGCCCGGGTCAGCTCGGCCATCGGCCGCACCTGTCCCGCGCCCGGTTCGGCGTCCACCGGCGTCGCGGCCGCCATCCGCTCCGGGGTCCAGTAGGCCAGCACGTCGCCGTCGGCCCGGGCCACCGGTCCGGCCGTCAGCCCGGTCACCAGCGCGATGCCCGCGACGATCCTGAGCAATGAAGAAGAACGCATCCGTCCACCTCCGTCGTCTGCACGCGGCTGAGCAGGGGGAAGCTGCCGCGCGCGGCAGAAGGTAGAGCCGAGCGCGCCGAAATCGCCCGGGCTGGCGCCTACCCGCCAGTCGGGTACGCACGAGTACGTCAACGAGATGTCAAGGCTTCGTTGGCGGTACACCCGATCGGCGTCAGGAAACCGTCACTAGGGGATTGATCAGGGCGAAATGGGGTATCAAGAAGGGCGGTAAGTACCGCCACACGCTCGTCCGAGGTGAAAGACATGACCACCACCGAGCAACGCACACCGTCCACGGACCCGACGGAGCCGGGCGACGCGATGCCGGATACGGGCGCCTCGTTCGACCGTCCCGGGACGGTGAACATGCCGGTGCCCCGCACCGAGGATGACGGTTTCGAGCCCACGATCGTCCGCGGGCGCGAGTAAGGCTCAGTCCGCCAGCCGCTCCAGGAACGCCAGGACCGCCGCGGGCTGGTCGGCGCGGGCGAGCAGCCCGGCCTCCACCTCGCCGACCTTCGCGGCGATCCGCTTGTGGGCCGCGCGCCCGCGCGGGCTGAGGTACACCCGGACCCGGCGCCGGTCGTCCGGATCGACCTCGCGGTACACCGCGGCGGTGGTCACCAGCCGGTCGACGACCCTGGTCAGGGTCGGGCCGGTGGCCAGCGTCCGGGTGGCCAGCTCGGCCATGGCGAGCCCGCGCTCACCGGCCAGCGCGTCCAGGACCAGCCATTGGTCCAGGGAAAGCCCCTCGGCTTTGAGCACCTGCTCGATCCGCGCGGTCACCGTCCGCACGGCCCTGGTCAGCACGCGCGTCAACGGTTCGCCCGTTCTCGGGTGGTCGGTGGCGCTGCGGTCACGCATCTTCGGGCATCCTCGCGCTTGCGGAAATCTTTGCCGATTGTAAGACTTCCAGCTGAAAGTAAGCCAACGCGGAGTCCCCATGGCATTCGGCAGTGTCGCGGCGGCCGCCTGCGATCGCCGCGAAAACTGGCAGGTCGCGATGGTGATCCCCCTGCAGGGGCCGGCCGGGCTGTTCGGCCCCTCCTGCGAGGCGATCACCGAACTCGCCGCGCGCGAACTGAACGCCGAGGGCGGCATCCTGGGCCGCGAGGTCACCTTCCAGGTCGTGGACGGCGGCGCGCCGCCGCGGGTGGTCGCCGCCGAGCTGAACGACCTCATCGAGGCGGGCCGGGTGGACGCGGTGAGCGGCTGGCACATCTCCTCGGTCCGCAACGCGCTCGCCCCGGTGGTCGCCGACCGGGTGCCCTACAGCTACACCGCGCTCTACGAGGGCGGCGAATCCCGGCCGGGCATCTTCTGCTCCGGCGAGGTCCCGCACCTGCAGATCGCCCCGGCGCTGAAGTGGTTGCGGGACAACCTGGGCATCCGGCGCTGGTTCGTCGTCGGGGACGACTACGTCTGGCCGCACGAATCGAGCGTGGCGGTCCGCGACTTCGCGCACGAACTTCAGCTGCGGATCGAGGGCGAGGCGTTCGTCGGGCTCGGCACCGGCGACCTCGACCGGCTGATCCGGCTGGTGCGGGCGGCCGACTGCGACGGCGTGCTGATGCTGCTGGTCGGCCAGGACGCGGTGGAGTTCAACCGCCGGTTCGCGCGGGCGGGCCTGCACGAGCGGCTGGTGCGCTTCAGCCCGCTCATGGAGGAGAACATGCTGCTGGCCAGCGGCCTCGAGGCGACGAAGAACCTGTTCGTGTCGGCGGCCTACTTCCGGTCGATGGTCAACGCGGACGCGATGGACCTGCTCGGCCGGTATGTCGGGCTGCACGGCCTCCAGGCGCCGGCGCTGAACAACGCGGCCGAGTCCTGCTACGAGGGCCTGCACACGCTGGCGAGCCTGGCCCGCCGGGCCGGGACCGCGCGGCTGCCCGAGCTGAACGCCGCGATCGACGGCGTCGCCTACCACGGCCCGCGCGGCACCGTGGAGTTCCACGGCCCGCAGGCCCGCCAGCACGTGCACCTGGCGGTGGCCGACGGCTACGACTTCGACGTCATCACCCGGCTGTAGAACCCAACGTGCCCCGAAAGCGCGCGCACTTTCGGGGCAACCCGGGAGTGACGCCCCGCCGGAAACTTCCCCCGCAACAGGCGCACCGGCCCAACCCTTCGGCACCTCCCTTGACGGCACCCGCTCGACCACTTATTTTCATTTGAAATATTTCCACTCAATGGCGAGATTGGAAGACGGGAGGTCAGCCGATGAACCACGTCGGTCTGCTCTACGTGGGGGCGGTGCTGCTGATCAACGGCCTCATGCTGCTGGGCCACGTCCCGGCGCGCTCGGCGGCCGCCCTGAACCTGTTCGTCGGCGCGCTGCAGTGCGTCACCCCGACCGTGCTGATCATCCAGGCCGGTGGCGACACCGAAGCGATCCTCGGCGCCTCCGGGCTGTACCTGTTCGGGTTCACCTACCTCTACGTCGGCATCGCGAACCTCGCCGGCCTCGAACCGCAGGGCATCGGCTGGTTCTCGCTGTTCGTCGCGGCCGCCGCCGTGGTGTACGCCGGGCTGTCCTTCTGGCGCCAGGACGATCCGGTGTTCGGGGTGATCTGGCTGGCCTGGGCGCTGCTGTGGACCCTGTTCTTCCTGGTGCTCGGCCTCGGCCGGGAACGGCTGACCCGGTTCACCGGCTGGACGGTCGTCCTGCTGAGCCAGCCGACCTGCTCGGTGCCCGCGTTCCTGGCGATGACCGGCGCCTACCGGTCGGACGCGCCGACCGCGCTGCTGGCCGCCGGGATCGCGGTCGCGCTCGTCGCCCTCGCGGCGATGCTCACCGCCCGGCACCGGGAACCCGTCCGCGAGCCGGTGCCCGCCTGAAGTTTCCGCCAAACCCACCCAACCGAAGGAGAAAACCGATGCGACACGGAGACATCTCCGCGAGTCCGGACACCGTCGGCGTGGCGGTCGTCAACTACAAGATGCCGCGCCTGCACTCCCGGGCCGAGGTGCTGGACAACGCGCGGAAGATCGCCGACATGGTGGTGGGCATGAAGACCGGCCTGCCCGGTATGGATCTGGTGGTGTTCCCGGAATACTCGACGCACGGGATCATGTACGACCCCGACGAGATGTACGCGACCGCGTCGAGCATTCCCGGCGACGAGACCGCCATCTTCGCCGACGCGTGCCGCGAGGCGAAGACCTGGGGCGTCTTCTCGCTCACCGGCGAACGGCACGAGGACCACCCGAACAAACCGCCGTACAACACCCTCGTGCTCATCAACGACCGCGGGGACATCGTGCAGAAGTACCGCAAGATCCTGCCCTGGTGCCCGATCGAGGGCTGGTACCCCGGCGAAACCACCTACGTCACCAACGGCCCGAAGGGCATGAAGATCTCGCTGATCATCTGCGACGACGGCAACTACCCGGAGATCTGGCGCGACTGCGCGATGAAGGGCGCCGAGCTGATCGTCCGCTGCCAGGGCTACATGTACCCGGCCAAGGACCAGCAGGTGCTGATGGCCAAGGCCATGGCGTGGTCCAACAACTGCTACGTGGCCGTGGCCAACGCCGCCGGATTCGACGGCGTCTACTCCTACTTCGGCCACTCGTCGATCATCGGGTTCGACGGGCGCACCCTCGGCGAGACCGGCGAGGAGGAGTACGGCATCCAGTTCGCGCAGCTGTCGCTGTCCGCGATCCGCGACGCCCGCGAACACGACCAGTCCCAGAACCACCTGTTCAAACTGCTGCACCGGGGCTACTCCGCGGTCCACGCGGCGGGTGAAGGGGACAAGGGCGTCGCCGACTGCCCGTTCGACTTCTACAAGCTCTGGGTCAACGATCCGAAGAAGGCCCAGGAACGCGTCGAATCCATCACCCGCGACACGGTCGGCGTGGCGGACTGCCAGATCGGCGGGCTGCCGGTGCCTGAAGTGCCCGCCTAGAGCCCGATCACGCGGGAGGCGATCAGCACCTCGGTCAGCGCGGTCACCGCGACCACGGCGAGCGCGAGCGCGCCCACCAGGAACGGCCGGAACCCGCTCTTGCGCATCTCCCGCAGGTTGAAGTTGAGCCCCACCCCGGCGAAGGTGAGCAGGAAGGCCCACTTCGACAGGTTGCCCAGGCTCGTGACGTCGGCCTTGGCGAACGCACCCGCGGTCGCCAAGGCCGACACCGCGAGGAAACCGAGCACGAACTTCGGGAACTTCGCCCACACGAACGCCGCGCGCGGCAGGAAACCCCGGGCCACCGCCTGGGCCTGGCCGCGCGTCGACCAGTACAGCGCGTAACCCAGGACGGCGAAGCCGATGAGCGAGTTCCGGATGCTCTTGACCAGGACCGCCGTGTCCTGCGCCTCCGGGGAGTAGAGCGCACCGGCCGCGGTCGTCTCCGCGGTGTTGTCCACGGCGAGCCCGACCCAGATGCCGTACTCCTGGTCGGACAGGTTCAGCGCGTGCCCGATCAGCGGAAAGCTGAACAGCGCGACCGCGCCGAGCGCCAGGATCGCGGCGATGGCGTACCCGGAGTCCTCCTCGTCGGCGTCGATCGCGCCGCGCCCGGCGATGATCGCCGACACCCCGCAGATCGCGGTGCCGATCGCCAGCAGGGACGCCAGTTTCCCGCCGATCTTCAGCCACTTCGCCAGCAGCAGCACGATGGTCGTGGCGATCGCGATGTCGATGAACACCAGGATCAGTCCGACGCCACCGATCTTGGCGACGTCCCCCAGCAGGTACCGGGCGCCGAGCAGCACGATCCCGGTCTTCAGCCAGAACTCGTAGGTGCCCACCCCGGGTTTGCACAGCCTCGGCACGCCCACGGTGTTGCTGATGATCGCGCCGAGCAGAATCGCCCACAGCACGTACTCGATGTCCGGCAGCGTGGTGTGCGTGGCCTTGCCTAGGTCCTTCAGCCCGTTCTGGGCATACTTGCCGACCAGGCCGATCGCGGCGAGCAGCAGCAGACCGGGCAGGTAGCGCACGACCGCGGTGCTCGCGGGCCCGGGCGTGGTGGTGTCTGTTGTGGACATCGGGCTCACCAGGGGATCGCGGGCAGCACGCCGAGCGCGGCGAGCAGGACGAAGATTCCGGCGAGCAGTACCGCGGCCCAGTCGACGCCGATGCGGATGCGGCCAGACCGTTCTTCCGGTGTGCTCATGCGCGGAAGAGTGGCAGCCCGTCCGAGTGCCGGTCCACGGCTTCCGGATACTGGAACACACGACGGCTCGGCGAGGGAGTGCCTGTGATTGGGGAACGCATCCGGGACCTGCGCACGGTCCGGTCGATGACGGCGACCGAACTGGCGAAGGCCGCCGAGGTATCGGTCGGCCTGATCAGCCAGGTCGAGCGCGGGATCACCGACCCCAGCCTGGAAACCCTGCGCCGGATCGCCCGGGCGCTCGACACCCCGCTGTTCAGCCTGTTCACCGAGGAGGCCGGGGAGCGGGTCTCGGTGGTGCGCAGGGACCACCGGATGAGCATCCGGTCGCCGCACGGCGGCCTCACCTACCACCGGCTCTCCGCCGGGGCGGGCAAGATCGAGGTGCTCGAGGGGCGGCTCGAACCGGGCGCGGCGTCGTCCGAACTCCCGTGGAGCCACCCCTCCGACGAATGCGTGGCGGTGCTCGCCGGGCGGCTGCTGCTCGAGGTCGACGGCGAACGGCACGAGCTGCGCCTCGGCGACAGCGCCACCTTCGACTCCCGGCTGCCGCACCGCTATGTCAACGAAACCACCAAACCGGTGCGGTTCCTGCTGTCCATCACCCCGCCGAGCTATTGAGGGCTTTAGTCGAGCTGAACTAGTTTAGTTCTGCTAGAAGCTTGGCAGCGCGGCAGCGGGAGAGGGGGCCCTTGTCCGCCACGAAGCTCACCCCGTCCGGGTTCCGGGAACACTTCCCCGGGCTCGCGGACACCACCCACCTGGCCAGTTGCAGCCAGGGCGCGCTGTCCGGCGAGCTGATGAGCGCCTTGGCCGAGATGACCGGCTCCATGCGCGAGCACGGCGCGCCGTGGGAGCTCTGGATGGCCGAGGTCGACACGGCCCGGCGCCGGTTCGCCGCGCTGATCAACGCGTCCCCGGACGAGATCGCGATCGTCTCGTGCGCCTCGGAAGGCGCCTACCAGGTCGCGTCGACCATCGACTGGTACCCGCGGCCGCGGATCGTCACCACCGATATGGAGTTCCCGTCGATCGGGCACGTCTGGCTGGGCCAGGCCGCGCGCGGCGCCGGGGTGGTGCACGTGCCGGAAAGCGGGGCCGCGGTGGACCCCGGAGCCCTGGTCGCCGCGATCGACGAACGCGCGGGCCTGGTCTCGGTGCCGATCGTCTCCTACCGCAACGGCGCCCGGCTGCCGGTCGCCGAGGCCGTGCGGCGCGCCCGCGAGGTCGGCGCCCGGGTGTTCGTCGACGCCTACCAGGCGGCCGGGGTGCTGCCGGTCGACGTGCGGGCCCTGGGCTGCGACTACCTGGTCAGCGGCGCGTTGAAGTACCTGCTCGGCCTGCCGGGCATCGCCTTCCTGTACGCGCGCTCCGGGCTCACCGACGACGTCCCGCCGCAGCTGACCGGCTGGTTCGGCCGGGCCGACCCGTTCAGCTTCGACCCCCGGCGGCTCGATTTCCCCACCGGCGCGCGGCGGTTCGAGATCGGCACCCCGGCCATCCCGGCGGCCTACGGGGCGAACGCGGGCCTGGGCCTGCTGTCCAGAGTGGACGCCGCCGCGGTGGAACGGCACGTGACCGGGCTGACCGCGCTCCTGTCGGCACGACTCGCCGAGGCCGGGGAGCGGCTGTGGGCGCCGCCGGGAACCGCGGGGCACGGACCGCAGGTCGCGCTGGTCGACGCCCGGCCGGACCAACTCGCCGCGTTCCTCGCGGACCGGCGGATCGTCGCCGCGCCCCGGGGCGCGGTGGTCCGCTTCTCCTTCCACTACTTCAACGACGAATCCGACGTCGACTCGGTGTGCGCGGCGCTCACCGAGTACCGGCGAACGGCGAAATAGGCCACCACGAGCAGCGCGAAGAACGGCGGCCCGGCCCGCCAGGCGATGTCGAGCCGGTCGATGAACGCCGTGGAGACCAGCACCGCCGCCAGGAACACCGCGACGAGCGCCGAGGTCACCGGCGCGCCCCACAGCCGGACCGGCGCGTCCGGCTCCCCCGCCCGCCGCCGCAGCACGCGGAACCGCCAGTGCGTGAGCAGGATCAGGATCCACACGACGAGCGCGCCGAACGAGGAAAGGCCGAACAGCACGAGGTAGGCGCCGCTGTCCTGGCGCACCGACAGCCCCGCGGCCAGCGCGAGCCCGCCCGCGACGAGCGCCAGGGAGTTGACCGGCACGCCGGCACGGCTCACCCGGCCGAACCACCGCGGCGCGTACCCGTCGAGCGCCAGCGAATGGAGCATCCGGGTGGTGAGGTAGATGTTGGTGTTGGCGCTGGACAGCGCGGCGGTCAGCACCACGAAGTTGATCACGGTCGCCGCGGCGGGCGCCCCGGCGCCGGCGAGGACGCGGACGAACGGGCTCGACGTGAGGCCGCCGCCCTGCGCGAGTTCCGGCCACGGCACCACGGTCACCACGATCGCGATGGCCAGCAGGTAGAACAGCACGAGCCGGACCACCATCCGGCGCGCCGCCCGCGGGATGTCGCGCCGGGGGTTCTCCGACTCCGCCGCGGTCACCGCGACCGCCTCGGTGCCGAAGTAGCTGAACAGCACGAACACCAGGGCGAGGAAGAGCCCGGAGAGCCCGCCGGGCAGGAAACCGCCGTGCGCGGTCAGGTTGGCCAGGCCGGTCGCCGGTGCGCGGGGCAGGCCGACGGTGATCAGCACCAGGCCGAGCAGGACGAACACCACGATCGCGACGACCTTGATCATCGCCAGCCAGTACTCGACCCGGCCGAAGAAGTGCACCACCGCGGCGTTCACCGCGAGCAGGACCAGCGAGAACACCACGACCGGCAGCCACAGCGGGAGCTGCGGCCACCAGAACCGCACGTAGATCCCGGCCGCGACGACCTCGCCGCCGATCGCGATCACCTGGATGACGGCGTAGGTCCAGCGCTGCACGAATCCGGCGAGCGGGCCGAGGTAGCGCTGCGCGACGGCCCCGAACGAACCCGCCGCGGGGTGCACGACCACCATCTCGGCCAGCGCCCACGCGATCACGAACGCGGCCAGCGCGCAGGCCGCGTACGCCACGATCACCCCGGGCCCGGCGAGCGAGATGGCCGCGCCGGAGCCGAGGAACAACCCGGTGCCGATCGCGCCGCCGAGCCCGATCATGGCCAGCTGACGCCCGGTCAGCAGCCGGCGCAGACCATCCTTTGTAGACACCGAACACCCCCAGTCCTCCGATTGGCGTCGGCGAGGCGTTCACTTGGGCTAAAAGGGTTCACGCTGTCTGCGACCAATCCGTTGACCTTCTTGACATCGGACCAATATCGTCGGACGCCAGTGTCGCATTCGAGCGTCAACCAGGAGGAACCATGCCGGTTCTGCAGGACCTGCTCGCCGCGCTCGGTTCCGGCCGGATCGAGGTCGTCGACCTGACTTCGCCGCTCACGGCGGAAACGCCGATCCTGCGCCTGCCGGAACCGTTCGCGAACACCACGCCGTTCCGCCTGCTGGAGTTGAGCCGTTACGACGAGCGGGGACCCGCCTGGTACTGGAACGACATCCACACCGGTGAGCACACCGGGACTCATTTCGACGCTCCGGTGCACTGGGTCACCGGCCGGGACGGCGAAGACGTTTCCCAGGTGGCGCCCGGAAAACTCGTCGCGCCCGCGGTGGTGCTGGACTTCGCGGAGGCCGCCGGCGCGGATCCCGACTTCCTGCTCGAGATCGAGCACGTCCGCGCGTGGGAGGACGAGCACGGGCCGCTGCCGGAGGGCGCCTGGCTGCTCTACCGCACCGGCTGGGACGCCCGGGGCGGTGACCAGGAGGAGTTCCTGAACGACGGCCACTCCCCCGGGGTGTCCGCCGAATGCGCGCGCTGGCTGGCCGAAGAGAAGCCGATCCTCGGGCTCGGCGTGGAGACCGTGGGCACGGACGCCGGAGCGGCGCCCGGGTTCGAACCGGCGTTCCCCTGCCACTCCTACTTCCTGGGCGCGGGGAAGTACGGGCTGACCCAGCTGCGGAACCTCGCGGCACTGCCGGTGACCGGCGCGGTGCTGGTCACCACCCCGCTGCCGATCGTCGGCGGATCGGGCAGCCCGGCCAGGGTCCTCGCGCTGGTCGAGCGGTGATCGCCGCCGGTCCGGCGATGACCGTCGCCGAGTCCGTCGGCCGCACCCTCGCCGGAATCGGCGCGCGGCACGTGTTCGGGGTCGTCGGCAGCGGGAACTTCCACGTGGTCAACGCGATGATCGCCGGCGGTTCCCGGTTCGTCGCCGCGCGGCACGAGGGCGGCGCGGTCTGCATGGCCGACGCGTACGCCCGGACCAGCGGCCGGGTCGGCGTCGCCACGGTGCACCAGGGCCCGGGCCTGACCAATGCGACGACCGGGCTGGCCGAGGCCGCGAAGAGCCGGACCCCGCTGATCGTGCTGGCCGCCGAGGCCACGTCGAGGCGGTCGAACTTCCACATCGACCAGGCGGGGCTCGCGCACGCGGTCGGCGCGGTGGCCGAGCGGGTGCATTCGGCCGATTCGGCGGGCGGGGACGTGCTGCGCGCGTTCCGCCGGGCGAGCCGGGAGCGGCGCACGGTCTTGCTCAACCTGCCGCTGGACGTGCAGGCGGCCGCCGCCGTGCCCCGGGTCGCCCCGGCGGTGCCCGAACTTCCGCTGCCCGCCCCGGCTCCGGCCGCGGCGACCGCACTGGCCGAGCTCATCACCCGGGCGGAACGGCCGGTGTTCATCGCCGGGCGAGGCGCCCGCAATGCCCGGCGGGAGCTGGAACGGCTGGCCGAGCACTGCGGCGCCCTGCTGGCCACCTCCGCGGTCGCCAACGGGCTGTTCGCCGGAAACCCGTTCGCGCTGGGCATTTCCGGTGGCTTCGCGACCCCGCTGGCGGCGGATCTGATCCGCGGCGCCGATCTCGTCGTCGCCTGGGGGTGCTCGCTCAACATGTGGACGACCCGGCACGACCGGTTGATCGGCGGCTCGGCCACGGTGGCGCAAGTGGACCTCGATCCGGACGCCATCGGCGCTCATCGCGCGGTCGACCTCGGTGTGCTCGGCGACGTTCCGCAGACGGCCGCGGCGGTCCTGGCCGAACTCAGCGGGCATCCGCAAGCGGGTTACCGCTCGCCCGCGCTGGCCGAGCGGATCGCCCGCGAAGGGCGGTGGCGGGAGGTGCCGTTCACCGACGAGTCCGAAGTGGACAGCATCGACCCGCGCACGCTTTCGGTCGCACTGGACGATCTGCTCCCCGCCGACCGGGTGGTCGCCCTGGATTCCGGTAACTTCATGGGCTATCCGGGCGGCTACCTCTCGGTGCCCGACGAGCGCGGTTTCTGCTTCACCCAGGCGTTCCAGTCGATCGGGCTGGGACTGGCCACCGCGATCGGCGCGGCGCTGGCCAGCCCCGGGCGGCTGCCGGTGGCCGCACTCGGCGACGGCGGGGCGCTGATGGGGATCGCCGAACTGGAAACCGTGGTCCGGCTCCGGCTGCCGATGGTGATCGTGGTGTACAACGACGCCGCCTACGGCGCGGAGGTGCACCACTTCGGGCCCGAAGGGCTGCCGCTGGACACGGTCCGGTTCCCGGACACCGATTTCGCCCGGATCGCCCGGGGGTACGGCTGCGCCGGGCTGACCGTGCGGCGCACCGCCGACCTCGACGGGCTGAGCAGCTGGCTGCGGGGTTCGCGTGCGGTTCCGCTGGTGATCGACGCGAAGGTCGACCGGCGGCGGGCCTCGTGGTGGCTGGAGGAGGCTTTCCGCGGCCACTGACTGTCCACAGAGGAGAGTGTCGGATGTGCGAAGGTGTGACGGGGCCGGGGTTGACCCGGGCGCAGTTCCTGCGGCTGGCCGGATCGGCGCTCGCGCTCACCGCGTGCGCGCCGGCGCCCGATTCGGGCGGCCGGGTGCTGCTGGACAACGTGCGCGGCTACACCTTCGCCGAGGGCAGGTTGCGGGAGTTCCGCAGCCTGCTGGTTTCCGGTGACGGCCGGGTCGAGAGCCTCGATCCGGGCAACACCGGCGGCGCGCGGCGGATCGACGGCCGCGGCCGGGTGTGCCTGCCCGGATTGCACGACGCGCACGGGCACATCTGGAACTTCGGCGCGCGGGCGACCCAGCTCGACCTGTCCGGTACCCGGTCGCTGGACGAGGCGATCGCGGCGCTCGGCCGGTATGCCGGGGAACACCGCGAGCTGAAGTGGCTCCTCGGCCGGGGCTGGAACGAGGTGGTCTGGGGGCTGGGCAGGCTGCCGTCGGCCGCCGATCTCGACCGGGTCGTCGCGGATCGGCCGGTGTGGCTGGTCCGCGTCGACGGGCACGCGGCGGTGACCAACACCGCGGGCCTGCGCGCGGCGAACATCGGCGCGGACACGGTTTCGCCGCCGGGTGGCGAGATCGTGCGCGGCCCGGACGGCTCGCCCACCGGGGTGTTCGTCGACGCGGCGAAGTCGTTGGTGGAAAAGGTTTTGCCCCCGGTCGGCCCGGCCGACCACGAGCAGCGGCTGCGGGCGGCGCAGGACCGGTTGCACCGGCTCGGGCTCACCTCGGTGAGCGACGCCGGTACCGCGGCCGACCAGCTCGCCGTACTGCACCAGCAGGCCGCGGCGGGCAAACTGACGTTGCGGCTCAACGTGTTCCTGTCCTGGGACGCGTTCACCGCGGTCGGCGACCGGGTGCGCACCGATTCGGCGGCGAACGACCTGCTGCGGGTGCGCACGGTGAAGCTGTACGTCGACGGGGCCCTCGGCAGCCGCGGCGCCGCGCTGCTCGAACCGTACCGCGACGCGCCCGGTTCGCGCGGTCTGCCGCAGCTGACCGCGCAGGAGCTGAACGCCCGGGTCAAACGCGTGGTGGACGCCGGATACCAGTGCGCCGTGCACGCGATCGGCGATCAGGGCAACCGGCTCGTCCTGGACGCGTTCGACCAGGCCCTGCGCGGCTCGGGCGGGGCGTTGCGGCACCGGATCGAACACGCGCAGGTGGTCTCGGTCGCGGACATCCCGCGGTTCCGGCAGCTCGGCCTGATCGCGTCGATGCAGCCGGTGCACGCCACCGACGACATGAACATGGCGGAGAACCGCATCGGCCACGACCGCATGGCCGGTGCCTACGCCTGGCGGCGCATGCTCGACCAGGGCACGGTGCTCGCCGCGGGATCCGATTTCCCGGTCTCCCCGGAAAGCCCGTTCGAAGGGCTGCACGCCGCGGTCACCCGGACCGACAAGGAAGGCAAGCCCGCCGGGGGCTGGTACCCCGAGCAGGCGATGACCGCCCCGGAAGCCCTGCGAGCGTTCACCCTGGACGCCGCGTATGCCGCGCACCAGGAACGCGTTCTCGGTTCCCTGGAACCCGGTAAGTGGGCGGATCTCGTGCTGGTGGACCAGAACCCGTTCGCCCTCGAACCGGGCCGCGCCCTCTGGCAGACCCAGGTCCTCCAAACCTGGGTCGCCGGTCGCCCGGTCGGCGAATACGCCTCCCTGTAACCGAATCCCACACTCAGGTAAGCGAGTTGCACGTTCAGGCACGCGAGTTGCACACTCGGGGAGCGAGTTCCGCGTTTCAACCTCGGGGCCGAGACGACTCGGAAAACCCCAATGTGGAACTCGCGTGCCCGAACGTGTAGTTCACTGCCCCGAACGTGGAACTCGTGTACCTGAATGTGTAACTCGCGTATTCTGAGGGAGATTTGGACGAACGCTAGACCGGGGTGGGAATTGGTGGCAGGAGAATCGGGAATCGCGTCAGAATCGGTGATCTCTCAGCGGTGGCGGGTGTTCGCCGTCATCGGGCTCGTGCTGGTGGCCGCCGCGGTGCGGGTTCCGGCACTGGGATACGAATCCGGGGACTATGTCGGGTTCGTCCACCGGTGGTACGAGTTCATCCAGCAGCACGGCGGGTTCGCGGCGCTGCGGTACAACTTCGCCAACTACAACGCGCCGTATCTCTACCTGCTGGCGGCGGCGAGTTATCTTCCGCTCTCGCCATTGCTCGCGGTGAAATTGATCTCACTGGTGTTCGATGCGGTGCTCGGCTGGTTCGCCTACCGATTGCTCACCCTGCGGTATCCGAGCGGGTGGTTGCCGTTCGCCGGGGCGGCCGTGGTCGTCCTGCTGCCGACCGTGGTGCTGAACGGTGCGATGTGGGCGCAGGCCGATTCGATCTACGCGGCGTTCGCGGTGGGCGGTGTTTACTACCTGCTGCGACGCAAACCCTGGTGGGCGTGCGCTTTCTTCGGCTTCGCGCTGGCGTTCAAATTGCAGGTCGTATTCCTCTTTCCGCTGCTGCTCCTGCTGGCGTTGCGGCGGTGGCTGCCGTGGCGGGCCTTGCTCGCCATTCCCGGGGTCTACCTGTTGCTCGACGTCCCAGCGTTGCTGCTCGGCGCGAACCCGCGTGACCTGTTGCTGATCTACCTGAACCAGGCGGAAACCTACGACCAGTTGAGCCTCAACGCCCCGACCGCCTACCAGTACCTCGCCGTCACCAAATCGGATTTGCTGCGCAGCGCGGGAATCCTGGTGACCGGCGCGGTCGTGCTCGGGCTGATCGGCATGCTCGTCCTGCGCCGCGCGGAGCTCACCGCGACCCGGATCGTGCTCGCCGCCACGGTTTCCGTGCTGCTGGTCCCGTTTCTGCTCCCGTCGATGCACGACCGGTACTTCTACCTCGCCGACGTGTTCACCGTGGCCGCCGCGTTCTGGCTACCGCGCCGGTTGTGGTTCGTGCCGATCCTGACCCAGTTCGCCTCGCTGTTCTCCTACCTGCCGTTCCTGCTACTCCCCCAGCGGATCCGCGACCTCGGCGGCGCCCGGCCCCCGGACCTGCACACGCTGTTCGCCCCGGTGGTGGACTTCCGGATCCTCGCGACCGCGATCCTGGTCGCCCTGATCGCCACGCTCGCGGTGACGACCAGGACGTTCCGCGGGGATCAGCGTTTCCAGCAGTCGTAGAGCTCCGGCGGCGAAGAGCCGTCGAAACCGCCGTACGCCGCCGCGTCGAGGAGAGCGCAGTTCTCCCGGACCCAGTCCTGGCGCCGGGTGAGCGGGCTTTCCCGCGGCCCGAACTCCGCGAACCGGCGGGCGGCTTCGGGATTCGGCAGCAACACGTACCGAAACCGGTGCCGCCCCGCCCAGTCCGCGAGTTCGGCGAGAGCGGGCGCGTCGTCGGTGCCGAGGAAACCACCGCCCGCGGCGATGGTTTCGGCGCTGTCCAGCAGGAACACCTCGGACTGGTGCGCGCCCCCGTCGACGACCAGGGTGATCGGCGCGCCGGCCGAATTCGCCTTGGCGTAGTCGAGAATCCGCCGCTGCCCGGCACTGAGCACAGTGGACGGTGCGAGCATGTTGCCCTGCTGCTCACCCGGTGCCGAACTCGTCTCGGCGAAGGCGAGCAGCGCCTTCGACGGAGGCCCGGACCGCGGATCGGCGCCGCCGCCGTGCGCGGCCAAGGCGGTGGCCGCCGACCAGGTCAGCGGCGCCAGCAACAGCGCCACCAGGCCGAGCCCCGCACCGGCCACCCGGCCCGGACGGGACGCGCGGCGGAACCGGGCGAAGACGAGGGCGACCACCGCGAGCACCCCGGCCACCGCGACCGGGTACCGCAACCAGCCGTGCCACGCGGGATTCCGGCCGATCACCAGCCACGCCCACCCCGCGGTGAGCGCGACCCCCGCCGGAAGCAGCCACCAGGCGGGCGAGGTTCGCCGCCACAGCAGCACGGCCCCGGCGCCGACCACCGCGCCGATCGCGGGGGCGAGCATCGTCGTGTAGTACGGATGCCAGATCCCGTGCGCGAAACTGAAGACCAGCCCGGTGACCAGGAGCCAGCCACCCCACAGCAACCAGCCCGCCCGGCAGGCGTCCCAGACCCGCCAGCGCCGCACCGCGAACACGGCGGCCGCCAGCAGCACGAGCAGCGCGGCCGGGAGCAGCCAGCTCACCTGGCCCGCGACGATCTCGTTGAACATCCGCCCGATCGACGGGGAACCGCCGAACAGGGCGAGGACCCGGTCCAGTTCGGGCGAGGCCGCCATGCTGCCGCCGCTGTCCTGGCCGAACACGCGGCCGAGCCCGTTGTAGCCGAGCACCAGGTTCCACGCCGACCCGTCGGCGCTGCTGCCGATGTACGGTTTCGGCCTCGGCCAGGCGTCCACCAGCACCACCCACCACAGCGAACTCACCGCCGTGACCACGAACGCACCGCCCAGATCGGCCAGCCGCCGCCCGATCGGCCGGGCACTGCCCGCGAAGTACGCCACCGCGAACACCGGCAGCACGATCCACGCCTGCAACATCTTGGTCAGGAACCCGCAGCCGACCAGAAAACCCGCGAACAGCAACCACCCCGTCGAGGCCCGCGCGGCGATTCCCGGCCGGATCGACCGGGTGACCGCGTAGGCCGCGGCGACGAGCAGCAGCACCAGCAGGGTGTCCGGGTTGTTGTCCCGGTTGATCGCGACCGTGATCGGCGTGGTCGCCAGCACCAGTGCGGCGATCAGCGCGGCCCCCTCGCCCGCCCACCGGCGCACCGCGCGGTGCAGCAGGAAGATCGCGGCCACCCCTTCGACGATCTGGGGCAGCAGCACGGACCACCCGTGGAAGCCGAAGATCCAGGTGCTCACCACCTGCGGCCACAGGGCGAACGGCGGTTTGTCGACCGTCACCACGCCCGCCGAGTCGTAGGCGCCGAAGACGAACGCGGTGAAGTCCTCCGACATCGCCCGCACGGCGGCGGAGTAGTACCCGTTGCCCCAGTCGGAGGACCAGCTGCCCCAGCCGTAGAGCACCAGGCCGAGCAGGCACACCGCGCCCGGGGCCAGTGCCGCGGCCCGGCTCCCTCGCTCCCGCGGCGGCTCCGCGATCTCGTCCGTCGTGGTCCCTCGCTCGAGGGTGCCGGTCATCGCGTCAGCTCACTTTCGCCGGGAGGATTTGAACACCCAGGTGCGCAACAGCAGGAACCGCCCGACCGTGCCGAGGATCGACGCGACCAGCAGGACGATCAGCTCCAGTGTGCGCGACGGCGCCTGGACCACCGCGTGCAGGATCAGCAACGCGCCCGAGGTCACCGCGTAGTACAGCGCGAAGACGAACAAGCCCTGTACGTGCACGCGGCTCGAGGAAACCCGGGAGCCGAGGAAGGTGAACCGGCGGTTCGCCTCGGTGTTGAGCAGTGTGGTCACGGTCAGCGCGACGAGATTCGCGACCAGCGGCGGCCACCAGGAACGCAGCACCGCGTAGAGCGCGAGGGTGGCGACCGTGGACAGGCCGCCGATCACCACGAACGAAAGCACCTGCCAGGCCAGGCCGGTGTCCCGGCTGCCGACGACCGCCTCCGGGTGCATCGCCCGCGGTTCCGGCCGCCGGGGCAGCCCGTCGACCGTGGCGGCGCCCCGCGCCTTGGCCCGGGCCACCCGGATCAGGCCGCGGACGTCGTCCCGCGCGGTCTTCGCGACCTGGACCCGGCTGTCGACGTCCTCCACCCAGTCCACCGGCACCTCGTGGATGCGCAACCCGTTGTGCTCGGCCAGCAGGAGCAACTCGGTGTCGAAGAACCACGCGTCGTCCTCGACGTGCTCCAGCAGCGGGCCGATCACGTCGGTGCGCGCGGCCTTGAACCCGCACTGGGCGTCGGAGAACCGCGCACCGTGGGAGAACCGGATGAGCCCGTTGTACGCCCGGGAGATCAGCTCCCGCTTCGGCCCCCGGATGGTCCGCGCGCCCGGCGCCAGGCGTGACCCGATGGCGATATCGGAATGCCCGTTGATTAATGGAGCGACCAGTGGCACTAATGCGTCAAGCCCCGTCGACAGATCGACGTCCATATACACCACGACATCCGCGTCGCTCGCGCCCCACGCGGTGCGCAGGGCGAGTCCGCGGCCTTTGCGGTCCAGGTGCAGGACCCGCATTCCCGGGGTGTCCTCGACCAGCGATTCGGCCACCGCGAGGGTGCCATCGGTGCTCGCGTTGTCCACCACGGTGATGCGCCAGTCGATCGGCAGCTCGGCGGCGAGGAACTCGCGCAGCACCAGGATGCACCCGGGCAACGCGCGCTCCTCGTTGTAGACCGGTACTACAACTTCGACCGAAGGCGTTCCGGAATCGTTCCGCCGCGCCCGGCGAGGCTCCGGAACGGAAAGGTCATCGGCCGTCGTCACGGTTTGCGACGCGGTTTCCACCTCGGTTTCGCCGACCTTTGTCACATCGTCCTCCTAGCCTGACAACTCCGGTAAAAAGGTCGAGACATCCACGGCGATGTCGCATGACCGCGATCCGCGGCCGACAAAAAGAGAATCCGGCGCGGCAAGACTAATTCGCCCCATCATCGGTGGTCAACGAGTGCGACACGGCGAATGTGCCGTGGTGACACAGCCCACCGAAAATACCCGGCAGAACACCGGAAAAACCTGCCAAGGTCCGAATTTACGGCACCTTTATCGACGAATCTGCCAGCATCCGAACGTAAAGAAACAATCAAGAAAAAGGCGACTTTCACCCAGGAAACCACTCCCCGGAGATGAGTAGCGAACAACGACTGGAATGGCAACCCATTCCCACAATGAAAGCAGAATTCAACTCCATCGAGTGACGCGCGAGACCGGGATGTCACAACCGCCGCCACTGCGCACACTTCGGTTGCGGGACGCAAGTATTCACCGAGGGGTGTCACTCATTTGTCGCAATTGCCGTTCGGGACCCCACCCGAACCCGGCATCTGAGTATGCTGACGGTGACGCGAACTGGGGATCACGGATCAAGATTCAGGCGTGCCACAACGCTGCTCTCGACGAGCACGGTTCGCATTGCTCCACCGATGCAGTGTGCTCGGGGAAGGAAGCCGGGGGGACGACTTCGCCGACCAAGTGGAACTGTCGGAACGAGGATCAGCAACCTGACATGGGGGAAGACATGCCATCCGTTGCCACGAAGGCGCAGGAAAGCCTGGCAAGGCACCACGAGTACGACGAGATCTTTGGGTCACTCTTCACGCATTCCGGGATGCCCATGGCAATTCTTGACCCGGGCCTGCGCATCCAGGAGGCCAACGCCGAGCTGCTGAGGTTGCTCGGCCGTTCGGCCATCCAGGTGCGCGGACGCTCGCTCGAGACGCTGCTGCACCCGGCCGCCCAGCAGCACGTGCGGCGGCGGTTCGTGCAGCTCGCCGAGGGCAGGTCCGGGCACTTCACGGTCCGCGCGGTGCTTTCGCGGTCGCCCGAGTCGGCGTTCCCCGCGCAGCTGACCGCGGTCGCCGTGCAGTCCGACCGCCGCATCACCACCGTGGTCGTGCTGGTGAAACCGGACGAGGACGAGCAGGTCCCGGGGGCCGGAGCGGCGGACACCACGCTGAGCGCACTCGACGCGCGGATCCTCGAGGGCGTCGCCGCCGGGATCCCGACCACCCAGCTCGCCTCGAAGCTCTACCTGAGCCGGCAGGGCGTGGAGTACCACGTCAGCGCGATGCTGCGGAAGTTCTCCGTGCCGAACCGGGCCGCCCTGGTCTCCAAGGCGTACTCGATCGGCATGTTCAAGATCGGCAGCTGGCCGCCGAAGATCCTGGTCCAGACCGCCCGCTAACGGGCACCGGGAACCGCTACGGGCGCCAGTCCTTCTGGTAGTCCGGGTGGTCGGCATACGGCAGGGCGAGCAGCCGCAGGGTCAGGCACCAGTTCGATCCGGCCGAGTCGCCGGGGACATGGCACACCTCGCACCAGTAGTCGCGGCCGTACCGGGGAAAACCCGGCACGCGATCGGACACCGTCGTCCGGTGCTCCTGGTAGATCCGGCGCACGGCTTCGACTTCGTGGATCATCTGGTTGATGACCTCGAGGTCTACCTCCCCGAGGCTCCGGACGCGCATTTCGGTCCGCATCTTGAACTCTTCGCGGTCGAGCGCTTCCCCTGCGTCACTTTTGTTGACCGCCCGCATGATCAGGGCCTGCCGCTCGTTGACCCGTGCGGTCAGGAATGCGATCAGGTCGTCCAACGACGGCCTCCTTGCTTTCGAGGGGGGTCGCTGGTTACTCGTATGAATCTTGCTCGCCGTTACGGACGGACACCAGCACCGCGGCCATCCGTTACCCAGCGTTGACCTTCGACTATTGATCAGGAGTGATCGAAACTCAGGAGAAACAGTCAGCTATAGACACAAAAGTGCACGAGGTGTCATTCTGGGCGCTCGGCCAGGTCCGGCCACCGCGGTCCGGACCGGGAAGGAACCATCGTGCGCATCCTCCGCCGAGGCGCGCCCGCGTGCGCCGCCGCCCTGCTGACCCTGCTGTGCGCCGCCCCCGCCGGGGCCGCGACCGGCAAGACTCCCGGCACCTATTCCGATTTCGCCCTGGGCTCCGCCGCCGTGTCGACGGTCGACTTCCCGATCGTCATCGAGCAGGACCCCGGCCAGGAGAACGTTTTCTGGTCGAACCAGTTCGGCTTCCGCGACGGCGAGGTCGGCGGCTACGCCGGGATTCAGACCCATGACAACGGGCGCGGCCTGTACCTGTTCTCGCTCTGGAACTCGACCGCTTACCGCGCGGGCGGCTCGGGCACCTACTGCCAGAAGTTTTCCGAGGACGGCTCCGGATACAGCTGCCGCGCCGAGCTGCGCCCCGCGCAGGGACACCGCTACCGGGTGCGGATCGCCGACGAGGGCGGCGGCTGGTTCGGCGCCACGATCTTCGACGACACCGCGGGCTCCTCGGTCCGGCTGGGCAGCCTGCAGACCGGTTCGGGCAACGCCCTCGAACCGAACGGCGTGAGCTGGGTCGAGTACTTCGACTGGAACGATCCGAACGCCACCTGCGAGCAGGCGCATTACTCGCGCGCCCGCTGGTCGGCGCCGATCGTGAACGGCGGCGCGCACGGATCGTTCACCTCGACCAGCGTCAGCCCGTCGTGCCCGGCCTACAGCAAGGTCACGCTCTCCGGCGCCGACGCCGTGCACGAGAACGGAATCCCGCAGAGCTGACCCTTCAGCCAATTGGCTCGAACCAGTTACCGAAACCGAGCCCGGCCGTTCACGAGCGCTGTCTTCGATCTGTTCGCGGAAATCCCTTCACATTTCGAGGAGAACCATGCGCAGACGTACCCGGACGGCACTGCTCTCGCTCGTCCTCGCCGGCGCCGCGGCGGCGCTGACCACCACCCCGGTCACCGCCGCCCCGGCACCGGTGAAGAAGGTGCTCGTGGTCGGTATGGACGGGCTGAACTGGGCGAAGGCGGTGGAAGCCAACGCGCCCAACCTGGATTCGCTCGCGGCCGGCGGCACGCTCGGCGAGAGCCTGCTGTACTGCCCGTCGCTGGCCGCCTCGTCCAGCGGCCCCGGCTGGTCGACGATCGCGACCGGGGTGTGGCCGGACAAGCACGGCGTCCAGGACAACAGCTTCGCCGGCAAGCGGTACGACCGCTACCCCGACTTCCTCACCCGCCTCGAGCGAGCCAACTCCGGTTTCCGCACGTTCTCCGCGGTCGACTGGGCGGTGCTGCACACCCAGGGCACTTTCGGCAGCGCGATCGACACCCGGGTCACCTACGACGGTGACAAGGACGGGTACGTGGCCGCGGACGAGAAGGTCACCGCGGCCACCGCGAAGGAACTGCGCGACGGGAATCCCGACGCCGCGTTCGCCTACCTGGGCAACACCGACGTGGTGGCGCACGCCAGCGGAACGGGCACCCGGTACCGCGCCGCGATCGAGAAGCAGGACGCCCAGCTCGGGCAACTGCTCGCGGCGATCAAGGCCCGGCCGACGTATTCGAACGAGGACTGGCTGATCGAAGTCAGCACCGACCACGGGCACAGCAACCCCGGCGGCGGGCACGGCGGCTGCGGGGTGAACGACGAGCGGCGCACCTTCGTGCTCGCCAAGGGATCCGGCAACGCGGCGGGCGCGCGGCCGATCGACACCCGGCTCACCGACGTCGCCTCCACCGCGCTGCACCACCTCGGCGTCGCCGCGGATCCGGCGTGGCAGCTCGACGGCAAACCGGTTTCCGTGCGTTCGAAGGACGCCTTCGACGGCCTGTACGGATCGCTGTCCGCACGCGTCGACGAGACCGGGATCCCGGCTTCGGTCAAGGGCTGGACGCATACCGCACCGTCGGGCTGGTCGGTGGATCGGAGCAGGATGCCCGCGGGCGGGGTCACCGAATGGCGCGGCTGGTCGTTCACCACCGACGAGTTCTGGAGCCGCGCGCAGGGCGGCCAGGACCGGGAGAACGCGCTGCGCACCCGCGGCGTGTTCGCCGTCGCCGACTCCGACGAGTTCGCCGACAAGACCGGCGGCACGAGCTTCGACTCGACCCTCGCCTCCCCCGCCTACCCGGTCACCGGCGGCGGGACGGCGAAGATCGGTTACGTCACGCACTACCTGCAGGAGGGTTCGCAGATCGCCGAGGTTTCGGTGTCCTTCAACGGCGGCGCCGACCAGGTCGTCAAGAAGTACACCGCGGACGCCCGCGCGACCGTCGAATCCCTGAACGTCGCCGTCCCGGCGGGCGCGACCTCGATGGTGGTCAAGTTCCGCTACTACAACGCGGGCAACAACTGGTACTGGGCCATCGACGACCTCAAGGTGGAGTGATCCGCGTCACAGTAAATCTACCCCTCGGTAGGATCTCGTAATACTACCTCTTGGTAGGAAATCGCGGGCAGCTTCGACGAGGAGGCAGGCGACCATGGCGAAGACGGCGCAGACGATCATCTCGATCCGCCGGACCGGGGACGGCAAGGTGTCCACCGAGTTCGCGCGGCCGGTCCGGGTGCTGGTCTGGACCGGCCTGGTACTGGCGCTCGCCTACCTGGTGGCCGGGGTGATCGTGGCGATCAGCCGCGACTACTTCGCCGGTCTCGGCAGTGCCGACGGCGTGTTCTCCGCGCTCGGCGAGATCCTCGTCTGGCCGCTCGTCCTGCTCGGCGTGGACATCACGCTGCGGTAGCGGGGATCGCCGTCCAGGCGCCCGGGCCGGGCGCCTGGACGGCGATCATTTCTCACCCGGTGTACTGTGCCGTGATCTTGGTGAACTCCCACTGCTGCTGGGGAATCCCGCTGCACGCGTCCGGGTCGCCCCCGGTGCACGGCCGGTCGCGGTTGAGCGCCCAGAACGTGAAGCGCGCGATGTGGTGCTGCTGCGCGTATCCGAGCATGGCCCGGTAGTGATCCGGGGTCACCGTCTCGTTCTGGTCGGTCTTCCCGTTCATCGAGGAGATCCCGATGATCCGGTACGCGGCGTCATCGGTGATCCGGTAGGCGCTCTTGACCTTGTTCTTCAACGCCTCGGCGGCCTTGATCGACGCCTGCCCCATATCGGCGGGCCCGTTGAAGTTGAACGGCATGATCACGAAACCGTCCACCGCGAGCCCCGCCGCCGCGGCCTTGTCGATCAGGTCGTTGCCCGCCGCGGATGGTCCACTTTGGAAGGTGCCGAAGGTCAGGTATTCCTTGATCCCCGGGTTCTTCTGCTTCACGATCTTCAGCGCGTCGACGACCCGCTGGCGCACGGCCGGGTTCTCCACCTCGGTGTTCTCGATGTCGATGTCGATCGCCTTGAGCCGGTAGGCGTCGATCACCTTCTGGTACGCGGCGGCCAGCGAGGTCGCGTCCGTGCAGGTTTCGCCGAGTTTGCGCCCGGCCCAGCCGCCGATCGACGGGATCACGTCCCCGCCCGCGGCGCGGATCTCGGAGATGCGGGTGGCGTCGGATCCGGTCAGCGGCCGGTTGCCGTCCCACGCGGGATTGCAGCCGCCGTCGGACAGGATGAACGCGAGGGTGAACCACCTGATCCCGGTCGCCGACATGACCTGCGTCGCGTTCGGCGGGGATCCCCAGCCGTAGTACAGGTACGGCGCCGCCGCCATCGACGCCTGCCCGGGGTCGCCGGGTTGCGTGGTCGCGGCGACCGGACTGCTCGCCGCCGAAACGTTCCCGGCCCCGTCCCGGGCCTTGACGCTGAAGGAGTATTCCGTGGCGGGCGCCAGCCCGCCGACCGTGACCGAGGTGCCGGTCGCCGAGGTGACCACGGTGTCGCCGCGGTACACGTCGTATCCGGCCACGCCGACGTTGTCGGTGGAGGCGTTCCACGCCAGCGAGACCGTGGTGCTGGTGGTCGCGGTGACGCGCAGGCCACCCGGTGCGCTCGGCGCCTCGGTGTCCCCGCCGCCCCCGGTGCAGGACCCGCCGTTCACCGTGCAGTTGAGCGGCGCGCCGCTGCCGGTCGCCACGAAGCCGAAGGACACCGAGGCCCCCGCGGCCACGGTGCCGTTGTACTCCCGGCTGGTCGCCCGGTAGTGGTTGCCGTCCGGCGTGATCAGCGCGTCCCAGTAGGCGCCGAGGCTGGTGCCCGGCGGCAGGTCGAAGTCGACCTGCCAGCTGGTCAGCGGCGCGGATCCGCCGTTGGTGATGGTGAATCTGCCCTCGTATCCGCCGCCCCATTCCGCTGCCTTGGTGAAGGCGGCGGTCGTTCCGGCGGCGGCGTTCGCGGCCGGGGCGAGCCCGGTCAGCGCGGCGCCGACCAGCAGGCCCGCGGCGGCGACCGCGGTGGATAATCGACGTGAGAATCGCATGGTTGCTCCCTGCAGGATGGGATGCGAAGTGGTCTAAACCACGGATAAGTCCGAATGTGGTCTAGACCACCATGCGTGTCAAGGCCCGAACGCCGGAATCAGAACCGATCGATGGCGACCGCGGAGTAGGTCGTGCTCGGGGTCGGCGGGGTGGTGAACCGGGCGTTGACCAGGTAGAAGCGGTTTCGCCAGGCGGCCACCGTGGCGGGCACGTCGAAGCCGGGATCGGTCCGCCGCTCGACGACCCGCGCGCTGCCGCCGTCGGCGGCGAGTTCGAGCTTGGCGAGCAGGTTCAGCCGGTTCTGCACCACGTACAGGCGGGTGCCCTCGCGCAGCAGGCCGTCGTTGTTCGGCAGGGCTTCGCCGCCGAGGTCGACGGTCCGGGTGACACCGGTGGCCGGATCGACCCGGAACAGCTTGCCGGTGTTGGACTGCCCGATCAGCAGCGCCCGGCCGTCCGGCGTGGTGACGATCCCGTTGGCGTTGACGGCGCCGGGCACGACCACGAGATCGCCGGTCAGCGGCAGGCGGGTGAACTCACCGGGCAGTTCGCCGTGGCGGCCGAGCGGCAGCTGGTACAGCGCGGCCTGCCGGGAGTCGGTGAACCACACGGCGTCCCGGGTGAGCACCAGATCGTTGACGAACGTGTCCCCGGTGGCGAACGCGTACCGCGCGAGGACCGCGCCGGTGCGCGCGTCGATCACCCGGGCGTCGCCGCCGGTGCCGCCCGCGACGAAGAGCCTGCCGTGCGCGGAATCCACCTTGATGCCCAGCGACGGGGTGCCCGTCGCCGGGGACAGCTCGCGGCCCCGGCCGGTGCGCAGGTCGATCCGGTGGATCCGGCCGTCGGCACGCGAGCCGAAGTACGCCGTCGGCCAGGCGCCGATCGCGATGCCTTCCGGCTGGAATCCGTCCGGCAGCGCCAGTTCCGCGGGAAAGCCGCCCGGGGACGCCACCGCCGGAACGGGCAGGACGAGCGCCAGCAAGGTCAGCACCACACCGAGAACGCGTCGCATGTTCCGCAGTCTCGCGCGAACTCGGGCCCGGGTCCAGGTTCAGGCGGAAAGCCGCACCTGGGTTTCCGGGTGGAACACGTGCACCTCGTGCGCGTCCCGCAGGGCCACCCGGACGCGCTCGCCGAGCCGCGGCGGGGTGCGCCCGTCCACCCGGACCACGAGCCGTTCCCCCGAAGGCACCACACCGTGCACGTAGGCGTCCGCGCCGAGTTCCTCGGTGAGTTCCACGGTCAGGTCGAAGCCCGGTTCGCCCGTCCCGGCCAGCCGCAGCGATTCCGGGCGCACCCCGAAGATCACCTCGCTGATCCCGTCGATCCGCGGCACGGCGATGGTCAGCCCGCCCAGCTCGACGCCCGACTCGGTCAGCGGCCGGGTGAGCAGGTTCATCGCCGGGGACCCGATGAACCCGGCCACGAACGCGTTCGCGGGCCGCTCGTACAGCTCTCGCGGGGAGTCGCACTGCTGCAGCACGCCGTCGGAGAGCACCGCGACCCGGTCGCCCATGGTCATCGCCTCGACCTGGTCGTGCGTGACGTAGATCGTGGTGGTGCCCAGCCGCCGCTGCAGCGCGGCGATGTTCGCCCGGGTCTCCACCCGCAGCTTGGCGTCCAGATTGGACAGTGGTTCGTCCATCAGGAAGACGCTCGGCTCGCGGACGATCGCACGGCCCATCGCCACCCGTTGCCGCTGCCCGCCGGACAACGCCTTCGGTTTGCGGTCCAGGTACTTGGTGAGCTCGAGCAGCGCGGCGGCCTCGGTCACCTTGTCGCGCACCTGTTCCTTGGACGCGCCCCGCAGTTTCAGCGCGAAACCCATGTTCTCCGCGACGGTCATGTGCGGGTACAGCGCGTAGGACTGGAACACCATGGCGATGTCGCGGTCCTTCGGCGGCAGGTCGGTCACCGTGCGGTCCCCGATCCGGATCTCGCCCTCGTCCACGTCCTCCAGCCCGGCGACCATCCGCAGCGCGGTCGACTTGCCCGAACCCGACGGGCCGACCAGGACCAGGAACTCGCCGTCGGCCACGGTCAGCCCGAGCCGGTCGACGGCCCGGACCGGCGGCGTTCCGCCGTAGACCCGCGATGCCTCCGCGTAGGCCACTTCCGCCATCGTTGTCTCCTTTACTTGACCGCGCCCATGGAGAGCCCGCGGACGAGGTGGTTCTGGGCGATCCAGCCGACGATCATCACCGGCAGCGAGGCGAGCAGCGCCGCGGCGGACAGCTGCGCCCAGTACAGGCCCTCGCTGGTGATGAAGCCGACCAGGAACACCGGGACGGTCCCGGCCTGCGCCGCGGTGAGGTTGACCGCGTAGAAGAACTCGGTCCACGAGAAGATCACGCAGATCAGCGCGGTCGCCGCGATCCCGGGCGCGGCGACCGGACCGATCACCTTGTACAGCAAGGTGGGCAGCGGCGCACCGTCCACTTTGGCCGCTTCGATCATCTCCTTCGGCACCTCGAGGAAGAACGAGCGCATCATCCAGACGGCGAGCGGCAGGTTCATCGCGGTGTAGAGGATGACCAGGGCCCACACGTTGTCCAGCAGTTTGAGGTTCTGCGAGATCACGTACAGCGGGATGATCGCGGCGACGATCGGCAACATCTTGGTGGACAGGAAGAAACCGAGCGCGTTGCTCGTCCCGCGCACCGGGGCCAGCGAGAGCGCGTAGGCCGCGGGAACGGCGAGCAGCAGCACGGCGAGCGTGGAGATCACCGTGACGAACGCGGAGTTTCCCAGATACGGCAGGAAACCGCGGTTCACGATCTCCGCGAACTGGTCCAGGGTCGGGGTGAACAGCAGCCGGGGCGGATCGGTGTAGGCGTCGGCCTCCTGCTTGAACGAGGTCAGCACCATCCAGATCAGCGGGAAGACGAACACCAGCGCGATCAGCCAGGTGGCCGTGGTGAGCGCGCGCGGGCCGAGCCGCCGGGTCGTCGCGGTCATTTCCCGCCCCCGCTCACGTCGAAGGTGCGGAACATCAGGCGCAGCGCGAAGGTCGCCACGATCAGGGTCAGCGCGACCACGATGACGCCCATGGCCGAGGACTGGCCGACGTCGAAGCCCTCGAACGCCCGCTGGTAGATGTAGTAGGGCAGGTTGGTGCTTGCCGTGCCGGGACCGCCCTGGGTCATCAGGAAGATCGCGTCGAACGAGTTCACGATGTAGATCGCGCCGAGCAGCACCGCGAGCTGCAGGTAGCGGCTCAGCTGCGGCAGCGTGATCGACGCGAACGTGCGCCACCGCCCGGCGCCGTCGACCTGCGCGGCCTCCAGCACCTCCGTGGACTGCGCCTGCAGCCCGGCGAGGATCAGCAGCATCATGAACGGCGTCCACTGCCACACGATCTGCGCCATCACCGAGGCCAGCGGGAACTCCGAGAGCCAGTCGGTGTTCCCGCCGAACACGACGTTCAGCAGCCCGTAGGTGGGATCGAACATGGTGGTCTTCCACAGCAGCGCCCCGGCCGCGGGCAGGATCAGGAACGGGGTGATGAGCAGCGTGCGCACCACGCCCCGGCCGAGGAACTTGCGGTCGAGCAGCAGGGCGAGCCCGAGGCCGAGCAGCATGGAGATCAGCACGCAGACCACGGTGAGCACGACCGTGTTGAGCATCGCGCCGCGGAACTGGCTGTCGGCGAACACGTCGACGTAGTTCCGCAATCCGACGAAGTGCCGTGAACCGGGGCGCACCAGGTTCCAGGATTGCAGCGAATAGAACACGGTGAGCAGGAAGGGAATCTGGGTCACCGCGATGGTGAAGATCAGCGCGGGCAACAGCGGCGCCCGCCGCTTCCACGCACTCCCCGTGGATTTCGCCTTGGCGGTCTCCGAAAGTGCCGCCACTTTCGGCGCTGAAAGTGTGGACGTCATCGGGTCTCCCGATAGGATTTGCCGACGGTCTGCGCGTACTCCTGGGACTGCTCGAGCGCCTCGTCGACGGTGGTCTGCCCGGCGATCGCGGCGGAGATCTGCTGGCTCACCCGGGTGCCCAGGTCCTGGAACTCGGGAATGCCGACGAACTGGATACCCGGATACGGCACCGGTTTCGCCATGGTGTTGCGCTGATCGGCCTTGCTGATCCCGTCCAGGGTCGGCCGCGCGTAGGCATGGGCGGCCTGCTGGTATTCGGGGATCGCGTAGGTCGAGGTCCGGCAGCCCGGCGGCACGCGGTTCCAGCCGAAGTGCGTGCCGACCGTCTGGACGAACCGCTTGTCGGTCATCCAGCGCATGAAGTTCCAGGCCGCTTGCTTGTGCTCGGCGACCTTGGGCATCGCGAGCGCCCAGGTGTAGAGCCAGCCGCTGCTCGCGGTCCGCTCGACCGGCGCGGCGACATAGCCGGACTTCCCGACGACCTTGCTGCTGGACGGGTCTTCGTTGGTCCCGGCCATGACCGTCGCGTCGTACCACATGGCCGCCTGCCCCTGGGCGTAGCGCGTGCCGCATTCGGAGAACCCGGCGCTGGAGGCGCCCACCTCGCCGTGCTCGCGCACCAGGTCGACGTAGAACTTCGCGGCCGCGCGGAACCGCGGTGAGGTCAGCTGGGCGTTCCAGTCCTGGTCGAACCACTGACCGCCGAACGTGTTCACCACGGTGGTCAGCGGGGCCAGGCTCTCGCCCCAGCCCGGTTTGCCGCGCAGGCAGATCCCGGCGGTGCCGGACGCCTTGTCGTCCAGTTTCGCGGCGAATTCGGCGATCTGCGGCCAGGTCGGGTTCGGCGGCATGGTCAGCCCGGCCCGGTCGAACAGATCCTTGCGGTAGGCCAGGAACGAGGATTCGCCGTAGAACGGCACCGCGTACATCGAGCCCTGGTAGGACAGCGAATCGCGGATGCTCGGGATGAAGTCGGCGCCGTCGTAGTCCGGCGATGAGTCCACATAGGACTGGAGGTTCTCCAGCCAGCCGTTCGCGGCCCATTGCGGCGTCTCGTAGTTGCTGATCATCACGACGTCGAACTCGCCGCCCTCGGTGGCGGTCGACGCGGTGATCTTCGCCCGCGCCTGGTTCTCTGGCAGCCGGACGAACTTCAGCTTCGTCCCGGGGTTCGCCTGTTCGAACTGATCGGACAGTTCGATCGCGTCGTTCATCTGCGGGTTCGCCACGATCGCGATGACCAGGGTCTGCCCGCTCGCGCCCAGCGCCCCGGCGCCGGCGCAGCCGGTGAGCGCGAGCAGGGCGGCCAGCAGGAGCGGGGGCAGCCTACGCATCGGGCATCACCTGCACCTTCAGCCCGGCGCCGCTGCGCATGAGCGCCAGCGCGTCGGGGTAGCGTTCCAGCGGGAGCGTGTCGGTCAGCAGCGCCGCGGTGTCGACGGCGCCGGAGGCGACCAGGTCGAGCGCGACGCCGAAGCTGTTCAGCACGGCCATCGAGCCGACCACGGTGATCTCGTCGTTGTAGATGCGGAAGGGCGAGAGGCTGACCCGGGCCTCGGCCGGCGCCACGCCGAAGATCAGCAGCCGCCCGCCGCGGCGCAGCGAATCGAAGGCGGCCTCGATGGCCGGCGCCGCGCCGGTGCAGTCGGCGGCGGCGTCGAAGGGCGGCCCGTCGAGTTCGGCGACGTCGCCCGCGACGGCGTCCGCGCCCAGTTCGGTGGCCCGGGCCAGGCGGGCGGTGTTGCGGTCGACCACGGCGACCCGCGCCCCGGCCCGTTGCAGCAGCTGCTGCATGAGCAGGCCCATGGTCCCCGCGCCGACCACGAGGAACCGCTCCCCCGCCTCCACCCCGACCCGGCGCACGCCGTGCACCGCGCAGGACACCGGTTCGACCAGGGCGCCCTGCTGCCAGGTCATCTCGTCGGGCATGCGGTAGCAGTTGGCCGCCGGAACGGCCACGTACTCGGCGAACGCACCGTTGACGGTGTCCCCGGTCGCGCCCCAGTTCGCGCAGAGGTTGCCGTGGCCGGACCGGCAGGGTGTGCAGTAGCCGCAGAACAGGGACGGATCGACCGCGACCCGGTCGCCGACCCGCCAGTCACCCGGCACGTCCGCGCCGATCTCGACGATCTCCCCGGCGAACTCGTGCCCGGGCACGATCGGGTACGGGGTGGGCGGGAAGTGGCCGTCGGCGATGTGCAGATCGGTGCCGCAGATCCCGCAGGCGCCGACCTTGACCACCACCTGGCGCTCACCCGGCTTCGGATCGGGTGCGTCACCGACCCTGATCGCACCCGGTTCGTCGATGATCGCAGCGCGCATGCCACCCACCTCTCGATGCTCATCTGAGCATTTAGCCAAAAATGTCCTTCAGTGCATGTGCAGGCATTGAAGGTGTCATGTTGGTGTTACGTCAACCTTTCGGTCAGATTTCGCGCTATACTGCTCAGATGAGCGCTCAACGTCGACGCCTCGACCTCAGCGAATCCGTTCGCGCGGCCGCGATCGCGCGCCGGTTCTACGTGCTCGGCCAGTCCAAGCTGGAGATCGCCGAGGAGTTCCGGATTAGCCGCTTCAAGGTCGCCCGGATTCTCGACGCGGCAAGGGAAAGCGGACTGGTTCGGGTCGAGTTCGACGTGCCCGCTCCGGTCGAGCCGGGGCTGTGCGACGAGGTGCGTTCCGCCTACCGGCTGGACCGGGCTCTGGTGCTCGAACGAGCGGAGAGCAAGGAGACCCGCCCGCAGATGCGCCGCCGCATCGGCGCGCTCGCCGCGCGGCTGCTCACCGAGATCGTCACCCGGGACGACGTGATCGGGCTGTCCTGGGCGCGGTCGGTGAACGTGATGACCGAGGAGATCCGCACGCTGCCGCGGTGCCCGATCGTGCAGCTGTGCGGGGTGCAGGCCGGGATGGACATGCGCGACCGGTCGGTGGAGACGGTCAGCAGGCTGGCCGCGGTCTCCGGCGGCGAGACGTACCCGATCTTCGGCCCGCTCGTCCTGCCCGATCGGCGCACCACCGAGACGCTGCGGCGGCAGCCCGGTATCGCCGAGACGTTCGGGCAGTTCCGCAACCTCACCAAGGCCGTGGTCAGCATCGGCGCCTGGCGGGAGAACGAGTCGACCGTGTACGACGCGCTCAGCCCCGCCGAACGGGAGGCGATCGGGAAGCGCGGCGCCAAGGCCGAGGTCGCCGCCCGCCTGTTCGACGCGGACGGGAACGCGCTGTCCACCGGGCTGGCCCACCACGTCCTGGCGATCAACCACGAGGAACTGCGCCGGGTGCCGGAGGTGATCGCGCTCGGCTACACCACCCCGAAGGCCGAAGCCATCGACGCGGTCCTGCGCTCGGGCCTGGTGACCACGCTGATCACCGACGAGGACACCGCCCGCCTGACCCTGGAATTCGCCGAGCGACGGCCCCCGAAACCCCGCACGGCCAGGCGGGCGGACACCGCCTGACGCGGAAATTCGGTCCCGGCATCTGGATCACCGGGCTACGCTCGGCTCGCGAACGTCCCTTCGGCACACACGGGAGGCAGGCGGGTGCGGCAGCGCGGGCAGGTGCTCATCTTCGACGCCGACGACACGCTCTGGGAGAACAACGTCCGGTTCGAGCGGGTCCTCGACGACTTCCTCGCCTGGGTGGCGCATCCGACGCTCCAGGCCGCGGAGATCCGCGCGCTCTTCGCCGAGATCCAGGCGGGCAACATCGCCACGCACGGCTACGGGGTGCCGATGTTCGTGCACAGCCTCGGCGACTGCCTCGAGCGGCTGCGCGAGCGACCGGTGACCGGGCGGGAACGCGCGGAGATCGCCGAGCTGGCCGCGGCGCTGTACGAGGAGCGGGTGGACCTGATCGCCGGGGTCGCCGAAACGCTCGCCGAACTCGGCACCCGGCACGAGCTGCTGATGCTCACCAAGGGCGCGCCGGAGCACCAGCAGCCCAAGGTCGACGCCTCGGGACTGGTGGACCACTTCCGCAGTGTCCACATCGTGCCGGAGAAGGATCCCGGGACCTACCGGAACCTCGTGCGCGAACTCGGCCTGGTGCCGACGACCACCTGGATGATCGGCAACTCGCCGAAGTCGGACATCGTGCCCGCGCGGGAAGCGGGGCTGAACGCTGTGTACATCCCGAACGAGCACACCTGGGCGCTCGAGCACACCGCCCTGGATCCCGAGGACGGCGGCGTGCTGCGGTTGGGCGCGTTCAGCGAGCTGGTGGCGCACTTCTGAGTGAGGGAGCCGGGTTTGGGGGGTCGTAAGCGGCCAGACCGGTTCTGACCGGCCGAACCACTCACGACTAGTAAGGTGCCCGGTATGCGTTTGCTCGCCCGGATCGGGGGCCTCGGGGTCGTGGTCGCGGTGCTGACCGCGGTGAGCGCACTCCACCTCGGACTCATCGCGTTCAACAACCTCACCGATTTCGGTACCAACCAGGCGTTCGTCCACCACGTGCTGGCCATGGACACCACGTTCCGGTCGCCGAACCTGATGTGGCGGGCGATCACCAGCCCCGGCCTGGCCGATGCCGCGTACATCGCGATCATCGCCTGGGAGGTGCTCACCGCGCTCGTCCTTTTCGCCGCGGTCGGTGCCTGGCTGGGCGGGCGGCCCCGGGCGCGGCAGCTGTCCACCCTGGGCTGGCTGATGATGGCCCTGCTGTTCGGCCTCGGCTTCCTGGTGATCGGTGGCGAATGGTTCGCGATGTGGCAGTCGCAGGAATGGAACGGCCTGCAACCGGCCCTGCAGAACTTCCTCCTCGCCGCGGTCGGTCTCGTGCTCGCCCAGCTGCGCCCGGCTAAGGCGTCTTGAGCACCCAGGTCGCGGAGTCCGAATAGGACTTCCCGGCGCGGACACCGGTCACCACCACGTGGTTGGCGCCCGGCGACAGGGTCACCGGCCAGGTGTAGATGTGCGCGGCGGGCGTTTTCGCGGGGCCCACCGGCACGCCGTTGACGGTCAGGGACGCCGAATCGACGGTCCCGTAAACCTTGACCGTGGTGGTGGCCGCGGTCCGCTGCGTCCACCGCGCGCTGGTGAGGTGCACGAAGGGCTCCGCGGTCCAGTTCGCCCGGTACCAGTAGAAGGCGTCCTTCCTGGTCGCCCGGTCGTAGGTGACCAGGCCCTTGTCGTTGCGGCCCGGGGTGTCGCCCTCGGCCCGGCTGTCCACCGCGAAGTCGAACATGTTCCACACGAACGTGCCCCACAGGTACCGGCGCGCCGCGATCTGCTGCCACGACGCCTCGTGGAGCAGGCTCTGGTACTCCTCCGGATGCCAGGGACCGGCGGGGGCCGGCCGCTGGGGATTCTCCTCGTGCTGGTGGACGCTCGCCCCGGCGCCGTACTCGCTGATCCCGATCTCCCGCCCGGGATCGGCGGCGTGCAGGCGATCCGCCCACGGCCCGAGGCCCGTCGCCGAACCGCTGTACCAGCCGTAGTACCGGTTGTAGCCGATGACGTCGGTGTGGTTCGCCAGCGCGTCGGTGTCGCCCTGGTTGGTGGCGTAGGTGGACAGGCGGCCGGGGTCCTCGCTCCGCACGAGGCCCGCGAGGGAGTCCAGGATCGCGTTCGTCGCGGTGTCGTTGGTCCGCTGCTCGTTGCCGATGCCCCAGAACACGATCGACGGGTGGTTGTAGTTCTGCCGGATCAGCTCGTACAGCTGCTGCCGGATGTTGGCCCGGAACGCGTCGCTGTCGGTGATCTTGTCGACCATCGGCACCTCGGCCCAGACCAGGTAGCCGCGCTGGTCGGCGAGGTCGTAGACCTGTTGCGCCTGCTGGTAGTGCGCGGTCCGCAGCGCGTTGACGCCCATCTCGTCCATCAGATCGAAGTCCCGGACGTGGTCGCCCGCGCCGACCGCCCAGCCCTTGTCCAGCCGGTCCTGGTGCGCGTTGACCCCGTGCAACGCGACGTGCTGCCCGTTGAGGAAGAACCCGGAGACCGGGTCCACGCGGTACGAACGCAGGCCCAGTTGCTGGGTCACCGCGTCGGTGACGCGGCCGCCGTCCGCGTCGAGCACCTCCACCGTGGCCCGGTACCGGTACGGGTCGGCGGTGCCCTGCCAGCGGTGCGGTTCCGGGATCACCACGCTCTGCCGCGCGTCGAACCCGGTGGCCGCGGCGACTTCGGCCACCGCCGTGGCGTTCCGGGCGACGACGTGCCCGGTCGCGTCGGCGATCACCGCGCGCACCTGGACCCGCCGGGTCCGGCCGCTGTTGTTCCAGGTCCTGGTGGTGACGTCGACCGTCGCCGAAGCGGCGTCCACGGAACGCTGCCGCAGGTACACGCCCGGGCCGCCGTAGTCGAGCATGCGGACCGAAAGCGGATCGGTGGCCTGCAGCGAGACGTTCCGGTAGATCCCGCCGAAGAACGTGTAGTCCGCGCTCAGCGGCGCGATGGCCGGATCGGGGGCGTTGCTCACCTTGACCGCGATGACGTTGTCCCGGCCGGGAACGAGCGTTCCGGTGGCGTCGAACCGGAAGGTCGCGTAGCCGCCCCGATGCTGTCCTAAATGGACGCCGTTGACCCAGACGTCGGCGGTCGTGTTCACGCCGTCGAACTGCAGCCACAGCCTTTTGTCCACGAACTCCGGCGGCGGCGTGTAGTGGCGCCGGTACCAGCCCGTGCCGCGGTAGTAGTCGCCGCCGCCGTCCTGCCCGTCCGCGGCGTTCCAGGTGTGCGGCACGGTGACCACCGACCACGCCGTGTCGTCGAAGTCCTTCGCCTGCGCGTTCGGCACGTCGGCGCGGACGAACCGCCAGCCGCCGCCGAGATCCGCCTGCTCGCGCACCGCGGGCGCCGCGTAGCTCGCCGCGGCGGGCACCGCGGCGAATCCGGAGACGGCCAGGAGCGCGGCCGCGCACAACCGGCCGAAGCGGCGAAAGCTGAGCACCTCAGTACCTCGCATTCACATACATGAACACTGTTTTCAGGACTGAACAGCTCCGGCAGGGTATCCGGGTCTTCAAGATCGACTCAAGCTCTTGTAGGACGCGGCCCGCGACGAGCAGACTGCGCGCCATGACAAGACTCCGCCCTATGAAACGAAAGGCGCGATTGACCGGCATCCTCTCGGCATTCGTGCTCACCACGGTGGCCCTCGGGCTCGTCTCCCCCGCCCAGGCCGCCCCGGAACGGGCTGTCGACCCGCGCCCGAGCACCGCGAAACTGGCTCGGGAACTGCAGAAACTGCGGGCGCGCAGCCACGGGGAGATCCGGGTGGCCGAAATCGGCCGCTCCAACCAGGGCCGTCCGGTGTGGAGCGCACGGGTCGGCCACGGAACGCTGCGCATCCTCTACGTGACCCAGCAGCACGGCGACGAACCGCTCGGCACCCCGGCGGCACTGGAATTCCTGCGCGAAACCGGCACCGGCCGGAGCGACTGGGCGCGCTGGCTGCGTTCCCGGATCACCGTGGACATCGTGGTGCGCGCCAACCCGGACGGATTCGAACACAACTGGCGGTACAACTACGCCCCGGACGCCGATCCCGAGTTCGGGGAACGCGGCAAGGGCTACGACATCAACCGCTACCACAACCCGTCGCTCGCGCCGGAGGACAACCCGGCCACCGAGGCCGGGCTCATCCAACGGCACTACGCGGCCGTCAAACCCGAGATCGTGATCGACTACCACATGCAGGGCCGGTACGCCGACGCCGACGGCAAGGAGATCACCGGTTCGCTGATGTGGCCGACGAACGCGGGCGTGAAACCGGAGAACGTGGCGTTCGCCAAGCAGATCGCGGTGGTCGCGCAGTCCTCGATGACCGCGAGCGGCGGGAACATCTCCCAGTACCCCGGCGGTGACTACGAGGGCATCGCGCGCAACGGCTACGGGCTGCGGGGCAGCGGGAGCGTGCTGATCGAACTCAGCGACATGGGCGCGCCGCACGAACAGTCGCAGATCCGGTCCGCGCTCAGCTCGATGCTCGCGGTGGCGCGGAGCGCGGCGGACGGTTCGCTGCGGAAGATCGATCCGGCCTGGGCGGACAAGATCCCGCCGCGCGGCAAGCCGATCGAACCGGTCCAGACCTCGGCGACGGTCGATTGACAAGTGGTGGTGGCGATCCCGTGCGATCGCCACCACCACTCGATCGGTCAGCCCACGCGATCCGGCCGCTCGGTGACCCGGATCGAGTTGACGATCGGCTCGCCCTTGCGGCTGATCAGGCGGACGTTCAGCTGCCCGTCGGTGACCTTGACGTAGATCGTCCGATCCAGCGCGGTGAACACACCGGCCGTGTTGGCGACGTCAAGTGCCGGCAGGAACAGCTGGTCCTCGCAGATCACGTCGAACAACCGGGTGTTCGGCATGATCCGTTTCAGTTCGGCGAACTTCAGCTCCACCGCGTAGACCCCGTTCGGCACGTTGTCGAACCGGTACTCGTACGCGCCCTCGCGCTGGGTCCGGTACAGCTCCGGTTCGTCGGTGCCGCGGATCGGCTCCCGGGCGCGCACCACCTTGGACAGGTTGTTGTCCAGATACCCGGATCCGCCCGCGAGGAACGGCCGGTCGGCCGCCCAGGTGTCGCCCAGGGCATCGGTGTGCGGACCGGCCCCGGCCTGGAAGCCCGCCTGGTACCCCGGCACGATCACCCGGATCGGCACCGCGAGCACCGGGCCGCGGCCGCTGTTGCTCAGCACGATCGAGGTGGCCCCGTAGACACCGGGACGCAGGTTCGTCGCGTCGACGGTGACGGTGAGCCGTCCCGATTCGCCCGGCGCCAGCTTGCCGATTTCGGGCGTCGTCCGGAGCCAGGGCACCTCGGAGAAGTCCGGCACCCCGCTGTCCAGCAGATACATGGTGGACGGGTTGCCCTGCGAAACGACCCACAGGTTGCCCGCCACATCGGTTTCCAGCCCGGCCCCGGAATACGGCACGGCGTCCGGGGGCGCGATCGTCTTCACGGTCTGGCACGTGTCCGGGTTGAGCCCGTAAACGGTGTCGTTCTGACCGTTCGTGGCCGCCCACAGCATGCCGAACGCGCTGTTCCAGGCGAGCCCGGAAATGTTCGGATCGGACGGCTTGCACTGCCCGATCACCGTTCCCCGGTCCGGATGGGAAAGGCCGCGGACGTGGTAGACGGTGCCCTCGTTCCAGCCGCCGACGTAGAACGAATCGTCGTCCGGCCGGTACGCCAGACCGCGCTGGGAAATGCCGGTCCAGCCGAAGGCGCCCGCGATGCGTTCCTTCACCTCGCCGGTGTTCGGGTCCCAGCAGTGGATCCCGTTGTCCCCGCCGACATTCACCTGGCAGACCAACCCCTTGCCGGGCACCCGGGCCATATCGGCGGCCCAGTCGCCCGCCCAGGACGCGGGCCACACGGGTCCGCGGGCGCCGTCCTCGGCGAACTTCGCGTTGACCCGTGCGATGGAGGCGTCGGACACCCAGACGCCACCGTCCGCGGCACCGGCTCCCCAGCCGAGCTGCAGCCCGGTGGTCGGCCAGGACCGGAGCACCTGGCCCGGCGCGGACGCCGGGGCCGGACCGGAACTCCCGGGCCCGAATCCCTTGCTGGTCCGGGCATTGGCGTCGAACGCGGCGGTCCGCCCGGGCCGCGCGGCCTGCGGTGGCCGCTGGATCGCGCCGCCCCCGGCCTCGCGCATCTGCCAGGACGCCTCCGCGGAACCGGAGTTGGTCAGCGTCAGCGTGCGGTCGCGGGTCTCGCCCTGCGGCACGACGACCTCGAGCGTCCCGGGCCGCGCGGTCACCTGGGCGGTGCGCAGCACCACGTCGTGCACCACGACCTCGTCCGCCCTCGCCGCCTGGATCTGCGATTCGTAGGTCACGTAATCCTGCCGCTCGACCCGCAGGCGCAGTTCGCCGTCGCGGACGCGGGCCTGGTAGACGCCGTCGGCGTCGGAACGCACGGTCTGGTCCGGCACGCCCGCCTGGCTCACCGTGATGTCGGCGTTCGCGACCGGTTTGCCGTCATTGGCGTCGGTGACCGTGCCCCGGGTCAGCCCGGTGTCCGGCACCCGGAGCAGCACCGCGGTGTCGTCGGCGAGCACCGGCGACTCGTAGCCGTACTGCACGGCCTGCGTGCCGGTCTCGTCCTCGACGCCGACCGTCGCGGAGCCGCCCCGCTGCCCCGGATCGTCGCCGATTCCCTTGTACTGGAAGGTGATCGGGCCGTTCTCGGCCAGCACCACCTGGAAGCTCACCCGGAGGTTCGCCGGTTTGCCGGTGAACGCCACGTTCCGCCATTCCACGACGACCTGCCGGTTCGGCGCGGCGCCGACCGTTTCGGTGCGCACGGTGGCTTCGGCGTCGACGACCAGATCGTCCCAGAAGGGGGCGATGAGCGTATTGGGTTCGGCCGGACCGGGCAGTGCGGCGTTGAGGTTGTACGAGGTGGTCGCGGTGAAGCTGAGGAATCCGTTCGTGCTCACCCGGGCCGACCGGTAGGACTGCTGGTAGAGGTTGACCGGGAACGGCAGCTTGATCTCGGTCATCGCGTCGTCGCCGTTCAGCGGCAGCAACGTGTTCGCCTCCTGCCAGGACGGTGGAACCGTCGCGCACCGGTGCCCGTAGTTGTCGGTCTTGGCGTACAACCCGACATCGACCGTCTTGTCACCGTCCACTGTGACCGGTACCCGGTGCGGCAGCAGGCAGCGCCCGCGATCGGCTTCCAGGTCGTACCGGCCCTCGGGAATGTCGGCGAGCCGGTAGGCGCCCTGGGCGTCCGTGGTGACCCGTGGCGCCGGAGTGCCGGGCAGGCTCACCGTCGTCCCCGGCACCGGTTGTCCCGCTTCGTCGGTGACACGCCCGGAAATCGCGTGCTTCGGCGCGAGCGCGAGCGAGAAGTCCCGCACCGCGGTGACGTTCTCGGTGATGACGACCTGGGCGGTCTGGGTGAGGTAGCCGTAGCGCGCGACCGTCACCGTGTACTGCCCGGCGGACAGGAACGGCAACGAGTACTTGCCCTCCTCGTTCGTCCGCGCGGTCCGGGTGAGCGGGCCGTCGACCCGGATGGTGGCGTCGGCGAGCGGGGTGGCGCCCTCGCGGACGGCGCCGTCGAGCGCGCCCACCGGACCGCGCGGCGCCTGGGTCAGCGCGCTGAGCGCGTCCAGCCGTCCCCGGCCCCAGACGTTGTTGTCGGCCGAAGTCCCGCCGCACGTCTGGTCGTCGGTGGGAGCGGCCGCGCCGTCGACCAGCTCGCGGCTGATGCCGAGTTGCCCGCGCAGCACCGGCGCCGCCGACCAGATCAGCGCGGCCGTTCCGGCCACGTGCGGGGCCGCCATCGACGTGCCGTTGTATTCGGCGTAACCGCCGCCGGGCACGCTGGACCGGATCTGCGCGCCGGGCGCGCTGATGTCGGGTTTGATCTCCTCGCCGAAACCGCCGGGCCCGCGGCCGGAGAACGCGGCGATGGCGTTGTTCCGGTCGAACGCGCCCACCGAATAGGCGTTGGACAGGTCACCGGGGCTGCGGGTGCTGCGACAGGACGGTCCGTCGTTGCCCGCGGCGAACACCGGCAGGATTCCGGCGGCGCTCCAGGTGTCCACGATCTTCTGGAAGAACGGGTCACCGGCGGCCGGACCGGTCCACGAATTGTTCACGATGTTCGGCGCGAGTTCGGGCCGGGGGTTGTTCCCGGACGGATCGGTCGGCGCGAGCATCCACTGCCCGGACGACAGCAGCGCCGAGGACGAGCAGAAGTCCGATTCGCACCCCTTGGCGGCCACCCATTTCGCACCGGGCGCCACGCCGGTCTGGTTGCCCTTCCCGTCGTCGCCGAGGACCGTGCCCAGCACGTGGGTGCCGTGGCCGATGTTGTCGCACGGGGCCGTGGACGGGTTCCCGCACACGTTGGACGGATCGAACCAGTGGTACGCGTGGTCCACCTTCCCGTCCGCCGCACCGCGGTACTGGCGGGCGATCGCGGGGTGGTCGAACTGCGCGCCGGTGTCGATGGTGCCGACGACGACGCCTTCACCGCGAATGCCGTACCGCTTCCACACCTCCGGCGCCCGGATGCGATCGATGTTCCATTCGATCTCGCTCGCGCGTTCCTTCGGTTGCTGGTTCACCGGTTTCACCAGCCGATAGGTCGGCTCCGGCACGATCTTCTCGACCTCGGGCCGGTTCGCGATGTCGAGCAGGAGCTTCTTGTCGCCGGTGACCTTGAGGGCGTTGACGATCCAGAACGGGGTCGCTTCGGCCTTCCGCTCGGCGAGCATCGCGCGCAGACCGGCCTGGCTGCGGTCGGCGTCGGCCTTTTTCGCCTCGTAGACGTATCTGGTGCGCTCGGCGTGCCCGGCCAAGGTCGAAGCGCGGCCCAGCTCGGCCTGGGATTTGAGCAGCACGAAGAAGGTCGCAGGCGCCTCGGGCGCGGATCTCGCGAGCACGGAAGCGTCCACTTTGGCCACGTGCCGGACCGGTTCCCTCGGCCCGGCCGCCGCGGGTCCCGCCGCGAGCAGCAGGACGGCCAGCCCGGCCACGGCGCGTATCGCCGGGGCGCGGGTTTTCCGCAAACGAATCATTCGTCCGCACTCCTTTCGGGCTAATATCACAAAGGAGTAAATACTCCGCAAAGGAAATTGCCGGTTGACTCGCCGCGCCGGTAGGGACTTTGGTCACCACCAGGGCAAACCCCGGACGAAGAAAGAAATGCGACCACGAGCGAATCTCGCGCGAGATTTCCGCCGTTCCACGGTGTGGCGCGATTTATGCTCCGCTTATCCGCGTTGAGTATCCTGCCGCGCGTGCGAGCGGCCGGAAAACCCTTCGCAAGTGGGCAGTGCGCGGCGCCCGGTGCGCGCTATGTTCCCCGTGCGCCCCGCACGGGGCGTTCCGGCGGCGGTGGGTCTAGGGTGTCGCACCCGTCGGGGCAATGGGCAATCTCGTTCGGGAGGTATGAAGCGTGAGCGGTACCCCGCCCGTCGGGACCCGGATGGCGATCGGCGCCGCGTTCGAACGGATGCCCTTCACCCCGCGTCACCTGCTGATCGCGTTCGCGCTGTTCATCGCGTTCGTGATCGAGTCCTGGGAACAGCTCGCGCTCGTCTACATCTCCACCGACGTCGGCAACGCGTTCTCGGTCGACGAAACCCAGGTCGGCTACCTGCTGTCCGCGGTCGCGTTCGGCATGATCCCGGGCTGCCTGGTGTGGGGACCGGTGGCCGACCGGATCGGGCGGCGGCCCACCTGCGTCTGGAGCCTGGCCGCGTACGGGGTGCTCGCACTCGTCTCGGCGTTCGCGCCGAACTACTGGGTGCTGCTGGTGCTGCGGATCGCCTCCGGGCTCGCGATGGCCGGGGTCTACACCATCACGTTCCCGTACTTCCTGGAGATGCTGCCGGTCCGCTGGCGGGGCCGGGCGGCGGTGTACCTGTCCATCGGCTGGCCGATCGGCATGCTGGCCGCGGTCGGGGCCAGTGTGAGCCTCGGGCACATCGGCTGGCGCGCGGTGGTGGTCGCGAGCGCGGTCGCCGGGCTGTGGGCGCTGGCCATCCGGTTCTGGGTGCCGGAATCGCCGTACTGGCTCGCGCAGCAAGGACGGCACGCCGAGGCGCGGGCCGTGCTGCGGCGCCTGGGCAACACCGAGATCGGCGACGACGTCACCTTCGCGGTCGCGCACGCACGGGCCGGGCGGCCGCTCGACCTGCTCGGCCGGAAGCTGATCAAGATCACCATCCCGATGCTGCTGGTGAACTTCGTCTTCAACTGGGGGTACTGGGGTTTGCAGACCTGGCTGCCGACCCTGTTGCAGGACAAGGGATTGAGCCTGTCCTCCAGCCTCGGGTTCGTGGCGATCAGCGCCCTGGTGATGATCCCGGGCTATATCAGCGCGTCCTATCTGACCGGCCGGTTCGGCCGCAAGAAGGTCTTCCTGGCCTACGTGCTCGCGGCCGCGCTCGGCGGCTTCTACTTCGCCACGGCCAGTTCGCTCACCGCGCTCTACATCGGAAACTTCGTGCTGGCGTTCTTCAGCCTGGGCGCCTGGGGGGTGTGGAACACCTGGAACGGGGAGTTCTATCCCACGGCCCTGCGGGGCACCGGCTACTCGTGGGCGACAACGGCGCAGCTCGGGGCGACCACCCTGGCCCCGTCCGCCGTCGGCTTCCTGCTGGCCCGCGCGACCGGGTTCACGACCACGATTCTGCTGATCAACGCGTTCCTGGTGGTGGCCGTGCTGCTGGCCACCGCGCTGCCGGAAACCGAGGGACAAGACCTGGAGTAACCACTCGCTTGCCCCAGGGTGCAGAATCCCCCGATGTGCGACTCGGAATCGACATCGGGCGAGCGGGCATCAAGCTCGCGGTCATGGCCGACGCCGAACTCGTCGCCGAGGCCGCCGCGGACCGGGGGCGGGTCGCCCCGGCGATCCAGGGCGCGCTGCGGAACCTCCCGGTCGCCGAACTCGAGGCCGCCGTCGTGACCACCGATCTGTGCACGGCCGATCCGGCGCCGACCGCCGTGCTGCGCATCGGCCCGCCGTGCCACGAATCGCTGGCCCCGCGCGCCGACGTGCGGGAGGTGGTGTCCGGCGGGCACACCCTGACCGGCCAGCCGCTCGCCGAGTTGGACGCGCGCGCGGTACGCGAGTTCGCGCACCGCGCGGGCGTGACGTCGTTCGCGGTGACCGCCATGGGGTCGCCGGTGCGGCCGGAGCACGAACTGGCCGCGGCGGAGATCATCACCAACGAGGTGCCGGGCGCCCAGGTCACGCTGTCCTACGAGTTCGGCCGGGTCGGGCTGCGGGAGCGGGAGAACAGCGCGGCGCTCAACGCGGCGCTGCGCCCGGCCGCCGATCTGCTCGTGGACACGCTGCGCGGCGCGGTCGACACCCGGCTGTTCTTCGCCCGGAACGTCGAAGGGCTGGTGTCCGAGGACTACTTCCGGCGGTTCCCGCTGGTGGCGTTCGCGTCCCGCGCGGGCACCACGCTGTGCGGCGCCGCGCGCCTGGCCGGGGTGTCCGACGCGGTGGTCGCCGACGTCGGCGCCGAGGAGGTGCGGATCGGCCAGGTGGCCGCCGGACGCCCCAAGGTGCGGGACGCCCCGGGCCCGGACGGCGCGATGCTCAGCATCACGCTGCCGGTCCTGCGCCGGATCCCGCCCGGCGCCCTGGGCACCCCGGAACCCGATTCGAACGCGCTCGCCGTCGGGGACGCGCCACCCGCGTTGCCGGGCTGGCGGCAGGTGCCGTACGCGCCGCTGGCCGGGGCGATCGGCGCGGCGACCGCCGAACCCGCCGCGGAGGTCGAACGCATCGTGCTCGCCATCGGCGACGCGGAACTGCGGCAGGAACTCGACGACACCCGGGGCGAGGCGCTGGCCAAGGTGATCAGCGCGGGCGCCGATCCGGCCACCGCGCGGGTGGTCACCTCCGCCTGCAACCCGATCTCCTACCTGCCCGACGGCGTGTACCGGGTGTTCGTCCAGGCCGAGGGGCGGCGCGCATGATCGACCAGGACGGGCTCGACCGGCTGGCCTCCCGGGCGCTGGAATTCGCGCCCGGCGCCGGGGATTCCGCGTTCGCCGCGATGCTCGACTTCGCGCGCGCGGTGCTCGACGAACGCGGTCCGGTGACCTTGCGGCCGCCGGGTGACCTGCCCCCGGACCGGCTGTGCTGCGCGATCACCGTGGTCGGCTCGACCATGGCGCTCGGCGAGCAGCCGCCGCGCGGCGACGAACCGCTGCGCGCGGTCCGGGCGCTGGAAAACCGGCTGGGCAAACCGATCGGCGCGGTCGCCGCGCTCAACGCCGCGGCGGAGAACCCGCTGCTGGCGGTGATCACCGCGGCCCAGTGCGGGGTCCCGCTGGCCGACGGGGACGGCACCGGGCGGGTGTTCCCGTTGCTGGAGCAGACCACGTTCGCGATCGGCGGGGTCGCCCCGGCGCCGCTCGCGGTGGCCAGTTCGCTCGGGGACGTGGCCCTGGTGGACACCGCCCCGCACCGGGTGGAGGATCTGGTGCGGCCGCTGGTGCTCGCGCAGGGCGGGTGGGCGGTGGCCGCCTGCTACCCGATGTCCACCGAGGAGCTCGCCGCCACGCTGGTGCCCGGCACGCTCAGTGCGATGCTCGATCCCGCGCCCCCGCAACGCGAGGTGCGTACCCTGTGCCGCGGCCGGATCGCGGTCGTCGAGCATTCGGCCCGGCGCCATCCGCGGCTGCCGTCCCGCCCGGCCAGCGTGGTCATCCACGAACTGGGCGGCCTGGAACGCCTGGTGCGCCTGGAAGCGCACAACGAGGTGGTGCTCGCGCTCACCGACGGGGCCGTCGCGGCGAGCGTGCCGGACCTGATCTGCCTGCTGTCGGTGGACGACGGCATGGTGGTCGACATCGACGCCGCTACCGCCGGCATGGAGGTGATCGTGGTGGTGCTGCCCGCGGCGCCCGCCTGGCACACCGAGGAAGGCCACCGGATCGGCGGCCTCGAAGCGTTCGGAATCGCGCGATGACCGCGATCACCGTCGCCGAACTCGTCCACGGCGGGCAGCTGTCCGACGCCGACGTGATCGGCGCCGCCGAGGATCCGGTGCTGGACGTGCGGATCGCCGATCGGCTCGAGGTCCTCGACTCGGTCAAACCGGGCACCGCGGTGGTGCTGACCGGCGCCGCCGCGCAGGGCGGGTGGACCGTCGAGATGGCGCTGCGGCTGGCGTGGGAACACGCGGCCGCGTGCGTGGTGGCCCCGGCCTCGGCGGTCACCGCCGAATCCACCGGGACGCTCGCCGACCGGCTCGGCGTGCCGCTCGTGGTGGTCGAGGAGGACTCGCTGATCGCCGCCGTGCGGATCGCCTCGGCGGTGGCGCGCCCCGACGCGGCCCGTTCGGAACGGGTGGCCGACGTCGCCCAGCGCCTGGCGGCGGCCGGACCGTCCGCACGCGGCGTGCTCGGCGTGCTCAACGGGGCCCTGCCCGGGGTCTCGGTGGCGCTGCTGGACGAGACCGGCCGGGTGCTCGCCGGGCGGCGCACCGACGGGAAACCCCTTGCCCAGGTGGAAATCCCCGGGCTCGCGGTGCTGGTGGCCACCGGGCGCAAACGGCCCGAGGATCTGGTGCGCAGCCTGCTGGAGCTCGCGGTGCCCGGGCTGACCGGCTGGGCGGCGACCCGCCGGCTGGCGAGCGAACGCGACGAGGCCGGGATGGCCGTGCTGCTGGACCGGTTCCTCGCCGATCCGGACGACGAGCGGGTCCGGGCGGAGGCGGTCGCGCTGGGCTGGCCGCTCGGCGGCGGGCTGACCGCGTATGCCGTGCACCGGCTGGGCCCGGGCGAACCGGCCCGCGGCGGCTGGCGGATCGGCCCGCTCATCCCGTTCCGCGACGGCTGGGTCGGCTGGCGGGAGGACGAAGTCGGTGACACCGCGCGGAAACTGACCACCGCGCTGGGGCACCAGCTGCCGTACCTCGCGTGCGCGGGCGGGGTGGCCGAACAGTCCCGGAGCCTGGGCGAGGCGATCGAATCGGCCCGGGCCGCCGCGCAGGTCGCCGCCGGAGCGGGCGCGGGAACCGTGGTCCGCGCCGACCGGATCGGCCCGGCGCAGCTGCTGGCCGCGCTGCCCGCGGAAAGCCTGGCGGGCCCGGCCCGCACGGTGCTCGCGCCGCTGATCGAAGCGGGCCTGGTGAGCACGCTCGACGCGGTGCTGGACACCGGCGGCTCCCCGACCGAAGCCGCGAACCGCCTGGGCGTGCACCGGAACACGGTGACCGCGCGGCTGGATCGGATTCGCACGCTCGGGTTCGATGTGGACGAACCCTCCCAACGGCTGGCCCTGCAAATCGCCTGCCGGGTGCTACGCGACGAAACCTGACCGAGCACACGAGTTACCCACTCGGGCACGCGAGTTACCCACTCGGGCACGCGAGTTGCACGCTCGGGGAAGCGAATTGCACACTCGGGCACGCGAAATACACACTCACGCCACCGAAATCCCCGTTCGGGTGGGTGCCGCGGGCCGGGCGCGCGTATGTCTCAGATATCGGACTCGTGTGCGCGAATGGGCAACTCGCGTGTCCGAACGTGTAGTTCGCGTGCCTGAACGTGTAGTTCGCTTGCGGGAGTGTGCAACTCGCGTCGGGCCGGGGTTCAGGGCAGCCAGAGGGCGGTGCTGCCGCGGCGGGCCAGCTGCGGGGCCCCGGGTTCGTCCGGTCTCGGCAGTTCCAGCAACGCCTGGATCGCCGACAGCACATCGCCCTCGAAACTCCAGAGCACATCCTCGCCGGGCAGGGAATCGGTCGTCGCTCGCGCGGCCACCGCGTCGTTCTCCCCGTGGATCTGAATCCGGTCGTAGCAATCCCGCCAGCCGTACGACCCGATCACCGCCGAGATGTGACCGTCGTCGTCACGAATGTGCTGAAAACGGAATCCCCGTGCCGTCAGGGCGCGCAGCCCTTCCTCGATCCGGTATGCGTTCATACCCGGCTCCCCGTGATCATGCCCTCGCGCAGATCGTCGCGCGTGGCTTCCCCGTCGCGTTCGGCGGGGTCGCCGAAACCGCCCCCGCCGCCGCTTTCGCAGCGCAGCACGTCACCTCGGGTGACGGGCAGCGCGTTGACCTTCAACAACTCGCATTCCCCGGGACGCCCCGGGTTCAGCACGACCTTCGGACCCGCGCCGGCCGTGCCGCCGAACAAACCCCAGGCCGGCGTCACCGAACGCTCGAACCACAGGGAAAGAAAACTGTCCGCCAGGATCCGGTATTCGCGGATCACCCCGTTCCCGCCGCGCCAGCGGCCGGCGCCGCCGGAATCCGGACGGACCGCGTATTCGTTGACCTGCAACGGAAACAGCGTCTCCAGCACCTCGATGGGCATATCCCGCAGGGCGCCGTTGACGCTGTTGATCAGGCACGATTCGCCGTCGCCGCCGAGCCAGGCGCCCCAGCCGCCGACGGTCGCCTCCTGGGAGACGAACAGCTTGCCCGAACGCGGATCCTCGCCGGTGATCTGCACGATCATCGAGTCGCCGTAGCTGGCGGCCGCGACCCGGTCCGGCATGGCCTCGGCGAGTGCCTTCACCACGAGATCGATCACCAGGCCGAGCTGCGAGTAGTAGTACTGGCAGGCGGCCGGTTCCACCGCGCCGAGCATCGAACCTTCGCGCACCAGCACGGAAAGGGGCCGGAACGATCCGCCGTTGAGCGGGACCGAACCGGACAGCAGCAGCTTGTAGCCCACCCGGCACGCCGCGATGGCCTGCGCCGCGCCGCAGTTGACCGGACCGGTCGCCTGGTCGGCGCAGTCGGTCAGGTCGATGGTCATCTCCTCGCCGCGGACCTCGATCCGGACGATGATCGGCAACGCGCGTTCCAGGTCGATGCCGTCGTTGTCGAGCATCCCGGCCGCCTCGTAGGTGCCGTCCGGGATGGCCGCGATCTGCGCGCGTTCCAGCCGCTCGGTCTGGTCGAAGATCTCGTCCCGCGCGGCGAGCACGGCGCCGATCCCCCACCGCTCGATGATCTCGGCGAGCCGGCGCTGCCCGGTGCGGGCGCAGGCCACCTGGGCCCGCAGGTCGCCGAGCGTCAGATCGGGGAAGCGGACGTTGCGGGCGATCACCTCGTGCATCGGCAGGCAGGGCTTGCCGCCCTCGTACACCTTGACCGGTCCGAGCCGCAGGCCCTCCTGGTAGATCGTGGTCGAGTCCATCGATCCGCCGGGATCCTTGCCGCCCACGTCGAGCCAGTGCGCCCGCGAGGCGGCGAACCCGGCGAGGGCGCCGCCCACGAAGATCGGCGCGTACACGGTGACGTCGTTGAGGTGCGTGCCGCCGATGTAGGAGTCGTTGAGCACCCAGATGTCCCCGGGCTGCCACACGTCCCGCCCGTGGATGCGTTCGGTGGCGCGGGTGCACTCCTCGAGGTTGCCGAGGAAGATCGGCAGCCCGGACGACTGGCCGAGCACGTTGTGTTCGTGGTCGAGCAGGGCGACCGCGCAGTCCTTGGCCTCGTAGATGACCGAGGTGTACGCCGACCGGATCAGCGTGGTGTTCATGTCCTCGGCGGCCTGCACCAGGGCGCACCGGATGATCTCCGTGGTGACCGGGTCGATCACGCGGCTGTGACCTTCCGCGACTTCTGGCTCAGGGTGACTCACGCGGCGTCACCCGCCTTGATCAGCAGGAAGCCGTGGGCGTCCACCGTGCACCGGGAGCCGGGCGGGACGACCGTGGTGGCGGTGTCCTCGACGATGATCGCCGGGCCGGGCACCTCCGCGTCCAGGGAATCCCGCCACAGCACCGGGGTCTGGTAGGTGCGGCCGTCGAACACGACCGGCCGCACGACCGGGTCGGCGCCGGGCCGCGGGGTGTGCCGGGCGGACCGTTTGGGCATGGTGCCGAGCCCGGTGGTCCGCAGCGTCACGAACTCGACCGGGGTCTCCGGGCTGGAATGGCCGTACCGGCGCTCATGCGCTTCGGCGAACCGTTTCGCGATATCGGACAAGAAAGCCGGTGCCTCCGGTTCGTGCGCGTTGAGCAGGTCGACGGTGAGGGTGTAGTCCTGCCCGGAATAACGCATGTCGACCGCATGGGTCACGCGGCGGCGGCTCGCCGGGATCCCCTGCTCGGTCAGCGCGCCGATGACCTGGATCTCCAGCGCGTCGAGCGCTTCGGACATGGCCTCGCCGTCGAACTCGTCCTGCGTGCGGAAGAAAGGATCGGTGAGGTCGCGCCGCACGTCGGCCTCGAGCATTCCCCACGCGCTGAACGCGCCGGGAAATCGAGGCACTGCGACCTCACCGATGTCCAGTTCGGCGGCGATGGCCGCCGCGTGCATGGGGCCCGCGCCGCCGAAGGCGATGAGCGCGAACTCCCGGGGCTCGATGCCGTGCTCGACGGTCAGCGTGCGGATCGCCTGCGCCATCTTGGCGTTGGCGACCCGGCAGATGCCCTCGGCGAGCTCGGCCGGGGCCATCGACAGCTGCCCGGCCAGCCCGGCGACCGCGCGGTGCGCGGCCTCGGTGTCCAGATCGAGCGAGCCCCCGGCGAATCCGTCCGGATCCACCCGGCCCAGCACGAGGTTGGCGTCGGTCACCGTGGCCTGGGTGCCGCCGCGGCCGTAGCACGCGGGCCCGGGCACGGCCCCGGCCGATTCCGGCCCCACCCGCAACGCCTCGGCCTCGGTGTAGGCCAGCGAACCGCCGCCCGCGCCGATGGTGTGCAGGTTGACGATCGGCAGCAGGATCGGGAAGCCCTCGATCTTCGCCTCGACCGCCACGTCCGGTTTGCCGTCGATCACCAGCGACACGTCGAACGAGGTGCCGCCCATGTCGATGCAGATCGCGTTGGGGCGGCCGAGCAGCCGCGCCGCGGCCACCCCGCCCATGGTGCCGCCGACCGGGCCGGACAGCAGCGTCTGCAGCGGGTGTTCCCGCGCGAAGGACGCGTTGACCAGCCCGCCGGAGGACTGCATCACGTGCACCGGGACCCGCAGCCCGCGTTCGGCGAAGCGGTCCTCGATCCGCGCGAGGTGGCGGCGCACGACCGGCCCGGTGTACGCCTCCAGCACGGTCGAGCAGGTGCGCTCGTATTCGCGCCATTCCCGCGCGACCCGGTGCGAGAGCACGATCATGACGTCCTCGCCGAGTTCCTCGGCCAGGATCTGCCCGGTGCGCAGTTCGTGCGCCGGGTTGAGGTAGCTGAACAGCAGGCACACCGCGACCGCGTCGAAACCTTCGGCCCGCACCCGGCGGGCGGCGGCGCGCACCGCGGCCTCGTCGAGTTGCTCGGTTTCCGTCCCGCGCCAGTCCAGGCGGCCGCCCACCTCGGCGACGTCCGACCGGGGCACGAGCGGCTCGGGTTTGCGGTATTTCAGGTCGAACAGGCGATCCCGGTTGCCGCGGGCGATGTGGTAGACGTCCCGGGCGCCGCGGGAGGCGAGCAGCAGAACGCGGGAGCCCTTGCGTTCCAGCAGCGCGTTGAGTCCCTGCGTGGTGCCGTGCACGAAGAAGGAGATCTCGCCGGCGTCGTCGAGCACGCGGTCCAGCGCGGCGAACACGCCCTCGGCGAGGTCACCGGGCGTGGTCGGCGCCTTGGCGGCGACGAGCTCCCCGGTCTCCTCGTCGTAACGGACGACGTCGGTGAAAGTGCCCCCGACGTCCATCGCGACCCGACTCGTCATAATCGCGAAAGGTACCTCGCGGCAGGGTGCGCGTTTCTGTGCAGAGCGCACGGCGTCCGCGCATCAAGGGGGCACTTCGCACATCACGTGTCATTTCAGTCGTCGATCATGGCCTGGATGCCGTCGAGCAGGCGGCGGAAGCCGAATTCGTACACGTCGACGACCACGTCCTCGTAGTCGTAGCCGCCGCGGCTCCAGACGTCGACGATCGACGGGTACCGCGCCTGGTCGAAGTACTCGTCCCAGAACACCGAACGCTCCGCCCACCAGGCGTCGTGCGACTTCCCGCTGGCGCGTTCGACCTGTTCGCTCTCCACCTCGTAGCTGACCATCGCGCCGACGAAGGCGTTGATCGCGTTGGCGGCCGCGCTGGACTTCCGGGGCGCCAGGCCGGTTCCGGACAGCGCGGAGATCAGGTACTCGGAACCGGCCAGCAGGCCGGGGCCGAGCGGGGGGCGGATGGTGGAGACCTGGCGCAGCCACGGGTGACGGCGGTACACCGCGCGCGTGCGCTCCGCGAACAGTTCGACCTGCGCTCGCCAGCCGCGCGGGCGGGGCTCGCCGGGGGCGGGGAAGTCGCGTTCGCCGAGTGCCGCGTCGACCATCAGATCGATCAGTTCGGCCTTGGACTCGATGTAGGTGTAGAGCGTCATGGTGCCCACGCCGAGCGATTTGGCGACCCGGCTCATCGACATGGCGGGCAGGCCCTCGGCGTCGGCCAGTGCGGTCGCGGCGGCGACCACGGCGTCCACGGTCAGGATCGGTTTGCGGCCGAGCGGGCGCTTCGCGTCCCCGGTTTTGCGTTCGTGCCGCCAGAGCAGGGCGAGGATCCGGTCGGGGTCGCTGCCGCCGCTGTGCTCAAGCGCCATGTCTCTCCCTGGTCCGCGATCACCGACGACCCGGATCCTACATTCCCGTATGACGTACGCTAAACTTTTCCGTAAGGCGTACGAGAACTGGGGGGCGCGATGACGATCCTGGTGACCGGGGCGACCGGCAGCGTGGGCCGGCTGGTGGTCGACGAACTGGTGCGGGCGGGAGCGCGGAACGTCCGGGCATTGACCAACAACCCGGAGAAGGCGGCGCTGCCCGCGGAGGTCGAGGTGGTCACCGGTTACCTCGGCCGCCCGTCGTCGCTCCCGGCCGCGCTGGCGGGAGTGGACACGGTCTACCTCGCCCCGCTCCCGGCGAAGGTGGGCGAGTTCGCCGATCTGGCCAAGCAGGCGGGGGTCCGGCGGGTGGTGACGCTGTCCGGTCTGCTCGCCGACGAGGAGGCGGCGCAGGACCCGAGCCAGTGGCACTACTACCTGGTCGAGAAAACGGTCGAGGAAGCCGGATTCGACTGGACCCACCTGCGGCCCGGCGCGTTCATGAACAACACCCTCGACTGGGCGGAGTCGATTCGCACGGAGGGCGTCGTCCGCGCGCCGTACCCGCACGCGGCGCAGACGCCGATCGATCTGGGCGACATCGCGGCGGTGGCCGCCGTGGCGCTGCTCGACGACAAGCACACCGGGGAGAAGTACCCGATGAGCGGACCCGAAGCGATCAGCCAGCTCGAGCAGGTCCGGGCCATCGGGCGGGCGATCGGGCGGGACATCCGCTTCGAGGAGCTGACCCGGGAGCAGTTCCACGAAGCCTGGGGCGCGAACGGGGTGCCCGCCGACGTCATCGAGTGGCTGCTCGACGGCTGGGCTCAGGCGACCGAACACCCGCAGGAAGTGGAGGACACCGTGGAACGCCTCACCGGCCGCGCCGCCCTGCCCTACGCCCAATGGGCCGAACGCAACGCCGACCGGTTCCGGTGATGAGTGCTTAGGGGCGCCGTTTCTGGGGGTGTCGTGAGTGTTTGGGCCGGTTGGAACCGGTCCAAACACTCACGACCCGTTGCCGGTGAGGGGTTTGAAGCCGCGCAGGCGGAGGCTGTTGGTCACCACGAACACCGAGCTGACCGCCATCGCGGCGCCCGCGATCATCGGGTTCAGCAGGCCCGCCGCGGCCAGCGGCAGGGCGGCCACGTTGTAGGCGAACGCCCAGAACAGGTTGCCCTTGATCGTGCGCAGGGTCCGGCGGGACAGGCGGATCGCGTCGGCGGCCACCCGGAGGTCGCCGCGGACCAGGGTCACGTCGCTCGCCTCGATCGCCACATCGGTGCCGGTGCCCATGGCCAGCCCGAGATCCGCCCGGGCGAGCGCGGCCGCGTCGTTGATCCCGTCGCCGACCATGGCCACCACCCGGCCCTCGCCCTGCAGGCGTTTGACCACGTCGACCTTGTCCTTCGGCAGCACCTCGGCGACGACCTCCGAGATGCCCACCTCGGCCGCGACCGACCGGGCGACCGCCTCGCCGTCCCCGGTCAGCAGCACCGGTTCCAGGCCGAGTTCGGTCAGTTGCCGGACCGCCTGGGCGCTGGTCGGCTTGACCACGTCGGCGACCACGAGTACCCCGCGCACCTCGCCGTCCCAGCTCACCGCGACCGCGGTCCGGCCCGCCGCGGCGGCGTCGGCCACCGCGGGTTCCAGGGCGGCGGGGATTTCCTGCGACCAGTCGGCCAGCAACTTCGGCCGCCCCACCAGCACCGCGCGCCCGTCGACGACACCGCGCACGCCGAGCCCTTCGATGTTGGCGAACTCCTCGACCGCGGGGAGTTCGCCGACCTTTTCCCGCGCCCCGGCGGCGATCGCCCGTGCGATCGGGTGTTCCGAGGCGTCCTCGAGCGCACCCGCGAGCCGCAGCAGTTCGTCCGCGTCGACGCCGTCCGCCACCGCACTGTCCACAAGGGACATCCGCCCGGTGGTCACCGTCCCGGTCTTGTCCAGCACCACGGTGTCGACCCGGCGGGTGGACTCCAGCACCTCCGGTCCCTTGATCAGGATGCCGAGCTGGGCGCCGCGACCGGTGCCGACCAGCAACGCCGTCGGCGTCGCCAGGCCGAGCGCGCACGGGCAGGCGATGATCAGCACCGCCACCGCGGCCGTGAACGCCGCCGCGACCGCGCCACCGGTCCCCAGCCAGAAGCCGAGGGTGGCCAGCGCCAGGCACAGCACGATCGGCACGAACACCCCGGAGATCCGGTCGGCGAGCCGCTGGACCTCCGCCTTGCCGGTCTGCGCCTCCTCGACGAGCCGGGCCATCTGCGCGAGCTGGGTGTCCGCGCCGACCCGGGTGGCCCGCACGACGAGCCGCCCGCCGACGTTCAGCGTCGCGCCGACCACGGCGTCGCCCGCGGCCACCTCGACCGGCACCGATTCGCCGGTGAGCATGCTCGCGTCGACCGCCGAGGAACCCTCCTCGACCACGCCGTCGGTCGCGATCTTCTCGCCGGGCCGCACCACGAACGCGGCACCGGGGGCGAGCTGCCCGATCGGGATCCGGGTCTCGCGGCCGTCGCGCAGCACCGCCACGTCCTTGGCGCCGAGTTCGAGCAGCCCGCGCAGGGCCGCGCCCGCGCGGCGCTTCGACCGCGCCTCGAAGAACCGCCCGGCCAGGATGAACGTGGTGACCCCGGCGGCCACCTCGAGGTAGATGTTGCCGTCCCCGGCCATCCGCTCGACGGTCAGCCGGAACGGGTGGACCATCCCCGGCGTGCCCGCGGTGCCGAAGAACAACGCGTAAAGCGACCACGCGAACGCGGCCAGCGTGCCCATCGACACCAGCGTGTCCATGGTGGCCGAGCCGTGCCGCAGGTTGGCCCACGCGGCCCGGTGGAACGGCAGCGCGCCCCACACCACCACCGGCGCGGCCAGCGTCAGCGAAGCCCATTGCCAGTAGTCGAACTGCAGCACGGGGATCATCGCCAGCGCGATCACCGGCACGGACAGCGCCGCGGACACCAGCAACCGGGTGCGCGGCCCGCGCAGTTCGTCGGCGGGCCCGGCGGCTTCCTCGGCCTCCGGTTCCGGCTCGGGCAGGGCCGCGGTGTACCCGGCCTGTTCCACGGCCGCGACCAGGTCCTCCGGGGAGACGGTGTCCGGGAAGCGGACCTTCGCCTTCTCGGTCGCGTAGTTCACGGTCGCCTCGACGCCGTCGAGCTTGTTGAGGCGCTTCTCGACCCGGTTGGCGCAGGAAGCGCAGGTCATCCCGCCGATCACCAGCTCGACCTGACCGGTCCCGGCCGGTTTCTCGGTGATCGAAGTCATCGGCTCTCCTCGTGCTCTCTCAATGACTGTGGCCGTGGCCGTCCGCGGGCGCCGCCGGCGGTGGCGGCGCGGCTGTCCGGACGGGCGGGACCGCGTGCACGGTGAACTCGGCGGTCCGGACCACCCCGTTGTGCTGGAAATCCAGGTACAGCCGGTAATCCCCGGCGGAGGGAACCTCGGCGTAGAACACGATCCGCGGCCCCGGCGCGGTCTTCCCGTCCCCGGGCGCCCCCTCGGGATGGACGTGCAAGTAGGCGAGATCGCCCTGCCGCAAAGCCACCAGATGACCGTAGGCCCCCAGATACGGCTGCAGATCGGTGACCGGGACGCCGTTCCGGCTCACGGTCAGCATGAGCTTGCTCGTCTTCCCCGCGGTGAGGCCGCCGTTGAGCGTGACCGCGTACCCGTCGACGTTCGCGGTGGCCGATGCTTCCGGCAGCGGTTTCGGCCGGTAGTCCCCGGCCACCGAAACGTCGGCGCCCAGGGTGATGGCCTGACCCGTGGTCTCGGGCAGGAAGTCCGCGAAGGCCCGGTACTCCCCCGCCTCGGCGAAGCTCAGCGGCACCCGCCAGGTGCCGTCCGGGCCGAGTTCCGGGTGCACGTGCCGGAAACCGGACAGATCGCGCCGGGCGACGATCAGGTGCATCAGCTTGTCGTGCGTCGGCCGGTAGGCGGTGACCGGTTTGCCGTCCGGGCCCAGGATCTGGAACGCGAAGTCCCCCGGCGCCCCGGCCGCGAGATCCGCGGTGAGCACCTTGAACGTCAGGCCCTGATCGGCGACCAGCAGGCCACCCGGTTGCGCGGGCGGCGCCTCGGCCGCGTGGCCGTCGCCCGAGTGCTCGCTCGCCGGAGCGGCGGAGGTGGCGGTGTCCACGGGGCCGACCACCCGGCCGACCCCGTAGGCACTCGCGAACACCCCGGCCGCCACCAATGCGAAGGCGCCCAGTTTGGCGGCCGTGTGCACGGTCAGCCCACCACCTGGTAGCCGGCCTCTTCGACCGCGGCGCGGACGGCACCCGGGTCCACCGGGCCCGCGCTGGTCACCGTCACCTGCCCCGCGGGCAGGTCGACCCCGACTTCGGTGACGCCGTCCACCCGGGCGACCTCCTCCTTGACCGCGCCGACGCAGTGCGCACAGGTCATGCCCTGTACCTCGAAGGTGCTGGTCGTCATCTGCGCCTCCTTAGCTCCCGGTGATCTTCCCTTCATACAATACCCCCGCAGGGTATCTGTCAAGGTGATCGGGGCCCCGGACCGAGCGGGCGCGGGGTGCCGGAGCGGGCACCGTACGATCGTGTGCAAATCTTGCGCGGCTCTTGTATCGGCTGGTGGGAGCCGTTACGCCGGGCACAGGACGGGGTACCACCCAGGGGGCGACATGGCGGTGGAGTTCGATGTGCTCGGCGACATCGAAGTCCGCATCGACGGGACGGCCGTGGACATCGGCCCGGCGCGGCGCAGGTGCGTGCTGGCGGCGCTGCTGGCCGAGCTCAACACCGCGGTTTCCCTGGACCAGCTGGCCGACCGGGTATGGGGCGGGCGGCTCCCGCACCGCGCCCGCAATACCCTCTATGGGTATCTGTCCCGGCTCCGGCAGGTGCTGGAACCGGCGCCGGAGGTGTCGATCATCCGTACCCAGGCGGGGTATGTGCTCACCGCCGACCCGCGGACGGTCGACCTGTACCGGTTCCGCGACCTGGTGGCGCGGGCCCGCTCGGCCGACGACGACCGCGCGCTCGAACTGTACGACGAGGCGTTGCGGCTGTGGCGGGGTGACGCCTTCGCGCACCTGGACACCCCATGGCTGAACCAGGTCCGCGATCTCCTGGCCAAGGAGCGCCTGGCCGCCGAACTGGACCGCGGTGACGTGCAACTGCGTTCGGGTCGGCACGCCAGGCTGCTCGAGGGCCTGTCCGCGCACGCCGCCGCGCATCCGCTGGACGAGCGGCTCGCCGGCCAGTTCATGCTGGCGCTGTACCGGGGCGGGCGCCAGGCCGAGGCCCTCGAGTACTACCAGCGCACCCGCCAGCGGCTCGCCGAGGAACTCGGCGCCGATCCCAGCCCGCCGCTGCGGCGGCTGCACCAGCAGATCCTGACCGGCGCGGCCGACCTCGACGCCCCGCGACCGGCGGCGGCCCCGGGCCCGCACTCGCTGCCCCGGGACGTCGACGACTTCACCGGCCGCGACACCGAACTGGAGCACCTGCTCGAACCGTCTACTGTGGACGATCAGGCGGTGGCCGTCCACGCGATCGACGGGATGGCCGGGGTCGGCAAGACCGCGCTCGCGCTGCGCACCGCGCACCGGCTGCGCGACGAATACCCCGACGCTCAGTTGTTCCTCGATCTGCACGCGCACACCGCGGGCCACGAACCGACCGATCCCGCGGCCGCGCTGGACACCCTGCTGCGCATGCTGCACGTGCCCGCCGACCGGATCCCCAGCGGGCTGCAGGAACGCGCCGGGCTGTGGCGGGCCGAGCTCGCGAACCGCCGGACCCTGGTGATCCTGGACAACGCCGCCACCGCCGCCCAGGTCCGGCCGCTGCTCCCGGGCAACCCCGGCTGCCTGGTGCTCATCACCAGCCGCCACCGGCTGTCCGATCTCGAATCCGTCCGGACCGTCTCGTTGGGCCTGCTCCCGGAAGCCGAGGCGATCGCGCTGTTCGCCCGCGCCGCCGGGGACGACCGCGCGGCGGCCGAACCGGCCGCGACCGCGGAGGTGGCGCGGCTGTGCGGGCGCCTGCCGCTGGCACTGCGCATCGCCGCCGCCCGGTTGCGCGCCCGCCCGGCCTGGACCGTGGCCCACCTCGCCGACCGGCTCCGCCAGGCGCAGCGGCGGCTGCGGGAGTTCGCGGTCGGCGACCGGAGCGTCGCCGCCGCGTTCGACCTGTCCTACCGGCACCTCGATCCCGCCCGGCAGCGGCTGTTCCGGCTGCTGGGCCTGTATCCGGGCACCGATTTCGACGCCTACCTCGCCGCGGCGGCCACCGGTCTCCCGCTCGCCGAGGCCGAGCGCGCCCTCGAGGACCTGGTCGACGTCCACCTGCTCGAGCAGCCCGGAGTCGGGCGCTACCAGCCGCACGACCTGTTGCGCGCCTACGCCACCGAACTCGCCGAGAGCACCGACACCGCCGAGGACCGGCACGCCGCGCTGACCCGCGTGTTCGACCACTACCGGTACACGGCCTCGGCGGCCATGGACGTCATCGCCCCCTACGAACGGGACCGGCGCCCGCGGATCCCCGCCCCGGACACGCCGGTGCCCGCGTTCACCGGTTACGACCAGGCCCTGGCGTGGCTGGAGACCGAGCGCGCCAACCTGCTCGCCGCAGCCCACGCCGCGCGGCGGGACTGGCCCGTCCACACCGGACACCTGTCCACCACGTTGTGGCGTTACCTCGATCTGCGCGGCCACTACGACGACGCCCTCACCCTGCACACCTACGCTCTCAACGCGGCCCGGGACGCCGGCGACCGCACGCTGGAAGGGCATGCGCTGCACAACCTCGGGATCGTCTACCGGCAACTCGACCGGTACCGGGAGGCGCTGCCGCACGTCGAGGGGGCCCAGGCCGTGGCCGCCGAGACCGGCGACCACGCGCTCGAGGGCTACGCGCTGATCAACCTCGCCATCGTCTGCCGCCAGTTGGGGCGGCACCAGGACGCGCTCCGGCACGGGGAGAAGGCGCTCGCCGTGGCGCGGGAGATCGGCAACCGCGCGGTGGCCGGGTACGCGCTCAACAACCTCGGCCTCGGCTGGCAGCACGTCGGCGAATACGACAAGGCCTGCGCGCACTACCAGGAGGCGTCCGCGCTCGCCCGGGACACCGGCGACCGCACCCTCGAGGGCTTCACCCTGAACAACCTGGCCAACATCTGCATCCGCCAGGACCGCCACACCGACGCCCGGACCCACCTCGAACGCACCCTCGGCATCGCGCGCGAGATCCGCAACCGCACGCTCGAAGGCTATGTGCTGGACAGCCTCGGGATCGTGCACTGCCAGATCGGCCGCTACGACGAGGCGCTGGCACATCTGGAAACCGCGGCCGCGATCGCGCGCGACACCGGCGACCGCACCCTGGAGTGCTACGCGATCACCAACCTCGCCAACACCTACGTCCGGCTCGACCGCCCCGGCGACGCGCAGCCCCGGCTGCGCCAAGCGCTGGACATCGCCCGGGACACCGGCGACCGCCTCCTGGAATCGGAGGTGCTCAACAGCCTGGGCGAGGCCGCGGCGCAGGACCCGCGCGAGGCGATCGCGTGGCACGACCAGGCCCGCTCGCTCGCGCAGGACACGCGCAACCGCAGCGAACAAGCCCGCGCCCTAGACGGTCTCGGCCGCGCCCGCCAGGCACTCGGCCAGCCCGAGCAGGCGCGCGACCACTGGCGGCACGCCCTCGCGCTGTACACCGAACTCGGTGTCCCCCGGGTCGAGGAGATCCGCCGAAGACTCGAGGCCCTTCCCGCTAGCTAGGCTTATTAAGCATTTGCCTAATCATCCTAGGTTCGGTTAGCTTCGCGTCCATGCGACCAGTCACCGGGGCGAAGACCTGGCTCACCACCCCCATCGAACCCCTGCTGCGCGGCGCCCTCGACCTGGAGCGCACCGCGCACGGCGTGCTGCCGCACCGGCTCCCCGCCTGGGCCCGGAAGCAGTTCCGCGATGAGTACCTGACCGCGGTCGAGGCCCAGCCCTCCGGCGTGCGGCTGGCTTTCCGCACCCGGGCCACCGCCGTCGAACTGGACGTGCTGCCCACCAGGACCGCCTACCGGGGCCTGCCGGCCCCGCCGGACGGCGTGTACGAACTGCTCGTCGACGGCCACCCGGCGGGTACGGCCAGCGTGCCCGGCGGCACCGTCCACACCATCGACCTGGCCACCCAGTCCGCGGTCACCCAGCCCGGCCAACCCGGCACCGCCCGGTTCCCCGAGTTGCCCGCGGCGGTGAAGGACGTCGAGATCTGGCTGCCGCACACGGAAATCGCCGAGCTGATCGCCCTGCGCACCGACGCCCCGGTCGAGGCCTTGCCGGACCGCGGCCGCCGGGTGTGGCTGCACCACGGCAGTTCGATCAGCCACGGCTCCAACGCCGACCGCCCGACCGCGACCTGGCCGGCCGTGGCTTCCGCCCGGAGCGGCGTGGAACTGGTCAACCTGGGCCTGCGCGGCAACGCGCTGCTCGATCCGTTCACCGCGCGCACCATCCGGGACACCGCCGCGGACCTGATCAGCCTCAAGCTCGGCATCAATCTGGTCAACGCCGATCTGATGCGCCTGCGCGGGTTCTCCCCGGCCGTCCACGGTTTCCTCGACACCATCCGCGAGGGGCACCCCAGCACACCGCTGCTGGTCGTCTCCCCGCTCCTGTGCCCCATCCACGAGGACACCCCCGGCCCGGGCGCCATGGATTTCGACGGCGGGACCGTGCGGTTCCGGGCCACCGGCGATCCGGCGGACCGCGCGAACGGGCGGCTGACGCTCAACGTCATCCGCGACGAACTCGCCCGCATCACCGCGCAGCGGGCGGCCGACGACCCGAACCTGCACTACCTCGACGGCCGATTGCTCTACGGGGAACCGGACTTCGCCGAACTGCCACTGCCCGACGCGCTCCACCCGGACACCGCCGCGCACCGCCGCATCGGGGAACGCTTCGCGGAACTCGCCTTCGGCGACGGCGGCCCGTTCGCCGGCGGCACCTGAGTGGAGCGCGAGTCCCCCGTTCCGGACCGGCGAGTCCCCCGTTCCGGAACACCGAGTTCCCCATTTCGGCAGGCCGAGCGTACTTCGACTAAGCGGTCGCGGCCGTCCGGAGGCGGCGGCGCTCGAGGGCGTAGCCGAGCGCGTTGAGACCGAGGATCGCACTCGCGATCTTGAGCTGCGGCCCCTTCTTGTCGGTCGGCGGATCGAGCAGGGCCGTACCGGGAAACCGGATCGCCGCGAGCTGGGCGATCCAGTAGATCGAGGCGAACCCGGTCGCCGCGCGCAGGCGGGTCTCCGAATAGCCGCGCCCCCACAGGGAACGCAACCCGCACGCGCCGAGCGCGACGCCCATGCTCATCGACTGCGCGTTGTGGAACTTCGCGTGCGGTGGCCAGTTCGGGTTGTGCACGTGGGTCTCGTTCCAGTCCACCAGGAACGAGCCGACCGCCGAGTTGAGCGACGTGAGGCTCAACAGGATCCGCCCCGCTCCCACTTGTCTCGAGTTCGCCTTTGCCTTTGCCTTTGCCTTCGCCATGGACGTTTCTCCTCCCAGATGAGATAATCCGGAAACGGATTCCGATTCCGGATCGAGCATACGCAGAGGAGCGCAGCCGTTGTCAAGGACACCGCCGGGACGCAAACCCCGGGCCGACGCCGAACGCAACCGCGCCCGCGTGCTGGAGGCCGCGCGCGCGTTGTTCACCGAACGCGGCGACGCGGTGCAACTGCCCGAGGTCGCCCGCGCGGCCGGGGTCGGGGTCGGCACGGTCTACCGGCACTTCCCCACCCGCAGCGATCTGGTCGAAGCCGCCGCCGAGCACCGGTTCGCGGAGATCCTGGAGTTCGCGCGCGCCGAGTGCCTCACCGATCCCGATCCCGCCCGCGCGCTGCCCCGGTATCTGCGGCATGTGGGCGAGGTGCTCGACCACGACCGGGGCCTGTCCGCGTCGATCGAGGCCGCCCGCGGTTCGACCGGCAGCGAACCGCGCGGCGAGACGCGGGAACGGCTCGAGGGCGTCGTCGGGGAGATCGTCGACCGGGCGCGGGCGGCCGGTGCGCTCCGGCCGGACTGCACGGTCGCGGACGTCTACCTGCTCACCGGCTGCCTGTCCGCGGCCATCCGCACCGGCAGCGGGGACTGGCGGCGGTTGCTCGACCTCGCACTGGACGGCCTGCGTCCTCGCTGAACGCACGCCGGACCGGCCGAATAAATCGGCCGTTACATTTCCGGGGACGTTTTTCGCAGAACGCCGATCACCCGTCACAGCGCCGACACAATTCCCGGATAACTTCCCTTCGCCATGACAACCGAAACGCTGGCGAAGCCCGCCGTCGCACCGGAAATACCGCGGCAAACCGCGATCCGGCGGCGGCCCGTTCCCCGCCGGTTCCTGCCCGCCTTCGCCGTGCTCGCCGGAATGGTCGCGATCGGCTGGCAGGCGTCCCGGTACGGAAACTGGATCGTGGACGACGCCGCCATCACGTTCGCCTACGCGCGTAGTTTCGCCGAGGGGCTCGGCCCGGTCGTCGCGGCGGGTGAACCACCGGTCGAAGGTTTCTCCAATCCCACCTGGACCGCCTTGCTCGCCGCGGGACGGCTGCTCGGCCTGTTCGACCGCGGAGCCTTGTTCGGAATTCCGGACTACGTGCTGTTCCCCAAGGCGCTGGCGCTGCTGTGCTGCGGCGGGCTGCTGACCGCCTGCCACCTCGCGGCGGCCCGCGTCACCCGGCGCCCGTGGCTGGTGACGCTGGTGACCGGGCTGGTACTCGCGTCGATTCCGTCCTTCGTCATCTGGTGCTTCTCCGGTCTGGAGAATGCCCTTTTCGCCCTGGCCGTGGTGACGCTGGCCGTGTTGCTTTTCCGCGCCGCGCTGGACAACCGGCTGCTCACCGGCCGCGTGGCCCTGCTCGCCGGTGCGCTGGCCGCGTTCGCCGCGCTGACCCGGCCCGACGGCGCGATCTACGCGGCCGCGTACCCGGTCGTGCTGCTGATCCACCTGCGCCGGGCGACGCTGCCGCCGAGCGTCCGGCACGCGCTGCTGTCCGGGATCGCGTTCGCGGTGCCGTTCGGCGGCTACCTCGCCTGGCGGTACCTGGAATTCGGGCGCCTGCTGTCGAATCCGTCGGTGGCCAAGGCGCAGGCCATGCCGAAGGTCGAGGACCTGGCCCGCACCGGTCAGCTGGTGCAGTACGCGGGCGCGCTCGCGGTGCTGGTGCTCGTGGTGATCGTCGGCATGGCACTGTCGAGGTCTTCGTGGTGGCGCGGCCTGGTCGCCCTGCTCGTCCCGCTCGGGCTCGGCCTGGTCGCGTATTCGGTGATGATGCCCGACTGGATGGCGCAGTTCCGGTTCGCCACCCCGGTCTGGGCGCTGGCCACGCTGATCGGCACCCTCGCGACGGCCGAGGTGCTGCGGCACACCCGGTTGCGGGCCCGGATCCTGGTGCCCGCCGCGCTGATCGCCGCGGTGGTCCCGTCCGGCGTGGTGTTCGACGCGGCCGCCGACGGGTTCCGCCGCGAACCGACCCTGCCGATGTGCTGGGTCGCCGACCGGTACGGGAGCGTGTTCAACACCTACGCCGACCTCCTCGGTGCGGGGCGGGTTTCCTTGCTGACGCCCGATCTCGGCGGCACCGCGCTGACCAGCCGCCTGGACATCGTCGACATGGCCGGGCTCGCCGAACCGAAGATCGCCGACTTCATCAAGCACGACGATCTCGCCGGGCTGCGCGACTACGTCTTCGACGACGTCAAACCCGTGTTCATCAACTCCCGCGGCCCGTGGGGCCCGGGCAACCGGATCTCCTCGGACCCGCGGATCGACCGCGACTACTACCCGGTTCACGGCTACTCGGAACAGGGTTTCCCGGCCGGGGACTGGGTGCGCAAGGACGCGGTGGCCACTCCGGAGCAGCTGCGGGCGTTGCGCGACTACGCGAACATCGCCGTGCCGGAGATCGACCGGAAACTGGCCGAATTCCCGCTGCGGTCCTGCGGGGCGACCCTGCGCCCGGGCCAGACCGCGATCAGCCGGGTGTCGTGAGTGTTCAGACCGGTTGGAACCGGCCCCACCACTCACGACCTCACGGCATCCGGACCGTGCGGAGGAACGGGAAGATCAGCCAGGGGCGGGGCCCGTGGACGAACAGTTTGCCGGTGAGCACCGCGCGCGCCCGGGTGATGCGGTGGAAGAGCATCAGGTTCAGGGCGGCCGGGTCGAAGCGCAGGCGGACGTCGACCTCGCCGCCCGGTTCCTCCACCCAGACCTTGTCCCGCTGGAGCACGATGACCACCGGCCGGGTGTGCGGCGAGCGGAATTCGACCGCGATGCGCCGGGGCAGGGCGCGCGGATCGGGGACCAGGAGGTTGCCGACCTGGTGGCTCAGCAGGCCGACGGTGAACTCGTCGAAGAACAGGGCGGCTTCGGCGGAAGGGATGGTCCAGGGCACCTTGCGGCCGCGGGCGATGTCGCGGCCGTGGATCTGCAGTTCGTTCAGCAGGTGGGCGAGCATGCCGCACCGCGGCACCCGGGAATCGCCGAGCCAGCGCAGCGGTTCGTCCGGATCGAGATCGGCGGTGACGCGCAGGACCTCGGCCACGTCCGCGCGCAGGCGTTCGGTCAGCGCCGCCAGGTCCCGCTCGGTGAAATGGTTCATCGTCACGACGTTGAACCCGGCGACGGTGTCCACGCTGGTGCCGAGGAACGATTCCATCACCTCCGGTTCCGGGAGTGGACCGTCGCCGGGGCGCACCAGGATCGTGTACATCCCGGCGATCGCCGTCACGTGGGCGGCGGTGTCGGCGACGGTCCAGTCCCGGGTCGCCCTGATCCGGGGATCGGGCGTGGCGGAGACCAGTTCGGCGAACCGTTCGGTGGTTTCCGCGAGGGCGGTACGGGTCGCCTGCCAGCGCTGGTTCACGGTCTCCCCCTTCGCAAGCCCGGTCGAACGAGCCTAGCGCGGGGTTCTCCGCGTTTTCTTGTTCCGCGTTGCGCCGTTCACCCGGCCAGCCGGTGCACGCGCAGGCCGTCCTGCCCCGGCGCGAGTTCGGGGCGCAGCACGAGATCGTCGTCGTAGTCGCCCCGGTTCTGGTAGCGGAACGGGATCGGCTCGGCCTCCGGCAGCGCGCGCAGGCGTTCCCGCAGTTCCTTGGCCGCGCATTCGTATTCGTCGGCGCTGAGCCGGTCCGTGGCGTACACCGCCATCGGCGGCAGCACGGACATCCCGGCGTACCACAACGTCCCGTGCAGCAAGGGGAACAGCAGTTCGTTCAGCTCGCCGTTCACGCCGCGCGGGCCGAGCGTGGGTTCGGGGGCGCCCGCCGTCAGCAGGACCATCGCCCGCTTGCCCGCGAGTTTCCCGTCCCCGTACCGCAAGGTCCGGCGAGGCTCGTTCGGATCGGTTACGCCGTAAGCGAATCCCTTGACGAAAACGCGGTCGAACCAGCCCTTGAGCATCGCGGGCATACCGGCCCACCACAGCGGGAACTGGAACACCACCGCGTCCGCCCAGGCCAGTTTCTCCAGTTCGCCGCGGATGTCCTCGCTCAGCGCGCCCGATTCGTACGCGCGGCCGGACCGCGCGCCGACGATCAGCCGCTCGGCGGGATCGTGCCCGAAGTCACCGGCGTCCACCACCGGGTTCCAGCCCATCGCGTACAGATCGGACTGCCGGTGCTCATGGCCGAACTCCCGCAACGCGTGCAATCCCTCGTCGCGCAGCGACGCGTTCAGCGAGCGTTGTTCGGGATGCGCGAAAACCCACAGCACGCGCATGCGTGCCCACCTCCTCGGTCTCGGTCTTCCGGGGTACCTGGACGATCATGCGAGCCCGCGGCCACCCGGACGAGTGGCCCGATGGACAACATGTGAAAGAATCGGGCCATGACCGTGTTCCGCCATCCCGGACGGCACCGCATCGCCGTCCTCGTCCGCCCCGGTCTGCTGGCCATCGAGGTCGGGATCGTGCACCGGTTGTTCCGGCAGACCTTCTCGGCCACCGGCGAACCGCTGTACGAGGTGGTGACCTGCACGCTCGACCCCGGCGAGATCCGCACGGACGCCGATTTCAGCCTGCGCGTCGAGCACGGGCCGGACGCCCTGGACGAGGCCGACACCGTGGTGCTCCCCTCCTCCGACGAGGACTACGAGCCGTGGAGCGAGCCCCGGCTCCCGGCCCCGCTCGCCGACGCCCTCGCCCGCATCCGGCCCGGCACCCGGATCGCCTCCATCTGCAGCGGCGCCTTCGTCCTGGCCGCCGCGGGGCTGCTCGAGGGCCGCCGCGCGACCACGCACTGGCGTTCGGCCGACCACTTCCGCGAACTGTTCCCCAACGTCGAACTCGATCCGGACGTCCTCTACACCGACAGCGGTGACGTGCTGACCTCGGCCGGGGTCGCCTCCGGGATCGATCTGTGCCTGCACATGATCCGGTGCGACCACGGTTCGGCGGTCGCCAACGAGGTCGCCCGGGGAACCGTGGTGGCCCCGCACCGCGACGGCGGCCAGGCGCAGTTCATCCAGCGGCCGGTGCCCGAACCGCGATCGTCCTCGACCGGCGCGGCGCGCGCGTGGGCGCTCGGCCACCTCGACCAGCCGATCACCCTGCGGCAGCTGGCGGCCCGGGAGGCGATGAGCGTGCGCACCTTCACCCGGCGGTTCCGGGAAGAGGTCGGCGTTTCCCCGCTGCAGTGGCTGACCCGGCAACGCGTCGAACGCGCCCGCCAGTTGCTGGAGGAGACGGACCTGCCGGTCGACCGGGTCGCGGCGGATTCGGGCTTCGGCACCGCGGCCTCGCTGCGGCAGCACCTGCAGGCCGCGCTCGGGGTGTCGCCGAGCGCCTACCGGGGCACCTTCCGCCTGCGGGAGATCGTCCCTTCGACCTGACCGAGCAGGCGGTGGACCCGTAGCCCGGTCACCTGCGCGTTCCGCTCACCCGCTCACGGACACGAAACGGGTTCCGGCGACGTTCTCGACCTCGACCGCGGCGACGTCCGCCGGGGCGACGAGCGCGGCGCCGTCGAGGTTGATGCCCTCGGCGGCTCCCTTCGGGGAAACCAGCCAGCCCGCGGCGGGCTCCCGGGCGCCGTCCTTCGACACCACCACCAGGCGGCATCGCTCCCCGGCCGGAATCCCGGTCACCGACGCGTTCACCCGGACCCATCCGGCCGCGGGGACCACGGCGACGGACAGCCGCGCCCCGGTGCGCGGTTCGGTCCCGGAAAGCACCCGGGTCCCGGCGGCCGGTGGTTCCGCCACGGGCGCCGGGGGTGGCGCGGCGCTCGGCGGCCCGGCGGGTGACTGTCCGATGAGGACACCCGTGCCGAGGGCTGCCGCGGCGACGACCGCGGCGGCCACCCCGGCGAGCAGCCGCCGCCGGCCGTGCCGGACGGCCGACTCGGACCGGACCTGGCGCAGCGTCCGCCGCAGCAGCAGGTCACCGTCGTCCGGTGGACCGTGCAGCAGGGCTTCCGCGGGAATCCGGCCGGCCATTCCCCGCACCTCCTCCAAGGCCGCCAGCTCGGCGCGGCAGGTCGCGCAACCGGCGAGATGCCGTTCGGTCTCGCGCGTTTCGATGTCGTCCAGCAGGCCCAGCGCGTAGGCCCCCACCAGCGGCGTCCCGTGCCCGTTCACGCCGGTGCTCCTTCCGGAACCGGGCGGCGACCGGACAGGGCCGTCCGCAGGGCCCGCAACGCGTAATGCGCGCGGGATTTGACGGTGCCCGGCGGAATGCCGAGCGCCCGCGCGGCCTCGGTGACGCTGCGATCCCGGAAGTAGACCTCCACCAGCACCGTGCGGTGGTCCTCGGAGAGCTTCTCCAGCGCGCCCAGCACGCTCATCGAATCGACGACCCGCTGGGCGTGGTCGGACGAGACCGGGGTGCTCGCGGTGGTTTCGGCGACCTCCGCCGGGCGCGCGGCCCTCGCCCGGGCCCGGTCGATCACCAGGTTGCGGGTGACCGTGAACAGCCACGCCCGCACGGATCCTTCCGCGGCCACCAGGGAATCCGCGTTCCGCCACGCGCGGACCAGGACCTCCTGCACGACGTCCTCCGCGGCCGCCCGGTCACCGGTGAGCCGGGTCGCGTAGGCCAGCAGCGCCCTCCCGTGTTCGGAGTACAACGAGCGGACGAGCGCCTCGTCCCTCGACGTCGTTCTTTTCCGGGCGAACAGCTTCGCCATGCCGACTCCCTGTTCCTCCAGGCGTATGCGGCGGTCCGTAGCTGATACGGGGCCCGGCCCGAGGCGGTTCGAACTTTTTTCGCGGCACCTGGTCGGCAGTTCAGGATCCGCGTCGCGGCGGCCGGGCGCGCGGCCCAGTAGTCCTAAGTGGACGACCGGGTCAGCAGGTCCCGCAGGGCCCGGGCGACCTCGCCGGGGGCTTCCTCGGCCATGAAGTGACCGCGGTCCACGGTCTGGTGCTGGAGGTCCGGCGCCCACGCGCTCCACCGGGCGACCGGGTCGTAGGGCAGTACCGCGCCCCAGTCCTGCTGCAGCACGGTGACCGGCATCCGCAGGCGCGTACCCGCCGCCCGGTCCCGTTCGTCGTCCTCGACGTCGGCGAACGCGGACGCGCGGTAGTCCGCGACGATCGAGGGCACCGCCTCGCGGGAGGCCTTCAGGTAGGCGGCCCGGATCTCGGCGGGCACCGCACCGGGGTCCTTGGCCCAGATGTCGAGGAAGTGGCCGAAGAACCGGTCCGGCGCGGCGGCGATCAGGTCCTCGGCCAGACCGGGCGGCTGGGCCATCAGGTAGAGGTGGAAGCCGACGGCCGCGGCCCGGCCCCGCAGGACGTCCCACATGTCCAGCGTGGGCAGCACGTCCAGGCAGGCGAGGTGGGTGATCGCCGCGGGATGGTCCAGCCCGGCGCGGAACGCGACCAGCGCGCCCCGGTCGTGCCCGGCGAGCGCGAACCGGTCGTGCCCGAGCGCGCGGGCCAGCGCGACGACGTCGGCGGCCATGGTGCGCTTGGCGTAGGCGCGGCCGTCCGGGTCGGCCGGTTTGCCGCTGTCGCCGTAGCCCCGCAGGTCCGGGCAGATCACGGTGTGCCCGGTCGCGAGGTCGGCGGCGACGTGCCGCCACATCAGGTGCGTCTGCGGGAATCCGTGCAGCAGCACGATCGGGCTGCCCGATCCGCCGACGGCGACGTTGAGCCGCACGCCGTCGGCGACGGTGACGTGGTCGTAGTCGAATCCGGTGATCTTCGGTTGCACTGTGTGTCCTTTCGTCCGGCCGCCGGTCGGCCGGTCGCCCCGCAGCATGCGGGCGGCGGATCAGTGCCGGATCAACGCCGGATTTCGTCGAGGAACGCGGCCACCCCGGCGGCCTCGGCCGCGCCGCGGCGCCGGAGCACGTCCAGGGCGGCGTGCAGATCGGCGCGCGCGGCGGGCGCGTCGCCGAGCCGCCACCGCGCCCGGCCGCGGGCGGTCAGCGCCAGGCCGCGGCAGTAGCCGTCGCCGAGTTCGCGTTCGATCGCGAGCGCCCGGTCCGCGGTGGCGACCGCCTCGTCGGCGCGGTCTTCGGCCAGTGCGCAGTGCGCGAGCCGCGCGAGCACCAGGCCCTGCCAGCGCAGGTCGTCGGCATGGCTGTAGCGCGCCAGCGCGTACCGCAGGCGCCGCTGGGCCAGGCCCGGGTGACCGGACCGCAGCGCGACGCATCCGGCCTGGTACAGCACGTGTGCGAGGGTGCCGTCCTGCCCCAGTTCCCGCGCCTGCTCCAGCGCGTCGGACACCGTCGCCTCCGCCTCGGCGGCGCGGTCCAGCTCGGCCCGCGCGCGGGCGACGTGCGAGTGCAGCAGGATCCGGTCGGCGTCGCCGCCGAGTTCGGTGAACAGCTCGCGGGCCCGCAGCAGCGGCGGTAACGCGCCCGCCGGATCACCGCCCGCGAGCAGCACCACCCCGAGGTCGCGGGCGGCCACGGCCGCGGTGTACCCGTCCCCGGCCCGCCGCAGGCTTTCCCGCAGCAACTTCTCCGCCCGGGCGAACGAATCGCTGCCGTAGTGCGGCGCCGCGAGCAGCCGCAGCATCCGCGCGGCCCGCCGGTCGTCCCCGCGCAGCAGCTCCAGCGCGCGCTCGGCCGGTGGTTCCAGTTCCCGGTGCCCGGCCGTGCCCACGATCAGCGGTGACCACGCCCACAGCACGTCCGCCGCGGTGGCCGGGGCCACGTCCATCACCCGGGTCACCGCGGCGAGCAGCAGGCGGTGCTCGGCGTCCAGCCAGGCGCGGGCTTCGGCGGCGTCCGCGAGCGGCACGCCCGGGGCGGACGGCCGGTCGAGGTGCCGGACCAGGGCACTGCCCGGTGCGAGGTGCGCGGCCGCGGTGAGCACGGTGGCCAGCACGTGGTCGGCCACCCGGCGCACGGCCGCCTCCCGCTCGGCCGCGGTGTCCGCGCGGGCGCTCTCCCGGCGGGCGAAGGCGGCGACCAGATCGTGGTACCGGTAGCGGTCGGGGCCGACCGGCTCGACCAGTCCGGCGTCGACGAGCCGCTCGGCCAGCCCTTCGGCGACGTCCTCCGCGCGGTCGAGCACCACGGCCGCGGTCGCCGCGGTGACGGGCGGCAGGTCCGGCACGGCGAGCAGCCGGAACGCCCGCGCCGCTTCGGGTTCCAGCGCCGCCGAGCCGACCCGGAACACCGGTTCGACGGCCAGTTCGCCGTGCCGCAGCTCGTCGAACCGCTGCCGCTCGTCCCGCAGCCGGGCGGCCAGTGCGGACAGCGGCCGGGACGGTCGCGTGACCAGCCGCCCGGCGACGATCCGGATCGCGAGCGGCAGCCCGCCGCACGCGGTCACCAGGTCGCGGGCGGCGTCCGGTTCGGCGGCGACCCGGTCCGCGCCGAGGATCGCCGCCAGGAGCGCCAGCCCCTCGTCCGCGTCGAACTCCGGCACCTCGAAATACCGCGCGCCGGGCACGGTGAGTGTGCGCGATCGCGTGGTCACCAGCACGGCACATCCCGGGGCGCCCGGCAGCAGGGGCCGGACCTGCGCGGAATCGGCCGCGTTGTCCAGCACCACCAGCATCCGCCGCCCCGCGAGCCGGGACCGGTACCGGGCGGCCCGTTCCGCCACGCCGTCCGGCACCGCGCCGTCGCCGACGCCCAGCGCGTGCAGGAATCCGGTGAGCACGGCCCCCGCGTCCACCGGCTCCGCCTCGGCGCCGCGCAGGTCGGCGTAGAGCTGGCCGTCCGGGAAACCGGGCCGGGCGGCGTGCGCGGCGTGCAGCGCGAGTGCCGTCTTCCCGGCTCCGCCCAAGCCGGTGAGCACGCCCACCCGCACGGCGTCGTGGGCCGAGCCGAGCACGGCACCGAGTTCGGCGGTGAGCCGCGCGCGGCCGGTGAAATCGGCGGGGTCCGCGGGAAGCTGCGCGGGCACCGGTCCGCGCACCGGCGCCGCGGGTTCCCCGGCGAGCACCTGGGCGTGCCGCGCCGCCAGCTCCGGACCGGGTTCGATGCCCAGTTCCGCGACCAGGACGCGGCGCGCCTCGGCGTAGGCGTCGAGGGCCTCGGCCTGCCGCCCGGCGCGGTGCAGCGCGAGCATGAGCAACGCCCACGCCCGTTCCCGCAAGGGATGTTCGGCGACGAACGCGCGCAGCCCGGCGACCACGTCCACGGTCCGGCCCAGCTCCAGCTCGCACGCGAACAGCTCTTCCCGCGCGGTGCTCCGCAGCTCGGCGAGCCGGTCGCGTTCCCGCTCGGCGAACGGACCGGGGATCCCGGCCAGCGCGGTTCCCGTCCACAGGTCCAGCGCGGCCCGGAGCGTTTCCGCCGCGCCGGCGGGGTCCGCGGACGCGGCGGCGAGCAGGTCCTCGAACCGGCGGGCGTCGACCGCCGCGCCGGGCACCCGCAGGGCGTAGCCGTCGCCGACCGAGACCAGCAACTCCCCCGGGCTCCGCGCCGACCGGCCGGGCTCCAGCACCGCGCGCAGCTGGAAGGCGTGGGTGCGCAACGCGCCGAGGGCACGCGGCGGCGGCCGCTCACCCCACACCGCGTCGACCAGTTCCCCCGCGCTCGCGGATCGGCCACCGCGCAGCAGCAGGGCGGCGAGCACCGCGCGCCGCTGCGGCGGACCGAGCGGCAGCTCCCGGCCGTCGCGCTCGGCCCGCACCTCGCCGAGCACCCGGAAGCTCAGCGGGAAGGGCGGGTTCGCTGCATCCGGCACGGGCGCTCTCATTCTCCGCGACTGCTGGGTCCACAACGGACACTACTGGTCACCCGCGGCAGGTCGTCGTCGGCTCGACCCGGCCCGGGCAAGACAACGTTGTCGCATCGGATTACGACGTCCGGGCGAGCCGGGGTGTCTGGAACAGGACAGGCTCCCACCATCCCCTTGACGACCTCACCGGTCCTTGCCCAAGGTGGCCAGCGGCGGCGGTTACGACAAGGTTGTCAGCCGCCCGGAGATCAGGAGTGGCGATGAGGTTGTCGAAACTGGTCACGGCGGTGGTTCTGGCGGCGGCAGGCGTGGCCGTGCTGCCCGCCCCGAACGCGGGGGCCGCGCCCGCGGCGGCGGATCTCGCGCGGTGGGTCAACCCGTTCGTCGGCACCCGGCCGGGCGGCCAGGACCACGGCACCGGCGGCGGGGCGGGCAACACCTTCCCCGGCGCGGTGGCGCCGTTCGGCATGGTCCAGTGGAGCCCGGACACGGTGAAGGCCCAGCACGGCGGCTACTTCTACGACGACACCGCGTTGAAGGGGTTCAGCCTCACGCACCTGTCCGGGGCGGGCTGCTCGACCTACCAGGACATCCCGTTCATCCCGTTCGCCGGTGAGGTCACCACCTCGCCCGCCACCGATCCGGGCCGGTACACCTCGAAGTTCTCGCATGCCGACGAACAGGCCACCGCGGGCCGCTACACGGTCAAGCTGGGCAGCGGGATCGGGGTCGACCTGACCGCGACCCAGCGCACCGGCTCCGGCCGGTTCAGCTACCCGGCCGGGGTGCCGTCGACGTTGCTGGTCAACACCTCCGGTTCGGTCATGGGCACCGACGACGCGCAGGTGACCATCGGCGAGGACACCATCAGCGGCTGGGCCACCAGCGGCCGGTTCTGCGGCACCGACTCCAGCTACCGGGTGTACTTCCACGCGAAGTTCGACACCCCGTTCGCCTCGGTCGGCACCTGGCGCAACGGCACGGTCACCCCGGGCCGCACCTTCGAAACCGGTGGGGCGCAAGCGAAAGTAGCCCGGCCGAACGGTGACCGAGCGGCGCGGGCGCATTCGGAGTCGATCGCCCCGGCGGACACCACGGTCAGCGGGCCGGGCAGCGGCGGGTTCGTCACCTTCGACAACCTCACCGGCGCCGAAGTGAACGTCCAAGTAGGACTGTCCTTTGTGTCCACAGACGGCGCGAAGGCGAACCTCGCCGCGGAGCACGGCAAACGCTCCTTCGACGACGTGGCCAAGGCCACCCGCAAGGCGTGGAACGACCGGTTGAACCAGATCGCGGTCACCGGTGGCAGCGACGCCGACCGCACCACCTTCTACACCGCGCTCTACCACTCGCTGATCCAGCCGAACGTGTTCTCCGATTCCAACGGCAAGTACATCGGTTTCGACGGGCGGGTGCACACCGCCGAGCGCGGGCACGCGATGTACACGAACTTCTCCGGCTGGGACATCTATCGCTCCGAGGCGCAACTGCTGGCGATGCTCGCGCCGAAGGAGACCTCGGACATGGTGCGGTCGATGATCGCCTACGCCGAGCAGGGCGGCTCCTGGGACCGCTGGACCGTGGCGAACGACTACACCGGCGTGATGAACGGCGATCCGTACCACATCATCGTGTCCACCGCGTACGCGTTCGGCGCCCACGACTTCGACGCGAACAAGGCGTTGCTGCTGATGCTGCGCGGCGCCACCCAGCCGACCCAGGGCTACACCGAACGACCGGGCCTGGAGGACTACCAGAAACTCGGGTACGTGCCGGGCGCGGGCGCGGACACGCTGGAGTACACCAGCGCCGATTTCGCCATCGCCCAGCTCGCGCGCCGCCTCGGCGACAGCGCGACCCACCAGACGTTCATGACCCGGGCCCAGTACTGGCAGAACCTGTACAACCCGGGCACGGTCCACCTGCAACCCCGCCGCGCGGACGGCGCGTTCGCCGAACCGTACGATCCGGCGAGTTCGTCGGGCTGGGTCGAGGGCAACGGTGCGCAGTACGACTGGATGGTGCCCTACAACGTGGCGGGCCTGATCACCGCGTTCGGCGGCGACCGGGCAGTGGTGTCGCGTTTGGACACTTTCTTCACCGAGCTGAACGCGGGCACCAAGAAACCGTATGCGTTCCTCGGCAACGAACCGAACGCCAACACCCCGTGGCTGTACGCCTTCGCGGGCGCGCCGCACAAGACGCAGGCGATCGCCCGGCGGGCGATGAACGAGCTGTACAACCCGCGGCCGGAGGGCCTGGTCGGCAACGACGACCTCGGCCAGATGTCGTCCTGGTACGTCTGGGCGGCGCTCGGGATGTACCCGGAGATCCCGGGCCGCGCGGAACTGGTGCTCAACTCCCCGCTGTTCACCAAGGCCGTGGTCACCACCGGCGCCGGGAAGACCATCACGATCAACGGCCGGGGCGCCGCGCCGAACGCCCCGTACGTCACCGGGCTGAAGATCAACGGCAAGGCGTACGGCAAACCGTGGCTGCCGGAATCGCTGGTGTCGACCGGCGGCACGCTGGACTACACCCTGTCGGCCACCCCGGACCCCGCGTGGGGCAGCGCGCCCGCCGACGCGCCGCCGTCCTTCCGGGAAGGCGAGAAACCGAGCCTGTCCTTCACCGATCCGGCACGGGTGGTGATCCCGGCGGGCGGCAGCGGCAAGGCGTCGGTCGGGGTGCAGGACCTGTCCGGTACCGCCCGCGCCTGGCGGTGGAACGCGGCCGGAGTGGACGGGATCACGCTGACCCCGGCGTCGGGCGAGCTGGCCGTGCCGTCCGGGGGCAAGGCGCGGGCCGAGGTCGCGGTGGCGGTGCCGCCGGGCACGGCCGAGGGCTCGCACCGGATCCCGGTGACGTTCACCTCGCCGGGACAGCAGGCGATCCAGGCGGTGCTCACCGTCCTGGTCGCCGAACCGGGCAGCTGGCTGTCGGTGGTCAACAACACCGGCATCTCCCCCGACGCCAAACCGGCGGCGGCGAACTTCGACGGCGTCGGCTGGAGCTACTCGGCGGACGCGCTCGCCGCGGCGGGCGCGAAACCGGGCGGCACGGTGACCGTCGACGGGCTTTCCTACACCTGGCCGAACTTCCCGGTCGGTGAACCGGACAACGTCGTCGCGCAGGGGCAGACCGTCGCCCTCCCGGGCGCCGCCGCGGGCGCGGGGAAGCTCGCCCTGCTCGGCGCCGCGGCGAACGGCAAGGCCTCGGGCACGCTGACCATCACCTACACCGACGGCAGCACCACCCGCGCGGATATCGGCTTCTCCGACTGGACCCTCGGCGGCGGCAGCGACCAGCCGTCGTTCGGCAACCGGATCGCGGTGTCCACGCCGTACCGCAACTCGACCGGCGGGCAGCCGCAGCAGATCAGGACGAACGTGTTCGCCACGGTGCCGATCGCGCTGGATCCCGGCAAGCGGGTGCGCGGCATCACCCTTCCCGCCCAGGTGCAGGGCGGCTCGCTGCACGTCTTCGCCGTCGCCCTGGGCTGACCGGGGCGCCGCCTATCATGATCGGGTGACCACGGATCCCGTGCGGCGACTGACCGAGCTTCCGCTGAACCGGCGGGTGGTCGTGCGGTACCGGATCGAGGGCGGGTTCACCGACGCGCTGGGGTATCTGCGTTCCCGGGACGACTCCGGCTGCCAGGTGGAGACCCGGCGCGGCCTGGTGACGGTCGCGTTCGCCGACGTCGTCGCCGCCAAACCGGTCCCCGAACGGCCCGCCCGCCGCGCCATGTGGTGAAGGTCGCCGGGAACCGCCAGGGGTCGCCGGTTCGCGAACGGGGGCGCGGGCCTTCCTGAACGGGTGCGGCCCGGGAGTGGAACCGACCTACCGAAACGGAGAACTCGCACGTCCGAAACGGGGGACTCGCGCCGGCGAGAGCGAGCGTGCGTGTGCGCAGCCGTTCAGGCGGGTTCTTCCAGCGGCGCTTCGGGCGGCAGGCCGAGCGCGCGGCGGGCCTCGGCCGAGGGCTGGGCCAGATGTTCCCAGCTCCCCTGCTGGCCGGTGACCTGGGTGGCGCCCGCGGCCGTGAAGTTGCGCTCCACCCAGGGAGCGAACGCGGCGCCGTCGGGCGCCCGCTCGGCGGCGCGCACCGCCCAGTGCTCCCGCCCGCCGGTCAACGTCATCACCACCGGGCCCGGGTTCCGGTGCCTTGGACCAGCGCGTCACCCCGCCGCGCGAACTCCTCGCAGGCGGTGTCCAGCCCGACCCGCAACTCGTCGCCGTCCAGGCGGCTCTCCACGATCCGCTCGGTGCAGAACCAGCGCGGCCCCAGTTGCGGGAACGACCGCGACAGCGTGCCGCTGCCCGCGGTGCCCGGTCCGAACGGCGAGGCGTGCAGGTACTCGTCGATGACCGGCAGCGCCGAGTTCTCCAGGTCGGCATCCTCGTGCGGGGTGAAGAAGGCGTCTTCGCCCGCGGTCACCCACCAGGCGGCGATCCCGGCGACGAGCACCCCGGCTCCGGCGATCCCGGCGATTCGTCGTATCCGCATGGCCGGACCCTAGTGGCAACGGCCTGGAATTCCGCGCTACCGCTCCAGGCGCAGTTCGCCGGGCAACAGGCCGAACACCACGGTGTCGCGGACACGTGGCACGGCGCTTCGACCACGCCCGGGCGGCGGTCGGCTTCCGGCTCGCACCTCCGCTTCCAGAGCGGCCGCCGCTTCGGTGAAGGGCTCCACGAGCGGCCAGGAGAAGCGCAGGCACACAGGGTCGGCGAAACCGGCGAACCGCTGGGGCACATCGGATCCGCGCCAGGGCCGCAGGGCGACGGTCCCGTCCGCGAGCGGCGGATCGGGGAACGGCAACCCGGGCATTCAGTTCACCGCGGCGGGAGTGTCCGCCTCGCCGGGGACCGGGTGGCCGAGGTGGCTGAGCCAGTCGCGGAACACGCGGTGCAGCGCCTCCGCGCCGACCACCGCGCCCGGTGGCGGCAACTCCTTGGGGTACAGGAGAAATCCCCGGTTCTGCGGGCCGCCGAGCCCGCCGTGCGAACCGACGTGCGGCTCGAACGGCGACGCGTTCTGCGTCTCCGGGTCGTACCGGCTGTTGATCATGATGTCGGCGCAGTGCGGGAACTCGTCCACCCGCCGGACGAGATCGGCGGCGTGCTCGCCGTACGGAACGAGCGGATCCTCGCCGATCACCACGCCGGTGGCCAGCCTCCGCAGCCCGTCGCGCCCGAGCACCACCGGGCCGAACTGCTCGCTGCGCACCAGCATGAACCCGACGCCGTCGTGGTCCACGAGCGCGGGCAGCAGCCGCGGGAACTCGCGTTCGATGGTCTCCAGCGGAACGCGGCCCGCGTGCTCGGTGAACGACACCATGGCCAGGTGGCCGGAGACCACCACGACGACCCCGGGCGCCGCGCGGGCCACGGTTCCCGGCGCCCCGCTTTCCGTGCGGGTCCGGTCCTCCGCGGTCCCCGCCCGCTCCACCCGGGCCCGCAGGCGCCGCGCGATCAGGCCGCCGCCGGAGGTCGCCTCGGCCAGCGCGGCGCCCATCTGCCAGCCCTCCGCGGGCCGCCGCGCGTCATGACCGCGGCACGGTTCGCCGTGCCCGTCCCCGCACAACCGGCCGACGACCTCCTCGATCCGCTCGCCGAACCGGTCGGCGAAGGCCCAGCCCTGGGTCTGGCCGTGGTCGGAGAGCACCACGAGGTGGTAGCGGCGCGGGCCGAGCCGGGACGCCCGGTGGAGCCGGTGGATCTGCCGGTCGATGTCGCGCAGCACGGCGAGCGTGTCGAACCGTTCGATCCCGGAGTGGTGCGCCACCTCGTCGTAGCCGAGGAAGTCGGCGTACACCACCGGCCGCCCGGCCAGCATGTCCTCGATGATCGCCCAGACGACGACGTCCCGCGCGATCACCGTGGTGCCCGGGCGGGCCAGCGGGTACAGGCCGCCGCGGCGGACCCGGGGCCGCACGTTCGCCCGGCGCTGGCGGGCCGCCGCCAGCAGTTCCCGGACGACGTCGGCCAGCGCGGCGGCCACCGTGCGGACCAGGTTCACCGGGCTGGCGAAGTAGGCGAAGTACCCGGCGCCCACCCGATCCCGGCGACGGCGGCGCAGCCCCTTGGGCACCAGCACCGAAACCGCGCTCATGGTGAGGCTGACGTGCGGCGCGTCGCCGGTGAACAGGTTGCCCCGGCTCGCCCCGTCCCCCGCGAGCAGGCCGCGCCCATTCGAGTGCCGCCGCTCGATCTCGGCGGCGTCCCGGGGATGCGCGCAGGCCATCACGTGGTCGCGATCCTTTTCGTACCAGCGGAAACCGAGAATGTCGTGATTGGACCCGTGCAGGATGCCGCAGACGCTGGCCCCGGTCTGCGAACTCCAGTCGGTGTGCCACGGGGTCAGCGCGTGGCTGTCCTCGGCGAGCCACGCCGCGAGCGTGGGCATGTCGCCGTCCCGCACCGCGCGCTGGACGACGTCGTGCGCCAGGCCGTCCACCTGCAGGAAGATCACCCCGGGCGGTTCGTCGCCGGAGCCCGCGCCCGCCGCGCTCCGGCGGGCGACCCGGCGGAAGAAGATCTCCTCGCGGTCGATGGCCAGCAGGCTGCTCATCAGCGCGCCGACCGCGGACATGCCGACCGTCACCGCGACCGCGGTCCGGAAATCGGCGATCTCCACCCCGGGCACGGCCTTGAAGATCGCCAGGGTGCCCGCGCTGATCAGCAGGAAACTCCCCAGGCCGAGCGAGAACAGCACGACCGGCAGGGCGATCCGCAGCACCAGCGGCCACAGCCCGGCGGTGAGCGTGCCGAGCAGCAGCGCGCAGACCGTGGGCTGCCACCAGTGGTGCATCGCGAACCCGGGCAGCAGGGCGTCCAGCCCGAGCAGGGCGCCGGTGACCGCGGCCCAGATCAGCACGATCCGGGCGGCCATCCGCCCGCCGCGCAGCAACCGGCCACGGTGCGGGCTGGTCACGATCGGTCCGCCGCGGAGATCTTCGCCTTCCGGCGCCTGTTCACCAGGCTGGACACCACGGTCACCAGCAGCACGAGGGCGGTCGCCAGCAGGGTGGCCACCAGCGGTGAATCGAAGATGCCCCCGCTGACGATGCCGAGCAGGGCGTAGGCCAGCGCCCACAGCAGGCAGGCGCCGAACGCGGTGCCCAGCAGTTTGCGCCACGGGTAGGCGAGCGCCCCGGCCGCGAGCAGCACCGGGATCCGGCCCGCCGGGACCAGGCGGCCGATCACCACGAGCTGCCAGCCGCGCCGGACGAACTGGTCGCGCACCTTGGCCAGCCGATCGGCCTGCTGGCGGCGCGCGATCCAGCGGACCGCGGCGTCGCTGCCGAACCGGGCGAGGCCGAAGGTGATCACGTCACCGAGGTAGGCGCCGACGGTGGAGAGCAGAATGACGATCGGGAGCGAGAGGTGCGGCGTGGTCATCGCGACCGCGGCCGCCGCGCCGACCACCGCGCCGGTGGGCACGACCGGGATGATCGAGCCGAGCAGGACGCCGCCGAACAGCGCCGGGTAGCCGATCGACGCGGGATCCGTCCAACTGCTCATGCGCCCGCTCCGCTGACGCTCCGCGTGGCATTCGCCAGATGCGCGGTGTTGAATGATTCGCTCGCAAGCTCGCTCATGCCCTTCCCTCCGCGGCCCCCAGCGGCACCTCGGTTCCCGGCGGCGCGACCACCACCGCGGTCTCGTGCCCGGCCGCGGCGACCGCGGCGGCGAACTCCCGCGGCGGTTCGGCCAGCAACCGGCGCATCCGCGGGGTGCGCGCGAGCCCGGCGACCGCGAGCGTGCCCCAGTGCACCGGGACCGCGATCCCCGGCCGCACCAGGCCGACCGCACGCGCGGCGCGGACCGGATCGAGGTGGCCGGGCCCGAGGTTCGGCCCCCAGCCCCACACCGGGAGCAGGGCGACGTCCACGTCGGCGATACCGGCCATCTCGTCGAACAGATCGGTGTCCCCCGCGGAGTACACCCGGACGCCGGGCGCCTGGATCAGGTGCCCGATCGCCGGGGCCCGCGGGCCGTGCGTGAGCCGGGGTCCCCAGCGATGCCCGGAATGCGCGGCCCGGACGGCGGTGACCGCCAGCGCGTCCTCGGTGAACGTCTCGCCGATGCCGAGTTCGGTGACCCGGGTGAAGCCGCGGCGGCGCAGCCACGCCCCCGCGCCGCGCGGGACCACCACCGGAACGTCCACGCCGAGCAGCCGGAGCGAGGGCAGGTGCAGGTGGTCGCCGTGCAGGTGCGAGATGAGCACCAGATCGGCGTCCCGCCAGGTCGCCGGGTCCGGCGGCGGCACCACCCTGGTCAGGGCGCCGACCCGGGAGGTCAGCACCGGATCGGTGAGCACGACCCGTCCGGCGACTTCCAGGCGGACCGTCGAATGTCCGAGAAATGCCATGGCCAGGTCGCGCACGCGTCCGAGTATCACCGGTCCGGCGCCTGGACGCCCGTGGGAAGCGCCGGGAAGAGACGAGGAGAACACCGCCGGGGCTGCCGCGACCCGGAACGGCTTGATCCCTAAGCTCACTCCCGTGGCGAAGTACTTCGACGTGCATCCGGACAACCCGCAGCGGCGCTCGATCGGCCAGGTGGTCGACATCGTCCGCGGGGACGGCCTGATCGCGTACCCGACCGACTCGTGCTTCGCCCTGGGATGCCGGCTGGGCAACCGGGACGGCCTGGACCGGATCCGGTCGATCCGGCACCTCGACGACCGGCACCACTTCACCCTGGTGTGCCAGGACTTCGCCCAGCTGGGCCAGTTCGTCCACATCAGCAACACGGTCTTCCGCGCGATCAAGGCGTCGACGCCGGGCAGCTACACGTTCATCCTCCCGGCGACCAAGGAAGTGCCGCGCCGGCTGCTGCACGCGAAGAAGAAGACCGTCGGGGTGCGGATCCCGGATCACGTCGTCGCGCAATCCCTGCTCGCCGAACTCGGCGAGCCGCTGCTGTCCAGCACGCTCCTGCTGCCCGGCCAGGAGGAGCCGATGACCCAGGGCTGGGAGATCAAGGACCTGCTCGATCACGTGCTGGACGCGGTGATCGACTCCGGGGAATGCGGCACCGAGCCGACCACGGTCATCGACTTCTCGCAGGACGAACCCGAGATCGTCCGCTACGGCGCGGGCGACCCCGCCCGCTTCGAGTAAACCCACCCGTTACCGCCGTAACGGTTGACCGGTATGCGTGCACACCGTTACCGTTCAAAGCCATGACTGGTAACGAGGTGGTGCCGTTCCGGATCGAGGTACCCGAGGAAGACCTCCGCGACCTGGCCGGACGCCTCGAGCGCACCCGGTGGCCCGAAGCCGAGACCGTGGCCGACTGGTCCCAGGGAGTTCCCGCGGCCTACCTGCGGGAACTGTGCGCCTACTGGGCGAACGGCTACGACTGGCGAGCCACCGAGGCGCGTTTGAACGCCCTCCCCCAGTTCCGCACCGAACTCGACGGGCTGCGGATCCACTTCCTGCACCTGGAGTCACCGCATCCCGGCGCCCTGCCGCTGGTCCTCACGCACGGCTGGCCCGGTTCGATCCTCGAGTTCGAGAAGGCGCTCGGGCCGCTGACCGACCCGGTCGCGCACGGCGGTGACGCGGCCGACGCCTTCCACGTGGTCGTCCCGTCCCTGCCGGGTTACGGCTTCAGCGGCAAACCGGGGCGGCCGGGCTGGGACGTGGACCGGATCGCCCGGGCCTGGGCCGAGCTGATGGACCGGCTGGGTTACCGGCGCTACGGCGCGCAGGGCGGTGACTGGGGCACCAGCATCACCGCGAGCCTGGCGCGGCAGAATCCCGGCCCGCTCGCCGGAATCCATCTCAATCCCCCGCTCGCGCCGCCCGATCCCGCGACCTTCGACGAGCTGACCGGGCCGGAGCGGGCCGCGCTCGCCGATCTGGAGCGCGCCCGGAAGGACGGTTCCGGCTACGCCGCCCAGATGTCGACGCGGCCGCAGACCATCGGGTACGGGCTGGTGGACTCGCCGGTCGCGCTGTGCGCGTGGATCGTGGAGAAGTTCCAGGCCTGGGCCGACTGCGCCGGCCATCCCGAGCACGCGTTCACCCGCGACGAACTGCTCGACAACGTGACGCTCTACTGGCTGACCGGCACCGGCGCGTCCGCCGCCCGCCTGTACTGGGAGAGCTTCGCGCAGGTGTCCGGCTGGTTCACCGAGTCCATAGTGGACACCATCGCGGTGCCCACCGGCGCCGCGATCTTCCCGAAGGAGATCCCCCGCCCGTCCCGGCGCTGGGCGGCGAAGCGGTTCACCGACATCCGGCAGTGGCACGAACTCGACCGCGGCGGCCATTTCGGCGCCTTCGAACAACCCGGGCTGTTCGTCGACGAGGTCCGCTCGTTCTTCCGGCTCGTGCGCTGACCTGACCTCGACAATGGTCAGGGTTCCAGGACCAGCGACCTGCTAGGCCGTGCCGCACTGCGCGGCGCTCCTCCGCGACCGCCCCTCCATCGCCGGTCACCTCCGGACGCGGGTCGATTCCGGCCTTCTTCCTAGTGCAAAAGAGTTATTCGGTGTCACATCGTGGACGCCGAACAACAAGCTCTGAACAATGCGCGCGGAGGTGAGGGGTTTGCCTCGTCCGGAACGTCCGCTGAGCGGCGGGGACGACGAACTGCTGCGGTTCGCGGGGGATCTCCGGCTGTTGCGGGAGAAGGCGGGCAGCCCGGCCTACCGGGAACTGAGCCGGCTCGCGCACTACTCGGCGGGCACCCTGTCCGACGCGGCGAGCGGCCGGCGGCTGCCGTCGCTCGCGGTCACCCTCGCCTACGTCCGCGCCTGCGGCGGCGACGAGGAGGCGTGGCGGGAACGCTGGCACGAGGTCTCGGCGGCACTGGCGCCGCCGGAACCCGAGCACCCGGCCACCGGTTCGCCGTACGCGGGCCTCCGGCCGTTCGGGCCGGACGACGCCGCGCGGTTCCACGGGCGCGAGCGGCTGGTCGAGAAGATCACCACTCGCCTGGGCCGGCAGCATTTCCTGGCCGTGGTCGGCGCGTCCGGCTCGGGGAAGTCCTCGCTCCTGCGCGCGGGCCTGCTGCCCGTCCTGCGGGCCGCCGAGGACCGGGTGCCGCTCCTGATCACCCCGGGCGCCCATCCGCTCCAGGAATGCGCCGTCCACCTCGGCACCCTGCTCGGGGTCACCGCGGGCGGCCTGCTCACCGATTTCGAGCGGGATCCCCGCGATCTCGGCTTGGCGATGCGCCAGGCACTGACCGGCGACCGGCCGGACACCGAGTTCGTGCTGATCGTCGACCAGTTCGAAGAGACCTTCACGCTGTGCCAGGATCCGGCGGAGCGGGAACGATTCCTCGCCGCCCTGGTGAACGCGGCGACCGATCCCGGCGGCCACAGCCGGATCGTCCTGGGCGCCCGCATCGACTTCTGCGGGCGGTTCGCGAGGCATCCCGATCTCCTCGCCCTGCTCGAGGACGGCCAGGTCCTGGTGGGCCCGATGACGACCGAGGAACTGCGCCGGGCGATCACCCAGCCCGCGATCGACGCCGGGTACCGGGTGGAAACCGCGCTGGTGTCCCGGCTCATCGCCGACGCGACCGGCCAGCCCGGCATGCTGCCGCTGCTGTCCCACGCGCTGCTGGAAACCTGGCGGCGCAGCCGCGGCAACACGCTCACCCTGGCCGGTTACGAATCCGCCGGTGGCATCGAACGGGCGGTCACCCAGACCTCCGAGCAGGTCTACGGCACGCTGAGCGCGCCGCAACAGGCACTCACCAAGCAGATCTTCCTGCGGCTCACCGCGCTCGGGGAGGGCACCGAGGACACCAAACGCCATCTGGCGCGCGGCGAACTCGACCGGGACGACGAGGACACCGCGACCGTCCTCACCCGGCTGGCCGATGCCCGGCTCATCACGCTCGACGACCGCGGGATCGACGTCGCCCACGAGGCGCTCATCCGCGGCTGGCCCCGGCTGCGCGAATGGCTGACCGAAGATCGCGACGGGCTGCGCGTCCACCGGCGGCTCACCGAGGCCACCGACGCGTGGGAAGCGGTCGACCGCGACCCCGGTTCGCTCTACCGCGGCACCCATCTGGCCCTGGCTCAGGACTGGGCGAGCGGCCACGGCGACGCACTGTCCAAACGGGAGCGCGAGTTCCTCGAGGCGAGTTCGGCGGCGGAGGCGGCCGAGCGCGCCGCGGCCCGGCGCCGCACCCGCCGGCTGCGGCAACTCGTCGCGCTGCTGGCCGTCCTGCTGGTGCTCGCCCTGTGCGCCACGTTCTACGCGGTGCGCGCGGAGCTCACGGCGACCGCGGAGCGGAACCAGGCCCTGTCCCAGAAGGTCGCCGGCCAGGCGACAACCCTGCGGACGACCAGACCGGCGACGGCCGCGCAACTGAGCCTCGCCGCCTACCGGCTCGAGCCGACCGTCGAAGCCCGCAGCAGCCTGCTCAGCACGTTCGCCACCCCGTATGCCACGCAGCTGACGAACCACACGAACAACGTCAACGCGGCGGTGTTCCGGCCGGACGGGCAACTGCTGGCGACGGCGGCCTGGGACAACACCGCCCGGCTCTGGGACGCGCGCGACGCGCACCACCCCGTCGAACTGGCCGTGCTCACCCCGCACACGGCCAACGTGGTCGCGGTCGCGTTCACCCCGGACGGGCAGGTCCTCGCGACGGCGAGCTGGGACGGCACGGTCCGGCTGTGGGACCTCGCCGATCCCCGCCACCCGAGCGAACTCGCCACGATCAAGGCGCACGAGCAGGAGGCCATGACGGTCGCGTTCAGTCCCGACGGGCGGCTCCTCGCCACCGCGGGCACCGATCGCGCGGTGCGGCTGTGGAACGTCACCGATCGCCGGGCCCCCGGCGAACCGGCCGAGATCGGCGGCCGGGCCGAGGAGGTCCGGAACGTGGCGTTCAGCCCGGACGGGCGGGTGCTGGTGACCGGTTCGCGGAACGACGTCGTGCGGTTCTGGGATCTCGCCGGCGCCGAACTGCGTGCCAGCACGCTGTCTTCGGCGGCGTCGGCGGTCCCGGCGACCAGCCATATCGACACCCTCGCCTTCAATCCGGCGGGAAACGTCCTCGCCGTCGTGGCCAACGACCGCACCGCCCGGCTGTGGGAGGTCGCCGATCCCCGCAACCCCACCGAACTGGCGACCCTGTCCGGCCACACGGACGTCCTGCGCGCGGTGGCTTTCAGCCGGGACGGGCGCACGCTCGCCACCGCGAGCGAGGACCGCACGGTACGGCTGTGGGAGGTCACCGATCCGCGCCAGCCGCACCCGGTGGTCACGTTGAGCGGTCACGACCGGGTGGCGGCCGTGGGGTTCAACCACGACGGGCGCACCCTGGCCACCGCGAGCGACGACCGCACCGTGCGGCTCTGGGACCTGCCCGGGCCGATTCTCACCAGCCACGCCGCCGGCGTGTGCCGGGTGGGCTTCGGCCAGGACGGGCGCACGGTGATCACCGGCAGCCGGGACAACACCGCGCGCCTGGTCGACGTCGGCGACCCGGCCGGCCCGCGGGAGAAGGCGAGGCTGACCGGCCACACGAACCCCGTGTGCGGCGGGACGATCAGCCCGGACGGGCGCTGGCTCGTCACCGGCAGCTGGGACCACACCATGCGCGTGTGGGACCTCGGCGATCCGGCCAATCCCGGCGCCCCGGTGACGTTCGCCCGCAACGAGGACGAGATCGACGCGGTCGCGCTGAGCCCCGACGGGCGCGTCCTGGCCACCGCGAGCGACAACGCCACCGTGCGCCTGCTGGATTTCGCCAATCCCCGCGATCCCCGCGCGCTGGTCAGGTTGACCGGGCACACCGATGACGTCCACGTACTGCTCTTCGGTCCGGACGGCCGCCTGCTCGTGACCACGAGCTGGGACCGCACGATCCGGCTCTGGGACATCTCGGATCCCTTCCACCCGGCGCAACTCGCCGTCCTGACCGGCCACGCCCAGGCCGTCACGGCCGCGGCCATCAGCCCGGACGGGCGGTGGCTGGTGACCGCGAGCCCGGACCGCACCACGCGCCTGTGGAACATCGCGGACCCGCGCGCTCCCCGGGAATCCGGCGCGCTCACCGGGCACACCGATGCCGTGCGCGCCCTCGCCTTCAGCCCGGACGGCCGCCGGTTGGCCACCGCCGCCAACGACAACACCGTGCGCCTGTGGGATTTCACCGACCCCGCCGCGCCGAGCGAATCCGCCGTGCTGACCGGGCACACCGACCGGGTCCACGCGGTGGCCTTCGGCCCGGACGGCCGCACCCTCGTCACCGGAAGCGCGGACAACACCGTCCGGATCTGGGAAACCGACGTCGAGCGGACCGCGGCCCGGATCTGCGCCGGTACGTCTTCCCGGATCACCCAGGACGAATGGGGTCGCTACTTCCCCGGCCTCCCCTACGAATCGCCGTGCTCCTGACAACCTGGCCGGGGAACGCGCACCCGATCCGGACATACCAGGTGGTTCGTTAACTCTTGACCGAATCCAGGGCGCGAAGTATGGTCTAGACCACATTGGCAGCCGATGTGGTCTAGACCGGAGGACACCCTGCGTTCCTCCGGCCCGGTGTTCCCTGCTCTGTTGTGGGTCCCTGCCCCTGAAGGACCGGCCGCTCCCTGCTCGCCGGTCCCGACCGTCGCCCCGGGGAACCGCAGTTCTCCCGAAAAGGAGCTGTCATGAACGTGAAACGCAAGGTCATCGCCGCCGCGGTCGGCGCCGCGATCTCCCCCGTCGTCCTGGTGGCGCTGCCGTCCGCGACCGCCAGCGCGCACGGGTACGTCAATTCGCCGCCGAGCCGCCAGGCCCAGTGCGCGAAGGGAACCGTGCCCTGCGGCGCGATCAAGTACGAGCCGCAGAGCGTCGAAGGCCCCAAGGGGCTGCGCAACTGCCACGGCAACAACGCGGCTTTCGCGGAACTGAGCGATGACAGCAAGCCGTGGAAGCCCACGGCCGTCGGCCGCACGGTGACCTTCAACTGGACGTTCACCGCCCGGCACCGCACCAGCAACTACGAGTACTTCCTCGGCGGCCAGCGGATCGCCGTGTTCGACGGCGGCAACGCCCAGCCACCGGCCAACGTTTCGCACCAGGTCAACCTGGGCAACGCGACCGGCCGGCAGAAGGTGCTCGCGATCTGGAACATCGCCGACACGGCGAACGCCTTCTACGCCTGCGTCGATCTGCAGGTCAGCTAGCGACCCGCGGTCCGGTGGGCCCGCACTCCGCCCGGAGTGCGGGCCCACCGCTATCTGTTCAAAAAGATCCATCTCGCATTAAAAACCGTTGAATTCGCGTGGGCTTTGTCACCCTGTGAATCAATCGAGAAATGTAACGCTATTCGCGGGGTTGTCAGTGGAGATCCCGGTCTGCTCTAATCCCTTTCGGCCACCGATCTGGCCACAAGTTCCGGGCGGCCCACGATGCCGCCCCAGCAGACAGGAATACTCCGAACGAATGAATAACATGGACCGAAGAAGATTTCTCAAGAGATTCGCCACCGGTACCGCCATGGCCGGGCTCGCCACTGCGGGCGTACTGACCGGCGCCGGGCTTTCCGGCGCCTCGGGCGGGCTGGACGAGACCTACCGGGGGCGGAGCATCCACGTCACGGCCGCCGGCAACGTCTACATCGACGGCATGCCGTTGCACGTCATGCGGAACGCCGACGACTCCTACTGCAGCGTCATCGACCACCACGAGAAATTCCCCACGCTGATCGACACCGCCCGCGCGGCGGTCGACTCGCTCGGCGGCGCCGAGCTTGAGCTGGTCGGTCATCACCACGCCTGATTCGTCATTTCTTTTGCCGAAATCGAGAGCAGGGGATTCTTTTCATGGGAGTGCGCAAGAACCAGGCGAACCTGACCGCGGCCGAAAAGCAGAATTTCGTCCAGGCGATGCTGGCGATGAAACGCAACGGCCGGTACGACCCGTTCGTCACCACCCATCTGCGGTTCGTCACCAGCGACGCCGACAACGCGTCCCGGGTCGGCCATCGGGCGCCGTCCTTTCTGCCCTGGCACCGGCAGTTTCTCCTGGAATTCGAACGGGAACTGCAGGCGATCGACCCGTCGGTCTCGCTGCCGTACTGGGACTGGACGGCGGACCGGACCACCACGTCGTCGCTGTTCGCGGCGGATTTCCTCGGCGGCGACGGCCGGAGCCAGGATCTGCGGGTGCTGACCGGCCCCTTCGCCGGGGAGGACCGGTGGCCGCTGACGGCGCGGACCAGCAGCCAGCCGTTCCTCAAACGCCGGTTCGGCGGCCGGTCCGGGGAGCAGCTGCCGACCAGGGCGCAGGTGGATCGCGCGCTGGCGATCGAGGTGTACGACCAGACGCCGTGGAACTCGGCGTCCGCCGGCGGTTTCCGGAACACCCTGGAGGGCTGGGTCGGTCCGGGGCTGCACAACCAGGTGCACCGGTGGATCGGCGGTGACATGGGCGGTGGCGCCTCGCCGAACGATCCGGTCTTCTGGCTGCACCACTGCTTCATCGACAAGCTGTGGGCGGACTGGCAGGCCAGGCATCCCGCGTCCGGTTACGCCCCGGCCCGGAGCACCCGGGACGTGGTGGCGCTCAACGAGCCGATGCGCCCGTGGAACACGGTGACCCCGGCCGATCTGCTCGACCACACCAGGTATTACACCTACGCATAGTGCTCAGCGCGCCGAGCACCGGCGCGAGTCCTCCGTTTCGGACTACCGAGTTCCCCATTTCGGTAGGTCGGCTCGGCATCCGGGCACCCACGAGCACGGCGAAAAGCCACACACTGGGAAAACCCCACTCGTCGCACGACAGGCACGGTCGTACCACACCGCGGGACCGTCGGTGCCGCATGGCAACCTGTGACCGTTGCGGGTGCGTCACTGCGGAATTCCGGTGGAGGTGCGCGAGTGGGCGATTCGGGGCCTGAACTGGGCCCGCGTGGGGTTTTCGCGGAACGGTTCGCGTTGCTCTACGCCGAAGCGGGGGCTCCGCCGCTGAAGCGGGTGACCGAATCGGTCGCTCGCGCCCGCCGGGTGGACGAGCGGGGACAGCCGGTCCGGGTGACCGCCCAGCGGGTGAGCGACTGGCGGCGGGGGCGGAATGTTCCGGCGCGGTTCACCGCGCTCGCCGCCGTGCTGTGGGTGCTCATCGAACAGGCGCGCCAGCTGCGGCCCCACCCGGTCGTCCCGGAACTGTACGACCTGGACCGGTGGCGCGAACTGTGGGAACACGCGCTGACCAGTCCGACCGCCCCGGCCGCCGAAACCCCGGCCGAGGACGCCGCGGCGGTGTGCCCCTATCGCGGGCTCGCGGCGTTCCGGCCGGAGGACGCCGCCCGGTTCTTCGGCCGGGACCGCAGCACCGCCGACCTCCTGGCGCAACTGTCCGACGCGGCCGAAACCGGCGGCATCGTGGTCCTGGTCGGCGCCTCCGGTGCGGGGAAGTCCTCGTTGCTCGAAGCCGGTGTGGTCCCCGCGCTGCGCTCCCGGGGAACGCCGGTGATCACGATGACCCCGCGCGACGAACCGGTGCGCGAACTCGCTGGCCGGCTGCACGAACTCGCGGAACCGATGACCGGGGCCCGGACGGATCCCGGATTCGCGGCGAACATCCGGGCGGCGCTGGGCGAAACCCGTCCGGTGCTCGTGGTGGACCAGTTCGAGGAGATCTTCACGCTCTGCGCGGACGAGGAGCAGCGGCGGACCTTCATCCAGACGCTGCACGCGGCCGCCACCCCCGCGGCCCCCGGCGAACCCATTCCGGCGACCGTGTTGCTCGGGCTGCGCGCGGACTTCTACGGCCAGTGCCTCGATCACCCGGAACTCACCAGGGCGCTGCAGGATCGGCAGTTCGTGCTCGGGCCGATGACGACCGCCGAACTGCGGGAAGCGGTGACGGGCCCGGCGAAATCGGTCGGCCTGCACCTGGAAACCGGCCTGGTGGACCTGATCCTGCGCGATCTGGGACTGGGCCGGACCGGCGCCGCCGAGGACGTCCACGACGCGGGGTCGCTGCCGCTGCTCTCGCACGCGTTGCTCGCGACCTGGCAGCGGCGGCAGGCCGGGCGGCTGACCATCGCCGGTTACCGGGCGGCGGGCGGGATCCAGGGCGCGGTCGCGGCCACCGCCGAACGCGCCTGGGCCGAACTGAACCCGGCCGGGCAGGCCGTGGCTCGTTCGATGCTGCTGCGGCTGGTGCGGATCGGCGAGGACATGCGCGACACCCGCAGGAGGTCGACCCGGCGGGAACTGGTGGACCACGCGGATCTCCCGATGGCCACCGAGGAGGCGCTGGAGGTGCTCACCGCGGCGCGGCTGGTGACCCTGGACGCGGAGTCGGTCGAGATCACCCACGAAGCCCTGCTGCAGGCCTGGCCGCGGCTGCGGGACTGGATCGACCGGGACCGGGCCGGAATCCTGGTGCGCCAACGGCTGGAGGAGGACGCGGCGGCGTGGCGCCGGCACGGCCGCGACGCTTCCCTGCTGTACCGGGGCGCCCGGCTCGAGTCGGCCCAGCAGTGGGCGGACACGGCCGGGGTGACCGGGGTGGCACGCGAGTTCCTCGCCGCGTCGCGGCGCCAGCGCCGCCGCACCGGCTGGGCCCGCCGCGCGGCCGTCGCCCTCGTGGTGGCCTTCGCGCTGATCGCCGCCTCGGCCGCGGTGGTCGCCTTCCGGCAGCGGGACGACGCCCGGTTCCGGCAGGTGGTGAGCGAAGCGGACCGGTTGGAGGAGTCCGATCCCTCGCTGTCCGCGCAGCTCAACCTGGTGGCGCACCGCCTGCGCCCGGATGACCGGGAGGTGTCCGCCCGGCTGCTGTCCACCCAGCAGGCGCCGCTCGCGACCCCGCTGTCCGGGCACACCGGCTCGGTGTACTGGACGTCCTTCAGCCCCGACGGGAACCTGCTCGCCAGCGCGGGAAACGACCACACCGTCCGGCTCTGGGACGTGCGCGACCGCGCGCACCCGCGACCGCTCGGCCCACCGCTGACCGGGCACACCGGCTGGGTCTCCTCCGCGGTGTTCAGCCCGGACGGCCGCACCCTGATCACTGCGGGCGACGATCACACCATCCGGCTCTGGAACATCACCGACCCCGCACACCCGGCGCCCCTCCGGACACCGCTCACCAGCGAGAACGGCACCATCTACACGGCCACCGCCAGCCCCGGCGGTCACCTCCTGGCCACCGCGAACGACGACAGGACCGTCCGGCTCTGGAACTTCAGCGACCCGGCGAACCCGGCGCCGCTGGGGCCACCGCTGACCGGTCACGGCGAACGTGTGCGCACGGTCGCGTTCAGCCCGGACGGCCGCACGCTGGCCTCCGGCGGGAACGATCAGACCGTCCGGCTCTGGAACATCACCGACCCCGCGCACCCGGCGCCGCTGGGCGGGCCCCGGACCGGGCACGCCAACACCGTGCACTCGGTGGCGTTCAGCCCGGACGGGCGCACCCTGGCCTCGGCGAGCGACGACAAGACCGTGCGGCTCTGGGACGTGCGCGATCCGGCCGCGGCCACCCCGCTGGGCGCGCCGCTCATCGGGCACACCGGGGACGTCTGGCAGGTGGCCTTCAGCCCGGACGGCCGCATGCTCGCCTCCGCGGGCGACAACACGGTCCGGCTGTGGAACCTGGCCGATCCGGCCAAGGCCACCGCGCTCGGCCCGCCGCTCGCCGCGGCCACCGGCTCGGTGTTCAGCGTGATGTTCAGCCCCGACGGCCGCTCCCTCGCCGCCGGCAGCGACGACGGCACGGTGCGGCTCTGGTCGCTCCCATCGGCGCTCCTGCTCGGTCATTCCGCCGCCGTGACGTCCGCGCGGTTCAGCCCCGACGGCCGGGCGCTGGTGACCGCGGCCCGGGACGACCGCGTCCGGCTGTGGAACGTCACCACCCCGGACGATCCCGTCCCGCTCGGCCCGCCTTTGCCCGGACGCCCCGGTTACGTCAACTCCGCGGCGTTCGCCCCCGACGGCCGGACCCTCGCCGCCACCAGCGGGGACGACGCCGTGGTGCTGTGGGATGTGGCCGATCCGGCGCGGCCGCGCGCACTCGGCCCGGCGCTGGCCCTGCGCACCCGGTACGGCAGCCCGGTGGTCTTCAGCCCGGACGGCCGGCTGCTCGTCACCGGCGAAGACGACCAGTCGGTGCGCCTGTGGAACGTCACCGATCCGGCCCACCCGGTGGCCGTCGGCCCGCCGCTGAGCGGCCACCCCTCCTACCCGAACTCGACGGTGTTCAGCCCGGACGGGCGGATCCTGGTGACCGCCAACGGCGCCGATCAGACGTTCCAGCTGTGGAACGTCAGCGATCCGGCGCACCCGGCACCGCTCGGCAACCCGCGCGCCGAGCACACCGCGCCCGTTCGCTCGGCGGCGTTCAGCCCGGACGGCCGGACGCTCGTCACGGGCAGCGACGACAAGACGATCCGGTTCTGGGACCTGGCCGACCCCGCCGATCCGAAACCACTCGGCCGGCCCCTCCCCGGCCACACCACCGGGGTGAGTTCCGTGGCGTTCGGCCCGGACGGCCGGACCGTCGCCAGCGGCAGCGACGACACGACGATCCGGCTGTGGGATCTCACCGATCCGGCGGATCCGAAACCACTCGGCCGCCCGCTCACCGCGCACGCCGATTCCGATTCGATCACCGTGTTCAATCCCGACGGGCGGTTCCTGGCGTCCGCCGGGCAGGACGGAACCGTGCGCCTGTGGAACCTCGACGAGCGCGCCGCCATCCGGCGGATCTGCGCCGCCACGCGCGGAATCCTCACCCGCGAGCGCTGGGGACAGCACCTTCCCCAGCTCGCCTACCGGCCACCCTGCGACTGATCAGGCCGTCGCCCGGAACCGCGCGACCGTCTCCAGCGCCTGCCGGGTCGCCTCGATGTTGTGCGCGCGGAACACCGCCGCCCCGGCGTGCGCGGCCACACTGGTCGCGGCCACCGTGCCCGCGAGGCGGTCCCGCACCTCGACGCCGAGCGTCTCGCCGATCAGGTCCTTGTTCGACAACGCCACCAGCACCGGCCAGCCGGTCGCGACCAGGCGGTCCAGGTTCCGCAGCAGCTCGAGGCCGTGCAGGGTGTTCTTGCCGAAGTCAAAGGTCGGATCGATGAGCACGCTTTCCCGGGGAACGCCCTTGAGCACCGCCTTCTCCGCGGCCCGCCCGGCCTCCTTGATCACCGACTCCACCACGTCGGCGTAGTCGGGCCAGAAGGCCCCCGCACCGCGCGGGTAGGGATCGGTCCGCGGCGGCAGCCCGCCGGTGTGGGAGCACACGTACCCGGCCCCGAATTCCGCGGCGACGCCGACGAGCGCGGGATCGGCCCCCGCCCAGGTGTCGTTGAGCAGATCGGCGCCCGCCGCGCACGCCGCGCGGCCGACCTCGTGCCGCCAGGTGTCCACGCTGATGACGAGTTCGGGGTACTGCCGCCGGACCTCCACGACGAACGGCACCACCCGGTCGATCTCCTCCTCGACGCCGACCTCGCGGCCCTCGCCCGCCTTCACCCCGCCGATGTCCACGATGTCCGCGCCTTCGGCCACGGCCCGGTCGACCGCCGCCTTGGCCGCGTCGTCGCCGAAGGTCGCGCCCTTGTCGTAGAAGGAATCGGGCGTGCGGTTGATGATCGCCATCACCAGGGCCCGATCCGTGCGCATGCGGCGACCGCGGAACACCAGTTGCGGCATACGCGGAGTCATGCGGATCATCATGCCAACCAGCGTTCCGCGCGGGACGGAGGCCGGTCCCCCGCGATGCTGGCGACCATTTCCAGGACGTGCCGGACCTCGCGCACCCGATGGGTGCGGAACGCCGCCGCGCCCGCCCGCGCGGCGAGCGCGGCGACCGCGAGGGTGCCGGCCAGGCGGTCGTCGACGCCGGCGTCCGACGCCTCGCCGGAGAGCGTGCCGAGCACCGGCCAGTCGCTGTCGGCGAGCGCGCGCACCTGGCCCAACAGCTCGGGGCCGGGGTCGAACGCCGGGGCCACGAGGATCCCCGCACGCGGGACTCCCCGGGCCGCCGCCCGTTCCGCCGGTTCGCCGGGCGCGCAGACGTAGCCGGTGCCGAATTCGGCCGCGACTTCGAGCAGTGCCGCGTCCGGACGGTCGGAGAGCAGGTGGGCTCCGGCCCGGCAGGCGCGCCCGGCCACTTCGGGCCGGGCGGTGGTCACGCCGATGACCAGGCCGGGATGGGTTTCGCGGACCCATTCGACGGCGGGGACGACCCGATCGAGTTCTTCCTCGAGGGTGGAGTCCGCGCCGACCGGCACGCCGCGGAGATCGATGAGGTCGGCCCCTTCCGCCACGGCCCGCCCGATCGCGGCGCGGACGTCCGGCCCGTCGATCCCGGCCAGTACCAACGCCCGGTCCCGGATGACCCGGCGACCACGAAACACCAGGTCAACCGCCGCAGAACGCACCGCCGACACGCCGTCTACCCTTCCCCGATCCAGGTTGCGGTGGAACGCCGCGACCTACCACACGGTAACGCCCGCGGGTCACGAGTCCTGGCGGCGGCGTTCGCGTTTGCCGCGGGCGAGTTCGGTGGCCAGGGCATCCAGATGCTGCTCCCACATCCCGCGGAACCGCTCGAGCCACCGGTCGACTTCCCGCAGCGGCGCCGAGTCCACCGCGTAGAGGCGCCGCGTTCCCTCCGCGCGCACCCGCGCGAAACCGTTCTCCCGCAACACCCGGAGGTGCTGCGAGACACCCGGCTGGGAGATCCCGAACTCCTCCTGGATCACCGCGGTCACCGCGCCGGAGGGCTGCTCACCGTCGGCGAGCAACTCCAGGATCCGGCGGCGAACCGGATCGCCGAGAACATCGAACGCATGCACGAACCAATTATCCCAGCGTGCCCGTATATAAGTCAATTCTGAGATTACGCGGCTCGGCGCCTACCCGGGCGAGCCATCTCTTTACGGCATAAGCTATCGTGTCGTAGTTGCACTTTACGACGTAAAGAGTTGTCGATCCCACCTGGAGTTGACCTGATGCCCGAGGCGAAACTGCACGACGGAACCACCCTGGAAGTGACGGTCTCCGGCAGCGGCCCGACCGTGCTGCTCCCGGTGGATCCGGAGCCGGACGAGGGGCCGCAGGCGGAACAAATGCGGCAGTTCGGCGCCGATCCCGCCCTGGGCCGTTCCCTGATCGACGGCCTGCGGGACGCGTTCCGGGTGGTCGCGTTCGATTACCAGGGCCACGTCCTGCGCGAGCCCAAACCGGACACCCTCACCCCGGACGCCGTCGCCGCCGATCTGCTCGCCGTGGCCGACGCCGCGGGCGCGGACCGATTCGCCTACTACGGGTACTCGTGGCTCGCGTTGAGCGGGCTTCAACTGGCGATCCGGACCGGCCGCCTCTGGGCCCTCGCGATGGGTGGTTTCCCGCCGCTCGGCGGGCCGTATGCCGAGATGCTGCGGGTCACCACGGCCACCCACGGGATGTCCGGCGCCACCCCGAGCACCCCGGCCGCCCCCGAACCCGCTCCGGCCGCGGACGAATTCGACTGGTCGTCGGTGGAGGTCACGATGACCGAACCGCAGACCCGCCAGTTCGTCACGTTCTACCAAGCGCTGCAAGGGTTCGACGACCGCGCCGCCCGGGCGCGGATCGGCTGTCCGCGCCTCTGCTTCGCCGGTTCGGCGGACACCATCGCCTACGACGAGCGCTGGGGCGGGGTGACCGTGGACATCGCCGGCGCGATCACCACCCACCGCCGGGAACTCGAGGAACTCGGCTGGGACGTGCGCGTCCTGGACGGCCTCGACCACACCAAGGCCATGCAGGCCGCGCACGTCCTGCCGATCCTGCGCCCGTGGCTCGATGCGATGCGAGCGCCTGACAACTAACTCAGCGGAGCGTCGCCCAGAACCCGCAGTCGTGTTCGGCGGCGAGGTCGACCGGACGGATCCCGCCGTCCCCGGGCGCGAGCGACTGCGCGTTCGAGTTCCGGAACGGCGACCACTTCGGCAGGTCCCGCCCGTTCGGATCACCGGTCGCGGCGAACCGGGTCCAGTAGCCGATCATCCGGTCGGCCAGCCGCTGCTGTTCCGGGGTGAACTTCGCCGCGAAACCCACTACGTCGAACAGATAGGGCACTTCCGAGAAGTGGAAGGCCCCCGAGGGGAGATCCGGCGGGAACCGGAAGTAGCCCTGCGGGGCGTTCCGGTCGGCGAACTCGTAGGTGTAGACCGGCGTCCGCCCGGCGAGCAGGCGATCGTCGGTGAGCTGCGGGCACGACCACACCCGGTTCGTCGCCACGGCGGACCAGGCCAGCGCCGGGGAACCGTACGCGCTGGACGGATACCGCGCCGCCACCCGGGAAGCCTGCTCGCCGAACGCCTCGCCGAGCATGCGCTGGTACTGCTCCTCGGTGAACGGCTGCGGCGAGTACGCGGCGCTCAACCGGCCCTCGTCGCGGGTGGTCCCCCACATCACCGGCACCCGGTGGAAACGGCCCTGCCGCAACGCGTCGGGCGGGTTCTCCGGTAGCACCCGGGTGCCGAAGGCGACGGTGGTCAGGCCGCTGGTCTCGGGGTCCTTGGCCAGCTCGGCGGCGGGGACGCGGCGCAGGCAGGCCGCCGCGGTCGCCGGATCAGCGCAGCCGAACCGGCCCGCGAACGCGACGCCGTTGGCCTCGCTCCGCGCCAGCGACAGCCACGGTGAGCTGGCCGGTTGACCGTAGACGATCCCGTTCGCGGGCCAGGTGGTCGCGCACGAACCGCTCTGCGCGATCGCGCGGTGGAACAGGCCGCGGGCTCCCGGAGCGGTCAGCTGCGCGCACACGTCGAACGCGCCGCCGGACTCGCCGAACAGGGTCACGTTGCCCGGGTCGCCGCCGAAGGCCGCGGCGTTGCGCCGCACCCAGCGCAGCGCGGCCTGCTGGTCCTCCAGCCCGAAGGCGCCGGAACCGGCCAGCCCCGGATGGGCGAGGAACCCGAACACGCCCTGACGGTAGTTCGTGGTGACCACGACGACGTCCCCGCGGGTGGCGAGCCGCTGGGCGTCGAAGTCGGCGGCGGTCCCGTAGCTGTTGCCGCCGCCGTGCAGCCAGACCATCACCGGTTTGGGCCGCCCGTGCCCGGCCGAACGCGGGGTGGTCACGTTGAGGTACAGGCAGTCCTCGTCGGTGGGCCGGGGGTCGCCGCTGTACGCCTGGGCGCACGGGCTGCTGGGTTTCGTGGCGTCCCGCGGTTCGGACCACGGCCGCGACGGTTGCGGCGAACGCCAGCGCAACTCACCGGTCGGCGGCGCGGCGAACGGAACTTTTTGGAACGTCCGGTATTCCGGGGCCACCGTGCCCCGCACCGGACCGGAATCGGTCCGCACCACCGCGCCGGAACCGTCCCCGGTCGCCGCCTGGGCCACCCCGGCCGATCCGGCCAGCACGCCCGCGGCCGTGACGGCCAGCAACGACCGCACCCACCGTCTGTTTCTTTTCATCGCCATCCCCATTCGTCTCGCGGGCCGGTTCGCCCGTCTCACCCATACGTCGAATTCCGGGCGAGCGGATCGACATCGCCGGAGCAGGATTCCACGCGGCGAACCGGCTTCACCGGGCGCTGGGCAGGACCAGGGCGGCCCAGGCAGGATCGGGCCATCGCCGACGATCCCGCACGGGTAGCCGATGACCTGGCGGTGGAACCGGCGCCGGTCCGCTCCCCTGGCGTTGCCGAGCACGAGCGCGCCCAGTTCACCGAATCGAACCCGCACCGCACTCGGCTAGGCTCGGTCCGGTGAACGGTGACCGCATCCTGGTGTTCGGCGGCTACGGCGCGGTCGGCCGGGTCACCGCCACCGCCCTCGCGCGCTGGTTCCCGGGACGGGTCGTCGCCGCCGGTCGGGACCCGGACCGCGCGCGGGCGTTCGCCGAGGAAACCGCCGGAGCCGTGCGACCGCTGGCCGTCGACGTCACCGACCGCGCCGCGGTGGAACGCGCGGTCGCCGACGCGGGCGTGGTCGTCTGCTGCGTGGAACGGGCGAACGAGGTCCTCGCCCGGATCTGCCTGGAACGCGGTGTCCACTACGTCGATGTCAGCGCCACCCGGTCTGTGCTCGAATCCCTTGAGGGGCTCGACGAACTGGCCGCCACCACCGGGGCGGTCGCCGCGCTCAGCGTCGGCGTCGCACCCGGCCTGACGAACCTGCTCGCGCGCCGGTGCGTCGCCGAACTCGGATCGGCGACCGGAGTGGACGTCACGATCCTGCTCGGCCTGGGCGAGCACCACGGCCAGGACGCCGTCCGGTGGACCGTGGACAGCCTCGCCCAACCGGCCGCGCGCGGCCTCGCCCGCAAGCGGGTCCACCTGCCGGGTGCCGGGCGCCGGACCGCCTTCCCGTTCCCGTTTTCCGATCAGCACACGCTCTCCCGCACACTCGGCGCACCGGTGACCACCCGGCTGTGCTTCGATTCGGCCCCGGCGACCTGGGCGATGTTCGGTCTGCGCCGGATCGGGTTCTTCGCGGCCGCGCACCGGCTCCGGCTCGACGGGCTCCTGACCGCCGCGCTGTCGAGTGTCCACTTCGGACGGGTCAGCTTCGTGGTCCACGCGGCCGCCGTGGACGAGCGCGGGCGCCGGGCCGCCTTCGCGGCGAGCGGCTCCCGGGAGAGCGAGGCGACCGGGATCGTCACCGCGCACGTCGCCAGGCTGCTGCACGCCGGTGGCCTGGCGCCCGGCGTGCACCACCTCGAGCAGCTGGTGGAGCCGGCGGCGCTGTTCCGCGACCTCGAACCGGACGGGATCCGTTTCCACACCGCCGATCCGCGGTGACTACCGGACCACGCTCACGCTCGCGCGGGCCTTGCCGAGGGCGAGCACCACGTCTTCGAGGTCGCGCGGTCCGGTGCGGTGGCTGATCAGGCAGAGCCGCACCGCGGGCCGACCGGCGAGCCGGACCGGGGACACCCATGCCTGTCCACTGTGGACCACGTGCTCGGCGACGGCGTCGTGCCAGCGCACGCTGTGTTCGTGACCGAGCGCGCCCACGTCCGGATCGGCCACGCACACCACCGGCAGCGGGGTGTCGTTCACCCGCCGCCAGCCGTGCTCGGCGAGCCGGTCGGCCAGCAGCGCGCCGAGTTCGACGTCGCGCTCGATCTGCGCCGCGTATCCGGGTTGCCCCACCGCGGCCAGCGCGAGGAACACCTTCAGCCCGGCGAACCGGCGCGACCACTGCACGCTCGTGGTGTACGGGTCACCGGCCGCCTCGGGCGCGGGCATGTAGGCGGTGGTGACGCGGAAACTCCGCGCGAGCGCACCCGGGTGGCGGACGAGGAACGTCCCCGCCCCCATCGGCGCGGAAAGCCATTTGTGCGCGTCGACGGTGACGCTGTCCGCCCGCTCGATACCCGCGAGCAGGGGCCGGAGCCGATCGGACAGGGACACCGCGCCACCCCAGGCCGCGTCCACGTGGAAGTGCAGACCCCAGGCGCGGGCCAGCTCGGCGAGTTCCGGCAGCGGATCGATGGCCCCGCCGCCCGTGGTCCCCGCGGTGCCGACCAGCAGGAAGGGTGTCCGGCCCGCGTCGAGGTCCGCCCGGTGCGCCGCGCGCAGCCGCGTCAGGTCGAGCCGGTGCGCGGAATCGACCGGGATCAACCGGACGGCCTCGCGGCCGAGACCGGTCAGATGCGCGATCTTCAACCAGGCCAGGTGACTTTCCGCCGACGCGTAGAACACCGGCCGTCCGGGCAGTCCGGCCACGCCGTGCTCCGCATAGGACCCGAAGCGGCGGGTCAGCGCGACCACCACGGCCGTCTGGTTCGCCTCCGCACCGCCGACCGTGAAACTGCCCTCGGTGGTGGCCGGCAATCCCAGCCGGTCCGCGAGGAAACGCAGCACGTGCCGCTCGATCTCGACCGCGGCCGGGGCGTGGCTGTAGGCGGCCAGTTGCGGATTGACGCCCGCGGCGAGCAGTTCACCGGCCACCCCCCACCACGTGGGGGTCGGGTTGAACAGCCCGAAATACCGCGGGTGCGTGGTGTGCACGCCCCAGCGCCGCAACACGTCCATCACCTCGGGCAGCGTTTCCTCCGCCGGGCGGCCCGCGTGGAAGTCGTAACCGTCCAGCCATTCCCGGATCCACGCCGTGCCCGGCTGGGCGGGTGCGACCGGGCCGTCCGCCACCCCTTCGGCGTGCCGCACCACGAGGTCGGCCGCGATCCCCAGCAACCGAGCCCCCTCCTCGGACCCCGCGTCCAGCGGTCCCCTCTCCTGGATCTCCGTCATCTTTCCAGCATCTGCCCGCCGGGCCCGTTCCCGAAAGTGGCGGAAACGCCACGTTTCACTAGATTTGCGCCATGCGCCAAAAACCACCCGGGCGGATCTCGGTCGCCGTGCCGATCCTCGAGGACTGCCCGCTGTTCGAACTCGCCGTGCCGTGCGAGGTGTTCGGCCGCGACCGCCGCGATCTCGCCCCGAACTGGTACGAGCTGACCCTGTGCCAGACCGCGAGCGGCCCGCAGCGCACGCTCGGCGGGCTGCGACTGGAGGCGGCGCACGGGCTGAACCCGTTGCGGGACGCGGATCTTGTCGTGGTACCGGCCTGCGAAACACCGGGCTTCCGGCCGCCGGCCGAGTTGCTCGACGCGCTGCGCGAAGCGCACGACCGGGGCGCCCGGATCGCGTCGTTGTGCTCCGGCGCCTTCGTGCTGGCGGCCGCCGGTCTGCTCGACGGGCGCACGGCGACCGCGCACTGGATGCACACCGAAGAGCTGCGCCGCCGCTATCCCCAGGTCCACGTCAACGAAAGCGCGCTCTACGTCGACGAGGGAACCGTCCTCACCAGTGCGGGCACCGCGGCCGGGATCGACCTGTGCCTGCACATCGTCCGGCAGGACTTCGGCGCCGCGGTGGCGGCCGAAGTGGGCCGTCGCATGGTCATCGCCCCGCACCGGGAAGGCGATCAGGCCCAGTACGTGTCGCCGCCCGCACCGGACGTGTCGCGTGCCCCTGGGTTCGCCCCGGTCCTGGACTGGGCGATGCGCCGCCTCCACCAGCGCCTGACCGTCGGGCAACTCGCCGAGCAGGCCGCGATGAGCACCCGGACCTTCGGCCGCCGGTTCGTCGAACATCTCGGGCTCACCCCGCTGAGGTGGCTCAACCAGCAACGCCTGACCAGCGCGCGCACCCTGCTGGAGACGACCGACCTGTCCGTCGACGCGATCGCCGAGCGCACCGGGTTCGGCTCCGGAAACCTGCTGCGCCAGCACTTCCACCGCGAACTCGGCACCACCCCGGGCGCCTACCGCCGCACCTTCGGCGGTGCCCCGGAGGTTTCCGCGCCCGCCAAGCCCTTTCCTTAACCTGTCTTGCCCTGGAAAGTCCATCAGCCGAAGCCAGGTCTCACGTTGTTCCTGCCTTGATTCCGCATAACCCGTCGGTGGGTGACTGAGCGATGCGGGCCTGGTTGAGTTTGCGGTCGTCATCCGGGTGTTGCAGGCTCGGCTCGACGATCGCGCCGCGCCGAGAGCTGTCGCCAGAGCGCGTGGCGGGGAGGGGAGGGTCCATGGCGCAGACGGTCCGTGGCGTTGTCGCGCGGTCGGGGCAGGCGCCGGTCGAGGTGGCCGAGGTCATGGTCCCGGATCCCGGGCACGGCGAGGCGGTGGTGCGGGTGCGGGCGTGCGGGGTGTGCCACACCGACCTGAATTACCGGGAGGGCGTAGTCGACGACACGTTTCCGTTCCTGCTCGGGCACGAGGCCGCCGGCGTGGTGGAGGCCGTCGGCGATGGCGTGGCCGAGGTGGAGCCGGGCGACTTCGTCATCTTGAACTGGCGTGCGTTCTGCGGAACCTGCCGTGCCTGCCGCAAGGGCAAGCCGTGGACTGCTTCTCGCCATTCGGCGCCGCCCAGCCGATGACGCTCGCCGACGGCACTCCGCTCACCCCCGCGCTCGGCCTCGGCGCCCTCGCCGAGAAGATCCTCGTGCACGCGCGGCAATGCACCAAGGTCGAGCCCGATGTCGCACCCGCCGCGGCCGCGTTGCTCGGCTGCGGGGTCGCGACCGGGGTCGGCGCCGCGCTGCACACCGGCGCGGTCGAGCGCGGCGACAGCGTCGCGGTCATCGGCTGCGACGGCGTGGGCAGCGCGGCGGTGGCCGGTGCGCAGGTGGCCGGTGCGACCACCATCATCGCCGTCGACACGGATCCCCGAAGACTGGATTGGGCCCGCGGCTTCGGCGCCACGCACACCATCGACGCGGGCATCACCGACCCGGTGCCGCGGATCCAGGAGCTCACCGGCGGCTTCGGCGCGGATGTCGTCATCGACGCCGTGGGCCGCCCCGAGACCTGGAGACAGGCGTTCTACGCCCGCGACCAGGCGGGGACGGTCGTCCTGCTCGGCGTGCCCACGCCCGACATGCGCCTGGACATACCGCTGCTGGAACTGCGCGTCCGCGGCGGCTCGCTCAAGTCCTCGTGGTACGGCGACTGCCTCCCCTCGCGCGACTTCCCCGCCCTGCTCGGCCTCTACCGCCAGGGCAAGCTCGACCTGGACGCCTTCGTCACCGAGACGATCTCACTGGACGAAGTGGAGCAGGCGTTCGCGAAGCTGCGTCGCCGCGACGTCCTCCGCTCAGTGGTGCTCCTGTAGGGCGAAGCCGTCCGGACGGATCGGTGTCGCCGCAGCCTTCGGGCCGGGAAGTACCGGCGTGAGTCCCCGGGTCACTCCGGTTCACGCGTTTCGGTCAGTCGGGCAGCAGCGGCACCGAGGGCCCCTCGTCGCGCCCGAGGAGCACGGCCCGGGTGATGGCGGCCGAACCGAACCGGTCGCGCACGTTGTCGAGTGTGGAGTCCAGGGCCTGGCCCCCTTGCCCGTCGAACGGCAACGCGAGCTGGACGGAGTCGTCATTGTCCAGGTTGGACAGTGCGAGCCCGATGAGGGTGATCCCCTCGGCCGCGATCTTCGGCCACGCCGCGGTCAGCAGGCCGCGCGCGGTGCCGAGGATGACCTCGGTGTCCGCGGTCGCCTGGACCAGCGTGTGCGACCGCGTCGCCCGGGTGAAATCGGCGAAGCGCATCCGGAGCGTGACCGTGCGGCAGACTCGCCGGGCCGCGCGCAACCGGCGAGCCAGCCGATCGACCAGGGACACCAGGAAGGCGTCGAGCTCGCGGCACGATCTTCGCCGCCGGCCCAGCGCCCGCTGCGCCCCGATCGACCGCCGGCGGCGACCCGTCCGCACCGGCCGCGGATCGTGGTTGTGCGCCAGGGCGTGCAGATGGCCACCCGAGGCCCGGCCCAGCATCGACACCAGATCCGCCGCGGGCAGCGCCGCCACCTCGCCGACCGTGGCGATCCCCCGGTCCCGCAGTTTGCGCGCGGTCACCTCCCCGACTCCCCACAGCCGCTCGACCGGCAACGGGTGCAGGAAGGCGAGCTCGCCGTCGTGCGGGACCACGAGCAGCCCGTCGGGTTTGGCCACCCCGCTGGCCACCTTGGCGAGGAACTTCGTCCTGGCCACCCCGACCGTGATGGGCAACCCGACCCGTTCGGCGACCTCCCGCCGCAGCCGCGCCGCGATCTCGGCGGGGGTGCCGGAGATCCGCCCGAGCCCGCCCACGTCCAGGAACGCCTCGTCGATCGACAACCCCTCCACCAGCGGGGTGGTCTGCTCGAACACCTGGAACACGGCCTTGCTCGCCTCGGCATACACCGACATCCGAGGCGGCACCACGATCGCGTGCGGGCACAACCGGCGGGCCTGCCCACCCGCCATCGCCGTGCGCACCCCGTGCGCCTTCGCCTCGTAACTCGCCGCCAGCACCACCCCTCCCCCCACGATGACCGGCCGGGACCGCAACCGCGGATCGTCCCGCTGCTCGACCGACGCGTAGAAAGCGTCGAGATCGGCATGCAGGATCGGACCCTCGTTCGACACGAACATATGTTCGCATCGACCACCGACATTTCCGGCCGGATCCGCCACGCGACCCCGAACCCGCAGGTAGCTCCTGGTTCAGAGCAGGCCGCGGTGTTGCGCGACGGTCACCGCTTCGGTCCGGCTCGCCGCGCCGAGTTTGGTCATGACCCGCGAGAGGTGCACGCTCGCGGTTTTCTCGCTGATGAAGAGCCGGGCGCCGATCTGCTTGTTGGTCAGGCCGGTGGCGACCAGTTCCAGCACCGCCCTTTCCCGGGGCGTCAGCACGTCCGCGGCCGGTGCCGGGGCGACGTCGCCGAGGGAGATCCGGGCGCGCCGCGCGAGCGTCCGCACGGCGTCGCGCAGCGGGGCGGCGCCCAGCCGGACGGCCGTTTCGTGCGCGGCGCGCAGGTGTTCGCCCGCCTGATCGCGCTCGCCGGTGCCGAGCAGAGCGGCGCCCAGGCGCCAGCGGGCGATGGCGTGCCAGTACGCGATCGACGCCGAATGCTCGGCGGCGAGCCGCCACAGCGCCGGATCGTCGTGACCGCGCAACCGGCTCAGTTCGGCGTCCATCCTGCGGGCGAGCGACCGGGTTTCCGGCGCGCGGCGCTCCAGCGTGCCCTGCGGTGTCTGGGTGCCCTCCCCGTCACGCATCGCGCGCGCGTGCACCTGCTCGCCGTCGGCGACGGCCTGCCGCGCCACGCTCTCGTCCCCGCGCCGACGAGCCTCCTCGGCGAAATCAGCCAGAGCCGCCAAGGCGATCGCGGCCGCCCAGTTGATGGCGTTGATGCTCGCTCGAGCCACGGTCCCCTGCCGGTCGAGCACCGTCCGGGCGCGATCGGTGGCATCGACATACCGCCCGCGCCAGTACGCGGCTTCGGCCAGCGCGATCCCGGTCAGCGTCTCGGTGCGCGCGTCCTCGGTCTGCCCGGCGAACCGGCCGGCGAGTTCGTCGGCCTGGTCGAAACGACCCTGGGCCACCAGGATGTTCACGATCACCGAGGACACCCGAGCCCGGGCCAGCCGGGGCGCGTCCACGAGATCGTCCTCGGCGAGTCCCGCTTCCCAGTCGCCGACCAGGAACAGATCGAACACCTGATTCACCCGGGCGTTGAGCCCGTTTTCGCCCCAGGTCAATCCGACTTCGGCGGCCCGGTGGCAGGCCTGCTCCGACACGCCGAGCGCCTCGCGGAACCGCCCGGTAATGACGTAGTTCGACGAAATGTTCTGCAGTGCGCGCAACTCCACGTCGAACGCGCCGATCGCGGCCGCCCGTTCCGCGGCGGCGTAACCGAGCCGGATCGCCTCGTCGGAGTCGGCTTCCCACTCCGCGAACACCGCGAGGGTGACCAGCGCGTCCGCCTCGACCTCCGCCGCACCGACCTGCCGGGCGTCGGCGATCGCCTGCTCGGCGTAGCCCCGCAGTTCCGCGAGTGCCAGCCCGTGGTTCGAGTTCCACACCCAGGTCCGCGCGCGCAGTGCCAGCACCTTGGCCCGCACTTCGCTCGGCGGCCGGTCGCGCACCAGTTCCCATGCCCGGTCGACGGCCGCGGACACCTCGTCGCGGTGCAGTTCGAACGGGATGAGCGCGACCGCCAGCTGGTGCCGCGCGTCGGCCGCCAGTTCGGGGTCGCCGCGAAGATCGGCCTGTGCCACCGCCGAGCGGGCGAACGTCACCGCTCGCTCCGCCTCACCGGCCGCCGACGCCATCATCGAGGCCGAACGCGACAGGGACAGTTCGTCCGTACCGGTTCGTTCCTCCGGATCCGGCACGACCTCCCACAGTTGCAGCGCCTGCGCGAGGTGGTGCAGGGCCTCGCCCGGCGCGCGCATCTCCCCCGCTTGGGCCGCGGCGCGCACGGACGCTTCCAGCGCGGTGGGCAGATCGTGGCTCTTGAAGCTGTGCTGGGCCAGCGCCGCCACGGCGCCCTGCTCGGCGGCCACCCGGGCGTAACCGGCGTGCAACCGCACTCGTTCTCCCGGCAGCAGATCGTCGTACACCGCTTCGCGCAGCAACGCGTGCCGGAAGGTGTAGCCGTCGTCGGCGGCGACCAGGACGTTGTGCCGCACCGCCTCGCGCAGCCCGTCCTCCAGCACGTCGTCGTCGAGTTCGCAGACCGCGCGCAGGCCCGTGTGCGCCACCGCCTGCCCGGCCCCGGAGGCCGCCCGCACGATCCGCTGGGCCTGGGAACTCAGCCGCTCCATCCGCGCCAGCAGCAGTTCCGCCAGCCCGCTGGACACCCCGCCGCCACCGCCCTGGTGGGCCGCGGTCAGCTCTTCGCAGAAGAAGGCGTTCCCCTCGGAGCGCTCGGCGATCGCGCGGATCGTCGCCTCGGGCAGCGAGCCTTCGGCGAGCGCGGAAACGAACGTCACGGCGTCCGCGCTGCCGAACGGGGCGAGTTCGAGCCGTTCGGCGACCGGCAGCCGGGAAAGTTCGGCCAGCAGGGGCCACAACGGATGCCTGCGATGCAGATCGTCCTGTCGATAGGTCGCTACCACCAGCAGCCGCTGCCGGTCCAAACGCGACAGCAGGAACAGCACCAGGTCCCGGGTCGAGGCGTCCGCCCAGTGCAGATCCTCCAGTGCGAGCAGCACGCACCCGTCGGCGGCCAGTTCGGCGAGCAGACCGTGCACGGCGTCGAACAGCCGCAGCCGCTCCATCGCCTGATCACGCGTACCGCCCGGCGCCGCGGACCCGGCGCCCGGCACCAGCCGGGACAGCACCGGCCGCTCGGTGAGTGCCGCCCGCTGCCCGGCGGTGAGCTGGCCGAGCGCCTCGACGAACGGCAGGTACGGCAACCCGGCCTCGTCCACGTCGAGGCACCGTCCGGTGAGGACGGTCGCACCGGTTTCCCGTGCGAGGCCGACCAGTTCGGCGAGCAGACGGGATTTGCCGACACCGGCGTCCCCGGCGACCAGTACCGCGTTGGCCTCGCCGTCCGCGGCCCTCGTCAACGCGGCACGCAGGAGGTTCAGTTCAGGGCCGCGAGCGATCAACGAAATCCCGGAACCCAGACGAGGCACACCTCATCCTGGCATATGCGCACCGCTCTTGCGGAGGCAGCGGACGAGGTCGCGCAGCCGGGTGTCGGGCAGGTAGGCGCGGCCGAGGGCGATACCGATCCGGGGAAGGTCGGCTTCGTCGCGGTAGCAGAGGTAGAGGGGTTGGTACCGGGGCTGGAACTTGGTTTTGAACGCGTGCAGCGAACGGAAGCCGTAGTAGGGCTCCAGTTTCGCGCCGAGCGTTTCCAGCAGGGCCGCGATCGCGGGCGCCTTCTCCCGGTCCCGGGTGCAGGCCAGCGGGGACCCGGACAGCGACACCGTGCGCGCGCCTTCGGCTTGGAAGGCCAGGCAGGCCGAGGCGATCAGGAACTCGATCACCGGCCGGAACCCGGTGGCCCGCCGCCGCATGAGGTCCAGCGTCCACCCCGTGGTCGTGCCCTCGCCGGTGTGGATGGGCAGCCACGAGGTGAACCCGTGCACCGTGCCGCCCTGGTCGATCGCGAGGCCGACCCGGGTGTCCGGATCGAGGGCGTCGTCGACCCCGCCGAGAGTGAAACCCATTTCGGGCATGCCCTTGTCGCCGATCCATTCCTCGGAGATCTCGCGCACCTGGGTGAGGATCGACCGCGGCTGCTCGGCCAAGGTGACCAGCCGGAACTCGATGCCCTCCTTGCGGGCGCGATTGAGCGCGGAACGCACATCCTGCCACCGCTTTCCGCGCAGCTCGAAGGTCTCCAGGTCGATCAGGGTGTCCTCGGCGACCTGCACGTGCTGCCAGCCCAGCTCGTCGGCGATCGCCCGGGTCGCGGTGCTGGCGGAGAACAGGCACGGCATCAGCCCGGCCTGATCGCACATCTCGGCGAATCCGCGCACGGTGTGCTCGGCGTGGCCGGGCGGGCCGATCGGATCCCCCAGCGCGATCGCGACCCCGGCGTGGCGGCGATGGGCGAGGTAGGACTGCCGGTCGGGGGTGATGAAGTGGAAGTTGTCCGACCACGTGGTCATCCACGACAGCGAACCGCCACCCCACCGCTCTACGAGTGTGCGCGCGGTCTCCGGAGCCGTGGTGCCGCGCGCGTGCCGCAACCGGTACCGGTGGGGCGGCGTCCGGAACGCGCCCCGCGCCACGATCAGCACGCAGAGTTCGGCCGCCCACGGCAAACTGTCGGCCACCAGGAGCGGGACGCCCTCGATGGAGTTGTCCTCGCCCGCGAGGTCACCGAGTGCGAGCACCGCGACCACCACGACCCCCTGGAGCAACGCGAACACCGTCAACCCCACGGCCCAGCGCCACGCCACCCGGCTGCCCCGGCGCAGCCCGTTGCCGATCACCACCACCGCGGCCACCAGGATGATCACTTCGATCAGGGAAGCGGACAGGTCCCGCGACGATCCGAGCGGACCGTCCCCGGGAATCAGCCACATCACCACCTGGGCGGAGGCGACCACCACCAGCCCGACGACGGCGAGCAGGCGCCGCTCCCGGCGGCTCGGCGTCCCCGTCCGCCGCACGCGGTGGCGGCCGACCAACACCCCGGCCAGCGGCAACGCCGCCGCGACCGCCACGAAATGAACCAGATCGGCGAGGTTGCCGACGTAGAGGATCGCGACACCGGCATACGTGCACACCGCGGCCCGGATCCGCCACCGCCACGGCGACCGGATGGCCGCGCTCGCGACGGTGATCGCGGCCAGCGAACCCCCGGAAAACCCGGCGTCGACGGCATGGGAAAGCCGTTCCGCCCATTCCCAGCCGGAGTGCCGGAAGGTCATCAGGATCAGGCACGCCCCGAGCACGCCGACGAGCTGCCCGCCGATCGTGATCGCCGCGGTGCGCCCGGTGCCCAGGCGCCATTCGGTGAATCCGACCAGCAGCGCGAACCCACCCGCCATCGGCAGGTAGAACAGCGGAACCACGGCGAAGAAGGCGCCCGCGGCCACGGTCCACCAGTGACCGTCCTCGAGCGTGGGCACCCCGTAGGCGACGAACGGGTACCAGCTGCGCTCCCGCGCGGGATCCCACAGCGTTCCGGTGCAGATCGACAGCGCCAGCATGGCGATCGTGACCGCCGAGGTGAACGGCAACCGGCGGATCAACACGCCCACGCGGGAAGGCCGCTTCGGCCGCACCGCGACCGGCGCGGGCGCGGCAATCCGCGGCGCGTGATCGGCCTCGTCGACCCGTGTTCGCTGAAGCTCCTCGACTGTCATGTCCCCCTGCCCGATCCCTTTGTGTCTCGACCCGTTTTTCGGATCGACGGCACCGCGCCACGGGCCCGGAATTGTCGCCTGTGGCATTACCCGGGACCGATCGTAGGGACCGGTTACGTACGGGGCATCGGTCGTGCGCCGGATCGCGGTCTCATCCTCAAGAGCGATGCGGATCAGGGGAATCCCCGATACGGTCGGCCTGAACCTCAGGGGTGAGTCAGCGTTCTGTCAGCTCGGCAGGGCGCGTTCGAGGATCGCGTCGGCGGCAATACCGGAAGGCAAGGTTCCGTATCCGCGGCCGCGATCCTCCCCGAGGCGACCGGCGCAGTAGGCGTCGGCCACGAAGGCGGGGGCGTGCCGCACGAGCAGGCTCGCCTGGAAGCCCACCGCGAGATCTTCGGCGACCCGGCGCGCGAGGAACTGCGGATCCCCGTCCTCCGCTACGGTTTTCAACGTCCTTTTCAGACGGTCGAGGTGGCGGTCCAAGGTGTGGTCACCACCCCGGGCGAGTTCGCACTCGGCGACGAAGGCCTCGACCGCCTCGGGTTCCCGGGCCATCGCGCGAAGCACGTCGAGCGCGATGACGTTGCCGGAGCCCTCCCAGATCGGATGCACGGCGGCGTCCCGCAGCAGCCGGGGCATCCCGGACTGCTCGCTGTACCCGTTGCCGCCCAGGCATTGCAGCGCTTCCGCGACGAAGCCGGTGACCCGGCCGCAACCCCAGAACTCGTTCACCGTGGTGGCCAGCCGCCGGAACGGCGAGTCGTAGTCCTGGTAGGCGCGGGCCAGCCGCAGGGCCGTCGCCGTGGCCGCCTCGGAGTCGAGGGCCAGATCGGCGAGCACGTTGCGCATGGCCGGTTGCTCGGCGAGCGCGGCGCCGAACGCCGTGCGGTGGCGGGCGTGGTGCAGCGCGCGGACCAGCGCGGCCCGCATTTCGGGGGCGACCGCCGGGCCGAGCCGCGCGTGGTTCACGTTTTCCAGCAGGGGCGCCATCCCGCGCCCCTCCTCACCGATCAGGCGGGCCCGGACCCCGCGCAACTCCACCTCGGCCGTCGGCAGCGATCGGGTGCCCAGTTTTTCCTTGAGCCGCACGATTTCGAGGCCGGCCTGGCGTTCTGCCAGGAAACAGGACAGGCCCCGATCGGTCTGGGCGAGCGTCAGGAACACATCGCACATCGGCGCGGAGACGAACCACTTGTGCCCGTGCAACTCGAAATCGCCGTCCGCCAACGGAATCGCACGAGTCGTGGTTCGCCGGAGATCGGAACCGCCCTGTTTCTCGGTGTACGCCTGCCCGGCGAGCGCGCCCGTGGTGAGGCGATCGATCCACTCCGCGGCGGCCTCGCCACCGTATTTCCGCAACACCGGCACGGCCGCGAAGGTCATGATCAACGGGCACATCACGCCGGTGTCGAGCTGCCCCCACAGGTGGCCCAGCGCGACGCGGACGGCGTGGGCGCCGGGACGGTTCTCGCGCCACGGCAGCGAAGCCACCCCGTGCTCGATTCCCGTGGACAGCAGCCAGTGCCAGGAGGGATCGCACTCGATCTCGTCGATGCGGCGGCCTTCGAGGTCGTGGGTGTGCAGGCGCGGGCCGTTCCACTCAGCGCGGCGGGAGTGCTCGCGGGCGTCCGCCGAACCCGCGATCTCGCCGAGTTCGCGGACGCGTTCGGCACCCCAGGCTCCACCTTCGCGGTCCAGTGCCTCGCGCAGAGCCAAGTCGGTCTCGTACAGGTTCATCGGGATGGCCTCCCCCGGTCCAGGCCGATCGCCCGGGCGCAGAAACCGATGATCGCCGCGATGATCTCCTCCTCACCGGGCGTCCGGCCCGCGACCGGCGACAGGGGGCCGACCAGCGCCTCGGCGATCGCACCGACCACGGCCGCCGCGGCGAGCTCGACGTCCTGCTCCGGAATCGCTTGCGCGGCAAGGCCTTCCCGCAGCAGCTCGATCATGCCGTCGCGGTAGCGGCGCCGGTACGCCAGCCGTTCGGCGTCGACGAGCGGGTCGACGGGCTCGTAGACCAGGGCCCAGGCGAGGCGGCGGTTGCGCAGCGCGCCGGTCGCGTAGGTGTGGATGACCGCCTCGAACCGCCGCGCGAACTCGGCGGACCGCGCGGACGCCGCCCGCATCGCGGCGAGTTCCCGCTCCGCGGCCTCGCGGAAGACCTCGACGAACAGTTCGGCCTTGGACGGGAAGTGCCGGTAGAGCGCGCCCGTCGCGAGTCCGGCGCGTTCGGCGATGGCGCCCACCGAAGCGGTCGCGTAACCGCCCTCCTGGATCAGCTCGGCGGCCGCCCGCAGCAGCCGCTCCCGCGTGCTGACCGTCTTGGTGTCGTTCATTTCCCGCCGCCTTCCAGGAGGACTCGAGCACCCCGTGCGGGTGCGAGGGTGATGAACCGGGCGCGGATCTTCTCGGCTTTTCCCCGTGCCGGGACCAGATCGGCGTGCGCGAGAACGGTCTGCAGCACGCGCCGCATTTCCAGCTGGGCGAAACTCGCGCCCAGGCAACGGCGGACCCCGCCGCCGAACGGCAACCACGTGGTGGCGCCCGCGGGCCGTTCGAGGAAACGTTCGGGCCGGAAGCGGAGTGGTTCCGGGTACACGTCCTCGCGGCGATGGATCAGGTAGGCGCACGGCGCGAGCCACGTCCCGGCCGGCAACAGGTGACCGCCGATTTCCATCGGCTGCGCGAGGTTGCGCAGGACGAACGGCACCACCGGGCGCAGGCGCAGCGTCTCCTGAGCCACCGCCCCGGCGTAGTCGTCCAGCCCGGCCTCGGTTTCCTCGCGCACGCGCGCCACCTTGTCCGGATGCCGCAGCAGCAGCTCGAACGCCCAGGCCAGGGCGGTGGCGGTCGATTCGTGCCCGGCGATCAGCAGGGTCATCAGCTCGTCGCGCAGTTCGTCGTCGCTCATCGGCGAACCGTCGGCGTATTCGGCGCGGACGAGCAGCGACAGGATGTCGTCGCGCTGGTCCAGATCGGTCGCGGCACGCCGATGGGCGATCTCGGTGCGGATCACCTCGTCGACGGGACCGATCAGGCGGCGCGCGGTTCCCTTGTGTCCCGTCGATTCCGCCACCGTGGCGAGTAGCGACTGGACGAGAAGCCAGCGCGCGTTCGTCATCCGGTTGAGCATGCGGCCCAGCAACGCGGTCACGCGGGCGATTCGCCGTGGTTCGGCGATGCCGAAGACCGCGCGGACGATGACCTCGAGCGTGATCGCCTGCATCCGGGGCCACAGCGCGAACGGCTCGCCGACCGGCCAGCGCGCCAGGTCCGCCTCGGCGACGCGGGAGATCAGCGTGCCGTAGTTCCGGACGCGTTCACCGTGCAGCGGCGGCAACATCAGCTTGCGCTGCCCCCGATGCCCGGGTTCGTCCAGCACGAGGATCGACCTCGGGCCGACGAGCGGCTCCAGGAACCGGTTGGTGTCACCGGTGCGCACGATCTCGGGGTCCGCGGTGAAGACCTGCCGGACGTGCTCGGGATCGGCGAGGAAGACCCAGCGGCCCTGGTTCCGGTCGGCCGCGGGTCCGGCGGCCGCCTTCGCGACCAGGTTCACGGTGAACAGGTCACCGAAGCGCGCCTGGCAGCGCTCCAGGAACGAGGTCGAGCCGAGCAACCACCGTGCGGCTTGCAGCGCGGCCGGTTGACGCGGCCCGGGCGGCAGGCTCGGCGATTTGGCGGGAAGGGTGCGTGTTCTCGAGGATTCGGCAGGCATCGTCGCCTCCTGATCGACAGGGTGTGAATCCGGATTCACACAGTAGTGAATCGGGATTCACACGTCAAGACGGGTGGATTCACGGGTCAGGCCACCGTGTCGTCGAAGTAGGCCGCGAGCCGCGCACACAGGTCGGCGAGTTCGGGTTCCCGGTAGCGCGGCGCGGCCAGCCAACTCTCGGCCTCGGTCCGGGCGTAGTCGTCGCGCAGCGCGTGGGCCGCGCGCCAGGCCGCTTGGGCGACGCCGATGACTTCCGCCTCGGTGAGCATGTCGAGCGCGGGAGTGCGCCGCCGGCGTCTCGACGAAGAGGCAGCCCGGAACCGCGAGGCCGTCCTCGTCGGGGGCCGGTGCGACACGATGACGCGCCGACCGGCCCAGATCCGGGGACAGGCAAGCGGCCCTTCGCCGCGATGTTGGGCACAGACCAGGCAGTCCGTGGCCACGATGGAAGGCGACTAAACCGCCAGCGGTTCTAGCAGCAGGAAACCGAACCCGGTTCGCACTCTCGGCCCTCGAGCATCGGGCACGCGTGCCCGTAGTCCGGATCCGGTTTGAGCGGCAGACGGTTGCGCGGGGCGCCCGCGGGACCGGCGGTGACCTGGCCCGGCACGGTTCGCAGCGTCACGTTGGAAGCGGTGCGCTGCGCCTGGTAGGCGTCCTCGGTGAGGCTGAGGATCTCCACCCCGCGGGAAAGGTCGGCGAGGAACACCCGGCCCTTGTGCCAGTAGGGCGCGAACGAGGTGGCGCCCTCCGGCCGCCAGTACGCGATCTGGATCGGCTTCGCCGGGTTGCTGATGTCCAGGAACCGGGTGCCCTGCTCGTACCAGGAATAGGCCACGATCCGTTGCTGCACATCGAAATAGTGCGCGGAGCAGAACGTGTCCGGACCGGGGAGGGTGCCCTCCTGGTCGTCCGGGGTCCAAATGCCGACCGTGCGGAGGTGGAATGGCTTGTCCGGGGTCGCCCGCCACGACTGGCCCTGGTCGGAACCCTGCAGCGAGGAGATCACGAACCGGCCCTGGTCCTTGCAGGTCGGCGAGCCGAACGCTTCCTCGGTGTGCAGCAGCAGGCTGCCCGCCGGGTTCTCCCTGGTCGGCCTCGGCCCATCGGACAGCCTGCTGCCCACCGGCCGGAACGAGTTGTGCGAGAAGGCCGTGGGCATGGTCGTCTTCGGAACTCCGCCGCCCGCATAGGGAATCGGGTCGATCGCGGTCGCCTCGCGCACTCGTTTGGCCACCGGGTCCCAGTGCCATCCCGAAGTCCGGTAACCGCGGGTGCCGCCGGTGCCGGCGACCCACGCCACGCCGGCCGCGTCCACCTGCACGTCGTGGGTCATATGCGTCTCGCCCTGGTTGCGGCCGAGGTCCACATAGGTCGGCAGGGTCCTGGGGTTGCGCGGATCCCGGATGTCGGTGACGAACACCTTGCCCGAACGGCGATAGGTGTCCGGATCGGTGGACGGCGTGCCGTCATACCCGGTCGTCCAGAGGTACCTGCAGTCGTTGATGCAGGTGGTGATGTGCCCGGTGCCCATCTGCGCGAAGCTCTCCAACCGCAGATCGGCCGGATCCGCCGCCGAGACGATGTACACACCGGTCGGCCGTTCCGCGCCACCCTGCCGACCGAATGCCGTGCGCTCCCGGGCGAGGAACACCAGCTTGCGGCTGGGGTCCACGCTCACGTCCTCGTTCTCCCAGAACCGCTGGGCGACATCGTCACCGGGCAGCGCGAGTTCCTGCTTGGTGAGGTGGTCGAGCAGAACCGGCTCGTCCGGGTTCGACACGTCATAGGTGCGCAGGCCGAACTTCCCGCTCACGAACATCACGTCGCGGTGCTGGAAGGGGCCGGTGCGGTAGTCCATGAAGTTGATCGAAATGGCGCCCTCGGTGTCCGGCAAGGCCTTGCGCAGCTGGACATTCTTCGCCGCACCGGGAAGCGGAGCCTTCTCCGCGGGTTGCGCGACCGGGGCCGCCGGTCGCGCCTCGGCGACCGAAGGCGCCATCGCCCCGATCAGCACCCCGGTCACGATCGCCGCCAGCACCTTCATCGCCGCTCTCCTCCCGTTCGCAGCACCCACACCGAGCGTGTCAGCGCGGGGACCACACGACTACATACCTTCGTCTGATTCCAAGAACTGGGAGCCGTCGACGCGAATCCCGGCCCAACCCACGCCCGCGCCGTGGCCAGGTCGAATCGATCTGCAACATTCCCGGTTGTGTTCGAACACGTGTTCGAGTAACGTAGCGCATGTGATTGATTACGACAAGTTCCTAGGCCCAGATCCCACCCCTCCCGGCTGGGACATCAACGAACTCCTCGACGTCGACGTAGGCACCTGCGACGCGGTGGATTCCCTCCAACTCGCCCGCGCGGTCACCGAGGTCCAATCCATGCTGGAAGCCGTCCGCCTGCGCGCGATCGAACAATTCGCCCGACAGCGGCCGGAGGACGCCGCGGCTGGCGTGCCCGACACCCTGGCGTGCGAGCTCAAGGTGTCCGTTCCCAAAGCCGGCAGCGATCTGGCCTTGGCACACGCCCTGATCCACCGGCTGCCGGAAACCTTGGGCGCGCTGGCCAAGGGTCGCCTGGATCCCGCTCGCGCCGCGCAGATCGAACGCGCCACCACGGTCCTCTCACTCGAGAAGGCACACGAGGTCGAGACACGGATCTTCCCCCGTGTGCTGGAGAGAACCCCACGCCAGTTGTATGACACGGTTCGCTGGGCGGTGTTGAAGGTCGACCCGGACGGCGCCGACGAGCGGTGCCGGTCGCGCAAGGCCGAGCGGCGCACCGCGGTGGCGCACCGCGAAGACGGCATGTCCTGGTTCCACGCGTTCCTGCCCTCCCACGATGTCCTGGCCATGGCCCAACGCATCGACAGCATCGCCCGCGAAGTCGCCGGCCCCGATGAACCCCGCACCAGAAAACAACTCCGCGCCGACGTGCTCCGAGACCTCGTACTGGGCAAGAACGCCAGCACGGTCACCACCAACGTGTACGTGACCATGAACGCCAGTACGCTGCTCGGCCTGGACAACCTGCCTGGTGAACTCCGCGGCTACGGGCCCCTGCCCGCGCAGCGATTACGCGAACTCGCCTTCGATCTGAAGGCGGTGTGGTCCGGTGTCCTCGTCGACGACCAGGGCTATGCCAAGAAACTCGCTGCCAGGCGCTACCGGCCCTCACGACAACTCAAGGAGTTGGCCAACCTGCGCAACCGATACTGCTCTTACACCGCCTGCAACCGAACCGCCGAAAAATGCGACTTCGAGCACCGAATACCCCACAACAAGGACGGCACCACCGACGAACACATCCGCGACCCCTTCTGCCGACGCCACCACCGCTTCGCACAATCCCCCTTCTGGCATGTCACCAAGAACCAACACGGCGAAATCCTCTGGACCTCCGACCTCGGCCGCACCTACACCAACACCCCCGAACCCATCACCGATCCCGCCACACCAGAACCACCACCGCCGCACTGAGCATTGCCAAGAAGTGTCGGGCCGACCTAGTCAGCAATCAGCCGGTCGACACGGACCAGGACGCGCCGCACATCCCGGCACCTGGGTCGGAATCGGTAGGCACCCGCTAGAACACGCGGAGGGCAAGCAGGGAAATGGCTGGAAGTAACGCAAGCCAGGAGTGAAGTTGCCCGAAGCCGGTCAGTACCAGCGGATCGTCCGCCAAAGGTCGGGCCAGATGCTCACCGCGATGCTCGGCACGAGCAGCAATGCCGAGTTCAGGATCCAGTACCACCACGCGGAAAGCGTGGACCGCCGGGCCACGAAAATGTTGACGAGGAAGAACACTGCCAGGACGAACAGAACGGAAACCGCCGCGACGAAAAGCGGGGCGAGGATCCCGTCGTTGAAAGTCGGGTCGCGTTGCGTCCAGCCGAAGGTGGCGAACACGGTGTTGTCGAGTACCACCAGGAGCATCAGGTAAGGCACGATCCGGGCATATCCCAGGGTGAAATTGACGAGCACGGAGATCGGCCAGGCGGCCCAGGACCAGGACTTCGGCTGCGTGTGGTTCATATCGGCGGCGTTGTCGAGAGCGCGGCGGCGGCCGTTACGCGCCGAGGTCGGCTGGGCGGTGGATGACGAAATCTCGGAAACGTTGCGCGGCGGCGGACAGGTAGGCGTCCTCGCGCCAGACGATGCTGAGGACGCGGTGACTGTCCGGGCTGTTCAGGTGTACCCAGCCGACGGCGGGATAGGTGCCCGCGCGGCGGGACATGGCGGGAATCAGGCCGACGCCGAGACCGGCGTGGATCAGGAATTGCAGCGGGCCGAGTTCGTCTCCTTCCACCACCACGTTCGGGGTGAGACCGGCGGCGGCGAACAGCCGGTCGGTCAGCGCGCGTTGCCAGTAGCCGGGCCGGGTGGTGATGATCGGCTCGTCGGCCAAGGCGTCGACCGGGATTCGCCGGCGGGCGGCGAGGGGATGTGCGGGTGGGACCGCGAGCATGACCTCCTCACGCACGAGTTCGACCGTGTGCAGGGCGGGCCCGGCGACGGGTTGTGAGGCGAGGCAGAGATCGACCTGGCGCGCGGCGAGTTGCTGCGCCATCCGCTCGGCGGTGGCCTGGTAGAGCTGGATTCCGATCCCGGGATGCTCGTTGCGGAAGTCTGCGAGCAACTTGGTGAGCGTGAGCAGTGTTTCCGAGGCGACGGCAACCGTGCCGTGTTCGAGTCCGGCGGCATCGGTGAGTTCCTGACGCGCGTCGTCGAGTTCGGCCAGCGCGCGGTTCACGCGGCGGAGAAACGCGGCGCCGAAGCGGTTCAGCCGGATCTGGCGCCCCTGCCGGTCGAACAGCGGAACGCCGAGTTCGGTTTCGAGCCGGGCGATCGTGCGGCTGATCGAAGGCTGGGCGACGCGGAGTTCCTCGGCGGCCCGGCTGATGTGCTCGTGGCGCGCGACGACCTGGAAATAGCGCAGCGGAAGGAGGTCCATACACCCGATCGTCTCATAACCCAGAAGGCATCAATACATAGATGACTTGGTCTTGGAAGGTCTAAGAGAGTCGGCCTAGCGTGGGGGCTGTGGCGACGGCAGGAGGGCCGGATCGCCCTTCCCGTCCCGAATTTCTTGGCACTGAGGAGTTGTCATGTCCGATCAGGATCCCGACGAGTTCGTACGCGCGGCGATGCGGTGGCATTTCAGCGCGGAGACCGGCTCGCCGTTCTGGCTGGAACGCGCCAAAACCCTGGACTTCGATCCGCTGACCGACGTGCAGGGCTTCGACGACCTGGCCCTGTTTCCCAATGTCGTCAACGAACTGCGGGATGTCCGCGCCCGGGATCTGATTCCGCGCGGCTACGGCGACGCACACGCGGCCCGGGTGTACGAAAGCGGTGGCACCACGGGACAACCGAAGCGGGTGGTGTTCACCGCGGACTGGGAACGGCTCGGCGTCGAATGGCTCAGCGCGCGCTTCGACGCGCTCGGCGTTCCCCGGGACGCCGACTGGCTGAGCGCCATCCCGAGCGGCCCGCACGGCGTCGGTGCGACGATGGCCGCGGTCAGCCACGAACGCGGCGGCATCAACTTCACCATCGACCTGGATCCGCGGTGGGTGAAGAAACTGGTCGCGACCGGCCGGACCGGCGAATTCGACGCGTACGCCGACCATCTGATCGAGCAAATGGGTCACGTCCTGCGCAGCCAGGACGTGGGCGTGCTCGCGTCCACCCCGCCCCTGCTGGAACGCCTGGCCCAGCACGACGATCTGGTCGAACTGGTCAACCGCAAGGTGCACACGATCATCTGGGGCGGAGCGCATCTGGACGCCGACACGCGCGCTCTGTTGCGCACCGAGGTCTTCCCGCGCACGCGGCTCGCCGGGATCTACGGCAGCACCATGATTCTCGGCGCCGCGGTGGAACGCGCCGGTCTCGGTGACGAAGAACCGTGCGTATTCGACACCTTCGCTCCTTACACCACGTTCCGGGTCGTGGATCCGGACACCGGGCGGGTCGTGCCCGTCGGCGAACGCGGCCAGGTGGTGATGAACCACGTCAGCAAGGCGGCCTTGCTGGTGAACAATCCCGAGCGGGACCACGCCACCCGGATCGCGCCGCCGCCGGGCGGACTCGGTGACTCCGTCGCCGATGTCACGCCCGCCCCTTCCTTCGGCGGCACGACGGTGATCGAGGGGGTGTACTGATGCTGCGCCTCGATGTCCTGGGCCCGACCGGTCCGTACCGTTCCCGCAAGCAGGAAACCGTTCACGACGTGACCGGAAACCCGGTGGCGACGCTGAGCCTCGCGCCCCGGCTCTTCGTCACCCGGGCGATGAAAGCGCTGCACCTGGCCCGGACCGCGCCGGTGGACGACCGGATCGCGGCCATTGCCCGCGCGGGTGAACTGTTCGCCGCGGGAACCGTTGCCGGTCTCCCGGTCGAGGAGTACCAGCGAACCGTCAGCGCCGTGTCCGGGATGTCGATTTCGGCGGTGCGCACGGCCACCGGGGACATCGCCCGCGCCGCCGCCCAGGCCCACCGCAGCGTGCGGCAAGCCCGGCCGGTCGGCGCGGTCGACGACTGGCGCGATCCGTTCACCCGCACCGGCCGGGCGGTGTGGACGCGCCGGGGTGACGTGTTCGCCGTGCATGCCGCGGGCAACCATCCCGCGGTGCACCAGGGCTGGCTGGAGGCACTCGCGCTCGGCTACCGGCTCGCCGTGCGCCCCTCGCGCCGGGAACCGTTCACCCCGCACCGCCTGGTCACCGCATTGCGCGAAGCCGGATTCGCCGAGGACCAGGTCGTTCTGTTGCCCACCGATCACGATGCGGCCGGGGAAATCCTGGGGCAGGCCGATCTCGGGATGGTCTACGGCGGCGGCGACGTGGTGCGCAAGTACGCGGACCATCCCGGCGTTCTGCCGCAGGGGCCCGGGCGATCGAAAATCCTGCTCACCGCGGAAGCCGACTGGGAATCCGCTCTCGACACCATCGTGGACTCGGTCAGCGCCGGTGGCGGGGTCGGCTGTGTCAACACCACCGCCGTGCTCGTCGAAGGCGACCCCGCCCCCGTGGCCGAAGCGATCGCCGAACGGCTCGCCGCCCTGCCCAGCCTGCCGCCGCAAGACGAGCGGGCGATCCTGCCCGTGCTGCCGGTCGAAACGGCACGCCAGTGGGAGAAGCACCTGCTGGCCAAGGCCACCGGCACCCGGGCGTGGCTCGGCGGGGACGGGATCGTAGACGAACTCGGGGACGGCAGCGCCGTGCTCCGGCCGGCGGTGCACCAGGTGGACAGTCCGTTCGCCGGGCAGATCGGCGTGGAACTCGGCTTCCCGTGCGTCTGGGTCGCGCCGTGGCACCGCGATGCCGGGATCGGCCCGCTCCGGGAAACCCTCGTCCTGACCGCGATCACCACCGACGAGCGGCTCATCGAGGAACTCGTCGCCGAGCCGACCATCGGCAATGTCTACGTCGGCGAACACCCGACGTCCTGGATGGAGCCCGGGCTGCCCCATGACGGCTACCTCGCGGAGTTCCTCATGCGCACCAAAACCGTCCTGCGGTAGGCACCCGGAAATTTTCCCGATCGTTGACAACCTCGGGGGCTTTTCACCCGTACTGGGACGTGATCCGCTCATCCGAGGGAAAGGGATTTCCATGGCAAAAGGTGCAGCGGGCCTGCGGTTACGCAGGTCGTCCGGGGTGGTGACCGCGGTCTGCGGGCTCGTCCTGGGTTTGTCCGGTGGTCAGGCGGCAGCCGCGGGCCAGTGGAAGCTGGAACAACCGTTCTCCGCCACCGAATCGCGGATTCTCTTCGACGTTTCGGCGACCGGCGCGCAGGACGGTTGGGCGGTCGGCAGCAAACCGAACGCGGACGGCAAACGCCTGGACGCCGCGATCGAACACTGGGACGGCACGGCCTGGACCGACGTCGCCCCGGCCGATTCCGGCGGCAGGAGCGCACAGTTGCAGGAGGTGACGGCTTCGGCTCCCGATGACGCGTGGGCCGCGGGGGTCGTCCCGGACGTCAAACCGGGGCAAGCCGGCCCCCGGCTCCGCACCCGTCCGGGCAGCGCGGTCGCGGAATCCGGTGTCCCGATCGTGCTGCAGCACTGGGATGGGAAGAAGTGGACGAACGTCGAGCGGCCCGCGCCGCCCGCGGGTTGGCTGCAGTTTCCCGGCAAGATCAAGGCTTTCGGCAAGGATTGGGCCTACCTGACGGTGATGGACTGGCAGCCGTCGACCAACTCCTACCAGTACCGGGTCGAGCATTGGGACGGTAAGGCGTGGAACCCGGTGAAGCTTCCGGACGTGCCCGCCGGGCTCCGGGCCGATGCCTGGGCCATCGACGGCACCGGCCCGGACGATGTCTGGATCACCGTCAACGCCACCGGCAAGGACAAGTCCACTCCGCTGGTGAACCACTGGGACGGCAAGAAGTGGGAGCAGACCGCCCTGCCGGTGCCGTCGGAGCATCCGACCGGCTGGCTGGTCAACCACGTCGTGGTGGTCGACCAGAAATCGGTGTACGCCTTCGGCAAGTCCAACGATCCGGAGGTGCCGGCCGCGACCATGGCGCTGCACTGGGACGGCGCCGCCTGGAAGCCGCTCCCGGCGATTCCGTTCGACGAGGCCAACGCGGCCGGGGTCGACGGCGCGGGCACGGTCTGGGTCGGCGGCTGGCCCGGCGGGCAGTTGCGGTCCGCGCTCGCCCGGTGGGACGGCACCGCCTGGACCACCGAGCAGCTTCCGCCGGAAGTCGCCGAACAAGGGGGTGAAGACGGGCAGAACTCGATTCTCGGCCTGAGCAAGGTGCCCGGCACGCGAGGTGTCCTCGCGTCCGGCCTGGTGGCGGACAACGCCATGAACAAGGGCTGGGGGCTGATCGTCTCGCGCGGGCTGCGCTGACCGAGCACGGCCTGGGTGCCGGGAACCCGCCCAGCGGCTCCCGGCACCCCGCGCGTTATCGGGTTCGCAGCCCGTTCTCGATCGCTTCGATGATCCGCGGCCGCAGTTCGGCGGCGGTGACGATCGCGTCGACCGAGCCGACCTCCACGGCCCGCTGGATGCTGTGCACCCGGTCGAATTCGGCGGCCATCTCGCCGAGCTTCTCCGTCCGGACGCTCGCACGGGTCTCGGCGAGTTGCAGGCTGAGCGTCGCTCGTTCGGCGCCGGTCGCCTCGGTGACGCGTGCCTCCAGGTCCCGCACCCGGGGATCGTTGGCGGTCCGCTGGTTCACCTCGCCCGCGAAGACCACCGCGGCCGCCGGGGCGCCGCCGATGACCGACGCGAACGAACCTTCCACCGCGAGCACGGTCATGTTCGGGTTGAGCGCCTTGGAGAACACCACGAACGCGCCGCCGTGATACCGGGAGATCACGCAGAACACGATCGGGCCGGAGAAGTTCACGATGGCCCGGCCGATCTCCGCGCCGTACTCCAGCTGCAGCTTGCGCATCGACTCCGGCGAACCGTCGAAACCGGACAGGTTCGCCAGCACCACCAGCGGCCGGTTCCCGCTGGCCGCGTTGATCGCGCGGGCGGCCTTCTTCGACGAACGCGGGAACAACGTCCCGGCGGTGTAGGTGTCGGGACCGTCGGTGGGCGGGAAACCACGACGGGGCAACGCATGCGACTCGATCCCGAGCAGGCACACCGGCCGCCCGCCCAGGTGCACGTCCTGCACGGCCGCGGTGTCCGCGTCGGCCATCCCCGCCCAGCGCTCCAGCACCGGATGGTCCTGATCGGACACCGCGCGCATCACCGTGCGGATGTCGAAGGACTTCTTGCGGTCCGGGTTGGACGCGGGCGAGAAGATCTCGCCCACCCTGGTGAAATCGCTGCCCGGCAGGGAATGCGGGAAGTCCGAGATGTCCCGGTCGTGCGGGTCGCTGGTCTCGGCCGGGCGCGGCGTGGTCTCCCCCGGCGCGATGTACGTGTGCTCGTAGTGCCCCATCAGCACCTCGCGGGCCGCGGCGAGGTTCGGCGCCCAGTACTGCGCCTGCCCGTTCGGGCCCATCACCCGGTCGTACCCGCCGATGCCGAAGTTGTCCTCGGCCGACACGCCACCGGAGAAGTCCAGTGCCTGCTTACCGGTCAGCACCATCGCCGAATCCGGCGTCATCACCAGGATTCCCTTGGTGTGCATGAGCATCGTGGCCTCGGCGTTCCAGTACGGCTGGGCGCCGACGTTGATCCCGGTGACCACGATGTTGATCTCGCCACCGGCCTGGGTGAACTCGACGATCCGCTTGAGCGCGGCGGCCACCCAGTCCATGTTCTCGGTGCCCGACGCCATCGAGATCCGGGCGCCGGAGGACAGGGCGAACCACTCCAGTGGAACCCGCATCTTCTCGGCCAGGTCGAGCGCCGCGATCACCCGCGCGCATTCCGGTTCGGACAGCGCGCCGAGCGACTTCGTCGGGTCGCCCAGCAGCACGACCCGGGTGACCCCTTCGGGATGCCGCTCGGTCGGGGTGGAGATCACCCCGGCGACGATCGCCGCCGAGTTCCGGCCCCGCGGACGGTCCACCGGCACCAGCACCCCGGTCTCGTCGAGGTCGTGCTCGACGAACGTCCCCCGCGGCCCGGCGAGCATGCCGGTCAGCTGGTACGGGTAGACCGTGCCCCGGGCACGTGCCCGCAGCACCTTCTGGCGGTAGTCGTCCAGCGGCTCGATCGGTTCGGTCTCCGGTTCGCCGACCGTCACCTGGACATCGGCGCCGTCGTAGCCGATCCGCAGGGCGAGGTCGATCAACTCGCCGGTCTCCTCGTCGCGGCGGCGGGCGAGGAACAGCACCTCCTCCAGGCCCGCGCCCGTGGTGGTGGGCTGCACCCGCTGCACGACCGTGTTCAGTTCTTCCATGGTCAGCTCGACCGGCGGCCAGACGTAGACGACGATCCGGTTGGTGCCGACCTGTTTCTTCGCCGGCCGTCCCGACTGCTCCTTGCGGATCGCGTCCAGGCAGGTGGCCAGGATGTCCTCCGCGGCGGGCAGGGCGATCAGCTCACCCTTGTCGTCCCGGAGCGCGGTCAGGTCGCGTACCTGGGCCATCGCCATGAGCCGCTCGTCGGACGGGTTTTCCTTCGCCGTACAGCGGAACAGGTAGATCTCCTCGTCCTGCGACGGCAGCCGGGTGAGGTCGAAGTCGCGCAGGCGTTCCAGCTGCATCCGCTGGGCGATGAGCGGGTGCAGCCCGCGGATCAGGCGTTCCTCGGCGAGTCCGTCCGCGCTGGGGCGGAACGTGAAGTGGTGGTGCATCACCGCGCCACTCCGCCCGGCGACGGTGGTGGTGATCCGGCCGAGCCGGCGCGGCAGGCGCTGCGCCGCCAGCACCTTGCCCAGTTCGGTGGCCATCGCGTCGATGTCGCCGGGCTGGTCCGCCCAGGTGAGGTAGACGTCGGCGACCAGTTCGCCGTCCGCGGCGAGCTCACCGATCGCCCGGATCGCGTCGGGCAGGGCCGGGAAGTCCACCGCGGTGGTCACCACGCGGACCTGTTCACCGGGACGGTCGGCGAGGACGAACGTGCAGCCCGCCACCCGGTTCGTGTGCACGTTCTCCAGCGCCCGGTTGCCGTAGTAGCGGCGGGTGAGGACTTCGAGCATCGGCGCCGGATCGGTGCCCGGGCGGCCGATCCGCTGACCGAGCAGCCGCACCAGGGGTTCCGAACTGGCCACCATCGCGGCGATCCGCTCGGCGCGGTCCGGGGCGTCCGGATGCGCGTCGAGGTGACGCAGATGCTTGCGCACGCCGGTGTAGACCTCCGCGCGGCTGCGCCGCAGCATCGGCTGCGCGAACCAGGTGAACACCACCGCGCGCGCGAGGTCGGCCACCGTGGGGAACCGCAGCTGGGTGGCGGCGACGACGTGTTCGAGCAGCCGCCCCGACCGCACCCGCATCGCCTGCGGCGGCGGCCCCTCGGCGAGCCACTGCCGCAGGATCGCCCCCACCGCCGTGACATCGGCGGCGGCGCGCTGCTGGGCCAGGAAGATCCGGAAGACGGCCTCCTCCAGTTCCGGCGTCCGCTCCAGCTCGCCGACCCCGTAGTAGCCGAGCACCTTGGCGAGCCGGTGCTGGAACGTCTCGGAGACACCGGCCCGTTCGACGTCGAGGCTCTGCAGGTAGGCGTGGAAGTGCTCGCGCGGGCTGTGCACCCGGGTGTCCACTTTGGACTCGTCTCCGGCCGGGCGGTTGCGGCTCAGCTCGGAGAGGTCGGCGAAGATCTCCAGCAGGTCGATCTCCTCGGCCAGCGGCCGCTGCCCGGCCTCGACCAGTTCCGCCCGGGCGGCGAGGTAGTCGTTCAGCACGCGGCGCTCGTCGTGCGGGTCCACGTCGAATCCGAGCAGCAGGCTGCCCAGGTCCTGCAGGCCCCGCGCCACCCGCTCCCGCGCGTCGAGCGCGCCGAGCCCGTCGGGCAGTTCGAGTTCGACGCCGTCCTTGGTTTCCTCGGCGGCCTCGTCGTCGTCGCCGAGCGGTTCCAGCCGCAGCAGCGGCGCCCCGGTCTCGACCTGGCTGCCGACCGCGACCAGGCATTCCCGCAACCGCGCGCGGAACGGGGCCCGCAGCACGGTCTCCATCTTCATGCTCTCCAGCACGAGCACGGGCGCGCCCGCCTCGACCTCGGCGCCGGGCTCCAGCGGGGTGGCCACCACCAGGGCGGGCGCCGGTGAACGCACCACGCCGCCCTCGTCCCGGCTGATCCGGTGGGCGACGCCGTCCACCTCGACCAGGTGAACCGGGCCGTGCGTGCCGGTGACCAGCCGGAACCGCTTCCCGTTGACCACGAGCTGCCCGGTATGCCGGTCGAACCGTTCGATCTCGACGTCCGCGGTGAGCGGTTCGGCGCCGGTTTCGAAGCCGACCCGGAACCGGTGCTGCCCGATCCGCGCGACGTGCACGCGGTAGCCGACGCCCCGCAGTTTGAGCTCGAGCGGGCGGCCGGTCTCGTGCTGGGCCTGGGGCCGGCCGCCGTGGGCGGTGGACAGGAATCGTTGCCGGGCGACGAGTTCGGATTCCTCGTACGCCTCGATGGCGGCCGCGGCGAGCGCGATGGCCGAATGCCGGTGCGACTGGAGTTCGCCCTCGGCGCGCACCCGGTCGATCCACCCGGTGTCGGCGCTCGCCTCGATCACCTCGGGCCGGTCGAGCAGCTCGAGCACGAAGCTCTTGTTGGTCGCGCCGCCCTCGATGATCACCGTGGTCTCGGCCATCGCCCGGCGCAGGCGCCCCAGCGCCTCGTTCCGGTCGCGGCCGTAGGCGATGATCTTGGCGATCATCGAGTCGAAATCGGCCGGGATGGTGTCCCCTTCGCTCACCCCGGTATCCACCCGGACGCCGGGACCGGCCGGCAGGGCGAGCCGCGCGATCCGGCCCGGGGCGGGCGCGAAATCGCGGTCGGGGTCCTCGGCGTTGAGCCGCGCCTCGATCGCGTGCCCGAGTTCCGCCGGGGGGTCGCCCTCGAGTTTGCCGCCGGACGCCACGTGCAGCTGGGCGCGTACCAGGTCGACCCCGGTGGTGACCTCGGTGATCGGGTGCTCGACCTGCAGCCGGGTGTTGACCTCGAGGAAGGCGAACAGGCGCTCGCCGGGGTGGTAGAGGAACTCCACGGTGCCCGCGCCGCGGTAGTCCACGGCCAGGGCGAGCCGCTCGGCGGCGGCCTTGAGCTCGGCGGTCTGCTCGGCGGCCAGCACCGGCGAGGCGGATTCCTCGATGATCTTCTGGTTGCGGCGCTGGACCGAGCAGTCCCGCACCCCGAGCGCCCACGCCGTGCCCTGCCCGTCGGCGATCACCTGGACCTCGACGTGCCGGGCGCCGGTGACCAGCCGCTCGAGGAAGACCACCCCGCTGCCGAAGGCGCGTTCGGCCTCCAGGCTGGTGCGCTCGTAGGCCTCGGCCAGTTCCCGCTCGTCGTTGATCACCCGGATCCCCCGGCCACCGCCGCCCGCGGTCGCCTTCAGCATCAGCGGGTAGCCGATCTCACCGGCCGCGCGGATCGCCGCGTCCAGATCGGCGACCGCGCCGCGGCTCCACGGCGCGACCGGGACGCCGACCTCTTCGGCGATCAGCTTCGCGCCGATCTTGTCGCCGAGCCTGCGCATCGCGTCCGCGCTCGGGCCGACGAACGTCACGCCGAGCTTCTCGCAGAGCTCGGCGAACGCCGGATCCTCGGCGACGAACCCCCAGCCGACCCAGGCCGCGTCGGCCCCGGTCTCGGTCAGCGCGCGCTCCAGCACCTCGAAGTCGAGATAGGGCCGCGCGGACGCCGGGCCGAGGCAGTAGGCGAGATCGGCTTCCCGCACGAAGGTCGCCGTGCGGTCCGCGTCGGTGTACAACGCGACCGTCTCGATCCGTGCCCCGGTCTCCGCCGCGAGATCCCGGACAGCGTGGATCAGCCGCATCGCCGCTTCCCCACGATTGACAATGGCAACACGACCGAACACCGAACGAGCCTCCAACACGAGTACACACATCCAGGGCGAAACCGCCCATGCCAAGTACACACTCCCGGCTACCGGCGGGTACGAATATGTTGGACCCGCCGCGAAGCGCGCACCCAGAGTTGTGGAGAACCACCAAAGACGAGCCCCGATGCGAGTGTGACCAGCGGATTCGCACCACTGCCTGGTGAGCCAGGTCGCATACGCACCGTACGCGTCCGCTATGAAACTCGTCGCACCGGCACTGGATGCATCACTAGAGTTCAGCTCGCGTTGGGCTGGATGTCGGGATCGCGGTGCAACACGTTACCCGGATGATCACGGATTCCACGTTCAGCGGATTCCGCTAGTCGCACACGGCTTCTTGCCGCTGCTGGATCGGTTCGAACCTCGGCTTCGCCAGGGCGAGGTAGTCGGCGGTGCGCAGCGCGATCGATCGGTCGAGACGGGCCGCGTTGAAATACAGTTCGTCGATTTCCCGGATGGCGGGGTCGGCCACGAGCTGCAGGTCTTCGTGGAAGGAGAACGGCAGGATGGTGCCCGCGACACAACCGGACAACCGTTCGGCGATCTCGGGCGAGGCGAAGGAAACGTAGGTCCCGCCGAGCAAGGCGCGCACGGCGGCGAGGTCCACCTTCCGGTCGCCGGGCACCACGGCCAGCACGTACCGGGTGACCTTCTTGCCGAGTTTGACCATGAGGACCATGCACTTCGCGGCGTCGGCGACCGCGTTGCCGCGCAGGCCGCTGACCACTTCGGTCCGCCCCTCGGCCGGATGGTCGATCAGGCGGTATTCGGCCCCGTGCTCGTCGAGCAGTTCGATGAGCCGGTCATAGGTCTCCACGCTTAACCTCCGGATGCGTCCACGAGCACGGTTCAATAGACTGAACGATACGTTCAATATACATGATGGAGTGGTGATGACGGATCGGCAGCAGGACGGGGTCGCGGCGGCGATCGGCGCCCAGATTCGCCGCATGCGGGAAGCCCGGCGCATGTCGGCCGCCGATCTGGCTCGGGAGGCGGGCATCAGCAAGGGCACGCTGTCCACCCTGGAAAGCGGCGGGGGAAATCCCACAATCGAAACGCTGTCCGCCATCGCGGTGTCGCTGCGCCTGCCGCTCGGGGACCTGATCCTGCCCGCCACCCCCGCGAAACCCGTCGTACGGGCCGGTACCGGCGCACCGGAGTACAGCAAGCAGGAACTGCTGCACCGGATGGGCGCGGGCGTGCTCACCGAGGTCTGGCGGCTCCGGATCCACCGGACCGGTCAGCGCATCGACAGCCCCGCGCACGCGCACGGAACCGTGGAACACGTCTACGTGGCGCACGGCGCCCTGCTGGTCGGTGCCGCCGACGAGCCGACCGAGGTCGGCAGCGGTGACTTCGTCGTCTTCACCGCGGACGTGCCGCACTGCTACGAGGCCACGGCGGACGATGTCGACGCCGTCTGCGTGATGACCTACCCGGCGACCAGCTGGTAGCGACGACCTACACCTTTCCGGATTCTTACCGAAGCCCGTCCCGCGAAACCGCCGCCCGCCACGGGGCCTCCCATCCGCATGCGCCAGAAAATCCTCTTCGGGCTCGTCCTCTTCGCTCTGCTGTCCGGCGTCGCCGTGGTGGTCGCCACGACACCGCCCTGGGCTCCGCCGCCCCCGCCCACGGCCCCGACCTACGAACGAAATGCCGGGGATGGTCAGTGGACGGCCCGCGGCCCCGCGGTGCACGACACCGCGCTCATCGACTCCGCGGCGCGGGCGCTGCTCACGCCCGGGGAAAAGCCGCAGGGCTGGCTGCTGCTGTGGGCGGAACCGGAGCAGGTGGTCTTCGCGCTCCCCAGCGAGACGCAGCCCGGCAAGTACCGGGTGAACATCGTGCAGCGCGTGCACCAAGAATCCTGGTTCGATTCCAGCGGCGACACCTTCGACCTCGACGATCCCGCGGTCACCCTGGACATCGGGTCGAGGACCGGCGTCGATCTGTTCCCGCGCACGCTGCTCGCCACGGACGTGACCGCGGTGGACAAGTACTCCCGCGACGAGGACGGGCGGGTCGACCTGGATCTGGGGAACGTCGAGAACGGGGTGTTCACCGGCTGGACCGGATCGAGCCACTGCGCGCCCGATCTCCTGGTGTTCCACCGGGGTTACGGCGCGGACAAGAAGACCTTCCTCGGGCCGTGGGGCAGCGCCGTGAACCAGGGCGCGATCAGCCGCCGTTCCTTCAGCGGGGTGGGCGCGGACGTTCGCGTGGACGATCTGATCGCGCTGGGCGCCGCCGTCAACGCCAATCCCTGCCACGCGAACCGCACCACCAGCTTCCCGGCTTCCCTCTACCGCACCACCGGAATCCGGCTGCTCGCCGACGCGGTGCGGATCGGCGGCGGACCGCCCGGGCGGCTGCTCGCGGTGTCCGGCGCCACTTCGGGCGGGCAGCCCGCGGCGCTGCTGTGGAATCCGGCGCGGACGCCGGAGCAACCGGCCCCGGGAACACTCGGTATGCCGCTCCCGCCGCAGACCGCGCCGGTGTTCGCGCTCGGCTTGGACAAACCGGTGACCGTGGTGCTCTCGGCCGGTCCGGTCACCACCCAGCCCGCGCTGCCGGTTCTCGGCAAGGGCAACGGTTTCACCGCGTTCGCCGCGATCAACGGTCCGACCGCGGTGGTCACCACCGACGAGCAGAACCGGCCGAAGGACGCGGTCGTGCTCGGCCGTCAGTCCCGGTGATCGCCGGGATCGATCGGCGTCGGAGTCGGCCATGCCGCCTCGATCGCTTCCGCCGCCCGCAGGCACAACTCCTCGCCGAACCGCGGCCCGACGAGTTGCACGGCCTGCGGCAGGCCGTCGACCAGGCCGACCGGAACCGCGACGGCGGGCAGTCCGAGCAGGTTCACCGCGACCGTGGCGCGCAGCCCGGCGACGATCTCCCCCGCCGCGGCAACGCCTTCGAGGTCGCTGCCCGCGCGAAACGCCCGGCCCGCGAAGATCGGCGCGAGCACGAGCGGCGTTTCCCGCTGGTACTCCGCCCAGGCGCGGGCGAGCCGCAGGCGGGTCGTGAACAGCTCCGCGTACTCGTCCAGCCCGATGCGCGGCACGAGTTCGAACATCGATTCCATGAACCGCCGCCCACTCGCCGACACGACCGGGTCGAGGTCCGGCCACGCGCGACGGGCATCGCTGGTCATCAGCCGGGCCCAGGTGGCCGCGGCCTCGCCGATCCCGGGCGGGGGTTCTTCGCGGATCTGGTAACCCTGGGCCGCCAGCGCGTCGGCACCCCGCCGGATCGCCTCCCGGACGGACGGATCGATCCGGACGCCGGGCAGTTCGGCGAGGACGTGCACCCGGCGGGGCCGCTCCGGGGCATAGGACGCGGGAACCGGGGAATGCCAGGGATCGCGGGGATCCGCCGCGGCCATCACCTCGAGCGCGAGCCGGAGGTCTTCGATGCGGCGGGCCATCGGGCCCTGGACCTCGATCAGCTGGAGGCTCATCGGTTTCGTGCTCGGTTCGAGCGACAGCGCGTGCGGGATCCGGCCGAGCGTCGGGCGCAGCGCCGCGGTTCCGGCGCACTGCGACGGCCAGCGCAGCGAACCGCCGAGGTCGTTGCCCACGCCGAGGAGGCTCATCCCGGTGGCCAGGCTCACGGCTTCGCCGCCGCTCGACCCGCCGGGGGTCAGCTCGGGATCCCACGGATTCCGCGTCGGGCCCGCGATTCCGCTGTCGGTGTGCCAGCGCAGGGCGAAGTCGGGCAGGTTGGTCCGTGCGATCGGGATGGCCCCGTTCCGGCGGAGGTTCGCGATCGGCGGCGCGTCCACCGGGGCGATCTCCTCGGCGAGCGCCGCCACGCCCTGGGTGGTGGCGGTGCCGGCGACGTCGATGTTCTCCTTGACCGTGACGGGCACCCCGTCCAGCGGTCCGGCGGGTTTCCCGGCCGCCAGCCGCCGATCCGCGTCCACGGCGGCCTTCAGCGCCTCTTCGGCGAGCACCACGCGGATCGCGTTGACCCGGGGGTTGACGGCTTCGATCCGGGCGAGCACGGCCCGCACGAGTTCGGTGCTGGAGACCTCGCGTGCGCGGAGCCGCCGGGCGGCTTCGGCGGCGCCGAAGGTCAGGATTTCGGGAATGTTCACGGCTTTTCTCCGGATGATCGGGTGAACCGGACCGCGCGCACGGTCCAGGCCAGGGTGAGGACGGCGAGCGCGGCGACCACGAGCAGCAGCACACTCGCCGGAACGAACCGCTGGGCCGCGGCGAGCAGGAACGGCGCGGCGAAGCCGAGATAGGTGAGCGCCTGGTAGAGCGCGGTCAGCCCGGCCAGTTCGCCGGGCCGGGCCAGGCGCTGGACCTCGAGCAGTCCGCACACCTGGCAGCAGCCGTAACCTCCGCCCAGCACCACCGCCGCGAGAACGACGAGCACCGGCTGGGCCGTCGCCGCGGCGGCCGCGGCGACCAGCAGACCGGCCACGACGGTCACCAGCGCGGCGCCGATCAGGCGCGGCGTGCCGGGCCGGTCCACCCCGCGGGCCAGGGGTAGCACGAGAATTCCGGCCACCGCGGTCAGCGTGGTGACCAACGCGCTGAACGCGAGCGCGCCGCCGCCGAGCCGGTCTCCGACGAGACCGGGCAGGTAGGCGAGTGCGATCGAGGCGGCGCCGAACACCCAGGGCGCGAGCGGGACCACCACCGCGCGGAACCGGTGTTCCCGTGCGGCGGGCACCCGCAGCGCCTGCCGGAAGCCGGTGCCCGGTCGCGGGGCGCGGGTTTCCGGAGCACCGAGGACGAGGGGCACGGCGAGGACGACCAGCGCCAGATGCGGCAGGTACGGCACGACCGTGTGCGCCGGGGCCCATTGCGCCAGGACTCCGGCGACGAACGGGCCCGCGCCGAACCCGGCGGTCATCGTCGTGGTCACCCGCCGCGGGCCGGGGTTCACCTCGCGAGCCGAGCCCGCGCCGGAGAGTTCCTTGATCCAGACGGCGCCCGAGCTGAAGGCCGCCCCGCTGGCGACCCCGGCGATCAGGCGCCCGGCGAACAACCAGCCGGGCGCCGAACCGCCGAGGATGAGCAACCCGCTGGCGAGCGCCGAAACGCCCAGCGCCGGGAGCATGACCCGGCGGCGGCCGAAGCGGTCCGAAACCGGGCCGCCCAGCAGCAGTCCCGGGATCAGCCCGAGCGCGTACAACCCGAACGTGGCCTGGACGGTCGCGGCCGACAGGCCGAGTTCGGCCCGGTACATCAGCAGCAGCGGCGCGAACTGGTTGGCGCCCCAGCCCACCGACGCCACCGCGACCCCGGCCCGCAGCCACGTGCGCTCGCCGATCCGCACGCCGGGCCCGGCGACGCGGGGACTCGTGTCTTGTTTGGTCACGCCGATCATGCTCGCCGCCGGGAACCTCGGTCACGAGTGTCCGGAACGCCAACATGCGTACAGTTACGGACATGCCCACTGTCGCACTGGCCGTCACCGACGGGATCCCGCTGTTCGAACTGGCCGTACCGGCCGCGGTGTTCGGCCTCGCGCGGCCGGAACTGGCCGACTCCTGGTACGACCTGGTCGTCTGCGCCCCGCCCGGCGCCCGGGTCGGCGGCTGGTTCCACGCCGAGACCCCGCACGGGCTCGACGCGCTGGCGACCGCGGACACCGTCGTCATCCCGGCCTGCCACAACGTCATCGACCACCCGCCCGCCGAGCTGGTCGACGCGGTCCGTGCCGCGTACCGGGCGGGCGCGCGGGTCGCGTCCATCTGCACCGGGGCGTTCGTGCTCGCCGCCGCGGGCCTGCTCGACGGGCGGCGCGCCACCACGCACTGGATGCACGCCGCGCGGCTGGCCGAACGCCACCCTGAGGTCGAGGTCGACGCGGGGGTTCTCTACCTCGACTCCGGCGGCGTCCTGACCTCCGCGGGCAAGGCGGCCGGGATCGACCTGTGCCTGCACATGGTGCGCGCCGACTACGGCACCGCGGTCGCGAACGACGTGGCCCGCCGGATGGTGGTCGCGCCGCACCGGCCGGGCGGGCAGGCCCAGTTCATCGCGAATCCCGTGCCGCCCAGCGACGGGGACGGCCTCGCCGAACTCCTCGCGTGGGCGATCGGGCATCTCGACCGGCCGCTGACCGTGGCCGATCTCGCCCGCCGCGCGAACCTGAGCCCGCGCCACCTGACCCGCCGGTTCACCGCGGTCACCGGGACCACGCCGCTGCAATGGCTGCTGGCGCAACGGATTCACCGCGCGCAGGAGCTCCTGGAGAACACCTCGGAGAGCGTCGACCAGATCGCCGACCGGGTCGGCATGGGCAGCGCGGCCACCCTGCGCCGCCATTTCAACCGCACCGTCGGCGTCCCGCCCGACGCCTACCGGCGCACCTTCCGCTGATCCAGGTGCTCCAGCACCTCTCGGAAGAGTCCACTACGGACAGTCGGCGAAGCCCCTGGTTCCCGAACAGATCTGGGATCGAACCGGCCCTCAGGGAATCAGGGAAGCCACCAATCCAAAGTCATGGACTCGTGTGGTGGCTTCACGACCCGCTCCGGATGTCGGCGGAAGTACCCGCCGTGCGCGTCGACGAACCGGCCGATCTCCTCGGCAGTGGTGTTCTCGTCGGCGATCCAGTCCGCCACCGCGCGGCGGGTGCCCAGCGGAATCCCGGTGGCCCGTTCGGCGAAGACCGCCGGGCCACCCTCGGAGTCTTCGGCATCGGTCTGCCGGATGGTCATGCTTTCGCCCCTCCCCAGTCGAAATCACCCTGTCGGCGCCGGGGTCCGGGGCGGCACCGGGTCAGCCTAGCCAGTCCCGCCGCCCGCGGCATCGAGTTTGGGGAAATCACCGCGCGGCAACGGATTGACTCCGGTTGGCGGTTTTACGACCCCGCCCGCGTTCCAGCCACCACTGCGCGATCAGCAGCGGGAAGACCCAGCCGGTCCAGGTGGTCAGCCCGGCGATGGCCTGCCCGAGCGCCTGCTCGCTGCCGCCGAACGTGGTCGCCAGCTGCGGCTCGAGCGCGAGCGCCCACACCACGGCCCAGATCCGGTTGCTGATGATCGACATTGTCAATGCGAAACTGCGGATCATCCACTTGCGGTGCTCACCGAACCTCCGCGCGCGGGCCATCCGGAACCCGGCGATCGTGAAGATCAGCCACAACACCGCGAGGAGCGCGTTGCTCGTCGCCGCCACCGGGCCGAACGGGCCGGCCAGCGCGATCGCCAGCCCCATCACCCCCGCCGGGAGCACCCCGGCGAACACGTAGACGCGGCCGATACGCCGGTGCGCCACCGGATGCCGCTGCCGGAACCACGGCCAGACCTGCAGCACGCAGGTGACCATCGCGACCGACGCGAACCCGATGTGCGCCACCAGCGCCGGGTAGTACCAGCCGACGCCCGGGGGCGCCGGAACCCTCGAACTGGCCGGGTCCAGGCCGAGATACGGCGGCAGCGAGTAGACCAGGAACACGGCCGCGAGGAACGCCAGCGGCACCACCCACGGCCGCTGCCACCAAGGCTGCCGCCCGCCCACCGGCCGGTGCCCGGTGCCGGTGCGGCTGTTCATCGGTTCGCTCGTCGTGGTCATGCTCGCCCCCTGTGCCAAGTTGGTACACCGTACGCGCAAGCTAGCGGCGTACCGACCGCCCGGACAATTGACGTGGCGAAATATCGGGAATTACCCTGACTCCGCCCTAGTGCGGTGCAGCCCGCCCGGGCCGCGCCAGGGGCAACCGCACTAGTACACTTATGAGGAGCTGATGACGAATTCGCCGCGCCCCGCCCCGTATTTGCGCATCGTGGCGGACATCCGGCAGCGCATCACGTCCGGGGAACTTCGGGCGGGCGAACGGGTGCCCTCCACCCGGCGGCTCGTCGACGACTGGGGCGTCGCCATGGCCACGGCCAGCAAGGCGCTGGCCGTGCTCCGCCAGGAGGGCTGGGTGCGCGCGGTTCCCGGCAGCGGGACCGTGGTGAGCGACCGCGTGCGGCAACGGCCCGCGGCCCGGCCGGGGAAACCCGCCGAACCGGCGCTGAGCCGCGATCGCCTGGTGCGTGCGGCGATCGCGCTCGCGGATGCCGAAGGCCGGGCGGCGCTGTCCATGCGCCGGCTCGCGGTCGAACTCGGCGTCGGCGCCATGTCGCTGTACCGCCACGTGCCGGACAAGGACGAACTGCTCCGGCTGATGGCGGACACCGCGTTCGGGGCGGAGGAACTGCCCGAACCCGGTCCGCCGGGCTGGCGCGCGAAACTGGAACTGGCCGCCCGGGTGCAGTGGCGCGCGTACCGGCGGCACCCGTGGCTCGCGCCCATCCTGCTCAACTCGCTCATCCGCCCGCCGGTGGTGGCCAGCGGGTTGCGGCACGTCGACTGGGCGCTGCGGGCCCTGGACGGGCTCGGCCTGGACCGGAACGTCCAGCTGTACGTGGTCATCACGCTGAACGGTTACGTCGGCGGCATCGCGGTGACCAACGCGTTCGAGGTGGAAACCGAGCAGGACACCGGAATCAGCGGCGTGCAGCGGCAGGACGCGGAGATGGGGCTGCTGACCGAACTCCTCGAATCGGGCCGCTTCCCCACCTTCGCCGAGGTTGCGGGCGGCGTCGACACGCTGAACGATCTGGACGAACTGTTCGAGTTCGGCCTGCAACGCCAGCTCGATGGCATCGCCGCCCTGCTCGCCGCGCGGCAATGAGCCCGAATGGTCCTGTGCCCACCCGGCGAATGGGCGGATGCTGGTGGTGTTCCCGCGGACCAGGACCCCGCCCGCGAGAGGAGACGTGGTGCCCCGTGTTGTGGAGTGACAGGCCGGACGCCCGCAAACCCGGCGAACCGTTCAAGGCGGCGTTTCCCACCGGCGCCCGGGTCGAGGTCGCCGGCGGCCAGTTCGCCGGTGACCACGGAACCGTGATCGACGCTTCGCCGGATCTGCGTCCGGGGTCGGTCTGGGTGAACCTGCACCACGCGGGCCGCCACCTCGTACCCGGCATACGGCTCGAGGTGATCGGCACGGTCGAAGAGGTCGAGTAGCGCGCTTGGTGGGAGCACCACGAACTCGCGACACTCGCCGATGAGTCCATTGTGGACACTCGGCTGGTCGGTGACGAGTTCGGCCATCACCTTCGCGCGGCCGCTGGTTGACCGAGCTGCGCTGAGCACGCCGATTTCCGGATTACGGCACCGCGGGGATGATCATGTCGGTAGCATCCCCGCGGTGTTGACGAAAGCTCCCTGGACCTTCCGAAGTGGACCTGCACGGTCGACGTCCAAGCGGGACGCCAGGACTGCGAGGGCGCCGCGCTGTTCGGCGAGATCACCGACAAGGGCAGCACCTTCCCGATCACGGTCAGCCTGCTCGGCGTCGGCCTGATCGGCGTCGCGGTCGTGCTGCGCCTGCGTCCCCGACCGGCCCCGGCGCCGTGGCCCGGTCCGGCGCCGGGATATCCCGCGCCGCACGGCGGATACGGGCAGCCCGCACCTTAAGAGACCTTCAAGGGCGGCTCATCGGGTGGTTTCGGGTGCGTACTCCGGCGGTTCGCGCTCTTACGGTCGGCATCCGTAAGAAGCAAGATCCTCAAGGAGTTGACGCATGCGCTCACGACGCGCGGCCGCCCTCGCGGCGACCTCTACGACTGGAACGGAATCCGGATCGGGGACGCCGCGGGACGGCACCGCGAGATCATCCCGGACGGGAAGCTGTGCAGCGCCCGGACGCCCTGGGTGACCGGCCGCAGGCGATCCCGGTCGAATCCCCGCCGCCTCCCGGTGACGTGCGCGGCAGCGGTGGGCGGGTCGTGCTCGACATGGGGCAGGCTTCCGCGCGGCTGGTCTCGGCCACCCCGGCCGCCGGGTGGCAGGTGCGGGTCTGGGAGGCCGCGGGGTGGATCCGCGTCGACTTCACCCGGGGCGACGGGACCACCAGTTCCTGCTTCGTCACCTGGAACGGCCACCCGCCGATGGTGCGGACCACCTAGGCGAGAGTCGCCGAGGTCGTCCCCGCTTCGAAGAACAGCGCGACCGTCAGCGCGCCGGGATCGACCACCCCGCGGGCGTGCTCGCCGACATAGCTGGCCCGGCCGCGCCGGGCGAGCAGTTGCTCGGTGGCGGCGGCTCCCTCGTGGGCGGCCGCCGCGGCCGCGCGCAACGCCGCCGGGACGTCCGCTCCCGCGGCAGCCGCCGCGGACAGCGCTTCCGCGGCCGGGACCATCGCGTCGACCATCGTCTTGTGCCCCACCTCGGCCAAGCCGAGCCGGCGGACAACAATTTGCGCGTTGTGCGCGGCCTCGGCGAGCGCGGCCGGGGTGATCTCGTTCCCGAAGGCCCGGGCGAATTCGCGAAACCACATGCCGAACAGCGGTCCGCTGGTGCCGCCGGTGTGCAGGAAGGCGTTCGCCACCGCGGTGAACACGGCTTTCGGCGAATCCGGCTCCGCGGCCGCGAGGTTGGCTTCGGCCCGGCGCAGGGCGGAGGCGAGGTTGGTGCCGTAGTCGCCGTCCCCCGCACGGCGGTCGAGTTCGGTGAGATCGGCTCCGCGGCGCGTGATCTCGGCGATGAACCGGTCGATCCAGGCCCGCGTCTCGGCCGTGGTGAAGGTTTCCATCTCTCGCTCCCGTTCGTTCACCAGGTCAGCGCCGGGGTCCGGACCGGCGCGTCCCACAGGTCGACCAGTTCGTCGTCGGCGCGCAGCAGCGTCACCGAACAGCCCCGCATGTCCAGCGAGGTCACGTAGGAACCGACCAGCGACCGCGCCACGTCGATGCCGCGGTCGTCCAGGAACGCGGTCAGCTCGCGGTGGACCACCGAAAGCTCGAGTGCGTGGGTGGCGCCGAGGCCGTTGACGATCGCCAGCACCGAGTCGCCCCGGTCCAGGCCGAGCGCCGCGAGGAGGGGCCGGGTCAGTTCGCCGACGAGTTCACGCGCGGAGCCGAAGGGCCGGCGACCCACCCCGTGCTCGCCGTGGATGCCGACCCCGAATTCGATCTCGCCGTCCGGGAGGTCGAACGACGGCCGCGGCTGCCCGGGTTGCGTGCACGAGGCCAGGGCCAGCGCCATGGTGCGCGCGGACCGGGCGATCCGCGCGCCGAGCGCCTCGAGTTCGGCCAGCGACGCACCCCGTTCCGCGGCGGCGCCGCAGATCTTCTCCACCGCGACGACGGCCGCCGTACCCCGCCGCCCGGGGCCGCCCTCCTCCTGCCCATCGGTGGCGAGGTCGTCGTCCACCAGCACGGACCGCACCTCGATGCCGTCGTCGGCGGCCAGTTCGGCGGCGATCCGGAAGTTCAGCACGTCACCGGTGTAGTTCTTGACGATCAGCAGCACGCCACGCCCGCGGTCCGCGGCGCCGATCGCCGCCCTGATCTGGAACGCGGTGGGGCTGGCGAACACCGCACCCGGAACGGCCGCGTCCAGCATGCCCTCGCCGACGAAACCGGTGTGCAACGGCTCGTGCCCGGAGCCGCCGCCCGACACCAGGGCCACCTTCGGGGCACTCGAGTCCCCGGCGCGCACCACGTAGGCCGGATCTTCGTGGTACCGAATCAGCCCGGGATGGGCCCGCTGCAACCCCTGCAGGGCCTCCGGCACGAAATCCGCCGGGTCGTTCACCAACTGCCGCACCGACATCCAGCGCCTCCTTGCGCGATCGTCGCAACTCATTCGACATTATCGAATGGATTGCGAGCTTAGGATGAGGATCGGCTGTTGTAAAGTGCGGGCGGATGACGGACAGGAGATGGGGCGCACGATGATCCAGTCCGTCGACCGGGCGATGCGGGTCCTCGGCGTGCTGCGGACCGCGCGTCGGCTCGCCCTCTCCGAGATCGCCACCCGGCTGGACCTCGCACCGTCCACTGTGCACGGAATCATCAAAACCCTGCAGGTGCACGGCATGGTGCTGCAGGACCAGGGTTCCGGCCACTACCGGCTCGGCCCGGCCGCGCTCAAACTGGGCAATGTCTACCTGGACACCCTCGAACTCCGGTCCCGGGCCATCACCTGGGCCGGCGAACTGGCCCGCGGCACCGGGTACGCCGTGCGCACCGGGGTGCTGCTCCCGGAGGAGGTGCTGATCGTCCACCACGAACCGCGCCCGGACGGGTCCCGGCAGATGCCCGAGGTCGGCATCGTCATCCCCGCCCACGCCAGCGCGCTCGGCAAGGCGATCCTGGCCTTCTCCCCCGAACACGCCGAGTCCTACCCGGACGGGCCGCTGCGCAGCATGACCCGGGACACGGTGACCGATCCCGCGCGGTTCCGCGCCCAGCTCGACGCGGTGCGCTCACACGCGCTGGCGAGTGAACAAGAAGAAGCCGTCATCGGCGAATGCGGCCTCGCCGCCCCGATCTTCGACGGCTACGGAACCGTCGCCGGGGCCGTCGGCGTGGTCGTCCCGATGCTCGAATGGCCGGTCGGAGACGCCGTCGCCGGGGCCGTGCGCGACGCGGCGCGCACCATCTCCCGCGAACTCGGCGCACCGCACTGGCCGGTTCCCCCGGCCTAACGTCAGTCCACTGTGGTCTTCCGGTGCCGTCGCCGCAGTTTCCACGGCTGCACCGCGCTTTCCAGTTTCACCCGGAAACTCATCTTCGACTCGCCCACCGTCCGGTCGGCGAAGTAGATCGGGACCTCGACCATGCGGCAGTTCTCCCGGACGGCCAGGTAGTTCATCTCGACCTGGAACGCGTACCCGGCGGCGCCGACGCGCGAGAGATCCAGCCTGCGCAAGGTCTCGGCCGACCAGCACTTGAAACCCGCGGTCGCGTCCCGGATCCCCAAACCCAGAATCCGTTCGACGTACCATTCGGCGAAGGCCGAAAGCCAGCGCCGGTTCGTGCCCCATTCCTCGTCGACGCGCCCGCCCGGCACGTAACGGGATCCGATCACGACCTCGGCGCGTGCGGCGAGCGCGGTGCCGAGCAGCCCGGGAATCGCCTCCGGCGGATGGGATCCGTCCGCGTCCATCTGCACCACCCAGTCCGGGCTGGTCTCCAGCGCGGCGGAGAACCCGGCGACATACGCGCGCCCCAGCCCTTCCTTGCGCTCGCGGTGCACGACCGACACTCGCTCGACGGTGGCGGCCAGCTCGTCGGCGACTTGGCCGGTGCCGTCCGGGGAATTGTCGTCGACCACCAGGATCCGCAGTTCCGGCAACGGCAGCGCGAGCAGCCGCTCGACCAGAACGGGGAGCGTTTCCGCCTCGTTGTAGCAGGGCACCACGACGGTGACGCGCTGCCGGGCCCATTTGTCGGGCAGTTCGACCGGCGGGTCGTTACGTTTGGTCACTCGCTCCGCTCCCGGTTTTCCGGCTGGGGATCTTTGGTTGACGTAGCGTAGCCTGCCCGATATAGGGCGACCGTGGGGGCGAACCCGCGCCGGGGCAGGAACGTCATTCCTCGATGGCCCCGCCCACGGCTCGCAGGTGTTCGCGGAACGTCAAGGCCGGGTTCCGCGCGCGCTCGGCGAGGAACGTGTCGAACCCGACCTGGCTGCGCAGGGACGTGCCCGCGCGGATCCGCTCGGCCTGGCGCCGCTCGGTGTCGCGGATCGCCTCCGCGAGCGGGAAAAGCTCCCCGGCGTGCGCGGCCGGTACGAACAGCACGCCGTCGTCGTCGCCCAGCACCAGATCCTCGGGCCCCACCGTCCATGCGCCGACCTGCGCGGACACCAGGGCGTCCGGGGAGCGGTCGTCGAGGCGCAACGGGCCGGTGGGGATCGCCCCGGTGCTGAACACCGGCAACCCGATCGCCCGCAGATCAGCCGTGTCGCGATGCAGGCCCCAGATCACGATTCCGGCGAGCCCGGCGGTCCGCACCTCGAGCGCCACCAGATCGCCGACGCAGCTTTCGTCGGCCCGCCCGCCGTTGTCGACCACCAGCACGTCGCCGGGCACGGCCCGGTCGAGCGCTTCCAGGAAGACGTCGACGCTACCGGCATGCCGCGCGGGAACCACCCGCCCGACTATGCGGCTACCGGGCTCCATCGCACGCACGAGCGCGGGCGCACAGCGCACCGGAATCCGCGCACGAAGGCAGGCATCCGCGACATGGGCGGTCGTCAACCCCGCGAATCGCCGCCGAAGCTCTTCGTTCTCCATACTTCATCCTACGGTCCCGGCTGTCGCGAGTCCCCCGTTCCGGACGGGTGAGTTCCCCGTTCCGGTCTACCGAGTTCCCCATTCCGGTAGGCGAGTTCCGCACCCGGGCGCCGGGCGAGCGGGAACCGCGCACTCGACTGCCCGAACGCAAAGTGCCCGGTCCCGAACGTGCAACTCGCGTGCCCGAACGTAGAACTCGCGGCAGGCGGTCCACTCGGGGCGCTAGTCCAGGATGGGCACCGGGTTCAGGTAGGTCAGGTCCACGAGTTCGGTGTAGGGGCACCGGTTCCGCACGGCCTCGGCGGCGGCCGTGGTGTCCGTGGCGGGTGTCATCGGCGCGAGGAACGCGTCGTGGTGGCAGAAGATCGTCCTGCCGGGCCGCAGCATCTCGATCTCGCGGACGAGGAATTCCGCGAGGGTGCCCTGGAAGGGTTCGCCGTCGAGGTTGGGCCGCCCGGCGGCGGCGAGCACCGCGACGTCGGGCCGCAGTCCGCGCAGGATCGGGCTCCAGCAGCCGGCGCTGGCGCTCCACAGGATCGAGCCGCGCGGAGTTTCCACGAGGTACATCAGCTGCCCGCCGTCGAAGGACGAGTACGGGCTCGTCAGCCCGCGGTAGTACACGAGGATTTCCGGAGGCGTGTCGGGGCTTCCGAACAGCTCGGAATTCAGCACCCGGGCGAGCCGCTCCTGGTGGCTCACGCCGAGATCACCGAGGCATTCCGCGCCGGAGTCCCAGCGCCGCGGGGTGAACAAGCACGAGTGCAGGCTGGGGTAAACCCGCACCCGCACGTCGTGCCCGCAGTCCACGGTTTCCCCGCCGGACACCGGCAGCACCTGGGCCTCGGGCACCCCGGCCTCCCGCATCAGCCGGATGCTCTCGTACGAACCGACGATGGTGGCGCCGCCGTTCTTGGCGACGACATCGGCGCCGAGGATGTGGTCGATGTGCGCATGACTGATGAACGCGAAATCGGCGGAAAGGTCCGCCGCGCTCACCCCCACCTGGGGTGCGGACGCGGGCCGGTCGACGAACGTGTCGAGCAGCAGGGTCAATCCGCCGATCCGGATCCGGTAGGTCGTGCAGCCCAGCCATTCCAGGCTCAACGCGTCATCGATCATGACCTCGACCCTAGACCTGCGCGACGCGAATGTCCTTGACCTCGACCATTCTGGAGGTTGGATACTGGCGGCGAACTCCTCGGGAAAGGAACGGCAATGCGGAAAGCACTGGTGCGCGGCCGCGGATTCGGACGGGTGTTGATTTCGCTGACCTCGCTGGCCACCGCCGTCGGCCCCTACCGGGCCGATTGGAACGAAACGCACGTGTTCAACCCGAACTGGCCGCCGCACGCCAAGTTTCACAACGGGCAGACCATGAGCATGGGGCTGTCCCTCGGGCTCGCCAGCCTCTACCAGCTCTGGCGCGCACCCGGTTCGGCCCGGACCAGCCTGGACACCGCCGCCGTTCTGGCGTCCCTGTACTGGGTGACCCAGATTTCCGCGCTCGCCTACCCGGGCGCCGAGGCCACCGATCCGCCGAACACCGCGAAGTTCCCGCAGGCCAAGATCGCGCTGCCCGCCCTGGCGGTCACCGCGCTCGGCTACGTCCTCGAACGCCGCCGCATCACCCGGCGGGCGCGGCGCGAAACCGACTGAGCTGGTTGCTCGTTTCGCGGGCTCCCGGCGACGTTCGGGAAACCCGGAGTAACAAAGGGAAGAAAGGGCGGGCGGTTGGCCGCGGCCACCGGGTGTGTGGCCTGGATGAGACCGCGTGGTACAGCTGAGCGACTGGTCCGGGTACGGCCTCGGTTAGGCGGTAAGCCCGCGGGTCGCGGGCAGCGTGCCGACCCCGCTGTAGCGAGGCCACGCCTTCCTGCGGCAACCCCCGCCCTTCCACCGTAGCGACACCGACACGCCGGGCAATCAGCCGATCGGGCACCATGTGGGGACCTCCCGAGCACCGGTCCGTGCATCCGCACGGGAGCCGAGGCTGGGCCTACTTCCCGGCGGACTTCGGCGTCCACAAAGGATAGTCGATCCCGGCGAGCCGGTTGATCAGGAGGCCCTGCGCGGTGATCAGCAGGACGCCGAGGAACATGACGACGAGCTGGTGCGGGGTGCGCAGCAGCCCGAGCGCGATGATCAGCGTGGTCGCGGCGGCGGGTGGATGGCTGACCCGGAGCAGGGGCATGAGCCCGCACGTCAGCCCGAGGGCGATGGCGGCCGAGCCCACCCGGGGCACGGTCACGTCGTCGAGGTGGGGCGGGGTGGTCAGCAGCCCGGTGACCGCGAGCCCGAGCGCGCCCGCTCCGATGCCGACCAGGTGCCCCAGCACGGTGTTCCGCGGGCTGGCCGCGGGGACCAGGGGTGTCGAGAACAGCAGGAAGGCGGTCGGGCCGAGGGAGGGGAACACCAGCGGCTGGTGGGTAAGCATCGCGGCGACCGCGATCAGCGCGATCGAGAGGAACGAATTGATCGCGGAGTACCCGACCGCGACGAGCTTCGGATGGTACCGCCGCTGGAGGTTGTTCAGGTGCAGCCTGGCCAGGCCACGAGTGCTCACCGCGGTTCCCAGTCGCGGTAAACGGTGCAGATCCCGTCCTGCGCGGAAGTCTTCGTCCGGCACGAACCGGTACAATTCACCCCGTGCGTCGAGCGCATTGTCTTGTCGCGGCTCCACTGCTCCACGCCATCGAGTAGACCAGGCCTCAACCGGAACGCGCCAGCGAAAACCGCCTCATTCGATCAGGTAGCAAAAACGCCTGGTCCGTCTGTGCCAGGCCGGTCCGGGCAAATGTTTCGAATGGCGCATTCTTCCGCCTTCCGTACGATCGAATTCCGCACGAAGTTCGCGTATCGGCCGGAGCGGAGGAAACTTCCTTGGAAACCATCACCTTCGCGCTCATCTCGGTCGCGCTGTTCGCCGCCATCCGGCACTGGCCGAGGCCGCGGATCATCGGACTCTGGGCGCTCGCCCTGGTGGTCGCCCTCCTCGTCTTCGACCACCACGTGACCTCCGCCCTCAACCTGCTCGGCGGCTTCGTCGTGCGGTCAGCCGCGTTCCTTCTGCCGCCTGCGGTGGTCGGCCACATGGGCGCGGTTCGCGCACTGCGTGGAACAGAACCGCCTGCGCCCGTTGCGCGAGGTGTCCACGAACACGAGATCGCAGCCCGCGCGGCCGCAGGCGCCGATCCGGCGCGGGTCTTCGCAGAGCGCGTGGGCCAGCCCGCCCGTGGTGTAGGCCTTGATGCGGTGGACGATCGGCGCGTCGCTCGCCGCGTAGTGGAAATGCGGCGGCCGGCCGTCGTGCTGGGTGATGTAGGGCCGGGCGGCGACGATCGCGAGCAGCTCGTTGAGCAGCCGCACCCGCTCCTCGAGGACCGGTTCGTGGAAGACCGGGCGCAGGCGGGCGGCCCAGCGGACCAGTTCCCGCGCCTCCTCGGCGTTCACGCGGCAGGCGGGCCGGTAGTCGTAGGCCTTGATGATGTCCTCGAAGGTCTCCGAGGTCGCATCCGGCCCGGCGTTCACGACGGTGGCGGCGAGTTGCGCCGCCACGCCGCCGTAAGGGTTGAACTGCACCCAGCCATTACAGCAGGCTCGGCGCGCGCACACCACCTTCGGCGCCGCTACGACTCCTGGCTGAGCGCCACCCACTTCAGCTTCTCTTGCTGCCGACGGGAAAGCCCGGCGACGACGAGGTCGTAGGAGTCCTCGATCATCTCGCGCACGAGCTGGTCCGGCACCGAACCGTCCAGCACGACGGTGTTCCAGTGCTTCTTGTTCAGGTGGTAGCCCGCGGTGATCGCGGCATGGTCCAAACGCAACTGAATCGCGAGATCGGGGTCGCATTTGACACTCACCCGCAGCGGCCGGGCCCCCAATGCGCTGAGCGCGAACATCTTCCCGGCGACCTTGAACACGCTGGTCTCCTCCCCGAAGGGAAACTCCTCACGCGCGCCGGGAAAACCCAGGCATGTCTTCCGCAGAGCCGCAGGCGTCATCGGCCCACCCTAACCCGGGCCGGAACGGGTTTTGGGACGCCCCGATCGGGGACGTCCCAAAATCCGGTGGTGCGGTGCCGATCAGCCGACCTGGGTTTTGCCCAGAACGGTGTCCTGATCCGGCGGGTCCAGGGCCAGCTCCACGTCGAACTCCGCGAGGCTGGGGTCCGTGGCGTCGGTCTTGATGTGCGAGGTGGCCTTCGGGTCGACCGAGGTGGTCGCCTCGCCGGCCGGAGTCCCCTGCGGGATCGTGAACTCGACGGTGCCTTCGGCCTTGAAGGTCAACGCACCCTCCGCGGGCACCTCCGTGTCCGGAATCGGCACCTCGATGGGCAGCGGAACGGACTGGCCGCTGCTGACCTTGAGCGTCACCGAGGACTTGATCGCGCCGGACAGCTTCTTGATACCCACCAGCCGCAGGCCGTCACCGGCTGCCTGACCGGCGTCCACATCGATGGAGAACGGCACCGAAACCTTCTCGCCCGCCTTGACCGAGGCCGGAATCTCGGCGTGGATCACCGATTTCACGGTCTGCTCACCGATGATCGGGAAGGCGCCCTTCCAGGTCAGCTCCTTGTCCGCCGCCTGAGCCATACCGGCACCGAACACGCCCACTACGACCGCGACGATCGCGGCCACAACCCCGGTTCCGGCCGCCCACCTGCGGGCAGGGCGCACCATAGTTGCCGTCATTAGCAGTTCCTTTCCTCATTGAATGAGAACACAGACAAACAACTGGGGCTGATCCGCGAGGCAACCCCGAGCTGGAGATTAGTGTGCGATTACCCAACCTTCAAGGCTCCCGAACATTATTTTCGAGATCGGCGACGAATTATCATATTCGGCCCGATTCTACGAAATAGAAGCTGACCGGGATGATAAATTCGCGGCCCGGCCGGGGCCTGGCAGGAAGGTGAGCCTTCCCGCGGCAGGGAGGCTGCCCGGCATGACAAAAGGTACCTCAACCTGCACGTCGGCCACCGGCGGCCGGTTCGCGGTGATCGGCGAGCCGGTGGCGGCACACCCTGCGCCGAACGCCGTTTTCCCGGGACCGCCGTGCCGATGGCGGGCTGAACGCGATAGTTGTCAGCGAATTGCGAGGACTCCGCCGGGGAACATTTCCCGGGGTGACAGTATTCACCGATCCGGTCCCCTTTCGCCACCGCTCGGCTTGCCGGATTCGCGGCCGCGCGGGCACTATTCTCCGCTATGGCGGCGGTCCGGAAGTGGCGGGTGCTGGTATTCGGCATGCTCGTGGCCGGGATCGTCCCGGCGACGTCCGCCGGGGCCGCGTCGGGGCGGGTCGATCCCGAAGATCTGGGCGCTTCGCCCGGCGCCGGAACCGCGGCGGTGACCGCCATCGCCGAGGACGGCCGGGTGATCGGGCTCAGCGGCGGGCACGGCGTGGTCTGGGATTCCGGCCGCGTTCTCGACCTCGGCGCGGGGGCCGTTCCGCGCGCGGTCAGCAATCGCGAGCTGGACCCGGACCAGGGAGCGGAAGCCGCCGTGCGCTGCGACACCGGCGGGTGCGCCCTGCTGCCGAACTCGGACAGACTCACCGTCACCGACGTTTCGGTCAGCGCGATCAACGACTTCGGTCAGATCGCCGGTACCCTGCGGACCCCGGCCGGAACCGCCGCCAGGGAACCGCACCCGTTCCTGTGGCGACGCGGCACGATGATCGACCTCGGCCCGCTCCCCGAGGGCACCGAAACCGCCGCCGTCGACGTCGACAACGCCGGTGAGATCGTCGGAACGAGCACCCGCGCCGACGTCGAGCGCCCGGTGCGGTGGCGCCTCAGTCCTGCCGCGGAACGGGCGGGACGGGCTGCTGCCCGGACACGATCCGCTCCGCCTGCGCGATGACCGCGTCCTCCCATTCGGCCGGGAGGACGGCGAAGACGCCGTCGTCGACGGCCCGCAACGCGTTCTCCGCGACCACGCCCGGCTCCACTCCCTCGGCGGACATACCGGTGGCGACCAGCGCCGGGCAGATCATGCTGACCCGCACCGGGGTCCCGGCCAGGGCCATCGCCGCGTGCTGCGCGACGGCGGTCACCGCGTGTTTCGACGGGCCGTACGCGCCGCCTCCGGGAAAGACCGCGAGGCCGGCGAGTGACGCGGTGATCAGCACGTGAGCGGGCTCGCCGGTGGCGAGCAGCTTCGGCACGAAGGCGCGAAGGCCGTTGACGACCCCGCCGACGTTCACGCCGAACACGCGGTCCCAGTCGCCGGGCGGCACCTCCCACGGCGCGCCCAGCGACCGGCCCACGATCCCGGCGTTCAGGCAGATCAACCGCGCCCGCGGAGCCTGCTCGGCGAGCGCGGTCATCGCGTCCGGATCGGCGACATCGGTCACCACACCGGTCGCGCCGAGCCTCGTCGCCGTCGCGGAAAGGGCGTCGGCGTCGACGTCGGCCAGGACCAGGCGAGTTCCCTTCGCGTGGAGCGCCTCGGCCAGCGCACGCCCGATCCCGCTCGCCGCGCCGGTGATGACCGCGGTCGGGGTGGTCAAGGTGGCCTCCAGCGGATCGGGATCGGGCGGAACGATCAGCCAGCAGGCTAGTAGGCGCTTTTCCGGGACACGGCGACCAGGGGTGGCGGAAGGTCAGCCCTTCCGCCACCCCTGGGTTCCCTAGCCCCTTGGCCTAGCCGTGGTTTCCGGTGCCGACGGTGTTGCCGTTGCCACCGTTGCTGTTCCCGTTGCCACCGTTGTTGTTGTTCCCGATATTGTTGCCATTGCCACCGATGTTGCCCTGACCGGCATTGTTCCCACTGCCACTGTTGAGGTTTCCCGGTCCGCCGCTGACCGTCAGCGCGACCTGGCGGCCGCCGATCAGCAGCGGCGGAACGACGTGGAACCCGCCGGGGTGGACGTTACCCGTGCCGACGATGTTCCCGCTGCCACCGTTGCTGTTCCCGTTGCCACCGTTGTTGTTGTTCCCGATATTGTTGCCGTTACCACCGATGTTGCCCTGACCGGCATTGTTCCCACTGCCACCGTTGGTGTTACCCGGGCCGCCCTCATCGGCCAGCACGACCTGACGACCGGCGCCCCCGGAGTTGCCGCTGCCGACGGCGTTCTGGCTGCCGCCGTTGCTGTTCCCGTTGCCGCCGTTGTTGGCCGAGCCGAGGTTGTTGCCGTTGCCGCCGGTGTTGTTCTGACCTGCGTTGTTGCCACTACCACCGTTGAGGTTCCCGGCGGGAACGATGTTGTTGTTCAGGACGTTGACGTTGGAAACGAGGGGTTGGCTGAGCAATTGGCCATCGACAGGCGGGCCGGGCTCGGCGAATGCCGGCGCCCCCATGAACAGCATTCCAGCCGTCGCCGCGCCGACAACCAGCACGTTTTTGACCACGGGTTTCTCCTTCTTTGATTTACCTGATCAACACATAACGCGATGCCCCGTCAGGCATGGCGGATTCGACAGCAAATCCACGGTGAACTCGGATTCCTTGATCCGGAAACTGTACGCAGGTCAGCTTCTGAAGTGGGTCTCCTGTTCGCAACGGGTCAGTGCCGCGCATACGTTAGCGCAGACGCCGAACCGCCTTCCATGCCCATCACCCCAAAGAGGTCGAATTTCCGGAACGTGAACTCGGAACGCCGGAAATTGATCTTCTGAATTGTGAAAGGCGGGCCGACTCTTTTGTGTTCGAGCTAACCTGGATGGCCCAGTAAATGATCAAGCAAGCCATTCGACGGCATGACTTTCCGCGAACCCGGGTCACGCTTTCAGGTCATGGGGCGCGCTGACTTGGAGTAGCGGCGAACTGCGGCGCGGAGAACCCGAGGGCCCGGTGACCTTCCAGTGGGTGCGCGCGACCAGGCCCGATCGCTGAATCAGCCCGCGCGGGCGGTGATGACCGGGCGTTCGGTGTCGCCGCTGTTGACGTTGGTGCGCCGGTGCCAGCGCAGTTCGTCCCCGCTGGTGAACTCGACGGTCACGGTGTCGTGGAACGGCGATTCGGCGAAGTACCAGTCGAGTGTCAGCACGTCCGGGGCGGTCCAGCGGGCGCCGGCGAGGACCCGCATCGACTCCGGCTGGTACGAGTGGTGCAACTGCCAGCCGGTGACGCCGGTGCTCGATTCGGCCCAGGCGGCCAGCCCGCACCGGACGCCGTGCGCGCCCCGGGCGTCTTCGAGCGTGACGACCAGTTCGTCGGCCTCCCGCCGGAACGAGATCGCCTCGACGCCGTCGGGGTTGGCGGCGCACCGGAACCGCTTCCCGTCGACGTCCACCGCCGCGGGCACCGAGGACAGCTCCGGCGCGTCCCCGGTGCCCGCCAAGGCGGCCGCCAGCCGCTCGTCCCCGGCCACCGACGGCGTCCCGGAGAACGCCGGGACGAGTTCGTCGTGCAGCAGCCCGGAAAGCAACCGGTGCCTGCCGTGCCGGATGCTGCCGGTGGTGGCGACGACCGCGTCGTGGTGCGGCAGCACGAACACGTCCTGGCCGAACATTCCGGACGCGCGGTACGCCCCGTCGACGTCCAGCCAGATCTGGTAGCCGTATCCCTCGGCGCGTTCCTCGGACTCGCCCGGATCCCGCGGGACGAATTCCGCGCCGTTCCAGGCGCCGGCGTGGGCGTTTTCGACGTGCCAGCCGGTGGCCGCGCGCACCCAGCCGTCCGGCAGGACCCGCCGCCCGCACCAGATGCCGTCGTGCAGGTGCAGCACGCCCCACTTGAGGAAGTCGACACTGCGCAGGCTCAACCCGTTGCCGCCCGAACAGATCCCCTCCGGATCGGTGTCCCAGCTGTGCCCGGAGAACCCGAGCGGTTCGAACAGCCGCGGCCGGAGGTACTCGAAGACGGTCACCCCGGCCGCGCGCTGCACGATCGCCGAGAGGATGTGCGAACTCGCGCTGGAATACGTGAACGCCTTGCCGGGCGGGAACTCCACCTCCGCGCGCAGGAACTCCTCGACCCAGCTCGTGGTGAGCAGCCGCCACGTCTTGCCGGACAGTCCGACGCGGTGCCCGGTGCGCATGGTGAGCAGATCCTCGACCGTCATCGCCCGCAGGTTCGCCGACGCGTTCGCGGGCACCTGCTCCGGGAAGAACGACGCCACCGTGTCGTCGAGCCGGATCAGGTTCTCCGCGAGCGCGAATCCGGCGGCGGTGCCGACGAACGACTTCGTCGCCGAATGCATCATATGCGGCCGGTCGGCCCGGTACGGCCACCAGTACTGATCGAGCACCAGCCGCCCGCCGCGGTAGATCAGCAGGCTGTCCAGCGAGATCTCCCGCTCCCGCAGCGTGCTCACGAACCGCTGGACGACATGGGCGTCCACCCCGGCCTCGGAGGGGGCGGCGACGGTGAACGGGTGGTGGGCAGAGGTCACGAACGCTCCTGTACACGGGATTTGCCGGAGCCCTTGCGGTCGGCGAGCCGCTCGGCCAGCCGGGAAAGGGCGATGTTGACAACGATGTAGAGCACGCCGACACCGGCGTACGCCTGGATGAAGTTCCCGCTGAACTCGCCGAGCACCTTGCCGTTGTTGAGCAGTTCGGCGAGGCCGACGACGTAGCCGAGGCTGGATTCCTTGATCACCCGCACCGTCTGGCTCACCAGCGCCGGGGTCAGCGCCCGGGCCGCCTGCGGGAGCACGATGAACGCCATCACCTCCCAGTGGCGCAGGCCGATCGCCTTGCCCGCCTCGCTCTGCCCGCGCCCGATCGCGAGGATCCCGGCGCGGACGATCTCGGCGAAGATCGCGCCGGCGTGCGCGACGATCGCCAGCACGAGTTGCCAGAACAGCGGCAGGCGCACCCCGAGCATCGGCAGCCCGAACATGAAGAAGAACAGGATCAGCAGCAGCGGCATCGCGCGGAAGAACTCGATCACCGCGGCCGAGGGCAGGCTGAGCCAGCGGGTCCTGCTGAGCCTGCCCAGGGCGAGCAGGACCCCCAGGGACACCGACAGCGCCGTCGAAACCAGGCCGACCACGAGCGTCATCCACAAGCCCTGCAGCAGGAAGCGCAGCATGGCGCCGTCGGCGAGGACCGCCCAGCGGTCCGGGTCGAGCTGGCCGGAGTGGCCGAGCTGGAGCAGCAACGCCGCCACGACGCCGAGCAGCGCCAGCCCGCAGAGCACCGAAACCGTGCGCAGGCGCGCCTTCGCCTTCGGGCCGAGGGAATCGAACAGGACGTCCTCGTTCATCGCAGCACCCGCGCCCTTCGCTCGATCAGCCGGATGGCGAGGCTGACGACCAGGTTGATGGCCAGATATCCGCACGCGGCGACCACGAACGCGAGGATCGGCTCCGCGGTGTCCAGGTTGAACGACCGGGTTTCCAGCGTCAGCTCGGCGACGCCGACCGCCGCCCCGAGCGCCGAGCCGAGCGCGGTGTTGATCAGGATCGTGCCGAGCGGCTGCACCATCGCCCGGAACGCCTGCGGCAGCAGGACATCGGTGACGACCCGGCGGAAGGGCAGCCCGATCGCGCGCGCCGCCTCCACCTGCCCCCGGTCCACCGCGCGAATACCGGCGCGGACCGTTTCGCAGACGTACGCGCCGAAGTAGATCCCGAGCCCCAGCACCAGGCACCAGAACAGCGGGATGAGCAGCCCCGCGTCCGGCAGCCCGAAGATGATCAGGACGACGATCAGCAGCAGCGGCGAGTTGCGCACGATGTCGACATAGAGCCCGCCCACGATCCGCAGCGGCCGAACCGGGCTGATCCGGCAGATCGCCAGGGCCGAACCGAGGACGAGCGCCAGCGGGTACGCGCACACCGTCAGCAGCAGCGTGGTGTAGAAGCCGTCGAGGATTTCCCCGCCGTGGTCGAAAAGCACCGACATGACACTCCTCTGTCAGGAACCGGGGACGGACCCGATTTGCGGCGGCTCGGGCGCCGGGGTGCGGATGAGGACGCCGACGGTCTGCTCCCACAGCCGCCGCCAGGTGCCGTCGGCCACGATCCGGTCCAGGAAGCCGACCACGATCCGCTTGAACTCCGGATCGTCCTTGGGCATCCCGATGCCGAACGGGCTGCTGCCGAAGGTCACCGGGGTCATCCGCAGCCGCCCGTCGACGGCGGCCTTGCCGAGCAGGATCGCGGTGTTCGCCGACCAAGCCTGCACCCGTCCCTGCCGGACCGCGGCGGCGCACTGGCTGCTTTCCTCGAACACCACCGGACGCGCCGCCGGGCATCCCGCGTGCAGCGCCTCTTCGGCCGCACCCGGTTGCACGGCGACGTCGCGCCCGGCCAGTTCGTTCAGCGACGTGACGTGCGGGCCGTTCGCGGCGACCAGCACGCCGGAGCGCGCGAGGTAGTACGGACCGGCGAAGTTCACCAGCCGCGCCCGGCTCTTCTTGATCGTGTAGGTGCTCACCGCGACGTCGACCGAATGGTTCTGCAGGATGGCTTCCCGGGTGTCCGCGCCCCCGGTGATGGTGTCCACCTCCGGCTTGCCGAGCAGGTACTTCGCCAGCAGCTGGGCGATCCCGGCGTCGAATCCGGTGATCTTGCCGGTGCCCGGGTTCATCAGCCCGAAGCCGGGCATGGTCACGGATCCCGACTGCAGCAGGACACCGCGGTCGCGGATCCGGCGCAGGGTGGGCGTGTCCGGCAGGCCGGCCCCGATCGGGCCGTGGTCGACGGCGTCGGCCTGGTCGATCGTGGTGTAGGCGCTGTTGCCGGTGGTGCGCCCGGCGGCGCGGCCACCGCAGGCGGCCAGCAGCGGAATCGCCCCGGCGGCGAGCAGCACCGCGCGCCGGGCATGGGTGCCTTCGGTCATCTCCGTCCCCGCTCAGTGGCTCAGCACCCGGGAAAGGAAGTCCCGGGCGCGTGCGGTTCGGGGGCTGGCGAAGAACGTTTCGGGATCCGCGGACTCGGCGATGCGGCCCTCGGACATGAACACGACCCGGTCGGCGGCTTTGCGGGCGAAGCCCATCTCGTGCGTTACGACGATCATGGTCATCCCGTCGGCGGCGAGCCCGGTCATCACGTCGAGGACCTCGTGGATCATCTCGGGGTCCAGCGCGCTGGTCGGTTCGTCGAAGAGCAGCACCGCGGGTTCCATCGCGAGCGCGCGGGCGATCGCCACCCGCTGCTGCTGGCCGCCGGACAGCTGCGCGGGGAACTTGTCGCCGTGCTCGGCGACGCCGACCCTGGTGAGCAGCTTGTCGGCCCGGTCGCGCGCGTCGCCCCGGCTGAGCCCGCGAACCCGGATCGGGCCGAGCATCACGTTCTCGCGGACGGTCTTGTGCGCGAAGAGGTTGAAGGACTGGAAGACCATGCCGACCTCGGCCCGCAGCCGCGCCAGTTCCTTCCCCTCTTCGGGAAGCGCCGTTCCGTCGATCTCGACGGTGCCCTCGTCGGCGGTCTCCAGCCGGTTGATGCAGCGGCACAGCGTCGACTTGCCGGAGCCGGAGGGGCCGATGATCACGACGACTTCGCCCCGGCGCACCTCGAGGTCGATGTCGGTGAGCACCCGCGCCGCGCCGAACGACTTCCGGACGCCCCGGATCTTCACCAAGGGCCGATCGGTGTCCATGTGGTCTCCTCACCGAGCTCACGTGTAGTGTTCACTACGCCCCACTGCTCGAACTGGGTAAACTTCGTGCAGTTTGTAGTAACAACTACGACGACGTCAAGGGTGTCATGGCTACTACTTCGTACGACGGCGACAACTTCGACGACTACGTGCGGGCCCGGCTGGACGACCTCAAACCGGCCGAACGGCAGGTCGCGCAGTTCCTGCTGGCCAACCCGACCGAAGTGCTGTTCACCTCGGCGGGCGATCTGGGCAGCGCCGCGGGAACCAGCGACGCGACCGTGGTCCGGACCGCGAAGGCGCTGGGCTACTCGGGCCTGCCCGAACTCAAACGGCACCTGGGCCAGACCCTGACGGCCCGCACGGAACCGACCACCCGGCTCACCACCACGCTGGAGAAGATCGGCTCGCGGCCGATCGACCGCGTGGTCGGCGACGGCGTCGAACGGCTGCAGGAACTGCACCGACACCTCGACCCCGCCGACATCGAGGCCGCCGCCGACACGCTCCTCGAAGCCCGCCTGGTCTTCACCTGGGGTCTGGGCCTGTCCTCGGTCTGCGCCGAGTACGCCGCGTTCCGCCTCGCCCGGCGCGGCCTGGTGACCCGGCACTGCCCCGACACCGGCTTCCGCCTCGCCGACGCGCTCCTCCCCCTGACCTCGGCGGACGCGATCGTGGTCTACGTACCCGCCCGGCACAACCGCGACGTCGAGACGGTCCTGTCCCACGCCCGGCGCACCGGCGCCGATGTCGTGCTGGTGACCAGCAAGCTGTCCACCGACCTCGCGGCGCGGGTGCGGGTCGTGGTCCCGGCGCCGGATTCGCCGACCGGGTTCACCGGCGAGACGCTCACCGCGTCGATCGTCACCGACATGCTGGCGCACACCATCGCGGCCAGGACGTCGGAAACCGCCAAGACCACCACGGAACTCCTCACCCGGCTACGCGGCGAACTCGGTGAACAACCCCGCCGTCCGTCGTGAAGCGGGCTCGGGCGACGGCCCGGCCAGCTTTTCCTACTAGACAGTAGGATCATCGCCTTGCTACCGTTCCTACCTGTCGGTAGGAATTGGCTCGTGAGGAGTGAGGCCATGGCCGTGCCCGTGTCGCTGCCGCGACGGAAGTCGATCGAGCCCGCGGAGGACTACGGGTTCTTCGGCCCGGATTCGGTCACCTGGCGCGTGTGGAGCTACCCGACGTCGCTGACGGTCGGTTTCCAGCGCGCGGTGGTCGTCGAGGAACTCGATCCGTTCCTGGTCGCCTCGGTGGACGCCACCCGCGCGATCTGGGACCGGCCCCGCACTCGCTACGACCGCACCCTGCGCTACTTCGCCCTGGTGGCCTTCGGGGACAGCCGCTCGACCGCCAAGGCCGCCGACGTGCTGGTCAAGGTGCACTCCAAGGCCGTCGGCACCGAACCCCTCAGCGGCCGGCGCTACGACGCCAACGATCCGGACTCGCAGCTGTGGATCCACCTGACCGCCTGGCATTCGATCCTGTACGCCTACGAGCGGTACGGGCCGGGCAAGCTGTCCGCCGAGGACGAGGAACGCTACTGGCGGGAGTGCGCCGTCGCGGCCGAACTGCAGACCTGCGACCCCGCCGACGTGCCGCGCACCAGGGAAGGCGTGCGGGCCTACTTCGAACGCATGCGCCCCCGGTTGGTCGGCTCCCAGGTCGCCAAGGACACGATGAACCACCTCCTGCGGGCCGAGGTCATGCTTCCGCCGTTGCCCGCGGTGCTGCGACCGGCGGCGAAACTGATCGCGTTCGCGCTGCGCAAGGCGACCCTGGCCACGATGCCGCGGTGGATGCGGGAGATGTCCGGGTTGCGGCAGTCGCGCGTCCTGGACGCCCTGGTGCGGCCGCTGGCGCGGATCACCTTCGCCGCGGCCCACCTCAGCAGGCGCGCCGAACTGCTCATGCTCGGCTTCCTCTCGCCGAGCACGGTGTCGGTCGTGGCGCCGGTCCTGCTCGGCGTGCCGCCGAAGCGGCCGGAAACCCGTACCCCGGCTCAGGCGCGCGAACGCTACGGCTACGCCGAACCCGCCAAGGCGCACCTCGAACTGCGGGCCCGCCAGGCGGAGCGGGCACTGTCCGGGCACCGCCCGAGCGACCAGGGAATCCGCGAATCCGAACCCATCCTCGGCTCCACCACCTGACCGGTCCCGCCGCGCCACGTGGCGTTTTGTCGGTGGGCGTGGGTAGCGTCCTGTGCCGTGGACGCAGGGGAACGCATTCAGGAGCTCGCCGACCGGGTGGTGGTGCTGCGGGACGCCTACTACCGGGGCTCGCCGCTGGTGGCGGACGCCGAGTACGACGCGATCGAGGACGAGCTGCGCGGGCTGGTCGAGGCGAACCCGGGGCTGGCGCCGGAGCCGAATCCGCTGGAGCAGGTGGGCGCGCCGGCGGTGCTGCACGCGCCGATCCGGCACTCGCGCCCGATGCTGTCGCTGGAGAAGGCGACCCGGCCCGAGCAGGTCGCGGCGTTCTTCGACCGCTTCCCCGGCCAGCCGGTGGTGGTGATGCCGAAGCTGGACGGCTTGTCGCTGGCCCTGGTCTACGAGAACGGGCGGCTGGCGCGAGCGGTCACCCGAGGGGACGGGACGACCGGCGACGACGTGACCGTGCTGGTGCGGGCGCTGACCGACGGGGTGCCGGAGCGGGTCGGCGCGCCGGGGCGGGTGGAGGTGCGGGGTGAGGCGGTGATGTTGCGTTCCACCTTCGCCTCCTACAACGAGCGACATCCGGACAAGCCGCTGATCAACCCGCGCAACGCCGCCGCCGGCACGCTGCGGGCCAAGGACCCGGCCACCGTCGCCGAGCGGCGCCTGCGGTTCTTCGCCTTCGATCTGGACACCGATCCCGACAACGCGGAGGCCGATCTGGAGAGCGCGCTGCGGACGCTCGGGTTCACCGCCGCGGACATGCGGCGCTGCGCCGACGCGGAGGCGGCGCAGCAGGTGATCGCGACGATCGAGCGGCAGCGCAACGATCTGGACTACGACCTGGACGGCGCCGTGCTGCGGCTGGCCGACCGGGACGCCTATGCCGCGGCCGGGACCCGGTCGAGTTCACCCCGCGGCGCGCTGGCGTACAAGTTCGCCGCCGAGGAGAAGACCACGGTGCTGTCCGATGTGGTCTGGGATGTCGGCAAGACGGGCAAGATCGCCCCGGTGGCCTGGTTGGAGCCGGTGTTCGTGGGCGGGACGACGGTCACCCGGGCGACGCTGGCCAACCAGGAGGTGATCCGCGCCCGCGATGTCCGGATCGGTGACACGGTGCTGGTGCGCCGCGCCGGGGACGTGATCCCGTTCGTCGCCGGTGTGCTCGACGCGTCGAAGCGCACCGGCGCGGAGCGGGAGATCGTGCCGCCCGCGACGTGTCCGTCGTGCGAGCAGCCGCTGACCGAGCAGGGCAACAGCCGCGAACTGTTCTGCACCAACCTCGCCTGCCCCGCGCAGACCGTGCGGCGGTTGATCCACTGGGCGTCGCGGGCCGCGGCGGACATCGAGGCCATCGGGCAGGTGTGGATCGAACGGCTGGCCGAGGCGGGGATCCTGGAGCGCCCGTCGGACTTCTACCAACTGACCAAGGAGCGGTTGCTGGAGTTCGAGCGCATCGGCGAGGTCTCGGCCGCGCGCATGATCGAGTCGATCGACGCGAGCCGCCGGGTCGGCCTGCGCCGGGCGCTGATCGGGCTCGCGATCCCGATGGCCTCCGACGGCACCGCCGCCCGGCTGTGCCGCGCGGGATTCGGCTCGCTGGAAGAGGTCGCCGACGCGGGCGTCGACGGCCTCGTGGCGGTGGAGGACATCGGGCCGAAGGTCGCCGCCTCCCTGATCGAGCACCTCACCCGGCTGCGGCCCGAACTCCAGCGGTTGCGGGAAGCCGGTGTCTCGCTGGAGGTGCGCGACGAGGACCTCCCGCCGGTCGTCGCGGCCGGCGCGCCCCTGGCCGGGAAGACGGTGGTGATCACCGGCGCGATCAACGACCCGCGCTCGGGCGAGAAAGTCGCCCGCCCGGCCTTCCAACGGCTGTGCGAGAAGGCGGGCGCGGCCATCGCCTCGTCCGTCTCGGCCAACACCGACCTGCTCATCACCGGCGCCGGGGTCGGCGAAAGCAAGCTCACCAAGGCCGAGAAGCTCGGCGTCGAGGTCGTCGACCAAAGCCAGATCTGGCAACAACTGATCGCGGCCGGTGTCGTCTGAGGGAACCCGGTGCTCACGACCCCGGTCACCCCGGTGCGGCGGCGTCGAACACGATGCGGCCACCGACCATGGTCAGCACCGGGGTGAGGCCGGGCAGGGATTCCGGATCGGTGGTGAGGGGATCCTGCGCCAGCACCACCAGATCGGCGAGTTTCCCCCTCTGGAGGGCGCCTTTCCGGTCCTCGGCGTGTTCGAAGTACGCGCCCGCGCCGGTCCAGAGCCGGATCGCCTGTTCCCGGCCGAGGCGGCGTTCCGGTGGGAGGACGGCGGTCTCCCCGTTCCTCCCGGGGAATCCGGCACCGGCGAACGTGGCGAGCCCGCGCCGCCAGTCGGGGAAGAAGCACGGCGCGTCCGAACTGTCGGCCACGGCCACGCCCGCGGCGAGCAGCGCCGCCGCGGGAAAGGTCCGCTCCCACCGGTCCGCGCCGATCACCGGCTCCATCGAGGCGCGGGTGTAGGTCTTCATCAGCGAGCTGGTGATCACTCCGATGCCGTATTCGGCGAGCCGGGGCAGGGACTCCTCGGACAGCAGCGTGCCGTGGATCAGCGCGTGCCGCGCCCGCGGCCACGGATCGGCTCGCTGAGCGCGGACGATTCCGTCGATCGCGGCGTCCGCGGCCCGGTCGCCGGTGACGTGGATCTGGATCTGGAGCCGGTGGCGGTGCACCTGGTCGATGATGTCCAGCAGTTCGGCGTACCGCGCTTCCTCGGTGGCGCCCGCGGTGACCAGCCCGCCGGAACCGCCTTCCGGATACGGCTGGTTCAGCCACGCCGTGCGGTTGCCGGGCACCCCGTCGGCGAACAACTTCACCCCGCCGACCCGCAACCAGTCGTCGCCGAGCCCGCTGGAAAGCCCGGCATAACCGAGCGCGGTCCGGATTCCGTCCGACGAGGTGGACGGGGAAGGCCAGTCCCAGTGCAGCAAGGTGTTGACCCGCACGGTCATCCGGTCTTCCCGGTGCAGGCTGAGGTAGTCGCGCAACAGCTCCGGCCACACCACCGGATCGGTCACGCTGGTGATGCCCAGCGCGTTGAGCGTCCGCATCGCCGACGCGATGGCGTCCAGCCGCCGCCGTTCCGGCAGTCGCGGCCGGTGCCGGGTGACCAGCCCGGCGGCCGATTCGAGCAGCAACCCGGTCGGTTCGCCGTCCGCGTCGCGGACGATCCGGCCACCGGCCGGGTCCGCGGTGTCCCGATCGATCCCGGCGACGCGGAGCGCCGCGGTGTTGGCCAGCACCGAATGCAGCGAGACGTGGTTCAGCACGGCCGGTCGCGGCCCGGTGACGGCGTCGAGGTGCTCCCGGTGCGGTCCCCGGGCGCCCGGGGCGAATTCGGCGATGGTGGTTTCGCGCCACCCGCCACCGATCAGCCACTCGCCGTCCGCGAGCCCGGCCGAACCTTTCGTCAGCGCCTCGCCCAGCGCGGCGACCGACCGCACCCCGCTGAGGTCCACCGAGAACGGCGGCGAGGACAGGCCGAACAGGGCCAGGTGCAGGTGGGCGTCGTTGATCCCGGGCAGCACCGCGCGCCCGCCGAGTTCGATCACCCGGGTGTCCGGTCCGATCAGCTCGCCGACGCTCTCGTCCGAACCGACGGCACGAATCCGCTCACCGGTCACCGCGACCGCGGAGGCCACGGTGAAATCCCGGTCCACGGTGAGCACGCGCCCGCCGCGGAAGACGACATCCGCCGCGCAATCGTTCCTCCGCACCAGCCTCACCAGCCCGCTTCCAGCACCCGGTCCAGCGCGGTGGCGAACTCGTCCGCGTGCGCCCGGGTGAAACTCAGCGGGGGCTTGAGCTTGAGGACGTTCCAGTGCGGCCCGGTGGGATACACCAGGGCCCCCGCCTCCTTCAGCCGCTCGCAGACGATCAGCGTCTCCGCCCTCGCCGGTTCCTTGGTTTGGCGGTCCAGGACGAATTCGACGCCGCTGTAGAAACCCTGCCCCCGCACGTCCCCGATCAGCTCGTGCTTGTCCGCCAGATCCCGGAGGCGGTCCCGCAGGTACTGCCCGACCTCCAGCGCGTTGCGTTGCAGCCCTTCCTCTTCCAGCACCCGCAGCAGTTCGAGGCCCACCGCGCAGGCCACCGGATTGCCGCCGTAGGTCGAGAAGAACCGGCCGGTCCGGTCGAACCCCTCGGAGATCTCCCGGGTGGTGACCAGGGCCGCGACGGGGAACCCGTTGCCCATCGACTTGCCCATGGTCACGAAGTCGGGCACCACGTCGTCGCCCTGGGTCTGGAAACCCCAGAACCGCTCGCCCAGCCGGCCGAAGCCGACCTGGACCTCGTCCGCGATGGTGAAGATCCGGTGCTGCCCGGCCGCCGCGAAGATCGGCGGGAGGTAGCCGGGCGGGAGCACCACCTGACCGGCCCCGGCGAGCAGTCCCTCGAAGAGGTAGGCGGCGGGCGGGCGGCCCTGGGCAGCGAGCCGGTCGAAGGTCTCGGTGACGTGTCCGGCGTACTTCTCCCCCGCCCGCGGGTCCTGGTAGCCGTACTCGCCCCGGTACCGGTCGGGCACCGGGGTCGGGTGCGTGGTGTCCGGCTTGCCGTAGTGCCGGTAACGGGACGGGCTCACGTCGGACACCACCGAGGTGTAGCCGTGGTAGGCGTCGTCGATGATCACCACGTCGTCCCGGCGGGACAGGTACCGGGACATGCGCAGGGCCAGGTCGTTGGCCTCGCTGCCGGAATTGAGGAAGTAGACCACGTCCAGCCCGTCCGGCAGGGTGGCGGTGAGCGCGGCCGCGTACTCGGTCAGCACGTCGTAGACGAACCGGCTGTTGGTGTTCAGCCTGCTCAGCTGCCGGGCGGCCGCGTCGACCAGCCGCGGATGGCAGTGGCCGAGCAGGGTGACGTTGTTCAGCGCGTCCAGATAGGACCGTCCCCATTCGTCGTAGAACCGGCAGTCCCGGGCGCGGACCATGGCCATCGGCTGCTCGAAGTAGGTGGGGTGGGTGCGGGGCAGGTGCGTTTCGCGGCCGCGCAGGGCGGCGTGCACCGACGGCGTCCACGCGGTGACCGGCGAATCCGGGCCGAACAGCCGCCCCGGGTCCGGGAACAGGCTCCGCCAGGCCGGGAACTCGGTCCGCGTGACGTGCGCGGGGACCTCCGGCCATCCGGTCACCGGCACGGTGGCCAGGCGCACGCGCAGGCCGGGCGCCGGGCCTGCGCCGGACCGGTCCGCGATCCGGCCGATCCGCTCGCCCGCGCCGATCTCCGCATCGGGCTCCGCCTCGACTTCCAGTCCGGAGTAGACGGTCCAGAAACGGACTCCCGGAGCCGGTTCGTGGCGCAGGACCAGGTCCGCCAACCCGGCCGCCTCGACGCGCCCCGCCAGGGGCGCCGAGACCGGCGCGCCCGGTGCCGCGAAGAATTCCAGTCCGATGTGGACGTTCGCGGGTTCGGAGCCACCGGTGGCCGACTCGGGGAAACGGGGTTCGCCGAACCGCCCGAGCGCGACCGCCGGGCGTTCGGCGGCGATCGCCGCCCGCGCGGCCGCGGTGAGCGCGCCGGGGTCCCCGGGATCCACGCCGTCGAACACGGCGCTGCCCGCGCCGAGGTCCACGACCGCCAGCTCGCCGTCCACAAAGGACTCCGCGGTCCGCTCCGGGGCGTCGAGCCACCCGGTCACCGCCGCGGCGTGCGGGCTCGCGGCCAGCCCGCACGCGTGGCGGATCATCCCGGTTCCCACCGCGGCGGGGATCGCGGCCAGCTTCCGGGCCAGCTCCGCGGTCGCCGGAGACCGGTGGCGCGGATCGCCGTGCGCTCCCGCCGCGCCGAGCCGGGCGGTGGTCGCCGCCACCATGGCCGTGCGCAACGCGATCAGCGGGAACACCAGGTCCAGCTCGGCTTCGGACAGCGGGCAGGCGCCGTGGTAGGCCGCGGCGAGGACCGCGGCGACGCGCAACGGATCCTCCGCGCCGCGCAGCACGCTCGAAGCCAGGATCGCCAGATCGGCCACCCGCGCGGAATGCAGGGCGTCGCCGAAATCGATGAAACCCGAGACCCGGTGCCGCGGCGACCGGGTGTCGACCAGCACGTTGTAGGCGTTGAGGTCGTGATGGACCACCGCCGTCGGCAGGGTGGTGAACCGGGACAGCGACGGCACGAACTCCGCGCGGATGCGGGCGAGCGCCGCCCGCAGTTCCGGATCGCCGACCGCCTCGGGAGCCCCGCCCAGTACGGCGTCGGCGCGCAGGAAGTCCCAGTAGTGCGACTCCGGCGGTGTTGGCGGGCGCCAGGAACCGGTCGCCGCGGTGAGCCTGCCCGCGGCGGCTCCGACGTCCCGCAGCAGTTCCGTCGAGTACCGGGGCACCTCGGCCAGCGGGGTGCCCGGCACCCAGCTCAGCAACCGCGCGACCACCCCGTCCGGCCCGGGCACCGGCACGATCGCGCCGCCCGTGGAGCCGGTCCGCACCCGCGGCACCGGCAACTCCGGATGGGACCGCTCCAGGTGCCGCAGCAGACCGGTCTGGAACTCCACGCGCGCCCGTTCGGACTCGGCGCAGAGCTTGAGCACGTACTCGCCGCCCCGATCGTCGGAAAGCCAGACGTTCTGGTCGGTCTCACCGGCCAGTGCGGCCGTGCGCACCGCGTCGACCCCGAACCGCGTGCGCAGCAGGTCACGCACCCGGTCGTCGGTCAGCGCGGGGCTGCCCGCCGTGATCCTCCGGTACTGCGCTTCGGTGTTGGTCATCAGCGCTCCCACTCGTCGAAGGTGTCCCGCTCAGCCGCTTTGCCAGGCCGCCCATTCCCGGACCATCCGCTGGTAGTTCTCCGTCCACCACTGCGCGTCGATCAGCACCTGGTCACCGGCGCGGTCCTTGCTCAGCACGTCCACCCGCTTGCGCAAGTCGTCGAGGGCGGGTTCGGCCCGGACGTTGGCGGCGCCCGCACCGGAGAGTTCGGCGAACTTCGCGCCCTGTTCCGGTTGGGACGCGAACCGGATCAGATCCTTGGCGTGGTCGGCGTTCCGGCTGCCCTTCGGAACCACCAGCACGTCCCAGGTCACCGGCACCTTGGTCTGGACCGCCCGCCAATGGAGGCCACCCGCCTTGAGCACGGAATACGCGCGTGCGCTGACCACCAGCGCCATATCCGCCTGGTTGTCCACCATCGCCTGCTGCTGCTGGCCGTAGGTCTGCGCCAGGATCAGCTCGGGCCGGATCCGGTCGTAGGCGCGCAGGGCGCGCCCGGTGTCCAGCGGATAGAGGTTCGCGGGCTCGACCCCGTCGGCGAGCAGCGCGGACTCGTACAGGCCGATGGCGGGGTCCTTGGCGTAGATCACGCGCTTCCCGGGGAACTTCGCGGGGTCGAAGAAGTCGGCGAGGGTGGTGGGCGGGCGCGCGCCATAGGTCTTCTCGTTGTAGAGGAACGCGAGCCCGAACAGGGCGGTCGGGACGCCGCAGTCGGAGAGCGTGCCCGGCGGGAAACTGTCCCGCAGCGCGCCGACGTCGATCTTCTCCAGGAGCTTCCCGCACTGTTCGCGGGCGATGAAGGCGTCGGTGTCCATGACGTCCCAGGTGACCTTGCCCGCCTCCACCATGGCCCGCAGCTTGGCGTTGTCCGACGGCCCGTCCACGGTGATCTTGAGGCCGGACCGCTTCTCGAACGGTTCCAGGAACGCCGCCTGCTGCCCGTCCTGGTAGGCGCCCTTCCCGTAGGAGACGAACGTCAGCCTGCCGTTCGGCGCGCCGCCGGTGCAGCCCGCGAGCAGTGCCGCCGCCAGCACCGCGGCACCGGCGATCTTCGTCCACCGCCGCCGGCCGGTCATCGCGCGGCCCGCACGGTCTCGGCGGCCGCCGGGGAACCGGCGACCTGCTCGCCCACCACCGCCTGGTGCCGCGGGTGCCAGCAGGCCAGCACCGGCTGCCCCGGCGCCGCGGGCAACGGCATCCCGGCCAGGTACATCGCCGACCCGGTGGCGTCGTCGTCGAACCGCAGGCCGATCCGGTTGTGGTTGCCGACGTAGACGACATCGGTGACGGTGGCCGCCCGGCGCTCGTGCCCCACCGGCACCGCGCCCGGATCGGTGTGCAGCTCGATCCGTTCCGGCCGGACCACCACGTCACCGTCCCCGGCGGAACCGGGGAACACGTTCGACTCGCCGAGGAACCGCGCCACGAACAGGGTCGCGGGGCGCTCGTAGAGTTCGGCGGGGGTGCCGACCTGCTGCACGACGCCGTCGTTGAACACCGCGATCCGGTCGGACAGGGTGAGCGCCTCCTCCTGGTCGTGGGTGACGAAGATGAAGGTCATCCCCAGCTCGCGGTGCATCCGGGCGATCTCCCGCTGCAACTGGCCGCGCAGGTTCTTGTCCAGCGCACCGAGCGGTTCGTCCATCAGCAGCGCCCTCGGCTGGTAGACGACCGCGCGGGCCAGCGCCACCCGCTGCTGCTGGCCGCCGGAAAGCTGCTTCGGCAACCGGTCCGCGAAGTCCTCGAGATGCACCAGGCGCAGCGCCCCGCGCACCTTCTCCGCGATCTCGGCCTTGGCCAACCCGCGCTGCTGCAAGGGAAACGCGATGTTCTTGCGCACGGACAGATGCGGGAACAGGGCGTACTGCTGGAACACCACGCCGAGGTCGCGGCGATGCGGTTTGACCCGGCTGATGTCCTTGCCGTCGACCGAGATCGTGCCCCTGGTCAGCGACGTGAACCCGGCGATCATCGACAGCATCGTGGTCTTGCCGGAGCCGGACGGGCCGAGGAAGGTCATGAACTCCCCGGGCGCGATGTCCAGCGACACGTCGGCCACCGCGGGCCGCGGCAACCCGGGGAACACCTTGGTCACCTCGTCGATGCGAATTCCGTGGCTGGCGTGGTCTTCGTTGTGAGTGCTCATGTTTCGCTCCGGCGTCGGCGGACGAATTGCGGGATCAGCAGGGCGAGCGTGGTCACCACGACGATCAGGCTGGACGCGGCCGCGATCGTCGGGTCGATCTCCAGCGTGATCGAGTCGTACATCTGCACCGGGAGCGTGCGGATGTCCGGGGTCTGCAGGAAGAGGGCGATCACGACCTCGTCCAGGGAGGTGACGAACGCGAAGACGAACCCGGACGCCACCCCGGGGGCGAGCAACGGGAGCGTCACCCGCCAGGTGATCGCCCACCAGGACGCGCCGAGGCTGGCCGCCGCGGTCTCCACCGTCCGGTCGTATCCGGCCAGGCTCGCGCCGACCGCGGTCACCACGAACGGCACCGCCAGCACGGTGTGTGCCAGCACGAACCCGAACAGGGTGCCGTTGAGCTGCCAGCGCAGGAACGCCGCGTAGATCGCGACCGCCACCACGATGCCGGGCACGATCATCGGCGCCATCATCGCCGAACGCAGGATCTCCTTGCCCCGGAACCGCGCGCGGTCGAGGCCGATGGCCGCGGCGACCCCGAGCACGGTGGCCAGCACCGCGGTGAGCAGTCCCACCTGGACCGAGGTGACCAGCGAGGCCATCCACTCCGGGGATTCGAAGAACTCCCGGTACCAGCGCAGCGACCACTCCCGGGGCGGGAACTCGAAGGTCTGGCCCGCGCCGAAGCTCATCGGGATGACCACCAGGGTCGGGGCGAGCAGCAGGATCGCCACCCCGGCGACCCAGCAGCGCAGGCCCCAGCCGAGTGCGCGTTCGCGCGGCACGTGCTCAGGCATGGTCCACCGCCTTCGACAACGCGGCGGCGGGCCGGGCGACTCGGCTGACCAGGAAGAGCACCAGCAGGGTCACCCCGAGCAGCACGGTGCCCAGCGCCCCGCCGCCGGGGAAGTCCAGCAGATCGCTCACCCGGGTTTCGATCACCTGCGAGACCAGCGACTGCTGCGGCGAGCCGAGCAGCGCCGGGGTGACGAAGAAGCCCAGCGTCACGATGAAGACCAGGGAGAACCCGGACACCACGGCCGGTAGCGACAGCGGCAGGTACACCTTGACGAACGCGGTCCGCCGCGGTGCGCCCAGGCTGGTCGCGGCGTCCAGCAGGCGCCGGTCGATCGAACTCATCCCGCTGAACAGCGGCAGCACCATGAACGGCAGCATCACCTGGACCATCGCCACGGTGACCCCGGCGACGCCGCCGAGCAGCACCACGCCGTCGACGCCGACCGCGGCGAACATCCGCTCGATCAGCCCGCCCCGCTGTTCCAGCAGGTACCAGGCGAAGTTCCGCGCCATCACCGAGGTCCAGAACGGCAGCAGCACCAGCACGGTCAGCACCCCGCGGGTCCGCCGGGACACCCGGGTCATCGCGTACGCGTAGGGGTAGGCGAGGAGCAACGTCGCGAACGCCACCACGCACGCCGTCCACAGGGTGCGCAGCAGCACGGTCACCGAGACGCCGTCGGAGAACAGCGCCGCGTAGTTCGCCCAGCCCGGTTCCGGTTCGGTGAAGCTCTGCCAGATGATCGTGCCCAGCGGGTAGCAGAAGAACACCAGCAGCGCGGCCGCCGCGGGCAGCAGCAGCCACCCGGCGGCGCCCCGGCGCGAACGGCTCCCGCCCGCCGCGGGCGCGCTCGGCGCCTCCGGAAAGGTCGCAGTGGTCATGCCGCCCTCCTATCCGGCCAGCCAGGCGGTGAACCTGGCGGTCACCGCGTCGAAGTTCCGCGCCCACCACGCCGCGTCACCGAGCACCACGCTGGACCGGTGTTCCGGTGAGAACGCGTCGATCTGCCGCTGCACGGCGTCGAACGCGGGTTTGATCGCCTCGTTCACCGGTTGCACGGAAGCGAGTTCGGAGAACTTCGCCGACTGCGCGTCCCGCGCGCTGAACTCGATGAACCGCATCGCCGCGTCCCGGTTGCCCGACCCCTTGGGCACCACGAGGTCGTTCCAGTTCACGATGGTCTTGTCCCAGACCGGCCGGAACGGGGCGCCCGCCTTCAGCGTCTGGTAGGCCCGTGCCGTGGACACCAGCGCCAGGTCGACCTGACCGTCCACCATGGACTGCTGGATCTGCCCGTAGGTCTTGGCGAACGTGGTCAGGTTCCGGATCGCGCCGACCTTGCGCAGCGCCCGCTCGACGTCGAGGGGGTAGAGGTTCGCCGCCGGAACCCCGTCCGCCAGCAGCGCGTCCTCCAGCAGGCCGGTCGCGAGTTCGGGGGGCACGATCCGCCTGCCGGGGTATTTCACCGGGTCGAAGAAGTCGGCGATGCGCGTCGGCGGCTGGTTCCCGTACTTCCTGGTGTCGTACATGAAGATGATGCTGTAGAAGTACGCGGGCACTCCGCATTCGCTCACCGTGCCCGCCGGGTACCTCGACCGGTCGACGATCGAGAAGTCCAGTTTCTCCAGGTACTTCCCGCAGTACTGCTCGGCCGCGGCGGCGCTGGTGTCGACCACGTCCCAGGTGACCTTGCCCGCGTCGACCATCGAGCGCAGCTTCGCCTCGTCGACCGGGCCGTCGTTGCGGAACCGGACGCCGGTGGCCGCGGTGTAGGGCTCCTGCCACGCCTTCCGCTGCCCGTCCTGGAACTCGCTGCCGGTGGAGACGAAGGTGAGCGACTCGCCCGCCGGGCCGCCGCCGCATCCGGTGAGCACGCTCAGCACCAGGAGCACGGCGATCGGCGCGAGCTTGCCGCGCCTGCGCCCGGCCGTCATAACGGCATCGCCTCGACGTGCTCGCGCACGACGCGCACCAGGGTGCCGGCCTGCTCGTCGGTGATCACCAGCGGCGGGGAGAGCACGATGTTGTTTCCCGCGGCGCGCACGATCAGGCCGTCCGCGCGGGCTCCGGACTGGACGCTCGCCGCGTCGCGGTCGAGTTCCACCCCGAGCATCAGCCCGATCCCGCGCACCTCGCGGACGTGGTCCAGGGTCTCCAGCGGCCGCAGCCCGTCCAGGATCCGGGCGCCGGCGACCTTCGCGCGGTCGAGCAGGCCCTCGCGTTCCAGGATGTCCAGGTTCGCGAGCGCGACCGCGGCGCCGACCGGATGACCGTTGTAGGTGAAGCCGTGCAGGAAGGTCGCCCCGTCGGCCAGTTCCAGCACGCGGCGGCCGATCAGCACGGCGCCCATCGGGATGTAGCCGCTGGTGATCCCCTTGGCGGTGACGATCATGTCCGGGTCGATCCCGTAGTGGCCGGAGGCGAACCAGTGCCCCGTCCGGCCGAACGCGGTCACGATCTCGTCGACGATCAGCAGGATTCCTGCCCGCCGAAGCACTTCCTGAACCCGCGGCCAGTAGTCGCGCGGCGGCGGGACCATGCCGCCGACGCCCAGCACCGGTTCGCCGATGAACGCGGCGATCCGGTGCGGGCCGATCTCGGCGATCCGCCGTTCCAGTTCGGCGATCAGCAGATCGGTCGCGCCCTCGCCGTGCACCAGTTCGTGCGGTTTGCCGAGGAACTCGACACCGGGCAGGAGCGGGCCGAACCCCGCGCGCAGCCGGTCGATTCCGGTGGCGGCCAGCGATCCGCCGCCCATGCCGTGGTACCCGCCGGTGCGGGCCAGGATGACGGTGCGTTCGGGGTTGTCCCGGGTCTGGGCGAGCCGGGCCAGCTTGATGGCGGTCTCCACGCCTTCCGAACCGCCGTTGGTGAAGAACACCCGGTCCAGTCCCGGCGGGGCGAGGCCGAGCAGGCGCTCGGCGAGCGCGATCGAGGGTTCGTTGGAGTAGTCGCCGAAGGACGAGTAGAACTCCAGCTTCTCGATCTGCTCGGCGGCCGCCTCCGCCAGCTCGCGGCGCCCGTGCCCGACCGGGCACTGCCACAGCCCGCAGGTTCCGTCCACATAGGACTTTCCCGCCACGTCCCAGAGCAACGCGCCGTGCCCGCGGTCGAACACCACGGCCGGGTCCGGCGCGCCGATCGTGGTGTGCGGGTGGATGATCGTCCGCGCGTCCCGTTCGGCGAGCCGGGTGGCGCGTTCGGTGCCGGTTTCCGTGCTGGTCATTTCGCCGCCTCCGCTTTCCGGTCAGAACCTGATCGAGACGGCCTTCGTCTCCAGGTAGGCCTCGATGCCCTCGGCTCCGCCTTCTCGTTCCTGGCCGCTGTTCTTCATGCCGCCGAAGGGGAGTTCGGGGCGCACCGGGCCCGGTTCGTTCACGCCGATCACCCCGAAGTTCAGCCGCTCGACGGCGTTCCAGGTGCGGGCGAGGCCACCGGAGAACACGTAGGCCGCGAGCCCGTAATCGGTGCGGTTGGCCCGCGCGATCGCTTCTTCGTCGGTGTCGAACGAGTAGACCGGCAGCACCGGCCCGAACGTCTCCTCGTGCGTGATCCGCATGCCGTCGTCGGCGCCGGTGAGGATCGTCGGCTCGTAGAAGGCGCCCGCCAGCGCGGGATCCGCCGGTTCCCAGCGGCGGCCGCCGAGCATCACCGTCGCGCCCCGCGAGACCGCGTCCTCGACGTGCCGTTCCACCTTCGCCAGGCCCGCGCGGTCGATCAGCGGGCCGGTGGTCGTTCCCGACGCCGAGCCGTGTCCCAGCCGCAGCGCGGCCACCTTCCGCTCCAGCAGTTCCAGGAACTCGTCCCGCACCTCGCGGTGCACGTAGAGCCGGTTGATCGCGATGCAGCTCTGCCCGGCGTTGAAGAACTTCGCCGCCGCGACCCCGGCCGCCGCGGCGGGCACGTCCGCGTCCGGGAACACGATCGCCGGCGAGTGCCCGCCCAGTTCGAGCGAGATGCGGCGCAGGTGGTTCTCGGTGCCGCGCACCAGGCCCAGGCCCACCTCGGTCGATCCGGTGAAACTGACCTTGCGCAGGCGCTCGTCGGCCAGCAGCGCGCCCGCCACCTCCGCGGGGCGGGACGTGGTCACGCACTGGAGGACGCCCGGCGGGAGCCCGGCGTCGTTGACGATGCCGATCAGCTCGGCGGCGATCAACGGCGTCTGCTCGGCCGGTTTCACGATCAACGGGACGCCCGCGGCCAGGGCGAGGCCGACCTTGCGGATCAGCATGCTGGCGGGGAAGTTCCACGGCGTGATGGCCAGGGCGGGTCCGACCGGGGACTTCAGCACCAGCCCCGGCCCGGAACCGGAGGCCGGGGTCACCCGCCCGTCGGCCCGCCTGCCCTGCTCCGCGCTCCACTCCAGCATGCGCGCGCTGCCGAGCAACTCGCCCCGGGACTCCGCCAGCGGCTTGCCGTTCTCACTGGTCAGCAGGCTCGCCAGGGACTCCGCTCGCGCCCGGATCCCCGCGGCCGCCTGGCGCAGCAGGTCGCCGCGCCGCTCGGCGCCCGCCGACCGCCAGCCGTCGAACGCGGCGCAGGCCGCGTCCAGCGCCGCGGCCGCGTCGTCGCGGTCACCGTCCGCCGCCTGCCCGATGACGTCCAGGGTGGCGGGATCCAGCACATCGAAGTTCCCGTTGCCCTCCTGCCATTTTCCGTTGATCAACAACGTCGCCGCGGAGTTGACGGACATCTCGGATCCCTTCCTCGCCGTGCCCCGATGCACCGGTTCACTCGCAGAGTCTCAGCCCGAGTGTTGAGAATGTCAACACCTGAATGGCAGAACCTGGGGGCGGAGCGCCTTCTGCACGAGGGCGCCGGGTGTGGGGGGTCGTGAGTGGACAGACCGGTTAGAACCGGCCGGAACACTCACGACCTACCTGGCGGCGGGGAGGCGGTGCCGCGCCCGCTCGTACTCGGCGACGATCCGCTCGACGATCTTCGCCGCCGGGAGGACCTCGTCCACCAGCCCGGCCGACTGCCCGGCCTCGACCTTGCCGCCGCTGACGTCACCGTGCAGCGCCGCGTCGCGCAGGGTCGCGGCGTCGAACGCCTCGCGGCGGGCGTCGAGCGGGGCCGCGACGCGCTCCAGCTCGGCCATGCGCGCGGTGAACTCGTTCGCGATCCCGCGAATCGTGCCCAGGCCGTGCCCGACGGTCCGGGTGTCCTCGATGGACGCTCCGGCCACGGCCGCCTTGTAGGCCGGATGGACGGTGGCCTCGTCGCTCGCGAGGAACCGGGTGCCGAACTGCGCGCCGCCCGCGCCGAGCGCGAGCATCGCGGCCAGCCCTGCCCCGTCCGCGATGCCCCCCGACGCGATGACCGGGGTGCCCGGGACGGCCGTCACCACCGCGCGCACGAGCACTCCGGTGCCCACCATCGAAGGCGGGGGATGCCCGCCCGCCTCGGCGCCCACCACGACGAGCCCGTCGACCCCGGCTCCGGCCGCCTTCCGGGCGTGTTCGGTTCCGGCGACGACGTGCAGGCAGATCGTCCCGGCGGCGTGGAACCGGTCGAGGTAGCGCCGGGGCCCGCCCTGGGAGGCGATCAGCACCGGCGGGCGGTGCTCGAGCAGGAGGTCGATGACCTCCTGCGCCCCCTTGCGGTAGAGCGGCAGGTTCACCGCCCACGGGCGATCGGTCCCCCGCCGCATCTCCCCCAGGGTCCGGTCCAGATCGTCGAGGCGCATCGGCCCGGCGGCCACCACGCCCAGCCCACCGGCCCGGCTGACCGCGAGCGGGAGCGCCGAGCACGAGGAGGCCCAGGACATCCCGGCCTGCACGATCGGCAGCTCGACGCCCAGCAGCCGGGTGACCGGGGTCGGAATCGCCGTCATGGGCCGGTCTCTCCGATCAGTTCGCGGGCGCGGGCGGCCAGCCGGTCCTTGCGCACCTTCGCGCTCGCGGTCCGCTCGAACCCTTCGACGATCCGGAAGTAACGGGGCGCCTTGAACCCGGCCATCCGCTCGCGCGCCCAGGCCAGCAGCTCGGCTTCGGTGACCGCGGCCCCCTCGTTGAGGACGACGAAGGCGAACGGAACCTCGAGGAGCCGGTCGTCGGGCACCCCGACCACCGCGGCCTGCCGGATGCCCGGGTGCCGGTGCAGGGCGTCCTCGACCTCCGCGGGGGCCACGTTCTCCCCGCCGACCCGGATGATGTCCTTGGTGCGCCCGGTGAAATGCAGGCGGCCGGTCTCGTCGAGCAGCCCGACGTCGCCGGTGGACAGCCAGCCGTCCGCGTCGAGCACGGCCGCGGTCTGCTCGGGCGCGTCGAGGTAACCGCGCATGACGTTCCAGCCGCGCACCAGGATCGAACCGGGCTCGCCGGGCCCGCAGTCCCGGTCCCCCGCCGGCGCCCGGATCCGGACCTCGACCCCGGGTTCGACCCGCATGGCGCCGGAGGCGCGCAACTCGCGGTCCTCCCACCAGCAGGACTGCGCCACGTTCGGCGACGCCTCGGAAAGCCCGTAGCCCGCCACGCATTCCACCGCGCCGAGTTCACCGATCACGCGGCGGAGCACCGCGGGCGAGGCCGCGACCCAGGCGCCGCGCAGCCACAGCTTCCGCCGGGCGCGGTCCGGATGGTTCAGCAGCATCAGCGCGATCGTGTCGTTCCCGGAGAAGTGGGTGCAGCGCTCGGCCTCCATCAGCCGCAGCGCCTCGGCCGGTTCGAACCGCGGCATGGTGACCAGGGTCGTGGCGTGCTGGATCGACGCGAGCACGGACAGCGTGCTCCCGGCGACGTGGAAGAACGGGCGCGCGCTGTGGAACCGGTCGCCGGGCCGCAGGCCCAGGCGCGCACCGGAGAAGAACGCGTCGGCGCACATGCTGCGGTGGGTGAGCAGCACGCCCTTCGGCCGGGCGGTGGTGCCCGAGGTGTACTGGACCAGCAGCAGGTCCTCCGGCTCGGCGCACGGCGGCACGTCGGCGCCGCCGCGGGCCAGGAAGTCCGGCCAGTCGGGCGAATCTTCGCCCAGCACGACGACCCGCTCGAGATCGGGCAGGCCGGGAACCGGCAGGTTTTCCCCGTCCAGGCCGAGTTCGCGGAGCATCGCGACGAAGTCGACGCGCACGACCCGGTCGGCGACGAACAGCGTGGTGACGCGGGACCGGGCGAGGGCGTCGCGGATTTCCCCGGTCCGCCACCGGGTGTTGAGCGGAACGGTCAGCGCGCCCAGCGAGCCGAGGGCGAGGAACAGCGCGACCCAGCGCGGTTCGTTGCCCAGGCACAGTCCGACCCGGTCGCCGCGGCGGATCCCGTGCGCGGCCAGCGCGGACCGGATCCGGACCACCTCCCCGGCGAGTTCGCCGTAGGTGATCCGCGCGTCGGCGGTGACCACGGCTTCGACGTCCGGCGCGAGCAGGGCGGCCCGGTCCAGCGCCTCGTGCACGGTCAGCGGGCACGCGGTCCTGAGTTCCATCATTCCTCCTCGGCCGTGCCCCGCCGGGCGAAGGCGTCGACACCGTCGCGCCAGCCGCCGTCGGCCAGGCCGTGCTCGATCGCGGCCAGCTCGATCCGGATCCCCCGGTCGAGATCGGTCTCGTGACCGAGGTCGACCGCCCGCTTGGTGAGCGCGATCGCCAGCGGGGGCGCCTGGCGGATCGTATGCGCGATCTCCGTTCCCGTCTCGGCGAGCCGCTCCCCCGGCACCACGCGGTTGACCAGCCCGAGTTCGCGCGCCTCGGCCGCGGTGACCGGGCGGTTGGTGAACAGCAGTTCCTTGGCCCGCCGCTTCCCGACGGCACGCGGCAGCCGCTGGGTGGCGCCCACGGTTCCCCAGTGCGGCTCCGGGAACCGGAACACCGCGTCCTCGGCGGCGACCGCGAAGTCCGCGGCGAGCACGATCTCCCCGCCCGAACCGACGACCGCGCCGTGCACCAGCGCGACCACCGGATGGCGGCACCGTTCGATCGCGCTGTACGCGGCGAAGGACGCGATCCGCCTGCGCCGCACCCAGGCCGCGTCCTTGTCCGTCCGCTCCCGCAGGTCGGCCCCGGCGCAGAAGGACGGCCCGGCCGCGGACAGCAGCACGGCCCGGACGCCGCCGTCGGCGTCGATCTCCTCGAAGACCTCCCGCAGCCGCAGGCACATCGGCAGGTCGACGGCGTTGCGCGCCGCCGGGCGCGCCAGCACGACCCGGGCGATCCCGGCGGCCACCTCGCAGGTCACCCGGTCCACTGTGGACACTTCAGATCACCCCTTCGATTCGCAGTTGGGCGAGTTCCCCGGGCGGCACGCCGAGCATCGTCGCGAGCACGTCCTCGGTGTCCGCGCCGAGCAGCGGGGGCGGGCAGGTCTCCGGCGGCGGCTCGCCGGTCTCGCGCAGCGGGGTCCGCAACGCGGGGAAGGCGCCCTCGGTCGGGTGGTCGAATCCGGCCACGACACCGCGCGCCGCGGCGTGCGGATCCGCCAGGGCCTCGCGCAGCCCGCGCACCTCCCCGGCGGGCACCTCGGCGGCGCGCAGCGCGGCGAGCAGCGGCCCCCGTTCCCGCCGGGCGATGGCGTCGGTCAGCGCACGCATGACCCGCTCCCGTTCGGCGACGCGACCGGCGTTGCCGCGCAGCCGGCGATCCGCCGCGAGATCGTCGAGCCCCAGCACGTGGCACAGCGGAACCCAGTGCTGGTCACTCGCGCTGATGTGCAGCCATTCCCCGTCCGCGTCGCGGAAGGCGGCCGAGGGCACCCGGCCCGGGTGCTCGGTCCCGGTCCGCACCGGCTCCTCCCCCAGGGCGAAGTACCGGGCGGCGTTGAGCGCGTGCAGGCTGAGCTGGACGTCCATCATGGCGATGTCGAGGTGGCGTCCCCGCCCGCTCGCGACGCGTCCGGCGAGCCCGCTGAGCACGGCGATGACCACCCACAGCCCCGAGGTCAGATCGGCCACCGGGACCCCGGTCTTCACCGGGGGCCCGTCCGGCGGGCCGGTCAGGGCCATCACCCCGGACAGCGCCTGGAACACCGTGTCGTAGCCCTTGCGGTGCCGGTCCGGGCCGCTCTGCCCGAAACCGGTGGCGGAAACGTAGACGAGACCCGGGTTCTCCGCGGCAAGGCCGGCGTAGCCGAGGCCGAACCGGTCCATCACCCCGGGCAGGAAGTTCTCCACCACGACGTCCGCCCGCAGCGCGAGTCCCCGGGCGAGTTCCCGCCCGCGCGGGGACTTCAGGTCCAAGGTGACCGAACGCTTCCCGCGGTTGAACGCGAAGAAATACGCGCTCTCCCCGTGCGGGAGCCGGGGTTCGAACCCGCGGGTCTCGTCGCCGGTCCCCGGGCGCTCGATCTTCACCACGGTGGCGCCGAGTTCGGCCAGGATCTGGGTGGCCATCGGCGCGGCCAGCACGCGCGAGAAGTCGAGGACGGTCACGCCCGCCAGGAGGCCGGGAGCCGCGCTCACCGGCGGAACCCGCGCATGAGGGCGTTGACGTCCTGCCCGGCGCGCATGGCGGCCTCGTACGGCAGATCGGCGACCCGGTGGAAGAGTTCCTTGGCCGCGCGCATCGCCCGCGGCTCGACCGCGGCCCAGCCCTCGGCGATGCCGAGCGCGGTGGCCAGCACCTGCCCGGGCTCGACGACCCGGTTGACCAGGCCGTGCCCGGCGGCCTCGGCGGCGTCGAGCAGCCTGCCGGTGCTGATCAGCTCGAAGGCGAGTTTGCGGCCGAGGTGGCGCTGCAGCCCGGTCATCACCAGGGCCGGGACGAGCGAATGCCGCAGCTCGGGGTAGCCGAACTTCAGATCGGTTCCGGCCACCGCCATATCGGCCCCGATGGCCAGCCCGGCGCCGCCACCGACGGCGGCGCCGCGCACCGCGGACACGACCGGTTTCCCGAGCCGTTGCAGTCGCGTTTGGACAGTGGCGGTCAGCTCGGCCCGGTCCAGCACCCGCGCCTGGTTGTCCGGGGTCAACTCCGCGAACTCGGTGAGGTCCGCGCCCGCGCAGAACCCGCGCCCGCTGCCGGTCAGCACGACGGCGCGGACCGACGGCTCCCGGTCGGCCGCGCGCAGCGCCTCGTCCAGGGCCCGGGTCAGCGCGGTGTTCAACGCGTTCAGCTTGGCGGGCCGGTTGAGGGTCAGCACGCGCACCGGCCCGCGATCCTCGACGAGCAGCGGTTCGCCGGTGGTGGTGACGGTCAAGAAGATCTCCTTGTCGGCAGGGGTTCAGGCGGACCGCGCGAAGCCCGCGCGGGCGACCATGCTGTGCAGTTCGCGTCCCAGCGCGGCCTCGCAGGCGCGCGACGCGGCGGCGAGGGCGTCGAGGTCCAGACCGGTGCGCACGCCCATCGCCTCGAACAGGGCGACCAGATCCTCGGTGCAGACGTTGCCGGTGAGCCCGGCGCCGTACTCGATGGCGGCGGGATGCCCGCCGACCCCGCCGAGCGCGCTGTCGAAGTTCCGGCACCCCGCCTCCAGCGCGGCGACGGCGTTCGCGATCCCGGCGCCGCGCGTGTTGTGGAAGTGCGCGATCACCGGCAGGCCCGGGAGTTCGGTTTCCAGCCGGCGGAACATCGCGGCGACGGCCACCGGGGTCGCCACCCCGGTGGTGTCGCCGAGGGTGACCGCGCCGGCGCCGAGGTCGGCGAAGCGCGCCACGTCCTCGATGACCCGCCCGGGATCGACGTGACCTTCGAACGGGCAGCCGAAGGCGACCGACACCACCCCGATCAACCGGAAGCGGCCACCGGCGAGCCGGGCCATCTCGGTGACGCGCTCCCACTGCCGGGCCCGGGTCGTGCGCAGGTTGCGCTCGGTGTGGCTCTCGCTCGCCGACACGAGCAGGCTCAGCTCGTCCGCCCCCGCGCCGCGGTCGAGGTCGGCGAGCGCGCGCTCGACGGCCCGCGGGTTCGGGCAGGTCGCCTTCAGCGCGACTCCGCCGCCGCGCGGCGCCGCGGCGAGCACCTCGCTCGCGTCGGCGAAGGCGGGCACCCGGCCGGGATGGCTGTAGGCGGTCGCCTCGACGCGGGTGAATCCCGCGGCCACGAACCGTTCCAGCAGGGCGACCTTGGTGGCGGTCGGGAGGAAGACCGGTTCGTGCTGGAGCCCGTCGCGGGCGAAGCATTCGCAGATCGTGACCGCGTCGGCCATGGCGTCACCTCCTCAATGGATGACTCCATGACTACGGCAAGCTGTTGATAATGTCAACAGGCCGATCAGTCGTCGCCGAGCGCGTCCCGCTCCTGCCGCTCCAGTTCCAGCGCGAGATCCGCGAGCTTCCCGAGGGCCCGGTCGAGCACCTCGCGCTCGTGCCGGGACAGCAGCCCCAGGAAGGTCGCGTCCCGCTCGTTCGCGGCCCCGATGAGTCCTCTGTAGACCTTCTGCCCCTCGGAGGTGAGCGAGAGTTGCGAGGTGCGGCCGGAACCGGGCGTCCGGTCGACCAGTCCCCGCTCGGCCAGTTTGGTGACCACCCGGCTCATCTGCGCCTTGTCCAGACCCGCGCGGCGGGCCAGCCGGTTGAGGGTCAGCGTCGCGTCCGCGGCGATCAGCGCGATCGCCCGCCACTCACCGAGACTCACGTCGAACTCCCGCCGGTACCGCAGCGCGGCACTGCGCGACAGCGCGGAGGAGGTGCGGGACAGGCGGTAGGACAGCAGTTCGGAGATGGGGAGCAGGTCGCCGCCGCCGTCACGCTGAGCCATACCGGCATAGTAGCGACCATCCCTCGGGTATTGACAAAGTCAACACCTGATGCCGACACTCTGCACGCCACCGCCCCAGCCGGGCGGATCCCCGACGAAGGAGTCGCACGCCGTGGCCGCAACCGGAACCACCGCCGTCGACCGCGCCGCGACCTACCGGAAGATCGCGTTGCGGATCATGCCGCTGCTGGTGCTCTGCTACATCGTCAGCTTCATCGACCGGACCAACATCGGCATCGCCCAGCAGGGACTGAACCGCGACCTCGGGCTCGGCCCGGCGGTCTACGGCCTCGGCGTGACGCTGTTCTTCGTGGGCTTCATCCTCTTCGAGGTCCCCAGCAACGCCCTGCTCGCCCGGATCGGCGCGCGCAAGACCCTGGTGCGCATCATGGCCTCGTGGGGCGCGGTCACCATCGCCACCCTGTTCGTGCGCGACGAGCTGACCTTCTACCTCGCCCGGTTCCTGCTCGGGGTCACCGAGGCGGGCTTCTTCCCCGGGGCGCTGTTCTACCTGTCCCGCTGGTTCCCTTCGGCGCGCCGCACCAGGATGACCGCGGTCTTCTTCGTCGGCGTGCCGGTCTCCGGCGTGCTCGGCTCGATCGTCTCCGGAGCCATCATGCACGGATTCGGCGGGCTCGGCGGGCTCGCCGACTGGCAATGGCTGTTCCTCGTCGAGGGAATCCCGCCGATCGTCCTGGCGCTGCTCGTCCTCCGGTGGCTCGTCGACGAACCCGAACAGGCTCGCTGGCTCCGCGCGGACGAGCGGGCGGCCGTGCGCGCCGACCTCGACGAGGACCAGCGCCGGAAGGACCCCGGCGACCGGGCGGGGCACGACGGCCTGCTGGCCGCGCTGCGCGACCGCAAGGTGTGGCTGCTCGGGCTCTGCGCCTGCGGCGCCTACACCCTGGCCAACGCCGTCTCGTTCTGGACGCCGCGCATCATCGCCGACGCCGGTGTCGGCAACGTGCTCAACCTCGGGTTCTTCTCCGCCCTGCCACCGCTGGCCGGAATCCTGGTGATGCTGCTCGTCGGGCGGCACTCCGACCGAACCCTGGAACGCCGCTGGCACGCCGCGGCCAGCTGGCTCGTCGCCGCGGGCGCGATGGTGGCCCTCTCCTTCGCCGGGCACAACGTCGGCCTGGTCGTCCTCCTGCTCGCGATCCTGGCCGCCGCCCACTACGCGGGGCTCACGGTCTTCTACTCGATCCCGTCCATCTACTTGTCGACCCGGGCCGCGGCCACCGGCATCGCCGTCGTCACCTCGATGGGCTCCTTCGCCGCCGCGGTCTCGCCCTCCCTGCTCGGCTTCATCCAGGCCGGCACCGGCAGCCTCGCCCTCGGCCTGCAGATCAGCGCCGGAATCGTGCTGCTGGCGGTCGCCCTCCTGCTGATCGGCGTCCGCCCCGGCGACCTCCGCGAACAGCCGTCCTGACGCGAGTCCCCCGTTTCGGTCTACCGAGTTCCCCGTTTCGGTAGGCGAGTTCCACGCGCAGCCCGACGCCGCTCACGGTGTGTCGCGGGCATCCCCGGAGGTCAGAATGCCTCGCTGGTACGCGGCGGCGACCGCGGAAGCCCGGTCGGGTACTTCCAGCTTGGCGTAGATGTGCAGCAGGTGTGTCTTCACCGTGGACTCGCTGATGTACAGCTCCGCCGCGGCCTCCCGATTGGTTTTGCCCCGTGCGATCAGTGCGAGAACCTCGTGTTCCCGCGCGCTCAGCCGGGCCTGGGTCAGCGGCCGCGGCGGGCGGATGCGGCGGAGCAGCAGGGCGGCGACCGAGGCGGAGAGCACGGTCTCGTCGCGGCCGGCGGCGCGCACCGCCCGGAACAGTTCTTCGCGCGGCGCGTCTTTGAGCAGATAGCCGATCGCACCGGCTTCGATGGCGGGCAACACGTCGGAATCCGTGTCGTGCGTGGTCAGGACCAGCACCCGCGTGGTGGGGACCCGTTCCCGGAGGAGGCGGATCAGGGTGGCGCCGCTGGGGTCCGGCATCCGCAGGTCCGCCAGCACCACGTCCGGCCGCGCGGCGGCCACCACCGTCAACGCCTCGGTCCCGCTCGCGGCCTCGCCGACGATCTCGAAGTCCGGCTGGGTGCCGAGCATGCCGCGCAGCCCGTCCCGCACGACCGGGTGGTCGTCGACGACTACCAACCGCAAGACTGTCATCACTCCACCTCGATCATCGGAACGCTGACACTGACGACGGTTCCGGATCCGGGCGCGGATTCGATGTCCACGGAACCGGACAGCAGTCGCACCCGCTGACGCAGCGCGGTGAGCCCGAACCCGTTGGCGGACAAGGGGTCGAAGCCGATCCCGTCGTCGCGTACGTCCAGGACGAGCATATCCTCCATATAGGACAGTGTGATGTCCGCTCGGCCCGCCCGCGCGTGCCTGCCGACGTTCGACAACGTCTCCTGCGTCGCGCGCAGGATCGTCACCTCGACTTCGGAATGCATCGGCCGCGGCGTCCCGGTCACGGTGAATGTCGCGGGAATGCCGTACTGCTCACGCCAGGTTGTCACGGCCTGCTGCACGGCGTCGCCGAGTCTGGCGTCCTGCAACGGGCCGGGGCGCAGCGCTTCGATCGATCGGCGGATTTCCACCAGGCTGGTGCGCGCCAACCGCTTGGCGGTGCCCAGCCTGCCGCGCACCGGGCCGGTCGGCGCGATCAGTTCCTCGGCGGCTTCCAGTTGGGTGACGATCGCGGTCAGTCCCTGCGCTACGGTGTCGTGGATCTCGCGAGCTATCCGTGCGCGTTCCTCCGCGATCCCGGTCTCCTTGGCCCGTTCCAGCAGCATCGCGTGCAACCGGGCGTTCTCGGCCGCGATGGCGACGAGTCTGCTGTTGGCCTCCCGCCGCCGGATCGCCTCCCGTTCCATCGCCCGGATCGCCCAGCCGATCAACGCGGCCAGCGGCGTCACCGTCACCAGCGTGATCAGGGTCCGCCGGAAGTCGGTTCCCGGCAGCACCAGCCACGGGATGTTCGCGACCACCACACCGGCGTACGCGAGCCAGCCGGGCAGGGTCACGAACGCGAGCACGTAACACGCCGGAACGAACAGCAGGAACCCGTTGCTCCTGAGCACGAGGAGCACGGTGCAGGCCAGCAGGCCGAGGAAGTACACCGTCATCGCCCACGTGCCGCGCTCCCACCATTGCGGATGCCCGACGACGAACCATCCGTGCCACAGCGCCAGCGCCGCGACGAGGGCCAGCGTGCCCAGTCGGTGCGGCCAATCGCTCGTGCCGAGCGCCAGGGACACGGCGCACGCCAGTGCCAGCAGCCCGTACGGCGCGAGCGCCCAGACCTGGTTCCAGCGCCGTTCCCGTTGAAGGCTCAGCCGTTCCTCCGCCGATGTCACACCGCCCAGCCTCCCATTCACCCCCGGTAAGTCAGCCGGCGCAGCAAGACCTCCGCCGGTCCGCGCTTGCCGACTCGCCGCAGCAGGTCCGCGAGCAGCACCGAGACGAGCCAGGTTCCCAGCGCGACCAACGCGACCCCGGCCGACCCGAGAGTCCCGCCCAGCCCCAGGGTGTAAGGCATCAGCAGCACCACGAACACCACCGACTGGAACAGGTAGCAGCTGAGCGAACGCTGCCCGCACGCGGTTATCGCCAGGACCACCGGGCCGCGCCGGCCGCCGAGCGGGATCGCGAGCAAGCCGATCAGCGCCGCGTAGCCCAAGCCACCGGCGACCCCGGTCACCGCGTGGACCGCCGACGCGGTCCACCGGACGGTTTCCGACGCCGGCTCCCAGAATCCGCCGACCATCAGGCCCATGGGCAGGCCACCGGCCACGGCCAGGCTGAGCCCGCCGACCCCGGCCCGGACCAGCAGGGCGCGGTGCCGGGCCGGTTCGCCGAGCAGCCCACGCCGGGCCGCCCAGACGCCGACCAGGACGGCGCTGCCGACGCCGAGAATGCCGAACGGGGTCATGAGCCATTCCAGTGGCCGCAGGGCAAGCGCCTTGATCGGATCGTCCACCGCGAAGGACCAGAAGAAGGTGCGCTCGCCGCTGGATGCCGGCGTCGCGTAGGCGCTCCCCTGGACCACGGCGACGACCACCAGCCACCCAGCGGCGACCGCGAGCAACGTCCGGTCCTTGACCCGGATCAACGCCACCAGCGCGAAGCCCAGTACCCCGTACAGGCCGAGCACATCGGCGGGGAACAGCAACATCGCGTGCACGAACCCGAACGCGATCATCCAGCGAAATCTCCGCCGTAGCACTCGCCTGGCTTCGATATCGGAGCCGAGGGCGGCACGCTGTCGCCGCATCATCCGCACCACGCCATAGGCGAACAAGGCGGCGAACATCGGATACCCGCGCACCTCGACAAACGTCACGTTGAGCACGCTGACGACCCGGTCGAGCATGTCCTGCTCGATGATGTGCTGTCGCGGGCCATACGGCCGGCCGTAGAGGTAGAGCACCGAGTTCGCCAGCGCCACCAGCGCGAGCATCAGCCCGCGGGCGAGGTCCGGGGCGAGGAGTCGTTCCCGGACAGCGGCCGGCCCCACGCGGGATTCCCTGAATGACATGTCTCGCAGCATGCTGACCGGAACATCGCCGGACATCGGACAATCGACCGAGCGCGGACGTCCACCGCGAACTCAGGCGTATCAACCGATCGACTGATGCGCGGTCCGGCCGGAGCCGACGCGGGGGTGGCCGATGAACTGGTGGTATCTCTGCTGGGATGGTCCGGACAGGGGCTCGGAGCCGGGTCGGCGACCACCTGGCCGTCGGCGGTTTTGACCGGCACCGGACGTCCAGGTGTAGTTCAGCCAGCCGAAGACGGTGATGTCCAGGTAGGCGAGTGGCCCGTTCGGATCCGCCGAGGCGTCAGGCACCGGATCCGGCTCCTCACCGGACCAGAAGTCGCTCAACGGGGACGGAAGCGACAAAGGCCTCTGACCTGGTGAAACACTCAGGTCAGAGGCCCTTCAGCGACGTCGGGATGACAGGATTTGAACCTGCGACCCCCTGACCCCCAGTCAGGTGCGCTACCAAGCTGCGCCACATCCCGCGTTCATTCGCCACCCACCGGATGACGACGGAGAGCAGTCTATACGGTGCGCGTTCGCCCCTGAGCGCGGGGCCTCGGCGCGCGCCGGGCGGGATGCCCCCGGGTCGGTGGTGGGCTGCTAGCCCGGCAGTCCGGGCCTGCGGTCGGTGCACCGGGTTGCCTGCTCGAACGCGTGCCCGGCGCGCAGCACGGTCATCTCCGCGCGGTGCGGGCCGACGATCTGCAGGCCGACCGGCAGCCCGTCCGGGGTGAACCCGGCGGGCACGGAGAGCGCCGGGCTGCCGGTGGCGCTGACGAAGTACGCCGAGCGCATCCAGTCGAGGTAGTCGCGCATCGGCTCGCCGTCGATCTCGGCCGGGTACTCCAGCTCGGCGTCGAACGGCGGCACCTGGCTGACCGGCAGCAACAGCAGGTCGTAGCGCTCGAAGAATTCGCGGGCGCGGTGGAACAGTTCGGTGTGCCCGACCTCGGCGCGCGCGACCTCCTCGCCGCTCAGCCGCCGGCCCTCCTCGACGTTGCGGATCAGGCTGGGTTTGAGCAGGTCACGACGTGTGTCGAGGTGATCGGCGTGGGCCTGGGCGAACTGCCAGGCGCGCAGCGTGCGGAACACCTCGTCGGCGCCGGTGAAGTCGAGGCAGTCCCGTTCGACCGCGCAGCCGAGATCGGTGAAGGTCCGCACCGCGGCCTCCAGGACCGCCGTGACCCGCGGGTCCACCGGCAGCAGACCGCCCAGATCCGGCGACCAGGCGACCCGGAGCCCCCGCGGGTCGGCCTCCAGCGGTTGGGCGAACGCGGCGCCGGGCGTCTCCAGCGAGATCGGGCACCGCGGATCCGGGCCGGCCAGCACCGACAGCAGGAACGCGGTGTCGGCGACCGTGCGGGCCATCGGGCCCTGCACCGCCATCGTGGTCCAGGCCATGGCGGCGGGCCAGGTCGGCACCCGGCCCGGCGACGGGCGCAGGCCGACCACGTTGCAGAACGAGGCCGGGTTGCGCAGTGAGCCGCCCATGTCACTGCCGTCGGCAAGCGGATGCATCCCGCAGGCGAGCGCGGCCGCCGCGCCGCCACTGCTGCCGCCCGCGGATTTCGTGGTGTCGTAAGGGTTTCGGGTGACACCGAACACCGGGTTGAAGGTGTGCGATCCGGCGCCGAACTCCGGCACGTTGGTCTTGCCGAGGGTGATCGCACCCGCCTCGCGCAGGCGCCGCACGATCAGCTCGTCGCGCGCGGGCACGTAGTCGGCCAGCAGCGGGGAGCCGTAGCTGGTCCGGATGCCCGCGGTCTCGTGGGTGTCCTTGTGCGCCATCGGGAGCCCGTGCAGCGGGCCGACGTCGTCCCCGGCCGCCAGCCGCTCATCGGCCCGCGCCGCCGCGTCGAGCGCGAGCTCGGCGGTGAGCGTGACGATGGCGTTGACCCGCGGATTGGCCAGCTCGACGCGGTCGAGGTGCGCGCGCACCACTTCCCGCGCGGACAGCTCCTCGCGCCGGAGGCCGGCCGCCAGTTCGCGGGCGGTCATCAGGCAAATGTCCGATGTGGACACGATGGACCTCCTGGACGTTCTCGATGACGACCTAGGAGTGTGGAGAACCTGCCAGGGTCCGGTCAACCAGTGTGGCGGCGAGCTTGCGGCTGATCGGCCTGCCGGTGACGAATCGGCGGAAGTACACCGGGGCGAGCACGGTCTCGATCACGTCCTCGGGATCGGGCACCCGCTCCCCCCGCTCCCTCGCCCGGTCGAAGATGGGCCGCAGTGCCTCGTGGCGCCGCGCCCAGTACTGCTGCCGTTCCCGTTGCCCCTCGGGGGTGAGCGGGCGGGTGAGCAGCACCTGGGCCAGGGCGGCGCCGAGCGGGGTCTGCGTCGCCCGGATCGAGGACTGGACGAACCGCTCGAGGTCGCCGCGCAGCGATCCGGTGTTCGCGGTCGGCACGGTCCGGGCGGTCGCGGCGAGCACGGCGTCGAACAGCAGGGCGTCCAGAGTGCCCCAGCGGCGGTAGACGCTGCTGGGGTTCACCCCGGCGCGCTCGGCGACGGCCGCCACGCTCAGCGCCGCGATCCCGCCGTCGACCAGGAGCTCCTCGACGGCCCGCAGCACGGCGGAGCGGACCCGGGCGCTGCGTCCGCCCGGCCGCTTCGGGCGATCGGTGGTGGCCATGCCGGGATTCTAACGCAATGATCCTTGCTTTAGTGGCGAGCCCGGGAGTAGCGTCGCTAACGCAATACTTCATGCTTTAAGGAGGGAGCGGTCATGACGACTCGCGGCAACGAGCAGAGCTGGGTGCTGGACCTGGGGTTGCGGTCGGGCGGATTCGACGCGTTGCACCCCGAGGGCGCGGGGGCGTTCCACAACCTCGGCTACGACGCGGGCGACTTCGACCGGGTCTTCTCGCGGGTGCGCTCGGCCCCGATGCAGCCCAAGGCTTTCGCCAGGGTCGCGGCGGAAACGCGGGAGCGCGCCGAGCACTACGAGAAGGAGGGCTTCGGTGCGACCGCTTACGCGTTCTACCTGCGTTCCGCGTTGCTGTGGAGCCGGGCGCAGTACGCGTACTTCGCCGACGACGCGCGCAAGGCGATGCTGCGCGAGCGGTGCAATGCCGCGGTGGCCAAGCTGTCCGAACTCGGCGGCGGCCGGATCGAGCGGGTGGTGCTGGACTTCGAGGGGCAGCACCTGTTCGCCCTGCTGCACCTGCCCGCCGGGCAGCCCCGCAACGCCCCCGCGGTGATCCTCGGCCCCGGTATGGACATGACCAAAGAGGACTTCCTGCTCGCCGGGCAACGCCACTACGCCGAGCGCGGTTACGTCGCGCTGGCCGTGGACATGCCCGGCGAGGGCGAATCCCTTTCCCACGGGCTGAAGGCGACGCTGACCAACCCGGAACGGGCCGTCTCCCGCTTCGTCGACTTCCTGGCCGCCCGGCCGGAGGTGGACGCCGGCCGGATCGGGTTCTTCGGCTGCAGCATGAGCACCTACTGGGGCATGCGCGCGGCCGCGCACGAGCCGCGGCTGCGCGCGGTGGCCGGGTTCATGGGCGTCTACGGGGATTTCGAGACGATCTTCAACCGCGCCCAGCCCAACTTCAAGACCAACTTCATGTACATGTCCGGCTACACCGACGAAGAAGCCTTCGACGCCGACCTCGGCACCAGGATGAACCTGTGGGAGCTGGCCGGTCGTATCGCGTGCCCGGTGCTGATGGGGATCGGCGAGTTCGACGAGCTGACCCGGCTGGAGGAAGCGCTCGCGCTGTACGAACTCATCCGTGCTCCCAAGGAAATCCGCGTCTACGAGGACCAGTTCCACCCGCTCGGCGGGGTGGCGAACGAGATGTACACCTACGGCGCGGAATGGCTGCGCCGGGCGCTGGCCGGTGAGTTCGACACCGGCCGCGACGCCCGCTACTACGTGCACCACGACGGCGGCGTCACCGCGGGCTCGGCCGACCCCGTCTGGTGGCAGGGCGCCCGGCCCGCCGAGATCGCCGAACGCGTCCGGGCGCACCAGCCCTGAGGGCCGTCGGCGGAACTATCGGGCCCGGCCGAGCGCGGTGTCGATGACTTCCCGGCTGTCCACCAGCAGTGCCTCCGCCGCGGTGCGGCCGGTCGCGGCCAGGTAGGCGTCGACGAGCCGGTTGCCCACGGCGTAGCCGGCGCCGGTGGGCAGCCCGACCGGGGTCGCGCCGAACCGGGCGGCGGCCGCGTCACCGTGCACCCACGCGGTGAAGTTCCGCATGCCGGTCACTTCGAGGCCGGAGACGACTTTGGCGAACACCGCGTCGTCGTGCAGATGCGGCACTCCGATGCGGGCGTACCCGAGTTCGTCGCCGTAGAGCTGGCGGGCGAACGCGTCGGCCAGCCCTTCGGACACCACCTGCTCCCCCACCGTGACCGTCGCCGGGTCCCACACGACGGCGCCTTCGCCGTAGCGGAGGTTGTGGTTCAGCTCGTGGACCGCGGTCGCCTCCAGCCGTGCCAGGTTCTCCGGGTAGGGCCAGAAGTTCAGGAACACGTACCCGGACACGCTGCCATTCGCCGTCATGCCCAGGTTCGGGCCCATGAAGTGCGCGTCCCCGGGGTCACCGAGGACGATGAGGACGGTGATGTCCGGCACCGCGATGCCGGGGGTGGCCGCGAGCTGCACGGCGAGGGCGTCGTCGAGCGCGCGCTCGATCCGGCCCCACGCGTCGGCGTCGTGCAACGCCTCCAGCGCCTCCCGGCACCGCTGTTCGTCCCGGTCGAGCGGGAAGCCCGAGCCCATCAGGTGCATCTCGACGAGATCGACCTCGCCCGGGAAGTACCGGTACATGCCCGCGGCGGGTTCCAGCATGGCCCGCAGGAGGGCGGGCCGGTCCGCGTGCGGCGACCGCAGGATCTCCCGCATGGCCGGGTAGGTGTCCAGAACCGTGATCGTCATGTCCGAGACGCTAAACTCTCCAGCGACGGGAGACTCAAGCCGCTTTCGGATCACCCCCTCCTGGGGGCGGGAATGGTCCGGTTGAGGTTTGCGCCTTGCCGGTAAGGGGAAACCCTGTCGGCCGTGACCGAGGGTCCCGATAACAGGACGTGACAAAAGAATGAGCGATCGCGAGCTGGAGCAGAGCCTTCTCGAGCTGGCCGATCCCTGCGGTGTCGGCGAACTGGAGGATGTCGCCAGGTTGCTCGCCCAGCGGTGCACCCGGCTGCTGTCGGTGAGCGGCGCCGCCGTGCTGCTCGCCGACGCGCCGGGCGGGATCGACGTTCGCGCCGCGGTCCCGGAACGGCTCGCCGCGCTACCCCGGCAGGCCATCGCGCACGGTGCGGGCCCGGCGGTGGACTGCTACCGGACCGCGACCGCGGTGGCCGTGCCCGATCTCCGCCGGGTGACGCGCTGGCCGGATTTCACCACGACGGCGCTGGGGTACGGGATCACCGCGGTGTACGCGCTGCCGTTGCGGCACCGCGACCAGAGCCTGGGCGTGGTCGCGCTCTACCACACCACCGACGGGTTCTCCGGGCTGTCCGGGCAACGGGCGCGGTTGCTCGCCGACGCGGCGAGCATCGGGCTGGCGCACGGGCGCGAGCGGCAGCGCCAGCGGGAGCGCATCGATCAGTTGCAGACCGCGCTGGACAGCCGGGTGCTGATCGAACAAGCCAAAGGCATTCTCGCCGAACGCCACGGGACCACCCTCACCGAGGCGTTCCACCGGCTGCGCGGACACGCCCGGCGAAACCAGACCCTCCTGCACTGCGTAGCCCGCTCGGTGATCGACACCTTGCGCGCACCGGCCAAGGAACACCGCGGTTCACCCACACAATGACCGAAGCCCGCTTGATCCGCGTTCCGCCGTAGAGCGGGTTGGTCCCGAGTGGGTATTTCGGTCGCCCGAGTGTGCATTTCACTTGAACTCTCACCGGGGATTCCCGGCACTGGCGAATATCGGGTTCCCCGCCCATTCCATGCGTTTCCGGCGCGCCCGCCCAGCCCGCCGCCGACGGTTCCGACGCGGCGACGAGTGGACGCGTATCGAACTATTGGCATGCGTGTTTCCCCGCCGGGCCAGAAAGAAGTCGCCCGGCGGCAAAGGCCGGACCACGCTTGCGTTTCTTCCGGCGGGTGTGCGTTCATCATCCCCTTGAGCACACCCCGTGCGCCGTGTTCGATCGAATGTGTCGCCGTGGACAGGAGGCTGGGATTCCATGGCCGAAGATGTCAACCGCACGCACCGAGGACTCGCCCACGTTCACTTGGAGGAGCACCCGTGGACGCGACGGATGCCATGATCACGATCGGACGCCGGGAGGATTCTTCCGCGCGAACGGTGTGTCGTGGTGACTGCACCCGTTGTGGTGAATTCTGTGCGCGATGGCGGCTTTCCGGACGCGGCGGGATTGCGCTTGGTATAGGAGTTCGACTCGGGCCGCCGCATGACGGGCACACCAGGCCGTCTCACCGGCGTCCCGGCGCTTTCTCCCCGGACTCGCCGTTGAACCGCACGAAAGTAAGCCGTTCGGCAACACCGGCCGGGCGCGGAGCCGTGGGCGGGGCGCCGATCCCACCGTCCGCCACTACGCCGCCAAGTTGATCTTCGTCGGGAAGAATCCACCACTTGCCGCCTTTTCGTGTGTTCGTAGAGTCTTTGCGTCATGACAGGAACAACCCCCGATGGTGGGGTGTGGGATCCGCTGGGGGACCAACCGGGGTTTCCGGATGCGGTCCAGCGAGAAGGAGCTTGGGTGCCTCGTCCGTTGCCATCCGATCTACCGCTGCGCTCCCGGACGCACAGAGCGCTGGCGGCGGCCGAACAGGCGCTGGGCCGCCTGGACGAGGCGGCTCAGCGGTTGCCGGATCGCCGGGTTCTCGTCCGCGACACCATGCTGCGCGAAGCGCAGAGCTCCGCCGCGCTCGAGTCCACGAACCTGTCCCTGCGCGAGGTGCTGCTCGCGCAGCTGCCCGGCGCGAAACCCGCCCCGGCCATCGAGCCGCTCCTGCGTTATCTGGAGGCCGGCGAGCGCGCGTTCGCCGCCATGCGCGAGGGCGCTCGCATCGATGTGGCGTTGCTGGGCCGGATCAGCCACCAGCTCGCTCCCCAGCGCGGCGAGGACGACGAGAGCGCGTGGTCCTGGCGGACCGGCCACAGCTGGGTCGGCGGCCCGACGCCCGACACCGCGGTGCTCGTGCACACCCCGCCCGGCCCGCACCTGCCCACCGCCGCGGCCCAGTGGGAGGCCTGGGCACGCGACGATTGCGAGCTGCCGCTGGTCGGCAAGATCGCCATGGGGCATCACCAGCTCGAGGTGATCCATCCCTTCGCCGGCGGCAACGGTTACGTGTCCCGCCTGTACGTCAGCTTGGAACTCGTGCGCGCCAAGGCGTTGCGGGATCAGATCCTGCCCCTGTCCCGGTGGATGGACCGGCACCGCGAGGAATACCACCGGCGCCTGCGCGAGGTCGTGGACACCGGCAGCTTCGAGGCGTTCATGATGTTCTTCGCCGAGGGCGTTCGGGAGCTGTGCGGGGAACGGATCGCGCTGATCAGGCGCCTGGAGGATCTGCGCGCCGACCAGCTGTCGAAGGTCAAGCGCAGCAGCGGCAACGCCGCCACGGTCGCCGGCGGGCTGATCGGCATGCCGGTCAGCAACCATCGCGAAATCGCCAACCGTTTCGGCATGACCTGGAAAGGCGCCAACGACGTGACCCGCACCCTCGAGCGTGCCGGGCTGCTCACCCCGCTGCCCGGCAAGAACTACAACAAGATCTTCCTCTGCCAGCCGGTGCTCGACCTGCTCACCACCTACGACCCCGTCCCGCCGGACACCGACCGCGACGTCTTCAAGTCCGAGCCGGAATAACGCCCCACCGCCGGAAGAGAACCGCCATGCACGCGTCCCCGCGTCACCGACGTCCCGGTCACCGCCACGCCCGGCCCCGCCGTTCCCGCGCGAAACCGTGGCTGTGGCTCGCGGTGCTCATTCTGCTGGCGCTGGCGGTGGCGCGCCTGGCCCGGAACCGGTGTCCCGCTCGCCGTCGTCCCCGGGCAACCGCCGCCCGTCGCCGGTCGCCAGCATCGCGCGAACCTGATCGGCACGGGCCTCGTCGCGGTCGACGAGCAACGCCAGCGCCCCGCTGAACGCCTGCCGTGCCGGCCCGGGGCGGCCCGCGTGCCAGCGGGCGCGGCCCAGCAGGATCAGCAACTCCGCACGCGCCCTCTCGTCGAACCGCGTGCTCGTCTCCGCCATCCCCACGGCACGGGCGAGATGTTCCTCGGCGGCCTCCGGCCGCCCCGCGGCCAGCAGCACTTCCTCCAGCCACCCCAACGTTTCCACGATCGCCGCACCGTCGCCGATGCTTTCGTGGGTCGCGAGCAGGTCCAGATACACGTCCAGGGCGCGGTGCAGCCGCCCCCACCGCCGGTACAGCGACCCCAGTGACCGCAACACGTCGATCCCCGCGGCCTGGTCACCGGCCTCGCGGAACACCGCCAACGCCCGCACCCACTGCGCTTCCGCCGTCGCGAAATCACCCGCCCGGACCGCGCAGCCCGCGCTGCGCGACAGCAGGTCCGCCAGCGCCGCCGGATCCCGCACGGCGATGGCCGCCTCCTCCCCCGCACGCGCGAGATCGTGGCGCCACGGCGCCTCCGGCACGTCCTCGGTAACCCGCCACCACACCGCGGCGATCTCGACGGCCAACCGGGCCTCGCCGTGGCGGTGCGCCGACCGCACCACCCCGGCCACCAACGGGCCGTGCCGACGCGCCCAGCCGAGCGGATCCCGCTCGGCGTCCGCGAAACCCCGCCGGACCACCGCCGCGGCGGCACGGAGGTGCTCGCCCACACCACGGGCGGCGGCCGCCATCGCGTCCGCGCCGCGCCGGGTGGGCGCCAACCCGCCCAGTGCGGCGCGCGCCGCGGAAGTCGTGGCGAACCACCCGGGGCCGCGCGCGGTCAGCCACCCGTCCCGCACCAAACCGTCCGCGACCGGCCCGGCCTCGGCTTCGGACACGCCCGCCGCCGCGGCCAGCACCGCCAACGGCAGCTCATCCACCTCGCAAACCACGAATCCGCGAAGCACACCGGCAGCGACCGAGGCAAGATCGTCATACGACTGCGCCAACCGATCGCTCACCAGCCAGCAACCTCTCCACAGCCGAGCCCGACACCCCGCTGTCCGTCGTGGCCTGCCCCGAGTCTCACGTCCATGACCGCGTAACGGATCCCGCGCATGCACCGCTCACCACACGGAGTGCCGCGACACACCGTGAAATCGAGCCAACCATCCGCAACCGCCGACCGCGACCGCCCCCACGGTGAAACCCAGCCAGCACAAGCTCCTCGTCTCACCCCGGGCACGCTGTTTTCTGCCACAAAATGATCTTGCCTGTCAACCGATCCGGTGAACCATGTGAAAATCCATCACCATCCGTACATCAAGCCCCAAGGTTTTGTGCGGGGCGGCGGCTCATCCGTAGCAGCAGCACCCTAGACCACGCACATGCCGATGCACGCGCATCCGCGCCTGATCCGGCACTCGCCCGCCGAAGCCCGCGGGCGAGGAAGATCCACAAGAGCGGGGGCCGGGCAAAGAACAGGCGGTGACATGCTTTCGGGGTCGTGAGCGTTCAGACCGGTTGGAACCGGTTCAAACACTCACGACCCCGAAAGCGGAATTCGCGAGAAGGAAATGCAGGCGTCAAGCCTTGGTGTAGGTCAGGCAGTTGGCCGCGTGGTCGCCTTCACCGGGCCCGACTCGCACTCCGGACGCGGTGCACTCGAGATCGCTGTTGTGCACGCAGTCGGCCCGGGAGCAGGCGCCCACCTGCGCGACGACCTTCGGCAGGCCGCCTTTACGGGACAGCGGGACGAAAGTGCCGCAGTCGGCGGCCCCGTTCGTGCCGTTCACCGTGATCGCGAAGGCGTGGCAGCCATCGTGGTTGTACGAGCAGCCGGTGACGGTGCACTCGTTGACCGCGGGCATGGGCATTTCGGTGGTTGTCATAATCGCTCCTTATCCAACAATGGCCACGGACTGCACGCTGCCACCGGATACCGGAAACCGCAACACAAAGAGAATTAGGATAGCCTCACCTGCGAAATGAATTAGCTGTGACGTTTTCGCAGGTCAACCACCTGACATCACCGTCGGTGACCCTGCTCGCCATCCGCGGGTGGGATCCACAAGAACCCCAACGAGTAAAGCCCGCAAAGGCGCCGACTATCGGAAACGGAGGGTTGACCTGCGTCCTTCGGATTGGCGTCGCGCAGGTCCGCGTCGTGCAGATCAGCTCCGCTGATGTCCGGCCCCAGTTCGGCGTCATGAAGATCGGGCCGGACACCGGGATTCCCCGGACGCCACGCGTTCCAGTCCTCCACACTGATCCTTTCTCGGTAGGGCTTCTCGGACATTGCGGGAAGTGCCCAGGACGAGGGACGCGCCGAACGCCGCATCGACGCTGGCTCAGCCCGAACCCGAGACCAGCCTGTCCAGCATCGGCCGGTACCCGGCAACCAAGGTCCCGGCCCTGCGGAGAAGACCCAGCGAGGTTTCTTCCCGGATGTCGAACTCACCTACCGAAACGGGGAACTCGCACGCCCGTTCCGGGAGTCGGCGGGGGTCAAATGCGACCCTTCGGCGCGCCCGGGAAGGCGAGGTTCCCCACGCCGCATCGAGCACTCCGAGCACCCCTGGACAAGCCCTACTGAGAAAACCTCACTGCGATTGAGCAGATCGATCTGCTCCTCGCGACTGAGGATCGCCGTCCGAGCGGATCCCGGGAACAGGTCAGCGCGTCGTCCTTTGTGGACGGGAAGATCCGCCGAACTCGGGCACCCCCGGGACGAGCAGGGTCGCCAGGGTCGTGACCCCGACGATCAGCCCGCTGCCCAGCAGTGTCGCGCCTTCGCCGAACGCGGCCACGGCCGGGCCGACCAGCGCGTATCCCAGTGGCAGCAGCGCGAACGCGCCGAGCTGGTCCAGCGCCAGTACCTTGCCCAGCAGCTCGGCGGGAATTTCCCGCTGCAGCGCGGAAAGCCAGTACACGAAGAACAGCTCCACGACGAACCCGCCGAGCGCGAAGACCGCGATCGTCCAGGGCAGCGGGAGCGGGCCGAGCAGGCTCAGCGGCAGCCCGGCGTAGCAGACGAGCACGAGCATCGACACCGTCCCGCGCCGCTTCGGCCGCCACTTCCCGGCAAGCACGACCGCGGGAAGCGCGCCGAGCGCGGTGGCGGCGAGCACGGCGCCGTAGGAGAACCCGCCGCCGAACTCCCGCTGGGCGACGATCGGCAGCAGGGTCAGCGCGACCGCGGTGCCTGCCATGATCTGCACGCAGGTCGCCGCCATCACGGCCATCGCCCACGGACGCCGGTACACCGCCCGCAATCCGTCCCGGGCGTCGCCGAGCACCGAGGACGGTTTCCGGTCCGGCGCGGGCGCGCGCACCCCGAACACGGTGAACGCGGCGAACGCGAAGGTCCCGGCGGCGATCAGCAGCGCGGCCCGGGTGCCGACCAGCGCGGCGGCGCTCGCCCCGGCCAGCGCGCCGAGCACCGCCGAACTCCGCAGTCCCGCCGAAACCAGGGCGTTTCCCTTCTCCAGCAAGGAAACCGGCAGCAGCGTGGGCACCAGGGACCGGTACGCGGGGCGGCCGAGCGCCTCCCCCGCTCCGACCAGCACGGTGGCCAGCGCCAGCAGGCCCATCGGCAGCCGGTCCAGCAGGAGCGCGGTCGCCACGAGGAGCACCGCCCGGTAGGTGTCCGCGTAGGCCACGATCGCCGACCGGCTCATCCGGTCCGCGAGCACCCCGCCGATCAGCAGGCACAGCACCAGGCCGCCCGCGCGGCCGCCGAGCACGCCGGCGACCGTGCCCGCGCCGCCGCCGTGCAGCACCACGTGCAGGCTCAGCGCGACCGGTACCAGCTGGTCACCGATCGCCCCGGCGACCTGCCCTCCCCACACCCGGAGGAACCGCGGATGGCTCCGCAACGTGCCCGTCCCGGGCGGATTCTGACTCTGCACGGCCGGCACGGCGCGGTTTCCTCCCCCAGTAGTGGCCTGCTCCGGACGGTAGCGGGTGGATCAGGCCGGGTCCTCCAGCCGATCGGGTGGTGCTACCGGTGCTTCGGGCACGAGCAACCCGAACTCGCTCAACGCTCGCCGGATGTCGGCCAGTTCGGCGCGGCCGAGGCCCTCGACGGCCGTGGCGCCGTCCAGCGTGCCACCCTTGCGCAGCAGCGCGACGACCGGTGCGGCGGCGAGCGGCAGCCGCAGGGTGCGGCCGCGGGCTCGCAGCACCAGGGAATCCCCCTCGGCCAGCGCGCTGAACTGCGCGCCCGCCCGCAACCGGTGGCCGGGGGCGGGTTCGGCGGCGGGAAGCACCGGCACCGGTTCCGGCACCAGCTCGCGGAACGCCTCTTCCCGCACCGACCACAGGAGTCCGTCCACCGGGACCTCGCCCGCCTGGCGGGCCAGCCTCGCGGTGGCCCCCCGCACCAGCTCGCGCGCGGTGTCCGGCCGGTTCTCCAGCGCGTCGAGGTCCACCGCCTCGCGGAACCAGTCGTCCTCGGCCGCGGCCTCGGCCAGGCGGCGCAGCAGATCGTGCCGGGTCACCCGGGACACCCCGACGGTCAGGTGGATGGACACCTCGTCCTCGGTGCGCGGGGCGTGCATGGTGCCGCCCGGCAGGTACAGCGTGTCGCCGGGGCGCAGCGTGCGCACGCCGAGCGGTTCCGCCGCTTCGCGCAGTTCGTCCCGGCGCTTGGCGGGGAAGTCGAACCAGGCCTGGCTCGGCAGCGGGTGGCGGATCGGCGGGCTCTTCAGCTCCCAGACCTTCGAACCGGCGATCTGCAGGATGAACACGTCCTGGGTGTCGTAGTGCAGCGCCGCGCCGACCGCGTGCGGCGGGCTGATGAACGCGTTGACCCGCACCGGATGGCCGAGGTCGGCGGCGAGCGCGTGGGCGAACGCCCGCAGCGGCGGGTGGAACCGGTGCAGCGAACGCAGGATCAGGGTGTGCCCGGTGGCGAGCCCGCGCCGGACGAACTCGGTGTCCACCAGCGGCGGCGCGCCCGCCGGATCGCCGATGTCCGGTACGCCCGAGGCGGCGACCGGGAGTTCCCGGCCGTCCTTGACGAGTTTGATCGACGCGGTTCGCAGGCCCGTGCCGCCGAGCAGTTCCTCGAGCGCGGTGGCGGAGAACAGGTCCGCGAAGCCGCCGGTCAGCTCGTCCGCGCGGTGGTGGGCGTGCCGGGAACCGAAGATCTCGTGCCGGAACAGCGCGGCGGACGGGACCAGCCGGTCGAGTGCCATCGCGAATCTCCCCTCACCGCACCAGGCTGGGTGCGGGTGTGCTGAAACCTTTGGGCTGCAACGGGTTCTCCCCGGCCGGTACGCCGGCCGAGAACAGGTACACCGCGAACTCCTCATCCGGGTCGACGCCGAGCAGCCGCTCGACCTCGGTGTCGGTGAACGCGACCGTCTGGAACGGTCCGAGGCCGAGCGCGGTGCAGGTGAGGGCGAACGTCTGGCCGTAGTGCCCGGCGTCGTACATCCACAGCCGGTAGGCGCGGGGGTGCCGGTACTTGTACGCGAGCCGATGGGCGACCGCGGTGGTGAAGATCGTGAACGCGCCCTGGTACGAGGGTTCCTGGTCGTAGCTGAGTTCGGCGACCCGGTCCCGGGTCACGTCCGGGTCGAGCAGTTCCAGCGCGTGCCGGTTCGCGGAGTAGTGGTACAGCCCCGGCGCGACCCCTTCGACGTCGTAGGCGACCAGGTAGCACTCGACCTCGTGCCGCCCGCCCGCGGACGCGCTGACCCGGCCCTGCTGCACGCCGAACAGCGCGCCGTCGAGGAACCGCTGCGGGGCGAACGTGTGGAACAGCACTGTGGACAGCTGGTCCACCGACACCGGGTCGCCGGTGAACTCCCGGTGCGTGCGCCGGGCGGCGAACACGTCTTCCACGCTCGCGCGCAGGGGAAGCGGCCGCCGGGGCAGCATGACCACCGGGCGGTCCGGGTACTCCTTGAAGATCGGCGGGGCCGCGCCACCCGCGATGATCGCGGCGGCGACCTCCGCCCGCTCGGGCGAGTCGACCAGGTAGTTCGCGTCGCGGGCGCTGAGGTGGAAACGTTCGGTGACCGCGCCCCAGTGCTCCCAGAGCGCGGGGCCACCGGTTTCGGCGTCCACGTCGGACACCAGGATCCCGTGCCGGACCAACTGGTCCACCACCGGCCGGATCTTCCCGGACCCGTCCGGGTCCACGGCGGTGGCCAGCTCTTCGGGGTCGACCGGATCGCCCGCGGCTTCCAGGATGCGCAGAATTCCGGGAGAAACCTTGAGCGAAGAATTTCGGCCGGGCATTCCGATCAGGAATCCCGCCCCGGTCCACTGGCACACCAGGGGATCGCGCCTGCGCAGTTTCATGCGTTTCCTCCTTCGGGTGCCGGACCGGGCATGTCCAGCCGCAACTGGACCCCGCTGCGGCTGGACAGCGTTCAACCCGATCAGGTGGTCGGGTGGTGAAGCAGCTGGGCGTCGTCCTCGACGATCTCGATTTCGAACTGCATGGCCGGTCCCTCCCTTCCGTTCCTCGAAAAACCGTGGCAACTGAAACGTAAACGGGAGATCTAAAGATTCGGCAGAGCGCCTCGGCGGGCGGGTGGCGTCAGGCCCGCCGGACCCGCGCCAGCCACGCGGGCTCGTCGACGACGGTGCCCGCCGCGAGGCCGAGTCGAGCGCTGTGCTCGGCGCCGACGATGCCCCGGTACTGGCTCGGCCGCAGCTCTTCCAGCGTCCAGCCCCGGCCGAACGCCTCGCGGAGCATGGCATCGCTGACCTCGGGCCCGAAGCCGCGCCCGGTGTCGGCGAGCGCGAGCACGTGCACCAGCGCGCCGGGACGGCAGGCGGCATGCAGGCTGCGCACGTACCGGGCACGGTCCACGTCGTCGAAGATGTGGAACAGCGCGCTGTCCACGATCGTGTCGAACCGCGGTTCCCCGGGCAGGTGCAACGCGTCCGCGACCTCGAACCGGGCCGGGACGTTCCGGCCGGCCGCGTTCGCCCGCGCCTGCTCGACGGCACGCGGCGAGAAGTCGAACCCGCGCACGTCGTACCCGAGCCTGCTGAGGTGGATCGTGTGCTCTCCGGTGCCGCAGCCCAGATCGAGCACGGCGCCGCGGATCCAGCCGTCGCGCTCCAGCGCCACGATCGCGGGCTGCGGCTCGCCGATCACCCAGGGCGCGGAACCGGATTCGTAGGCGGAGTCGAACCGGGAGATGTCAGGTGTGGTGTCCATGGTGGTCAGTCTCAAATCTCGACCATACTTGAGGTCAAGGCGGGGGCGCGGCGAAAAAGGGATGGTTGCGCCGCCTGGGCGCTGCTAGGTTGGGCACCATGCCAGGTTGACTCTAGATTCACCGCGCTCGCGCGCCTCCTCGTCCGTGTCGCCCTCAGCACGCTGACGACCGAGACGAGGAGAAAACCAATGGTGGACATACGACGCATTCGCGAGGAAGAAGGCCCGGCGGTCGCACGCCTGTGGGATCGGCTGGGTTGTGAGCTTCCCGGCGGCGACCCGATGACGCCTGTCGAGTTGCGGCGGGTCGAGCACATGTTGTCCGTTTTCGCGTGGCACGAACGGGCCTTCTGCCTGGTCGCGGTGCGGGAAGGCCGCATCGTCGGATTCGTCAACGGCTCGCTGAGCGCCGGCGACGGTCTGCTGCCCGGGCTGACCGGTGAGATCGAGACCTGCTACGTCATCCCGCGGGAGCGGCGCGACGGTATCGGCACCGCGCTGGCGAAGGCGGCCCTGGCCTGGCTGCGGGATCGCGGTGCCAGCGACCCGATCCGCCTGGAGACCTGGTTGCACGACGGACCCGCCAAGGCGTTCTGGTCGTCGCTCGGGTTCGAGCCGGAAACGATCTGCATGACCCACTACGCGACCTGAGCCCCGCTCTTGCGTGACTGTCCTAAGTAGAGGATGACCCGCGGGCGGGAGGTCGTGCGATCTCCCGCCCGCGGTCACCGCGCCAGCAGGGCGTTCAGTTCGTCGGCGATCAGCAGTTCGGGGTCGAACTTCATTCCGGTGAAGTGGCCGGCGAGTTCGAGCGAGAGCACGCCGTGCAGGCGGGTCCAGAAGGCAAGGGCGCGATGCAGGGTCGGGGCGGGCGCCGGGTGGTCGCCGGCCCAGTCGCGGTGGCTTTCCAGGTGGGCGTCGAAGGGTGTCGCCGGTTTGTCCGCCGAGGACGCACCGCAGGCTTCGAGCAGCACCGTCATGACCTCGAACGTGATCGCGGTGGTGTCCTCGGGTGCCTGGTAGCCGGGGACGGGCGTGCCGTAGATGAGGAAGTACCGCTGCGGGTCGCTGCGCGCCCATTCCCGGATGACGCGGGCCAGCCCGGCCAGATCGGCGCCGGAGTCGAACTCCGCCCGGACGGTGTCGGCGAGGCTCCGGTAGGCGTCGCGGATGAGCGCGGTGATCAGCTCGTCGCGGCTGGCGAAGTACCGGTACAGCCCGGGGCCGGTCATGCCCATCCGCTTGGCGATCGCGTTGAGCGACAGCGCGGGCACCCCCGCCGCGGCGATCTGCTCCCACGCGTGCTGCTTGATCTCCGCACGCACCTGGGCCCGGTAACGCTCCCGCGGACTCTGCCCGCCTGGGTCCGTCATCAGCCGCTCCTTCCTGATCAGCGCGACAGCGTCGAAGTCTAGTTGGACCCTCTCACTTCTGCTATCAACGCTTAAACCCAGGCCGCCTGGATCGCGCGGTGCAGGTCGACGAACAACTCCTGACCGGCCAACTCGGTGTCCTCGACCGGCATCCGCGCGCGGTAGGCCGCCACCAGGCGCGGCCCGACCCCGGGATCTCCGGGATTCCGCTCCGCGGCGAAGAGCTTCCAGCTCACCAGGTCGTGCAGCAGCGGCCCCCAGCTCGGCGTGCCCCAGTCGATCAGCGCCGGCGCGCCGCCGCGGTCGTCGCGCAACACTTCGGGGGCCGGGTCGCCGTAGAGCACCCCCTGGGTCAGCCCTGCCCGGCGGTCGAACGCGCACACCGCCGCGACGGCGTCGGCGAGGGCGCCACCGCGAGGCCCGCCGATCCGGGCCGCCTCCGCCGCGTAGAAATCGAGCAACCGGCCCGCGGGTTCCGGGCGATCATCGAGCCCGCACAGGGTTCGGTGGACCGACCCGAGCAGATCACCGCAGAACTCGGGTGCGTCCGGCGTCGTCCAGTCGATCGGGCGCCCTTCGACGAACTCCAACAGCGCCAGCGTCCAGCCACCGGGCCAGCGCCGCACCCGGCGGCACAGGGACCCGGTCACGGTGGGAACCGGGGCGCCGGTCGTGATTCCCGCCCGGTCCAGCGCCGCCGCGATCCGCAGTCCCGGCTCGACGAACGCCGGAACGTCGAAGGTCAGCTTCGCGACGTAGTCACCATCGTCCGCGCGCACCCGCCACGCCCGGGACCGGTCACCGTGTTCGGTCAGCTCGTCGAGCACCCTGGCTCCGGACAGCCCCCACGCCCGCAGCCATCCCGGCAAGCGACGCGTCACAGCACATACCACCGGCCCAACATCCCATCGCCGCACCACGAGCCCAACCGAATTAGGGCGAGCGGGCGTCAAATGCGGCCTTCGGCGGGTCCCTGCGCACCCGATGTGGCATTCGGTGCGCGCGGGAAGGTGCGAAACTCATTCCGCTCCCCCGCGCAGCTCGGCCCGGGTCAGTGACCAGAGGGCCGAATCGGACGAGGCGGCGGCCAGGGCGCCCATCGCCAGCGAATGCGCCACCCCGGCGCGGTCGGTCACGAAACCGGCCGCCACGAACGGGGACATCACCTCCCGCGACTCCGCCGACATCCACGGGATGATCGGTGCGGGCATCAGCTCCACCAGGTCGGGGCCGCTGCGCTTGACGGCCTCCAGGCTCCGGTTCAGGTTCGACCGGTCCGTGACGAACACCTTGTGCATGGTCAGCAGGGACAGCGCGCGGCCCCGTTCGATCGGGGCGACCCGGGTGCTGACCACCCCGCTCGCCCCGATCTCCTGGAGGAAGTCCACCCCGCCCCGGTCGGTGGCCAGGCCGGGGCAGGAGTCGATGTTGACGAACAGGAGCTTGTCCAGCCGGGTCAGCACCGGCACGATCTTCGGCAGCTGTCCCACCGGAATGGACGCCAGGATCCCGACCCGGGAGGCCGCGGTCGCGAACTCCCGGACGCGCGCCGGGCCGACCACCGACGCGCACACCGGGACTTCCGCGAACGCCGCCGCGATCTTCTCGTTCATGGCGTCCACAGTGGTCGCTCAGTCCGCCGAGTCAAGCGGACCCGCGCCCAGCTCGCTGGGCAGGCCCAGTTTCCCCGGGTTGAGCAGCCCGTGCGGGTCCAGGGCGCGCTTGACGTCGGCGAACGTGGCGAAGCCCGAGCCGAGCGCGTCGGCCAGGTACGGGCCGCGCAGCAGGCCCGAGCCGTGGTGGTGGCTGAGCGCGGCGCCGTGCCGGATCAGCACCTCGTTGGCCGCGTCCCACGCCGAGCGGTACCAGTGCCGCCGCTTCTCCGGCTCCACCTCGCCGCGGAGCGAGAAGTACAGGCACGCCCCGTCGGTGTAGGCGTGCGACTGGTGCGCGGACGCGGCCAGCGTGCCCGGGACGGCTTCGATCGCGGCGATAACCTCGTCGTAGATGGCGGGCAGCGCGGACCACGACCCGGCCATTTCCAGGGTGTCGGCCACGAACCCGGGGCCGGGGGTGAATCCGTCGGCGGACTTGCCGACCAGCATCCGCTCGTCCAGCCAGCGCTCGAACAGCGCCGGACCGTCCAATTCGGACCCGGTAGCGGCGCAGACCTCGGCGCTCACCCGGATCATCGCGTCGGCCAGGACGGGGTCGCCCTCGTCGGCGATCAGCAGCAGGTTGGTGTCCGGCAGGCCGAAGTGGGTGCCGCTCTCCAGCTCGTCGTACAGCCGCAGGACGGCCGGGGTCGCGCCGCGCTGCAGGATCGACCGGCAGGCCTCCAGCCCGGCGGCGAAGGAGTCGAAGCCGTAGGCGATCGCCTTGGCGTACCCGGGAAGCGGATGCGTGCGCAGCCGGACGGACGTGATCACGCCCAGGGTGCCCTCCGAGCCGACGAACAGCTGCCGGAGGTCCGGACCGGTCGCGGCGCGCGGGTAGTCGCCGAAGCGGGCCAGGCTCCCGTCCGCGAGCACGACGTCCAGGCCCGCGACCATGTCCTCGATCTTGCCGTACCGGGTGGACAGCTGGCCCGCGCCGCGGCAGGCCACCCAACCGCCCACGGTGGACATCGCGAACGCCGACGGCCAGTGCCCGGTGGTGGCGCCGTGGGTCTCCTGCAGCTCGGTCTCGAACACGTCGCCGAACATGCCCGCCTGCACGTCGACGAGCTGCGAGGTGGCGTCGAAGCCGAGGATCCGGTTCAGGCCGCAGACGTCCAGCACCACACCGCCGAAGACGGGCAGCGCGGCGCCGGTGACGTTGCTGCGCCCGGCGGACACGGTCAGCGGCACCCGGTGCTCGGCGGCCAGCCGGACCACGGCCTGGACCTGCTCCACCGTGCTCACCGCGGCGATCACCGCGTCCGGGGTCGCCGGTCGCCCCGCCGTCTCGCCGATCATCGATCCGGCCCACCAGTCGCGGGTGCGCAGCACCACCTCGTTCCGGTCGGTGTGCACGGTGTCGGCCACCCCGCGCAGCGATTCGACCAGGGCGCCGGGCACCGTGACGGCGGCGGTCTGCAGCGACGCCGCACCCGGTCCGGGTTCGGTGCGGGCGCCCCAGCGCGGCGGGGTGGGGGCGCCGACCACGTAGTTGCCCCGGTTGAACGGGTGGGTGATCGTCTGGCGGCTGATCATGCGTTGTCTCCCAACAGGATCGACTTCTCCCGGGCGACATCCGCCCGGTATTCCCGTACTTGCCCGGCCACGGTCCGCTGGTCCAGGCCCAGCTCGGCGCCGAGCAGCTCACCGACGAGCGGGGCGATCTCGGCGGAGGCGTCGCGGGCGAACAACCGCAACCGGGTCCGCCGGGACAGCACGTCGTCCACCGAGCGGGCCAGCTCCGAACGCGCCGCGTACACCACCTCGGCCTTCAGGTAGGGCTGGCCGGTGAGCAGCGGTTCGCCCAGCGACGGATCCTCGTCGATGAGCGCGCTGACGAACCGCGCCTCGGTGCCGTACCGGCCGCCCAGATGCGCGGCGATGCCGCCGGACGCGGCGGTGGCCTCGGCGTCGTAGCCCGCGCCGCCCAGCAACGGCAGCGATTTGGTGCGGCCGCGGGCTTTGCGCCCGAGCAGCCCGACGACCTCGTCCACCACCAGCTCGCCCATGTGCCTGCTGGTGGTGAGCTTGCCGCCGGTGACCGTGACCATTCCGGCGTCGACCGTGATGTGGTGGTCGCGCCGCAGGTCCAACGTGGCGCCCTGCTTGCCGCCGACCAGCGGGCGCAGGCCGGCGTAGCTGCCCAGCACGTCACCGGCGTCCAGTTTGGTGTCGAACGCGATCGTGGCGCCCTCGAGCAGGAACTCCATCTCCTCGCGGGTGCAGTGCACGTCGTCGGTCGGGCCGTCGTAGTCGGTGTCGGTGGTGCCGACCACGACCACGTCGCCCCAGCGGGTGCAGGTCGCGCGCCGGGCGCGGCCGGGGATGGGAACCGTGACCGTGCAGTCGTTGCGGATCTTCGACCACGGCAGGACGATGTGGACGCCCTTGGCCGGGCGCACCCGCGGGCGATGGCCCTCGTCGGCCATGCCGTCCACGCGGTCGGCCCACACCCCGGTCGCGTTGACCACCACCCGCGCGCGGACTTCGAACCGCTCCCCGCCGGCGTCGATCCGGGCGCCGGTCACCCGCCCGCCGGCCTTGCGCAGGCCGGTCACCGCCGCGCCGTTGGCGACGACCGCGCCCAGCCGGGCGGCGCTGCGGACGATCGCCAGCGTGAGCCGGGCGTCGTCGGCGCGGCTGTCGTAGTACAGCAACCCGCCCTTCAGGTGGTCGGCGCGCAGGGTCGGGGCGTGCGCCAGCACCTCGTTGACCGTGAGCCGCTGGTGCAGTTTGCCGATCCGCCAGCCACCCGCCAGATCGTATGTCCACAGCAGACCTTCGAAGGCGCGGGCGATCCGGGCGTCGAACACGCCGTCCTGGGCCAGGATCGGGAACAGGAACGGCAGCCGCTGCACCAGATGCGGGGCGTTGCGGCGGAACCGCTGGCGTTCCAGCAAGGAGTGCCGGACCAGGTCGAGGTTGCCCTGCTCGATGTAACGCAGCCCGCCGTGCACCATTTTGGACGATTTCGACGAGGTCCCGGAGGCGAAGTCGTCCTTCTCCACCAGGGCGACGGACAGGCCGCGGGACGCGGCGTCCAGCGCGGTGTAGGCGCCGGTGACGCCGCCGCCGATCACCAGCACGTCGAACTCGCCGTCGGCGAGCTCGGCCAGTGCCTGGCGGCGGTCCAGCCGCAGCATCGCCGCCGGGGTGGCCCGCGCGGCCACGGCGTTCGGCCGTCGGGACGGCAGTGTGAACATAGATCCTCTCTCCACTTAGGACAGTGTTTCGGCGAGCACGCCCTGCCAGCGCGCCCGCAGTTCCCGCCGGTCGGTTTCCGGAAGGCCGGGCTCGAAGATCCGGCCCGGTCGCTGGTCGGCGACCGCGTCGGCGAGCGACGGCCAGATCCCCAGCCGGGCCCCGGCGAGGTAGGCGGCGCCGCGCAGGCTGGCGGTCGCCGATTCGGCCACCCGCTCGATCGCGACACCGGTGAAGTCGGCCTGGCTCTGCAGCAGCGCGTCGCTGGCGGCGAGGCCGCCGCCGACCCGCAACCGGGTCACCGGCCGGGCCATGGTCGTGCGCAGCGCCTCCACGGTGTCGCACACCGAATGCGCGATCCCGTCGAGCACCGCGCGGGCGATGGCGTCCCGCGTGGTGGCCAGGCTCAGCCCGATCAGCCGGGCCCGGGCCTCGGGCCGCTGCACGGGCGTGCGCACCCCGGCCAGCGCGGGGACGAACCAGGTCCGATCGCTCGTCGGCCGCGCCGCGGCCAGGGCGCTGATCTCGGCCGCGGACTCGAACAACCGCAGGTCCTCGGTCAGCCACCGCAGCGCCGACCCCGTGGTCGACGTGTACGCCTCCAGGCTGTACCGGCTGTGCCCGGCGCTGCGCCAGCCGACCAGGCAGAGCACCCCGTCGATCGCACCGAGGTCCGCGGGCGGTTCGTCGCCGACCAGCGCGCCGACGAACGTGCCGGTGCCGTGCATGCAGGTGCCCTGGCCCGGGGCCAGCGCGCCCAGGGCGATCAGGGACGCGTGCTGGTCGCCCATGACCGCCGCGATCGGCACCCGGATGCCCAGCACCTCGGGGTCGGTGCGGCCGAAGTCGCCGTCGTCGTCCACCGGCGGCGGCGCCAGGTCCGCCGGGCAGCCCAGCGCGTCCAGCCACTCCGCGTCCCAGGCGTGCTCGCGCAGCAGGTAGCCGCCGAGCGCGACCGCGTTGGTCGCCGAGATCGCGTACCGGGTCCGGCCGGACAGGTGCCACACCAGCCAGGTGTCCACCGATCCGAACAGCACCCGGTCGGCCGGGACGCCGAGTCGTTCCCGTTCCCGCGCGGCCCACAGGAACGGGGCCCGGGCGCCCACCGGGCGGCCCGTCCGGGGCAGCAGGACGGGATCCCATTTCGGCGCCAGCTCGGCCAGTTCGCCGGCGTACCGGCTGTCCTGCCACACCACCGCCGGGGCCAGCGGACGCCCGGTGATCCGGTCCCACAGGATGGTGGTCGCCCGCTGGGTGCAGAGGGCCAGCCCGGCGATCTCCACCGCGTTCTCCGCCGCCCAGGCCACCGCCTGGCGGGCGACCTCCACGGTCCGGCGCAGCAGTTGTTCCGCGTCCTGCTCCACCCGCGACGCGGCCGGGTGGACCACGTCGAGGGGGGCGTAGAACGACGGGCCGCACTCGCCGTCCTCGCCGACCACGGCCGCCCGGGTGCCGGTGGAGCCTTCGTCGACGGACAGGATTCCTCGGCGCATCACGCACTCCTCTTGAGGTCGATCACCTCGTCGTCCGGATCGATGCCGCTGCGGGTCGGATCCCATTTGATGATCAGGCAGGAGAGGAGTCCCAGCAGCGGCACGACCGCCAGCAGGGCGATCGTCGGCCCGAGCCCCAGCGATTCCTTGATCTGCGGGAACACGTACAGCCCGATCACGCTGCCGAAGCTGCCCAGCATTCCGGTCACGCCGGTGCCCAGGGTGCGGATGTCGCTGCGGTAGGACAACGCCGCGATCGACTTGCCGTTCGCCCCCGGACCGGCGGAGTGGAAGAAGATGAACAGGAAGGGCAGCACGAATCCGATGGCGATCGGCAGCTTGCCGAATCCGAGGCCCATCACCAGCAGCATGACGAACGCGAAGGCGTAGCCGACCGCGGAACTGACCCGCAGCCCGATCTTGCGGCCGAAGTACGCCGAGAGCGCGCCGCCGACGATCCCGGCGCTGTTGAAGATCATCGAGCCGAGGGTGGCCGTCTCGAACCGCTGCCCGAAGATCGCCAGGCTGATCACCGGCAGGTACCAGCCGATGGCGAAGTACTGCATGGACTGGGTGAGCGAGATCGCCGTGGACAGGATCGTGCGCGGCAGATAGGGCTTGCGGAACAGCACGCCCGCCTGCCGGAACCCGACCTTCGGCGGCTCCGGCTCAGCCGCCTCGCCGGGGGTTCCCGGCGTCACCTGGAAACCGTAGATCCGGCGCAGGCCGCGGGCGGCCTCGGCCAGCCGTCCCTTGGCCGCCAGCCACGACGGGCTCTCCACCAGGAACACGACCTGGAGCACCAGCAGGGCCACCGCGAAGACGCCCGCCGAGCCGACCGACCAGCGCCAGATCTCGGCCGAGACGCCGAGCTGGTAGCACAGCAGCGTCAGCGCCAGATTGGCGGTGGTGGCCACGTACCAGACCGACTGCCACAGGTTCAACCGGCCGCGCAGCCGGGCCGGGGTGTATTCGGCGAGCAGTGCCATGGCCACCGCGAAATCGACGCCGTAGGCCACGCCGACCAGCCCGCGGCCCAGCCAGACCGCCTCGAAGCTGCCCGCCGTGGCGGTCAGCAGGGCGCCCAGCGCCGCGATCGCCTTGGCGATGATCAGCGGTTTGACCCGGCCGATCCGGGCGGCCAGCCAGCCGCCGGCCGGATTGAACAGGATGGCGACCGCGGGCGCGGTCGCGGTGAGCACGCCGACCTGGGTCGGGCTGAGCGCCAGTTCCCTGGTCATCGGCGCCAGCCCGGCGCCGAGCGCGGCGTTCGAATAGGCGTCCAGGAACAGTCCGCCCAGCACCAGGTACCACAGCAGATTCGCCTTGCGCGACAGCCTGGGCAGGCCGTTGATCAGCGCGGCTACCTGGGAGACGTTCGAGACCGATCCCGCCGTTGCGACCGTCTGTGAACTCATGGACCGCCAACTTTCTGCGCTGGCTGTCAGCGATCCGGCACACGCAAAAAACAGACACGACGAAGACCGCTGACAGTGGCTCTTCGTCTGTGCCTGTCTGAAGACGAGAGGTTATGCCGCGGATCGGAAGCCGTCAAGCCGCCCGTGCCGGGGCTTTCCGCGTTGATCACCAGTCCGTAGCATCGAGGACAGGCACGGAATCCTTGGGGGACAGATGAACGAGCAGCCGGACGCGGTGTCCGTACTGGCCGACTGGGCCGACCGCGAGGGAATCGATCACCGGAACCTCGAGCGGCTCCGGGACGGTTTGGGCGGATCGGGCAAGGGCGGGGCGCCCCGGCAGCGGCCGGTGCTGCTGTACCCGGGGCTGGCGGCCGAGCCGTGGCACGACCCCGCCCGCTACGAGTGGGTGCGCACCCTCGAGCGGAACTTCGCCCGGATCCGGGACGAGTTCCTCGCCCAGTACGACGCGCTGGCCGACCATCCGGAATCGGCGGACCTGGCCACCACCGGCAACTGGAGCGCGTACCACTTCTTCCGGCTGGGCAAGCGCTACCACGAGAACCACGCCGCGTGCCCCGCCACGTCCGAAGCCATCGCGGCGGTGCCCGGGATCGACGCGGCCGGGATGGCGTACTACTCGGTGATGGCGCCGGGCACGCGGATGAAACCGCACTGCGGGTTCAGCAACACCAGGATCCGCTGTCACCTCGGCTTGGTGGTGCCGCCCGGCTGCTCGATGACCGTCGGCGGCGAGACCAGGGAATGGCGGGAGGGGGAATGCCTGGTGTTCGACGACTCCTTCGAACACTCGGTCCAGAACACCTCCGGCCGTTACCGCTCGGTCCTGCTGCTGGACACCTGGCACCCCGATCTCACCGAGGTCGAGCGCCGGGCGCTGACCTTCCTCACCGAGACGTGGCTGTCCCTGGGAAGTTGAGGGCATGCCGACCCTGTACATCGAGAACTTCGTCAACGAGGACCTCTTCGCCGATCCCCCCACCGAAACCGCGCGGGTCGCCGTGCGCGCGCGGTCCGGTCTGTTTCTGTGGCTGGCCGCTCCCGGGGACGTCCTCGTGCTCAGCAGGCGGCCGAGCGACGCCTTCCTCGACTACGTGACCCGGACGCTCGGGATGGACACCGGTGATCTCACCGTTCTCGTGCCCCCGCCGGGCCGTCTCGGCGAGGACATGCTGACCCGCGACCGGCTCGGCGACCCCGAGTTCGTCACCCGGCTGGCTCGGCTCGGGTGCACGGATTTCACCGCGTACTGCCTGGACCGCTTCACCACGTCGATCGCCGCGGCGGCCGGGGTGGCGGACGCCGTTCCCGGCCAGGCGTTCGTCGACGAGGGCGGGGCCGATCTGTTCAACAGCAAGAGCACCTTCCGCGCGCTGGCCGCCGGGCTCGGCCTGCCGACCGCTCGGGGCGCGGTCGTCCGCGGTCTCGACGAGGCCGTGGAAACCGTCGACGGGTACCTCCGCCGCGGCGCGCACGTGATCGTGAAACGGGATTTCCACGGTGGAGGATTCGGGAACGTGGTGCTCTCGCCCGATCCGGGGCTGCCCGCGATCGGCGCGGGCGATTTCGCGCACACCCCGGCCGGTTCGCGGGCGCCCCTCCGGCAGCGGTGGGATTACCTGTCCTCCGGCGGCAAATCCCCGGTCGTCGTCGAGGAGTACCACGAGAACTGCGTGACGCTCTGCGCCGAGTTCGCGATTTCGGCGCACGAGGTGACCACCGATGTGCTGGTGGAGATGCGGATGCGGCCCCGGGTCGACGGTTTCGCCTGGCTGGATCCCGGCACCGGCGCCGGATCGGCGGGCCGGTTCCGGCGGCTGGCCCTCCGGCTGGCCGAAGTCATGCGCACCCTCGGCTACCGGGGCCTGGTCAACATCGACGGGATCGTCACCCCGGACGGGCAGGTGCTCCTCTCCGAGTTCAACGCGCGGCTCAGCGGGTTCACGCACCTGCACCGGTTGCTCGTCCGCCTGGTCGGACCGGACTACCCGCACGAACGCCACGTCGCGGCCGGGGTCTTCCCCGCACCGTCCACAAAGGACGCCGAACACCTGCTGGCGCTCGGCGGGCTGCGGTACGACCACCGCCGCCGCGAGGGCGTCGTGCTGACCTCCGACGGCGCCGCGGCGTCCGGCCGGGCCGCCTACTGCGCGATCGCGACGTCCGCGACGCGCCTGGCCGCGCTCGAGGACGCGGTCGCCGGGCTCACCCCCGCCTGAGGCGTGGCCGGTTCCCGCGGAACGCGGCGGCGGCCACCGCGGCGGCACCGGCCAGCACGCCCACCCGCGCGCTGAGCCGCACCGCGGCCGATGCGGCGGCCGGGGTCGCCGGGCCACCCGAACCGAACGCCACCACCGGCGCACCGGGATGGTTCCCGCGTTCCGGTTTCTTCAGGCGAATGCCGAGCGCGCCGGCGAAGGCCGCGAACAGCTGCCCGGAGTTCGGGCTGGTGTCGAGCCGGGCGTCCGACCGCCAGACGCGCCACGCTCCGGCGGCTGAACCACCCGCCGCCGGAGCGCTCAGCGCGGTCAGCACGGCGGCGATCCGGGACGGCAGGTAGTTCAGGACGTCGTCCAGCCGTGCCGAGGCCCAGCCGAAGTTCCGGTAGCGCGGGCTCAGATACCCGACCGTGCTGTCCAGCGTGTTGACGGCACGGTAGGCGAGCAAACCGGGAACCCCGGCGACGGCGCCCCAGAACAACGGCGCGACCTCGGCGTCGCAACAGCTTTCCGACACCGCGAACACCACGACCGGGGCCAGTTCGTGGTCCGCCATCTGCTCCGGGCTGGTGAACAGCAACCGGGGATAGGCCGCCCGCCCCGCCTCGACGTCCCCCGCCGCCAGGGGTTCGGCGATCTCGCGTGCCCTGCGGCGCAAGGTGGTGCCGCACAGCGTGATCCAGGTGGCGGCGCCGGTGAGCAGGACCTCGGCGAGCGGGTGGCGCCGGGACCAGCGCTCGGCCCGCCGCCCGGCCGTCCACAGTGGAACGACCAGCGCGGCGAGGAACACCACGCCCGCTCGCTTGTCGTCGCGGTAGAGCTTCGCCTCCACGGCCCGCACGGCCCGGCCGTAGGCCGCGACGGGATGACGCCGTTCGGGATCCCCGAACTTCCAGTCGGCGAGCACCCCCAAGGCGATTCCCAGCGCTCGCGGCAGGCTCATGCGAACTCCGGTCCGATCATGATCACGAGGCTAGCCGAGCCGGCGGCCGATGCCCACCCCGCGCGGAGTCGTGAGTGTTTGGTCCGGTTCTAACCGGCTGGAACACTCACGACCCTCACGCGCCAGCGGGATGAACCGCCCCGGGTCTGATGGAGGCTCCTCGTGTGAGTGAGGATGTGGATCATGGC
>NZ_VTHK01000191.1 GCF_009765355.1 Amycolatopsis anabasis | reverse complement strand
GTCCGTCCCTGCTTTTTGAGCTGCTCGAGCAGCGGGGATTTGGCGAGTTGCTCGATGAGGAGTTCCAGGTCGATCTGGGTCACGTCGGGTCGCAGCGCGCCCGAGTTGTGTGCCCGGTCGACCAGTGCCTTGACCGCGTCGTCGGCCCGTTGGTTCTGCTCCGCCATTTCCGGGGTGATCGTGATGGTGCCGGCGATGGGGGCGAGCGAGCCGGAGGCGAGGCTGATCGAGGTCGTGACGTAGTGCACCAGACCTTCCCAGGGGTCCTCATGTGCGAGTCCCTCTTCCGCGGCGGTGAGGTAGTCACCGAGCACGATCGCGCAGAGATGTTGGAACAGTTCCTCTTTCGTCCGGTAGCGGCGATAGAGGCTCCCGATCCCGACGCCCGCTCGCTCGGCGATGGCGGCGACCGAGGCATGCGCCCCGTCCGTCGCGAGCACCTCCCGCGCGGCTTGGAGCACGGCGCGGTCGTTGCGTTCGGCCTCGGCTTGGCGCGGGGCTTTCCGGGCGTGCTGCGTCACTCGATCATCGTACTCCTTGCGGAGCGA
>NZ_VTHK01000190.1 GCF_009765355.1 Amycolatopsis anabasis | reverse complement strand
TCGGTCGGATCGGGTCTCGAGTGGCCAGCGCGGTGACATGAGTGGCAAACACGCGGGGGTGCCCGCTCGGTCCGGTGGCGGTTTGACCGAGCGCGTGACCCACATCTTGCGGCAGGCCACCGAGGACGTGATCGGTCTTGCCTACGACCGCGTGACCCTGGGGACCACCCTTTCCGACTTCGGGTTCGATTCGGTGTCGCTGGCGCAGTTCGCGGAGGTGTTGTCCAAGCGGTTGGGGGTCGCGGTGACGCCCGACGTGTTCTTCGGCCACCCGACGCCTGCCCGGCTGACGGCCCATTTGGTGGAACGGTTCGGGGACGTCCTCGCGCGGCACCTCGGTCTGGATACTGTGGACACCGGGGACGCGCTCGACGCCGGGTCGGGGGTGGCCTCGCCGCGTCCGGTGCCTCGCCGCCGGGGCAGGCGTCCCCTCGCGCGCCGCCGGTCCCCCGCGCGTCCCGCGCTCGGTTCCCGGTCCGCGGTGTCCTCGTTGTCCTCGGTGTCCGGCCACGGCGGCGTGTCCGTGGTGGGGATGGCGGGTCGTTTTCCGGGCGCGGGCGGCGTTTCCGGGTT
>NZ_VTHK01000019.1 GCF_009765355.1 Amycolatopsis anabasis | reverse complement strand
CGTCTTCGGCGGCGGCCTGATTCCACTCGATTTGTCCGACGCCGCCGTCGGCGAAGAAGAACCGCCCCTGGTACTGCTCTGCTCCGCCGAACGGCTCGACAAGAGCGTGGTCAGCGAACTCAAATCGACCCTGCTCGCCCACCAGGGCGACACCCCGGTCCACCTCAAGCTGATGGGCAAGCAACGGCAGACCGTGTTCGCGCTCTACGACTACCCGGTCAAGGTCACCTCGATGCTGATGGGCGAACTCAAGGGCATCCCGGGGATCACCGCCAGCACGTAAGGCCGCCGAATACTGGGGGTCGTGAGTGGACAGACCGGTTCTAACCGGCCTGAACACTCACGACCATCCTCGCGAGTCCCCCGTTTCGGTCGTGCGAGTCCCGCATTCCGGTAGGCCGAGTTCCCCGTTTCGGTACACCGAGTGTGTAACTCGCGTGCCTGAATGTGTAGTTCGCTTACCTGGGTGTGTAGTTCGGCATGGCCTGGCATAGTGGGCTGGTGGGGTTTTTCGCTTGGGACAACAACACTTACTATCAGCCGCGGTTGTTGAGGGCGTTGCCGAAGCCTTGTGCGCGGGTGCTGGATGTGGGGTGTGGCAAGGGGGTGTTCGCGGCTCGGCTCGCGCGGCGGGCCGGGGAGGTGGATGCGCTCGACTCCTCGGCGGAGATGATCGCCGCGGCGAAGCGGAACGTGCCGGGGAACGTGACGTGCCTGCTCGGGGACGTCGGTGAAGTGTCCTTACCGGACGATTCCTACGACGCCATCACCAGTATCAGCGCGCTGCACCACATGTCGCTGCCGCACGTGTTGCCGAAGCTGGCCGCCGCATTGCGCCCGGGTGGTGTGCTGGTCGCGATCGCGCACTACCGGATGGAATATCCCCGCGATCTCCCGGCGCAGATACTGTCGCTGCTGACCATCTACGGGCGTCGCGCGGTGTTGCTGGGTGTGCCCAGTGCTCGCCGGTATCGCCGGGAACTGGACGAGAGCGGCATGCCGGTGAAAGATCCCGAGTTGACGCTGCCCGAAGTTCGGGGCCAGGTGCGGGACGTACTTCCGGAAGCGCGGGTGCGCAGGCTGGTGCAATGGCGCTACGAATTGGCTTGGCGTAAACCCGAAAGTAGTTAAGGGGCGGGAATTCCGATTCTGTCAGGGGCGAGTGGGAGAATGGAGCGACGCTGCACAGAGAGGTCCCGCGTTGTCCGGACAGATCAATCACAATCGGCACAAGCGCCGCTTGGGGCGCAAGCTCCGCGAGATGCGCGAGCGCGCCGGAATGACCCTGGTCGAAGCCGCGGCCAGGCTGGACAAGACCCGCGCCAGCCTGCACCGGGTCGAGGTAGGCCAGACCTTGGCCGATGTCCACCTGATCCGCACGATGATGGATATCTACGACGAGCGCGACGACAGCCTGCTCGAACTTTCCCGTGAGGCCAAGAAGAAGGGCTGGTGGTACGACTACTTCGGCCCGAGCAGTGAACCCAGCTATGTCGAGGACGAGGCGGCGGCAAGCCATGTCGCTTTGTTCGCGGCGCTGACCATTCCCGGACTCCTGCAAACCGAGGAGTACATCCGAGCGCACTTCGCCGCCACAAACATAGCCGGGGCCAAGACCCACGTGGATGACGTGGTCACTGTGCGACGGATTCGCCAGGAGCGGCTGTCAGATGCGGAGCGGCCCTTGTACCTGCGCGCGGTGATTGACGAATCAGCGCTGCGCCGGAGGGTGGGCGGTCCCGAAGTGATGCGCGGCCAGCTGCGACGGCTCGTCGCCATGGCCGACCTGCCGACCGTGACACTTCAGGTGCTCCCGGCGAACCTCGGTGCGCATGCCGCCATGAACGGCGCATTCACCGTGCTGACCTTCCCGGAACCCGACGAGACCGATGTGCAGTACGTGGACTACCAGGGTGGCTCCGCGCGCATCGAACAACCCGATCGAGTGAGAGAGACTAAGCTGGTCTTCGAACATCTCTGCGCGATGGCCTTGACGCCAGAGGACTCGATCCCTCCGATCGAGGAGGTGATCGCCGAACTGTAGGGCCCGAAGGGAGCGGTCATGCCAGGAGCCGCCGAGCTGACTGCCGCAGTGTGGCGCAAGAGCAGTCGATCCAGCACCGTCTCCGATCAACATGAGTGCGTCGAGGTGGCGTTCGTGGAGCCTGCGGTCGCTGTTCGGGATTCGAAGCGGCCCGAGGGGGGCGCGCTGATCTTCTCCGCTGCCACTTGGCGATACTTCCTGCGCACCGCGACCATGGGGGAGTGACCACACCACAACAGGAGCCCGCCCAGCCGGACCCGCGCCGCTGGAAGGCCCTCGCGGTCACCCTCACCGCCGGGTTCATGAGCCTGCTCGACGTGAGCATCGTCAACGTGGCGTTGCCGTCGATGCAGGACGGGCTCGGCGCCACCAGTGGCGGGATCCAGTGGGTGGTCTCCGGTTACGCGCTGACCTTCGGGCTGGTCCTGGTCTCCGGCGGGCGGCTCGGGGATGCGCTGGGGCGGCGGCGCATGTTCCTCATCGCGCTGGCCGCGTTCGTGCTCACCAGCGCGCTCGCCGGGGCGGCGCCGAACGAGACGATGCTGGTCGTCGCCCGCCTGCTGCAGGGTTGCGCGGCGGGCATGCTCACCCCGCAGAACACCGGCCTGATCCAGGACCTGTTCCGCGGCGGTGAGCGGGGCCGGGCGTTCGGCATGTTCGGCGCGGTGGTCGGGATCTCGACCGCGGTCGGCCCGGTGCTGGGCGGGCTGATCCTGTCCGCGTTCGGGCAGCCGGACGGCTGGCGCTGGGTGTTCTTCGTGAACATCCCGATCGGCGCGCTCGCGTTCGTGCTCGCGCTGCGGCTGCTGCCGCCCCTGCCCCGGAAAGACCGAAAACTCCGCTCGGAGATCGACTTCGTCGGGGTGCTGCTGCTCGGGGCCGCGGTGCTGGGCGTGCTGCTGCCCCTGGTCCAGTCCGAACAGGGCGGGCTGCGCACGCTGTGGTGGCTGTTCCCGATCGCCGGTGTGCTCGGCTTCGCGTTCGTCCGCTGGGAACGGCGGACCGTGCGCCGGGGCCGCCCGCCGCTGCTCGACCCGGGGCTGTTCACCACCACACCCGGTTACGCTTCGGGCGCCGCGCTCGGGGCGATCTACTTCTGCGGGTTCGCCGGGATCTGGCTGGTGTTCGCGGTCTTCTTCCAGCAGGGCATCGGTTACACGCCGCTGCAGTCCGGGCTGGCGGTCACGCCGTTCGCGCTGGGGTCCTCGGTTTCGGCCGCGGTGGCCGGTCGGCTGGTCGCGCGCTGGGGGCGCAAGCTGACCGTGCTCGGGCTCGGCCTGGTCACGCTCGGGCTGGCCGTGGTGGCGGTCGTGGCGGTGCTGGTGCCGCCGGAGGCGGTCGGCCCGGCGATCGCGTTGCCGTTGCTGGTGGCCGGGATCGGCGGCGGGATGGTGATCTCGCCGAACACCACGCTCACCCTGGAATGCGTGCCGACCCGGATGGCGGGCGCGGCCGGTGGCGCCCTGCAGACCGGGCAGCGGATCGGTACCGCCATCGGCACCGCGGTGCTCGCCTCGGTCTTCCACGCGGTCGTCACCGCGTCCGGGGGCCGCTACCCGCTGGCGCTTTCGGTGGCGATGGTGTGCGCGGTCGGCCTCACCGCGGTCGCGTTGCTCTTCGGCGTCGGCGAACTGCGGGCGCGGCGGGCCCGGGCGACACCCCGGACGGAAGAAGAGCGCGCCCGGCGCGAAGCCGAGCTGTCCTCCGCCGATGTCCAACGAGGTTGACCCGCTACTAAGTGTAATACCCATTAGGCTATTCGGGTGACAAGATCCCGAAGGTGCTGGTATTACGGAGAGCAACCAGGTAGACCTTAGGACGCCTTCACTGCGGGGTTTTTGCTACGGAGAGTGGCATTTCGGTCTACGGTTCGGGGATGGGGCCGGAAACCGGAACGACTGCGGGGTGCTGACTTTCCCTAGGGTCAGATACTCAGGGTCATCTCTCGGGCAAGCGACCGTCGGCGTCCGCGGGGGACCGTACGGCGGCGCATGCGGGGGCGGCCACTCCACGCAGCCGCCCCGTGGTCGAAGGCATCCGCTCGGGTGGGCCCGGTCCGGAGGGGGAGCCGGGCCCACCCGTCCACAGTGGACGTCCACGAAGTTTCACCCTCGCCCCGGATCGTGTCTGATTCGCCGATCACCCGGCACCGTGCTGGGATGAGTGCCGGAAACCGGCCAGTCGGGCGAGGAGTGGTAGATGTCCGAGGAATCCATCCGTCCCAGGCACCGCGTGCGGGTGTGGTACCGGCCGATGCGGCCGCGGGACAGCGACGAGGCGCACCGCGCGGCGACCCCGCTCGAGCTGCTGTTCGACCTCTGCTTCGTGGTCGCCGTGGGCCAGGCGGGCATCGCGCTGCACCACGCGCTCACCGAGAACCACATCGGCGAGGGGGTGCTCAACTACCTCCTGGTGTTCTTCGCGATCTGGTGGGGGTGGCTGCAGTTCACCTGGTTCGCCTCCGCCTACGACACCGACGACGGCCCGTACCGGCTGGCCACCTTCGTGCAGATCGCGGGCGCGCTGACCATCGCGGCCGGGGTGCAGAAGGGATTCGACGGCGACTACACGATCGTGGTCGTCGGCTACATCCTGATGCGCCTGGCATCGGTGGCCCAATGGTTGCGCGTCGCGCGCAGCGACCCCGGGCACCGGACGACGGCCCTGCGCTACGCGATCGGGACCGTGATCGTCCAGATCGGCTGGACCGCGCGGCTCGCCCTGCCCGCGTCCCTGTCGCTGGTGAGCTTCCTGGTCCTGGTGGTGGCCGAACTCGCGGTGCCGATGATCGCCGAACGCGCCCAGCCGACGACCTGGCACCCGCGCCACATCGCCGAACGGTACGGGCTGTTCACCATCATCGTGCTCGGCGAGACCATCCTCGCCGCGACCACCGCGATCAAGGAGGGCATCGACTCCGGGCACAACGTGGGCGCGCTCGTCTCCCTCGCCGCGGCCGGTCTGGTGATCGTGTTCGCGATGTGGTGGCTGTACTTCGACCAGCCGGGCCACCACCGGCTGACCACCTTGCGCTCCTCGATGACCTGGGGCTTCGGGCACTACCTGATCTTCGCCTCGGCGGCCGCCGTCGGCGCGGGGATGGAGGTCGCCGTCGACTACGACACGCACACCGCCCACCTGCCGACCACGGCCGCCGCGATGGCGATCACCGTGCCGGTCGCGGTGTTCGTGCTCTTCGTGTGGCTGCTGCACATCGGCCCCACCAACGAATGCCGCCCGATCGCGATCGGCTTCCCGGTCGCCGCGGCGGCGATCCTGGCCACCACGTTCAGCCCGGCCCCGGTCCACTTCACCGCCGTGGTGTGCGCCGCGCTCGTGCTCACCGTCGTGCTGGCTACCCGAGGTCATCCCCTCGAGCACTGACCAGCGCGGGCAGCACCGCGCCGAGCGGGCCGCGCAGCACGGCCGCGGCGAACCGGTCGTACGGGGTTTCCGAGCCGTTGCACACGACCACCGTCACCCCGTTGCTCGCGGCGAGGCCGACCAGGCCCGCCGCGGGCTGGACGGTCAGCGAGCTGCCCACGACGAGCATCAGGTCCCCGGCCCGGACGGCGTTCTGCGCGCGGTTCAGCACGTCCGGATCCAGCGGCTGGCCGAAGGAAATGGTGGCCGACTTGAGGATCCCGCCGCACAGCGCGCAGGACGGATCGGCTTCGCCCGCCCGGACCCGGGCCAGCGCCTCGCGCATGTCGCGGCGATCGGCGCAGGAGAGGCACTCGGTGTCGAACATGGTGCCGTGCAGTTCGAGCACGCGCTCCGGATCCGACCCGGCCTTCTGGTGCAGGCGGTCGATGTTCTGGGTCAGGATGGCGTGCAACCGGCCCGCGTGCTCCAGGTCGACCAGTGCCCGGTGCGCGGGGTTCGGTTCCGCGTGCCAGCCGGGATGGGACAGCCGCGCCTGCCACGACTGCTCCCGGACCTGTCTGCTGGTGACGTAGGCGTGCAGGTTGGACATCCGTTCCGCGGCCGGGTTCTTCGTCCACAACCCGTTCGGTCCGCGGAAGTCCGGGATACCCGACTCGGTGGAGATCCCGGCGCCGGTCATCGCGACGATGCGCCCGGCGCCGGCCACCAGGGACCGGGCCAGGCGCAGGTCGACCTGAGAATCCGTGCTGGGCATGCCCTCCATGATGCACGCCCGGGCAGAGCCCGCTACTTTTTCAGCGCGCTGCCCGCGAGCCACTTGTCCCACGGCACGGACCAGTCGCCGTAGAGGTCCCATACCGGCAGCTCCTTGCCGCCGGAGTTGGTCACCTCGACCACGTCCCCGAGCCCGAGGTTCTGGTAGAACCACTTCGCGTTCTCGTCGTTGAGGTTGATGCAGCCGTGCGAGACGTTCGAACTGCCCTGCTGGCCGACGCTGTTCGGGTTCTCGTGCACGAACTCGCCGTCGTTGGAGATCCGCTGCGACCACTTCTCGTTCGACTTGTAGTACCCGGGCTGGCCCTGGCACACGCCGTAGGTGCACGAATCCATGACGTAGTTCTCGTGCTTGTCCGAGATGACGTGCGGGCCGAGGTGCGTCGGGGTGGCGTCCTTGCCCATCGAAATGGGCATCGACTTCACCATCTGACCATTGTGGAAAATCTGCATCTGCTCGGTGTTGCCGTCCGCTTTGGCGACCCAGGAATCGTGGACCTGGTACTTCTCCGTGCGGTCCCCGGCACCGTAAACGCCATTGCCGAAATCGACACCGTAGACCTTCGCGGTGACGGTGAGTTTGGTGCCCGGCTGCCAGTATTCCTTCGGCCGGTAATGCACGTTCTTGTCGTCGATCCAGTACCAGCCGCCCTCCTGGGCGGGTTCGGAGACGACCGACAGCTGCTTCTCCACCGCGGCCTTGTCCTTCACCGGCTGGTTGAAGCTGAAGACGATCGGCTGGCCCACGCCGACCCCGGTGGACGCGACCGCGTTCGGCGCCGGGATGAGGTTCGGCTCGGCCTGCTGCTTCGGGGTCAGCGTGGTGATCCTCGCCTGCTGCTCGCCCGGCTTTCCGTTGGTGTCACTGGCCTTCGCGTCGATCTGGTACGTGCTGCCGTAGCCGAGCGGCTCGCTGGAGGTCCAGGTCGACTTGTCCGGGGAGAGGGCGCCGCTGACCTTCTTGCCCTTGGCGGTGTTGGTCACCGTCACCTCGGTCAGGGTGCCGTGGTCGGCCTTCACCGTGATCGGCGTCGCGGGGTTCACGTCGTTCCCGCCCGCCGGGGTGATCGTGAGGTTCATCGACGTGCCGGGCACCGCGCCGGGCTGCCCGCCCGGATCGCCGCCGTCGTCGCCGGACGAACACGCGGACAGAGCGAGTACGCCGACCAGCAGCGCGGAAAGTAATGACTTCTTTAGAAACATGTGGTCTCTTTTTTGGAAGGTCGGGTTTGCGGGCATCTGCATCAAAAGTACGCGATTGCGTGGACGCGCTTTCCCGCGGATTGTTGCACCCGAGTGGTGTGGATCACCCGGGGGTGCGATCCACCACGAGACCCGGCCCGCCGTACAGCCCCGGCCCGTTCACGGCGGTCCCGTCGAGGTAGGCGTGCGCGGCCTCGTAGGCCTGCTCGGCGAGCTGCTCGGTCCGGCTGAAATCCAAGGGGCTCAAGCGAATCGGCGCCGGGCCGGGCAGGTACACCACCGGCACCGCGGCCGCGGCGAGCGGCGCCTCGAGCACCGCCTGGTTGCGCATGCTGATCATCGCGGTGAACATCATCACCTCGGCGAAAGTCCGCGGTGGCGCGGGAATCCGGCTGGGGAACGCGCAGTCGAGCACCACCAGCGACGCGGCGCCCAGCTCGATCGCCTGCCGCATCGGGACGTTCGCCACCAGCCCGCCGTCGTAGAGCTGGCGACCGTCGTGGTGGACCGCGGGGAAGATCCCGGGGATCGCGCAGCTGGCCAGCAGCGCGGGGAGCAGGTCGCCGGAGCGCAGCAGCAGCGGCTGCGCGGTGTCGACGTCGGTGGTGACCACGCCGAACGGCAACGCGAGGTCCTCGAACCGCATGCCCGGGCCGACGTGCTCGTCGATGATCTTGGCCAGCCCCGAGTTGGGGAACAGGTGGGTCTTGCCCCGGTGCAGCGTGCGCACCTGGCTGAGCACCCCGCCGGGGAACGCCTCGTGCCGGGTCATCCCGGCCCAGATCGCCCGCAGCCGCTCGCCCGGGTCGGTCGAGGGCAGGGCCAGCACCGCGCCGTTGAGCGAACCCACCGAGGTGCCCACGACCAGATCCGGTTCGATCCCGGCCTCGGCGAGCGCCCGCAGCATGCCCACCTGCATGGCGCCCAGGCTGCCGCCGCCCCCGAGAACGAACCCGATCGGCCGAGGAAGTTCCATGCGGGCGAATCTAACTCCGGAACCGGTGCGCTGCCCGCCAAACGCCCGTGAGGGTGAGGAACCTGACCCACCCGCTCCAGCACGCGAGTTGCACGTTGGCGCACGCGAACTACACGTTCCGGCACGCGAGTTACACACTCGGGCATCCGAGTTGAGCGTTCGGGACCGCGAACCGCGCACTCGTGCCGCCGAGTGCGCACTTCAGGAAGCCCGGCCACGCCTCATCGCTGGGTTGGCGGCACTCGCCAGCCACCGCGAGTCCCGCCCGGGGCGCCGCGTTCGGTCTCGTGGGATGGCTCCGAATGTGTAACTCGCGTGCCTGAGTGTGTAGTTCGCTTGCCTGAGTGTGTAGTTCGGCTTCCGGAACGGGGAACTCGGGCTACCGAGACGGGGGACTCGCGGGGGCGTCGCTGGGTCGGCGGTTGACAGGGGTGCGTGGAGCGGTCAGAAAGGAACATAGTCGAACAAAGTGAAACAGCTGGGGAGGCGACCGTGGGTCACCGGCCATGGCGTCGACTACTGCCCGCCCTGCTCGCGTTCGTGCTCGCCGCGGCCGCGGTCCCGGCTGCCCGGGCGGTCCCCCCGGTGACCACCGACGCGACCTACTTCAACGACGCCCGCACCCCGGGGGCCGATCCGTTCGTCCGCTTCGACCGGGCGAGCGGCTACTACTACGCCTACTCGACCGAGGGTGCCGATCCCGGATACCACTTCGGCATCTACCGGTCCCCGGATCTGGCGACCTGGCAACGGATTCCCGGTGGCGCGTTGCGCGAGAACGATCCGCGCAACTGGGCCCACGACTGGTACTGGGCGCCCGAGGTCTACCACAACGAGCGGACCGGGATCTATTTCCTCTTCTATTCCGGCCGGATGAACAAGAATGTCGCCGAGCACTTCAAATACGCCGACTTCGAGGAGGCGTCCAAGGTCGGGGTGGCGGTTTCGCGGTCGCCGGACGGCCCGTTCACCGATATCGCCGCGGCGCCGCTGGACTACTACCCGTACGACCCGGACTACCACGACGTCAACCTGATCATGGACGCGACGCAGAAGAAGCCCCCGGCCACGCTGGAGGAGGGGCGGACCGCGCCGCTGGGCACCTACCTCCCGTTCATCGATCCGAACGTGTTCTTCGACGACGACGGCCGGATCTACCTGTACTTCTCCCGCAACGCCTACCGGAACTGGGTGTGGGACACCGATCTCGGGAAATACATCGAGGAATCCAACATCTACGCGGTCGAACTCACCGGTGACTGGTGGCGGGATCCCACCGGTACGACCATGCCCGCGATCCACCCCCGTTACCGCGACGCGAACCTCGGGCCGGGTGACCCGCCGGGCATCCGCAAGGACGGCTTCACCCCGATCATTTCCTACGGCGCCGACAAACAGGCATGGGAGAACGCGCATGTGCACGACTACGCGAAGACCGGTGGGCAGAAGAAGGACCGCCGCTGGGCCGAAGGGTCCACGACCGTCAAGGCGTACACCGGAACCGGAAAGCCGGTCTACTACCTGACCTATTCGGCGAACAACTTCGAGAACGAGTTCTACGGCGTCGGTTACGCGGTCGCGGACAGTCCACTCGGGCCGTGGCGGAAGAGCCCGGCGAATCCGGTACTCGCCCAGGACGCGGCCCGGGGCCTGTATTCCACCGGGCACGGCAGCATGGTCGCCTCGCCGGACGGCCGGGAGCGGTACTACGTCCACCACGGGCGTCCGTCCACAGTGGATTCCCGGCGGCTCTACACGGCACGGCTGCGGCTGGATCCGGATCGGCGGGGGCTCACGATCGCCGGTTCGACCGCGGACCGGCCCATTCCGTCCGGAGTGGCCCCGTTCGCCCTGCGCCCCGCGGACCGCCTGCTGTTCACCCGGTCCGGCGTCCCGGTGTCCACCACGGTCGAGGTGTCCGGGGCGAGCGGCGGCGATTTCGACCTGGCCAATCCGCTCAACCGGATCCGGGCCGAACTCCGGCCGGTGTCGGCGGGCGCGGTCCGGGTGCGCGGAAATCGGGTCACGGTCACCCCGAACGCTCCGGGAGTTGCCGTTCTCCACGTCGTCTACCAGCGGGAAAGGGCCGCGGGTGGCTATTTCGACGTGACCCAGGGGGCCGGGCCGAGGCGGGAATCCGTCTCGGCGGACGTGCGGGTTGTCACCTGGTAGACAAAAATTCAATCACGACCTCTTGTCAAACCATTCAGTTACACCCATTCGGGGTATAGGGTCATCAGATGGCCGAGTTGGAGCTACGCCATTTGCGCGCGGTGCGTGCGGTGGCGGCGACCGGCAGCGTCAGCAAGGCGTCCACGCTCCTCGGGATCAGCCAGCCGGCCCTGACCGCGCAGCTCAAGCGGATCGAGAAGATCCTCGGCGGCGAGCTGTTCGAGCGCAGCGCGCAGGGCAGCCGGCCCACCGCGCTCGGCGGGTTCGTGCTCAACCGCGCGGACGCCCTGCTGGCCGACATGCAGGCGCTCGTGGTGTCCGCGCGCCAGCACGGCGACGCGACGCGGCCCTCGATGCTGCGCGTCGGCTACATCCCGCTGCTGATGATCGGCGGCCTGATCGAGCAACTCGGTCAGCGGCTCCCGCAACTCGATGTGCAGACCTGGGGCGAACCGGCCGCCGGGATGCTGCTCAAGCTGCTGTCCACCGGCCGGGTCGACGTGGCGCTGCTGGAGCGGTTCGACGGGATGGAGCCGCACCACTACGACGGGCTGACCGTCCGGCAGTTCGCCACCGAACCGATCTTCATCGGCATCGCGGAAGGCCATCCGGCGATCAAGGACGACGCCGTGTCGCTCAGCGATCTCGCCGACTGCGACTGGATCCTGCCGCCGCCGCACGAGAACGCGGTGCGCATCCGCCTGCAGACCGCGTGCGCCGACGCGGGCTTCGTGCCCCGGGTGCGGCACTACACCTCGGAGGCGGGCACCGCGGGGACGCTCATCGCGCAGGGCGCGGTCTGCCTCGCCCAGGCGGCGTCCGCCCCGCCGCGCGGGCTGCGCGCGCTGCCGCTGACCGGCGATCCCATCCATACCAGTTTGCTATTCGCCATGCGTGATAACGACGCGCTGTTGCCGTTGATGGAACAGGTCTTCCGCTGCGTCGCGCTCGCCTACCGGTCGACGATCGGCCGCAATCCGCTTTTCCAGCGCTGGTGGGACGACCATCCCGAGGCGCACAGCGATCTGGACGCGGTCCTCGCCGAGATCGAGCGCAACGACAATGACTCTGACGGAGAGTAACTCTCGGTGCCCATAACGTGTGGATTATGCCCGTTGGGATTACCCACTTTCCGGTGACGGATCGAAGCTGAACTACGCCCCGATCGCCCCCGGCGCCCTCCGATCCTAGGCGCCGCACCCTGCTCTGCGACCGGGGCGTCAGCCGGTCACCCCTGCGACCGGCCGGAAAGGAGCATTCATGCGTCCGAAAGTTGTGTCCAGACGGCGAACCCGATGGGCCGGAGCCGTTTTCGGAGGCCTCGCCGCGGCGAGCCTGCTGGTGGCTCCCGCGGCGGCCGCGGACTCTTCGGCCACCGCCGACAGTTCGCCGCTCGCAGCCAAGAAGCTGTCGATCAGCCAGCAGGTCCAGGTGCAGAACCAGTGGTGCTGGGCGGCGAGCGGGCTGACCATCGCGCACTACCTCGGCAAGGGCACCAACCTCAACCAGAACGCCTTCTGCAACCTCTCCCGCGGTTACCCGCAGAACGGCCAGTGCCCCAACCAGGCCGGCTACCTCAGCTGGGTCCAGCGGGGATACCAGGCGATCGGCCTGAGCCCCGGGACGGTCGGCGGCGCGTTGAGCTTCAGCGCGGTCCAGGCCGAGATCGATGGGAACCGTCCCATCGAGACCGGTATCTACTGGACCGCGGGTGGCGGGCACGCCCAGGTCATCCACGGCTACGACGCCACCACGAACATGGTCTATTACGGCGACCCGTGGCCGTCGAGCGCGCGGTACAGCTCGATGACGCATTCGAGCTACCGGAGCAACGGCCAGTTCCGCTGGGCCGAGGCGCTGTACCGGATTGGGGCGTGAAGGAGCGATGATGAAGTTCTCGAAAGCGTTCCGCGCGCTGACCATCGGCGGCATCGGCCTCGCTGCCGTGCTCACCCTGGGCGTGCTGCCCGCCTCCGGCGCCCCCGCCGGGGTTTCCGGGGCCGAGGTCGACGCCGCCAAGCAGGCGGCCGCGGGACCCGACACCACCACGAAGCTCGCGCATTTCTTCGTCCAGCTGGACCAGCGGGGCAGCGCGGGGAAACTGAGCCAGGCGCAGATCGACGCGGCCTCGGTGGCGAAGGCGCCGAAGGTGGACGGTGAACCGCTGCAGGTGTTCTCGCTCAACCCGGCGTTCGTCGCCGGGAAGGCGGACGTGCCGGTCGCGGAGTTCGCGTACCTGTCGATGCGGGCGCGCTCGGCGGCCGGGCAGGAAGCCACGATCTGGCTGACGCCGGAGCCGAACGGCTGGCAGGCGACCAACCTGACCACCGGCACCGAAGAGGTCACCTACCCGGCGCAGGCGGGTGGCGATCTGGTGTTCACCGAACCGCAGATCAACGCCTGGTACCGGGTGCGCGGTGACCAGGTCGTGCCGCTCAACGACCCGGCCCGGGCGCGGGTCGGCCAGGGCACCACGCTGGCCGGCTACCAGTCGATCGTGCACCAGCAGTACGGCGACAAGCTGCCCGGTTCGGATTACGTCAACCAGGGCCGGTTGGGCGGTTACCAGCCGCGTGACCTGGCTCCAGCCGATTCGGCGAGCGGGCAGTCCGTTTCTCCGCTGCTCGCGGGGGTCGCCGGGCTCGCGGTGGTGCTGGCCGCGGCCGGCTGGATCGTTCGGCGACGGGTGGTGATCGGCACCCGACGCTGAACCGCGAGGACCGGTAGCCGGGCGAAACCCCGATTTCGCCCGGCTACCGGTTTTCTTTTCGCTACTCGTGGGTAACACTCGTCACATAGTCCTTGACGGCTCGACGAGGGAGGTCACGGTGGCCGAGCAACCGAAGGTGACCGAAAAGGAAGCCCGGGCAGTCGCGGAGGAGGCGCGCGAGAGCGGTTGGCACAAGCCCTCGTTCGCCAAGGAGCTCTACCTCGGCCGCTTCCGGCTCGATCTGGTCCACCCGCATCCCCGCCCGACGGCCGAGGCCGACGCCAAGGCCGAGAAGTTCCTGACCGAACTGCGGGCCTACTGCGAAACCCTGGACGGGAGCGTGATCGAACGCGAGTCCCGGATCCCGGACGAGTACGTCAAGGGCCTGGCCGAACTGGGCTGCTTCGGCGTCAAGATCCCGGAGGAGTACGGCGGGCTCGGCCTGACCCAGGTCGCCTACAACCGCGCGCTCATGCTCGTCGGGTCGGTGAATCCGACGCTCGGCGTGCTGCTGTCGGCGCACCAGTCGATCGGGGTGCCCGAACCGCTGAAGCTCGCCGGAACGCCCGAGCAGAAGGCGAAGTTCCTGCCGCGCTGCGCGCGCGGGGCGGTCACCGCGTTCCTGCTCACCGAACCGGACGTGGGTTCGGACCCGGCGCGGCTGGCGACCTCGGCGACCCCGACCGAGGACGGCGAGGGGTACGAGCTGAACGGCGTGAAACTGTGGACCACCAACGGGGTGGTCGCCGAGCTGGTCGTCGTGATGGCCCGGGTGCCGCGGAGCGAGGGGCACCGCGGCGGGGTCACCGCGTTCATCGTCGAGGCGGATTCGCCGGGGATCACCGTCGAGCGCCGCAACGCGTTCATGGGCCTGCGCGGCATCGAGAACGGGGTGACCCGGTTCCACAACGTCCGGGTGTCCAAGGACGACATGGTCGGCCGGGAAGGCGAGGGGCTGAAGATCGCGCTGGCCACGCTGAACACCGGGCGCCTGTCGATCCCGGCGCTGTGCGCGGGGGCGGGGAAGTGGTGCCTGAAGATCGCCCGCGAATGGTCCGCCGAACGCGTCCAGTGGGGCAAACCGGTGGGCGAGCACGGGGCGGTGGCGAACAAGATCGCGTTCATCGCCGCGACCACGTTCGCGCTGGAGAGCGTGCTCGACCTGTCCGGTCACATGAGCGACGAAGGCCGCAACGACATTCGCATCGAGGCGGCGCTGGCCAAGCTCTGGGCGAGTGAGATGTCCTGCCTGGTCGCCGACGAGCTGATGCAGATCCGCGGCGGCCGGGGTTACGAGACGGCGGAATCCCTGGCCGCGCGCGGCGAACGCGCGGTGCCGGTCGAGCAGATCGTCCGCGACCTGCGCATCAACCGGATCTTCGAGGGCTCGACGGAGATCATGCACCTGCTCATCGCCCGCGAGGCGGTGGACGCCCACCTGTCCGCCGCGGGTGCGCTGGCCGACGCCGAGGCCGACGTCAAGACCAAGGCGAAGGCGGCCGCGAAGGCGAGCACGTTCTACGCGAAGTGGCTGCCGCAGCTGGTCACCGGGCGTGGCCAGGTGCCGACTTCCTTCCGCGAATTCGGCTCGCTCGCCGGGCATCTCCGGTATGTCGAACGGACCGCGCGCAAGCTGGCCCGGTCGACGTTCTACGGGATGGCGCGCTGGCAGGCGGGGCTGGAGAAGCGGCAGGGTTTCCTGGCCCGGGTGGTGGACATCGGGGCCGAACTGTTCGCGATGTCGGCGAGTTGTGTGCGGGCGGAGATGCTGCGCGCCGACGACCCCGGCCAGGGCGAGGCGGCCTACGAGCTGGCGGACACCTTCTGCGAGCAGTCCCGCCTGCGCGTCGAGAAGCTCTTCGACGCGCTGTGGACGAACACCGACGACGCCGATTTCCGGCTGGCGGCGAACACCCTCTCCGGCCGGTACACCTGGCTCGAGGCGGGCGTGCTGGACCCCAGCGAGGGAACCGGCCCGTGGATCGCCCACTGGGAACCGGGCGCTTCGCAGGTCGAGAACGTGGCCCGCCGCTACACCACGGGCACCAGCTGATCAGGTTGTGCACTTTGTCGGCCAAGTGCGACGTATTGGCCCACCTGGATCGCGGTGGTATCGCACTTAGCCGACAAAGTGCTCCTCGGGCTACCCGCCGAGCGGGAGTTGCTTCGCCTGCAGCTCCCGCACCAGTTCGGCCCGCCGCTCCGGGGTCAGCGGTTTCGCCGGTGCGGTGTCCACTGTGGACTCCGGGGCGGCTGCTGTCTGGTTCCCGCAGTAGACGTCGTTCTTCGGCAGGGTGCCGTGCACCAGGAACGTCGTCGCCGCGTTGGTGACGCAGGCGTTCTCGGTGAACAGGTAGGTGCCGTGGCCACCCTGGTCGGCGCTCACCAGGCGGGCCCGGTCACCGAGCGCCCCGCGCATGGCGACCGCGCCGAGCAGCGGGGTCGCCGGGTCGCGCAGGTTCTGGGTGAGCAGGACGTTGGCCGGGCCGCGGTCGGTGATCTTCACCGGGGGCTCGACCGGCTTGTTCTTCCAGAACGCGCACGGCCAGATGTTCGACGGCATCCCGTTCGTGATCGGGTAGTTCTTCTTGTCCGCCAGAACCTGTTTCTGGTGCTGGGCGATCGAACCCGTCCAGGACGCGTCGTCGCACACGATGCCCCACAGGGTCGCGACCGACGCCTGGCCCGGGTCGACTTCGGCGGACGCCGCGCGTCCGTACTCGGCGGCCGCGGCGCCGTCACCGCGTTTGATCGACTGCATCAGCTGTGCCAGCGGGGTGAAGTTCTTGTCCCCGTACAACGCGCCCCGGACCTGGCCGCGGAAGACGTTGCCGGTCAGCCCGTCGAGCGTTTTGGTGTCCAAAGTGGACGCGAGTGACAGGTAGGTCGCCCGCACCGCCTGCGGGGTGGAGCCCAGTTCGAAGGACGGATCGCGCTGGGCCGCCCATTTGGCGAAGTCCTCGAAACGTTCCTCGGTGGACGCGCCCCAGTGCCGCCACACGCTGCGCCACACGTTCCGCGGATCGACGACGCTGTCCAGGATGATCCGGTCGGAGCGTTCCGGGAACAGCGTGGTGAACACCCCGCCGAGGTAGGAACCGTAGGAGACCCCGAAGTACGAGATCTTCTGCTCGCCGAGCGCGGCCCGGATCCGGTCCATGTCCCGGGCGGTGTTGGCGGTCGTGATGTGCGGCAGCACCGATCCCGAGTGCTGCGCGCACTGCGCGGCGATCTGGCGCGCGAACGCGACGTTCTCGGTGATGTCCCCGTTCGGCGCCGGGTAGGGGATGACCTTGCCCGGATCCTGTTGCTGCGGGGTGAGTTCGCAGGTGACCGGCGAGCTGTGCCCGGTGCCGCGCGGATCGAACCCGATGAGGTCGTAGCTGTCGGTCACGCTGCGCGGCATGAGTTCGCCGAACCGCAGCGGCAGGTTGAGCCCCGGTCCGCCGGGGCCACCCGGGTTGAGCAGCAGGACGCCGCGCCGGGTCTTCGGATTGGTCGCCTTCAGCCGGGACACCGCGACTTCGAGCTTCGCGCCGTCCGGGTCGCGGTAGTCCAGCGGAACGGCGAGCTTCGTGCATTCCAGTGGAGCGGGCAGATTGTCCGGACACCCCTGCCACTGCGGCGCCGCCGCGGCCGGCTCCGCGGTGGCGAGCGTGGGCACGCTCGCCGCCGCGGCCGCGGTCAGCGCGCACAGGGTCAGGGACATCCCCGACCTCAGGCGTGCACGGGTGATTCTCAATCGCATATGCGCCTCCCCAGGCAGATCGTCGGCGATCGCCGCGAACCTCGCCGAGGCTAGGGGGCCGGAGCGGGCCGCGCATCGGCCTGGGGGACGATATGTCCCTGAGGGGTTCAGCTCAGGAGACTGGACTCTTCGCGGGTTTCCGCTTTGGCCTGTTCGGCCGCTTTGGCGCGCTTGCGCTTGACCAGGAAGAACACCAGCGCGGCGACGATGATCACGCCGAACAGGATCCAGCTGCCCTTGCCCACCAGGTCCTCGACCTTCTTGGCGGCCTCGCCGGCCGCCGCGCCGATGCCGATGTGCAGGGCGCACCACCCGGCCGCGCCGACGGTCACCGCGGGCAGGAACTTCCGGTAGGGCAACGAAGAAGTCCCTGCCGCGGCAGGGACCAGCGTGCGCAGCACCGGGACGAAGATCGCGATGAGCACCGCCCACGCACCCCGCCTGCGCAGCACGTCGGTGGCCTTGTCCCAGCCGTCGGCACCGTGCTTGCGCACCAGTTTCGTCTGCCGGAGCTTCGGTCCGAACTTCTTGCCGATGAGGTAGCCGATCGAATCGCCCGCGACCGCGCAGATCGTGGTGACCAGCCACATGAGCAGGAACTTCGGGACGCTGTTGGCCGTGGTGCCGAGGATGAACAGACCGGTTTCCCCGGGCGCGATGAAACCCAGACCCAGCGTGCATTCGCCGAGGACGAGCAGTCCGGCACCGGCGGTCACCCCCGCCGGGGGAAGGCTTTGCAGCCAGTCCAGGATGTCGGTCACCAAAGCCACGAGGAGCCCCCTGTCAGCCGATCGGCGGTATGTCCTTTTTCAACCTATCCGGACAGTAGCGATCGCGCCGTCGACTTTCGTCAGGGAGTTACCCGGACTTTGGTGTTCAGGGTCACTTCCGGGCCAGGAGTGCGCTGGCTTCCTGGGCGGCGGGCCCGGCTTCGGCCAGGTGCGCCAGGTTTTCCGGCAACTCCTCGCCCCGGTGCCGCTTGGTCTGCGCGTACAGCCGACCGGCGCGGTAGGACGAGCGCACGAGTGGTCCGGCCATGACCCCGGCGAAGCCCATCGCTTCGGCGGCCTTCGAATGCTCGACGAACTCCTCGGGTTTGACCCACCGGTCCACCGGGTGGTGCCGCGGTGAGGGCCGCAGGTACTGGGTGATCGTCAAGATCTCACAGCCCGCGTCCACCAGATCCCGCATCGCCGGAGCCACCTCGTCCGGGGTCTCGCCCATCCCCAGGATCAGGTTCGACTTCGTCACCAGCCCCGCCTCCCGCGCGGCGGTAATCACTTGCAGGGAGCGGGCGTAGCGGAACCCGGGGCGGATGCGCTTGAAGATCCTGGGCACGGTCTCCACATTGTGCGCCAGCACCTCCGGCCGCGATCCGAAAACCTCGGCCAACTGGCCGGGGTCGGCGTTGAAATCCGGGATCAACAACTCGACACCCGTGCCGGGGTTCAACGCGTGGATCTGCCGCACGGTCTCGGCGTAGAGCCAGGCACCACCGTCGTCGAGATCGTCGCGGGCGACCCCGGTCACCGTGGAGTAGCGCAGGCCCATCGCCCGCACGCTCTCGGCCACCTTCCGCGGCTCCTCGCGATCCAGGGCGGCGGGGCGGCCGGTGTCGATCTGGCAGAAGTCACAGCGGCGGGTGCACTGATCCCCGCCGATCAGGAAGGTCGCTTCGCGGTCTTCCCAGCACTCGTAGATGTTGGGACAGCCCGCCTCCTCGCACACCGTGTGCAGACCCTCCCGGCGCACCAAACCCTTCAGCTCGGTGAACTCCGGACCCATCCGCGCCCGCGTCCTGATCCACGACGGCTTCTTCTCGATCGGCGTCTGACTGTTGCGAACCTCAAGCCGCAACAACTTCCGACCCTCCGGGACAACACTCACGCCCCCAACCCTACGCCCGGATCACCGGGACGCAGGGTCACGCGGGGTCGGGGGTGACCCCGGTCAACTTCGCGGTGAGTTCCCACAGGCCGGAACCGGTTTCGTGGTCGAGCGCGCGGCCCAGCGGCCGGACGACCGCGGGGTGCCCGCGCAGGCCGCCCACACCGCCCGGTCCGATGTAGTCGCCGCCGTTGGCGCGGGGCGAGGTCGCCGCGTAGAGCTGCGGCAGGGCGCCCATCCGGACGTTCTGGGCGAGCAGCACCTCACCCGCCCGGTTGCCGAGTGCGATCACCTTGCTCAGCACCGGATTCGAGTAGGACCGGGCCATCGCCGAGCCCAGCCCGGTGGCGGTGTACCCCGGATGCGCGGCGACGCTGCGCACCGGCACGTTCGCCGCGCGCAGTCGCCGGTCCAGTTCGAGCGCGAACACCTGGTTCGCCAGCTTCGACTGCCCGTAGGCCGCGGCCGGGTTGTACCGGCGGCGCTCGAAGTTCGGATCGGCGAGGTCGAGCTGCGCGCCGCTCGCCGCCACGCTCGACACCGTCACCACGCGGGCGTCCGCGCCGCCGCGCAGCGCGGGCATGAGCAGCCAGGTCAGCGCGGCGTGCCCGAGGTGGTTGGTACCGAACTGCAGCTCGAAGCCGTCCTTGGTGACGCCCCGCGGGCTGGCCATCAGACCGGCGTTGTTGACCAGCACGTCCAGCGCGTTCCCGGTCAGTTCGCGCACCGAACCGGCCGCCTGGCGGACCGATTCGAGATCGGCCAGGTCCAGGCGGACCAGTTCGGGCTGGTGGTCCTTCGCGACCGCGGCGACCGAGCGCAACGCCTGCTCGCCGCGTTCCGCGGACCGGCAGCCGAGCAGGATCTTCGCGCCCTTACTGGCCAGCACCTGCGCGGTGCGCAGGCCCAGCCCGGAATTCGCGCCGGTGATCAGGACCGTGCGGCCGGTCTGGTCACCGATGTCGTCCTCGGTCCATTTCCCCGTCTGCGCAGCCATGCGCTCAGCTAACTACACCCGGACTGAGAGCGCTATCAGTCGCGTTACGCGCTCGGCGCGAGCATCCGCAGCAGGCTGCCGACCGGGCTGCGCCGCCGGGCCGGGCGCGCCGGGCCGTTGCGCAGCAGCGCGTCGAACGCGGCGCCGACCTTGGTGATCTCCTCGACCGGCTCGTGCGGTTCGGCGAGCCCCGCGGTGATCGCGAGCATGCGCTGCTCGGCCTCGCGCATCGAGCGCAGCGACGCGTACCGGTCCAGGTTCGCGTCCAGCACGGCGCGCAGCGTGTCGTGGTCCGCCGCGGCGGCGTGGCAGGCGCGGGTCACCGCGTCCACGTGGTCCTCGTTGTCTCCGGGAACGCCCTCGGCGTCCTCCGGGCCCGCCACTTCGGCGCGCAGGTAACCGCTGAGCAACTGGGTCCAGCGGTAGTGCAGCGCGAGCAGCAGGTCCTCTTCGCATGCAAAGGCCTGGGCGGCGCCGGGGACGTCGGCGAACGGCAGTTCGCCCCCGGGGTTCCGTGCCGCTTGGCGCAGGACGGCATCCATGACGTCTCGCCGTCGGTAGAAGTCGTTCCAGCTCATGGCCTGATTTCCCCTCCCGTGAGCCGGGCCATACCGCTGGTTTGCGGCATACTCCCGGTACGGACCTGACACGGCCAACATACCACGAGTATGGGGGAGCCTAAGTCGGCTAAGCTTGTGAGGGTGGTGACAATGAGGTCCAGGCGAGTCGACTATTCCGAGTCCACGCGTTCGGCGCTGGTGGACAGTGCGGTCGAACTGTTCACGAAGCGTGGTTATGCGGGTACTTCACTCGATGAGGTCGCCAAGCGGGCCCGGGTTACCAAAGGTGCGCTGTATCACCACTTCAGCGGGAAGCAGGCCCTGTTCGAGGCCGCTTTCGACGCGGTGGAAACCCAGGTATTCGACCGGCTCACGAAAATAATGGGTGGTCCGGGGACGCCGTGGGAGCGCGCGCTCACCGGTTTACGTACATTTATCAAAAGCTGCCTCGACCCCGCTTATCAGCGCATCGCGATTCACGAGGCGCCGGTGGTGATGGGCTGGGAACGCTGGCGAGAAGCCGAAGACCATTTCAGTTTCGGCTTGATCCGATCCAGCCTCGAGGCGTTGATCGAAGCCGGTGAGGTGGACGACGTCCCGGTCGAGATCACCTCCCGGATGCTCTACGGCGCGCTGTCCAGCGCGGCCGCCGCGATCGCGAGTTCGGCCGATCCGAAGAAGGTCGGTGCCGAGGTCGAGGCCGTGATCATCCAGCTGCTCAACCGCATCCGGTGCGCGGCGAGCTGATCTTCCGGCGACTAGGGTTGTCGGCGTGGACTTGAGGATCTTTACCGAGCCCCAGCAGGGGGCGAGCTACGACGACCTGCTCCGCGTGGCGAAGGCGACCGAGGATCTCGGCTACGACGCCTTCTTCCGCTCCGACCACTACCTGAAGATGGGGGACGGGTCCGGGCTGCCGGGCCCGACCGACGCGTGGATCACGCTCGCCGGGCTGGCCCGGGAGACCTCCCGGATCCGGCTCGGCACCCTGGTCACCGCCGCGACCTTCCGGCACCCGTCGGTGCTCGCGATCTCGGTGGCGCAGGTGGACCAGATGTCCGGCGGGCGGGTCGAGTTCGGCCTCGGCTCCGGCTGGTTCGACGGCGAGCACACCGCCTACGGCATCCCGCTGCCCGAGATCAAGGAACGGTTCGACCTCTACTCCGAGCAGCTGGAGGTCATCACCGGACTGTGGGAGACCCCGGAAGGGGAGACGTACTCGTTCAACGGCAAGCACTACCAGCTGGCGGACGCTCCCGCGTTGCCCAAACCCGCACAGCGCCCGCGGCCGCCGGTGATCATCGGCGGTGGCGGCAAGAAGCGCACCCCCGCGCTGGCCGCCCGGTTCGCGAACGAGTTCAACCTGCCGTTCGTGGACATCGCCACCGCCAAGGCCCAGTTCGACCGGGTGGACGCCGCGGCGCGCGAAGCGGGCCGGGACCCGGAGGAGATCACCAAGTCGAGTGCGCTGGTGGTCGCCGTCGGCCGGGATGACGCCGAGGTGGCTCGCCGGGCCGCGGCCATCGGCCGCGAGGTGCCGGAACTGCGGCAGAACGGGCTCGCCGGTTCCCCCGCCGAGGTGGTCGACACCATCGGCCGGTGGCGGGCGGAGACCGGGATCGGCCGCCTCTACCTCCAGGTGCTCGACCTCTCCGACCTCGACCACATCGAACTGATCGCCACCGAGGTCGCCCGCCAGCTCTGACCCCGCCGTGTCATGAGGGGACCCCTCCAGACAAAAAGTGTCTGGAGGGGTCCCCTCATGACACCGGGCTACCGGGCGCCGCGCGGGAGGGCGGTGCGCACCTCGTCGGGGGCCAGGGGGCGCAGGACCAGCGAGTAGTCGTAGTCCGCGTCGGCCCGGACCTGGTAACGCTGGCGCACCGGGTTCGGGGTGTCGCCGACCCCGGTGACGGCGTGATCGGCGTGCAGGGTCACCCAGCCGTCGTTCCGCTGCCGCTGGAACGGGTACGCCGCGCGGTCCAGGTCGTCGTACGGCGTGACGCTGACGTCCGCGGCGCCGGACACCAGGAGCCCGCCGGAGCGGCCGTCGGTCAGCAGGGCCCACCGGGTGTCGGTGTGGTTGCCGTAGTCCTGCGGCCGGTAGTAGTCGGCGTACTGCTCGTCGACCGTGCTCGACCAGACGCCGAGCGGGGTCGCGTCCTTGCGGTCGTTGTAGCTCTCCTGCGGGCCGCGGCCGTACCAGGCGAACCGGGAGAAGCTGTCCGGCAGCGCGAGGGAGACCCCGACGCGCGGCAGGTAGGGCAGCGAGCGAACGTCCCCCTTCGGGCGCACCTGGTGGCCGAGGCGGATCGTGCCCGCGGCGTCGATCCGGTAGGTCATCACCTGGTCGAACGCGGCGTTCGGCTTGTCCGGCGCGGCGACCGTGCTGGTCACCGTGACGGTCACCGCGCCCGGCCCGGCCGGTTCGGCGCGCACGTCGTGGACCGTGGTGGCCAGCCGGTCCAGGCCCGCCTTGCGCCAGTCCTCGCCCTCGGCGCGACCCCAGTCGTAGGTTTCGTTGCTGTTCGGCGCGCGCCACGCGGCCAGCTTCGGGCCGCCCTTGAGCAGTTCGGCGCCGCGGACGCGGAGCGAACTCAGCGTGCCGGACTTCTTGTCCAGGGTGTAGGTGAAGTCCTTGCCGGACAAGGTGATCGCGCCCGCGTCCTGCCGCAGGCCGAGGCGGGCGCCGCCGGGATCGGGCAGCGCGCCGCCGGGGACCCGGGTGCCGCCGAGCGGGAACTGGTCGCGCGCCAGCACGTGCCCGGCGGGCAGGTCCGGCGTTCCGGCCACGGTGACGGCCTCGACGGTCAGCCAGCGTTCCGCGTTGCCGGGATTGGCCGGGATGCGGGGCCGGAAGGTGCCGGTCGCGCCCGGGGCGACGGCGAGCGGTTGCCCGCCTTCGGACACGGTGCGGGCGCCTTGCACGACCTGCCAGCGCAGCCGGAGGTTGTCGGTGCCCGCGAACTGGCGCTCGTTGAACACGGTGAGCCCGCCGCCCGCGTAGCCGAACCGCAGCGGCTGGTGCGCCCAGGCCAGCTGCGCGGTTTCCGGTTGCAGGTACCGATCCGCGCCGATCAGACCGTCCACACCGGACAGACTCTCGCCGTAGGAGAGGTGGTCGCCGCGGTCGTCGATCCGGTCGAAGTCCAGGGCCAGCAGCGATTCCTGCTTCGGATCGGCGGCGAGCCGGTCCGGGGTGAGCGCGTGGTCGTAGATCCGCACGTCGTCGACGGCGCCGTGCGCCATGCGCCCGGTGTACTGGTCCTGCATGGTCTCCGGGTTGCGGCCCACGTTGACCGGGTACGAGGAGGCGTCGATCGGTCCGCTGAACGGGGTGCTGCCCACCTCCTCGCCGTCGAGGTACAGCCGCAGCGCCGAGCCGTCGTAGGTGCCGCTGACCCGGTGCCACTTCTCGTAGAAGTCCGCGGGCACCTGCGCCCGCACGGTCCGCCACGTTCCACTGTGGACGAAGAACTCCAGGGTGTTCTCGGTCTTCATCTTCAGCGCGTACTGGTGGTCGCCCTTGGCGATGACGGTGAAGTCACCGGTCCACGGCTTCGCCGGTTTGACCCACGCGTCCAGGGTCAGCCCGCGACCGGTCAGATCGAGCTTGCGGTCCCGGTACACCTCGACGAAGTCGTCCAGGCCGGAGAAGGACAGCGCCTTGCCGCGGTGCCCGTCGACGACCGCGGGCGCGCCGGTGAGATGCGCCTGGATGCCGTTCGGTGAGGCGTCCGGCGTGGTGCGCAGGCGCTGGCGGATGTTCTGCTCGGCCCAGTCCCAGATGAACCCGCCCTGCAGCACCGGATTGGCGCGGATGGTGTCCCAGAACTCGCGGAAGTTGCCGAGGCTGTTGCCCATCGCGTGCGCGTACTCGCCGAGGATCACCGGTTTCGCGGTGCTCTTCGCCTGTTGCGCGAGTTTCTCCGGGGACGGGTAGCGCGGGCCCCAGACGTCGGCGTAGGGCGCGTCCCCGTCGGGGGAGTTGGACTGGTGGTATACCGGGCGGGTCGTGTCGCGTTTCTTCACCCAGTCGGCCATCGCGTGGTGCGCGGCGCCCAGCCCGGCCTCGTTCCCGGTGTCCCACAGGAAAACGCTCGGGTGGTTCTTGTCCCGTTCGACCATCGCGACGAACCGCTCGAGGAAGGCGTCCCGCCATTCCGGCCGGTCGGCGAGGCAGTCCGCCGGGCAGGTCTCGTGGTTGTGCGTCTCGATGTCGACCTCGTCGTCGATCCACAGGCCGTGGGTGTCGGCGAGGTCGTAGAAGTACGGATCGGACGGGTAGTGCGAGGTGCGCACGGCGTTGACGTTGAGCCGTTTCATCAGCGCCACGTCCTGGTCCTGGCGCTGCCGCGGCACATGCCGGCCGTGGTCGGGATCGGTTTCGGCGCGGTTGACGCCCTTGAAGAGCACGCGCTTGCCGTTGACCAGGAGTTGCTTGTTCGCGATGGAGATCTCGCGGAAGCCGACCGCCTCGCTGGTGACGTGCGTGACCCGGCCGTCGGGTCCGGACAGGGACAGCACGAGCGTGTAGAGGTTCGGGGTCTCGTCGGTCCATTTCGCGGGGTTGCGCACCGGCGCGGTCAGGGCCAGTTCGCCGCCGCTGCCGCCGAGTTCGGTCGCGCCGCTGGTCTTCGCCACCTCGCGTCCGGCGGCGTCGCGCAGGCTGGCCGTCACCGTGTGCTTCCCGGCCGGGCCGTTTTCCTTGCGTGCCAAGGAAACGCGGGCGTTGAGCGCGGCGTCGGTGTAGGTGGCGTCCAGATCGGTGGTGACCGTGACGTCGCGCAGGTAGGTGTTCGGGGTCGAGTACAGCCACACCGAGCGGAAGATCCCCGCGTAGCGCCACTGGTCGTAGTCCTCGAGGTAGGAACCGGATCCCCAGCGGTGCACCTGGACGGCGATGCGGTTCTTGCCGGGGTGCAGCGCGGGGGAGATGTCGAATTCGGCGGGGGTGTAGCCGCCCTGGTCGTAGCCGGCGTACTTCCCGTTGACCCAGACGAAGTAGCCCGAGGTGACGCCTTCGAAGCGCAGGAAGGTGGCGCGCTGCTGCCAGTCGGCGGGCAGGTCGAAGGTGCGGACGTACGCGCCGGTCGGGTTGACGTCGCGCGGGGCCTTCGGCGGGTTGTCCGGCCAGACCTCGCTCGGGATGTTGCGGAACATCGGGTGGTCCAGGCCCGCGGTCTGCCAGGTGTGCGGTACGGACGTGCTGCGCCACCCGCTGACGTCGTAGTCCTCGCCGTAGAAGCCCGCGGGGACGTCCTGCGGGCGGTCCGCCATGGCGATCTTCCAGTCGCCGTCCAGGCCGAGCGTGTACGGAGTGCGCTCGCCGCGCTGGGCCGCCGCGGTTTCGTCGGCGTAGGGACGCAACTCGGCGTGCGGCGGCTGCTGGCCCTCGCCGGTCATCCGCGGGTTGTCCAGGTACGCGTATGCGTCGGGAGCCGCGGGATCCGCGGCGGCGACCGGTACGCCGAGCATCGCGGCAATCAACACTACGGGTGCGAGAACCTGCAACCAACGCATCACGAACCTCCACGTTCGCACAAAGTCGAACAACATCAGACAGCAGAGGACGTGAATTGGTCAATACGCCATTGGCTGTATCGTCACGGGGGGCCGAGCCCCCGGACCCCCACGGTGCGAGCTCCTCGTCCTGACGAGCGCTGGGCGCCGAAAGTGGCCGCACTTTCGGGCGTCCGGGGTCAGTTCTGCAGGGCGAAGGTGACACCGGGGGCGGCCGGGGCCTGCGGACGGGGCAGCCAGCGGCCGTCGCTCACCGGCAGGTCGCCTTCGAGCGCGGCGAGGACCGCGTCCCGCGCCGGCGGCAACGCCTCCTCGACGGTGACCTCCCGGCCCAGTTCGAAGGACAGCGAGGTGACGCCCGCGTCCCGGATCCCGCACGGCACGATCTTGTCGAACGCCGCGAGATCGGCGTTGCAGTTGAGTTCGAACCCGTGCATGGTCACCCCGCGCTGCACCCGGATGCCGATCGCCGCGATCTTGCGTTCCGGTCCGCGGTCGTCGGCCGGGATCCACACGCCGCTGCGCCCCTCGACGCGTCCGGTGTGCACGCCGAACCGGTCGCACACCGAGATCAGCGCCTCCTCGAGGCGGCGGACGTAGTGCACCACGTCGATCGGATCGGCCAGTTTGACGATCGGGTACCCGACCAGCTGGCCCGGCCCGTGCCAGGTGATCTTCCCGCCGCGGTCGACGTCGATCACCGGCGTGCCGTCGACCGGCCGGTCGCCCGGTTCGGTGCGCTTGCCCGCAGTGTACACCGAGGGGTGCTCCAGCAGCAGCATGGTGTCCGGGCCCGCGCCGTCGGCGCGTGCGGTCACGTGCTGCCGCTGCAGTTCCCAGGCTTCGAGGTAGTCGATCGTGCCGATTTCCCGGACGTCGACCGGATCGGTGGCGGCACGGCAGGAACGGGCGGATGCACTCACGAATGCGAGGCTACGCCGCCGCGCCGGTCGCCGACACCGGTGGGCAGCAGGCGGGTCAGCACCGCCGTGAGCAGGCCCACACCGGCGACCGCGAGCACCGCGCCGACCGTGTCGGTGAGCCAGTGGACGCCGAGCACCAGCCGGCTGGCCGCGCACAGCACGACGGCCACCGCGGCGATCGCGATCGCGCGGCGAACCAGCCGGGCCGCCAGGTAGGCGCACAGCAGGACCGCGGCGAAACCGGTGCTCGCGACGGACACCACATGCCCGCTCGGGTAGGCGAGGTCCGGGTATTCGCGGGGCCGGTCGCGCAGGAAGACCGGTTTGAACGCGATGCTGGTCGCCCGGCACAGCGCCAGCACCAGTGCCACCCGCAGGAACACCCCGGCGCCGGTCCGGTCACCCCGGTAGAACGACAGGCCCGCGGCGACCAGCAGCGCCACGCCGAAGACGATCGGCAGCACGGGGCCGAGCACGTCGCTCACCACCGCCGCGATGTCGCCGGGCGGGTGCCGCCACTGGCCCCGCAGCGACTCGGCGATCGTCAGGTCCACGCCGAGCGGATGGCTCCGGACCAGGAGGCCGAGCACGACGAACGCGGCGGTCAGGGCGACCCCGGCTGCGGCCCAGCGCAGGCTCGCAGCGTTCACAGCACCGCCGCGAGCGCGGAGTCGAGGTCCCGGTGCTCGAACTCGAATCCCGCCGCCTCCAGCGCGTTGGGCACCGCGCGCTGACCGAACAGCGCCATCTCCTCGGCCGCCTGCCCGAGCACGGTCTTCAGCGCGATCCCGGGCACCCACCACGGCGCCGGGCGGTGCAGGGCCCGGCCGAGGGCCGCGGTGAACTCGGCGTTCGGCACCGGCTGCGGTCCGGCCAGGTTCACCGGGCCGGAGACGGCGTCCCGCTCCAGCGCGAACCGGATCGCGGACACCTCGTCGGTGATGCTGATCCACGGCATGAACTGGCGGCCGTCGCCGAGCCGGCCGCCGAGGGCGAGCTGGAACAGCGGTTTGAGGGTGCCGAGCAGCCCGCCCGCGCCGGAGAGCACGAGCCCGGTGCGCAGGCAGACGACCCGGGCCCCGGCGTCGCGCGCGGGTGCGGTCGCGCGTTCCCACGCCTCGCACAGCCCGGCCAGGAAACCGGCGCCCCGGGGCGCCGATTCGTCGACGCGGCGGTCGCCGGTGTCGCCGTAGTAGCCCACGGCCGAGGCGTTGAGCAGAACGGGAATCCCGCGTTCGGCGACCTCCTCGGCGAGCACCTCGGTGGGTTCGACGCGGCTGTCGGTCAGCACCTGCTTGCGGGCGGCGCTCCACCGGGCCGGGAACAGCGGCGCCCCGCACAGGTTGACCACCGCGTCCACGCCGTCGAAGGCGCCCTCGCCGATGCGGCCCGCCGGCGGGTCCCAGCGGTGTTCGTCGGGTTTCCGGGTTTCGCGGCGGACGAGCCTGCGCACCTCGTGCCCCGCGTCGCGCAGCCGTGCCGTCAGGGCGCCGCCGATCAGCCCGCTCGCGCCCGCCATGAGAACCCGCATGCGTCGATCGTCGCCTACCCGGGTTCCGCCCGCACGCCCGACCCACCCGCCGGATTCCGAAAAAGCAAGGGACCTTCGCTGCCCCAGAACGTGAGCGAGGGACCTTTACTACCGTTGAACCGTAGTAAAGGTCCCTCGCTCCGGGTTCAGACCCGGAAACTCAGAGGCCGAGCTCGTCCTCGAAGTTGCCCTCTTCCAGCCGCTGCTTGATCGTGGTGACGAACCGGCCGGCGTCGGCGCCGTCGATCAGGCGGTGGTCGTAGGTCAGCGGCAGGAACGCCATCGACCGGACCGCGATGGTGTCGTTGCCGTCGGCGTCCGTGATCACCACCGGGCGCTTGACGACCGCGCCGGTGCCGAGCATCCCGGACTGCGGCTGCACGATGATCGGCGTGTCGAACAGCGCGCCGTTGCTGCCGATGTTGGTGATCGTGAAGGTGCCGCCGGTCAGCTCGTCCGGCTTGATCTGGCTGCTGCGCGCCCGCGCCGCGAGGTCGGCGATCCGGTGCGCCAGTCCGGCCAGGCTCAGCTCACCCGCGTCGTGGATGACCACGGAGAGCAGGCCCTTCTCGGTGTCCACCGCGATCCCGAGGTGCACGGCGCCGTGATAGGTGATCTCCTTGGTTTCCTCGTTGTACGAGGCGTTGACGTTCGGGTGCTGCTTGAGCGCCTCCACGGTCGCCTTCGCGAAGAACGGCAGGAACGTGAGGTTCACGCCCTCCCGCTCCTTGAAGGCGGCCTTCGCCCGCTGCCGCAGCCGCGCGACCTTGGTGACGTCGACCTCGTGCACCTGCGTCAGCTGCGCCGAGACCTGCAGCGACTCCTTGGTCTTCTGCGCGGTGATCTGGCGGATCCGGTTGGCCTTCTGCACGGTCCCGCGCAGGGCCGCGATGTCCGGGGACACGGCGGCGCGCGCCGGGGCCGCGGCCGGAGCACTCGGCTGGGCGGCGGCCGGAGCGGGCGCGGCGGGCGCCTGCTTCTGCTTGGCCTCCACCGCGGCGAGCACGTCCTGCTTGCGGATCCGCCCGCCGACCCCGCTGCCGTTGAGGGTGGCGAGGTCGATGTCGTGCTCCTGGGCCAGCTTGCGCACCAGCGGGGTCACGTACGGCGCGCCGTTCGCGGAGTCCGAAGTGGACGGAGCAGCCGCCGCGGGCGCGGGCTGGGGTTCCGGCTTCGGTTCGGGCCGCGGCTCGGGCTTGGGCTCCGGCTTCGGTTCCGGCGCCTGCTGCACCGGCTCGGGCTTCGGCTCCGGCTTCGGCTCGGGCTTCGGCTGCGCGGGAGCGGCGGAACCGGAGCCGACGATCGCCAGCGTGCCGCCGACCTCGACGGTCTCGTCCTCCTGCGCCCGGATCTCCAGCACGGTGCCGGCCACCGGCGACGGGACCTCGGTGTCCACCTTGTCGGTCGAGATCTCCAGCAGCGGCTCGTCCACCTCGACGCTGTCGCCGACCTGCTTGAGCCAGCGGGTCACGGTGCCCTCGGTGACGCTCTCGCCGAGCTCCGGCAGCGTCACCGGGGTGCCCTCGGCCGAACCGCCCGACGGGGCAGCGGCCTGCGCCGGTTCCGGCTCGGGCTGGGACTCGGGCTCCGGCTGCGCGGCGGGCTGTTCCGGAGCGGGCTGTTCCTGCGCGGCGGGCTGCTGCTCCTGCGCGGGCGCGGCCGCCTCGCCGCCGCCCGAACCGTCGTCGATCAGGGCGAGCGTGCCGCCGACCTCGACGGTCTCGTCCTCCTGCGCCACGATCTTCTGGACCGTGCCGGCTACCGGCGACGGGACCTCGGTGTCCACCTTGTCCGTGGAGATCTCCAGTAGCGGCTCATCCACCGCGACACTGTCACCCTCCTGCTTCAACCATCGGGTGACGGTGCCCTCCGTGACGCTCTCACCGAGCTCCGGCAATGTGACGGAGTAGGCCATCGTTCGCTGACTCCCTAAGTGTGTCTGGTGTGGTCTGGTTCAGCCGGTGTCGTCAGCTGTGCACGTGCAGTGGCTTGCCGGCGAGGGCAAGGTGTGCTTCGCCGAGGGCCTCGGTCTGGGTCGGGTGCGCGTGGATGAGCGGGGCCACATCCTCCGGGAACGCTTCCCAGTTGTAGATCAACTGTGCTTCGCCGATCAACTCGCCGACTCGGTCGCCGACCAGGTGCAGGCCGACCACCGGGCCGTCCGGCGCCTTGATCAGCTTGACCGCACCGGAAGTCTTGAGAATCTGGCTCTTGCCGTTGCCGCCGAGGTCGTAGGTGAACGTCGTGACGTCCGAACCGTACTTCTCCTTGGCCGCCGCTTCGGTGAGCCCGACGGAGGCGACCTCCGGGTGCGAGTAGGTGACGCGCGGGATCCCGGCCTCGTCGATCGCGCGCGGGCTGAGCCCGGCGATCTCCTCGGCGACGAAGATGCCCTGCGCGAAGCCGCGGTGCGCGAGCTGCAGCCCGGGCACGATGTCGCCGACCGCGTACACGTTCGGCAGGTTGGTGCGCAGCCGGTCGTCGGTGAGCACGAAACCGCGCTCCATGTTCACCCCGGCCTCCTCGTAGCCGTGGCCCGCGGAGTTCGGTCCGCGCCCGACGGCCACCAGCAGCAGATCGGCCTCGAGCGTCTCGCCGGACTCCAGGGAGACGGTCACGCCGTTGTCGTCCTGCTTGGCGCCGGTGAACTTCACCCCGGTCTTGAAGGCGATCTTGCGGCGGCGGAACGCGCGCTCGAGCTGTTTGGACGCGAACTCGTCCTCGTTGGGCACCAGTCGCGGCAGCGCCTCGACGATGGTGACCTCGGCGCCGAAGGAGGCCCAGACGCTGGCGAACTCCACCCCGATCACGCCGCCGCCGAGGACGACGACCTTCTCCGGGATGTAGTCCAGCGACAGCGCCTGCTCGCTGGCGATGATCCGCCCGCCGAGCTCCAGGCCGGGCAGCGTCTTCGAGTACGAGCCGGTGGCCAGCAGCACGTTCTTGCCGGTGTACTTGGTGCCCTCGACGTCCACCGTGGTCCCGCCGGCGAACGTGCCGGTGCCCTCGACCAGGTTGACCTTGTGGGCCTTGGCCAGGCCCTGCAGTCCCTTGTAGAGCCGGGCGATGATCGAGTCCTTGTACTTGTTCACTCCGGCGATGTCGACCCCGTCGAACGTGGTCTTGACCCCGAACTGCTCGCTGTCGCGAGCCGAGTCGGCGACCTCCGCCGCGTGCAGCAGTGCCTTGGTCGGGATGCAGCCTCGGTGCAGGCAGGTCCCGCCCAACTTGTCCTTCTCGATCAGGGTGACGGAAAGGCCCAGCTCGGCCGCGCGGAACGCCGCGGCATAGCCGCCCGATCCGCCACCAAGGATCACAAGGTCGGCGGAGGTGTCGGTCACTTCAATAACTCCTCGGCAGGCAACATTGGTGGTGCTCGTGGGCCCGCGCGGCGCTGTTGCGCGCGCGGAACACACCTCATCTTGTCACTACGTCTGATGAGCTTGCGACTTAGCCGGGTGTGCGGCTACGCACGTGGGTCGCGCCCGGGATAATGATCGGGCGAAGCCAGCCAGAAGTGAGGTGGTCGAGGTGGGTCTCTTCGACTCGTTCCGCAGGAAGCACAAGGGGGGTGGCCGGCCCGGCACGCTGCGAAAAGCCTCCGACGAGGACACCAGGCATCTCGAGGAGTGGGCGGCCGCGCGACACGGGGTCGAGGCCTACGTCGAGCCGCGCACTACCGTCACCGAGACCACGGTGGTGCTCATCGCGCACGACGGCGAATGGACCCGCCGCCGGATCGCCAGCCTGGAGGCCGCGCAGCAGTTCGGCCGCAAGCGGTCGATTCCGGTCTACGAGGTGGCCAAGGTCGGTTACCCGAAGCGGATGCGCGAGTACACCGAGCGACTGAAACGCGGTAAGCAGGGCGGGTGACGCCCGGCGGAATGTGGGGGAGCGCGTGAGCCCGGCGACGGCGACGATCGACTTCGGCAGTTCGCACACGGTCGCCGTGGTTTCCGCACCCGGCACCCCGGCACGACTGGTCACCCTGGACGGTGAGCCGTGGATGCCGTCCGCGGTCTTCCTGGACCGGGACGGGCGCCTGGTGGCCGGGCGGGACGCGCTGCGGCTGGCCGAAGCCGAGCCCGCGCGGCTGGAGAGCCGCCCCAAGGCGCGCATCGACGAGCAGGAGGTGCTGCTCGGTGACACCGTGGTGCCGGTCGTCGCGTTGATCCGCGCGGTGCTGGCCGCCGCGGTCGAGGCCGCCCGGCAGCTGGTCGGCCCGGTGCAGCAGCTGGTCCTCACGCATCCGGCGGACTGGGGTTCGGCCCGGCTGGGCACGCTGCTCGCCGCCGCGCAGGGGCTCGCGCCCCGGACCAGCACGGTCGCGGAACCGGTCGGCGCCGCCGCCTGGTTCTCCGCACGTTCCCCGCTGGCGCCGGGGCAGCCCCTGGGTGTGCTGGACTTCGGCGGCGGGACCTGCGACGCGGCGGTGGTGCGGCGGGCCGAGAGCGGCGGCCTGGAGGTGCTGGCCACCGGCGGCCTTCCCGATCTCGGCGGGCAGGATCTCGATCAGCGACTGGTCGACCACCTGCGGGCCGCGGTGCCGGGGCTGTCCGAGTACCTGGGCGGCGGCGGGATTCCCGGCCGCGGCGGCGCGTCGCTGCGCGAACTCACCGCCTTCCGGACCGATGTGCGCCAGGCCAAGGAACTGCTGTCCCGGCATCCGCAGGCGGAGATCGTGCTGCCCGGTGAGCTGCCGGACGCGCTGGTCACCCGCGCCGAGTTCGACGGGCTCATCCGGCCCGATGTCCTGCGGGCCGCGGAACTGATCCGGGACGTGATCGGCTCGGCCGGAGCGGCCCCCGGCGCGATCCAGCTCGCGGGCGGGTCGGCGCGGATCCCGTTGCTCGCGCGGGCGGTCGGGGAGGTCACCGGGATCGCGGTCCGCCTGGACGACCAGCCGGAGGCGGTTGTCGCACTGGGCGCGCACCGCGTGGTGACCGAACCCGAACGCCGTCCCGCGCCACCTCCTTCGGCACCCCAGCCGGTCGCCGTCCGGCAACCCGCCTCGGGTCCGCAGCCGGTCGCGCGCCCGGCGCCGGTCTCCGGCCCGCAACCGATCCTCGCCACGGAGCCCCCGCCGCCCGGACGCCGCCGCGCGGCGGTCGCCACGCTGGCCGTCGGTGCGGTGGCCCTGGTCGCCGCAGTGGTCGCCGGGCTGGTGCTGTGGCCGGTCACCGTCGGCGGGCAGGCCGGGCCCACCAGCGAACGGCTCGCGCTGCCGCCCGCCGCCCCGGGCAACGAGCTGGTGACCCAGGGCCGCCCCACCGACGGCCTGGTGCCCGCGCAGGTCGGCGTGCCGACCGAGGTCGTCTACGGCGGTTTCGACGTCGACTTCGTGGTCAACGCGGTCACCGATCCGGCGACCGACAAGCTGAACTCGGTGGGCGCCAACTCCACCGGCGAGGACGGCCGCTGGGTCCTGCTGGACACCACGATCAAGGCCCGTTCCCCGGCGAAACCCCCGTACTTCACCAAGGACATCTTCCTCGTCGACGACCGCGGGCTGTTCATCCGGCCGCTCATCGACGCCAGCCTCCCGTCCGACTGTCCACTGCAGACACCCGCGACCCTGGAAGCCGGGCAGGAGGCGCGGCAGTGCTACGCGTTCCTGCTGTCCGCGGTCACCCCGGTCACCGCGGTCGCCATCGCGGGCAGCACGCAGGGGCATCCGGGCATGCGACAGCACGGGATCCTGGTCCCGGTCACCGGCGCGCGGGTCACCGGCGAACCGAAACCGGCGCCGACCCGGATCCCGCTGGGCACCGTGCGGATGGTCACCGTGGACGGGGTGCCGGTGCGCGTCGCCGTGGTCGACACGGTCCGGACGCCCAGCGCCTATTTCGACTACGAGCCGATCTCGTTGCCCGGCAGCACCGGCGTGCTGCTGCGCATGGTCGCCGAAACCGACGAGCCGGTGGATCTGACGCGCCTGCTCGGCGGCGTGCTGCTGCGCGACGACCGGCGGCAGTACCTCGCCGGGTCGCACTACTCGTCGGCGAACGGCTGCACGGCGGTGAAGGACGGCAATGGCCAGCCGGTGAAGAACAAGGGGCGGCTCACCCTGTGCCTGCTGTTCGCCCTGCCGACCGGGATGCCGCTGGGTTCGGTGCTCTGGTCGGGCACCGGGGACGGGAATCCCCACGTGTGGGGCCTGTAGGTGGCCATCCGCCTGGCCGTCGACTTCGGCACCACCAGCACGGTCGCGTTGTTCGCGTCGCCGGGCGTTGAACCGCGCCTGGTGACCGTGGACGGATCGCCGCGGCTGCCCTCGGCGGTCTTCGCGGGCGACCGGCTGGTCGTCGGGGCGGATGCCGTGCGGATGGGACGTGCCGATCCCGCCCGGCTGGTGCGCGCCCCAAAATCGCTCGCGGAGGAGGAGATCCGGCTCGGCGCGTTCTCGCTGCCGGTGACCGAGCTGGTCCGGGCCGTGCTGCGGCGGGTGGTGGACGAGGCCGCGCGCCAGGCCGGGGAGCCGGTGGCGGAACTGGTCCTGACTCATCCGGCGGACTGGGAACCGGTGCGGATCGGCCGGTTGCTGCGGGCCGCCGAAGGGTTGGCGCCCCGGGTGAGCACGGCCGTCGAACCAGTCGCCGCCGCGGCGAGTGCCGCGTTGCCGCCGGGGGAGAACCTGCTCGTGGTGGACTTCGGCGGCGGCACCTGCGATGTCGCGGTCGTGCGCGCGGCCCCCGGTGGCCTGACCGTCCTCGGCGCGGGCGGGTTGCCCCGCGGCGGTGACGATCTCGATCGCCGCCTCGCGGACTTCGCGCACCGCGGGGAACTGCCGCCCCGCGACCGCGCCGCCCTGCTCGACGCCGCCCGCTCGGCGAAGGAGTTGTTGTCCCGCTACGAAAAGGCGGAGATCGCGGTGCCCGGCGGCGAAACCGTGCCGGTCAGCCGCGCCGAATTCGAGCACCTGATCGCCGGGGAGAGCGAGGAAATCCTCGCCCTCGCCGATCGCGTCACCGCGGGCGTCCCGGTGCACCGGGCGCTCGTGGTCGGCGGTTCCAGCCGGATCCCGCTGCTGTCTCGCCGACTCGCCGAACGCGGCCGGGTGACCGCCGACCCGGAACCGGAAACCGCCGTCGCCCGCGGCGCCCTGCTGCTCGCGGCCGCTTCCCATGTGTCCACTGTGGATACACCTGGAGAGCCTCCCCGGCACCGGGCAGCGGTGGTCGCCGCGGCGGCGCTGCTGGCGGTCGTGCTGCTCGCGGTCGTGGCGCTGGTGGTGGTCCGGCCGGCGCGCCCGGTCGCCGGAGTGGCGTCGCCCGTGATCGCCCAGCTCGCGCCGACCAGTCGGGCCGACGAGGTTTCCCTGCCACCCAAGCTCCCGGGCGAACGGCAAGCCAATCCGAGCCCGTTGAACGTCCTCAGTGGACAGTTCGGCCAGACCGTGCGTTACGAGTACGGCCGCGACGGGATCACGCTCGAGGTGACGATGAAGCGCGCCGAGGTCACCACCACCCCGCCCGGACCGTACGGACCCGCCCCGGCCGGTTTCCGCTGGGTGCTCGCCGAAGCGGACCTGCACCACGTCGCGGGCCCGGCGCTGGAGGCCCCGCCGAAGTTCTTGTTCCGCCTCGCCGACGACCGCGGCCAGCTCTTCGACGCGTGGTCCTGCGGCCCGTCCCCGGAATGCGGCCAGGCGGAAGCCCCGGTGGACCGGATCGACCCGGGCGCACGCCTCCCCGGACGCGCGGTTTTCCTTGTCCCGCAAGCCACTCCGGTCACCGCGGTCCTCTTCGGCGGCATCGGTTCCCGCCCCGGCGCCAAACCGCCGGTGTCCGTCCCGGTCACCCTCCCCGCCACCGGTACGACCCCCGCGCCGCTGCGTCCGGTCGGCACCCTCGGCGGCCCCGCCGCGGACGCCCACGTCGGCACGGCGGCGACCGGAACCGCGGTACGCGCCCGCTTCGACCTGATCGAGCAAACCTCGGCATACCTGCCCGAAGGCGCCCCACCCCCGGGCACGCGCTACGTGATCCTGCGCGCCGCGATCACCGCGATCGGCTCGGGTTCGTTGCCCGCCACCGCCTTCAGCCACCTTTACCTGCGCGACGACCGCGGCCTCCCGATCACCGAGGCGAGCGGCTACGGCAAGGTGATCGACTGCCCGCCGCTGACCGAGGAAGCCGCGCCGGGCAAACCGATCTACGGCTGCGCGATCTTCGCGATCACCACGGCGGCCCAGGTCCGCGGCGCCACCTTCGGCTCCCTGGACACCCTGGACCTCACCACCTGGCCCACCTGGACCACAAACTGATTATGCCAACTCGCGAATAACTCTCTGTGCACCTTGTATGTACCCACTGTGCCCGCTAGCGTGGCGGACATGGAACTGAAACTGACAAGACTCGCGGGTGAATGCGAAGACCGACATTGTCCGACGGTTCATCTGTCGGACCGAGGAACCCTGGTCTTCCAAGGCTACGCTGTGCATTCCGCTGTCGGGCTGACACTGACACCGGGAGAGCGGGCAGTGGAGTTGCCGGTCTCCCTCGTGAAGGAGGCGTTGCGTGCTCTTGGATGATGATGAGTGGAACGCGTGTTTCGACGACTTCAAACGTTCCGCGTTTCGTATGGAACTCCAGCAGACTTACACAATCCCTCGGCATCAACCCGACTTCGATCGTTTCCGCAGGGGGGAGCCAAAGCCTGACAACCACAACTCAAAATGGCAAGAAGAAGTACGTGCTTGGGCTGCTGAGGGAAAGAGGCTGCAGCGAGCCAAGGTTGTACGCAGGCCCTTTGGTGAATACATGCGGTACCTGCTTTCCTGGGCAGTTCCGGGAAATGTCGAGGCAGGTGAAGATTACCGCATCATCGACGACACTGACAAAAGTCTGGAGGTGCCTGATCAGGACTTTTGGATGTTCGATGAAGAGAAGGTTGTTCACCTCAACTTCAGGCCGGATGGAACGCTTATCAGTCATGAGCTGATTGAGAACCCGGATATCGAGCGGTATTTGCAGTGGCGTGATATCGCGCTGGCGAAGGGGGTGCCGTTCCAAGACTGGGATGCTGGAGCCTGATCGGCAGGGTGACCGGCGCAAGGACCTGGCCCAGGCATTGCGAGAACTTCGCCGAACCGCTGGCCTCTCCGGTGAGAGGCTGGCAGTTCGTTGTGCCATGAGTCAGGGAAAGATCAGCCGCATCGAGACCGGCAAGGTGCTGCCGTCAGTCGTTGACGTCGAGCGAATACTCAAAGCGCTCGACGTCCCGCCAGGCGTAGCCGATGAACTAGTAGATCTGGCTAGGCGGGCAAACGTTGACTATCGGTCAGTGCGCGCGCTGGCGCGTGTCGGAGTGTGGCGTGGGCAGGACGAACTTCGGGCGCTCGATGAATCCTCCCGAACGGTCCGTCATTTCACCCCGGCTATACCAGCGGGATTGCTGCAGATACGCGACTACGCGCGACAGGTGTTTACGCCGACCATCAAGGGACGTCCGGCGCGAGATGTTGAGCGAGCGGTCGATGCCCGAATCGCTCGGCAGGAGATACTTGAAGATACATCTCGACGTTTCCTCTTTCTGCTGACCGAGCAAGCCGTGCGGTGGCGACGGGCCGCTTCCGATGTCATGGCGCGACAGATAGCTCATTTGGCGCAGGTTTCTGAGAAGCCGAGTGTGGAAGTCGCGGTAGTTCCGCAGTCGGTTGAGGTGCATGCTTCGCCCTTGAACTCGTTCGTTATCTTCGACGAGCGGCTTGTGGAAGTGGAGATGTTCTCGGGTTCTGTGGCGCTGCGCGATCCGCGGGATGTTTCGTATCATCTGAATATTTTTCATTATTTTCTGGATTCCGCTTTGACGGGTGCTCAAGCGGGCGAATTTCTTCGTTCAATTGCAGTGGAGTTCTCCGCGTAGTCGAGTTTATGTGCACTCGAGTCTGAGGCTCGATTCTGGCGGTTCGGCGACGCTAGATTTCGGTGTTATGAACGATATTACGAGTACTTGTGGCGACTGCAAAGGTAAGGGTTGTTCGAAATGTGATGGGACCGGCACGATCACTATTGTGGAGGATTGATCGGTGGAGCCGGTAATCGTGCCGGGCGGGATGCGGGAGACGTTTGTCGACTGCAAGGGGCGCGAGCATGTTGTCTTTCGGGTGCCGTATCCGAGCGAGGGGCCGGTTCTGGTCGCCGCGCGGAGTGGTGAGCGGGCGCTGGTCTACATGTACGCGCACTTCGTGTTCACCTGGGTCGAGGGGATGACCCAGGTGAACATCGCGCACGGCACCATCCAGGGCAACCGGATGCGGCTCTGGGACGGCATTCCGATCCGCGGCCGGTGGGATTCGGAGACGCTCGCGGGGTTCGGGCAGCGGTGGGTCCGCGAGCATCTCGCGAAGTTCGGTTAGCCGGTGACCAGGGCCAGGGTGAAACCGTCGTAACCCTTGACGCCGACGGTTTGCAGGGCGGTGGCGTCGACACGGGGTTCGGTGGCGATCAGGTCGTGGACTTCGCGCACGCCTCGGATCGCGGCGCTGGTGTTCGACGGATCGGCGACCGCGCCCGCGCGGACGACGTTGTCCACGACGATCACGCTGCCCGGCCGGGAATACTCGAGCGCCCAGCGGAAGTAGCCCGGGTTGTTCGGCTTGTCGGCGTCGATGAACGTGAGGTCGAACGGGCCGGACAGCCCGGGGAGAGTGTCCAGCGCCTGGCCCACCCGGATGTCCACGCGTTCGGAAACCCCCGCCTTTTCGAGGTTCTTCCGGGCGACTTCGGCGTGCTTCGGTTCGGCCTCCAAGGTCACCAGGCGGCCGTCGGCGGGCAGCGCGCGGGCGAGCCAGATCGTGCTGTACCCGCCGAGCGTGCCGATCTCCAGGATCGACTTCGCACCGACCATCCGCGCGAGGAGGTTGAGCAGCTTCCCCTGCGCCGGACTGACCGAGATCTCCGGCAGGCCCGCCTCGGTGCTGGCCGTGAGCACGCCCTCCAGGTCCGGCGCCTCGGGCAGCAGTCTGGTGGTGAAGTAGTCATCGACGGCGGTCCACCGCTGCCGGTCCGCGGTCCAGCGTTCGTTCATGAAGCCGAAGGTACTCGATCAACGGCGCCGGGATCAGGCGCTCTTCCGGACCGCTTTCGGGATGACCAGCGGGGTGCCGGTCTCCGGATCCGGCATCACCCGGCAGGGGAGTTCGAAGATCCGCTCGACGTTCTCGGCGGTGACCACTTCCTCCGGCGGCCCGCTGGCCACGATCTCGCCGCCCCGCATGGCGATCATGTGCGTGGCGTAGCGCGCCGCGTGGTTGAGGTCGTGCAGCACGGCGACCAGCGTCCGGCCCTCGGTCGCGTGCAGTTCGGCGCACAGGTCGAGAATGTCGATCTGGTGCGCGATGTCCAGATAGGTGGTCGGCTCGTCGAGCAGCAGGAGATCGGTCTCCTGCGCGAGTGCCATCGCCATCCACACCCGCTGCCGCTGGCCGCCGGACAGCTCGTCGACCAGGCGCTCGGCGAGATCCGCCACCCCGGTGGCGGCCATGGAACGTTCGACCACCGCCGCGTCCTCGCGGGACCACTGGCGCAGCAGCCGCTGGTGCGGGTACCGGCCGCGCGCGACGAGATCGGCGACCGTGATGCCGTCCGGCGCGATCGAGCTCTGCGGCAGCAGGCCCAGCCGCCGGGCCACCTGTTTCGCCGGCATCGAGGTGATCACCTCGCCGTCCAGGTACACCATGCCCTTGCGCGGTTTGAGCATGCGGGCCAGTGCGCGCAGCAGCGTGGTCTTCCCGCAGGCGTTCGGACCGACGATCACGGTGAACGACCGGTCCGGGATGGCCACCGCGAGGTCCTCGGCGACCGTCCGGCCGTCGTAGGCGAGGGTGAGCGCATCGGCGTGCAGACGGGTGGTGCTCGTTGCGGGCTCGGCGATCGTTTGTTCCACGCAGGTTAGGCTAACCTAGCGACCCTCGATCGGGTCCATTCGGCCGATAACGGATTCGCTGGCTTGCGTTCAGCCCTGCTCGCATCTTCCGGTCATGTCTGGGGCTGTGAGTCGATTCGACGGTATCGAGTTCGGTTTGGCGGCCTGCTCTCCCTGGATCTCGCCTGCCGGAGCACGACTGGCGCAATCAAGTGGGCCGCATCTCTTTTCAACATACATTACTGCCGGTATGTTGCTTGCAGATGGCAGAACGAGCAAGGGAGCACTCCGCCGTGGGTAACAAGACGTATGTCATCGGTGTGGGGATGACGAAGTTCGAGAAGCCGGGCAGCAAAGAGGACTGGGACTACCCGGCGATGGCCAAGGAATCCGGGACCAAGGCCCTGGCGGACGCCGGGATCTCCTACGACCAGGTGGAGCAGGCGTACGTCGGCTACGTCTACGGCGAGTCGACCTCTGGTCAGCGCGCGGTCTACGAGCTCGGGATGACCGGGATCCCGGTGGTCAACGTCAACAACAACTGCTCCACCGGGTCCACCGCGCTCTACCTCGCCACCCAGGCGGTCCGCAGCGGCACGGCCGACTGCGCGCTCGCGCTCGGTTTCGAGAAGATGCAGAAGGGTTCGCTCGGCTCCACCTACGAGGACCGCGAGCAGCCGATGATGCGGCACATCCTGGCCGAGGCGGAGCTCTTCGAGTTCACCGGCGCCCCGCCGGCGCCCTGGATGTTCGGCGCGGCGGGCCGCGAGCACATGCAGAAGTACGGCACCACCGCCGAGCAGTTCGCCAAGATCGGCGAGAAGAACCACCGGCACTCGGTGAACAACCCGTACGCGCAGTTCCAGGACGAGTACACCCTGCAGGACATCCTGGACTCCAAGGAGATCTACGCGCCGCTGACCAAGTTGCAGTGCTCGCCGACCTCGGACGGATCGGGTGCGGCGATCATCGCGAGCGAGCGGTTCGTGGAGCAGCACGGGCTGGCCGCGCAGGCGGTGGAGATCGTCGGCCAGGCCATGGTCACCGACTTCGCGAACACCTTCACCGACAACAGCGCGATCACCCTGGTCGGCGCGAAGATGAGCAAGGCCGCGGCGGAGAAGGTCTACCAGCAGGCCGAGCTGTCTCCGTCCGATGTGGACGTCATCGAACTGCACGACTGCTTCTCCACCAACGAACTCATCACCTACGAGGCGCTGGGCCTGTGCGCCGAGGGGGAGGGCGGCAAGCTGGTCGACGCCGGGGACACCACCTACGGCGGGCGCTGGGTGGTCAACCCGTCCGGCGGGCTGATCTCCAAGGGGCACCCGCTCGGCGCGACCGGGCTCGCGCAGTGCTCGGAACTGACCTGGCAGCTGCGCGGCCAGGCGGACAAGCGGCAGGTCGCGAACGCGAAGGTCGCGCTGCAGCACAACATCGGCCTCGGCGGCGCGGTCGTGATCACCGCCTACCGCCCGGCCGAACGCTGATTTCCATATCCGCAACGGCATTACCGAAAACAGGAGGACATCCAGATGGGTCAGATCAGCGCTTCGGTGGAACTCCCCGCCTCGCCCGAGAAGGTGTGGGCCGAGTTCTCCAACCCGAACAACTTCGAGAAGTGGCTGACCATCCACACCAAGTGGTCCGGCGAGGTGCCGTCGGAATTCGCCGTGGGCAGCAAGGTGACCGAGGTCGTCACCCTGATGGGCATGGCGAACAAGATCGAGTGGACGGTCGACAAGTACGACGCACCGAACAGCCTGTCCATCTCCGGCACCGGCATGGCCGGGGTGAAGGTCAAGTTCGACCTGTCGGTGCAGCCCTCGGACGCCGGTTCCACGGCCACCATCGACGCCGAGTTCACCGGCCAGATGATCGTCGGCGCGCTGGGCAAGGCCGTGGAGAAGGACGGCAAGAAGAACCTCGACCAGTCCCTGGCGAAGTTCGCCGAGCTGCTCGGCTGAGAGGGAGCGTTTACCCATGGCAGACTCCGACGGCCCGAAGTTCGACCCCAGCGGCGTCGACCAGTGGGCCGACGAAGGCACCTTTGAGGTCACCCGGGAACGGATCGTCGAGTACGCGAAGGCGACGAACGACCCGATCGAGCGGCACCTCGCCGGGGACATCGCGCCGCCGGTGTTCGCCATCGTGCCGGTGTTCGACTCGATGATCCCGGCGGCGCTGTCGGTGGCCCCGGTCGAGCTGATCCCCAAGCTGGTGCACGGCGAGCAGGACTTCCGGTTTCACCGGCCGATCCGGCCCGGCGACAAGCTGGTGTCGAAGTCGAAGCCGATCGGCTACGAGGGCCTGCCCAACGGCACCCGGGGCACGGTCTACATCGAATGCCGCGCCGAGGACGGCGAGCTGGTCAACGAGCAGTACGTGACCTTCTTCTTCCGCAAGTTCGACGCGGGGGAGAAGGTCGGCAAGCTCGGCCCCGGGCACGCGTTCGACGAATCGCTGCGGGCCAACGCCCCGGCGGCGAAGGTCGTGCAGCACGTGGACGACGACCAGACCTACCGGTACTCGCCGGCGGCCGGCGACCCGATGCCGATCCACCTCGACGAGGAGATGGCCAAGATGTCCGGCCTGCCCGGCATCATCGCGCACGGCCTGTGCACGATGGCCTTCACCTCGTGGGCGGTGCTGACCGAACTGGGCGATTCGCGGACCGAGCGGCTCAAGCGGCTCGCGGTGCGGTTCGCTAATCCGGTGCTGCCGGGACAGGACATCACCACGCGGATCTGGCGGGCGAACCAGGACGGTGGCGAGACGACCTACGCGTACGAGACGACCGTGGGCGAGGACGTGGTCGTCAAGGACGGCCTCGCGGTACTCGCGGACTAGGAAGGCGGAAGTAATGGGAGCTTTGGACGGGCGCGTCGCCATCATCACCGGCGCGGGCCGGGGGATCGGCCGGGAGCACGCGCTGTTGTTCGCCCGCGAGGGAGCCAGCGTGGTGGTCAACGACCTGGGCGGCGGCAACGACGGCAGCGGTTCGGACGCCGGGCCCGCGCAGGAGGTCGTCGACGAGATCAAGGCCGCGGGTGGCAAGGCCGTCGCCAACACGAGCAACGTCGCGGACTGGCAGGGCGCTTCGGAACTGGTGGACCAGGCCGTGTCCGAGTTCGGCGGGCTGGACGTGCTGGTGAACAACGCCGGGATCCTGCGGGACGGCTTCATCGCCGGGCTGGAGGAGCACCAGTGGGACGCGGTGATCGCGGTGCACCTCAAGGGGCACATGGCGCCGCTGCGGCACGCGGCCGCCTACTGGAAGGCCAAGGCCAAGGCCGGTGAGCAGGTCGCCGGTGCGGTGATCAACACCGCCTCGGCCTCGGGCACCTTCATGCCGAACGCGGGCCAGGTGAACTACGGCGCCGCCAAGGCCGGGATCGCCGCGATGACCCTGGTGGCCGCGCAGGAGCTCGAGCGCTACGGCGTGCGCGCCAACGCGATCGCCCCGATCGCCCGCACCCGGCTCACCCTGGCCACGCCCGGGATGGGCGCGATCTTCGCGCAGGAGGTCGCCGAGGGCGAGTTCGACGCCTTCAGCCCGGCCAACATTTCCCCGCTGGTCGCCTACCTGGCCACCGAGAAGTGCCCGCACACCGGCAAGCTGTTCTCGGTCCAGGGCGGCGCGATCTCGTTGCTCGAGGGCTGGCACGAGGTGAAGACCACGGAGACCGACGGCCCGTGGACGGTCGACAACATCAACGAGCGTCTCGGCGAATGGGCCTAGTGCCATGATCGAGTGGTCCGAGACCGATCTGCTGATCAGGGACGCCATCCGGGAGTTCATCGACAAGGAGATCCGGCCGAACGTCGATGCGCTGGAGAGCGGCGAACTGCCGCCCTACGACATCATCCGGAAGCTGTTCGCCTCCTTCGGGGTCGACGCGATGGCCCGCGAAGCCATCAAGGGCCTGCTGGAAAAGCAGAAGGAGAAGGCGGCGGCCAAGGCCGCGGGCGAGGAGCCCGCGAAAGGCAAGAAGTCCAAGGGCGGCGGTCTCGGCATCGAGCTCGGCGGCCAGGAGGGGATGGCGCTGATCGCCATCAGCGAGCTCGCCGGGGTCAGCCTGGGGATCGTCGCGTCGATCGGGGTCAGCATCGGCCTGACCGCCTCGACGATCCTCACCCGCGGCACGCTCGCGCAGAAGGAGCGCTGGCTGCCCGAACTGGTGACGTTCGAGAAGGTGGGCGCGTGGGCCATCACCGAGCCCGATTCGGGTTCGGACGCGTTCGGCGGGATGAAGACCTACGTCCGCCGCGACGGGGACGAGTATGTCCTCAATGGACAGAAGACGTTCATCACCAACGGGCCGTACGCGGACACGATGGTGGTGTACGCCAAGCTCGACGAGGGCGACGGCACCCCGCACCGGGACCGCAAGGTGCTCACCTTCGTGCTCGACAAGGGCATGGCGGGGCTGACCCAGTCCAAGCCGTTCAAGAAGATGGGCATGAACTCGTCCCCGACGGGGGAGTTGTTCTTCGACAACGTCCGGGTCGGCAAGGACCGCCTGCTCGGTGAGTCCGAGGAGACCAAGGGCGGCGACGGCAAGGACAGCGCGCGGGAGAGCTTCTCGTTCGAGCGGATGGGTGTCGCGGCGCTGTCGCTCGGCATCATCAACGAGTGCCACCGCCTGTGCGTGGAGTACGCCAAGAGCCGCAAACTCTGGGGCCAGGAGATCGGCCGGTTCCAGCTCGTGCAGCTCAAACTGGCCGAGATGGAGATCGCCCGGATCAACGTGCAGAACATGGTGTTCCAGACCATCGAGTCGCTGCGCGCGGGCAAACTGCCCAGCCTCGCCGAAGCGTCGGCGATGAAGCTGTACTCCTCGCGCGCGGCGACCGAGGTCGCGATGGAGGCGGTGCAGTTGTTCGGCGGCAACGGTTACATGGCCGAGTACCGGGTCGAACAGCTGGCCCGGGACGCGAAGTCGCTGATGATCTACGCGGGGTCGAACGAGATCCAGGTGACCCACATCGCCAAGGGACTGCTCGGGACGAGCCGGTGAATCGCCCGGTCCGGGGCCGGGTCGTCGTGATCACCGGTGGCGCGAGGGGTATCGGCGCCGCGACGGCCACCGCGCTGGCGAACGCGGGCGCCCAGGTCGCCATCGGTGATCTCGACCTGGAACTGGCCGAGCAGACGGCGGCCCGGCTGCCGGGCGGAGCGATCGCGCGCCGCTTGGACGTGCGTGATCGCGCCGGGTTCACCGCGTTCCTGGACGAGGTGGAGGCCGCGCTCGGCCCGCTCGACGTGCTGGTCAACAACGCCGGGATCATGCCGCTGGCCGAACTCGAGGAGGAGACCGACGAGACCGTCGGCCGCCAGCTCGAGATCAATGTGCGGGCGGTGATCCACGGGACCAAGGAGGCCGTGCGCCGGATGCGCCCCCGGGGCGGGCACATCGTGAACATCGCGTCCTTCGCGGGGAAGATCCCGGTGCCCGGCGGGGCGACGTACGCGGCCACCAAGCACGCGGTGGTCGGGTTCTCCGAGTCGACGCGGCTAGAACTGCGGGGGAGCGGGATCGAGGTGTCCTGCGTGCTGCCCGGTGTGGTGCGCACCGAGTTGACCGCGGGCCTCGCGGACGTGGCCATCCTGCGTTCGGTCGGACCGGAGGACGTGGCCGCCGCGATCGTGGCCGCGTTGCGCAAACCGCGGTTCGACGTGTACGTGCCGCGCCGGTTGGGCGCGCTCGAACGGTCCGCCCGGCTCGCGCCGCGCCCGGTCGCCGAATGGTTCATGCGCAAACTCGGCGGGGACACCCTGATGCTCGACGCCGCCCACGCGCCTGAACGGACGGCGTACGAGAAACGAGCCGCGAGGACGGACTGATGGTCCTGCTGCACCCGGTGCGGGGCCTGCCCGCGAGCATCACCCCGGAACTCGTCGCCGGACTCTGCGACCGGGTGGTATCGTCCACATCGGACACTTCGACCACGATCGCGGTGTTCACCGGCGAGCCCTACGCCGATCTGCCGCGGTCCACACCGGACGATGTGGTGCGGGCCGTCGAGCATGCGCGCAAGGCCCAGTCCGCGTGGGCGGCCACGGACATCGGCGAGCGGCTGGCCGTGCTGCGGCGGTTCCACCGGCTCGTGCTGCGGCGCCAGGACCTGGTGCTGGACCTGATCCAGGCGGAGACCGGCAAGGCGCGCCGCCACGCGTTCGAGGAATCGCTGGAACCGGCGCTGACCGCCGGTTACTACCTCCGCAAGGGCACGCGGACGTTGCGGCCCCGCCGCCGCGAGGGCATGGTGCCGGGTTTCGTGCGGACCGTGGAACTGCGCCAGCCCAAGGGCGTGGTCGGGATCATCTCGCCCTGGAACTACCCGTTCGCCCTGGGGATTTCGGACACCCTGCCCGCGTTGCTGGCCGGGAACGCGGTGGTGTTCAAACCCGACACCCAGACCGCGTTGAGCCCGCTCTACGGCGTCGAGCTGCTGTACGAGGCGGGGCTGCCCGAAGGCGTGCTGCAGCCGGTGCTCGGCGAGGGGCCGGTGGTGGGGACCGCGGTGGTGGAGAACGTGGATTACGTGGGCTTCACCGGTTCCACCCGCACCGGCCGCGACGTCGCCCGCCGGGCCGGGGCCCGCCTGGTGGGGTGCTCGCTCGAGCTTGGCGGCAAGAATCCGATGATCGTGCTGGAGGACGCCGATCTGGACCGCGCCGCCGAACTCGCCGTGCCCGCCGCGTTCGCCAACTCCGGCCAGGTCTGCATGTGCACCGAGCGGCTCTACGTGCATGCGGCGGTGTACGAGCGCTTCCTCTCCCGGTTCCTCGAGCGGGTCGCCGCGCTCCGGCAGGCCAACCGGTACGACTTCGCCGCGGATGTCGGCTCCCTGACCTCCGCCCGCCAGCTCGAAGCGGTCAGCCGGCACGTGGCGGACGCCAAGGCCAAGGGCGCGACCGTGCTCGCCGGTGGCCGGGCACGCCCGGACCTCGGGCCCTTCTGCTACGAGCCCACGGTGCTCGCCGACGTCACCGAGGACATGCTGTGCGCCGCGGACGAGACGTTCGGCCCGGTGGTTTCGGTGTACCCGGTGTCGGGCGAGGAGGAGGCCATCACCCTCGCCAACACCGGTGACTACGGCCTGAACGCCAGCGTGTTCACCGGGGACACCGCCCGCGGGCGCCGGGTGGCGGCCAGGCTGCGGGTCGGCATGGTCAGCGTGAACGACGCCTTCATCGCCGGCTACGGGAGCATGGATTCCCCGATGGGCGGAATGGGCCAATCCGGCCTGGGCCGCCGTCACGGCGCCGAGGGACTCCTGAAGTACACCGAGGCGCAGACGGTCGCGGTGCAGCGTCTCGCCCTGTTCCCGCCGCCGAGCTGGGTGCCCTACCGACCCTTCGGCAAGCTCATGAAGGGCCTGATCGGCGTGCTGCGGAGGGCCCGCGTTCGCTGATAGCTTGCCAAGGTGATCGACGTCAGGCAGTTGACCCAGGTTGGCCCGGTACTCGATTCCCGTGCCGTCACCTTCGAGAACCCGACCGGCGCCCGCAGTGCCGGTGGCCAGGCCGCCGGGGGCCGCAAGGGAGCGCCGAGCAAGGACCTCCAGCCCGGTGAGCGGGTCGTGCTGGCCGATCTGGAAGGTCCCGGCACTATCCGCCACATCTGGATGACCTTTCCGCCCGGACCGCCCGAGCGGACCCGTTCGCTGTATCTCGAGGTCTACTACGACGATCTCGACGAGCCGAGCGTTTCCGTGCCGTGCGCGGATTTCTTCGGCGCGGCGCACGGCAGGCCGAGGGCGTATTCGAGTGCCTTGACCAGTATTCAGCAGAATCGCGGGTTCAACAGTTTCATTCCCATGGCGTTCGGCGACCGGATCCGGATCGAGCTGGTCAACGGCTGGACGCGCCCGATGGGGCTGTACTACCAGATCGACTACACCCTGGAGGATGATCCCGGCGACGGCCGGTTGCACGCGGCCTTCCGCCGCGAGAACCCCACCGCGCTCCGCCGCGATTTCGTGATCGCGGAAGGACTGCGCGGCCCGGGCCGGTTCCTGGGCTGTGTGGTCGGCGTCCGCCCGCTGGAACCCGGCACCTGGTACGGCGAGGGCGAGGTCAAGGTGTACCGCGACGGGGACACCGATTTCCCCACCATCTGCGGCACCGGCCTGGAGGACTACGTCGGCACCGCGTACGGCATGAACACGCATTTCGCGCATTACGCGGGTTCGCCGCTCACGGTCCTCCCACCGGACTCCGACCTGGGCACCATTCCGGATTTCGTCGGTTTCTACCGGTGGCACGTCCTCGACCCGATCATGTTCACCGAGGACCTCAAGGTCACCATCCAGCAGATCGGCGCCGACCACTTCCGCCACGGGGAGGAGGAACGCCTCGCGCAGGTCGAAGCCGCCGGCCGGGTCGCCGGCAACGGCATTCGCCGCTTCCCACCCGAGGCGCCGCTCATCGCCGGCGGCATCTTCGAGCGCATCGACGACTACTGCGCCACCGCGTTCACGATCTGCGAGACACCGCAACCGGTGCCGAGGCTCGACCTGGCCGCCGCCACGGCCGACCTCACCCGCCGCCCCTACGAGAAACCGGACGAGCTGGAGTTCCTGTTTCCCTGAGGGGGCGCCGGATGCCCTCAGCCCACCGTCAGCCCCATCGCCACCGCGAGCTGCACGGCCTGCTCCGGCGTGATCATCGCCCCGGTCAGCTCGGCGTGGTGGGGATCGAGTGCGCTCAGATCGCTGCCGGTGAACTTGCAGCCGTGCAGTTGCGCGCCGGAGAGATCGACCTCGCCGAACAGGGCGTCCGCGCAGTTCGCCCCGGTGAGGTCGGCCTCGCGCAACCGCACCCGCTGGAAGGACGTCCGCCGCAGATCGGCCCCGGACAGGCCCACGAACGACCAGTCACCGCCGAGCACACGCATCGGCCGCACCGCCGACTCCGCGAAGGTGCTCCCGATCAGTTTGCAGTTTTCAAGCTCCGCATCGAAGAAGTTGCACCGGTTGAAGGTGCAGCTGGTGAACGCGCAGTCCGCGTGCCGCGAGGCGTTGAACCGCACGTTGCCGAAGTGGCATTCGTTGAACACGCACCCCCTGTTCGTCGCTTCGGTGAGATCGACCTCCAGGAACGTGCAGTTCTGGTACGTGCGGCCGATGAGCTCCTCGGCGTACCAGTCTGCCTTCCGGAAGGTCTCTCCCTCGGTGGTTTCGCTCACGAGGTGAGGCTAGCGGTGGGGTCCGACAGTTTCGGGCGGCGTCGACGTCGACCTGGGCATGGGTCGTTCGTGTAGTGGGGAGAAGCCCGAGTTCGAGGAGGTCCCGATGCCGCTTCTGCCACTGGGGCACGGACGAAGTCATCGCGGTCGACGTCGACGGCAACAGCGAAGTCGTCGCGCACGAGCCGGAGATCGGCCCGCATTCCATCGACTGGTTGCCCGACGGGCGCCAGCTCATCCTGCCGAAGAAGGAGGAGCGCCAAGGGTTGTTGCTGCGCCGGGAGCCCGACGGATCGGTGGTCGCCCACGCCGATCTGCGCGATCTCGCCGCCGGGTTCAACGAGATCGTGGTGGACGGTCGCGGCAATATCTATGTCAACGGCAGCGATTTCGATTTCCTGGGTTTCCTGGAGGGAAAGGCGGAGTTCGTCCCCGGGATCATCGCGCTGATCACGCCCGACGGCTCGGTTCGCCAGGTGGCGGACGGCATCGAGTTTCCCAACGGCATGGTCGTCACGCCCGACAATTCCACCCTGATCGTCAGCGAATCCTTCGCCGGACGGCTCACGGCCTTCGACATCGCCGCGGACGGGACCCTGTCGAACCGCCGGGTCTGGGCGGACGGCCTCGGCCCGGACGGAATCTGCATGGACGCCGAGGGCGCCATCTGGACTTCTCGTACGGATAAGGACTGCGTGCGGGTCCGGGAAGGCGGTGAGGTGCTGCAGCGGATCGAACTCGACCGGAACCCGTTCGCGTGCATGCTGGGCGGGCCGGACGGGAAGACGTTGTTCATCCTGGCGGCGGTGTGGAATCCGGAGAATCCGTTCGGCGGTCCGCGGACCGGGCAGGTGCAGACCGTTCCCGCGCCCGCGCCAGGGGTCGGCTGGCCGTAGCCTCGCATCGGCGGCAATGCCTGGATACGCGTGGTTCGGCGTGTCGGGGTGAGCCGCATAGTTCGGGGCCGGACAGGTTGCGACCGCTAAGTGCGTGTTTCTAAAGCTCGAATGCCTTGTACGCCAGCGGTTTCCGGTTACTTGAGGCGGTTATGCCGAGGTCAGGCGCGGCGTGATGCTGGCCGGACCACGCGCGCGGTGGACGTGGTGTCGCTCGGCGATGTTGCCCGCGGTCGCCCTGGTGGACGTCGTGGCTTTCAGCTGGACGGTTCTACGGTGGGTTGGTGGTTCGGCTGCGGGCGGCGAAGCGCCGGTCGACGAGCCCGGCCGGGGAGGCTGCCGGGCGGGGCCGGGTCGGCGCTGAGCAGCGGCGTTGTCTCTGTTGCGGGCGTGTGTTGCCGGCGAAGACGCGTCGCCATGCCCGGTTCTGCGGTGATCGTTGTCGTGTCCAGCACTGGCGGTGGGTTCGGTCGGCACGGGTGCGGGTGGCAGCGCTGCGGGACGAGTCGCCGGAAGGCCGGCGGCGGTGTCCGGAGTGCGGGACGGAGTGGGTGCCGGGTGTCGAGCGCCGGGTGAGCGCCGTTTACTGCTCGAGCCGGTGCCGGACTCGCGGGTGGCGGCGCCGCAAAACCGTTCCGGATACCGTCACCGGGACGGTAAGTCGTACGGTTTCCGCGACCCCGAAAGATCGGCTCTGACCTGCGGAAACAAGCACCCGAATGGAGCCTTCTGATGTTGCGGCGGACGGCGGATTCTGGCCGCTGCCGACCGTCGGGGTTCGTTGTCGGCGACACGCGCCGCGCCCTGGCGGGGAGGGGTGATCCTCGTGTCGACGAAGATCGGGAACGTCACCAAGCGCCGCTACAACCAGCTCGTGCGGGAAGGCCGCCAGCTTGTCGAGCAGCAATCCCGGGCCCAGTGGAAGCTTGGGGACGCGGCGCTGGAGATCGAACCGATCAGAGACCGGGATGGTGAGCACGCAATCGCGGACGAAGAGCTCTACAGCGTGTCCGAGGCGCTGGAGCTGTTTGCCGAGGACATAGGGGCTGCGGCGACCACCATCAAGAAGTACCGGTACACCTCGGCCCGGTGGCCGGAAGATCAGCGCCGGTCCGGGGTGTCGCACACGATCCACCAGGTGCTGGGGAAGCTGGACGAGCGGTTCGAGGTGATCGACGACCCGCCGATGCACGAGCGCAGCGGGGAACGCCGATGGACCGTCGACGCCGCCCGGCGGGTCGTCGGCTGGCGGGTGCGGGATCCGGAGTCGACGCAGGAGAAGATCGACAAGATTCATGATCTGGCCGCCGATGACGCGGTGGCCGGGGTGGTGGCCACGGATTTTCTGCGCCGGCCGAATGTCGCTTCGAAGGCGATGCGGGACGCGACCGCCCGGGGCCGGGTGAACTGGGCCCAGGTCGAGCATTCCCGGCAGGCCGGGGAGATCGTGCGGCAGCGGACCCCGGCGCTGGAGCAGATCGAACGGAGTGAGCAGTTCGTCGAGCTGGTCGGGGCGTGTTCGGCGTTCGTGGCGTCGGTCGGCCGGACGCTGCCCACCTTGCGCGGGCACAAGTTCAGCACGCCCGAGCGGGAGACCGTGCACCGCAACGTGGCCCGCGTTCGCACGACCGCCGATTGGATTGAGACTGCGGTCGATACCGGGGAAGTCAGTCTCGACGAAGGGCTGGCGCGGCTGCTGCGGGGCGAGTGAACCGATGCGACGCGCGCTCCCGCCGCACGTGTGCGGGGAACAGGTCCGCGTCGCGCTGCTCGAGGCCCGCCCCGCCACGCTGTCCACCAAGCACCTCGTCGCCGCCACGAACAACCTGAGCGTCTACCAGGTGAAACGCGGCTTGATCTACGTGCGCGAGCATCTCGCCGCGCAGTACGGAACCCCGCTGATCTACGTTCCGGGCCAGGGATTCCTCATCACCGAGGATCCGGCCGACGTGGTGCCGTTCGCGCAGCGGCAGTTCAAGACCGAGTACACCCGGTTCAAGCGGCTGCTGACCGGCACGATCGATCCGTTCTTCGCCTGCCACCCCACCGACGACTGGGGCCGCCGCGTCCGGGACATGCTCGCCGGCAGCAAGACCACCATGGAGAACCTGTCCGACCTCGAACCCTGAAACCCCTTGGCACGCAACGAAAACACGAACCCACCGTGGAAGGCCTCGATCCGCCATGGCATCGCCCGTGACCGCGCGCGGGCGCCGCTACCCCTCGGACACGACCCGGGCCGAGTGGCGCCTGCTCCAGCCCCTGTTGCCGACCCCGGCCGCTCAGACCAGCCGCGGCGGCCGCCCCGAGGTCCACGACCGCCGGGCAATCGTCGACGCCCTGCGCTACGTGGTCGACAACGGAGCGAAATGGCGCGCTCTGCCAGCGGATTTCCCTCCCTGGCGCACGGTCTACGGATTCTTCGAACGCTGGACCCGCGCCGGGATCATCGGCCGGATCCTCGACCAGCTGCGCCAGCGGATCCGAACCCGCCGCGGCTACAGCCCGCAGGCGGTCGCGGTGATCGTCGACTCCCAGTCGGTCAAGGCGTCCGAGACCGTCGGCCGCCACAGCCGCGGGTTCGACGCCGGGAAACGCATCAACGGGAGGAAGAGAGCGCTGGCGGTGGACCTCGGCGGGCTCCCGCTGCTGATCCTGGTCACCTCCGCCGACCGGCAGGACCGCGACCTCGCCCGCGATCTGCTCTGGCGACTGCGGATCACCTTCCCCGCGGTGAGCATCGTCTGGGCCGACAGCGCCTTCGGCGGCGGCCTGGTCGAGTGGGCCAAGCGGTTCCTGAACCTGACCATCAAGGTGGTGCCCCGGCCGAAGGAGTCTGGATTCGTCGTTCTGCCACGCCGTTGGGTCGTGGAGAGGACGATCAGCTGGCTGCTCCGGGCGCGCAGGAACATCCGTGATCACGAGCGCTTGCCCCAGAACAGCGAATCGGTCCTGAATATCGCGGCGATCACGCTCATGACCCGGCGGCTGACCCGCCGCCGTGGTGTTCCCCGGCCGACGGCGGCCTGAACCGGGAGGAGAGGCGATGCCGCCGAAGAACCAGATGGACAGCAGGGTCGCGGCGCTGGAAGCCCGGCTGGCCGCGCTCGAACACGACCGGACCGTGCTGGACCAGGTGCACCGCCGCGCGGTGACGATCGACCTCAACCTCACCCGACTGCTGCGGCACTTCAAACTCCTGGGCGCCTCGGACAAGGCGGTTGACCAGGCGCTCAGCGGTGATCGGCGGCCTCGTTCGGCGCCGCGGTCACCCAGGCGAGCCGCAAAACGAGATTGATCACGGAACGTGTCCTAGGCTCACCGCTCGTGAATGAGGGGAACTTCCAGGAGCTGCTGGCGGCGGGCATCACCGCGGCCGAGCACGCGGCCGACCACTGGCAGGCCGAGGGCGACCGCTGGGCCACCTACGACTTCGCGGCCGCGCTGCCCGAACTGCCGAATCTCGCCGAGGGCCGGGCTCGCGGCGCGGCCGCCCGCCCGGTCACCGACGCCGACCTCACCGCGCTGCAGGCCGACCTGCGCTCGGCGGCGAACCGGGCCTATGCGATCGCCGGGCACTACCGGCGCAACCTGGCCGAGATGGCCAAGCTGGCACGGGAGTACTTCGGGCCCGGCTGGCCAACCGCGCTCGGGATCGAGCTGAAACCCGCCACGGGCGACTGAGCACCCACTTCCCGGCGTCGGCGCCACCAGCACCGAATACCGCTCGGTCATGCCGCTCGCACAGCAGCCGAACCCGATGCGAAATCAGGGTCCTACTTCGCGATCACCCGGCCCTTATACGGGCTATGACGCGGCTGGGGCTTGACCTGGCCGGTCGGCGCCTCATCCTCGGCAGCAGTACGCGCGGTTTCCCCGGCGGTCCCAGCAGCCTCGTCAGGCGCTTCCGCCGCGAGGGCAAACGAGTCCCGCGGCTGGGGCTTCACTTCTGTCGGGTCCGCTTGTTCGGCCTGCACATCCGGGTTGACGTCGGCCCCGGTAGCAGTGAGCTTGCTTCTCCACGTCCCCTTGGTCTCGTGCTCATGTCCCACCATCGTCAGCTCCTCTCGCTCGACTCCCCAATCCAGTCTTGAGACACAACGCAGGCGGTGAACAGGGCCGGAAACCGCATTCCGCCGACACGAGGGACACCCGATCCGGGCATACCAAAACTGGCGTCGAGCCCTCGCCAAGCCCTTCAACCGGTCCCCTTAGGACTCCCAAACCGGGGTTCGCAAACAGGTTCTAAGAGATCAGTTCGGTATGAGTTTGCGAAGGCAGATGACTGAGCAGGTGAGGCTGAGGATGGCTTGTTGGGAGATCGGCACAGCGTTCGGCGCGGATGTGGAGTCGTTTTGAAGCCTCGTAACCAGGCGAAGGTGCGCTTCACGGGCCAGCGTATGGTGCTCAGCCCGGACCCGTGCTCGGCGCTGCGGCGGCGCGATCATCAGGTAATGCCGACGTCATCGTGGTGCCCGCCGGTGAGGGTGATGGCCAGTGGGATGCCGGTGCCATCGGTGATCAGGTGGTACTTGGAACCGGGTTTGCGCCGGTCGACTGGGCTGGGGCCGGTGTGCGCTCCGCTTTGAGCGCGCGCAGGTGGGCCGAGTCCACGATCGCGTGGGCCGACTCTAGTCGTCCGGCCGCGCGCAGTTCGGTAAGAAGGCGCTCTATAGCGGAACCGTCGCTGCCGAACCGGAATCAGCGGTGCAAGCCTGGAACATCGTGCGGCATCAGCAAAACTGACACGCCGACTCATTCCGAACTGACCTCCTAAGCGCGGGGTTCGTGGAGGGGTTCGGGTTTGCTGGTGTAGGTGCCGCCGGTGGGGGTGGTGATGGTAATGCTGCCGTCGGGCTCGGCCTCGAATCGCCAGCCCGGCTCGTCTTTGAGGTAGTGGTGGCGTTCGCACCAGCCGCCAAGGTTGGTTTTGTCGGTGGTGCCGCCTTTGGCCCAGTCTTGGGTGTGGTCGATATCGCCTGCCTGCGCCGGTCGGTTACAACCCGGTGCTCGGCATTCGCGGTCGCGTAGCCGGATGTAGCGGTCGAGGGCTGCGGGTGGGCGGTAGCGGGTGCGGCCGATGTCGGCCGGGAGCCCGGTGATGGGGTCGGTGACGATTCGGCGCCAGGTGGAGTCTTTGCTGTGGGCGATGTCGCGGGCGATGGTGGCGGGGATGGGGCCGTATCCGGCGAGTTGGGCGGGGTCGTTGTTGAGTCCGGCCAGGGTTTGCAGGTCGACGTAGACGTAGATGTCGGCTTTGGGGTCGCTGTGGGTGGTGCCGAGGCAGCGTTCGATCAGGATGTCGCTGCGTAACTGGTCCAGGGTGCGCGGTTCGTCTTTGGTTTTGCGTTTGCGGGCTTCGCGGTCGATGCTGTGGTAGGCGGCGCCGCCCTTTTCGGCCGGAACATCGGCGATCAGGGTGCTCATGCCGTGGTCTTGGTGGATCAACTGCAGTTGCCGGTCGGCGCGCTTGGCTTTGCACCGTGCCTCATATCCCGCCTTGTCGACTTTGGCGATCCAGTAGTTCGCCATCTTGCGCAGCGAAGAGGGGTTCTTGTCCTTCAAGCGTTCCGCCATGATGGCATCGACTTCGCGGGCTTTCTCGTCGCTCAAGTACGCTGTGGGATCGGCGATCTTGGCGGCTTTCTCCTCGTCGATCACCCCGCCCTCCATGGCCTTCAAGGTCTCGGGCAGCCGTGTGGTGAGCGTCCGCGCGAGCGCCACCTTCTTCGCCGACTTGTGTTCTGTCAGATTCAGTATCCAGGCGACTTCGACGGGCACACCACGGGATCTTCCTTGCAGGTTGTCCAATTCTGCAATGGCTCTCAACTGCCGGGCCTGTGCCTTCGCGATCACCTCCCCTTCCGATTGAATAATGTCTTTCAGGTCTGCGAGTCTGGTATTTGTTTCCACATCTTTCATTTTATCGAAAATGGAAGGTCAACGCCATCTCGAATGGGTGGATCGGGTACGCCGAAGGCGTGCTACGTTCGTGTTCGACCCGGTAACACGAACACGAAACGGATCCTCACCCAGCAATGAACTGGACCACCCGCACCGAAACCAGTGCCGACATCCCCGCCATCCGCGAAATCGTCCTGGCGGCCTTCGAGACCTCGGAGGAGGCCGACCTCGTCGACGCCCTGCGCGCCGACGAGGCCTGGATCGACGGCCTGTCAATCGTCGCCACGAACCAGGAAGGCACACCCGTCGGGCACGCGCTGCTGACTCGTTGCCATATCGGCGAAACGCCGGCACTGTGCCTTGCTCCCTGCGCCGTCCTCCCGGAATACCAGAAGACCGGCGCCGGTTCCGCGGCCATCCGCGCGGCACTCCGGGCGGCCAAGGACAAGGGCGGATTCTTCGTCACCGTGCTCGGGCACCCGACCTATTACCCGAGGTTCGGATTCACTCGCGCCTCCGAACACGGCATCGGGCTGACCATCGACGTCCCGGATGAGGCCATGATGGCCCTCACCCTGGACTCCGGCCACCCGCTGCCCAGCGGCACCGTTCGCTACGCCGCGCCATTCGGCATCTAGCCGCGGAAACTAGTTCGCCGGATCGACGCGTTCGAGCAGCAGGCGGGCCGCGTTGACCACCAACCGGCACACGGTGTCCGGGTCGGCGCTCGCCAGCGGCTCCTTCTCGGCGATGTCCCGGATCAGGCCGATCCCCAGGACCCAGGCCAGAACCAGGTCCGCGCGCAGGTCCGCGTCCACGGAATCGGTCAGCCCGGCGAGCGCCTTCGTGTACTCCTCGCCGACCTGCCGCCGGATCGCCGCGGCGGCGCTGTCGTTGCCGGTGGAGCGCAGCAACGTCTCGAGCGCGTGGGATCGCCGTTCCGCGGTGAGCATGCCGCGCAGGGTGTCCTCGAGGAGCCGTTCCGGGGCGGACTGCGCGAGCCGTTCCCGCCCGCGGCGAGCCATCACCTCTTCGAACAACGCTTCCTTGGAGCCGAAATAGCGGAACAGCAGCGCCTGGTTGACCTCCGCGCGCCGGGCGATCTCACGCACGGTCGTCCGGTCGAAACCCCGCTCGGCGAACAGGGTCGAGGCGGCGTCGAGCAACGCCTGCCTGGTCGCGGCCGAGTCGCGTCGGCGTGGCTGCTGTTCTTCGCTCACCGGATACCTCCAACGCGCACACGGTATCCCTTTCGACCGAAAGGGTGCTTTCGGTGACGGGATTGACGCCGGACGTGACCGGTTCTACGTTGTAAGCAGGTGCTTACAAACGACAAGGGGGTCGCTCGGCGATGACCACCACGCACACCGAACCCGTCGCGTATCCGTTCAACGAGGCCGAAGGTCTCGATCTCGACCAGGCATACGCCGCGGCCCGCGCAGCCGACGGGATGATCCGGGTCAAGCTGCCCTACGGGGAACCGGCCTGGCTCGCCACCCGGTACGCCGACGCCCGCCTGGTCCTCGGCGACCGGCGCTTCAGCCGCGCGCTGGCGAACGAGCACGACGCGCCGCGCTCTTCCGCGGCCCAGCGCACCAGCGGCATCCTGGCGATGGACCCGCCCGACCACACCCGGCTCCGCACCTTGGTGGCGAAGGCGTTCACCATGCACCGCGTCGAGCGGCTGCGGCCGCGCGTCCGGGAACTGGCCCAGGGGCTGCTCGACGAGATGGCCGCCGCCGGCCCGCCGGTGGACCTGGTGGAGAACTACGCGCTGCCGATCCCGGTCGCGGTGATCTGCGAGCTGCTCGGCGTGCCGACCGAGGACCGGGCCCAGTTCCGGGTGTGGAGCGACGCGGCCCTGTCCACCAGCGGGCTGACCGTCGAGGAGTTCGAGCGGAACCAGGAAGAACTGCGCGCCTACATGGCCGGGCTCATCGCGCAGCACCGCGAACAACCCGCGGACGACCTGATGACCGCGCTGATCGAGGCACGCGACGTGCACGACCGGTTGTCCGAACTCGAACTCGTGGACCTGTGCGTGGGAATCCTGGTGGCCGGGCACGAAACCACCGCCACCCAGATCCCCAACTTCGTGTACGTGCTGCTCGAGCACCCCGATCAGCTCGCCCGGTTGCGCGCGGACCCCGCCCTGGTCGCGAGCGCGGTCGAGGAACTGCTCCGGTTCGTGCCGCTCGGCGCCGGTGCGTCCTTCCCGCGTTACGCGACCGAGGACATCGAGGTCGGCGGCGTGCTGGTCCGGGCGGGGGAACCCGTGCTGGTCGCGGTCGGCGCGGCGAACCGGGACGCGCTGCGCTTCGGCGAGGCGGACGAACTGCGCATCGACCGCGACGGGAACCAGCACCTCGGCTTCGGGCACGGAGTGCACCACTGCCTCGGCGCGCCGCTGGCCCGGCTGGAACTGCAGGAGGCGCTCGGCGCGTTGCTGGCACGCTTCCCCGACCTGCGGCTCGCCGGAGACATCGTCTGGAAGAAGCAATTGCTCGTCCGTGGCCCGCGGACGATGCCGGTAGGATGGTAGGCATGACCTGGCGAATCGAGGTCGACGAGAACACGTGCATCGCCTCGGGCATGTGCGCGGCGCTCGCCCCCGAGTTCTTCGAACTGGAAGGCGACCACGCCCGCCCGCTTTCCGGCGAGGTCGAGCCGGACGAGATCGTGCTCGATGCCGCGGACTCCTGCCCCGCCATGGCGATCACCGTGCGCGAGGGCGAAGAGGTGCTCGGTCCGCGGCCCTGATCGGTCCGGATTGGACGGTCCTGCCGATAATCGGCGGATGGACGTCCGCGAGCTGACCTGGTTCACCACGCTGGCCGAGACCGAGCACGTGACCGAGGCGGCGGCCGCGCTGAACATCGCGCAGCCCACCCTGTCCCGGGCCATCGCCCGGCTGGAGCGGCGCCTGGGCACCCCGCTGTTCGACCGCACCGGTCACCGGTTGCGGCTCAACTCCTACGGCCAGGTGTTCCAGGCGCACGCGTTGCGCGCACTGGACGAGCTGTCGGCCGCCGAACACCGGATCGCCACGCTGATCGATCCCGAACAGGGGACGGTGGCGCTGGCGTTCCTGCACTCGTTCGGCACCTGGCTCATCCCGGACCTGATCCGCGGTTACCGCGAACGCGTGCCCAAGGCGCATTTCCTGCTGCGCGGCGACGCGGCGGACGTGATCCTCGCGGATCTGCGCCGCGGCCACGTCGATCTGATCGTCACCAGCCCGGAGCCCGGTGGCGAGGACGTGCTGTGGACGCCGATCGAAGTGGAGCAGCTCTGCGTCGCGGTGCCGTCCGGGCACCCGCTGGCCCGCCGCAAACGCGTGTCGCTGGCCGAACTCGCCGACGCCGACTTCATCGCGCTGCGCTCGGAGTTCGGGCTGCGGCAGACCGCCGACCAGCTCTGCCGCCGAGCCGGGTTCACGCCGCGCATCACCTTCGAGAGCACCGAACTGGCGACCGTGCAGGGACTGGTCTCGGCCGGGCTGGGGGTCGCGATCATGCCTCCGCCGCGCAGCGCTTCGGTGCCCGGCGGGCCGGTCTACCTGCGCCTGTCCGATCCCGAGGCGCACCGCACCGTGGGCGTGGCCACACTCGCCGCGCGGCACCAGGCGCCCGCGGTCGAGCGGTTCCACGAATTCGTGAGGTCGTGGCCGGGGTAGCGCCCAGTTCATGCACGTGGCGCATGAACGCAGGTAAGACTGGTCATTTTACGTATGACCGCGGCGAGGGCAGGGTGAGCGGTAGAGATCATCGAGGAGGACGACATGGGCTGGCAGGGCAGGTACTTCGAGGACTTCGTGGTCGGGGACGTGTACCGCCATCCGCTCGGGCGCACGGTGACCGAGACCGACAACTCCTGGCTCACTCTGCTCACGCAGAACACCGCGCCGCTGCACTTCGACCGGCACTACGCGGGGCAGACCGAATGGGGCAAACCGCTGGTCGACTCCACGTTCACGCTGGCCCTGGTGACCGGGCAGAGCGTCACCGACATCTCCCAGCACGTGATGGCCAACCTCGGCTGGGACCGGGTCCGGCTGCCGAATCCGGTCTTCGAAGGCGACACCATCTACTCGCAGTCCGAGGTGCTCAGCGCGCGGGAGTCGAAGTCCCGGCCCGAGGTCGGCGTGGTCGAGGTGCGGACCATCGGCTTCAACCAGCGCGGCACGATCGTGATCACCTTCGAGCGCACGCTGCTGGTGTACCGGCGCGGGCACGGCCCGGAGTTCGCGAGCGTGGAACCGGTGTGGGACGAGCGGTCCCGGCGGGCCGCGGGCCTCGACGAAGGCGAGGGGAAGTGAAGCCCGAGGCCGCGCGGTCGCTGCTGTTCGTCCCCGGGAACCGCGCGGACCGGTTCGGCAAGGCCGCGGCCAGCGGCGCCGATCTGGTGCTGTGCGATCTGGAGGACGCGGTCGCGCCGCCGGACAAGGAAAGCGCCCGCGCCGAGGTCGCCGCCTGGGCCGCCGGACACCCGGCGGCCGTGCGGATCAACGCGGCGGACACCCCGTGGTACGACGACGATCTGGCCGTGCTGGCCGAGGCTCCCGGGCTGGCGGCCGTGGTGCTGCCCAAGGCGGACAGCATTCCCGCGCTGCGCGCCACGATCGCCCGGCTGCCGGACGGCGTGGCCCTGTTCGCCCTGCTGGAAAGCGCGCGGGGCGTGCGGGACGCCGACCAGATCGCCGAACTGCCCGGCGTGACCCGGCTGGTGTTCGGCAACGTCGACTTCGGACTCGACACCGGCGTCACGGTGACCGACGCGGCCGAACGGGAGTTGCTGTACGCCCGGTCCCGGCTGGTGGTCGCCTCCCGCGCGGCGGGACTGGCCGCACCGGTCGACGGGGTGACCACCGACCTGTATGACGTCGCCCTCACCCGGGACGCGGCTCGCGCTGCGCGCAACCTGGGCTTCGGCGGCAAACTGTGCTTGCACCCCAAGCAGGTCGACGCGGTCAACGCGGCGTTCAGCCCGGACGAGGAGGAACTGCGCTGGGCCCGGCGCGTGCTGGAGGCCGCCGAGGAGTCCGGTGGCGCCGCGGTGCGGGTGGACGGCGAGATGATCGACAAACCGCGCGTGGAACTCGCGCGCAGGCTGCTCGGAGGCTTCGGTGGCGAATAGCGTTTCCCTGGATCACCCGAACGAACCCGCCGACGTGCTCGAGCACATCCCGCCCGGCGCGGACGTGATCGTGCCGATCCAGCTCGGCGAGCCGGTGACCCTGCTGGACACCCTCGAAGCGCATGCGGAATCACTCGAAGGTGTGCACATCCACCGCATGGACCCGTACCTGCGCCGCCGGTACATCGACGGCGAGTTCCCGGGACGCCTGGAGCACGTCGACTACTTTCTCGGCGCGGGTTCGCGCGAGGCGTTCTGGGCCGGTCACTGCGATCTGGTGCCCAACCACTTCAGCGAGATGCCGCTGCTGCTGCGGAGTTCGACGAAGTGCACGATCGCGCTCGCCGCGGCCAGCCCGCCCGACGAGCACGGCTACTTCAGCCTCGGCACGAACGCCGACTACACCGCGGCCTTCATCGGGGAGATCCCGTTCTTCCTCGAGGTCAACGAGCACATGCCGCGGACGTTCGGCCACAACCAGCTGCACATCAGCCAGATCGCGGGCTGGTGCCGGGCCGACCGGCCGCTGCACGAGGTACCGCCCGCGAAACCCGACGATCGCGATCACCGGATCGCGGCGTCCATCGCCGAGCGGATTCCCGATGGCGCCTGCCTGCAGATCGGGGTCGGGCGCGTCCCGAACGCGCTGCTGGCTTCGCTGCGCGATCACCGGCACCTGGGCCTGCACACCGAGGCGATCTCCGACGGGGTGCTGGACCTGGTGACGAGCGGCGCGCTGACCGGCACCCGGAAGCGGCAGCAGCGCAACAAGCACGTGGCCACCTTCGCGGTGGGCACGAAACGGTTGTTCGACTGGCTCGACGACAACACCGCGGTGACCATGGAGCCCGTGGACTGGGTGAACGATCCGCGCGTGGTCGCGAACGAACCGAACTTCGTGTCGATCAACGCCACCAGCGAGGTCGACCTGATGGGGCAGGCGGCCAGCGAGACGATCGGCGGCCGGTACTGGTCGTCCTCGGGCGGGCAGGCCGATTTCGCGCGCGGGGCGATGTACTCGCCGGGCGGGCAGGCGTTCCTGGTGCTGCACTCGGCGACCAGCGACGGCCGCAGCCGGATCAACCCGCGGCTCACCCCGGGCAGCGTGGTGACCACGTTGAAGAACACCGTGGACCACGTCGTCACCGAATACGGGGTGGCCGAACTGCGGGGGAGAAGCCTCGCGAAACGGGCGGAGTCGCTGATCGCGATCGCCCACCCGGAACACCGGGACCGGCTGACCGCCGAGGCCCGGAAGGCCGGACTGCTGCACTGAGCGGTCCGAGAAAGGAATTTCTATGACAACCGTCGCCGACCAGCTCATCGAGGTGCTCATCCAGGCGGGGGTGCGCCGGATCTACGGCGTGGTGGGGGACAGCCTCAACCCGGTCGTGGACGCGATCCGCCGCAGCGGGGGCTCGGCCAAGGGCGGGATCGACTGGGTCCACGTGCGCAACGAGGAGGCCGGGGCGTTCGCGGCCGCGGCCGAGGCGCAGCTGACCGGGCGGCTCGCGGTGTGCGCGGGGAGTTGCGGGCCGGGCAACCTGCACCTGCTGCAGGGGTTGTACGACGCGCACCGCTCCGGCGCGCCGGTGCTGGCGATCGCGTCGCACATCCCGGCCGCGCAGATCGGCACCGGCTTCTTCCAGGAGACGCACCCCGAGCGGCTGTTCGCCGAATGCTCGCACTACTGCGAACTGGTCAGCCAGCCCGAGCAGATGCCGCGGATCGCGCGGATCGCGGTGCAGAACGCGGTCGGCCGCCGGGGCGGCGCGGTGATCGTGCTGCCCGGCGATGTCGCGCACGAGAACGCGGTCCGGCCCACCGGGACCAGCGGCATCCTCGGCACCCCGCCCGCGATCCTGCCCGCCGACTCGGACGTCGAGGCCCTGGTGGAGCGCATCGAGCGGGCCGAGAAGGTCATGATCATGGCCGGTGCGGGCTGCCGCGACGCGCACGACGAGGTCATCCAGCTCGCCGAACTGATCGGCGCACCGGTCGGGCATTCCTTGCGGGGCAAGGAGTTCATCCAGTACGACAATCCGTTCGACGTCGGCATGAGCGGGCTGCTCGGCTACGGCGCCTGCTACGACGCGATGCACGCCGCCGATCTGGTGCTGCTGCTCGGCACCGACTTCCCGTACGACAACTTCCTGCCGCAGGCCCACACCGTGCAGGTGGACGTCGATCCGGCGCGGATGGGGCGGCGGACCGCGCTGGAGTTCGGCGTGCTCGGCGATGTCGGCGCGACCATCCGCGCGGTGCTCCCGCGCCTGCGCCGCAAGGAGAATCGCGCCTTCCTGCACGAGATGCTGCACAAGCACGAACGCAGCCTGCAGCGCGTGGTCGACGCCTACACGAACAACGTCGAGCGGCACGTGCCGATCCACCCGGAGTACGCGGCGGACATCCTGGACGAGGAGGCGGCCGCGGACGCGGTGTTCACCGTGGACACCGGGATGTGCAACGTGTGGTCGGCGCGGTACGTCACGCCGAACGGCCGCCGCCGGTTGCTGGGTTCGTTCGTGCACGGGAGCATGGCCAACGCGTTGCCGCACGCGATCGGCGCGCAGGCGGCCGACCGGGATCGCCAGGTGATCGCGATGGCGGGCGACGGCGGCCTGGCCATGCTGATGGGCGAGCTGCTCACGTTGAAGACCCACGCGCTGCCGGTGAAGGTGGTGGTGTTCAACAACTCCTCGCTCGGCATGGTGAAGCTGGAGATGCTCGTCGACGGTCTCCCGGAGTACGGGACCGACCACGACAAGGTCGATTTCGCCGCGATCGCCCGCGGGGCCGGTATTCATGCGCGGCGGGTGGAGAATCCCGGTGACGTGCGGGACGCGGTCAAGGAACTGCTCGCGCACGACGGCCCGGCGCTGCTCGACGTCGTCACCGATCCGAACGCGCTGTCGATCCCGCCGAACATCACCGCGGCCCAGGTGAAGGGTTTCGCGCTCGCGGTCAGCCGGACCGTGCTGAGCGGCGGGGTGGGCAAGATGCTCCAGCTCGCGAAGTCCAACCTGCGCAACGTGCCGCGCCTCTAGTGCCGAGCCGTGTCATGAGGGGACCCCTCCTGACGAAATTTGTCCGGAGGGGTCCCCTCAGGAAAGCACCCCGCGTTCGGTGACCACGGCGGTGATCAGTTCCGCCGGGGTCACGTCGAACGCGGGGTTGAACACCGGTGCGCCTTCCGGGGCGATCGGCTCGCCGGAGATGTGGGTGACCTCGTCGGCGGGGCGCTCCTCGAGCACGATCGACGACCCGTCCGGCAGCGAGGTGTCCACTGTGGACCACGGGGCGACCACGACGAACGGGATCCTGTGCCGGGCGGCCGCGATCGCCAGCCCGTACGTGCCGATTTTGTTCGCCACGTCCCCGTTGGTGGCGATCCGGTCCGCGCCGACGAGCACGCAGTCCACCATCCCGCGCGCCATCGCCAGCGCGGCGGCGGAATCGGGCAGGATCCGGTACGGGACGCCCGCTTCGGCGAGTTCCCAGGCGGTGAGGCGGGCGCCCTGGAGCAGCGGCCGGGTCTCGTCGGCGAGGACGTAGTCGACGTGGCCGGCGGTGTGCAGGTGCCAGACCACCCCGAGGGCGGTGCCCCAGGCCACGGTCGCCAGGCGGCCGGCGTTGCAGTGGGTGAGCAGGCGCAGCGGCCGCCGCGGGCAGCGCTCGAGCACCAGTTCGGCGGCGTGGCCGGAGGCGAGCCGGTTCACGTTCTCGTCCTCGTCCAGGATCGCCTGGGCCTCGGCGAGGACGGCCTCGGCGCTCTCGGGCAGTGCGGACAGGGCCCGGCTGACGCCCCAGCTCAGGTTGACCGCGGTCGGGCGCGCGCGGGCCACCCGTTCGGCCTGCGCGCGCACCTTGGTCAGATCCGGCCAGTGGTGGCGGGCGGCGAGCGCGGTGCCGAGTGCCCCGGCGGCGCCGAGCGCGGGCGCGCCCCGCACGGCGAGCCGCTGGATCGCGTCGACGAGTTCGTCGACCGTGCCGAGTCGCAGGGTTCGGTAGGCGCCGGGCAGCGCGACCTGATCCACGATCACGATGGCGCCGTCGTCCCAGTCAATAGTCCGTCGCACGATTCCAGCCTAGGTCGCATGATGGCCAGGTGACGATCAAGCGACACAATCCCGCGGAACTGCACACCACACCCGGCTACCACCACGTGACCACCGTCGAGGCCCAGCGGCTGGTCTTCCTCGCCGGGCAATGCCCCCTCGCGGCCGACGGTTCGGTGGTCGCCGGTGACCTGGCGGCCCAGGTCGACCAGGTGGTCGCCAACACCGCTGCCGCCCTGCGCTCGGCCGGGGCGACCCCGGACGACGTGGTCCGCACGGTCATCTACGTGGCCAGCGCGGACCAGGCCGAGCTGGCCGCGGTCTGGACCAGGCTGACCGAGTCGCCGATCGGCGCCGCGTTCTCCACCGCGAGCACCCTGCTCGGTGTGGCCCAGCTCGGCTACCCGGACCAGCGCGTCGAACTCGACGTGACCGCCGCCCTGCCCTGACCCCGGGCACCCGTTCCCGAAAGTGCGCGCACTTTCGGGAACGGGGGCGCTCACAACCCGGCGAGCAGGTCCGTTTCGGTGATGCCGGGGCCCTGGCCCTCGCGGATGAACCATTCGATGCCGAAGGCGCCCCGGAACGCCTCGTCCGGCATGGCGAGGAAGAACGACTGCTCGCTGATCTGGCTGGCGTGCGCCCGCATCGCGTTGCGCTTGTGCTCGAGATACCCGGTCACGTCCACCGCGGCGGTGATCATCGACTCGGGTTTGCCGAACTGCTCGACATCGGGCAGTTCGTAGTCGGCTTCGCCCTCCCGTTCGGCGTACTCCTGCTGACCCCGCCGCATCTGGTCGCGGTTCATCGTGTTCTGGTAGACGCGCGGGGTCCCGGCCAGTTCGGCCGCGCGCACGCCCACCCGGTGCACCTGGATGTGGTCGGGATGCCCGTAGCCCCCGTTGTCGTCGTAGATGGTCAGCACGTCCGCCTGCTCCTCGCGCAGGATCGCGGCGAGCCGCTCCGCCGCCTCCTCGACCGGCGCGGTCCAGAACGAACCCGGCAGGTCGTTGGTCGGCTCGCCCATCATCCCGGAATCGGTGTACCCCAGGAATTCCACTCGCTTCGCGCCGAGGATCTCCGCGGAGGCATGCGTTTCGGCGACGCGCCGCTGCCAGAGTTCCTCCCCGTCGGACAGGAAACCGTCGGGCACCTCGCCGTGTTCGCCGCGGGTCGCCACCACGAGCACGACGCGGTGACCCTCCTCGAACGCCTTGCGCATGACGCCCCCGCAGCCGATGCACTCGTCGTCGGGGTGCGCGTGAAAAGACACCAATGTGGCCATGCCCTGACATTACGCGAAAAAACCGCTCAATCGCGTTCGCCGAGTTGGCGCCGCAGCTCGGCGACCTGGGCGGTGAGCCGGTCCACGGCGTGCTCGAGGCGGGCCACCCGGGCCTCGGTGTGCGGTTCGAACCGGACCCGCTCGCCGGGCAGCGGCGGGGACACCCCGTCGAGCGCCTCCTCGTGCAGCCGTTCGCGGTCGATCTCCGATTCGGTGAGGATCCGCGCCGCGATCCCCTCGTCCTGCATGGCGATCGCGGCCAGGATGTGCCCGTCGGCGATGAAGCCGTGCTGGGCCCGCAGCGCCTCCCGCAGCGACAGCTCGAGCAGCTTCTTCGCCTCCGCGGTGAACGGCATGTGGCTCGGCGACTCGTGTTCCCCGGGCGGGGCGAGCCGCCGGATCCGGTCCAGGACCTCCGCCGGCGCCAACCCGCTCGGCTGCGGGCGGCCGGCCTGCTCACGCTGGGTGAGCACCCCGAGCAGGAGGTGTTCTGCCCCGATGTAACCGTGCCCGAGGGCACGCGCCTGCTCCTGCGCCAGCACCACCACCCGGCGCGCGGTATCGGTGAACCGCTCGAACATCGGCTCAGGATGACAGCCGGCGTACCGGAAACCGACCGCTGAACGGGCAGTGCTCAGCGCCCGAGCGCACGGCTGAGCACATCGGCGACCAGGGCGGCCTGGCTGCCGTCCGGGTCGAGATCCGGATCGAACACGGTCAGCTCGAGTCCGGCCGCACCGGGTATCGCGAGCACCCCGCGCAGCAACGAGACCAGCGTGTCCGGGTCGAGGCCGCCGGGATCGGGACTGTCCACTGCGGAAACGAACGACGGATCGAGCACGTCGATGTCGACGTGCACCCAGAAGCCGTCGAGTTCCTCCCGGCCGAGCACTTCGCTGGCCACGGCCAGCGCGGCCGCGGGACCGGTCGCCATGATCGACTGGCTGGTGACCGTGCGGATCCCGGCTTCGGCGGTCTGGAACGACTCCTCCTCGCGCACGCCGAGCAGCACGACGTCCGCGTCCCGGACATAGGGTGCGCGCCCCGCCAAGGCGACCAGATCGACCGCGCCGCGCCCGGTGAGCAGCGCGAGGCATTCGCCCGCCGCGGCGCCGACGTGCGGGGAATTGCCGAGGTGCCGGAAGTCGTCGTGACCATCCAGATACGCCACCCCGTACCGGCCGCGGCGGCGCAGGGCGAGCCCGGCGCCCAGCACGATCGCGCAGTCCCCGCCGAGCACCACCGGAAAGCCGCCGCTCGCGTGGATCCGGTCGAGGCGTTCGGCGAGCCGCACGGTGTACTCGGCGAGGGCCGCCGCGTTGCGCACGCCGTCCCCCGGCGACCAGGTGGCCAGGTAGCGCGGCGGGGTCACCACACCGGCGTCGGTCGCGCCGAGCCGGGCGAGCAGTCCGGTGTCGCGCAACGCGCCCGGCGCCTTGTAACAGCCCGGCACCGCGTCCTCGGCGGGCGGGCGCAGGCCCAGATTGGACGGTGCGTCGAGGAGGACGAGTTCGCGTGCCGGTGACCCCATGCCGCGCAGCGTATCCGTTCCCACTGGCCTGGCGGGGAGATCGGTTCTCAACGCCTGTCTTGACCCCGAGAGCAGGCCACCGCGTGTTCTCGGTCCCCTCGGCCGCCGAGCCAGGACCACAGGGACCGACCAGGTAATTTGGTTGCCCTGACGTTCGGAGGTGTCCATGTCCGGCCGTACCAAGTACATCCTCGACGAGTCCGAACTCGCGGCGCGGTGGCACAACCTCGTGCCGGACCTGCCGGAGCCCTCTCCGCCGCCGCTGTACCGCGCACATCGGCTGGAGAAGGCACCGGGCACCCCGGCTCGGAATCACTCCGAATACGAGCGCGTCTCGCCGGCCGGTCTGCGCGGCTGATGCGCGCGTGGCGGGTCGAGCGGCCGGGGCCCATCGGCTCCGGGCCGCTCCGGATGTCCGAGGAACGGGTACTGGCGCCGGGGCCGGGTGACCTGCTGATCAGGGTGCTCGCGTGCGGGGTGTGCCGGACCGATCTGCACGTGACCGAGGGTGATCTGCCGGTGCACCTGGCCGGGGTGGTGCCGGGGCACGAGGTGGTCGGCGAGGTGGCGGTCGAGGCGGCCGGGTTCGCCGTCGGCGAGCGGGTGGGCATCGCCTGGCTGCGGCACACCTGCGGCCGGTGCCGGTACTGCGAGCGCGGCGCGGAGAACCTGTGCCCGCACTCGCGGTACACCGGCTGGGACGACGACGGCGGATACGCCGACTACGCCGTGGTTCCGGCGGCCTACGCCTACCGGCTGCCCGGCGGCTACTCCGAGGTCGAACTGGCGCCACTGCTGTGCGCGGGGATCATCGGCTACCGTGCGTTGCGCCGGGCGCGGCTGCCCCGCGGCGGGCGGCTGGGGATCTTCGGTTTCGGCGGGAGCGCGCACCTGACCGCGCAGATCGCGATCGCGGAGGGGGCCGAGGTGCACGTGTTCACCCGGAGCACGATGGCCCAGGAACTCGCCTTGGAGCTGGGTGCCGCATCCGCGCGGAGCGCCGCGGAAATCGAGCCGGGCGGCCTGGATTCGGCGATCCTGTTCGCCCCGGTCGGTGAACTGGTGCCCGCGGTGCTGGAATCGCTCGACCGGGGCGGCACGTGCGCGGTGGCCGGGATTCATCTGTCCGACATCCCGATCCTGAATTACCAGCGGCATTTGTTCCAGGAACGGGAGATCCGCAGCGTCACCGCGAACACCCGCGACGACGGCCGCGCATTTCTCGACTTCGCCGCCGGGCACCGGCTGCGGGTGAGCACAATGCCTTATCCGCTTTCGCACGCGGACAAGGCATTGGCCGATCTCGCGGCGGATCGGGTCAACGGCGCCGCGGTGCTCATTCCGTGAGCGCGCCGACCCGATCGACGGCTCACCTTTCTTCGACGTGGTAACTGGAGACTTCGGCGGGAGTGAGCAGTTCGCCGTCGCATTTCGCGTAGGAGGGGCCGAAGCCGTACGGAACCCACGCGCCCGGCTGGGACCAGTGCCAGCCGCCCGCCGCGCAGTGCGCGACCACGCGGTAGGAATAGGGCGGATACATCGGGTAGGCGCAGTACACCGCTATCCCCTGGCCGCCGATAAAATACGAGTGGTTCGCGCTGCAGCCGAGCGGCGGGAGCCGCTGCTCCGCCGAGGCCGGAGTGGTGATCAAGAAAAGCAGGGAAAGAAAACCGACCGCTACACCCGTTATTCGTCTTCGCATGACACTCTCCGAAGGATGGGTTATGGCGATCGTCAGCGTAGAAAACCACAAGAATTAATGGCAATTCATCGGCCAAGTGACGATCAATCGCTCGCCGTCACCTGCGCTGCTCCGTTTGAGGGAGCCCGGACACATCCAGGGTGAAGACGTTTCATGATCGCTACCGTCGGGTGTCTTGGTCCCGGAACAGCCGCCGCGCGATGATCTCGCGTTGCACCTCGGAGGCGCCCTCGTAGATGCGCGGCGCCCGGACCTCCCGGTACAGGTGCTCCAGGATGTGGCCCTGCTCCAGCGCCCGTGCGCCGTGCACCTGGATCGCCACGTCCACCACCCGCTGCGCGGTCTCGGTGGCGAACAGCTTCGCCATGGCCGCCGCGGACGCCACGTCCGGCGCGCCCGAGTCGTAGGCGGTCGCGGCCTGGTGCACCAGCAGCCGGGCCGCCTGCAACTGGGTCGCCACGTCGGCGAGCTGGTGCGAAACGCCCTGGAACTCCCGCAGCGGTTTCCCGAACGCCTTCCGGGTCGACACGTGCGTGACGGCGGCGTCCAGCGCGGCCTGGCCCATCCCCACCGCGAACGCGCCGACGCTCGGCCGGAACCGGTTCAGCGTGGTCATCGCGACCCGCATCCCGCCGTCGACCTCGCCGAGCACGTTCTCCCGGGGCACGAACACGCCGTCGAACCGCAACCGGCCGATCGGATGCGGGGCGAGCAGGGAAAGGCGAGAACCGGACAAACCCCGCGCCGACCGGGGCACGCAGAACGCGGTGATGCCCCGGGCGCCCGCGTCCTCGGTGGTGCGGGCGAACACCGAGTACACGTCGGCGTCCGGGGCGTTGGAGATGTAGACCTTCTCGCCGTCGAGCCGGTAACCGTCGCCGTCCGGGGTGGCCGACAGCGCGAGCGAGGCCACGTCCGAGCCCGCTTCCGGTTCGGTGAGGGCGAATCCGGCCACCGCGACCCCGGCGGCCACCTGCGGAATCCACTCCGCCACCACGGAAGCGTGCCCGGCGGTGAGGATCGGGTACGCGCCCAGGCCCTGCAGGGCGAGCGCGGTCTCCGCCTCGGTGCAGTGCCGCGCCAGGCCCTCCCGCAGCAGGCACAGGTCCAGCGCCGAGCCGGGCCGGTAGCCGTCCTCGGCGTTGCCGCCGAACAGTTCGGCGAGCAGCCCGCATTCGGCCAGCCCGGCCAGCAGCGGCCGGTTCACCCGGCCTTCCTGCACCGCCTTGGCCAGCGGGACCAGCTTGACCGCGATCTCTTCGATCTCGGGCAGTTTCACGTCGGCACCACCGCCGTCCCCAACAGCTCGATCTTCGCCTCGACGTCGAACAGCTCGGCCACCCCGAACAGCGCGATCGCCGGGTAGTGGCGGCCGAAATGCTTACGGTACAACGGACCCAGCTCGCGCAGCGCCGACCGGTAGGCGGGTACATCGGTGACGTAGACGAGCAGCGACACCAGGTGTTCCGGGCTTCCCCCGGCGGCCTTCAGCGCCGCCACCACGTTCCCCGCGGCCACGTCGAACTGCTCGAGGATCGTCGACCCGCGGATCGCGCCGTCCGGCCCCTGCGCGGTCTGCCCGCCCAGGTACACGGTCCGGCCCGGCGCCGCGACCACCGCGTGCGCGAAGCCCACCGGTTCGGCCAGTTCCGGCGCCACCACCACGCGGTGCGGGGTGCTCACTTCCCGGTCCACCGCGGACGCCGCCCTTCCGACCACGCCGCGTAGAACTCCTGGTGGTCCTTGCTGGTCATCAGCAGTGCCTGGGTCATCGCTTCCAGTTCGATCGAGCCGCCCAGGTCGAGGTCCTGTTCGCGGGTCAGCAGGACCTTGGTGGTGGAGTAGGCGAACGCGGGGCCGTCGGCGAGGCGGCGGGCCAGCTCGTTCGTGGCGGCGGGGAGGTCGTCGACGACCTTGCTGGCCAGCCCGATGCGTTCCGCGCGCTCGGCGTCGACCTTGTCGCCGAGGATCAGCAGTTCGGTCGCCCGGCCGAGCCCGATCAGCCGGGGCAGCAGGTACGCCGAACCCATGTCCGCGCCGGCCAGGCCGACCTTGGTGAACAGGAACGCGAAACTCGCGGAACGGGCCAGCAGCCGGAAATCGCTCGCCAGCGCGATCACCGAACCCGCGCCCGCGGCGATCCCGTTGACCGCGGCGATCACCGGCAGCGGGCATTCGCGCAGCGCCTTGACCACCGCGCCGGTCATCCGGGTGAACTCCAGCAGCTCGGCCGTTTCCATCCGCTGGAGTTCGCCGATGATCTCCTCGACGTCGCCACCCGAGCAGAAGCCGCGGCCCTCTCCGGTGATCACCAGGACCTTCGCGTCACCCCGGTGCGGTAGCTCGCCGAGCAGGTCGCGCAGGTCCGCGTAGACGTCGAAGGTGAGCGCGTTCAGCTTCTCCGGCCGGTTCAGCGTCACCGTGGCCACGCCGTCGGCGACCGCGAAGTCGAAGTGCTTCCACCGGCCGGTGAACTCGGGTGACCCGCGAAACGGGCTCATAACTGTATTCCCCCTCCGTCGAGGACGATCGTCTGTCCGTTGATCGCGGTGGCTTCCGGATCGGCGAGGAACGCCACCGCGAAGGCCACCTCGTCCGGTTCGAGCAACCGGCCGAGCGGGGCGGCACGGGCCAGGGCCGCCTCGGCTTCGGCTTCGTCGCGCCCGGTGTTCTCCGCGATCCGGCGCACCGACCGCTCGGTCATCGCGGTGCGCACGAACGCCGGGCACACCGCGTTCGCGGTCACCCCGGTGCCGGTGACCTCCGCCGCGACCGCGCGCATCAGGCCGACCGCCGCGTGCTTCGACGCCGTGTAGCCCGCGGTGTACCGGTAGCCGACGTGGCTCGCGGTCGAGGCCACGGTGACGATCCGGCCGGAGTCCCGCTCCCGCATCCCGGGCAGCACCGCCCGGGTGCACAGGTACGCGCCGGTCGCGTTGACCGCCCACTGGTTCCGCCAGTCGGCCAGCGTGCTGCGGGCCAGCGGCGCGCTGGTGGATATCCCGGCGTTGTTCACCAGCACGTCCACCGGGCCGATCCCGGTGAAGTACGCGGTCACCGCGGCCTCGTCGGTGACATCGCAGGTCTCGCGGCCGGGTGCGAGGACGCGGTCGCCCGCCGCCTCGAACCGGGCGGCGATCGCGGCGCCGATGCCCTTGGTGCCGCCGGTGACCACGACCGTCCTGCTCACGAGGCTTCCTCTCGCAGCGCGCGCCGGTCGAGTTTCCCGTTGGCGGTGCGCGGCAACGCGTCGACGAACCGGATGTCCCGGGGGCACTTGTGCCCGGCCAGCCGTTCCCGGGCGAACTCGACGAGTTCTTCCGCGGTCACCCGGGCGCCCGCCCGGGGCACGACGAACGCCCGGGCCCGGGCCAGGCCCTCGGCTTCGTAGCCGAGGACCGCGCAGTCGACGACGTCCGGATGCCCGATCAGGCAGTGCTCGATCTCGCTCGGCGCGACGAAGATCCCGCCGATCTTCAACAGGTCGTCCGCGCGGCCGCGGTGGTGGAAGAAGCCTTCCGCGTCCCGGCTGAACAGGTCGCCGGAGAGCAGCGTGTCGCCCCGGAACGTGCGCGCGCTCTTCCCAGGATCGCCCCAGTACTCGCGGGCGATGGTCGGGCCGGTGACCTCCAGCGGGCCGATTTCGCCGTCCGGCAACGGATTGCCGGATTCGTCGACGACCCGGGCGGAGTAACCGGGCACCGCCTGGCCGAGGCTGCCCCGGCGCGCTTCGCCGGGGCGGTTGGAGACGTAGATGTGGTAGGCCTCCGAGGAACCGATCCCGTCGACCACGTCGACGCCGAACGTCTCGTCCCATTTCCGGTGCAGTTCGGCCGGGAGCGCCTCGCCCGCGGAGGTGCACAGGCGCAGCGAGCCGAGATCCGCTTCCGCCGCGCGCGGGTGGGCGACCATCGCGCTCATCATGGTGGGCACGTTCACCAGGATCGTCGGGCGGTGGCGTTCGATCAGGTCGAAGATGCGGTCGGCCGTGCTACGTTCGCCGAACACCACGCCGGAGCCGCCGACGCCGAACGGGAACAGCGCGACCAGGTCCCGCGCGTAGCCGAAGAACAGCTTCGGCACGGCGAGCACCCGGTCGTCCGGCCGGATGCCGAGCACCCCGCGGGCGTAGTGCTCGAAGCTGGCCAGCGGGCTGCGCGCGGGATGCACGCAGGCTTTGGGGGAGCCGGTGCTGCCGGTGGTGAACTTCCAGATCGCGACGTCGTCCTCGGTCACCGGCGCGGGCTCCAACTCGTCCGAGGCGCGCTCCACGAGTGTCCGGAATGGACGTTCGTGGTCGCGCAGTTCGGCGTCCGGGACGCCGGTGACCAGGAGTTCGCGGGCCCCGGCGGTGCGCAGCGCGTCGAGCGTCACCGCGTCCGCGACGACCAGCGCGGGCTCGGTGTAGGTGAGGTAGTACGCGTAGTCCTTGGGCTGCAGGAAGGTGTAGACCTCGGCGGTCACCGCGCCGATCTTCTGCGCCGCGTACCAGGTGGCCACGAATTCGACGCTGTCGCTCAGCGCGAGCAGCACCCGCTGTCCACTTCGGACACCGAGGTCGCGCAGCACGTTGCCGATCCGGTTGGTGAGCGCGGCCAGTTCGGCGTAGCTGACGGAGCGCTGCGCACAGACGAGAGCGGTGCTCTCGCCCCGGCCCTCGGCGAGGTTCCGGTCGACGAAGAAGGACGCGAGGTTCACCGCAACTCCCGGATGGTTTCCACGAGCAGGTCGGTCAGCACGTCGAAGGTGGCGCGGCCCTCGTCCGCGGTCGATTCGGCGGGGGAACCGCAGTAGGCCTCGGTCATGCCCATCGCGAGGAAATCGGTGCGCCCTTCCCGCATCGCGCGCGGCAGGTCGACCGGCACCCGCGGCAACGCGCGCATCGCCTCGGTGTCCACCAGCCCGGGGGCGTCGGCGAGCACGAGCGAGGTCTCGTACCGCCCGGCATGGCATTCGCCGGTGCGGAACTCCTCGGTCAGGCGCTCGGCGTTGCGCCGCCGCACCAGATCGAGGTAACCGAGTTTCGTGCCGTGCCGCTCGAAGACCGCGGTCACCACGCGCCGCAGGGTCGTCACGTGCTCGGGTTCGAAGTGGTTGTTCACCAGCACGATCCGGTCGAGCCCCTGGCCGATCAGCGCGGCGCAGACATCGGTGAGCAGGGCGTGCAGGGTCTCCTCGCCGACGTGCACCCCGCCCGGGAACGCCGACGCGTACCGGGTCACCCCGTACGGCACCGCGGGCAGGATCAGCACCCGCACCTCCGGATCGTCCGCGAGCCGGGCCGCCGCGCGTTCGCACATCCCCGCCGAGATCAGCGGATCGGTGCCGAGCGGGGCGTGCGGGCCGTGCGGTTCGATCGCCCCCACCGGGAGCAGCAGGACCGGCACCCGCCCGTCCTCGCCGAGCGCGGCGACCTCCGGTGACCTGAGAGCGGCGAAGTAGGTCACGACGCCTCCAGGGCATGGCTCGCCAGATCGAGCACGCACAGGTCGGCGCGTCCCGCGGCGAGGACCGTGTTCACCTCGTTCGTCGTGGTCAGGTGCCCGCCGACCAGGGTCGGCACCCGCGCCTCGCTGCGCACCCGGTCGCTGATCGCGGTGAGGAATCCCCGCCGGTACACCGGCCGGGTCTCGGCGACGGTCTGCCCCGCCTCGACGTGGATCAGCGCCACCCCGGCGGACGCGAACGCCCGGGCCAGCCGCACGCCTTCGTCCAGGGCGAGGCCGCCGGGCGCCCAGTCGGTCACGGTCAGCCGCGCCGTGAGGGGCCGGTCCCCGGGCCACGCGTCCCGCACCGCGCGCACCACCTCGAGCGGGAACCGGAGCCGGTTCTCGGTCGTGCCGCCGTAATCGTCCTCGCGCCGGTTGGCCAGCGGGGACAGGAAACTCGCCAGCAACCCGCCGTGCGCGCAGTCCAGTTCCAGCAGATCGAACCCGAGTTCGGCCGCTCTCCGCGCACCACGCGCGAACTCCTCGCGCACGCGCTCGAAGTCCTCGGCGTCCATCGCCCGGGGCACCTGGGTGAAGGGCCCGTACGCGCACGCCGACGCCGACAGCAGCGGCCACGCCTGATCGGCGGACAGCGGAACGTCCACCCCGAACCGCGCGGGCCGGGTCGCGCCCCGCCGCCCGGCGTGCCCGAGCCGGATCCCGGCCAGCGCGCCACCCGCGTGCACTTCGTCCACTGTGGACTCATCGAGGTCGTCGATCACCGGGCACTCCGGGGTGTCGCGCCCGCTCGCGCTCACCGCGACCAGCCCACTGATCGCCAGCCCGGCGCCATCCACCCCGCCGAGCCCTCGCCGCACCACGCGGTTCGGCAGCTCGACCCCGCACAGCCGCAACGGGGTGAGCATCGGCGGCGGACCGAATCGCCGCTCGGCCACCCCGGCGAACCGGGCGTCCACCACCCGCACGAAATCCGGATCCCGCACCGCGAGCCCGGCGTGATCGATCCGCCCGCTGCGCGTCAGCAGGTTGAACGCGAACTGCACCGGCTCCAGATGCGCGTGGTGCTCGACGCGCGTGAAGTAGTCCGCGCTGTCGGCCGCCGCCTCCTGGAACCGCTCCACGACCGGCCGCCGGGCCAGCTCGTACTCGGCCAGCGCGGCGTCGACCTCCCCCTCGTGCCGGACGAAGGCGTTCGCCAGCGCGATGGCGTCCTCCATGGCGAGCTTGGTCCCGGAACCGATGGTGAAATGCGCGGTGTGCGCGGCGTCCCCGAGCAGCACCACGTTCCCGTCCCGCCAGCTCCGGTTGCGCACCCGGGGAAAACTCAGCCACATCGACCGGTTCGACAGCAACCTGTGGTCACCCAGTTCGTCCGCGAACAGCTTCTCGCAGAACGCGATGCTCTCGGCCTCGGTCATCCGGTCGAGCCCGGCGCGCCGCCAGGTCGCTTCCGGGCACTCCACGATGAACGTGCTGAGGTTCTCGTCGAACGGGTACCCGTGCACCTGGAACATCCCGTGCTCGGTGCGCGCGAAGATGAACCGGAAGGCGTCGAACACCAGATCCGTGCCGAACCAGATGTACTTGCACCCCTGCGGTCGCACCGAACTGCCGAACGCCTCGGCGCGGCTCTTCCGGACCAGGCTGTTCACCCCGTCCGCGGCCACCAGCAGATCCGCATCCCGCGCGGTGAACTCCTCGGCGGTCACCTCGTGCCCGAACCGCAGCTCCACACCCAGCTCACGGCACCTGCGCTGCAGGATGTTCAGCAACTGCTTGCGCGCGATCGCGGAGAACGCGTGCCCCCGCGACCGCACCAGCTTGCCGCCGAAGGAGATGTCGATCGCGTCCCAGCGGGCGAAGGTGTCGGTGATCTCCAGGTAGGTCGCGTAATCGGCGTCCCGGAGCGCGCCGAGGGTCTCCTCGGAGAACACCACACCCCAGCCGAAGGTGGCGTCCGCCGCGTTCCGCTCGACGATCTCGATCTCATGCCGGGGATCCTGCTTCTTCAGCAATATCCCCAGATACAACCCCGACGGCCCCGCCCCGAGAATCCGCACCCTCACCTACCCACCCCCTCCCGGCACCCAAGTCCCCCAATGTGGCTTTCGGTACCTTCAACGCCCCGAAAGCCGCATTGGGTACCTTCAACGCCCCCAATGCCACATTGGGGGAAAAGGCGGGGGATCACGGGAGGACCTCGGCGAGGCGGTCGACCTCGTGGATGTCGGAGACCGTGGGCAGCAGGATCAGCTCGTCGCAGCCTTCGGCTTCGTAGCCCCGCACCAGATCCCGGATCGCCCGCGCGCTGGTCAGGTTCGCCGCGGCGATGTTCTCGGCGAACGGGCCGGTGAACGCGTAGTAGTCGCGCAGGTAGGCGGTCCCGCGATCGGGGTCGCCGAGCGCGAAGTACGCCTGGCCCCAGAGCCGGGGACGGCCGGGGCGGCCCAGATCGCGCCAGGCCGCCAGCGCTTTCGTCGCCGCGGACGCGAAGGCCCGGGGCGGGCCGCCGCCGTGCGCGTAACCGTCGGCGTACCGGGCCATCCGCGCGAACGCGGGGCCACTGCTGCCGCCGACGAGCAACTCGATCGGGTGGTCCTGGGCGCGCAGGAAGGCGAGCTGTTCGGACAGCTTCTTCCCGCGTGTCCGGTGTTCCGCGCCCGCGGCCGCGTAGTCGTCGCGGCGGGCGCCCACGCCCAGACCCAGCGTGAACCGGCCGCCGGACAGGGTGTGCACCGCTTCGGCTTGTTTGGCGAGCATCGCGGTGCCGCGCAGCGGGCCGATCGCGATCATCGTCGCCAGACGCACCCGTTCGGTTAGGGCTGCGGCGGCGCTCAGCGCGGCGAACGGATCGATGCTGTCGTACACGAGACGATCCAGGACGCCGAGTGCGGCGAACGGCCCGGCCTCGGCCCGGCGGGACCACTCGGCGAGCAGGGCGCCATCGGCGCCCGGGGTGGTGTTCGGGAGACCGATGCCAATTCGCACGCCGGTTAGGCTACATGCGACCCGGGTCAAGTGTATAGAGTTGGACGGGTGCCAGACCGATTCGAGCCGTCGCCGCAGGAACTCGTGCTCACCCTGCTCGGGATCTACGTCCATCCCCGGGAGAACCGGCGGGTGTGGTCCGGCGGGCTCGTCGAACTGCTCGCGGAGCAGGGGTTCTCCGACGGGGCGGCCCGGATCGCGCTGGCCCGCCTGGTGCGCCGGGACCTGCTCGCCCGCGACAAGCAGGGGCGGCTGGTGCACTACACGCTCACCCGGCGCGCGATGGCCGTGCTGGAGGAAGGCGACCGGCGGATCTACTCGTTCGGCCGCGAGCAGCGGTCGGCGGGGGAGTGGACCGTGTTGTGGCACAGCATTCCCGAGGATCGCCGGGTCGCCCGGGAGCGGCTGGTGCGGCGGTTGCGCTTCCTCGGGTTCGGTTCGGTGCAGGACGGCACCTGGCTCGCCCCGCACGACCGCGAGGCCCAGGTGACCGCGCTGCTCGCCGAACTGGGCGTCACCGAGCACGCCTGGCTGATGCTCGGCCGCCCCGCGAAATCCCTCGACGTGCGCACCTTCGCGGGCCGTGCCTGGGATCTGGACGCCCTGGCCGCCCGGTACGCCGCGTTCGTCGACGAGTTCCGGGACTACACCTCGGCACGGCGGCCGCGGACCGACGCGGACGCGTTCTCCGCGCTGACCCGGGTCGTGCACACCTACCGGAAGTTCCCCACGCTCGATCCGGAACTGCCCGAGGACCTCGTTCCGGCGCCGCGCCAGCGTTCCCGCGCGGTGACGCTCTTCCACGACCTGCACGCAGCGCTGGTGCCCGCGGCCCAGCGCCACTTCGACGAGGTGACCCAGTGACGAACACCGATCAGCAGGCTTCCCTGACCTACACCTCCTACCTCGCGCTGGACGAGGTGCTCGCCGCGCAGCGCCCGCGTTCCGACGAGCACGACGAACTGCTGTTCATCGTCATCCACCAGGTGTACGAGCTGTGGTTCAAGCAGCTGCTGCACGAACTGCGGCACCTGCAGCGGCGGCTCGCGGCCGGCGACACCGCGCACGCGATCCGCGCGCTGCGCCGGGCGCTGACCATTCTCAAGGTGGTGGTCGCGCAGATCGACGTGCTGGAGACCATGACGCCCAGCCAGTTCACCAGTTTCCGCGCCCGGCTGGACGCGGCCAGCGGGTTCCAGTCGGCGCAGTTCCGCGAACTGGAGGCGCTTTTCGGCCGCCGGGACGAAGGCATGTACGCGCACTACCCGGAAGGCGGCCCGGAACGCGAGCGGATCGCCGTGGCGATGGCGAGCCCGTCGCTGTACGACTCGTTCGTCGAGTACCTCGGGGTTCGCGGTTACGCCGTGCCGACCGGGCGGGACGTGCGCGAACAGGCCAAGCCCTCGCCCGAGTTGCAACGCGTGCTGTTGCGGGTGTACGCCGATGACAGCGGCGAGGCGGTGGTCGCCGAGCACCTGGTCGACCTGGACGAGGGCATGCAGGAATGGCGGTACCGGCACGTGAAGATGGTGGAACGCACGATCGGCGACAAATCCGGAACCGGCGGTTCCTCGGGGGCGCACTACCTGCGGGAGACCCTGTTCGCCCCGGCGTTTCCGGACCTGTGGGCCGTGCGGAGCGAGCTGTGACCGCGCTGGACGCGTTGCGGCGCAGCCCCAACGCGCTCGCGGCGGACTACTCGCGGTTCCGGGTCGGCGAGCGGCTGCTGCTCACCGGGCATTCGCATCAGGCGTGGCCGGACGTCGCGGCCGAGGGGCAGCTCGACGCGTTCGTCGACGCGGCGCGGCACGTGGACGGGAAGTGGGAAGCCGCGTTCGCCAAGGCCGAGGAGTTGCGGGCCGGGGTCCGGGACCTGCTCGGCGATCCGCGCGGGGAGATCGCGCTGGGCGGGAGCACGCACGATCTGCTGATCCGCCTGCTGTCCGCGGTGGACCTGCGCGGGCGGCCGCGGCTGGTGACCACGGACGGCGAGTTCCACTCCGCGCGCCGCCAGTTCGACCGGCTCGCCGAGGAGGGCGTCGAGGTGGTCCGGGTGCCCGCCGAACCGGTCGCGAGCCTCGCCGAACGGCTGGCCGCGGCGGCCGACGACCGCACGGCCGCGGTGCTCGTGTCGCGGGTGCTGTTCGAAACCGCGCGGATCGTCGACGGGCTCGGTGACCTGGCGCTCGCCTGCGCGCGGCGCGGGGTGGAACTCGTGGTGGACGCCTACCACGCACTCGGGGTGGTGGAGACGTCGTTGCCCGAGCTGGGGCTGGACGGCGCGTGGGTGCTCGGCGGCGGTTACAAGTACCTGCAACTGGGCGAGGGCAACTGCTTCCTGCGCCTGCCGCCGCACGCCGGGCGGCTGCGGCCGATCGTCACCGGCTGGTTCGCCGAATTCGAGGAACTCGCCGACGGGCGGCCGGTCCGCGTCGGCTACGCGCCCGGCGGCGACCGGTTCGCCGGGGCGACCTACGACCCGACCAGCCACTACCGGGCGTCCCGGGTGCTGCGGTTCTTCGCGCAGCGGCGGCTCACCCCGGCGTTCCTGCGGGAAGTCTCCTTGCACCAGAACGGTTTGCTCGCGCGGCTCTTCGACGACCTGGACCTTCCCGAGCAGGTGGCCACCCGGGACCGGGAGACCCCGCGCACCGCGTTCGGCGGGTTCCTCGCGGTGCGCTGCGGTGACGCGGCGGGGTTGCGACGGGCGCTCGCGGACCGCGGGGTGCGGACCGACAGCCGGGGCGGGTACCTGCGGTTCGGCCCGGCGCCCTACCTGTCCGACGCGCAACTCGAAACCGCGATGACCGCCCTGGGCGAAGCCGCGCGGGCGGCCGGTTCGGGTTGAACCGGCCGCCTTTCGAAGGCCGTCAGGCGCAGGCCGGGGCGACCGGGTCGTTGGAACCCGTGTCGACGAAGCCGTCGCTGATCCAGGAGCCGGTGTCGAGGCGGTTCCACAGATCGGTGCGGCCCCAGACGCCGTCCACGGCCTCACCGCGCGTGGTGCACGCGATGAAGACGATCGAGCCGTTGTCCACGGTGCCCACCACGTCGTGGCTCAGGCCCGGCCCGGAGCGCAGGTTCACGCTGGCGTTCGAGCCGCCGTTGACCGTGCCGCTCGGCAGGTTCGGGTTGTTGTCGCCGCCGTAGTTGGTGATCCGGCCGCCGACGCCGACCCGCACCCCGGCCCGCTCGGCGTATCCCGCGTAGGCCCGCGCGCCCTCGTGGAACACCCAGCCGCCGATCGACTGGTTGTTCACGCTGATGTGCGAATCGCCGCGCAGCAGCGAGAAGTGCACGTGATCGCCGCTCGCGCTGCCGCCGCACGGCAGTTCGACGCCGATGTGGCCGAGGTAGGTACCGGCCTGCACGGCACTTCCGTCGGCCAGCGTGGTGAGGTTGTACATGTGGTAGTAGGTCGTGCTGTAACCGTTGGGGTGCACGACCTTCACCAGCGCGCTGCGCCCGCGGACGCAGCTCTTGTACACCTTGCCCGGCCCGGCCGAGAGCACCCGGCCGTCGCCGCCGTTGAAGTCGATCGAGCTGAACGGGCGGCTGTTCCCGCTGTTGCCGTGCGGACCGCCGCCCATCCACCAGGCCACGCCCTTGGGCCACGGCAGGCCGAGCCCGGTGGCGGCCAGCGGTGCGCGGGCCGCGGCGAAGTTGTCCGCGAACAGCCGTTTCTCGTCCGCGCCGACGACCTGGGCCGGGGCCTGTCCGGTGAGTTCGACGAAACCGGCCGTGCCGTCCAGCGCGACGCGCCAGCCGCGGGCGTCGTGCCGCGCCACGAACAGCGCGGTTTCCGGGGCCGCGTGCGCCGTGGCGGGGGCCGGGATGGTCGTGGTGCCGAAGGCCCAGTCGCCGGCGGAGCGGGTGGGTTCCACGAGCGGTTCGGGAAGGGCACTGATCTCGAAGCTCTGCCGGGCGGCCGCACCGCGTTCGGCGAGCATGGTGTCACGCACCGAGGTGGCGAGGTCCGGGGTGGCCTGCGCCGGGGGTGCCAGCAGGAATCCGGATCCGGCCAGCAGGCCGGCCGCGATCGCGAGCAGGCGCGATCGCATGGGGGACAGGGACATCAGTCCTCCAGAGGGGATGGAGAAAACGAGCAGGGAGCCCTGAAGAAATACCGCGGCCGGGGTATTCGTCAAGGTCTCCGACCACAGTCCCTTGCGCTCTTTGAACGAATCGTCGAATACTGTTAATCGTCACTTCGGTGGCTGCCCGTGCGTCACCTGCGGGGCACGAATTCGTTAACCGTCATGTGTGTGGACGACAAGTCGAAAACTGTGTTCTTTCACAGTTTTACCGGTCAGGCTGGAGGCTGAGGTGTCCGGTGCGAATGCGCCCGGAGTCGACGTTCTGTTGCGCACCGGGCCGTTCCACAGCGCGCTGCGGGCGTCGATCGAGCACAGCGGGCTCACCCTCGAAGGGTTGCGGCACCGCCTGGAACAGCGCGGGATCCGCGTCAGCATGGCCAGCCTCAGCTACTGGCAGCGCGGCCGCAGCCGGCCGGAGCGCGCGGACTCATTGCGCGCGGTGCGGGCGATCGAAAGCATTGTCGGGTTGCCGCCGCATTCGCTCGCCGCGCTGCTCGGCCCGCCCCGGCCGCGAGGGCGGTGGACCGCCAAGAGTGCGGCGATGAGCCGCAGGTACGACGGAATTCTCGAACCCGCGCTCGCTTTGGCCCAAGTGGTCGAACCGGTATTGGGCCCTTCGGACCACAAATTGCGGGTGTTGTTCTCCGAGGACATGGTGACGGTCGGCCTGGATCGGGCGATCCGTTCGGTGCGCACGCGAATGGTGGTCCAGGCGGTGGAGGACGATCCGGATCGGCACCTGGCCGTCTACTCGGCCGAACCCGGGAGTGACGCCCGCGAGATTCTTCCGCTGGCCCACGAGAATTGCCGGCTCGGGCGGATCAGCCGCCATTCCCAGGCGGCCGTGATCGCGATCGAGTTGCTGTTCGACCGCCGGTTGCGGGCCGGGGAGACGCACCTGTTCGACTACGAGTTCGGGATCCGGTCGCCGGCCGCCAGCTTCGATTATCGCCGGGGTTTCCGGTATCCGGCGGACACCTATGTGCTGGGGGTCCGGTTCGCGGAGTCGGCGTTGCCGGTGCGTTGTTTCGAGCTCACGCAGTTCGGCGCGCAGGGCGGTCCGTGCGCGCCCGACGGCGAACTCACCCTGACCGGCGGCCGCTGGGTGCACCGCCTCGACCGCCAGGTCCAGCCGGGCGTGCTCGGTATCGCCTGGGAATGGGACTAGGCGTGCGCCGCGGCCGGTGCGTGCAGCCGCCGGAGCAGGGGCGCGAGCGCGGCCGGGGATTCGACGTGCGCGTTGTGGCCCAGCGCCGGGAGGATGACCGGGTCGACGCGCAGGGAACGCAGGTGCTCGGCGGGGCACATGGGGTCGTTCTCCCCGGCGGCGAGCAGCACCTCGGCGCGCGCGGCGGCCAGCAGTCCCGGCAGATCGGGTGCGCCGACGCCGAAAGCGCGCTGATCCACCGTCACCCGCCAGCCGCCGCCGGTCTCCGCGATCCCGGCGTCGACGACCTCCGGCGTCCACAGCCCGGCGAGCCCGGACATCCGGAGCCAGCGCTCGGCGGCTTCGTCCCGGGTGGGGAGCACCTTCGCCGGGCGGGCGGCGACCGCGGCCGCCTTCGACAGGTCGTCGGCGGTCCAGCGGACCTTGATGCCCAGGCCGCAGGCCCCGACGACCGCGACGCCGAACCAGCCGCTCGCGAGGGTCAGCGCGAGCACCCCGCCCAGGGAATGGCCGAGGACGGCGACCGGGCGGCCGGGCGGGACGAGACCGGCGAGTTCGGCGGCGAGGGTGCCGAAGGAGTACTCGCGCGCCGGGGCGGATCGGCCGTGGCCCGGGAGATCGGGGACCAGCCAGCTGCCCGGCCACAGTTCGGGCAGCCGCGCCTCGAGGCCTCGCCAGACTTCGCCGGTCGCGCCGAGTCCGTGCAGGAGCAGGAGGATCGGATCGCCTTCGCCGCCGTGGCGGACGGACAACTCGGTGGCCATGGCGCTCAGCCTGTCATCGGTCGGCCGGACCCGCCAGACGCTGCGCGGCTCGCCGCCGAGTCGCGGGTTCGGCGGGGATCACACCAGTGATCGAAGTTGTAATGGGCGAGCGCGAGACCGGACCGGCCGGGAGACGGTAGGTTTTCCCTGGCGGCCCCTGCGCGAAGACGACCTTTTCCGTGGTGACCGTGGAGAATTGACAACAGGATCAACCGGCTCGCGCCACGAACCGCGAGCCGGCGGAGACAAAGGAGTCACCACCGTGACCGAAGGTGTGTTCGGCCGCGAAAGCGGTCATGAACAGGTCGTGTTCTGCCATGACGCGGCGACCGGCCTGAAGGCGATCATCGCCATCTACTCGACCGCGCTCGGCCCCGCCCTCGGCGGCACGCGGTTCTATCCGTATGCCAGCGAAAGCGACGCACTCGACGACGTGCTCGCGCTGTCCAAGGGGATGGCCTACAAGAACGCACTCGCCGGGCTCGACCTCGGTGGTGGCAAGGCCGTCATCATCGGCGACCCCGCCACCGACAAGTCCGAGGCGCTGCTGCGGGCCTACGGCCGGTTCGTGCAGTCGCTCGGTGGCCGCTACATCACCGCCTGTGACGTCGGCACCTATGTCGCCGATATGGACCAGGTGGCGCGCGAGTCGCGGTTCGTGACCGGTCGGTCACCCGAGGACGGCGGTGCGGGTGACTCCTCGGTGCTCACCGCCTTCGGTGTCTTCCAAGGCATGCGGGCCTCCGCCGACCACCTCTGGGGGACTCCGGACCTGGCCGGGCGCCGGGTCGGGGTGTCCGGGGTCGGCAAGGTCGGCCACATTCTCGTCGAGCACCTGGTCGAGGCCGGGGCGCAGGTCGTGATCGCGGACGTCTCCGCACCGGCGATCGAGCGCGTCCGGGCCACGCACCCGGGCGTCGAGGTCGCCGAGCACCCGGACACGCTGCTCGCCGCCGAACTGGACGTGTTCGCACCCTGCGCGCTCGGTGGCGTGCTCGACGACGAAACCGTTCCCCGGCTGCGGGCGAAGGTCGTCTGCGGGGCGGCGAACAACCAGCTCGCCCACCCCGGGATCGAGAAGCAGCTGGAGGAGCGCGACATCCTGTTCGCGCCGGACTACCTGGTCAACGCGGGCGGGGTGATCCAGGTCAGCGACGAGCTGCACGGGTTCGACTTCGCCCGCGCGAAGCGGAAGGCGACCGCGCTGTTCGACACCACCAAGGCGGTGTTCGCGCTGGCCGAAGCCGAGGGCGTGCCCCCGGTGACGGCGGCCGACCGGCTCGCCGAGCGGCGCATGTCGGAAGTCTCCCGGCTGCGGTCCATCCTGACCGTGTGACGATCTCTTCGGTGTTCGATGCCGCGGGCGTGCGGGGTTTCCTGCACGCCCGTTGCGTCGGCTGCGACCACGGCGCCGGGCTCCGCGCGGACGAACCGGTCGTCCTGTCCTCGGTGGTGAAGGTCCCGCTCGTGCTGGAGTTCGCCCGGCAGGTGGCGGCCGGGCAACTCGATCCGGCCGATCGCGTGCGCGTCCGCGCCGCGGATCGGCTGGGCGGCACCGGCACCGCCGGATGCGCGGACGACGTGGAGTTCAGCCTGCGCGACGCCGCGCTGTTCGCGTTGTCGTTGAGCGACAACACCGCGGCCGACTTGCTCTTCGACCGGGTGGGCCTGGCCAACGTGCGCTCGCTCGTCCGCGAGCTGGGCCTGGCGAACACCCGGATCTACGGCTCGCCGCGCGACATCCTGCGGGCCATGATCGAGGACCTCGGCGCACGGGACGCGGCGGAATTCGCCGAACGGTACGCGGCGCTGACGCCCGCCCAGGTGGGCACCATGCGGGCCCTGGATCCGCGGCATGCCACGGCGAGCACTCCGCGCGAACTGACCAGGCTGCTCCAGCTCGTCTGGCGGGACGAGGCCGGTCCGGCCGAAGCCTGCGCCCAGGTGCGTGCGCTGATGCGGCAGCAGATCAACTGGTACCGGCTGACCGCCGGATTCCCGCCCGAGGTCCGGGTCGCCGGGAAGACCGGCACCCTGCCCGGGATGCGCGCCGAGATCGGGGTGGCGGAGTACCCGGACGGCGGCCGCTACGCGGTGGCGGTGTTCACCCGCGCCGACACCCTGGAACAGCGGCTGCCGCACGTCGACCGCGCCATCGGCGAAGCCGCGCTCGCCGCGGTCACCGAAATCACCCGCCATCCTTGCCCCGCCCGGTGTGTGCGAGGCGAGTCCTCGCCCGCCGGACCGGCCTCCCGGCAGCCGCGATAGCAAGGGACCTTTACTCACGTATTTCTGTAGTAAAGGTCCCACGCTCCCGAAATACCGGAGCGAAGGTCCCTTCCTCCCGACGGCCGGGAGATGTGGGGTGGCGGGATCTCTTGGTGACTGAGAGATCGCACCTCGTCGCCGAATCGCGGGTCCGGTGGTCAGCGGTGGCCGTAGACGACGGTCCACGGGCGGGTCGCCGCCTCGTCCGCGGTCGGCGTGCGCGTGGAGACGCCGTCGCCCTGCAGGACCCCGGCCGCCACCTCGGCGAGCCGGGCGGCCTGCGGATGCGGGCTCGCCGACGGCCAGGCGAGGAACATCCGCCAGCTCAGCGATCCCTCGGTCAGCGGCCGCCACACCGCCCGCGGATCCCGGCGGGCGGCGATCGCCGGTTCGAACGCGACGCCGTGCCCGGCCAGCACCAGGCCGAGCACGAACTCCGGGTTCCGCGCGTGCCGCACGTTCGCCGGCCGGAAACCCCGTTCCCAGCAGGTGCGCAGGGTGCGGTCGTAGAGCCCGGGGGAGGCGGCGCGCGGAAAGATCACCAGCCCCTCCCCGGCCAGGTCGGCGAGGTCGAGTTCGGTGCGGGCCTCCAGCGGCGAATCGCGCGGCAGCAGGACGCCGAGCGGGGTGTCGACCGCGGGGCCGGTGTCCAGGCCGACCACGTCGACCGGATGCTGCAGCAGCCCGGCGTCCAGTTCCCGGTCGGCGAGCAGCCGCACCTGTTCGGCGGTGGTGAGCTCCTGCAGATCCAACCGCACGTCCGGGCAGGCACGGCCGAATTCGGTGAGGATCGCGGCGAGCACCCGCCCGGGCAGATCGGGCGGCACCCCGGCGCGCAGCGCGTCGATCTCGCCGCGGTGGGCCTTGCCGACCAGGGTCGTCGCGCGCTCCCAGCGGGCCAGCAGATCGCGGGCCTCGGCCAGCAGGATCTGCCCGGCCTCGGTGAGCTGGACCTGACGACCGCGGTCGAACAGCCGGGCGTCCAGATCGCGTTCGAGCCTGCGGATGCTCTGGCTCAGCGGCGGCTGCGCGATGCCGAGCCGGTCCGCGGCGCGGCCGAAGTGAAGTTCCTCGGCGACCACGACGAAGTAGCGGAGCTGCCGCAAGGGGTCCACGCTGCGACGATATCGTCCGCGATATCGATCCGCGGCCCGGCTGGTCTTGGACAGCGCGCCCGCGGCCGTGTTGTCTGGCCGCCGTGACGAATGATCGACAACGGTTCAGCAGGCGGGGGATTCTCGGTGCGGGGGCGGCCGCGGTGCTCGCGGGCGCCGGAACCGCCGCGGCGGCACCCATACCGAAACCGTCCGATGTGGAGCTTCGCTGGTGGGGCAACAACGGCTGGGAGATCCGCATGCCCGCCGCGGACGGCAAGCGCGTGAAAACCGTCCTCATCGACCCTTGGCTGACCCGGTTCAAAACCGGTACCTACACCAAGGAAGGCGCGGACCCGAACACACCGATCTCGGTCAACCGCGCGCTGATCGACCGCTACGTGGACAGCGGGGAACTGCGCGCCGACCACATCCTGGTGACCCACGGACACTACGACCACCTGACCGATGTTCCTTATCTGGCAAGGAAAACCGGCGCCACGGTAGTCGGCACCGAAACGCATCTCAACCTGATGGCCGCGCTCGGCGCGCCGGAGGACCAGCTCGCGGTCGCCAGCGGCGGCGAGTACCTGAACTTCGACGGGTACTCGATCCGCGTGCTGCGATCGCTGCATTCGGCGGTGGGCCCGCGGGCCGAGGTGCCGTTCCCCGGGACCCGCCCGGGGCTGAACCTGGGCGACCCCGATCCCGAGCACCCGGTGCTGCCGCGGCTGCCGGAGCCGAAGACGATCCGGGAACTGGTCGAGGGCGGCACGCTCGCCTACCAGGTGACCAGTGCCGGGGGCACGAGCGTGCTCGATTTCGGCGGCTCGAACTTCGTCGAGGCGGAACTGGCCGGGCTGCGGCCGGACGTGCTGCTGATGCCGGTCGGCGGCGGCAACGTGGTGGCCTACGCGGAACGGCTGCTGCGCGCGGTCGGGTACCCGCGATACGTGCTGCCGACCCACTGGGACGACTTCGACTACCCGCTCGACGAGCCCGCCAAGGACTTCGGCGGCGTGGAACCGCTACGCCGCGCGGTGGCGAAGGCGAGCCCGTCGAGCCGGTTCGTGGTGATCGATCACCTGAAGACGTTCAAGCCGTAACCGGCGCTAGCCGCTCTTCCGGCGGAACTGCCGGCGGTTCGAGGCCGGGCCGTGCGCGCTGTGGATCTTGGAACCACGGTCCTCGTGCGCGTCCCGGGCCTTGGCCTGGGCCTGCTTGCGCTCGAGGGCCTCGCGGAACTTGCGCTTGACGTCGTCCTCCTGGTCACCGTTCGTCGACGGCGCGTTGTCAGACATCTCTACCTCCGGGTGACGACGTGTACCGGAGTCCCAGCCTGGCACTTGATCGACACCTTGGCGAGCCGTTTTCGACCCGCGTCACGCTTCCGACTGGCCGCACTATAGGTAGCCGTGCTATATGTAGTTTACCTACTTATCCAAACCTCTGGGGAGGATCCGATGCACGCACGACGCAGCACCTGGCGGACCGCTCTGGCCGGAACGCTCGTGGTGGCGGGGCTGGCCACGGGCGGCGCCGCCGCGGTGGCGGCGGAACCACCGGCCGCGGACACGGCACAACACCGGGACGACCGGAAGCTGATCGAGGACCAGTTCCGGCAGATGGAGACCGGCTGGTGGAACGAGCGCGGTCCCGAGTTCGCCGCCGCCTTCACCGAGGATGCCGACCTGGTCACCTTCAACGGCGACTACCTGCGCACCCGCCCGGTCATCGCCGAACGCATGCAGTACTACTTCGACACCTACATCGAGAAGTCACACATCAAACGGCTCGACGAGCACCTCCGGTTCGTCGAACCGGACCTGGCGATCGTCGTCCGCACCACCTGCCTGGTGCCCGCCGGGCAGACCGGCTGCCGCGCGGGGTCGGATTCCCGCAACACCAACGTCCTGCTCAAACGCCACGGGAAGTGGCTGCAGACGTCGTTCCAGAACACCCGAATCGACCCGCTGCCCTAGCGGCGGTCCCCCAATGTGGCTTTCGGGGCACTCAACGCCCCGAAAGCCACATTGGGAACCTTGAACGCCCCCAATGCCGCATTGGGGGATTCGGGGTGCGCGAGGAGAAGGCGGCGGAGGGCGGCGGTGAGGGCGAAGGCGACGAGCGCGGTACCGGCGAGGAGGAACGCGGCGCGCGCCGAATCGGGGGTGAACGCGAGTTCGCCGCCGCGGCCAAGCACGAAACCGGCGTGCAGGCCCCACGCCATCGCCGCGGTGCCGAGCGCCGCACCCACCGTGGTCACCGCGGCGATTCCGGCCACCACGGCGACGAGCACGCCGAGCGCGAGCGCGGGATGCCGCGTCGCCCCGGCGGCCACCGCGCCGAGGGTGGCCGCGATCGTGGCGACGAATCCCAGCGGGAAGCCGAATCCACCGTCGATCGGCCGTCCTGGCCAAGCCGTGTCACGCACATCACCATCTCAGCGCGGCAGCCCCACGACTGGAGGCTTGCGGACGATTTCCCTACGCGCGGGGCCGAGGTCTTGACGTCTTCTTGACCCCGGCCGCCACGATTCGCTCTTAGCGTGATTTCCGTGCATACCAAGGAAACTGACGAGCGGCACCGCCTCACCGCGCTCACCGGCACGGTCGGGCTCGGCCTCGACGCGCTCGCCTCGGTCGCCTACGGGCCGGAAGCCATCGTGCTCGTGCTGGCCGCCGCCGGGGCCGCCGGGCTGGGCGCCACGCTGCCGGTGACCGGCGTGATCGTGCTCCTGCTGCTCGTGCTGGTGGCCTGCTACCGCCAGGTCATCGCCGCGTATCCGGACGGCGGCGGCGCGTACTCCGTCGCGAGCCGGAACCTGGGGACCCGGGCCGGGCTGATCGCCGCGGCTTCGCTGGTCGTGGACTACGTGCTCAACGTGGCCGTCTCGGTCGCCGCCGGGGTCGCGGCGCTCACCTCGGCCTTTCCCGCGCTGCTGCCCTGGACCGTCGAGCTGTGCCTCGGCGCGCTCGTGCTCATCACCTGCGTGAACCTGCGCGGCGTGGTCACCAGCGCGCGGCTGTTCGTGCTGCCCGCCGCGATCTTCGTGCTCGCGGTCGGCACGGTCGTGGTGGTCGGCCTGATCCGGGGCGTGCCGCTGAACCCGTTGCCCGCCAGTGACCAGCCGGTGACCGTGGGCTCGGTGGGCGTGCTGCTGGTGCTCGCCGCGTTCGCGAACGGATGCTCGGCGCTGACCGGGGTCGAGGCCATCGCCAACGCCACGCCGTCGTTCCGGTCGCCGCGCTCGGCCCGGGCCCGGCGCGCCGAGGCGGGCCTGGGCGCGGTGCTCGGCCTGCTCCTGATCGGGGTCGCCGTGCTGATCGACCGGTTCGACGCCCGCCCGGTCGAGGGCCGCACGCTGCTTTCCCTGATCACCGAAGGCGCGCTGGGCACCGGTCCCGGTTACGTCGTCGTGCAACTGGCCACCGTCGTGCTGCTCGCGCTGGCCGCGAACACCTCCTTCGGCGGGTTGCCGGTCCTCGCCGCCCGGCTGTCCGCGGACGGCTACCTGCCGCACCTGTTCGGCCTGCGCGCCGACCGGCTGGTGCACCGCTACGGCGTGCTGGTGCTCGCCGCGCTCGCGGCCGGGCTGCTGCTGTTCAGCGGTGGCAAGGTGGACGTCCTGGTGCCGATGTTCGCGGTGGGTGTGTTCATCGGGTTCTTCCTGTGCCAGCTCGGCATGGTGCGGCACTGGCGGCGGGTCCGCTGCGCGCGCTGGCGGTCGAAGGCCGCGGTCAACGGGCTCGGCGTGGTGCTCACCGCGACGGCGGCGATCGTCGTGACGGTCACCAAGTTCACCCACGGCGCCTGGCTGATCGTGCTGGTGGTGCCGGCGCTCGCGGTGTTGTTCACCCGCGTGCGCGCGGCCTACGACCGGATCGGGACGCAACTCGGCGTGGGCGGCCTGCCGGACCGGCCGCGCGAACGGGAAACCGTTGTCGTGGTGCCGGTCGTGGCGATCACGCGGCTCGCTTCGGAACTGCTGTCCACCGCGTTGGGCATGGGGCACAAGGTGATCGCGGTGCATGTGTCCTTTCCGGACGAACGTGCCGAGGCGGCCGCGATGCAGGAACGGTGGTTGCAGTGGCGACCGGAAGTTCCGTTGGTACTGCTGGAATCCCGGCAACGCGAACTGGGTCCGCCGCTGGCCCGCTATGTGCGGAGCCTGTCCGCGGAACGGGTAATCGTGCTCGTCGGCGAGGTGCAGCCCGCGCGGTTGTGGGAACGCATGCTGAAGAACCGGCGGGGCACCGTGGTCGCCCGCCATCTCAGCCGCGCGACCTCGGCGGTGGTCTGCCGGTTGCGCATGCCGCTGGCCACCGGGCAGCGGGACCGGGCCGTGGCACGGGAGCGGCCGCTGGCCCTCACCTCGTGATGGTGGAGAACAAGTGACAGGTCGATATCCGAACCTGGCACATTGGCAACAATCGGGCGGAAACCACTACTGTTCCCGGCATGGCGATGTCCGCGTCGGTGCCCGGTCGTCCGCGGTCGCGGCATGCGGCAGGTCTGCCCGCGGTCACGCCGGAACGGATCGTCGACGCCGCATTGCGGCTGACCGCGGAACACGGTTTGGAGAACTGGACGCTGCGCCAGCTCGCAGCCGCGGTGGACGCCTATCCGGCGGTCGTCTACCACCACGTCGGTGATCGCGAGGCGGTAGTGGCCGCGGTCATCGACCGGGCCCTGCTGATGTTCCCGCTCCCGGCCGAAGAACTGCCGTGGCGGGAGTGGTTTTCCGTGCTGCTGGCCGAACTGCGCGAGGTGCTGCGCTGCTATCCCGGGGTGGCGCGCCGGTTGTCGATCCACGGCCCGTCGCTGACCGCGGCGGGCCCGACGATCGACCGCGGCGTGCGCATCCTGCAACGCGCGGGGTTCGGGGCGGAAAGCCCGCGGGTGTACACCCTGCTGCTCAGCGTCGCCTGCCAGCACGTGGCGGTGGAGGACGACCGCGCGGCGCGGGACGAGAAGGTCACCCAGCGCACCGTGGAAGCCTGGATCGCGCACCGGGACAACACGGAGCTGCCGGGCCTGGCCCTGATGGGCGCCCGGGTCTACGAACTGGTCAACGACCCCGACCAGCGGGCGAACTACGGCGCCGACGTCTACGACTACGCGGTGCAGCGGTGCCTGGACGGGGTGGCGGCGCGCCTGGAAACGCTGAACCGTCCGTAAGCGTTCGCCGCAAAGAATCGCATGTCACCGGCGCGGAATCGCCGTCTTGAGGTGACAGCGAGGTGACAGTTGCACTCCGTAGCCTGACGCGAGCCGGCACTCCCCCCCTCAGCCGGCACCGCCCCCGGCGTTTACCTCCCCTACTGTAGACGCCGGGGGTCTTATCTTTCGCGGCTGAAGAAGGTGCGCTTCCGGAAACCCCGCCCGCTACGGGCAGGTGATTTTGGGCTGGGGGTTGTACTTGACGGTCCGGGTGTCGCGGCGGACCTCCCGGCCGGTGGCGACGTCGCGCAGGACCCGGGTGTCGGTGGCGGTGAAGCCCGGCGCGCCGTTCGACGCGTGGCAGTTCTCCGCGGGGCCCGGTTTCGTCTGCGGTTCGCTCGGGTTCGACCGCGCGCCCGGCACGGATTCGACGTTGTACCGCTTGGTTCCCCACAGCTTCACGGTGATCGACGACGGCGACCAGACGGTCTGGATGGCCACCCCGGTCGGCCCGTCGTTGGTGAACTTCAGATCGATCACGCTGGCGCCGCTCGGGCTCTGGAACACGGTCGCCTCGCGCGCCGCGGGATAGCGGCTGATGTAGTAGCTGTGTTCCTTGTGGCCGGCGTCCTTCATCCCGGCGAAGTAGGAGGCGTTGTACAGGGTCGTCGCGAACTGGGAGATGCCGCCGCCGACCTCGCGCGCCGGGGCGCCGTTCTCGATCACGCCCGCCTCGACGTAGCCCTGGGCGGTGCCGCGCGGACCGGTGAACCCGTTGAGGCTGAACGTTTCCCCCGGTTTGACGATCGCGCCGTCGACCTTCTGCGCGACCACGTGGATATTGGTGCCGGAGTCGGGGGCGAATCCGCCGGTGGTGAACTCGCCGATCACTTCCTTGATGCCGAGCTGGTTGGCCTGGTCGGTGGTGACCTTGGCCGGTTTCACCGCGTACTGCGCCTTGAGTTCCCGGGCGTCGGAGCGCTTGAGCACCTCCAGCATCGGCGCGAGGCTCGGTTCCCAGTTGATCGCCTTGCCGTCCTCGGACGGTTCGACGGTCGGTTTCCCGCCGGTGAAGACGATTTCCGCGTCCTTGCCCTCCTTCTCGGTGGACTTCAGCTGCGGACCGGCGGCCTCGACGACCTTGCCCTGGTCGATCCGCGGCGCGAGCGCGCCCCCGTCGGCCGGATCGAAGAACAGCGCGGCGCCGATGTGCTTGGGCTCCAGGGTCGCGTCCTTGCCCTCGCCGCGGATGAGCACCGGCGCCGACACCGCGGGCTTGGCGATCTGTTCCAGGGCGGTGTGCACGGCCTCCGGGGACGTCCGCACCGGGGTGACGGCCACCGGCAGTTCCACGGGTTTGCCGGAGGCCCAGTCGGCCAGCACGGCCTTGGCCGCGCCCTCGGTGTCCAGTTTCTGGCCCTGCTTGGGTTCCACCGGGAGCGGGGTCCCGTTTTCGAACCGGATATTTCCCTCGATCGGGTCACGGTCGATCTGCGGGCGCAGGGCCGCGATGGCCGCGCCGAGCTTCCCGCTGTCGCCGTGGGTGACCACGCCGACCTCCCGGCTGGCGAAGAACGAGGCGATCCGGGTGAACGGGTTGAGCGGCTGGCTGCCCGCCTGGTCCAGCGTCGAGGGCCAGTCCAGTGCCAGCCCGGCGTTCGCGGGGGCCAGCGTCGCCTGCACGTCACCGGCGTTGACCTGCACCGGCTGGGTCAGCCGCGGTTCGATCTCCCGGCGCAACCGCTGCTCGGCGGCGGACCGTTCGGTCCCGCCCACGTCGACCCCGGCCACGGTCACCCCGCGCGGCACGTCACCCTGGCTGACCAGCAGATCGATGCCGTAGAGCACGGCGAAGACACCGAGGACCGAACCGCCGATGATGCCCGCCCGCCGCAGGTTGCGGCGCCGCGCCGGGGGCTCCGGGGCGGGTTCGGGCGGCCGCATCGTGACGACGGGCAGCACGTCGGTCTGTTCGGAATGCGATTCGGGCCAGGCGGGTCCCTGCGGCAAAACTCAACCCTCCACGTCACAACGGACGATTCGCACTTACCGGCTCAAGATACGGGCGACCTATCGGGCGTCCGGCTCCGGGTTGGTTCCCGCGCGGGCCAGGAAGTCGAAGTCGCACCCCGCGTCGGCCTGGGTGACGTGTTCGGTGTACAACGCGCCGTAGCCGCGCTCGAACCTCGGCGCCGGCGGCCGCCACCCGGCGCGGCGCCGGTCGAGTTCGGCGCCGTCGACCTCCAGCCGCAACGCGCGGCCCGGTACGTCGAGGGTGATCAGGTCGCCGTCGCGGACCAGCGCGAGCGGCCCGCCGACGTGGGACTCCGGCGCCACGTGCAGCACGCAGGCGCCGAACGAGGTACCGCTCATCCGGGCGTCCGAGATCCGCACCAGATCCCGAACTCCCTTGGCCAGCAGGTGATCCGGGATCGGCAGCATGCCGTACTCGGGCATGCCCGGGCCGCCGAGCGGACCGGATCCGCGCAGCACCAGCACCGAGTCCCCGGTGATGCTCAGCGCGGGATCGTTGATCCGGTGCCTGAGGTCGCCGTAGTCCTCGAACACCACGGCGGGCCCGGTGTGCCACAGCAGTTTCGGCTCGGCCGCGAGGTGTTTGATCACCGCGCCGCCCGGGGCCAGGTTGCCGCGCAGCACGGCGATCCCGCCCTCGGCGGCGACCGGGTTGTCGCGGGTCCGGATGACGTCGTCGTCGTGCACCCGCGCGGTGGCCAGGGTTTCGCCGAAGGTCTGGCCGGACACGGTGATCCGATCGGTGTGCAGCAGATCGGTCAGCCGCGAGAGCAGGCCGCGCAGCCCGCCCGCGTAGTAGAAGTCCTCCATCAGGTACGCCCCGCCGGGCCGGATGTTCGCCAGCACCGGAACCTGCCGGGCGGCCGCGTCGAAATCGTCCAGGGACAGCGGGATCCGGCTCCGCCCGGCCATCGCGATGAGGTGGATGAGCGCGTTCGTCGAACCGCCGAGCGCGAGGACCGCGGTGATCGCGTCGGCGAAGGCGCGCCCGTCGAGCACCCGGGAGATGGTCAGCTCCGCCCACACCATCTTCACGATCCGGGCTCCGCTGGCCGCCGCCATCCGGTGGTGCGCCGAATCGACGGCCGGGATGGACGCGGCACCGGGCAGGGTGAGCCCGAGCGCCTCGGCCACCGAGGTCATGGTGGACGCGGTGCCCATGGTCATGCAGTGGCCGGGGGAGCGGGCCAGACCGCATTCCAGTTCGGCCAGTTCCGCGTCGCCGATCAGCCCGGCCCGCCGGTCGTCCCAGTACTTCCACATATCGGTGCCGCTGCCGAGCGGCTCGCCCCGCCAGTGCCCCCGCAGCATCGGCCCGGCCGGTACGAAGATCACCGGGAGGTCCGCGCTCGCCGCGCCCATCAGCAGCGCGGGCGTGGTCTTGTCGCAGCCGCCCATCAGCACCGCGCCGTCGAGCGGGTAGGAGCGCAGGATCTCCTCTGTTTCCATCGACAGGAGGTTCCGGTACAGCATCGGCGTCGGCTTCTGGAACGTCTCGGACAGCGTGGCCACCGGGAACTCCACCGGGTACCCGCCCGCCTGCCACACCCCGCGCTTGACCTGTTCGGCGCGTTCCCGCAGGTGCATATGGCACGGGTTGATCTCGCCCCAGGTGTTCAGGATGCCGATCACCGGTTTGCCGAGGTGCTCCTCGGGATTGAGCCCGAGCTGGCGGCTGCGCGTGCGGTGGCTGAAGTTCCGCAACTCCTCGCCGCCGTACCAGCGGTGGCTGCGCAGCTCTTCCGGTCGCATCATCGGCACGTCCTCACGGCAGGTCGGCGGGGATCGAGGATAGGGCATCTGATATATGATATTTCAACAACCGGCGCTCGGTACCGTTCGTGAACACGGAACGTGTAGATTCCTCCTACGATCCGTGCACGGCCGCCGATCCGGAGAAGACGATGTCACCGACATTCAGCCTGCCCGCCTCTCGCACCGAGGTGGTGCTGGAGGAGATCCGTCGCCGCATCCTGGCCAAGGAACTCCACCCCGGTCAACCGCTGGTCGAGGCGGAGCTCGCGCAGCTGCTCGGGGTGTCGAAGACCCCGGTGCGCGAGGCGCTCAAGGTGCTGTCGAACTCGGGGCTGGTCACCTTCAGCCCGTACAAGGGCGCCTCGGTGTGCGTGGTGGACGCCGAGCTGGCCCGGGCCGTCTACGACGTGCGGCTCGTGCTGGAGCCGGAGGCCGTGCGCCGGTCGGTCGCGGCGAAGGATCCGGCACTGCTCGACGAGGCGGCCGAGGTCCTGAAGGACGCCTCCGCGGCGATCACCGCCCGCGACCGGGCCGAGTTGAGCCTGCTGAACCGGCGGTTCCACCGCGCGCTCTACCGCGGCTGCGGAAATCCTTTGCTGATCAGCATCCTGGACGATCTGAAGGACCGGGCGGCGCTGATCAGCGTGGTCGGCTGGGAGTCCAATCCGAGCTGGCGCAAGGAGTGGAACGAGCACAAGGCGGTGCTGGCCGCGGCCAGGAAGGGCGACGCCGACGGCGCGGCGGACCTGCTGCGCGCGCACATCGACGACTTCCTGCGGCGGATCCTCGGTGCCATAGGCTCGTAACCATGCGCTTGTTGCTGATCGCGGACACGCATCTGCCCAAGCGGGCCCGCGCACTGCCCGGCGAGGTCTGGGACCAGGCCGAGGCCGCCGACGTCGTGGTGCACGCGGGTGACTGGGTCGAGGTCGCGCTGCTCGACGAACTCGAAGCCCGGTCCCGGCGGGTGATCGGGGTGTACGGCAACAACGACGGCCCGGACCTGCGTGCCCGGCTGCCCGAGGTGGCCACCGCCGAACTCGACGGCGTCCGGCTGGCCGTGGTGCACGAGACCGGCGCCGCGAAGGGCCGGGAACAGCGCTGCGACCGCGCTTTCCCGGACACCGACGTGCTGGTCTTCGGGCACAGCCACATCCCCTGGGACACCGTGACGCCGAACGGGCTCCGGCTGCTCAACCCCGGTTCGCCGACCGACCGCCGCCGCCAGCCGGACCACACGTACCTCACCGCGCGGATCGAGGCGGGAAAACTGACCGGCGTCGAGTTGCACGCCCTGCCACACCGCGAAAGATGAGCCGTATGGACCCGGCACGAGCGTTGCGCCAGATCGCCTTCCGGCTGGAACGGGCGGGCGAGCCCACCTACCGCGTGCGGGCGTTCCGGCGGGCCGCGTCGGTGGTGGACGCGCTGCCCGAGGGGGAACTGGCCGAACGCGCCCGCGCGGGCACGCTGACCGCGCTGAGCGGGATCGGCAAGGCCACCGCGGCGGTCATCGACGACGTGCTCGCCGGGCGGGAACCGGAATACCTGAAGAAACTCGTCGACCGCGGCAGCCCCGAACTGCCCGACGGCGGCGCGTTGCGGGCCGCGCTGCGCGGTGACTGCCACACGCATTCGGATTGGTCCGACGGCGGCAGCCCGATCGCCGAAATGGCCGAGGCGGCCCGGGAACTCGGGCACGAATGGATGGTGCTCACCGACCATTCGCCGCGGCTGACCGTCGCGAACGGGTTGTCCGCCGAGCGACTGCGGCGCCAGCTCGAGGTGGTGGCCGGGCTCAACGCCGAACTCGCGCCGTTCCGCGTCCTCACCGGGATCGAGGTGGACATCCTCGACGACGGCGCCCTGGACCAGGACGACGATCTGCTGGCGGAACTGGATTTCGTGGTGGCGAGCGTGCATTCCAAGCTGCGCATGCCCGCCGCGGAGATGACCGCGCGCATGCTCGCGGCGGTGGCCAATCCGCGGGTGGACGTGCTCGGGCACTGCACCGGCCGGTTGGTGACCGGCAAGGGGCGTCCCGAATCGGAGTTCGACGCCGAACGGGTTTTCACCGCCTGCCGGGACAACGGGGTGGCCGTGGAGATCAACTCGCGGCCGGAGCGGCTCGACCCGCCGCGCCGCCTGCTGCGCCTGGCCGCGGAACTCGGCTGCGAGTTCGCGATCGACTCCGACGCGCACGCGCCGGGCCAGCTCGCCTGGCAGCCCTATGGTTGTGCGCGCGCCACCGAATGCGGTATCGAAGCCGAGCGGGTGATCAACACGCTGACCGCCGAGGACCTGTTAGGGAGACATCGATGACCGACCCCGGGACGTTCCCCGGCGAACTGGCCGCCGCCGCGCGCACCGACGGCGACCGCCCGTTCCTGCGCCTGACCCCGGAAAGTGCGTGCACTTTCGGGGAAATGGAGCGCCTGAGCGCCCGGGTGGCGTCCGGTCTGCTGGGGCTCGGGCTCCGGCCGGGGGACCGGATCGCGGTTTCCGCGCCGAACCAGCCGGAATGGCTCGCGCTGTTCTTCGGCGCCACCCGGATCGGCCTCGTCGTGGTCACCCTGAACCCGCGTTACCGGGAGACCGAGCTGGAATACATGCTCAACCAGTCCGGGGCGCGGGCCGTGGTCACCGTCCCGGCCTTGCCGGACTTCGACTTCGCCGCCTTCTACGCGGGTTTCCGCGACCGCGTCCCCTCGGTCGAGCACGTCATCACCCTGGGCGCGGAGTTCGACGAACTCGCCAAGTCGCCGGTGGACGCCGAAGCCCTGCGCGCGGCCGAATCCGGCGTCGGCCCGGACACCCCGGCGGTCATCCTCTACACCTCCGGCACCACCGGGCGGCCGAAGGGCGCGGTGCTCACCCACGGCAGCATGCTCGCCGCCGCGCGCGGTCAGGCCGAACGGCTGGACATGGGGCCGGACGAGGTGTTCATCGGGGCCATGCCGCTCAACCACGTCGGCGGGATCACCTGCACGATCGCCGCTTCCCTGGTGGCCCGCGGTTCGGTGGTGCTGCTGCCCGCGTTCGTTCCGGCGGAGGCGGTGCGGACGATCGCCGAGCACCGGGTGACCGTTTTCGGCGGGGTGCCGACGATGTTCACGCTCGCCTTCGCGCGGCCGGAATTCGCCGGGACGGACGTGAGTTCGGTGCGGATCGCGCTGGTCGGCGGCTCGAACGCCGATCCCGCGCTGTGCGTGCAGATGGCGGAGCGGTTCCCCGGGGCGCGGTTGTCGAACCTGTACGGCCTGTCCGAGGTTTCCGGCGGCTGCGTGCTCAGCGCGCCCGGCGACGATCTGGCCACCGTTTCGCGCACGCTCGGCACCCCGGTCGCCGGGGTCGAAGTGCGGGTCGTCGACCTCGAGGGGCGCGAGGTCACCGCCGGGGGAGAGGGCGAACTGCACGTCCGCGGCCCCGGGGTCGCCCGGGGTTACTGGGATCTTCCCGAGGAGAGCGCCGAGACCTTCCTGCCCGGCGGCTGGCTGGCCACCGGCGACATGGTCGCGCTCGAACCGGACGGGCACCTCGTGCTGCGCGGGCGGAAGAAGGAGATGTTCCTGCAGGGCGGGTACAACGTGTACCCGGTGGAGGTCGAGAACGTGCTGACCGCGCATCCCGCGGTCGCGATGGCCGCCGGGATCGGCGTGCCGGACCCGGTGCTCGGCGAGATCGGGCGGTACTACGTGGTGCTGAAACCCGGCGAGACCGCGGACCCCGAGGAGCTGATCGACTTCTGCCGGGCCCGCCTCGCCGACTACAAGGCGCCCAAGCAACTGGAGATCGCGACCGAGTTGCCGCTCACCCCGGCGGGCAAGATCGCCAAAGCCGCCCTCCGCGCCGCCGCCTCGGCCTGACCCGGAAGCGCGCGCACTTCCGGGTCAGTTCCGGGTCGGGCGGGCGAAGAGGCGGATGACGTCCGGGAGGACGTTGACCGGGATGCTCGGGTCGATGGCCCGCTGCACGCCGAGGCCGATGCCGAGGCTGAGCAGCGCGGTCGCCAGGTCCTGCGGGGACATCGGGAGCTCGAGGGAGAACTGCTCGGCGTAGGAGGTCACCAGCCCGGCGATCAGGTCCCGGATCGCCTTGTCCCGGGTGGCCAGCTCGTGCCGGACGTGCGGATCGTGCCGGGCGTTGGTGGCGAACTCGACCTCCAGCGCGGTCCACGCCTCGTCGCCGATGCTGCGTTCCGCCCAGGACTGGAAGGCGGCCAGCAGCCCGTCCATCCCCTCGGCGCCGGTGAGCGATTCGGCCATCATCGCCGCCTGCTCGTCGTGGATGCGGTCGAGCACGGCCAGGCACAGCTCGTCCTTGTTGCGGAAGTTGGAGTAAACCGCGCCCTTGGAGTACCCGGCCTCGTCGGCCACCTTCTCCAGGGACGTCACGGAGTAGCCGTCGCGCAGGAACAGTTCCTTGGCCGTCGCGACGAGTTGCTCGCGGGTGCGGGCCTGGCTTTCGGCACGGGTGAGTCTGGCCATGGCGACCACTCTATGCGGACGGCGCCTCCGGTATCGGGATACCGCCGGTCTTTCTGGTGCTACGTTACACCTACCGTCGGTACTGAGATACTGCTAGTCTTCGAAACATGGCTACCGAACACTTCGCGGTCCTCGTCATCGGGGCGGGCGCCTCCGGCATCGGCGCCGCGATCCGCCTGCGCCAGGCCGGGATCACCGACTTCGCCGTGCTGGAGAAGGCCGCCGAACCGGGCGGCACCTGGCGCGACAACTCGTATCCCGGCTGCGCCTGCGACGTGCCGTCGGCGCTGTACTCGTACTCGTTCGCGCCGAACCCGGAATGGACCCGCGCGTTCGCGAAGCAGCCGGAGATCCGCGCCTACCTGCGCGCGACCGCGGAACGCCACGGGGTCACCCCGCATCTGCGGTTCGGCGCCGAGGTCACCCGCGCGCAGTGGAACGACCGCCGGAAACTGTGGGAACTCCGCACCACCCGGGGCGAGTTCACCGCGCGGATCGTGATCGCCGGGACCGGGCCGTGGCACGAACCGAAGATTCCCGACCTGCCCGGGCTCGCCGAGTTCCCCGGCGAGGTGTTCCACTCCTCCCGCTGGAACCACGACTACGACCTCACCGGCAAACGCGTGGCCGTGGTCGGCACCGGCGCCTCGGCCGTGCAGTTCGTGCCGGAGATCCAGCCCGCCGTCGGCCGGCTGCACCTGTTCCAGCGCACCGCGCAGTGGGTGCTGCCCAAACCCGACCACTACGTCCCGCGCGCCGAACGCTGGCTGCTGCGGCGGTTCCCCGCCGCGCAACGCGCCCTGCGCGCCGCCGAATACGCCGGGATGGAGGCGCTCGGCGTCGGCTTCCGGCACCCGTGGATCCTGCGCCAGGTGCAGCGGATCGGCCTGGCCCACCTCCGGCTGACCGTGCGCGATCCGGACCTGCGCCGCGCGCTGACCCCGGACTACACCCTCGGCTGCAAGCGCCTGCTGATGTCGAACACCTACTACCGCTCGCTCACGAAGTCCAATGTGGACGTACACACGACGGCCGTGCGCGAGATCCGGGGCAGCCGGGTGGTCGGCGCCGACGGGCGGGAGTCCGAAGTGGACGCGATCATCTTCGGCACCGGTTTCCACATCCTCGACATGCCGGTGGCGAGCAAGGTCTTCGACGCGGCCGGGCGCAGCCTCGACGACCACTGGCAGGGGAGCCCGCAGGCGTACCTGGGCACCACGGTCACCGGCTTCCCGAACGCCTTCCTGCTGCTCGGCCCGAGCCTGGGCACCGGGCACTCCTCGGCGTTCATGATCCTGGAGGCCCAGCTCGCCTACACGATCGACGCGGTGCGCCAGATCCTGGCGCGCGGCTGGGCAGCGGTCGAAGTCCGCCCCGAGGTGCAGCGCGCCTTCAACGACGAGGTGCAGCGCGCGCTGCCGCGAACCGTGTACAACTCCGGCGGTTGCTCGAGTTACTACCTGGATGCCAACGGCCGCAACAGTTTCAGCTGGCCCTGGTCGACCGGCCGGATGCGCGCGAGGATCAGCGCGTTCGATCCCGCCGACTACACCGTGCACGCGCACGCGGAACTCGAAAGGACGGCGTCGTAATGGCACTCTTCCGCGGCAGGTACCCGGCCATCGAACTGGACGGCGCGGTCGTGGCGGTGACCGGGGGCGGCCGGGGCATCGGGCGCGCCACCGCCGAGGCCTTCGCCGCCCGCGGCGCGACCGTCGCCCTCGGCGACCTGGACGTGGCGGTGGCCGAGGAGGCGGCGAAGTCCATCGGCACCGCGGCGCGGGCGTATCCGCTGGACGTGCGGGACCGCGAGTCGTTCGGAGGGTTCGCCGACGCGGTGCTCGGGGAGTTCGGCCGGATCGACGTGCTGGTGAACAACGCGGGCGTGATGCCGCTGGGCGGGTTCCTGGAGGAGCCGGACGCGCTGAGCGCCACCACGCTGGACGTCAACGTCTGGGGCCTGATCCACGGCCTGCGGCTGGTGCTGCCGGGCATGATCGCGCGCGGGCGCGGGCACGTCGTGAACATCGCCTCGATGGCCGGGAAGATCCCGATTCCCGGGATGGCCGTGTACAACGCGAGCAAGTTCGCCGCGGTCGGGCTGACCGCCGCGGTGCGCCGCGAGTACGCGGGCACCGGGGTGAGCGTGAGCGCGGTGCTGCCCAGTGCCGTGCGCACCGGGCTGGCGTCCGGGGTGCCGCTCGGCAAGGGCATGCCCACGGTCGATCCGGAGGACATCGCGGCGGCGGTGGTGCGCAGCTGCCGGACGCGCCGGGCGGAGATCCCGGTGCCGGGTTTCCTGGCGGGCTGGGACCTGCTGGCCGCGATCGTTCCCGAGCCGGTGATGAGCCTGGGCCGCAACCTGATCGGGGACAACCGCGCGCTCACCTCGGTCGATCCCGCCGGGCGCGCGGACTACGAGCGCCGGGTCGCCGATCAGGCTCGGAAAGAGCCCTAGCTACCTTCTTGCGCAAGGGAGCCGGGTGCTGGGGGGCGTGAGCGTTTGGGCCGGTTAGAGCGGGCTCTCATTTGGTCGCCTACTGGTGACTTGGCGTTTCCGTTCGATGAGCCGCACTTGGCCGACAAAGTGCGACACCGCGCCGGTGGTGGTGCTCGGAGGTTGCCCAATGCGACATTCGGTACCTTCAACGCCCCGAAAGCCACAGTGGTGTCCTCCGGGTACCGGAACGGGGAACTCGGGCTACCGGAACGGGGAACACGCGCGACCGGAACGAGGGACTCGCCGCGGGCGGGGTTCCCGCTGGCGCCTGCACGCCCAGACCGGTCACCGTCTCTTGTATGGGAACCAAGTCTGGGGGTCGTGAGTGGTCAGGCCGGTTAGAACCGGTCGGAACCCTCACGACCCCAGGGGGAAGGTCTCCTATTGCCGATCAGCGCACCAGGCGGAACACGATGCCCGCGTCGACCAGCCGGGCGAGCAGCGCGTCGCCCATCGCCGCGGCGGGGGTGACCTGCCCCGAGGTCGCGGGCACGTCGTCGAAGGCGAGGCACAACGCGGATTCGCCGAGCATCTTCGCGGTCTCGCCGTACCCCGGATCGCCCCCGGCGACCTCGGTGACCACGCGCTTCCCGCCGCCCTCGCCGAGGAACCGGACCTTGAACCAGGACTTCGCCCGCCGTTCCTCGCTGGGCCCGTCGCCCGGTTTCCGGATCTTCGACAGCGCGTCGCGGACCGGCGGGATCTGCGCGAGCACGGCGACCAGGCCCAGCCCGGCCGCACCGGCCGCGATGGTCGCCAGGCGTTTGACCGCGGCGTAGTGGGTGTAGGTGAAGTCCGGCCCGTAGGCATCGATCGCCGCGGCCGAGCGGCCCACGACCTGCGGGTCGATCGTCGGCAGCGGGACGAGCCAGTGCCCGGTGTCCGGGTCGCGGTGCGGTTTGCCGAGCGGGACGTGGACCTTCCGGCCCGCCGGACGCGGCTCGGTTCGGGAGCGTTCCTTCGCGGCCCGCACCATGGCCACCGGGCGGGCCGCGGCGGCCAGCGCGGAGGAGAACGTGCCGCCGGAGAACTGGCCCGCCACCCGCACCTGGCCCCGGACCCGCAGCGGCACGTCCTTGGGCAGCTGCTTGACCGTGTAGAACACGCCGAGGTCGTAGGGAATCGAGTCGAAGCCGCAGGCGTGCACGAGCCGCGCGCCGCTCTCCCGCGCCCGGGCGTTGTGGCGCAGGTACATCCGGTCCACGAACTCTGGTTCGCCGCACAGGTCGAGATAGGCGGCGCCGGTCTCCGCGCACGCGGCCACCAGCGGTTCGCCGTAGAGGCTGTACGGGCCGACGGTGGTGACCACGACCTTCGCCGCACCGGCGACCTCGCGCAGCGAACCGGGATCGGTGACGTCGGCGTGCAGCAGCGGCAGCTCGGCGAGGTTCGGATTGATCCCGGCCAGCCGGGTGCGCAGCGCCTCCAGCTTGGCCCGGTTGCGGCCCGCCAGCGCCCACCGGCAGGTCGAGGGCGCGTTGCGGGCGAGGTATTCGGCGGTCAGCGCGCCGGTGAACCCGGTGGCGCCGAAGAGCACGAGGTCGTGATCGGATGCCATGAGCGCTCCTTCTCCCGGTTGACACCGCGGTGTCCTGGGCCGGATAGTACTGACAGGTAACAGATACCACTGGTATCTCATATTGGCGAGAGGTGCGGGTATGCAGAACTTCGCGGGCAAGGTCGCCGTGATCACCGGGGCCGGATCGGGCATCGGCCGGGCCCTCGCGCTGGACCTGGCCGCCCGGGGAGCCCGGCTCGCGCTGTCCGATGTGGACGCCGCCCGCGCCGCCGACACCGCCGCCCACGCGGAGAAGGCCGGAGCGGAGGCCAAGTCCTACCAGCTCGACGTCGCCGATCGAGGTGCCGTGCTGGCGCACGCCGACGAGGTCGCCGAGCACTTCGGCGGGGTCAACCTGGTGGTCAACAACGCCGGGGTGGCGATGACCGGCACGGTCGAGCGGCTGGACTTCGAACAGCTCGAATGGATCTTCGGCATCAACTTCTGGGGTGTGGTGCACGGGACCAAGGCGTTCCTGCCGCACCTGATCTCCTCGGGCGACGGGTACCTGGTCAACATTTCGAGCGTTTTCGGGTTCATCTCGGTGCCGACCCAGGGCGCCTACAACGCCACGAAGTTCGCGGTCCGCGGCTTCACCGAGGCGCTGCGCCAGGAGATGATCATCGCCAAGCACCCGGTCGGCGTCAGTTGCGTGCACCCCGGCGGGATCCGGACCAACATCGCCCGGGACAGCCGGGCGACCTCCGGCTACGACGTCAAGGATCTCGCCCGCAGCTTCGACCGGATCGCGCGTACCTCCCCGGAGACGGCGGCCAAGGTCATCCTGCGCGGGGTGGCCCGCCGCCGCCCGAAGATCCTGATCGGCGCGGACGCGTACGTGGTCGACGCACTGCCCCGGATCCTCGGCCCCGCCTACCAGCGCGTGGTGATGCTCGCCGCCAAACGCGGCCTGGTCTGAGCTACCGGAGGCCGGCGCGACCGGACTTCGTGGATTCGAGCAAGCCCCGCCACGCCGCCGAAGCGAACGAAAGCGTTCCTCCTGGGCGGTCCTTCGTGTCGCGTACCTCGACCGCGGTGGCGATGAACCGCACTTCCACACAACTGTCGTTCTTGGTGGTGCTGTGTGTGCTCTTGAACCAACCAGCTTCCACTCACTGCTCCTTGGCGATGTGCTCGATCAGGTTCCGGGTTTCCTCCCGGCTCAGGGACAGTTCCCAGATTCGGTGGAACGCGCGCAGCATCTGGGCGACTTCGTTCACGTCGTCGAAGTACGTCGAGGGGCCGAACGAATTCGTCGCCAGGCCGATTGGCCTCCCCCGGCTGCCGAAGTCGAAGACCTGGAAACCGCCTCCTCGGATCGGGTTGCCGTAGGTATCCGTCCGGAGTATCCGGACCGTCAACATTGGACGTTCGTTCAGCAGGGACAGTATGTGCTCCATCTGTTCGCGCATGACGCCGGGGCCCATGTTCGCGCGCACGGCGTCCTCGCTGATCACGAACCGCATGATCGGCTGGTTCGGGGCGTCCCAGATGCGGTTCTGCCGGTTGAGGCGGAACTCCAGTCGCTCGGCCGCTTCCTTGGCGCCGTGTTCCCAAAGCACCCCTTCGGCCTCGGCGAACAGGGCGCGCACGTAGCTCGGTGACTGGAGCAAGCCCGGGATGATGCCCGGTTCCGCGCTGTTGATCTCGGAGGCGCTGGCCTCCAGATCGGCGAATCGCTGATATGCGTCCGGAAGCAGGTCGTGGTGTGGTCCGCGCCGTTGACGTTTCCGTGTCTGCACGCCGAAGTCGAGCACGGTCTGACGTTCGGCTTCGTCGGTCACGCGATAGAAGTCGAGGAGTTTGGTCAGATCGCCCTGACTGGCGGTAGCCGTACCCTCCTCCAGTTGGACCACCCGCGAGCGCACCTTCCCGATCGCGTTGGCCGCGGCCTGCTGGGTTTTTCCGGCGCGTTCGCGCAGGCGGCGCAGGGTGAGACCGAGTTGCCGACGTTCGAACGTCTGGCGAGCCTGTGCCATCGTCCCGACCTCTCGTTACGGACCGCCGTCACCCGATGGACGGTAGCTTAAGGCCGACTGTCGCCGTAACCTCATTTTACTGGCGACGGTCGGGCTTTCGCGACCCGACCTTATCCAGGCTTCGCGAGAGGGGACAGTCATGTCGTTGTATGCGCAGACTGGTGTGTCGGTGGAAACCTGGGTGGAGCTGGGCGGCGAGGTCGCCAAGCGGTTCGAGGTCGATCGGGAGAACAACTGCGTGACCCTCTACTTCGGGGAACCCGGCGACTTCATCCTGCACGTGGACCGCGAGAACCTGGAGGCCATCGTGGAGCTGGGGCTGGGTGCGCTGCTCGCCCTGCGCACCGGATAAATCGCTGGACGCGGTCGGTGATGATGTTTCCGTGCGAACTCCGACCATCGCCCCGCTGCCGATCGACCACGCCGACGCCCGCGCGGTGCTGCGGGACTACTTCGACGACGTGGCCAGCCGGTACTACGGGCGGCCGGCGACCGAGCGGGAGATCGACACGGCCCTGGCCGAGGATCCCAGCGACGACCTCGTGCCGCCGACCGGGGTCTTCCTGGCGGCCCGGCACGCGGGCCGGATCGTCGGCTGCGTCGGCCTGCGGCTGGTCGCTCCGGAACTCGCCGAGCTGACCCGGATGTTCGTCCGCGCCGACGCGCGCGGGCGCGGCGGCGGTTCGCGGCTCCTCGACGCCGCCGAGGCGGCCGCGCGGGAACTGGGGGTCGCCAGGATCCGGCTGGACACCCGCGACGATCTCGTCGAGGCGCGCGCCCTCTACGCCAAGCACGGGTATGCCGAGGTCGAGCCGTTCAACGACGACAAGTACGCGGAGCACTGGTTCCAGAAAGAACTGATCTGACCAATTTGGGCGTTGTGGGGTTACGACTCGACCAAGGCCCCTAGATTCCTCACGTCAGGTGCGCTATACATCGGATGTCTGCTCCGACCTGGCGGGAGGAATCTCCGTGCACCTGCTGCGTCTCGGTGAACCGGGAAGCGAACGTCCCTTCGTCCGTGCCGATGGCGGCACGCTCCACGACCTGAGTCCGCTCACCGCCGATCTCGACGGCGCGTTCCTCGCGGCGGACGGCGTGGCGCGGGTCCGGGAGGCGCTGCGGCGCGGGGAACTGGACGAGGTCCCCGGTGAACCCGGCGACGGCAGCCGGTCCCGCGTCGGCCCGCCGCTGGCGCGGCCGGGGAAGATCGTCTGCATCGGGCTGAACTACCGCGGGCACGCGGCGGAGACCGGCGCCCCGCTTCCGGACGAACCGGTCGTGTTTCTGAAGGCGCCGGACGTCGTCGTCGGTCCGTACGACACCGTGCTCGTCCCGCGCGGCTCGACCAGCACCGACTGGGAGGTCGAACTCGGCGTGGTCATCGGCCGCACCGCGCGGTACCTGTCCGGACCGGAGGAGGCGCTGGCCTGCGTCGCCGGGTACGTGCTCTCGCACGACGTGTCCGAACGCGAGTTCCAGCTCGAGCGGGGCGGCACCTGGGACAAGGGCAAGTCCTGCGAGACCTTCAACCCCCTGGGACCCTGGCTGGTGCCCGCGGACGAGGTCGCCGATCCGCAGGAGCTCGGGCTCCGGCTGTGGGTCAACGGAAAGCCCTGGCAGGGTTCGTCCACAAAGGACATGATCTTCACGGTCGCCGAGATCGTGCGCTATCTCAGCCAGTTCATGGTCCTGCGTCCCGGTGACCTGATCAACACCGGCACCCCGCAGGGCGTCGCGCTCGGGCAGCCGGAACCGAAGCCGTACCTGCGCGACGGCGACGTCGTGGAGCTGGAGATCGACGGCCTCGGCCGCCAGCGCCAGCGCATCGGGCGGGCCTGACATGGCGAGGATCACCGGGATGGAGGTCCTGGACGTCCGGTTCCCGACCTCCCGCGAGCTGGACGGGTCGGACGCGATGAACCCGGACCCGGACTACTCGGCCGCCTACGTCGTACTGCACACCGACGGCGGTCCGGACGGCTACGGCCTGGCCTTCACCATCGGCCGCGGCAACGACGTGCAGGCCGCCGCGATCGGGGCGTTGCGGGAGCACCTGGTCGGCCGGGCGGTGCCCGAGGACGCCGCCGCGCTCGCCGAGCTGTCGGCCACGCTGGTCGGGGACAGCCAGTTGCGCTGGCTCGGCCCGGAGAAGGGCGTCGCGCACATGGCGATCGGCGCGGTGGTCAACGCCGCCTGGGACCTCGCGGCCCGGCGCGCGGATCGTCCACTGTGGAGGTTCCTGGCGGAGATGAGCCCGGAGCAGGTAGCCGGGCTGGTCGATTTCCGCTACCTCACCGACGCGCTCACCGAGCAGGACGCGCTGGACATCCTGCGCGCCGCCGAACCGGGACGCGCGGAGCGGACCGCGCGGATGCTCGCCGAGGGCTACCGCGCCTACACCACCTCGCCCGGCTGGCTCGGCTACGCCGACGCCAAACTGGTCCGGCTCGCCAAGCAGGCGGTCGCCGACGGCTTCGACATGATCAAGCTGAAGGTGGGCGGCGATCTCGACGACGACGTGCGCCGGATGAAGCTGGCCCGGGAAACCGTCGGCAAGGGCGTGCGGATCGCGGTGGACGCCAACCAGCGCTGGGACGTCGGCACCGCGATCGAGTGGATGCGGGCGCTCGCGCCGTACGAACCGTACTGGATCGAGGAACCGACCTCGCCGGACGACGTGCTCGGGCACCGGGTGATCGCCGAGGCGCTCGGGGAGATCCGGGTCGCCACCGGGGAGCACGTGCAGAACCGGGTGATCTTCAAGCAGCTCCTGCAGGCGAAGGCGATCTCGGTGCTGCAACTGGACGCGTGCCGGGTCGGCGGGATCAACGAGAACGTGGCGATCCTGTTGCTGGCGGCCAAATTCGGCGTCCCGGTCTGCCCGCACGCGGGCGGGGTCGGACTGTGCGAGATGGTCCGGCACCTGTCGATGTTCGACTTCGTCGCGGTCTCCGGCACCGACGCCGACCGGACCATCGAATGGGTCGACCACCTGCACGAGCATTTCACCGATCCGGCCGTGGTGCGCGACGGCCGGTATCTCGCCCCGACCGCCCCCGGGTTCTCCGCGCGGATGCACGACGCGACGCTGCGCCGCTTCCGGTACCCGGACGGTCCAGAGTGGACGGAGGAAGCGCGATGACCGACTTCGCGGGTCTGGTCGCCGTGGTCACCGGGGGCGCCTCCGGGATCGGCCGCGCGGCGGCGGAAACCCTGAGCGCGCGCGGCGCCTCGGTGGCGGTGCTCGACCGGGAGCCCGAGGTGGCCGAGCCGCTCACCGGGTTCCGCTGCGACGTCACGAACGACGACGAGGTCACCGCCGCGATCGACGCGGTGGCCGAACGGTTCGGCGGGATCGACGTCCTGGTCAACAACGCGGGCATCGGCGCGCAGGGCGACGTGGCCGCGAACTCCGGCGAGGAGTGGCACCGGGTGCTCGACGTGAACGTGGTCGGCATGGCCCGGGTGAGCGCCGCCGCCTTGCCGCACCTGCGCCGGTCGGAGCACGCGGCCGTGGTGAACACGTGCTCGATCGCGGCCTGGGCCGGGCTGCCGAACCGCGCCCTGTACTCGGCCAGCAAGGGCGCCGTGCTGTCGCTGACCCTGGCCATGGCCACCGATCACCTGCCGGACCGGATCCGGGTGAACTGCGTGTGCCCCGGAACGGTCGACACGCCCTGGATCGGCCGCCTGCTCGACGCCGCGGCCGATCCGGCGGCCGAACGCGCCGCGCTCCAGGCGCGCCAGCCGATCGGCCGCCTGGTCACCGCGGAAGAAGTGGCGAACGCGATCGCCTACCTGGCGAGCCCGCTGTCCGGTTCGACGACCGGCACGACCCTGGCCGTCGACGGCGGCATGTACGGCCTGCGACCCCGCGGGCCGGCCCGGAACTGACACGCCCGAGGCATCAAGGAGGATGCGGTGCGGAAGAAGGTGCTGCAGGCCGTCACGGCGGCCGCGGTGCTCGCCCTCGCGGTGAGCGGATGTGGGTCCACAAAGGACAAGTCGGCCGCGGACAATGGTGGCCAGGGCGGCAAGGTCGGCGCGACCGTGCCGCTGCTGACCTCGCCGTTCTGGCAGTCCTACAACAACTACGTGCCCAAGATGGCCCAGCAGCAGGGTGTCGAGGCGCTGCCCACGGTCAACGCCAACAGCGATCCGACCAAGCTCATCACCGATCTGAACAACCTGCTCAACCAGGGCGTCAAGGGGCTGGTGGTGACCCCGCTGGACTCGGCGGCCGTGGTGGCCGGGCTCGCCCAGGCCGAACGCAAGGGCGTGCCGGTGGTGGCGGTGGACGTGGCGCCGGAGGGCGGCAAGGTGGCCATCGTCGTGCGCGCGGACAACAAGGCGTACGGCACCAAGGCGTGCGACGCGATCGGGGAGAAGGTCAACCAGGGCAAGGTCGTGCAGGTCATGGGCGACCTCGCCTCGGTCAACGGCCGGGAGCGCTCGGAGGCGTTCCGCGAATGCATGAAGGCGAAGTACCCCGGGGTGACCGTGCTCGAGGTGCCCGCCGAGTGGAAGGCGGAGAAGGCGGCGTCGGGCCTGGAGGGCCTGCTGACCTCGAACCCGGACATCAAGGCGGTGTACCTGCAGGCGGGCGGGGTGTACCTCGCGCCGACCCTGCAGGCGTTGCAGCGCAAGAACCTGATGTTCCCGGTCGGCGACCCCAGGCACGTGGTGCTGGTCAGCAACGACGGCATCCCGCAGGAGCTGGACGCGATCCGCAAGGGCGAACTCGACGCCACGGTGTCCCAGCCCGCCGACGACTACGCGAAGTACGGGATGTACTGGATCAAGAAGGCGATGGCGGGGGAGACCTTCAAACCCGGCCCCACCGATCACGGCAGCACGATCGTGGAAACCCGCCCCGGCATCCTGGAGGACCAGCTCCCCGCCCCGGTCGTCACCAAGGCCAACGTCGACGACAAGGCCCTCTGGGGAAACAACCTATGACCACGGCGGTACCGGTCGTCGAGGCGAGCGGGGTGGGGCGGCGGTTCGGGCCGACGGTGGCGTTGCGGGACGTGAGCCTGACCGTGCGGACGGGGGAGTCGCACGCGCTGGTCGGGCGGAACGGGGCCGGGAAGTCGACCCTGGTGTCCATCCTCACCGGACTGTCCAAACCGGACAACGGGACGGTGGCGTTCGGCGGGGAGGTGGCGCCGCCGCTGGCCGACCGGGAGGCGTGGCGGCGCCGGGTCGCCTGCGTCTACCAGCATTCCACGGTGATCCCGCAGCTGACCGTCGCGGAGAACCTCTTCCTCAACCGGCAGCCCGCCCGCCGGTTCGTGATCAGCTGGTCGAAGTTGCGCCGCCAGGCGGAGGAACTGCTCGGGGAATGGGGCGTCGCGGTCGATCCGGACGTGCCCGCCGGCGAGCTTTCCGTGGAGGACCGCCAGCTGGTGGAGATCGCCCGCGCCCTGTCCTACGGCGCCCGGTTCATCGTGCTGGACGAACCGACCGCGCAACTGGACAGCCAGGCGATCGAGCGGCTGTTCGGGCGCATGCGCGAACTGCAGGCCGCCGGGGTGACCTTCCTGTTCATCTCGCACCACCTGCAGGAGGTGTACGAGGTGTGCCAGGCGGTCACCGTGCTCCGCGACGCGCGGCACGTGCTGACCGCGCCGGTGGCCGAGCTGTCCCGCGCCGAACTGGTCGACGCGATGACCGGCGAGCGGGGCGGCCTGACCGTGCGGGACGCCGCGGACCGCGAACCCCTGACCGCGACCGAGGAGGCGCTCGCCGTGCGGGACCTGTCCGGGGACGCGTTCTCGCGCGTGTCCTTCGTTCTGCGCCGGGGCGAGGTGCTCGGGCTGGCCGGGAGCAACGCGAGCGGTAAGCACCAGCTCGCGGAAACCCTGTACGGCCTGCGCAGGCCCCGGTCCGGATCGATCGTCGTGGCCGGGAAGCCGCTGCGCCCGGGGGACGTCGGCGCCGCGCTGCGCGCCGGGATCGGCTGCGTGCCCCGGGACCGCCACCAGCAGGGCCTGGTCCTCGGTCTGTCCATCGCGGACAACGCCACTATGTCCATTTTGGACAGGATGGGCCCGGCGGGCACCGCGTCCCCCGGTGCGCGGCACGCGAAGGCGAGCCGGGCGCTGACCGACTACGACATCGTCGCCGCGAGCCCGGACCAGCCGGTGTCCGATCTGTCCGGCGGCAACCAGCAGAAGGTCGTGCTGGCCCGGGCGCTGGCCCGCGACCCGGACGTGCTGGTGCTGATCAACCCGACCGCCGGGGTCGACGTGAAGTCCAAGGAGGCCCTGCTCGCGGTCGTCGAGCGGGTGCGCACCGAAGGCAAGGCCGTGCTGATCGTCAGCGACGAACTGGACGATCTGCGGCCCAGCGACCGGGTGCTCGTGCTGCGCTCCGGGCGCCTGGCCGCCGAACACCAGGCGGGCTGGACCGACGGTGATCTGGTGGCCGACATCGAAGGAGTGGACCGTGACTAACTCCGTCCTGTCCGCGGAAACCACCGCGGACGCCCCGAGCCCGGCCCCCGCGCGGCGCCTGCCCCGGCTCCGGGAACTCGCCCTGCTGCCCGCGCTCGCCGCGCTGATCGTCATCGGCGGGCTGGTCAACGACACGTTCCTGACGCCGGACAACCTGATCAGCATCCTCGGCGCTTCGGCGGCGCTCGCGCTCGTCGTGCTCGGCGAATCCCTGGTGCTGATCTCCGGGAAGTTCGACCTGTCCCTGGAGTCGACGGTCGGGATCGCGCCCGCGCTCGGCGCGCTGCTGGTCATCCCGGCCGGGTTCGGCACCGAATTCCCGGCCGGGGCCGGCATCCTGGCGATCCTGGTGATCGGCGCGCTGATCGGCGCGCTCAACGGGTTCCTGATCGTCAAGCTCCAGCTCAACGCGTTCATCGTGACCCTGGCGATGCTGATCGTGCTGCGCGGGCTGCTGGTGGGCGCGACCGAGGGCAAGACCCTGTTCGACCTGCCGGAAGCGTTCTTCGCGCTGGCCACCACGACGTTCCTCGGGCTGCCCGCCTCGGTGTGGCTGGCCGCCGCGGCCTACGCGCTCACCGGGTTCGTGCTGCGGTACCACCGGGCCGGGCGGGCGCTGTACGCGATCGGCGGGAACCGGGAGGCGGCCCGCGCGGCCGGGATCCGGGTGGACCGGGTGGCATGGCTGGTGTTCGTCGTCGCCGGGGTGTTCGCGGCGCTGGGCGGGCTGGTCCTGACCGGATACGTGGGCGCGATCAACGCCAACCAGGGCGATCAGATGATCTTCACCGTCTTCGCGGCGGCGGTGATCGGCGGGATCTCGCTGGACGGCGGGCGCGGCACCATGTTCGGCGCGCTCACCGGTGTGCTGTTGCTGCAGTCGGTGGAGAACCTGCTGACCCTGGCCCAGGTGCCGTCGTTCTGGATCAAGGCGGTGGACGGCGGGATCATCCTGGTCGCGCTGATGATCGCCCGCTTCACCGGCGGCAAACCCCAAACCTGAGGTGATCCCCCCCATGCACCCCCCTTCCCCCAATGTGGCTTTGGGGACGTTCAGCGCCCCGAACGCCACGTTGAGTGCATCGCGAGTGGGAGCCGAGTGCGGGGGTCGTGCGTGTTCCGGCCGGTTAGAACCGGTCCAGACACTCACGACCCGCAGGAAAACCCGCAGCCCCAATGCGGCGGGCGGGGAGGAGCGGTGGCTGTGATGTGCCTACGAGTCGTCGGCGGTGCCGAGCGCGTTGCGGAGCCATTGTTCGACCCCGGCGACGTGCACGGTCGCCCACGACCGCGCGAGTTCCGGTTCGCGCGCCGCGATCGCCTCGTAGATGGCGAGGTGCTGTTCGCGGGTCTTGGCGACCGCGCCCTCCTGGGTGAGGCCGCGCCAGATCCGCGCGCGAGTGGTCGGCCCGGACAGGCTGTCCAGCAGCGAGCAGAGCACCGGGTTGCCGGAGCCGTCCGCGATCCGGCGGTGGAACGCGAGATCGTTGGCCACCAGCGCCTCCACGGTCGGCGATTCCTCGAGTTCGTCGAGCAGGCGGCGCAGTTCGGCGAGATCGTCGTCGCTCATGTGCTGCGCGGCCATCGCGGTGGCCGCGGGCTCCAGGATCCGGCGCACCGCGAGGAAGTCCAGCACGGTGTCGTCGCGGTGGAAGTCGACCACGAACGTCATCGCGTCCAGCAGCAGGTGCGGCTCCAGGCTGGTGACGTAGGTGCCGTCGCCCTGGCGCACGTCCAGCACGCGGATCAGGCAGAGGGCCTTCACCGCCTCGCGCAGGGAACTGCGGGAGAGCCCGAGCCGCTGCGCGAGTTCGGCCTCCTTGGGCAGCCGGTCGCCCGGCGCCAGCTCGCCCGAGATGATCATGCCCTTGATCTTGTCGATCGCGACGTCGGTGACCGGCACGCCGGCTCTCCCTCCGGATAAGACCTCCGATGTTTCCCCAGGTTAGATTGCCATGGAGTGTGCACAATGCAGCGTGTGGCCCTGCATACCCGGTTGAAACCCGGGCAGGAGGCGGAGTACGAACGCGTGCACGCCGTGATTCCGCCGGAACTGGACGCCGCCCTGCGCGCCGCGGGCGTGCGCGCGTGGCGGATCTGGCGGGACGGGCTCGATCTGTTCCACGTCGTCGAGGTCGAGGACTACCGGGCCATGCGGCGCGCGCTGGCCGCGCATCCGGCGAATGTCGCCTGGCAGGCGCGGATGGCGGAACTGCTCGACGTCGAGGACGACTATTCGGGCGACGATTCCGGGCTCGGGCTGGTGTGGGAGCTGCCGTGAAGGTCACGCCGCAGGGGCTCGGCTGCGCGCAGCTGGGCAACCTCTACCACGCGATGTCGGACGAGAACGCCACCGCGACGGTCGATCGGGCCTGGGCCGAGGGCATCCGGTACTTCGACACCGCGCCGCACTACGGGCTCGGGCTGTCCGAACGCAGGCTGGGCCGGGCGCTCGCGGGCCGGCCGCGGGCGGAGTTCGTGGTGTCCACCAAGGTCGGCCGCCTGCTCGAACCGGATCCGGCGGGGGCGAGCCGGCGGGACGACGCCGGTTTCGACGTCCCGGCCGCCTACCGGAGGCGGTTCGACTTCAGCCGGGACGGGGTGCTGCGCTCGCTGGAGGAGAGCCTCGGCCGGCTCGGCCTCGACCGGGTGGACCTGGTCTACGTCCACGACCCGGACGAGCACTGGGCGGCCGCGCTGGACGAGGCGCTGCCCGCGCTGTTCGAACTGCGCGCGCAGGGCGTGATCGAGGCGGTCGGGGTCGGCATGAACCAGTGCCCGATGCTCGCCGAGTTCGTCCGCCGGACCGAGCTGGACGCGCTCATGGTCGCCGGGCGGTACACCCTGCTCGATCAGCCCGCGCTCGACGAACTGCTGCCGCTGTGCGCCGAGCGCGGGGTCGCGGTGCTGGCGGCCGGGGTGTTCAACGGCGGCATCCTGGCCACCCCGAGCCCCGGCACGATGTACGACTACCTCCCCGCGGCGCCGGACCTGGTGGCCAGGGCCGAGCGGATCGCCGCGGTCTGCGCCCGCCACGGCGTCGAGCTCCCGCAGGCCGCGCTCGCGCTGCCCGCCGCGCATCCCGCGGTCGCGAGCGTGGTGGTCGGGGCGCATTCGCCGGAGCAGGTCACCGACAACGCGCGACGGGCCCGCGAACCGGTGCCCGCCGCGCTCTGGCAGGAACTGATCGCCGCGGGCCTGCTGCGCGCGGACACCGTCGTCGAGGCAGGGATGACCGCATGATCGACGCGCACCACCACCTCTGGGACCCGACCCGCCGCGCCTACCCGTGGCTGGCCGGCGACGCGCTGGCCCCGATCCGTCGTCCGTACACAGTGGACGATCTGCGCGCGGTGACCCGGGCCGCCGGGGTGCGCGCCACGGTCCTGGTGCAGACCGTCTCGTCGGACGAGGAGACCGCGGAGTTCCTCGACCTCGCCGCGCGGGAGCCGCTGATCTCCGGCGTGGTGGGCTGGGCCGACCTGACCGCACCGGACCTCGCCGACCGGCTGGCGGAACTGCGCGCCCGCGGTCCGCTGGCCGGTCTCCGGCACCAGGCGGAGGACGAGCCGGACCCGGATTGGCTGGCCCGCCCGGACGTGCTCCGCGGGCTCGCCGCGGTCGCCGCCGCGGGCCTGACCTACGACCTGCTGGTGCGGCCACCGCAGTTGCCCGCCGCCCGGAAGGCGGTTGACGCGGTACCGGAATTACGGTTCGTGCTCGACCACGCCGGTAAACCGCCGATCGCGCGGGGGCCGTGGCAGCCGTGGGCGGGCGAACTGGCCGCGCTCGCCGAGCGGCCGAACGTGTACTGCAAGTTCTCCGGCCTGGTCACCGAGGCCGACTGGGCGGAATGGCGGGTCGGGCACCTGCGCCGCCACGCCGAGCACGTCCTGGAGTCCTTCGGCGCCGACCGGGTGCTGTTCGGTTCGGACTGGCCGGTCTGCGAGCTGGCCGCTTCCTACCAGGCCGTGGTGGACGCGGCGCTCTCGCTCACCGGCCCGCTGTCCGACGCCGAACGGGCCGAGGTGTTCGAGCACACAGTGGTGCGCGCGTACCACTTGCCGATTTCGCAGGTGTAGAGCCCGGCGACCCTGGGTAGCCCACCGCCACGAGAGGACATCGTGGAGGTGAGAGTCATGACGGATACATCCAGGTTGCCGACTCCCGTCGCGGAGATCTGGGATTGGCAGCGGTTCGGCAACTGCCGCAACCTCGACAGCGCGGTGTTCTTTCACCCCGATGGCGAGCGGGGTTTCGCCCGGGCGGATCGGGTGGCGCGGGCCAAGCGCATCTGCCAGTCGTGCCCGGTGATCGTGGAGTGCCGCCACCACGCGCTGACCGCCGAGGAGCCGTTCGGCGTCTGGGGTGGCCTGGACGAGTCCGAGCGCCGGGACGCGATCCAGCGGCGCCGGAAGCTCGCGGTGAGCTGAGGGGGACTTGATGCGTTTCGGGTACACGTTGATGACCGAGCAGGCCGGTCCCCGCGAACTGGTCCGGCATTCCCGGGAGGCCGAACGGGCCGGATTCGACTTCGAGGTGATGAGCGACCACTTCTCGCCCTGGCTCGCCGAACAGGGCCACTCGCCCTACGCGTGGAGCGTGCTCGGCGCGGTGAGCGAGGTGACCGAGCGGGCCGAGCTGATGAGCTTCGTGACGTGTCCGACCATGCGGTACCACCCGGCCGTGGTCGCGCAGCGGGCGGCCACGGTTTCCCTGTTGTCCGGCAACAGGTTCACCCTCGGACTCGGCGCCGGGGAGAACCTCAACGAGCACGTGGTGGGCCGGGGCTGGCCGCCCGCGAACGTGCGGCACGAGATGTTGTCCGAAGCGGTGCAGATCATCGGCGACCTGTTCGACGGCGGCTACGTCAACCACGTCGGCACGCACTACCGGGTGGACTCCGCGAAGCTGTGGGACCTGCCCGAGCGCCGGACCCCGGTGGCGGTCGCGGTGTCCGGCCGCCAGTCGGTCGCGCGGTTCGCCCCGGTCGCCGACGCGTTGATCGCCGTCGAACCGGATGACGAACTCTGCCGGGCCTGGGACGCCGAACGGGCCGAGCTCGGGCAGGAGGCCTCGCGCAAGATCGCTCAGCTGCCGGTCTGCTGGGATCCCGACCGCGACGCCGCGATCCGGCGGGCGCACGAGCAGTTCCGCTGGTTCGGCGGCGGCTGGAAGGTGAACGCCGAACTCCCCGGCCCGACCGGGTTCGACGCCGCCACGAAGTTCGTCACCGAAGCCGAAGTCGCGGACAACATCCCGTGCGGTCCCGATCCCGGGCCGATCGTGGAAAGCGCGAAAGCGTTCGCCGCGGCGGGGTTCACCGATCTCGCGTTCGTGCAGATCGGCGGCGAGCACCAGGACGGGTTCTTCGAGTTCGCCGAGCGGACCCTCTTGCCCGCGTTGCGGGAAGCGGCCTGAGTTCAGCCCATCGCGGGCTCGTAGTCGATCAGCGCGCGGAGCCGCCCGATCGCGCGGTGCTGGGTCACCCGTACATTGACGGCCGACATTCCCAGCGCCTTGGCGGTTTCCTTGGAAGACAATCCCATTGCGACGCGTAACGCCAGAATGTCCTGGTGCACGTGCGGAAGCGTGCTCATCAGGCGGTGCAACCGAACGGCCAGATCGGAGCGCAGCGCCTGGAGTTCCGGTTCGTTCTCGGTGGCGGTGATTTCCGGGAGCTCGGCCACCGGCACCGAGCGGTCCCGGGAAGCCTGCCGAAACGCGTCGGCGATTTTGTTCGTGGCGATCGCCCGTACCAGATAGAGAAACGAGCCGCCGCGGTCTTCGTAGGCCGGAAGCGCGTGCAGCAGCGCGATGCAGACCTCCTGCGTGATGTCCGCGGCGGACAGGTACGACACGTCCCGGCCGCCGATGCGGGACAGGCAGAAACGTTCGATCTTCGGCGCCAGCTGGGTGAGCAGATCATGTTTGGCCTGCTCGTCACCACCCGCCGCGGCGCGCGCCAGCGGATCCCATTCCGATTCCGTCGGCCGGAAGTTCTTGCGCGGCGCGGAAGCCAGCACGGCGAGCCGGACCTGGGACGTGGTGGTGGGTGACGGGGCCACCCCGACATTCATGATTGTCTCCCGGAGTCCACTGGTGGGTTCACCGTCGGGGTCCGGGACGGCGCGAAGTTCGGGGTCGTGCCGGGGGGATAACGTTCGGCACGCTACGCGTTATGACCGGATGTGATGTTAGACCGCACGGTACGGGGTTTCCAGAAACCCTCGAAAGACTGCCCGTTCGCACGAACAGCCGTGTGCGCTAGGTGACGCCGTTTGGGTGTCGACGGAACCGGGTAACGATTAAATATGGTGTATCCGTGGGAAGACATCAGGTTACCGAGCCCCCGGCGAGCTCCCCCGCGGCAATACGTGCCGAGTTGCACCGGGCGGCGGTACCGGTGGATGTGCAACGACACATCGCGCACGCCTTCGTCGAACTCGCCGACACCCTGGATGCCGAGTTCGAGGTGAGCGGGTTCCTGCGGCTGCTGGCTCGGCACTGCCAGGAACTGCTGGGCATCGACGCGGCCGCGGTGTTCCTCGCCGAGCCGGAGGGAGGCCTCCGCCTCGCGGTTTCCACCGGCATCGACACCCGCCTGACCGAATTCCTCGCGGCCACTCCCGGGCCCGCGGCCGACTGCGCGGGCGAGTATCTGGCCAACCTCGGCGCGCGCGAATCCGCGGCGCGCTGGCCGGACTACGCCGTCCAGGTGCGTGCCGCGGGTTTCGAGCTGAGCCACGCGCTGCCCATGCGGCGGCGCGACGCGGTGATCGGCGCTTTGCTGCTGCTGAAACACGGCACCGAGCGGTTCGCCGAGAGCGACGTCGTGCTCGCGCAGGCGATGACCGAGACCGCGACGATCGGGCTGATGCAGCACCTCCGGTTGCATGAACGCGAAGAGTTGGCGGCCCAGTTGCAGACCGCGCTGCGCAGCCGGGTGATCATCGAACAGGCGAAGGGCGTCCTGGCCGAACGGCAGCAGATCGGATTGGACGAGGCGTTCACCCTGCTGCGCGGCCACGCGCGCCAGCACCGCCGCCGGCTGGCCGAGCTGGCGGCCGCCGTGGTGGACGGGCTTCCCTTGGGGCGTCAGGAAAAGCGCTAGAAGTCCCGGGTGACCAGCGCACGCAGCCGGGTGATCGCCCGGTGCTGGGTGACGCGGACGTTCCCGGGCGAGATGCCCAGCGCTTCGGCGGTCTCGGTGGCGGACAGCCCGACCGCGATCCGCAGTGCGAGAATTTCTTGCTGCAGTTGGGGAAGCGTGCTCAGCAGGCGGTTGAGGCGCGCGCCGAGATCGGCGTCCAGCGCGTGCTTTTCCGGTTCGTTCTCGCCGAGCGGGAACTCCGGGAGTTCGGGCACCGGGTCCGACCGGTCGCGGGAGACCAGGCGGTAGGCGTCGGCGACCTTGTTCGCGGCGATCGCGTGCACCAGGTACAGGAAGGAGCCGCCGCGGTCCTGGTAGGTGGGCAGTGCCTTGAGCACCGCGAGGCAGATCTCCTGGGCGACGTCGTCGGCGGACAGGTAGGACAGGTCGCGGCCGCCCATCCGGGCGCGGCAGTACCGCGCCGCGACCGGGCGCAGCATCTCCAGCAGGGCTTGGATCGCGCCGGGATTCCCCTCGGCCGCGTCCTTGACCAACGGGTCGAGCTCTTCCTTGGTCAACCGCTGCCCGGCACGCGGATAGGACTTCGGTGTGGTGAAACCGGGCACCGGCGTGGCGACGCCGTCGCTCGTGGCCGGTGGGACACGCACACTCATGATCGGCTCCCCTGCACCTCGCGACGACCTGACGTCGAAGGCATACGCTGCGTCACTGTTTGTCAACGACTGGCCCGAAAATCCGAACGAAACTCAGTAGCTTTGCGACTCAGCGTAATCATAAGTCGGCTCCGGGCATTGGTCGACAATTCAACTAGATAAGCCCCGTTCGCACGAACGGGATGTTCGCCGGTGCGCGAAACCCTCGTGCAACGAACACGGGTGAACGAATCAGTGCAGAAGTGACAGTGCGGACGCGGATGTCGCGGCCACCAGCACCGTGGCCGCGGCGATCATCGGCGCGCTCGGCGCCGTCGGCCGGGCTTGTTCGCGGAACACCCGATCGCGTACCGATCCGGTCACCGCCAGGAGCGCGGTGGTCACCGCGGCGAGCACGCCCGGCACCACGGCGAGGCCCCAGCCCTGCCGGGCCGCGGAGTTCAGCAGGAGCAGGGTGCAGCCGGCGCATGCCAGCGCGGTCCGGCGCCAGGCCAGTCCGGTGCGCTGGGGCTGTGCCCCGTCCGGGTTCACGAGAGCACCACGAGTACCGCGCACGCCAGGGCGAGCAGCAGGATGCCGGTGGCGAGCACCAGGACCAGCCCGTTGCGCGGAAGTGGTTCACCTCGCCGCATCGCCTGCTGCACCTTCCGCCAGCGCGGGTAGCTGGTCGCGGCGAGCACGGCCGACAAGCCGACGAACACCAGGGCCAGCACGGTCCGCGTGCTCGGCACCGCGAACCGGGGCACGAGCTGGTGCACGGCCACCCCCGCGGCGAGCAGCCCGAGCGCGGTCCGCAGCCAGGCGAGGAAGGTGCGTTCGTTGGCCAGGGTGAACCGGTAGTCCGGTTCCGTGCCGTCCTCTCCGGACGTGCGTTCTGCCATGTGGGCAGGGTAATCAGTGGCGCCGGGCGAACACCCACCAGCGCAGCAGCGCGAACCGGGCGATGCCGCCGAGCGCGCTGGCCGTCGCCAGCACGGTCGCCTCGAGCGTGGCCGAAGGCGCGGTCGCGACGGCGTCCAGGGCGAGCAGGACGGCCGATCCGTAACCGGCGTAGAACAGGAAGGTCAGCACCGACTGCAGGTGCCGCCGGGCGGGCGCGCTCGGGGCGCCGGCGAAGGTCACCTTGCGGTGGAACTCGGTGTTGAGAATCGTGGTGATGGCGACGGAGAGCAGGTTCGCCGCGGTCGAACCGGTCATCGGCCGGAACGCGAGGAAGAGCGCCGCCTGCAGGCCGGTGGTCACCGCTCCGGCGAGGACGTACCAAGCGACGTGGTGGCCGAGCTGCGATGCGGGGCGCAGGGTTTCGCCGGGCATCCACCGTGCGGTGGTCATAATCCAGAATCTACAGATGATTCACAAACTTGTGAATCGAATAAAAGGTGATCTCGCTCTCGGTACCGCTCGTTTCGCCGCGGGGCCGCCCGGGTATGTCGAGCCCGTGGTTCGAAAGCCCGGGAAGGGAGGACCCGATGACCGAGCGGACACCCGACGCGGTCGAGCGTGATCCGGCCGAGATGGCGGAGCACGATCCCGCGTCGTTGAGCAGCAGCGAAGACCTCGACGAGGACCGCCTCCGGGTCGACCCGCTGGAAGAAGGCGTCGAACCACCGGAGCACTGGACCGCCGCGGACCGGTTCGGCACCACGGCCAACGAGCAGCGCGCGGGCGAGAGCCTGGAGCAGAAGCTGCACGAGGAAGAGGCGGACGTGCAGCCGGAGGACGTCCCCGATCGGCCGATCGCCGCGACCCCGGCCGACGAACTCGACGGCACGATCGACGACGCGCCGCCGGACGTCGAGCCGGTGGCGCCGGACGAGCGGCTGGACGGACCGCACTCGTCGGCCGTCGAACGGGGACAGAACGCGGACGAGGCCGGTGGCTCGGTGGCCGAGGCGATCCGCACCCCGCAGGACGCGGACTAGCCTTCTTGTAGCGCGGCCCACATGAGTTCGGCGGCGCGGCGGGCCTCGTTTCCGGGCGCGGTGGGCTCGCCCAGTTCGTCGGCCAGTTCCGGTGGCGGGCCCTCGGCGGGGGCGGCGCCGATCAGTTCGACCGTGGCCACCGCGAGATCGCGCAGTTTGACGTTGAAGTGCTGGCTGGACAGGACGAGCGTGCGGAACGCGACCCCGGCGTCGCAGCCGCGCGCGGTCATGATCATGCCCTTGGCCTGTTCGATGATCCTGCGGTGCTCGACCATCTTGAGCAGCTGATCACCGCGGAGCACCTCGTCCGCGCAGTACTCGACGAGCGCGGCCGACATCGCGAGCACCGGTTCGATCTCCTCGACCACGCGCAGGTCGTCGGCGGTGGCCTCGTGGTCGAGGTAGAGGGACAGCACGATCGGGCCCTCGTCGTCCCAGCTCCCGGCCACCGCGATCACCGCGAGCGGGACGGGCACGTCGGAGAGCGCGGAGATCCGCGCCGCCAGTTCGGGCCAGCGTTCGTCCCGGGCGAGATCGGGGGCCGTGATCGCCTCGTGCGCCGTGGCGGTGTGGACGACCGGTCCGGTGCCCAGTTCCCATTGCAGCGCATCGAGTTTCTCGGCGAGCCCGGAGGAGGTGATCGGTCCTTCGCTGCGGGAGGAGGCGTGCAGGCCGACCCCGACGCAGCCGGTGACCTTGCCGTGCACGAACTCCAGCAGCCGTTCCAGGAGTTCGGGGCCCAGGGTGGCCCGCGCGGCCCGCTCGCCGCCGTTCCGGATCGTCACTTCTCCGCCTTCCGCTCGGCCCGCCGCGAGCATAGCCACGGACCGGGGTTGTGACCCAGAACACTCCGGCGCTGACCTGCGCGGAAGTGGGGCCGGACGGCCGGGGGAGTGACGCCGTCCGGCGGGTGAACGCCCTCGCCCCTACGGTGGAAGGTCACAGTGCAAAGACCAGAGGGAAGGCCGAATCCATGCTTGCCATGACCGACGCCGCTGCCGAGGCGATCAGTGCACTGACCGCCCAGCAGGGGCAACAGGAATCGGGTGGTCTGCGGTTCGCCGTGCAGACCGCCCAGGACCAGGGGGCGCAGCTCGCGCTGTCCGTGACGCCGGGTCCGGAAGACGGCGACCAGGTGCTCGGCGCGGACGGCGGCGCCAAGGTGTTCCTCGAACCGCAGGCGGCCCAGTTCCTCGACGACAAGCTGCTCGACGTGCAGCAGGACGAGCAGGGCCAGCTGAACTTCGCGGTGCTCCAGCAGCCGGAGGCCCCGGGCGGCGCACCCAGCCCCGCCTGACCCCCGACGCCCTTTCATGAGGGGACCCCTCCGGACCAAATTCGTCCGGAGGGGACCCCTCATGACACTTCCTGGGTTCAGGTCGGCAGGACCGGGGTGATCGGGTCGGCGCCGGACAGGACGGCGGCCACGTTGCGGGCGGCGAGCAGCGCCATCTCGGTGCGGGTTTCCACGGTCGCCGACCCCAGGTGCGGCGACAGCGCCACGTTGTCCAGGTCCAGCAGGCGCGGTTCGACTTCCGGTTCCCGTTCGAACACGTCGAGCGCGGCCCCGGCGATGGTCCCCGCGCGCAGCGCGTCGGCGAGCGCGGACTCGTCCACCACCGGCCCCCGGGTCGTGTTCACCAGGAACGCGCCCGGCTTCATGGCGGCCAGCGCCTCGGCGTCGATCAGGTGCCGGGTGTCCGGGGTGAGCGGGCAGTGCAGGGACACCACGTCCGCGGTCCGCAGCAACTCCCGCAGGGGCAAGCGCTCCGCCGCCAGCGCCGATTCCACCGCTGCCGCGGCCCGTGACCGTCCACTGTAGACAATCTCCATCCCGAACGCCCGCGCCCGCCGGGCGACGGCCTGGCCGATCTGGCCCAGCCCCACGATGCCGAGCGTCTTCCCCTGCAGGCCGGTGCCGAGCAGGAAGCCGAGGTGGAACGACCACGGGCGCCGCGCGCGCAGCAGGCGTTCCCCCTCGCCGAGGCGCCGGGTCGCCGCGAGCAGCAAGCCGAACGCGAGGTCGGCGGTCGCCTCGGTGAGCACGCCCGGGGTGTTCGTCACCGCGACACCCCGTTCGGCGAGCGCGGGCACGTCGACGTTGTCGTAGCCGACCGCCACATTCGCCACCACGCGCAAGCAGGGCCCCGCGGCGTCGGCGAGCGCGCCGTCCACGCGGTCGTGCAGCATGCTGACCACGGCCGCGGCGCCGGACACGGCGTCTCGCAGCTCCTCCGGCGTCAGCGCCCGGTCCGCTTCGGACACCCATACCTCGCCTGCCTCACGCAGGAGCTTCACCGCCTCTTCCGGAATCCACCGGCTGACCACGATCCGAGGACGTTCACTCATAAGGGCACCTTCTCTTGCGGTCCATCGCGTCCACAACTATGTTCATATGTAGAACTTGTGTGCGTCATGCGAACGCAAGGGAATCCAAAGGAGGGTGATGGCGGAGATCGTCTTCCTGGCCGACGGGATCGCCGGGCTGGTGCGCGACGGCGACACGGTCGCGCTCGAGGGGTTCACGCACCTGATCCCGGTCGCCGCCGGGCACGAGATCATCCGCCAGCGGCGCACCGATCTCACCCTGGTGCGGATGACCCCGGACATCGTGTACGACCAGCTCATCGGCGCGGGCTGCGCGCGCAAGCTGATCTTCTCCTGGGGCGGCAACCCCGGAGTCGGCTCGCTGCACCGGTTCCGCGACGCGGTGCAGCACGGCTGGCCGGTGCCGCTGGAAATCGAGGAACACAGCCACGCCGGGATGGCGAACCGGTACGTGGCGGGCGCGTCCGGCCTGCCGTTCGCCGTGCTGCGCGGGTACACCGGCACCGATCTGCCCAGGCAGACCGCGACCATCAAGCCGATCACCTGCCCGTTCACCGGCGAACAGCTCACCGCGGTGCCCGCGCTCAACCCGGACGTCACGATCGTGCACGCCCAGCGCGCCGACCGGGCCGGGAACGTGCAGCTGTGGGGCATCACCGGCGTCCAGAAGGAGGCCGTGCTGGCGGCGAAGCGGTCGCTGGTCACCGTCGAGGAGATCGTCGACGAACTCGAACCGCGGCCCGGGGCGACCGTGCTCCCCGCCTGGGCGGTCACCGCGGTCGCCGAGGTGCCGTTCGGCGCGAAACCCTCGTACGCGGCCGGGTACTACGACCGGGACAATGCGGCCTACCAGGCCTGGGACGCGATCAGCCGCGACCGCGAGAAGTTCGCGCGCTGGGTCGAGGAGAGCGTGCGGGTGCCGGCATGAACGACTACACCGCCGACGAGATGATGAGCGTGGCCGCCGCGCGGGCGCTGCGCGACGGATCGTCCTGCTTCGTGGGCATCGGCCTGCCGAGCACCGCGGCCAACCTGGCCCGCCGCACGCACGCGCCGAACCTGACGCTGGTCTACGAATCCGGTTGCCTCGGCGCGAAACCTTCCCGGCTGCCGCTGTCCATCGGGGACGGCGAACTCGCCGACACCGCCGACGCCGTGGTGAGCGTGCCGGAGGTCTTCAACTACTGGCTGCAGCCCGGCCGGATCGACGTGGGTTTCCTCGGCGCCGCGCAACTGGACCGCTTCGGCAACATCAACACGACGGTGATCGGCACGAACTACGCCGATCCGAAGGTCCGGCTGCCCGGTGCGGGCGGGGCGCCGGAAATCGCCGCGTCCTGCGGCGAGGTGTTCATCGTGCTGCGGCAGAGCCCGCGCGCGTTCGTCGAACGGGTCGACTTCATCACCTCGTTCGGGCACGGCTCCGGCCGGGGTGACCGGGAACGGCTCGGCCTGCCCGGGGCGGGTCCCACGCTGGTCGTCACCGATCTCGGCCTGCTCCGGCCGGACCCGGAGACCAGCGAGCTGACGCTGACCGAACTGCACCCCGGCGTCGAACTCGACCAGGTGCGCGCCGCGACCGGCTGGAAATTGAAGGTCTCGGAGTCACTGGCCACCACGCCCGCGCCCACGGAGGATGAACTGAGGATTCTGCGTGAGCTGAAGAAAGCGAGTGAACCGTGACCGAGGTCTTCGTTCTGGACGCCGTCCGCACCCCGTTCGGCCGCTACGGCGGCGCGCTGTCCGGGGTCCGGCCGGACGATCTGGCCGCGCACGCGCTGCGCGGCCTCGCCGAGCGGACCGACCTCGATCCGGGGACCGTCGACGAGGTGATCCTCGGCGACGCCAACGGCGCGGGCGAGGACAACCGCAACGTGGCGCGGATGGCCGCCCTGCTCGCGGGCTGGCCGACCGCGGTGCCCGGGGCCACGGTCAACCGGCTGTGCGGTTCCGGCCTGGAAGCGGTCATCCAGGGCAACCGGGAAATCGCGGTCGGGGACGCTTCGCTGGTGGTGGCCGGTGGGGTGGAGTCGATGAGCCGCTCGCCGTGGGTGATGCTGAAACCGGAGAAGGCGTTCCCGGCGGGCCCGCAGACGCTGCACTCCACCGCGCTCGGCTGGCGGATGGTCAACCCGAAGATGCCCGAGCGGTGGACGGACTCGCTGGGGGAGAGCACCGAGAAACTCGCCGAGCGCTACGGCATCGGCCGCGAGGCGCAGGACGAGTTCGCGCTGCGCAGCCACCGCAACGCCGCCCGCGCCTGGGACGAGGGTTTCTACGACGGCCACGTCGTTCCGGTGCCCGGCACGGACCTGACCCGGGACGAAGGCATCCGGCCGGATTCCACAATGGACAAACTGGCCAAGCTCAAGCCCGCGTTCCGCGAACAAGGCACGGTCACCGCGGGCAATTCCTCCCCGCTCAACGACGGCGCCTCGGCGCTGCTGCTCGGCGACGAGGCCGCCGCGAACCGGCTGGGCCGGGACCCGCTCGCCCGGATCGCCGGACGCGGCGCGGCGGGCGTCGATCCGGACGTCTTCGGCATCGGCCCGGTGCGCGCCGCGGAGATCGCCCTGGAGCGGGCCGGGATCGGCTGGGACGATCTGGCGGCGGTGGAACTGAACGAGGCGTTCGCCGCGCAGTCGCTGGCCTGCCTCGCCGACTGGCCGAAGCTGAACCCGGAGAACGTGAACGTCCACGGCGGCGCGATCGCCATCGGGCATCCGCTCGGCGCGTCCGGCGGGCGCATCCTCGGCACGCTCGCGCACGAGCTGCGGCGCCGGGGCGGTGGCTGGGGTCTGGCCGCCATCTGCATCGGAGTGGGTCAGGGATTGGCCGTCGTTCTGGAGGCGTGAAACATGGGCACACCGACGAAGTTGCACCTGCCGAGTTACCGCCGGGATCCGGACGGCACGCATCCGCCGCTGGACTCGCCCGGCTATCGGTCGACCGCGTTGCGCCATCCGAAACAGCGGCCCGTCCTGCTGCCGCAGATGCTCACCGAGGTCACCGGCCCGCTGCTCGGCCCGGGCCGGATCGGCGAGCACGACAACGACCTCACCCGCCAGCACGCGGGGGAGCCGCAGGGGCAGCGGATCATCGTGCACGGCAGGCTGCTCGACGGCGACGGCAGGCCGGTGCGCAACTCGCTGGTGGAGATCTGGCAGGCGAACGCGGGCGGCCGTTACCGGCACACCGGCGACCGCTGGCCGTCGCCGCTGGATCCCAACTTCGACGGGGTCGGCCGCACGCTGACCGACGACGAGGGCCGGTACGAGTTCACCACCATCAAACCCGGCGCCTACCCGTGGAAGAACCACGACAACGCCTGGCGCCCGGCGCACATCCACTTCTCGCTGTTCGGCACCGCGTTCATCCAGCGGCTGGTCACCCAGATGTACTTCCCGGACGATCCGCTGTTCGCCCAGGACCCGATCTTCAACTCGGTGCCGGACGAGAAGGCGCGGCAGCGGATGATCTCGAAGTTCGACCTGAGCCGCACGGTCGACCACTGGGCGCTGGCCTTCGAGTTCGACATCGTGCTGCGCGGGCGCGAGGCTTCGGTCTTCGAGGACGAGGAGGACGAATGAGTGACGATGCGAAGCTCCGCTCGTTCGTCCGACCGGGTGCGGGTGTCCCGCAAGGCACAGTGGAGGACGACGAGTGACTACTCCCTCGCAAACCGTCGGTCCGTACCTGTCGATCGGGCTGCCCTGGCCGGACGGGGTCGACGCGGTGCCCGAGGGCACCCCCGGCGCGGTGTGGATCCGCGGCCGGGTCCTCGACGGCGCGGGCGAACCGGTGCCGGACGCGCTGGTGGAGACCTGGCAGGCGGACGCGAACGGCCGGTTCGACCACCCGGACGATCCGCGCGGCGCGGTGGCGGGTTTCCGGGCCTTCGGCCGGTGCCCGACCGAACCGGACGGCAGCTACCGCATCCGCACGATCGTGCCCGGCGCGGTCCCCGGGCGGGACGGCCGCGAGCAGGCGCCGCACATCGACGTTTCGGTGTTCGCGCGCGGCCTGCTCGACCGGGTGGTCACCCGGATCTACTTCCCGGAGCACGCCGAGGCGAACGCGGCGGACGAGGTGCTGGCCGCGGTCCCGGCGGATCGCCGCGCCACCCTGATCGCCGTCTCGGCCGAGGACGGTTACCGGTTCGACGTGCGCTTGCAGGGAGAAGGCGAGACAGTCTTCTTCGATGTCTGAACTGTTTGACGGGATCATCGCCGCGGGCGCCGTGCGCAGCGAGGTGAGCGACGCCGCGTGGCTGCGCGCGATGCTCGACGTGGAGAGCGCGCTCGCCGCCGCGCAGGCCGATGCCGGGCTCGTCGAGCGCGCGCACGCCGAGGAGATCGCCCGGGCCTGCCGGGACGGCTACTACGACCTCGCCGAACTCGGCGCGCAGGCGATCGGCGTCGGCAACCCGGCCGCGCCGCTGGTCCGGGAGATCACCGCGAAGGTCGCCGGGACCGCCGCCCGGTACGTGCATTTCGGCGCGACCAGCCAGGACGTGGTGGACACCGCCGCGGTGCTGGTCGTCGCCCGCGCGCTGGAACCGCTGCTGGAAGACCTCGACGCGTGCGCCGAACTGGCGGCCGGGCTCGCCGGGGAGCACGCCCTGACCGTCCAAGTCGGACGGACGCTGGCGCAGCAGGCCATTCCGGTGACCTTCGGGCTCACCGCCGCGGGCTGGCTGTCCGGTTTGGACGCCGCCGCGCACCGGTTGCGCGGGCAGCGGCTCGCCGTCCAGCTCGGCGGCGCGACCGGAACCCTGGCCTCGCTCGGCGAACGCGGTCCGGCCGTGCTCGCCGCGTTCGCGAACCGGCTCGGCCTGGCCGAACCGGACCTGCCCTGGCACACCGAACGCACCCGGATCGCCGAGATCGCGGGCGCGCTGGCGGAGACTTCCGGTGTGGTCGCCGGGATCGCGCACACCCTCACCCTGCTCGCGCAGACCGAGATCGCCGAGGTGTCCGAACAGGGGCCGCCGGGCAGCGGTGGCTCGTCGACCATGCCGCACAAGCGGAATCCGATCGCGTCGGTCGTCGCGCAGGCGTGCGCGCGGCAGGCGCCCGGGCTGGCCGGCACCCTGTTCGGTGCGATGGCCCACGAGTACCAGCGCGCCGCCGGGGCCTGGCACGCCGAATGGCGCCCGCTCGCGGAACTGTTGCGCAGCACCGGATCCGCGGTGCACTGGCTGCGGACCGCGGTCGAGCGCCTGCGGGTCGATCCCGCCCGGATGCGGGAGAACCTGGACCGCAGCGGGGGAATCCTGCTCGCCGAACGGGTCACCAGCGCGCTGACCCCGGAAACCGGTCGCCTCGCCGCGCACGACGCGGTCACCGCCTGCTGCCGCCGCGCGCTCGCCGGGGAGGGGACGCTGGCCGAACTGCTCGCCGCGGATCCGTTGGCGGGCAAGCACCTGAGCCACGAGCAGATCGAAGAACTCCTGGATCCCGCCGGATACCTCGGCAGCGCGGAGTTCTTCGTCCGCCGCGCCCTCGATTCCCACCGCGCGTTCAAGGAGACCAGGTGAGCGTAGCCCTGCACCACGTCGTCGACGGTCCCGCCGGCGGCGAGGTCGTCGTGCTGAGCAATTCCGTCGGCAGCGACCTGCGGATGTGGGATCCGCAGGTCGGACCGCTGACCGCGGCCGGGTTCCGGGTGGTGCGCTACGACCAGCGGGGCCACGGCAAGTCGCCGGTGCCGCCCGGGCCTTGCACGATCGGCGACCTCGGCGACGACGTCCTCGCGCTGCTGGACTCGCTCGGCGCCGAGCGAGTCCGGTTCGCCGGGCTGTCGCTGGGCGGGATGACCGGGATGTGGCTGGCCGCGCGGCATCCGGACCGGATCTCCCGGCTCGTGCTGTGCTGCACCTCGGCCCGGCTCGGCCCGGCGAAGATGTGGGCCGACCGGGCGGCGCTCGTGCGCGCGGAGGGCACCGGCGTCGTCGCCGAGGCGGGCGTCGGGCGCTGGCTCACGCCCGGTTTCCGCGAGCGGAATCCCGGCCGGGCCGGGGAACTGCGCGACATGATCGCCGCGACCCCGGCCGAGGGGTACGCGTCGTGCTGCGGGGCGATCGAGCGGATGGACCTCACCGGCGAACTCGCCTCGATCACCGCGCCGACCCTGGTGATCGCCGGGGCCGAAGATCCGGCGACCCCGCCCGAGCACGGCCGCCGGATCGCCGACGGCATCCCCGGCGCCCGGCTGGAGATCGTCGAAGGCGCCGCCCACCTCGGCAACGTCGAGCAACCGGCCCGGTTCAGCGAACTGATCATCGAACATTTCCAGGGGGCCGCGTGACCGAGGACGAGCGCTACGAGGCCGGGATGCGCGTGCGCCGGGAGGTGCTCGGCGACGAGCACGTCGACCGCGCCATCGCCCGCACCACCGAGTTCACCGCGCCCTTCCAGGACTACATCACCCGATCGGCCTGGGGCTCGATCTGGACCCGCCCCGGACTGGACCGGCGCACCCGCAGCTGCATCACGCTGGCCGCGCTGACCGCCCTGCACTGCCACGACGAACTCGCCATGCACGTCCGCGCGGCTGTCCATAATGGACTTTCCGCGGCGGAGATCGGCGAGGTGCTGCTGCACACCGGGGTCTACGCCGGGGTGCCCGCCGCGAACGCCGCGCTGGCCATCGCGCAGCGCACCCTCGCCGAACTGGGTGAGCCCACCGCCCAACCGCCGAACGGCCTATAGAGTTGGCCTATGGACGAGGTCGGGGAAGGCACGCGCGGTGCGCACCACGTGCAGTCGCTGGAACGCGGCCTGGCGGTGATCAAGGCGTTCAACGCGGGCGCGCCCGAACTCACGCTGAGTGAGGTCGCCCGGGTCACCGGCCTGACCAGGGCCGCGGCCCGCCGGTTCCTGCTGACCCTGGCCGACCTCGGGTACGTCCGCACCGACGGCAAGCACTTCTCGCTCACCGCGCGCGTGCTGGAACTCGGCTACGCCTTTCTGTCCAGTTTGTCCCTTCCTGAGGTCGCGCAGCCGCATCTGGAGCGGCTGTCGGCGGAGGTGCACGAGTCCAGTTCGGTCTCCGTGCTGGAGGGCGGCGACATCGTCTACATCGCCCGGGTCGCGGTGTCCCGGATCATGACCGTCACGATCAACGTCGGCACCCGGTTCCCCGCGCACGCGACCTCGATGGGTCACGTGCTGCTCGCCGGGCTGGACGCCGACGCGCTCGCCGCCTACCTCGCCGAGGCCGAGCTGACCCGGCTCACCTCGCACACCCTGACCTCGCCCGCCGCGCTGCGCGCCGAACTGGTCAAGGTGCGCGAACAGGGCTGGGCCATGGTCGACCAGGAGCTCGAGGAGGGCTTGCGGTCGGTCGCCGCGCCGATCCGCGACCGGCACGGCGCGGTGGTGGCCGCGGTGAACGTGTCCACCCACGCCAGCCGGACCACCCCGGAATCCGTGCGCGGCGAGATGGTGCCGCCGCTGCTGGCCGCCGCCGCCCGGATCGAAGCCGACCTCGCGGTCGCCCCCGCCGCGCACGCCAAACGTGGGTGACGTAGCCGGTCTGCTGCTCGCCGCGGGGGCGGGCAGACGCTTCGGGCAGCCGAAGGCCCTGGTCGAACTGGACGGGGAACCCTTGTTGCTGCGTGCTTTGCGCACGCTGACCGGGGGCGGCTGCGCGCCCGTGCGCGTGGTGCTCGGCGCGGAGGCAGAGGCCGCGCGCGCCCTGCTGCCGGATCCGTCGATCGCGGTGGTCGCCGAGGACTGGGCGACCGGGATGGGCGCGTCGCTGCGCGCGGGACTGCGGGCCGTCCGCGAACTGGACTGCGACGCCGTGCTCGTGCACCTGGTGGACCTGCCCTGGACCGGCCCGCCGGTAGTCGACCGGCTGCTGGCGAACGCGGGCCCCGAGGCGGTCGCCCGCGCGAGTTTCGACGGCGTACCCGGGCATCCGGTGCTGTTCGGCAGGCGTTGGTTCGACGAGATCGCGGACAGCGCCCGCGGTGACCGGGACGCGCGGGACTGGCTTTCCGGACGGGCGGATCTCCGGCTGATCGAATGCGGCGACCTCGGCCGCGGGGCCGACGTGGACCGGCCCGACGATCTACGCTAGCTGGTTGTGACGGGTCAAATCGGTTCGCCGGAGGAGCTGGCGCGGCTTCTCGACGGCATCGGGTACCTCGCCGACGACGGCGTGGCCACGGCCGCGTTCCTGGCGTTGCGGATGCGGCGGCCGCTGTTCTGCGAAGGCGAGCCGGGGACCGGGAAGACCTCGCTCGCGGTAGGTCTCGCGCAGGGGCTGGACCTGCCGCTGATCCGGCTGCAGTGCCACGAGGGCATCGACGCGGCGCAGGCGTTGTACGAATGGGACTTCCCGCGCCAGCTGCTGCACCTGCGCGCGCTCGAAGCGGCCGAGGACCGGCTCGACGCCGAGGTCGCCGAGCGGTCCCTCTACACCGAACGGTTCCTGCTCGCACGGCCGCTGCTGCGCGCGCTGACCGCGTCCCCGTGCGTGCTGCTGGTCGACGAGATCGACCGCGCCGACGACGAGTTCGAGGCGTTCCTGCTGCAGCTGCTGGACGAGAACGCGGTGACCATTCCCGAGTTCGGCGAGGTGCGGGCCGAAACCCCGCCGCTGGTGGTGCTCACCTCCAACCGCACCCGCGAGGTGCACGACGCGCTCAAGCGGCGCTGCCTGTACCACTGGCTGGAGCATCCGGATCTCGCGCGGGAGATCGCGATCCTGCGCCGCCGGGTGCCGGGCATCGGGGAACGGCTGGCGGCGCAGGTCGCCGGGGCGGTGCGCAAGCTGCGCGATCTGGAACTGCTGAAACCGCCCGGGGTCGCCGAATCGCTCGACTGGGCGCAGGCGCTGCTGGCCCTGGAGCGCGACGAACTGGACGCCGAATCCGCCGCGCGCACGCTCGGCGCGGTGCTCAAGTACAGCGAGGACCTCGACCGGGTGCGCGCCAAACTGGACGCTTTGCTCGCCTAGCGCCCGTTCAGCCCGGCGAGGTTCGCGCCGGTAGGTCACCACGTGCCGGTCGCGGGTCAGGGAGACCGCGGCGAGCGGATCCCGCCAGAACACCTCGCCGCCCGCGATCTGCGGCGGCATATCCGGTTGGGTGAAGATCGTGTGCGCCAACCGCGCCTCTTCGGTTTCCGCGGTGGCGCCGATCTTGTCCACATAGGACTGATCGACCGGGGTCCGGTTGGTGGCGCCGAGCGGGACGGCGGTGACCTGCGCGTGGGCGAAGACGGTCCGCGCCGACCGCATGCCTTCCGCCTCCCGGTCAGGAGTGTGCGCCGTAGTCGCCGATCCCGTGCTCCAGCAGATCGAAGGCGTCGTCGATGAAGCTCGCCTGATCGCGCCGGACCTCCTCGACGTCGTCGCCGTCCAGGATGCGCCGCACGGCGTTCCCGAAGATCGCCGAGATGACACCGGAGAGCAGGCGGGCGACCACCCGGGCGCGGTTGTCGTCCTCGATCTCCGCCGCGAGGACCTTCGCCAGCGCGTCCCCGAGCTCGTGGCCCTGCTCGTTCATCCGGTTCATCAGGGCCGGGCTGGACCGCAGCACCGACCAGAAGCCGGTCACCCCCTCGATCGCGCCGGAGAGCGGGTGGCCGGAGGCGAGCAGTTCGTGGTGGTAGCGGCGCATCGCGGTCACCACCGGCTCGCCCGGCGCGCGTTCGGTGATCACCTGCTCCAGTTCGGCCAGCCGGTCGGCGTGCCGGTCGAGGAAGAGGTCCTCCTTGCGCGGGAAGTAGTTGAAGACCGTCATCTTCGAGACGTTCGCCGCCTCGGCGACCTCGGCCACCGTCACGTTGTCGAAGCCGTGTTGGATGAACAGGGCGGTCGCCACGTTCGAGATGTGCCGGCGGGTCGCCTGCTTCTTCTGCTCGCGCAACCCTTGCTTCGCCATGACCCGATCATATACCTGTCATAAACTTTGACTCGGTCCAAGATTATCGGCATGATGGTGCCACCGAGACAGATGGGGAGAATCGATGGACTACGAGGTGGCGATCTGCGGCGGGGGGCCGGTCGGCCTGATGCTGGCGTGCGAACTGGGCCTGGCCGGGGTGGACGTCGTCGTGCTCGAACGACTCACCGAGATCGACCAGACGATCAAGGCGGGCGCGATCAACCTGCCGACCGGTGAGGCGTTCTACCGGCGCGGGATGTTGGGGGCGTTGCAGGAGGAGCAACGGCTCGGTATCGAGCGGATGCTGGAATTCCGGCGGTCCAGGGGGGCGGACGTCGTCGCCGCGCCGCGGAAGAAACCGATGTTCGCGGGACATTTCGCCGGGATCATGGTCGGCGGGGACCTGGTCGACTACGACGATCCGGACTTCCGCGACGTCGGCCCGGTCGCGGGCGTGATGGCGGTCGGGCAGCAGGCCATCGAGGCGATCCTCGCCGAGCGGGCCGCCGAACTCGGCGTGACCGTGCGGCGCGGGGTGGAGGTCACCGGCTTCGACGCGGACGACGACGGTGTGACCGTCCACTTCGGAGAGTCGTCGCTGCGGGCGGGCTGGCTGGTCGGCTGCGACGGGGGGCGCAGCCAGGTGCGCAAGCTGACCGGTTTCGACTTCCCCGGAACCGATCCGTCGATCACCGCGTACCAGGCGATCGTGGACCTCGAAGGCGCCGAGGAGTTGCGCCCCGGCTGGAACCGCACGGAGAACGGGATCTACGTGCACGGGCCGATCCCGGGCCGGATCCTGAGCGTCGAGTTCGACAGCCCGCCCGCCGACCGCGAAGCGCCGATCACGGCCGCCGAGTTGCAGGCGAGCCTGCGCAAGACCTCGGGTGTCGAGGTCACCGTCACCGCGGTGCGCTCGGCGACCCGCGCCACCGACAACGCGCGGCAGGCGACCACCTACCGGCGGGGCCGGGTCCTGCTGGCGGGGGACGCCGCGCACGTGCACTCGCCGTTCGGCGGGCAGGGGCTCAATCTCGGCATCGGGGACGCGGTCAACCTGGGCTGGAAGCTGGCGGCGACGATCCAGGGCCGGGCGCCGGAGGGTTTGCTCGACACCTACACGACCGAACGGCATCCGATCGGCGCGTGGGTGCTGGAGTGGACGCGCGCGCAGGTCGCGTTGATGCGGTCCGATCCGCGCGCGCACGCCCTGCACGGCGTGGTGACCGATCTCCTGCGGACCCGGGACGGGGCCACCTATCTGGCCAAGAAGCTGTCCGGGGTGCTGCACCGCTACGACCTCGGCGACGGGCATCCGATGGTCGGGTTCAGCGCGCCGGATCTGGAGTTCGCCGACGGCACCCGGCTCGGCGGGCACTGCGCCGACGGCAAGCCGCTGCTGCTGGACCTCGCCGATTCCGCGGAACTGCGTGCGGTGGCAGCGAACTGGGACGTGCGGGTCCTCACCACCAAGTCCGTTTCGCGGCCCGAGCTGACCGGCCTGCTCCTGCGTCCCGACGGCCACGTGGCCTGGGCGAGCGAGGAGTCCACTGTGGAGGGTTTGATCGAGGCGGTGTCCCGGTTCGCGATTCCGGTGTGAGCGAGGAGGCCTCCTCTGCTACGGTGGCGGGGGAGTGATCCTGAACTAGGGGAGACCAGGCGTGGCAGGTGAAGACGACATCTCCGGGTGATACCCGGCCATGTCGTCGTCTCCTGTTCCCTGCTGGGCGTTTCTGTGCCGCCCGCATCTCACCCGAGGTCTCCCGCATGTTCATCGTCTGTTCGAATCTTTCCTTTTCCTGGTCCGACGACACCCCGGTGTTCCAGGACCTGTCGTTCACCGTCGGCGGCGGCCGCACGGGCCTGGTCGCGCCGAACGGCGCCGGTAAGAGCACACTGCTCAAACTGATCGCGGGCGAGTACCGGCCCGGCGGCGGGACCGTGTCCGTGCAGGGAGTGCTCGGTTACCTCCCGCAGAACCTGCCGTTCGCCGGGGGCCTGACCGTGGCCGAGGTCCTGGGCATCGCTCCGGTGCTCAGGGCGCTGGAAGCCGTTGAATCCGGGGACGCGAGCGAGGAGCACTTCACCGCGATCGGCAACGACTGGGACATCGAGGAGCGCACCCGGGCCCAGCTCGACCGGCTCGGCCTCGGGGACGTGCCCTTCGCCCGGCGCCTGCACACCCTCAGCGGTGGCCAGGTCGTCTCGCTCGGCCTGGCGGCGCAGTTGCTCAAGCGGCCCGACGTCCTGCTGCTCGACGAGCCGACCAACAACCTCGACCTGGACGCGCGCCGCAAGCTGTACGGCGTGCTCGAGGAGTGGACCGGCTGCCTGCTGCTGGTCAGCCACGACCGGGCGCTGCTCGACCGCATGGACCGCATCGCCGAGCTCGACCGGGGCGAGATCCGGTTCCACGGCGGGAACTTCACCGACTACGAGCAGGCCGTGCGCGCTGAACGCGAGGTCGCCGAGAAGAACGTCCGCAACGCCGAGCAGGAGGTCAAGCGGGAGAAGCGGGAGATGCAGCAGGCCCGCGAGCGGGCCGCCCGCCGGGCGAGCAACGCCGCCCGCAACGTCAAGGACGCGGGGCTGCCGAAGATCGTCGCCGGCGGGTTGAAGCGGCGTGCCCAGGAGTCGGCGGGGAAGGCGGACGGCACGCACGCCGCGCGGGTCAGCGACGCCCGGGCCCGGCTCGACGAAGCGAGCCGCGCCCTGCGCGACGAGCAGAAGATCGCGCTGGAACTACCGGGAACCAACGTCCCCGCCGGACGCATGGTCTTCCTCGGCGAGCGGATGCGGATCCAGCGCGGTGACCGGACGCTCTTCGAGGGCATCGACCTGGCGATCCGGGGCCCCGAGCGGATCGCGTTGACCGGGCCCAACGGCGTCGGGAAGTCCACCCTGCTGCGCCTGATCCACGGCGACCTGGAACCGGAGAGCGGGGAGGTCAAACGGGCCGACGGCAGGATCGCCTACCTCTCCCAGCGGCTCGATCTGCTCGACCTCGACCGCACGGTGGCGGAGAACCTGGCCGCGTTCGCACCCGGTATGCCGCAGGCGCAGCGGATGAACCTGCTCGCGCGCTTCCTGTTCCGGGGCTCCCGCGCCCACCTCCCGGCCGGGGTGCTCTCCGGTGGCGAGCGGCTGCGCGCCACCCTGGCCTGCGTCCTGTTCGCCGAACCGGCGCCCCAGCTGTTGCTGCTGGACGAACCGACGAACAACCTCGACCTGGTCAGCGTGGGCCAGTTGGAGGGTGCGCTCAACGCCTACCAGGGCGCGTTCGTGGTGGTCAGCCACGACGAACGGTTTCTCGCCGAGGTCAACGTGAACCGCTGGCTGCGGCTCGCCGGTGGCCGCCTGCGGGAAACCGGGGCGCCCGAGGTCAGGAATCCAGGGTCTGCTCCAGCTTGAGCAACGTCTCGACCAGCGCCGACCGCGAACCGGGGGCGAGGTGGACCTCCGCGTCGCTCCCGGTTCCCGCGGTGTAGTTGAGGTAGCGGCCCCAGTCGGTGTCGGCGTAGTGCAGCGGTTGTTCGAGGCGGGTGTACCGGTTGAGCTCGTCGCGGCGGCCCGCGTAGAGCTCGCCGGTGCCGAGCACGGGGCGTTGCAGCACCTTGACCAGTTCCCGGATCTCCGGGCCGGGCACGTCGTCCTTCCGCCGCCCGGCCTCTTCGAGATCGGCCACCCGCACCATCAGCGGCCGCCCGCCGCCGGGGGTCACGTCGGGCAGTTCGGCGACGAGGGCTTCGGGCAGTCGGTCCCGCCGGGCCGTCCGCAGCGCCACGCCTTCGCCGGACCGGATGGCCACGATGCCCTGCAGCCCGCGCGCCGCGGCGAGCACGCCGTAGGTGCGCTCGCCGTCGTTGGCCCAGCCGTAGTACTCGATCGACGGCGTGGTGAGCAGGGGGAGCCAGTCGAGGAAGTCGACCTCGATCCGGCCGCGGCCGTCCACCAGCCCCGCCTCGGTGAGCGCCTGGTTCATCCGCTCGCGGGCCAGGACCTTCTCGTCATCGCTCAGCCACAACGGTTCCGGGCGCAGCACGACGTGCAGTGCGCCGGCCTTCTCCTGTTCGGCCAGCCCGGCGAGCGCGGTGATCGGCAACTGCACGTAGTCGCTTCGCACGACGGGCATGGTCCTCAGTCTTCCCGGGCCCTATTCCCCGATGACCGGCGGGGTGGCGCGCTCGTCGGTGCCGAAGATCGAATCGGGATCGGCCTCGATGAGGAAGTCGGGACGCTGGTGTTCCTGGTCCTCTTCCCCCTGACCACGACCGGCCGCACCCAGCGGCCCGGCGGCGCCCACGCCGCCGCGTGCCGCCGCACTCCGCGCCGCCGCCCCTTCGGCCGCCGCCGCGCTGCCCGGCATCCCGACCCCGGAACCCTTACCGGCCCCCAGCCCGCGCTCACCGGCGGGTCCCCTGCCCGCGGCGCCTTCACCGGCAGGTCCCTTGGCCCCCGAGCCCGTGCCGACCGCACTCCGGCCGCCGCCCTCGCCGTAAAGCCGGTTGGACGCACTGCCCCGCCCGTAGCCCGTGGTGGGACCCTCGCCGGGCCTGCCGCCGCGGAACGGAGTCCGCTCGGTGCCCCGATCCCGGTTCCCGCCCAGCGGCCCCGGAATGATCGGGGGCGCGCCGGTGGTATGCGTGTTCGGCCCACTGGTCGAGGGAGGCGGAACGTTCGGGGTGTGCACCGGCCCGCCGCCGCCCTGCCCCGGAACCGGCCCCGGACCGGACGTGGTCGACTGGCCCGGGTTGACGCTGGGCCCCCCGCTCACCGGACTTCCCGGCCCGGTGGTCGGCGCGTACTGGGTACCACTGGTCCCCGAGGTCTGCGTGTGCTGCGGCCCCACGATCTCCCGGCTCTCGATGCTCGCGCTGGACCCGGTGCGGACGCCCACACTGGCCCCGTCGAGCGGCAGTTCGCGGTAATCCATCGGAATCTGGCCACGCGTCGAGTTGGTGGTCGACGAGTACTGGTCCATGACCCGGACGTTGTTCTCGTTCGCCGCATTGTGCTTGCTGACGCCCTCTTGATACGAGTTGACGTCGTTCGCGGCCATGATCGGCCCGGCGACCGGAATCGCGGCCTTCAACCCCAGCGACCACCCACTCGGCTTCTCCGGCGCCGGCGGCACTTCTACCACGGAGGTCTTCGCACTGTCGAACGCGGACGACTGGTCGTTCATCGATCGGGTCGTGTTGTCCAGCGGAGTCGCCGACTCCTTGAACGTCTGCGCGAGCGGCCCTGCACCCGCATAGGCCGCGTCACCGGAGGCACCGGTCCAGGCGTCTTGCATCTGCCCCTGCAGATTATTGATCGCCAGTGCCTCATCGCGGTAACCGTCGTTCAGTTCCTTGACCGCAGCCGCGACACTGCGCCACAGTTCCGAGTTGGCATTGGTGAAGTTGTGGTAGATCTGGGTCCCGTCCATCTGGCCCATCAGGAGCCCTCCTTCAGGGTTTGGATCACGGCCTCGGCTACCTGCTTGGCCAAGTCGCACGACTCCTGCGCACCCTGGTAACCCTGGGCGGTGGCTGCGAAGACCTCGGAATCGGCGACAGCCACCGCGAGCGCGCAGCGGCCTGCCGGACGCCCGTCGGTGACGTCGGCGAAAGCTGCTGGATAACCGGAAACCTCGGTCGGCTCGGCGTACGCGATCCTGCCTTTTTCGCGCAGCGCAAAGGTTCTGGCCAGTCCAGGAGTGCTTGGATCCGTGTTCGTCAGGCCGAGCTGCACGCTGATTTCCTTGCCGATTCCGGGCATGAGCCAGTTGCAGGCCGGGCCCCCGACGATCGCACCGACACCGTTCAGCGTCGTGATCCCCGGATTGGTGTAGTTCAGGCTCTGCGACAACTGCGGCGGGAGGAGCTCACACGGCTTTTCCCGATACGAAGTGGGGTCAAGGGGCTGCTCGATCTTCGGCATGTTCGATGCCGAACCGTCCGACTGCGCGGAGGGCTGCGGAGTACCAGCCTCTGTCCGGGAACATCCCGCGACAGCCAGGAGCGCTGCCGCAGTAGCAAACAGCGAGACAATGATGGGCCGCCGAAGTTTCATGTCGCGTAGACGTCTCCCGTGCCCCGTTTCAGGTCGTCGACGGTGTCCTGCTCGCCTGCCTGTTTGCCCGCCTTCACACGTTCCAGCTTGCCGATGTAGTCCTGGATGTATTTCAACATCGAGTCGTGTTGCTGCTGGAGCAGACCGACTGATCGGCTGAGTTCGCTCGTGTAGCCGGTGCTCGCCTCGTCTTCAGCTACCGAACCGAGCATTATGGCGTTCGCAATCTGGCGGAGTGTGATTCCGCGTTGGGCGATGCCGTCGGCGCGGGCTCGCCAGAGACCGAGCAATTCGTCGATCTTTTCCACACTCGGGAACTCGAAGCCGCCGGACACGCCACCGGCCAGCGGGCGTTCGGTGTCCCAGGGGCTGACTTCGCCCCAGATGCTCCGTGCGGCCATCTCGGCCTGGCCGACTGCTGCTCCGGCAGCGGCCCCCGCCGCGATGTCCTGGCCCATGCCGCCTCCCCGTTACTGCCAGTCAGTAGTTGTCCGCGCTGCCAGGGTAGCGGATCGATTCGCGGGCATGGGGTCGTTTGGCGCAGGTCATGGCGTCCGGGACGGGAGATCGGTTCGCGCTCCTCCGCGTCAGAGCAGCCGCCGACCCTGCCGCGAATGGGGGACAATGGCGGGGTGGGTGTTCAGGATCCGCTTGCCGGGTTTGTCGGGTTCGCGGCCGCGTTGCGGGCGGCCGGGGTGCCGTGCGGGCCGCAGCGGGTTCAGGCGTACCTCGATGCGGTGGAGCAGGTCGATATCGGTGACGCTGCGCAGCTGTACTGGGCCGGAAGGTTCACCCTTTGTGCTGATCCGGACGATCTGATCCGGTACGACGACGCCTTCGCGGAGTGGTTCTCCGCCGAGCCGCCGCGACGGCGCCGGGTGACCGCGAGCCGCCCGAAGCAGGCGCGGATCGCGGCGATGTCGCCCCAGTCGCCGGGTGGCGAGACCGACGCGGAACCGGGACAGCTCCGGGTCGCCGCCACCGACGCCGACGTCCTGCGCAGGCGGGACCTCGCCGAACTCACCCACGCCGAGCGGCGTCATTTGCGGGAGTTGCTCGCCGTGCTGCGGCCCGAGCCGCCCCGCCGCTCGTCCCCGCGGCACCGCCCGGCGCGCCGCGGACGGCTCGACCCCGGCCGGACGCTGCGCGCGATGCTCGCCGGGGGCGGCGAGCCGGTGCGGCTCGCGCGTCGTGATCGGTCCAGCAAACCGCGCCGGGTGGTGTTGCTGCTGGACGTTTCCGGGTCGATGAGCCCGTACGCCGACGCGTTGCTGCGTTTCGCCCACGTGGTGGTGCGCGGCGCACCGGCGAGCGTCGAGGTGTTCACCCTCGGCACGCGCCTGACCAGGGTGTCCCGGCAGCTCCGCCAGCGCGATCCCGAGCAGGCCATGCTCGCCGCCGGGCGCGCGGTGCCCGATTTCGCCGGGGGCACGCGGCTGGGCGAGACCCTGCGCGTCTTCCTCGACCGCTGGGGTCAACGCGGCGTGGCCCGGCGCGCCGTGGTCACCGTCTTCTCCGACGGCTGGGAGCGCGGCGACCCCAACCTGCTCGGCGAGCAACTCGCCCGGCTACGCCGTTTGGCCCACGCGGTGTTCTGGATCAATCCGCACGCGGGGCGCGAAGGTTACGCTCCCGTGCAGTCCGGCATCGCGGCCGCGCTCCCGCACATCGATCGGCTGCTCGCCGGGCACAGCCTGGCCACCCTGCAACGACTGCTGCTGGAGATACGCGATGCATGACGTGCTTGACGAGTTGTACCGGCGCTGGTCAGCGGGCGAAACGGTCGGGCTCGGCACGGTCGTCGCGACCTTCTCGTCCGCACCCCGCGCGCCCGGCGCGGCGATGCTGGTCGCCGCGGACGGCGAGGTCACCGGCAGCGTGTCCGGTGGCTGCGTCGAGGGGGCGGTGTACGAGCTCGCGCAGCAAGTGGTCGAGGCCCGCACCCCCGCGCTGCAGCGCTACGGGGTGAGCGACGACGACGCGTTCGCGGTCGGCCTGACCTGCGGCGGCATCCTCGACGTCTACGTCGAACGGGTCGACGCCGAGTCGATGCCCGAACTCGAGGACGTGGTGAAGTCGGTGCGCGGCGGCGAGCCGGTCGCCGTGGTCACCACGATCGAGCACGAGGATCCGGAGCGGATGGGGCGGCACATGATCGTGTGGCCCGACCGCACGGCCGGTTCGCTGGGTTCGGACCGGATCGACGACGCCGTCGCCGACGACGCGCGCGGCCTCCTGGCCACCGGCCGGACCGGCACGCTGCACTACGGCCCCAACGGCCAGCGGCGGGGCGAGGGGATGGCGGTGTTCGTCAACTCCTTCGAACCACCGCCGCGCTTGCTGGTGTTCGGCGCGATCGACTTCGCCGCGGCCATGGCCCGGATGGGCGCCTACCTGGGGTATCAGGTCACGGTCTGCGACGCGCGCCCGGTGTTCGCGACCGCCAGCCGGTTCCCCGAGGCGCACGAGGTGATCGTCGACTGGCCGCACCGCTACCTCAAGGCGGAGGCCGAGGCGGGACGGGTCGACCGGCGCACCGCGATCGCCGTGCTCACCCACGATCCGAAGTTCGACGTGCCCCTGCTCGAGGTCGCCCTCCGGCTGGACGTGGGGTACGTGGGGGCGATGGGTTCCCGGCGCACCCACGACGACCGGATCAAACGTTTGCGCGAGGCCGGGGTGACCGAAGCGGAACTTGCGAGGCTGTCGTCACCGATCGGCCTCGACCTCGGGGCGCGAACCCCGGAGGAAACCGCGGTGTCGATCGCCGCCGAGATCATCGCGCTGCGCTGGGGCGGCGGCGGAAAGCGGCTCGCCGAACTGGACGGCCGCATCCACGGCTGACGGTCACGCCGGGCGGAGTGCGTCCAGGATGCGGTCGCGATCGTTGAGGTAGGCGCATCCGGCGAGTGGCGTGGAGAAGCCGTTCAACAGGTATTCGAGGTTGGTGTGCTCGTCGGGACTCAGGCGGAAGGAGCCGGTGGCGAGATGGGCGGCCAGCACGTCGGCAAGTTCTTCCCATTCGCCCGACCAGAGCAGACCGCGGTAGTGCGCGAGGTCGTCTGCGGGCAGGCGCCCGGCGAGCTGATCGAGAAGCGTCTCGGCGAAGTAGCTGATGCGACCGGCGGACAGGTCGTCGACCGTGGGGTTCGCCGGATCCCGCGCGGCGTCGGGATTGCGGGTGACGCCGGTTCCGCCGACCGGGTAGGCGGTCCGGACCTGGCCATCGGGCTCGATGAGCGCGACGATGTCGACACCGTCGCGTACTCCGGCGGTGCGCCAGCGGCCGTTGGGCTGCTTGCGCGGGCGCTCGTCGGGGTCCTTGGCGACGTCGATGATCGCAGCCATGATCCGATCCCGGCTCCAGTTCGAGGGGAACTCGCTGGTTCCCCGGCGGCCGGTCCCCGGTGCGTGCCCACCACCCACGCGCGCCCCTTTCTTGATCAGCCCGAGCTTACTGTGCGGCGTTGACGATGTTCAGCCCGGCAAGAACCTCGTCCCGTTTGTTGATGGCGTCGAAATATTCGATCGGCACATCGAAATAGTAGAGTAACTTCTTGAGATTGCTGTGCTCTTCCTGGGTTACGGGAATCCTTTCCTGAAGGAGGGTTTCCGTTAACTCGTCGATAAGAAGCGCCCACTCTCCGCCGTAGAGGTAGCTGTCGATACGTTGGCGATCCGCTTCGGGTAGGCGATCGCGCAGGTTGCGCACGAACCCCTCGAGTAGGTTTGTGAACTCATTCTCGTCCATTATCGTCCTGCTGGTGGATTTCGTACAACGCCGGGTCCACTCTCCGGATACGCCGTGATCACGTGGCCGTCGTTGTGGACGACAACTCGTATCAGGACGCCGTCCCGTCTCGCGGTCGTCTCCCAGCGATCCGGACGTCGACCAGGTTCGATCTTGTCCGGATTTCGCGCAACGCTCTCGATCTCAGCGATCACCTTGGCATCGTTCCAGTCGGGCGGAAATTCGGTCTTTTTGGGTTTTCCCGTGCCAGATCGGTGTCCTCCACCAGTCTGATCGCCGTCCAGAATGTGGAAAGCCCTGTCCGGCGTAACCCGAATCTGGTCGGGGTGGGGGTGGTCGCCTTCGACTTCGGACCACTTGCCGCGCAGTTCGCCCAGGACGACGTCTTCGACGGGCTTCAGGCGGCCGCCTTCGACCAGGGTTTCCTTGTGCGTGTCCCCGAACAGGGTGAGCTGCTCGACATGCCGCGTGGGCAACTGCTGGATCGCCTGCTGCAGATTCGACAGGTACTGATCCTTGAAGTCGCTCATGTCGATCCCGGCCCAGATCAGCGTGGCGACCCGGATCACCATCTGGGAGGCGCCCCTGGTGAGCAGGGCGTCCATGGCGATGGCGATCCACTCGAAGACCTCGAGTTTGTCGGCGGCGTTCGCCACGGCGTTGGCGACGCCTTCTTTCACGGTGGCGATCGCGTCGCCGAGCATCTGGCAGGCCGCCGCCATGTTGTTGACCGCCAGGTATGTGCGGTCGAAGGGGAGGTCCTGCAGGCAGTTGTTGCCGCTGCACAGCCGACCCCAGTAGGAACGGATCAGGCTGAACGTCTCGCCCTGGTTGGCGTCGGCCAGCGAAAGGAAGATCCTGGTCGACTCGGCGTTCACGTCGAAGAACTGCCTGCCGAGCGCCCGCCATGCCTCCGCCGCCTCCCAGAGCGGGCCGGGATCCGCATTCGGCCAAAACCCGGCGAGGATGTCCGGTACATACGGTTCGGGGCCGGGGCCTCCGCAGGGCGGCGGGGGCGCCATCTCGTAGTCCGACCGGGTGCCGGGGAACGGGATTCGCTCCTGCTGCCCACCGCCGGAGGCTTCCTCGGCGTCGAGGTAGAGGTTCGCCGTGTCCTTCAGCGTGATCGACACCGCGCCGAGCACGGTCACCACACCACCGATCGCGTTGCAGACCGCCGCCGCGCACCTGTCGTACGGCTCGCGGAAACCGGCCAGCAGGCAGTCCTCACCGATCATGCCTCCGGTCGCCGCAAGAGCCGCGTTGCTCCGGTCGATCGTGGCGACCAAGGCGAGCTGCAGGTCCGCGAGCTTCCGCACGGCGACCCGCAGATCGTCGACGGTGATCTCGAAGCCGTTCGAACCGCCGGGCGCGCCGGCGGACATCGGGATGGTGCCGCCCGCGACCGCGCTCGCTCCGCCCTGCCACAGTTTCGAGGCCGCATGCGCGGTCTCGCGGTAGTTTCCCTGGATGGCGCCCATCCGCTCTTCCGCTTCGCGGAGGACTTCCCGCAGCTCCGCGGCTCCGGCGGCCCATTCGGCGCGCAGGCGGTCGAAGGCGTCCGCGGCTTCGCCCGTCCAGGTGGCGCGCAGCGGTGCGAGCTTGCGGGCCAGATCGTCGAGCAGTTCCTCCCAGGTCTTGCCGGTGTCTTCGACCGCCTCCTGGCCCTCGGTCAGCGTCGCGAAGGACGCTTTGATGTACGTCAAGTCCCCACCCCGTGACTGTCCGGCTCCCCACCGTGACGGTACCGACCCGAGTGCCGCGGGGCCAGGGACAACGCATATGCGACGGCGACCGGCATGCCCGAGTTCCGGTGCGGCGTCGAGCACCGCGTCCGCGATCCGGTAGTACTGCCGCCGCCCCAGATCCGGCCCCAGCCAACGGAGTCCGTCGCCGACCGCGATCACGCCGACCCAGTCGCCGCGCCGCAGGGCGGCCCGCACCAGTTGCGCGGCGCCGTGCACCGCGAGGTCGAGATCCGCGCCGGTGGCGCCCGTGTCGACCAGCGTGACGAAGATCAGGCGTGGGCGGGCTACGAATGGGCATTTCATGGGGGACTTTTCCGCAGATTCGGATCGATGCCCCATGTTTCGACGCGGATGCGGATGGAGGGGGACGGGTCCCTGGCCGGGGTCTTGTCCGAACGAGATCGAAGTAGCACGCTCCAGTGTGAGTCCGATCACCCACCACAGGAGGCCTCATGCGCATCACGGTCAGCGTGGACGGCAACCAGTACACGGACGACGTCGAACCCCGAACACTGCTCGTTCACTATCTCCGGGACAAACTCGGCAAGACCGGTACCGTCGTCGGCTGCGACACGAGCAACTGCGGTGCGTGCACGGTCCACCTCGACGGCCACAGCGTGAAGTCGTGTTCGGTCCTGGCCGTCCAGGCCGACGGCTGCGAGATCACCACGATCGAGGGGCTCGCGCGGGACGGCAAACTCCACCCGGTCCAGCAGGCGTTCCACGACAACCACGCGTTGCAGTGCGGATTCTGCACGCCGGGCATGATCATGCAGTCGATCGATCTGCTCGCGGACAACCCGGATCCGGACGAGCAGGCCGTGCGCGAGGGCCTCGAGGGCAACCTCTGCCGCTGCACCGGCTACCAGAACATCGTGCGCGCGGTGCGGGACGCGGCCCACCACATGCGGCCGGGCGCCGGGCCGGAAGCCGAGCGGGTCGAGGACGAACTCGGCACCAGCCAGCGCGCCGCGAGCAGCGTCGGCGGGGGTGGCGAATAATGACCGCCACGGTCGAGCCGGAGGTCGGGAAGGCCCGGCTTCGCAAGGAAGACGAGCGGCTGATCACCGGCCGCACCCGGTGGACGGACAACCTGGCGCTGCCCGGCATGCTGCACCTCGCCGTGCTGCGCAGCCCGTTCGCGCACGCCCGGATCACCAACATCGACACCAGCGATGCCCGGTCGATGCCCGGCGTGCTCGGTGTCTTCACGGCCACCGATCTGGACCCGGACTCCTCGATCGCGTTGCCGTGCGCCTGGCCGATCACGCCGGACATGAAGCATCCCCGCCGACCGCTGCTCGCCGCGGACACGGTCAACTTCGCCGGTGAGGGCGTCGCGATCGTGGCGGCCCGCAGCGCCTACGAGGCGCGGGACGCGCTGGACAAGATCGACGTCGACTACGACGAACTCCCGGTCGTGCTCGGCCTGGAGAACGCCCTCGCCGAGGGCGCCCCGCTGGTGCACGAGGAACTGGGCACCAACAAGAACGCGTTGTGGGTCTTCGATTCCGGTGACGCCGGGTCCGGCGGCGATGTCGAAGCGGCCATCGGCAGCGCCGAGGTCGTACTCAAACGCCGGTTCCGCCAGCAGCGCCTGGTTCCGGCGTTCATGGAACCGCGGTCCTGTGTGGTCGACCCGACCGGCCCGCAGGTGACCATGTGGTCGGCGACCCAGATCCCGCACATCCTCAAGACGATGTCCGCGCTCACCCTGGGCCTGCCCGAGCACAAGCTCCGGGTGATCGCGCCGGATGTCGGCGGCGGCTTCGGCGGCAAGATCGCCGTGCTGCCCGAGGAACTGGCCGCGCTGCTGATCGCGCGGAAGCTCGGCCGGCCGGTGAAATGGACCGAGTCCCGTTCGGAGACCATGCTCGCCGCGCACCACGGGCGCGACCAGATCCAGGACATCACGATCTCGGCCAACCGCGACGGCACGGTCACCGGGCTCAAGGTCGAACTGCTCGCCGATATGGGCGCGTACCTCGGCCTGGTCGGCCCCGGCGTGCCGATCCTCGGCGCGTTCATGTTCAACGCGATCTACAAGATCCCGGCGTACCGCTTCGCGTGCACCAACGTGTTCACCAACACCACGCTGACCGACGCCTACCGCGGCGCCGGGCGGCCGGAGGCGACCTTCGCCATCGAGCGGATGATGGACGAACTCGCCGCCGAGCTAAGCATGGACCCGCTGGAGATCCGCGAGAAGAACTGGATCAAGCACGAGGAGTTCCCGTACACCACGGTGTCGACGCTGACCTACGACTCCGGCAACTACGAGGCCGCGACCGCGAAGGCCAAGGAACTGTTCGACTACGACGGGCTGCGCCGCGAACAGGCCGAGCGGCGGGCCGCGAACGATCCGGTCCAGCTCGGCATCGGCATCTCCACGTTCACCGAGATGTGCGGGCTGGCGCCGTCCCGCGTGCTCGGCTCGCTCGACTACGGCGCCGGCGGCTGGGAGCACGCGTCGATCCGGATGCTGCCGAGCGGCAAGGTCGAGGTGGTCACCGGATCCTCGGCGCACGGCCAGGGGCACGAGACGGCGTGGAGCCAGATCGTGGCCGACCGGCTCGGGATTCCGTTCGATGACGTCGAAGTGTTGCACGGCGACACCCACACCTCGCACAAGGGGCTGGACACCTACGGTTCGCGGTCCCTCGCGGTCGGCGGGATCGCGGTGCTCAAGGCCGCGGACAAGGTGATCGAGAAAGCCCGCACGATCGCCGCGCATCTGATGGAATGCTCCGAGGACGACCTCGAGTTCACCCAGGGCAAGTTCTCGGTGCGGGGGACCGAATCCGCGACCGCCATCCAGGACGTCGCGAACGCGGTGTTCGCCGCGCACAACCTGCCCGACGGCATCGAGCCCTCGCTGGATTCGGACGCCACCTACGATCCGGAGAACTTCTCGTTCCCGCACGGCACGCACCTGTGCGCCGCCGAGGTGGACACCGAGACCGGGCGGGTGAACCTGCGGTCGTACGTCTGCGTCGACGACGTCGGCAAGGTGGTCAACCCGTTGATCGTGGACGGTCAGGTGCACGGCGGGCTGGCGCAGGGCATCGCGCAGGCCCTGTACGAGGAGGCGGTGCACGACGAAGGCGGCACGCTCACCACCGGCACGTTCGCCGACTACCTGCTGCCCTCGGCCGCCGATCTGCCGTCCTTCACCACCGACCGCACCGAGACGCCGTCGACCACGAACCCGTTGGGGGTCAAGGGAGTCGGCGAGGCCGGGACGATTGCCTCCACTCCCGCGGTGGTCAACGCGGTGATCGACGCGGTGCGCCATCTCGGGGTGAACGAAGTCGAGATGCCCTGTTCGCCGATGCGGGTGTGGTCGGCGATCCAGTCCGCACGAGGAGGTGCCCAGTGATCCCCGCGGCCTTCGACTACGTCGCACCATCCACTGTGGACGATGCCGTGCGCGCACTCGCCGAGGGCGGCGAGGACGCCAAGGTGATCGCGGGCGGGCAGAGCCTGCTGCCGGTGCTGCGGATGCGGCTCGCCGCGCCGACGAAACTGGTCGACCTGGGCAAGATCGCCGAGTTGCGCGGTGTGCGCGAGGAGGGCGACACGCTGGTGGTCGGCGCGATGACCACGCACTACGACGTGCAGCGCGATCCGCTGATCGCCGAGCACGCCGCGCTGCTGGCCCGCGCCACCGACACCGTGGCGGATCCCCAGATCCGGCACCGCGGCACCTTCGGCGGGTCGATCGCGCACGCCGATCCGGCCGGTGATCTGCTCGCGCCGGTGCTCGCGCTGGACGCGGAGATGGTGGTGTGCGGGATGGACGGCCGCCGCACGGTGCGCGCCGCCGAGTTCTTCGAGGACTACTTCACCACCGCGATGCGGGTCGAGGAGATCCTAGTCGAAGTGCGGGTGCCCAAGTACACCGGGTGGCACGCGCACTACGAGAAGTTCAACCGGGTCGCCCAGGCCTGGTCCATGGTGGCCGTCGCGGCGGCCGTCCGGGTGGACGGCGGCACCATCGCCGAGGCGCGGGTCGGGCTGACGAATATGGCCGCGACGCCGATCCGCGCGACCGCGGTGGAGCAGGCGCTCGTCGGGCAGCCCGCGAACGCCGAGTCGATCCGGGCGGCGGCCGAGCACGCCGCCGAGGGCACCAGCCCGGCCGCGGACGCCAACGCGGACGCGGAGTATCGGCAGCACCTGGCGAAGGTACTCACCGGGCGGGCCGTCACGGCCGCGGTGACCGTCTGATTCGACCCGACAGAAAGGAGATCGGTCCGTGCGCCTCGACCACGAGTTCACCGTTCCGGCGAGCGTGGAGGAGGTGTGGCAAGCCGTGATCGACCCGGAACGGGTGGCGCCGTGCATGCCCGGCGCCACCCTCAAGGGGGTGGACGGCGCTGCCTTCCAGGGGACGGTGAAGGTCAAGCTCGGGCCGATCTCCTTGCTGTACAAGGGATCCGGTGAGTTCCTGGAGAGGGACGAGGCCGCGCGAAAGGTGGTGATCAAGGCATCCGGGAAGGACGCCCGGGGCGCGGGCACCGCGTCGGCCACGGTGACGGTCACCCTCGCCGCGGAAGGGGACCGGACCCGGGGCACGGTGGCGACAGATCTGCAGGTCACCGGCAAACCGGCGCAGTTCGGCCGCGGTCTGATCTCCGAGGTCGGCGGGAAGATCCTGGACTCGTTCGCCGCCTGCCTGGCCGAGAAACTGGGCACCACCGCGGAACCGGAGCCGGAGAAGCCAGGCGCCACCGCCGCGGAACCGGAGCCCGAGAAGCCAGGCACCGCCGCCGAACCGGAGCCGGAGAAACCGGCCGAATCCGCATCGCCGAAACTGACCACGGTCGAGAACAACCGGGAAACCGAGGCGATCGACCTCGTCGACCTCGCGGGCGCCCCGGTTGCCAAGCGCCTGGCCCCGCTCATCGCCGGCGCGGCCGCACTGCTCGTTCTCCTCGCCGTTCTTCGTCGCCTCCGACGCCGTTGAACAGGGTGCGCACGATCCGGGTGGCGAGTTCGTCCGGGTCGTCCTCGCCGTCGTCGAACGCCTCGTTGACGAGCGCGTAGTAGACCCGGCGCGCCCAGACCGGGTCGACGTGCTGGGCCAGCATCCCCGCATCGCGCATGCGGCGGAACCAGGCGTCGGACTGTTCGGACAGTTCGGCTTGGAGCCTGGCGACCCGCGGGTTCGCCGGGGAGAGGTGGCGGAAGGCGAAGCGCCGCCCCATCTTCACCCGCAGCACGTTCACGGTGGCCTGGTGCAGGGCGACGAGGGGCGGGGCGGTCTCGACGCGCGCCGCGTCGACCGCGTCCTTCAGTTGCCGGATCGCGGATTCGGCCATGGCGTCCAGAAGCGCCTCGCGGGTGGCGAACCGCCGGTGCACGGTGGCCCGGGAAACCCCGGCCGCCTCGGCGATCTGTTCCATGGTCGCCGTCGGATGCCGCGCGAGCAGCCGTTCCGCGGCTTCCAGGATCGCGCGCACGGTCCGCTCGGCATCGGCCCGCAACGGACGGCTTTCACCAGGCACGATCGTCGATCCTACTGGTGAAACAGGATGTCGCAGTTGTTGACAGAGTTGAGACAAGTTGTTTCACTTGGCCCATGCGAACGGTACCGATCAGCAGGGCGGACCTCCTCCGGGAGGCCGCGGCGACCGCCGACGAGTTCGTCGATCTGGTGCTGTCCGTCCCCGATCCGGATGCTCCGGTTCCGGCCACCCCGGGCTGGTCCGTCACGGATGTGCTCGGGCATGTGGCGAGGGAGCCCGCCCGGTACCGGGATCTCGCGCTCGGCGGGGGCACCTGGCCGTCGCGGGTGGCCGAACTGCCCGCGTTCAACGCGGAACAGGTGCGCACCCTGCCCACCCGCGATCCGGCGAAGCTGGCGGCGATCCTCCGCGAGGGCCTCGATTCGTTGCTGGAGAACGTCGAGCGGTTCGGTGACGACCAGCCGATGATGAACTTCGACGGGGACCAGCGCGTGCGGGCCGACCGGGCGCTGGGCACCCTGATCGGCGAGTTCGTGGTGCACGGCCACGACATCGCGCGGGCGTTCGGGCGCCCCTGGCCGATCCGCGCGGAACTGGTGCCGATGATCCTGCGCGGCCAGCAGCAGATCTTGCCCGGTTGGGTGCACCCGGACCGCGCGGCCGGGCATACGGCCACCTACGAATTCCGGTTGCGGGGTCAGGAAAGTTACCTCTACCAGTTCCGCGACGGGCACCTGGTGGTCGGGCCGCCGGCGCCGGACCGGATCGACGTGCACCTCAGTTTCGAACCGGTGACCGCGCTCCTGCTCACCTACGGCCGCATCGGCCAGCTGCGTGCGGCCCTCACCGGGAAGGTGTTCGCCTGGGGCCGCCGCCCCTGGCTCGCCACCCGCCTGATCGCCCTCTTCCACCCCGCCTGACGTGCGGAACGTGCCCTGGCCCACGTCCTCGCGGGGAAGCGCGGCGGGGGAAGGGGCGTTGGACCGGGTGTGAACGCGGATCATGAAACCGACGTCGTGGTGATCGGCGCGGGGCAGGCGGGACTGTCGGCCGCCTACTTCCTGCGCCGGGCGGGGTTGCCCAACGACTCCGGATTCGTGGTCCTCGATCACGGCAAACGGGCCGGGGGCGCCTGGCAGTACCGCTGGCCGTCGCTGAAGCTGGACCGGGTGCACGGCCTGCACGATCTGCCCGGGATGGCGCTCGGCACCCCGGACGGCGACCGCCCGGCCGCCGACGTCGTCTCCGAATACTTCGACCGCTTCGAACGCGTCTACGACCTGCCGGTCCGCCGCCCGGTCGACGTGCTCGCGGTCCGCCACCACGGCGACCGGCTGCTGGTGGAGAGCGCCGCCGAATCCTGGGCGGCCCGCGCGGTGATCAACGCGACCGGCACCTGGGACCGCCCGTTCTGGCCGCACTATCCCGGCCAGGAGACGTTCACCGGCCGCCAGTTGCACACCGCGGACTACACCGGGCGCGAGGAGTTCCGCGGTAAGCACGTGATCGTGGTCGGCGGCGGCACCTCGGCGGTGCAGTTGCTGACCGAGATCGCGACCGTCGCGCGCGGCACCACCTGGGTCACCCGCAGGCCGCCGGTGTTCCACGAGGGCCCGTTCACCCCCGAAGACGGCCGCGCCGCGGTGGCCAAGGTCGAACGCGCGGTGCGCGCCGGACGCCCGCCCGCGAGCGTGGTGAGCGTGACCGGGCTGACCCTCACCCCCGAGGTCGCGCGTGCCCGCGAGGCCGGGATCCTCGACCGCGAACCGATGTTCGAGCGGATCACCCCGCACGGCGTGGTCTGGGCCGACGGCACCGAACAGCGCGCCGACGTGATCCTCTGGGCGACCGGTTTCCGCGCCTCGATCGACCACCTGGCACCGCTGCACCTGCGCGAACCCGGTGGCGGGATCCGGATGGACGGCACCCGGGTGGTCGCCGAACCCCGGCTGCACCTGGTCGGCTACGGCCCGTCGGCCAGCACGATCGGCGCGACCCGCGCGGGCCGCAGCGCGGTGCACGAGATCCGGCAACTGCTCGGACTGTCCGGTTAGGCTCCCTGAATGCCGCTGCGCTCGTTCGACGACCTCGATCTGGCGTTGCTGCAGGTGCTGCAGGCCGACGGCCGGGCGCCGTTCAGCCGGATCGCCGAGGTGCTCGGGGTGTCCGACCAGACGGTCGCCCGCCGCTACACCCGCCTCCGGTCCGATGGCGCGGTGCGGGTGCTGGGGCTGACCCGGCCGCAGGCAGTGGGCGAGGAGCAGTGGCTGGTCCGCGTCCGCTGCGCCCCGGACGCCTCGACGTCCATCGCGCGGGCACTCGTCGCGCGGAACGACACCTCCTGGGTGCACCTGGTGTCCGGTGGCGCGGAGATCCTCTGCATGGTCCGGACCAGCGTCAACGGGGACGGCGAATCCGTCCTGTTGGACCGGCTGCCGCGCACCCCGCGGGTGATCGGGGTCGGCGCGCACTGCGTCCTGCACGTTTTCTTCGGCGGCGAACGGAGTGCGCTGACCAAGAACGGGCCGCTCACCACCGAGCAGGTCGATCGGTTGCGGGCGCCCGTCACCGCGCCACCGGAGGAACCCGTGCCGCTGTCCGAAGAGGACAGACGGCTGCTGTCGGCGCTGGAAGGTGACGGCCGCACCGGGAACCGGGAACTGGCCGCGCGGACCGGCTGGTCGGAGACCACGGTCCGTCGCCGGTTGGCTGAACTGCGGGAATCCGGCACGCTGTACTTCGATCTGGACTTCGACGCCCGCCGGGTCGGCTTCGGGACCTCGGCGACGTTGTGGCTGTCGGTGGCGCCGAGCGAAGTCGTCGCGGTCGGCGAGGCGCTGGCGCGGCATCCGGAGGTGACCTTCGCGGCGGCGACCACGGGCCCGGCCAACCTGTACGCCAACGTGCTCTGCCGGAACTCCCGGGCGCTCTACGCCTACCTGACCGGGCCGGTGGCGGCGCTGGCCGCGGTCCGCCAGGTCGAGACCGCGCCGATCATGCGCACGCTGAAATGCGCCGGGCTACCCATCGGCTGACCTGTCGGATTTCGCCGCAACCACCGCACTCGGTGTCGGATAGTGCGCGAAAACCCCGTCCGGCTGGGTTCCCGCGCGGAGCACGGGCGACCTTGGCGAGTGTTCACCCATTCCGAAAAGGAGCCCGTTCGATGCCGGACGTCTTCGATCCGATCAACCTCGGCGCACTCACGCTGCCCAACCGGGTGGCCATGGCGCCGCTGACCCGCCGCCGTGCCTACGGCGACGGACTCTCCGCGACCCCGCTGATGGCCGAGTACTACGCGCAGCGCGCCACCGCCGGGTTGATCATCGCGGAAGCCGCACACCCCTGCGCGGTCGGCCAGGGGTACACCGATATGCCCGGTCTGCACAGCGAGCGGCAGACCGAGTCCTGGTGCCCGGTCACCGCGGCGGTCCACGCCGCGGGCGGACGGATCTACGCCCAGCTCATGCATGCCGGTCGCAACAGCCACCCCGAACTGCTGGGTGCGGGGCGTCATCCGGTCGCCCCCTCGCCGATACCGGCCGAGGGCCAGGTCCGGGTGCGCAGCGATCCGGCGGTGCGCAAGCCCTACCCGGTTCCGCGGGAACTGAGCACCGGCGAGGTCCGGGAGACGATCGACGAGTTCGCGGCCGCCGCGGACAACGCGATCCGCGCGGGCTTCGACGGTGTAGAACTGCACGGCGCCTACGGTTACCTGATCCAGCAGTTCCTCTCCAGCAACGCGAACCGGCGCACCGATCGCTATGGCGGAACCGTGCGCAACCGCACCCGGTTCGCGCTCGAACTCGTCGACGCCGTGGCCGCGGCGATCGGTCCCGAGCGCGTGGCCCTGCGCATCTCGCCGGGCTGCACCGCGTTCGGCCTCACCGAGGACGACGTCGACGAGCTCTACCTCGCGCTGATCGACGAACTGCGCGACGACCTCGCGTACCTGCACCTGTTCGAATTCCCCGGGCACCGGAAGTTGACCGAAGCGCTGCGTTACCGGTGGCCCGGCGTGTTCCTGCTCAACCCGCACGAGACCGAAGACTCCTGGCCCGCCGGAGTGGCGGATCTGCACCTGGTCCCGGACGGGCTGGCCGACATGCTGGCCTTCGGCACGCTGTACATCGCCAACCCCGATCTGGTGGCCAGGCTCCGCGCCGGCGGGCCGTTCACGCCCGCCGACCCGGCCACCTTCTACCGCGGCGACCACCGCGGCTACACCGACTACCCCGTGCTCGAACCGGTGTAGCGCACCTGCCGGTCCTTGCCCTGCCGGTACGCGGAATGGCCGGAAGCGTGTTCCGGCACGCCGACCTCCCACCAGGCACCGGCCTCGGTCCACGACTTCGGGTGCGTGCGCACCACGACGACCGCGGGCCGGTGCTCGGCCGCCGCGGCTTCCCGTGCCCTGCGGTAGGCGGACCGCGCGTCGTCCACGCTCGCCGCGGTGAACACCGCGCAGCCCAGGGCTTCGGCGTGCGCGGCGAAATCGACGCGCGGCGGTTCCCGGTGCGTGGTCCGGCAGTCGGCGTACATGTTGTTGAACGGCGTGCCGCCCTGGCCCTCCTGCAACCGCGCGATCACCGCGTAACCGTCGTTGTCGCAGACCACCGCGACGAACGGGTGCCCGGCGAACGCGGCGGAGAACAGCTCCGAATTCAGCATCAGGTACGAACCGTCCCCGAGCAGCGTGGTGACCACGCCCCGGGGGCGGGCCATCGCCGCACCCCAGGCCCCGGCGAGCTCGTAACCCATGCAGGAGAACCCGTATTCGACGTCCATTGTGGACTCGCCACGCGCCCGCCAGCCGCCGATCAGCTCGCCCGGCAGGCCGCCGGACGCGGTCATCACGTAGTCGTCCGGGCCGGCCAGGTCGTTCACCGCGCCCACCACCTGCGCGTAGGTCGGCAGGTCCGAACCCGGGGCGCGCAGCGAATCGACGTGCGCGTCCCATTTCGAACGCTCCGCCGCCGCGCGTTCCCGCCAGCCGGGCGCGCCCAGCGGAGCGGAGCCGAGTTCCCCGGCGAGTTCGGCGAGCCCCGCGTCCGCGTCCCCGACGACAGCCAGCGCGCCGTGCTTCACCGCGTCGAACCGGGCCGCGTTCAGCGTCACCAGCCGGACACCGGGTGCGAACACCGTCCAGGACGCCGTGGTGAAGTCCTGCAAGCGCGTGCCGACCGCGAACACCACGTCCGCCTCGGCGGCGAGCGCATTGGCCGACGCCGAACCGGTGATCCCCAGCGGCCCGGCGTGCAGCGGGTGATCGTGCGGGACCAGGGTCCGCCCGGCCGTGGTCTCGGTGACCGGAATCCCGTACCGCTCGGCGAAATCCAGCGCCCGCCGCGCCGCCCCCGAGTACCGGACCCCGCCGCCCAGCACCAGCAGCGGGCGCTCGGCCGCGCGCAGCGCTGCGGCCGCCTCGGCCAGCGTCCGCGCATCGGGCCGTGGCCGGGGGACCCGGTGCACCACGGTCTCGAACAGCGCTTCCGGGAAGTCGAACGTTTCGGCCTGCACGTCCTGCGGCAGCGCCAGGGTGACCGGCCCGGCATCCGCCGGATCGGTGAGCACCCGCACGACCTGCGGCAGCGTCGCGAGCAACTGCTCCGGCCTGGTGATCCGGTCGAAGTACCGGCTGACCGCGCGGAACGCGTCGTTGACCGTGGCGGTCGGATCGCCGAAGTGCTCGACCTGCTGCAGCACCGGATCCGGCGCCCGGCTGGTGAAGGTGTCGCCGGGCAGCAGCAGGACCGGCAACCGGTTGGCGTGCGCGACCCCGGCGGCCGTGACCATGTTCAGCGCCCCCGGTCCGATCGACGAGGTGACCACGCCGACCTGCCTGCGCTGGCTGGCCTTCGCGTAGCCGGCCGCGGCCAGCGCCATGCCCTGCTCGGTGTGCCCCCGCCACACCGGCAACTCGTCCCGGTGTTCCGCCAGCGCGGTTCCCAGGCCGAGCACGTTCCCGTGGCCGAAGATCCCGAACACCGCGGGGAACAGCGGAACCTCCCGCCCGTCCAGGGTTTCCGACCGCTGCGCGAGCAGCCAGCGCACCAGTGCCCGCGCGGTCGTCAGCTTCACAGCAACTCCTCGATTTCCTCGTTCGTCGGCATGGCGTCCGCGCAGGCCAGGCGGGACGCGACCAGCGCGCCCGCCGCGTTGGCGTACCGCGCGATCCGCACCGGTTCCCAGCCGGAGAGCAGGCCGTGGATCAGCGCGCCGCCGAAACCGTCCCCGGCGCCGAGCCCGCACACCACCTCGACCGGTTGCGGCGGCACGGTCCACGAGCCGTCCGGGGTCGCGATCAGCACGCCGTCCGCACCTTTCTTGATGATCGCCAGGCGCACCCCGCGGGCCAGCATCCGCGCGGCGGCCTGGTCGGGATCGGCGGTGCCGACAGCCACCTCGGCCTCGGTGCGGTTGCCGACGGCGACCGTGACGTGGTCGAGCATCCAGCCGATCTCCGCCCGCGCGATGTCCACATCGGACCAGAACCCGGCGCGGTAGTCCAGGTCCAGCACGGTGTGCTCGCGCCGCCCCCGCCGTTCCAGTACCCCGCGCTGGGTACCGCGCGCCGGTTCGGCGCTCACCCCGGTGCCGGTGACCCACAGCAGGGGCACCGATTCCACCAGGTCCCACGGGACGTCCGCGTCGGTCAGCGTGAGATCCGGCGCGATCGGCTCGCGGTAGAACAGGATCGGCGGATCGGCGGGCGGATCCAGCGCGCAGAACACCACCGGGGTGCGCAGCCCGGCGGAGGTGCCCACGTGGTCCGGGGAGACGCCGAATCCGGTGAGCGCCTGGCGCACGTAGTCGCCGAACCCGTCCGGGCCGACCTTGGTGAGCACACCCGTCCGGCGGCCGAGCCGCGCGGCGGCGACCGCGACGTTGGTCGCGGTGCCGCCGAGCGACTTGGCGAACGTGCTGACCCCGGCCAGCGGGACCCCGCTCTGCTCGGGGTAGAGATCCACGCCGACCCGGCCGATGGTCAGGGCTTCCAGTGTCATCAGGTCGCCTCCACCGCCCGCAGTTCGTGTTCCAGGGCTTCGAGTTCGGCGCCACCGGCCATCTGCCGGGTGAGTTCGGGCAGGTCGATCTCGGACTTCTCGTAGCTGCCCAGCGGCGCGCCCCGCTTGAGCAGCAGGAACCGGTCGGCCACCGGGTAGGCGTGGTGCGGGTTGTGCGTGATCAGCACGACGCCGAGCCCGCGGTCCCGGGCCTGCGCGACGTACTTGAGCACGACCCCGGCCTGTTTGACGCCGAGCGCGGCGGTGGGCTCGTCCAGGATCAGCACCTTGGCGCCGAAGTGCACCGCGCGGGCGATCGCCACGCACTGCCGCTCGCCGCCGGACAACGTGCCCACCGGCTGCTCCACGTCCCGCAGATCGATGCCCATTTCGGACAGTGCCCGCTTGGTGGTCTCCTTGCCCTTCTTCCGATCCAGCATCTGGAAGGGGCCCCGGCCGACGGTCGGCTCGGAGCCGAGGAAGAAGTTCCGCCAGACGCTCATCAGCGGCACCACCGCGAGGTCCTGGTAGACCGTCGCGATACCGCGATCCAGCGCCTCGCGCGGCGAGGTGAACCGCACCGGCTCGCCTTCCACCTTGAACTCGCCGGTGTCGTGCTGGTGCACCCCGGCCAGGATCTTGATCAGCGTGGACTTCCCGGCGCCGTTGTCGCCGAGCACGCAGGTGACCTCGCCCGCGTTGACCACAGTGGACACATCCCGCAACGCGATCACGCTGCCGTAGCTCTTGCCGACCGCGTCGACCTCGAGCAGCCGTTTTCCCGGAGTGCTCATCGCCGTACCCTTTCCGCCCGGCGCCGGAACGCGTTGTTCACCAGAACCGCGGCCAGCAGCATGATCCCGAGGAACAGCATGAACCAGTCGCTGTCCCAGTTGGCGAACACGATGCCCTGCCGCGCCATGCCGAAGATCAGCGCGCCGATCGCGGCGCCGATCGCCGAGCCGAAGCCACCGGTGAGCAGGCAGCCGCCGACCACCGCGGCGATGATGAAGTGCAGTTCCTGCCCGATGCCCTGGTTGGCCTGCACGCTCGCGAAGCGCAGGATGTTGATCGAGCCCACCAGCCAGCCGGCCGCGGCGGTGGTCATGAACAGCAGGATCTTCGTCCGCACCACCGGAACGCCGACCGCGCGGGCGCTGACCTTCGCCCCGCCGACCGCGAAGATCCAGTTGCCGAACCGGGTCCGCACCAGCAGCCAGGCCGCCAGCAGGGCGAAGCCGATCCACCACACGATGGAGATCTGGAACGGCGTGCCGCCGATGTCCACTGTGGACGCGAACACGAAACCCGCGGACTCGTAGCCGCCCGCGCCGCGGACCCCGGACACCGCGACCGTGCCGGTGACCAGCTTGGTCACGCCGAGGTTGAGCCCCTGCAGCGCGAGGAACGTGCCCAGGGTGACGATGAAGCTCGGCAGCCCGGTGCGCATCACCAGCCAGCCGTTGAAGGCGCCCACCGCCAGCGCGAACACCAGCGACGCCAGCAGCGCGACCCACACGTTCCAGCCCGCCTGGGTGGCCAGGATCGCGGTGACCAGCGCGGTGGACGCGGTCATCACCCCGGCCGAGAGGTCGAACTCGCCGCCGATCATCAGCAGCGCGACCCCGACCGCCATGATGCCCAGCGTGGACGAGTCGTCCAGCCAGGTCGCCACGCCGTCGGCGCTGAGGAACTGTTCGGTGGCCACCGAGAAGAACACGAACACCACCACGGCGCCGAGCAGGGCGCCGATCTCCGGCCGGACCACCAGCCGGTCCAGCAGCCTCGGGGTGGCGAGCCGCTCGTCGAGCGGGGGAGAAGCCGTCGCGGTCATCGGGTGCCTCGATTCACGTACTGGCCGACCTTGTCCACAGTGGACTTGTCGACGAGGTCGGGACCGGTCAGCACCGGGCGCCCGCCGCCGACGACGTTCGCGTTGTCCCGGTACAACTTGAGGAACAGGACCGGCAGGTAGCCCTGCTCGTACTGCTGCTGGTCGACGGCGAACCGCACGTCCCCGGATTGGATGGCGTTCACCACGTCGGTGTTCAGGTCGAACGTGGCGACCTGGGCCTTCGAATTCGCCTGCTTGATCGCGTTCACCGCGTTCGCGGCGACCTGGGAGTTCAGCGTGAGCACCGCGTCGATCGAGGGATCGGTCTGGACCGCGCCGCGGATGCGGGACTGCACGTCGGTCGGGTTGCTGATGTCGACCTGCAGGTTCTCCACGTTGCCGCCGAAGCCCCGCTTCGCGCCGTCGCAGCGCTGCGCCTGGCCGACGTTGCCCGCCTCGTGCACCACGCAGAGCAGCTTGGTCTTGCCGAGATCCTTGAACTCGCGCCCGGCGTTCTCCCCGGCGATGCCCTCGTTCTGGCCGACGTGGGTGATCGCGCCGTAGACCTTGCTCTGGTCCTCACCGGAGTTGATGGTGATGACCGGGATCCCGGCGCGGACCGCGCTTTCGATCGACGGCCGCAGCGCCTCGGGGTTCGCCATCGACACCACCAGCCCGCCGACCCGCCGGGCGACCGCGTTGTCGATCAGCTTCGCCTGGTTGCCGGGGTCGCCGTCGGAGTTGTACTCGACCTGGACGTCGAGTTCCTTGCCCGCCGCCTCGGCGCCGTTCTTGACCACGTTCCAGAAGGCGTCACCGGCCGTGCCATGGGAGATGACCGCGACCCGCAACGGACCGCTTTCAACGGGCCCGGAACCGCCCGATCCGGTCGTTTTCGGTTCCGCCGACGGCCCGGTGCACGCGGAGAGCAGCAACGCTCCCGCTGCTACCAGGAGACCGATCCGGCCGAACCTGGAGCGATAAGACGTCATCGTCTCTCCTCGCTGTTCGGAAATCTACGCAGCCGAGAGCCGGCTGACGATCTCGTTGAGGTGGGCAAGGCTGCGGGCGGTGTCCCGTCTGGGCACGTCGTCCGGGCTTTGCTCATCGAGTGCGGTGTCCTGTTCGAGGACGTACCAACCGTCGTAGCCCGCCTCGTGGACGAACCTGACCATGGCTTCGATGTCGACGTCCCCCTCGCCGAGCGGTGCGTACAACCCCCGGCCGACGGCCTCGGTGTAGGCGAGGCGGCCCGCGCGAACCTCGTCGGCGAGCGCGGCGCGCACGTCCTTGAGGTGCAGGTGGCCGATCCGGTCCGGATGGCGCTTGGCCAGCTCGACCGGATCGGTGCCGCCGATCAGCAGGTGCCCGGTGTCCAGGCACAGGCGAAGATCGGAGTCGTTCAGGAACCGTTCGACCTCGGTCTCGGTTTCCACGTGCGTGCCGACGTGCGGGTGCAGAACGGTCTCCAGGCCGTGGGAAGCCGCGATGTCCCGGATCCTGCCCGCGGTGCCGACCAGGGTGCGCCACTGATCGGCGGTCAGCGCGGGCCGTTCGTCGTAACCGGCCAGGCCGGTGGCGGCGGCGAGCACGAGGACCTCGGCGCCGCACGCGGCGAACAGGGCGGCCGATTCCTCGGCGGCGGCCAGCGCGGCGTCGGGATGCTCGTGCAGCGGGATCGCCAGGAAACCGCCGACGAGGGCGAGCCGGTGGCCGTCCAGCAGGGCGCGGAGGTCGGCGGGTTCGCGGGGCAGGTATCCGGGCGGCCCCAGTTCGGTGGCGCGCAGCCCCAGCTCGGCCATTTCGGCGAGCACGGTCCGCGCGTCCAGGACCCGGCCCCAGCCCGGGACCTCGCACACACCCCAGGAAATCGGGGCGGCCGCGATGCGGAATTCGGACGGCGTTGACATCGGCGTCATCTCCAGCTCGTCGGTGCGTTGGAGCGCTCTATTGATTAGAGCGCTCCAATCTTGTAGCGTCGCTCACGTCAAGTCAAGGGTTCGGCGGGAGGCAAGGGTGGCGCGACCGACCATGGAGGACGTCGCCGCGCGGGCGGGTGTTTCGCGCGCGCTGGTCTCGCTGGTCATGCGCGGCTCGCCCAAGGTGAGCGAGCATCGCCGGGCGGCCGTGCTCAAGGCGGCCGAGGAACTGGGCTATTCACCGCATGTGATGGCCCGATCGCTGGCCAGCCGGACGTCCACGGTCCTCGGCGTGATGGTGTCCGATCTGCGGAACGCCTTCTTCGCCGAGGTGGTGGAAGGATTGGACGCGGCGGCGCAGGCGGCCGGGTTCAGCCTGATCCTGAACACCGGTGGGCGGAGCCCGAGCCGGGAGCGGTCGGCGCTGGCCGGTCTGCTTTCCTTCCGCCCGGCCGGGGTCGTGCTGCTCTCCCCGGTGCTGCCCGCGTCCGCGATCGAGGAGGCCGCCGAGCAATGCCCGGTGGTGCTGGTTTCCCGCACTTCGCGAGCATCCACTGTGGACACTGTGAACGACGACGGGGAGGCGGGCGCCGCGCTCGCGGTGGACCACCTGGTGGCGCTCGGGCACCGGCGGATCGCGCACCTGGACGGTGGCGGAGCCTTCGTCGCCGCCGCACGGCGCAAGGGTTACCGGGCGGCGATGCTCCGGCACGGCCTGGAACCGCGGGTGATCGCCAGCGAGCACACCGACACCGCGGGTGAGAAAGCCGTGCGAGAGGTGCTGAATTCGCCCGGTGATATGCCGACCGCCTTGCTGGCCGGTAACGACTTCAACGCGGTCGGCGCGATTTCCGCGCTCGAGGAGGCCGGGTTGCGCGTGCCCGCGGACGTGTCGGTCGTGGGCTACGACAACACTTCGCTCGCCGCCCTGCGCCACCTTTCGCTGACCACCGTCGACCAGCCGCGGATCGAGATGGGCCGGTTGGCGGTGGAAGCGTTGCTGGAACGGGTGCGCGGGGAGCGGAGCGATCCGGTGCGCCACCTGCTGCACCCCTCGCTGGTGGTCCGGTCGACCACTGCGGCTCTTCCTGCCTGATCGCGGGTTTGTGAATTCTGAGGAGATTGCATGAAACTGGGACTTGCCGGGACCGGGCGGATCGGGACCACGCACGCGGAGATCCTGCGGCAGATTTCCGGGGTCGATTCGGTCGTCGTCGCGGACGCGGACGTCGAGCGGGCGCGCCGGGCGGCGGCGAAGGTCGGCGTCGAGAGCGTCGACGGCATCGACGCGTTGTTCGAGTCCGGTGTGGACGGTCTGGTGGTGACCGCGGCGACGGACGCGCATCCCGAGTTGATCATCAAGGCGGTGGACGCGGGGATCCCGGTCTTCTGCGAGAAACCGGTCGCCGCGGATGTGCCGGGGACACTGGTGGTGCTCGATCGGATCGGTTCGTCCGAGGTGCCCGTGCAGATCGGGTTCCAGCGCCGGTTCGACGCGGGGTACGTCGCGGCGCGGGAGGCGGTGCGGTCGGGGCGGCTCGGGTGGATTCACACGGTACGGGCCACCACGTTCGACGCGGCGCCGCCGCCCGCGGAATACATCCCGCATTCCGGTGGGTTGTTCCGGGACTGCAGCGTGCACGACTTCGACATCATCCGGTGGGTGACCGGGCGCGAGGTCGTGGAGGTGTACGCGCTCGGGGCGAATCGGGGGGCCGCGTTCTTCGCGGAGGCCGGGGACGTGGACTGCGCGGCCGCGGTGTTGACCTTGGATGACGGCACGATCGCTTTGGTGTCGGCGGGGCGGTACAACGCGGCCGGGTATGACGTGCGGCTGGAGTTGCTCGGGTCGCAGGACAGTGCGGCGGTGGGGTTGGATGAGCGGTTGCCGTTGCGGTCGCTGGAGTCTGGGGTTTCTTGGCCTTCCGGGCCCGCGTATCCCGGTTTCATGGAGCGGTTCCGGCCCGCGTATGTGCGGGAGCTGGAGGTCTTCGTTTCGGTGGCGCGCGGGGAGGCGGAAAGCCCGTGCGGGGTGGCGGACGCGTTGGCGGCGTTCTACGTGGCCGAGGCGTGCGAGCTGTCCCGGCGGGAGCGGCGCCCGGTGCGGCTGGACGAGGTGCGCGGCTAGCGCGCGAGGATGGAGCGCGCGGTGCGGGCGACCAGGTCGACCGCGCGGGGTGGTGGGGGTTGCCCGTTGGCCAGGTGCCGGCGGGCGACCGCGTAGGGCAGGTCGACCAGGGCGAGGAGGACTTCGTCCTGGGTGGCCGGTTTGAGCCTGCCTGCCATGGTCTGCAGTGCGTTCTGGAGGGTTTTGTCGGTGGCGTTGGATTCCTTGATGTCTTTTGGGGACCAGTCGTCCGGGCTGAACGCGCGTTTTCCGGTGTAGAGGATCGCGGCTTCCTGGGGGTGCTTCCGGCACCAGGCGATGGTGTGCTTGGCGGCGTTTTCGGCGGCTTCCAGGGCGGGCTCGTGGTCGAGTGCTTCGAGGAATCCGGTGTGGAACCGGTGGACGGTGCGGAGCCAGACGGCGGCGAGGAGCGCGGCGCGATCCGGGAAGCGGTGGTAGATGGAGCCGCTGGGCGCACCGGTGCGGCGGGCGACGGCGGTCATGGTGACGCCGCGTACGCCGTCCTCGGCGAAGATGGCGATGGCGGCGTCGAGGAAGTTGTCGGTGGTGTGGGTTGGTGGTCTGCCCATAGTTTTGGAGGATAGTCGCTAGTGGTTGGTGGTGGCGGTGGTGGCCGTGTGGCGAGTTGGGTTGGGTTTCAGGCACGCCTTCGGCGCGCCGTGGGAAACTGTCGCTCCAGAGGCTGGTTTGCGTCGTTGGTCACCAGCGACAGTTCCCCACGGAATGGGCACGTTTGGTTACGTTGGTTTCTGTGCCCGATTCACCCATTCGGGATGGGTGTTGATCTTCCGTTGTCGATAAAATGGGAGACGTGGAGATAAATACCAGGCTTGTGGAGTTGAAAGAGATTATTCAGTTGGAGGGGGAGGTGATTGCGCGGGCGCAGGCTCGGCAGTTGAGAGCTATTGCGGAATTGGACAACCTGCAAGGAAGATCCCGTGGGGTTCCTGTCGAAGTCGCTTGGATGTTGAAGTTGACTGAGCACAAGGCGGCGAGGAAGGTGGCGCTGGCGCGGACGCTCACCACGCGGCTGCCTGAGACCTTGAAGGCCATGGAGGGTGGGGTGATCGACGAGGAGAAAGCCGCCAAGATCGCCGAGCCGACGGGGTATTTGAGCGATGAGAAGGCCGGTGAGGTTGATGCCATCATGGCGACGCGGTTGCAGGGGAAGAATCCGTCCTCGCTGCGGAAGATGGTGAACTACTGGATCGCCAAGGTCGACAAGGCGGGGTACGAGGCGCGGTGCAAAGCCAGGCGGGCTGATCGGCAGCTTCAGTTGATTCACCAGGACCACGGTATGTGCACGTTGGTCGCGGATGTGCCGGTGGAAAAGGGCAGCGCGGCGTACCACAGCATCGATCGCGAAGCCCGGAAACGGAAGACCAAGGATGAATCGCGCACGTTGGGCCAGTTGCGAGCCGACATTCTGATCGAGCGCTGCCTCGGCACCAGCCACGGCGACCCGAAAGCCGACATCTTCGTGTATGTCGATCTGCAGACCTTGGCCGGATTGAACAGCGACCCCGCACAGTTGGCCGGATATGGACCGATCTCCGCTTCACTGGCCCGCGAGATCGCCCACGGCGCCAACTCCACCTGGCGGCGGATCGTCACCGACCCCATCACCGGCTTGCCCGCCGATGTCGGCCGTACCCGCTACCGGCCACCCGCAGCGCTGGACCGCTACATCCGCCTGCGTGACCGCGAATGCCGCGCACCCGGATGCAACCGGCCCGCCCAATGCGGCGACATCGACCACACCCAGGACTGGGCCAAGGGTGGAAACACCGACAAGAGCAACCTCGGCGGCTGGTGCGAACGACACCACTACCTGAAGGATCAGCCTGGATGGAGGTTCGACGCACAACCCGACGGCAGCATCACCATCACCACCCCCACCGGCGGCACTTACGCCAGCCAACCCGAACCACTCCACGAGCCGCGTGTTTAGACCGGCAGGGAGAAGACCTTTCGGGCGTTTCCGGCCAGGAAGAGTTCGGTCGCTTCCGCGTCGAGACCGAGGTCGTCCAGGCGCTTCAGGCAGTGGCCGGGAGTGATCATCGGGTAGTTCGAGCCGAACAGGACGCGGGAGCGGCCGCGGCCGCGCATGAAGTCGACGAGTTCGGGGGGTAGGCGGTGGACGGCGTAGGCGGAGGTGTCGAGGTAGAAGTTGGGGTACTTCGTGGCCAGCGAAAGGACCTCCGCCATCCACGGGTAGCCGACGTGGCCGCCGACCACCACGAGATCCGGGAAATCGAGGAGGACCTCGTCGAGATAGGGGATCGGGCGGCCGGGTTCCGAAGGGCAGAGGGGGCCGGTGTGTCCGATCTGGGTGCAGAACGGGACATCCTCCTCGACGCAGGCGACGTACACCGGGTAGTAGCGGCGGTCGTTGGGCGGGAGGTTCCACAACCACGGCACGACCCGGACGGCGACGAAACCGAGATCGCGGACGCAGCGGCGGATCTCGCGGACGGCGGCGACGGGGTTGGTGAGGTCGACCGTGGCGACACCGGCGAACCGATCGGGATGGGCTTCGACGAGTTCGGCGACCTCGTCGTTGGAGATCAGCGCGCCCTGCGGGGAATGCCAGGCGGACAGCAGGCCGAACCGGACACCGGCTTCGTCCATCGCGCCCAAGGTCTGGGCGACCAGGGGGACCGCGCGAGATTGATTGGTCCAGCGGAGCAGGGATTCCAGCCAGGGCGCAGCCATGAAGCGCTGGTTGGGGTGCTGCATCCAGACGTCGACGATCTCGGGCGGCATCGGTCCCTACCTCTCCGTCGGTGGCCCGGCGGGGCGCTCGAAGAACGTTTCCAGGGACAGAATGGCATGAGTTCCGGTCACGCCGTCGATCTCGAACAGCTTCTTGAGGACAACCTGGAGGTTCTCCGTGCTCGTCGTGCGGATCTTGACCAGGATGGAAGCGCTTCCCGCGACGACATGGGCTTCGCAGACCTCGGGGATCGCGGCCAGCGCGTCGGCCGTGGACCGCTCGCCCAGCCAGGCGTTCGACTCGATCAGGACGAACGCGAGGATGCCCAGACCCAGTGCCGACGGATCGACGTCGACGGTGGTGCTGCGGATGATGCCTCTTTCGCGGAGCTTGCGCACCCGTTCGTGCACGGCGCCCGCGGAAAGTCCCACCGCTTGGCCGAGTGTGGCGTAGGCCAGGGTCGCGTCCTGCTGCAGCAGCGCGAGCAGTCGCCGGTCGATGTCATCCACGTGGTGGATGCTAACGCCGCCGACGTGCTTTCGCTGTCAGCCGTCGGCGAGTTCGGACTCCGCTTTTTCAATGGCGGCGAATTCCTCCTCCGGCGCGGAAGCGACCAGGCGGTGGCGGCTGTAGAACCAGAAGTAGGCGAGCGCGGCGACGAAGATGGCGGCCGTGATCGCGGCGGCGACCTCGTCGACGAAGAAGGTGGCGATCACCGCGGCGACCGCCAGGACCAGGGCGATCCCGGTGGTCACCACGCCGCCGGGAGTCCGATAAGGACGGTCCAGGCCGGGTTCGCGAACGCGCAGCACGATATGGGACAGGTTCAGCAGCACGTACGACACCGTCGCGCCGAAGACCGCGATGTTGATCAGCAGGGCGCCGTCCTTCGTGGCCGTCGCCAGGACGAAACCTATGGTGCCGGGGACGATCAGGGCCAGGTACGGCGTCTTGCGCTTGCCGGTCCGGGACAGCCAGCGGGGCAGGTACCCGGCGCGGGACAGCGCGAACAGCTGGCGGGAGTAGGCGTAAATGATCGAGAAGAAGCTCGCGACCAGGCCCGCCAGGCCGACGTAGTTGACGATCTGGGCGAGCGCGTTGTCCCCGCCGTACGCCGCCCGGACCGCCTCCGGGAGCGGATTGCCCGAGGTCGCAATCGTTTTCGACCCCGCGCCGCCCGGGGCGACCAGCAGGATCAGGGCGGCGAACACGACCAGCGCGCCCATGGCGGCGATGATGCCGCGCGGCATGTCGCGCTTCGGATCGCGCGCCTCCTCGGCGGCCAGCGGCACGCCCTCCACGGCCAGGAAGAACCAGATGCCGTAGACCAGCGCGGCCAGCACCCCGGTGATGCCGAAGGGCAGGAAGGTGCTCGCCCCGGCGGCGTCCGTCGGGACGATGTCGAACAGCTTGTCGGCGGAGAACTTCGGGATCATCCCGGCGACGAACGCGATCAGCGCGATCACGGCGACCGCGGTGATCACGAACATGACCCGCAGCGCCTCGCCCACCCCCCGCAGGTGGATGCCGATGAAGATCAAGTAACACGCGAGGTACACCGGCCAGCTGTTGGTCAGCCCGAACAGGCCCAGGGTCTCCACGTACGAACCGATGAACGTCGCGATCGCCGCCGGCGCGATCGAGTACTCGATGAGGATCGCGACCCCGGTGGCGAACCCGCCGAGCGGGCCGAGCGCGCGCCGCGCGAAACCGTAGCCCGCGCCCGCCACCGGCAACGCCGACGACATCTCGGCCAGGCCGAACACCATGCAGCCGTACATCACCGCCATCAGCACGGTCGCGATCAGCAGCCCGCCCCAGCCACCCTTCTCCAGGCCGAAGTTCCAGCCCGCGAAGTCACCCGAGATCACGTACGAGACGCCGAGCCCGGCCAGCAGCAGCCAGCCCGCGGCGCCCCGGCGAAGTTGCCGATGTTCGAGATAATCGGCGTCGACCTTGCGGTACTCGACATTGCGCTCGGCCATCTGGACTCCAATGGGTTGTGGACAGTCCTTTGGGGTTGTCAAAGGGTCAGACAACGCGGTGTTGTTGTCAAGAGTTGACGAGTGCTCAATGGGTCTGATTTGATCCTTTAAACGGCGACTTGGGCGGAAGGCTGGTTCGCGATGGGAAGCAGGAGAGGCATGCTCACGCTGGACCGGCTGCGTGAGCTGGTCGAAGCGGGCAGCGTGGACACCGTGCTGGTCGCCATGACCGATATGCAGGGCCGGTTGCAGGGCAAGCGGTGTTCGGCCGAGTACTTCCTCAACGAGGTCGTGTCCCACGCGACCGAGGCGTGCAACTACCTGCTCGCCGTCGATGTCGACATGAACACCGTCGACGGCTACCGGATGTCGTCGTGGGAGCGGGGCTACGGCGACTTCGTGCTGCGGCCCGACCTCGGCACGCTGCGCGAGATCCCCTGGCACGAGGGCACCGCGCTGGTCCTCTGCGACGTCGAATGGGTGCAGGGTGGCGAGGTCCCGGCTTCGCCCCGGCAGGTCCTGCGGCGCCAGCTCGACCGGCTCGCCGAGCGCGGGCTGGCCGCGTTCGTCGGCACCGAACTGGAATTCATCGTCTTCGACGACAGCTACGAGCAGGCGTGGCAGCGGGGCTACCGGGACCTGACCCCGGCCAACCAGTACAACGTGGACTACTCGATGCTCGGCACCGCGCGGCTGGAACCGCTGCTGCGCCGGATCCGCAACGCGATGTCCGGCGCCGGGCTCTACGTCGAATCGGCGAAGGGCGAGTGCAATCCCGGGCAGCAGGAGATCGCCTTCCGCTATGCCGAGGCTCTGTCCACTTGCGACAACCACAGCATCTACAAGACCGGCGCCAAGGAGATCGCGGCGCAGGAAGGCAAGAGCCTCACGTTCATGGCCAAGTACAACGAACGTGAGGGGAACTCGTGTCACATCCACATCAGCCTGCGCTCGACCGAGGGGGACGCGGTGCTCGCGGGCGACCGGCCCGGCGGATTCTCCCCGCTGATGGAGCACTTCCTCGCCGGGCAACTGGCCGGGTTGCGCGAGCTGACCTACTTCTTCGCGCCGAACGTGAACTCCTACAAGCGGTTCGTCCCGGGTAGTTTCGCGCCGACCGCGGTCGCCTGGGGCACCGACAACCGGACCTGCGCGCTGCGCGTGGTCGGGCACGGTGACTCGCTGCGGGTGGAGAACCGGGTGCCCGGCGGGGACGTGAATCCCTACCTCGCGGTGGCCGCGCTGATCGCCGCCGGGCTGCACGGCATCGAGAACGAGCTGCCGCTGGAGCCCGAACTGGCCGGCAACGCGTACAACTCCGGCAAACCGACGGTCCCGACGACCCTGCGGGACGCGACCGCGGCGCTGGCCGAGAGCAAGCTGGCCCGCCAGGCCTTCGGCGACGAGGTCGTCGAGCACTACCTGAACGCAGCGCGGGTCGAACTGGCCGCCTTCGACGCCGCCGTGACCGATTGGGAGCGCATCCGTGGCTTCGAACGTCTCTAAGCCCCTGATCGGGCTCACCGCCTACGCCGAACCGGCGACGTTCGGGGTGTGGGACACCGAGGCGATCCTGTTGCACCGGGTCTACACCGACTGCGTGGTCCACGCGGGGGGAGTACCGGTGCTGCTGCCCCCGGTGACCGACGCCTACGCCGAGCTGGTGTCCGCTGTGGACGGTCTGGTGCTGGTCGGCGGGGCGGATATCGAGCCGTCCCGGTACGGCCAGGAACCGCACGAGACGACCTACACCCGGCCCGAGCGGGACGTCTTCGAATTCGCCCTGCTCGACGCCGCGATCAACGCGGGAATCCCGGTGCTCGGGGTGTGCCGCGGGATGGAGGTGCTCAACGTGGCCCGCGGCGGCACGCTCACCCAGCACCTGCCCGAGGTCAGCGGCAGCGTCGACCACCAGCCCGCCCGGGCGGTGTACGGCACCAGCACGATCACGCTGGCCGCGGGCACGCGCGCCGCCGCGATCCTCGGCGCGGAGACCAAGGGCCGGTGTTACCACCACCAGGCCGTCGACCGGATCGGCGACGGGCTGGTCGCCTCCGGCTGGGCGCGGGACGGCACGATCGAGGCGCTCGAGCTGCCCGGCGAGCCGTTCGTGCTCGGGGTGCAATGGCATCCGGAACAGGACAGTGACGACGTACGGCTCTTCGCGGCCCTGGTCGAGGCCGCGAAGGAGAAGGGCAGCACATGAGCAGCACGTTCGACGTGATCAACCCGGCGACCGAGGAGGTGGTGCGCTCGGTCGCGCTCACCTCGGCCGAGGAGACCGACGCCGCGATCGCGCGAGCCCAGGCGGCGCTGCCCGCCTGGCGCGCGGTGGCGCCCGGGGACCGGGCCCGGCTGCTGCGCCGGTTCGCCGATGCCGTGGACGCCGATCTGGAGAACCTGGCGCGGCTGGAGGTCACCAACTCCGGGCACACCATCGGCAACGCCCGCTGGGAGGCGGGCAACGTCCGGGACGTGCTGCACTACTACTCGGCGGCGCCGGAGCGCCTGCTGGGCAAGCAGATCCCGGTGCCCGGCGGGGTGAACGTCACCTTCGCCGAACCGCTCGGCGTGGTCGGCGTGATCGTGCCGTGGAACTTCCCGATGCCGATCGCCGGTTGGGGTTTCGCGCCCGCGCTGGCCGCCGGGAACACGGTGGTGCTGAAACCGGCCGAGCTGACCCCGCTCACCGCGCTGCGGCTCGCCGAACTCGCCCGCGAGGCCGGGATTCCCGAGGACGTCTTCCAGGTGCTGCCCGGCAAGGGGTCCGTGGTCGGGCAGCGGTTCGTCGAGCACGCGGGCGTGCGCAAGGTGGTGTTCACCGGTTCCACCGAGGTCGGCAAGCAGATCATGGCCGGATGCGCGGCCCGGGTGAAGCGGGTGACCCTCGAACTGGGCGGCAAGAACGCGAACATCGTGTTCGCCGACGCCGACCTGGCGAAGGCCGCCGCCACCGCGCCGTACGGCGTGTTCGACAACGCGGGCCAGGACTGCTGCGCCCGGTCGCGGATCCTGGTGCAGGCCAGCGTCTACGAGAAGTTCCTGGAACTGCTCGAACCCGCGGTCAAGGGCGTGGTCGTCGGTGACCCGGGCGCCGAGGCCACCGAGATGGGCCCGCTGATCTCCGCGCAGCACCTCGAAAAAGTCGCCTCCTACTTGGCTCCCGACACACCAGTGGCCTTCCGGGGGAGTGCGCCGGAAGGCCCCGGGTTCTGGTTCCCGCCGACCGTGGTGCTGCCGAAGTCCCCGGCCGATCCGCTGGTCACCGAAGAGATCTTCGGCCCGGTGGTGGCCGTCCAGCCGTTCGAGACCGAGGCGGACGCGATCGCGCAGGCCAACGACACCGAGTACGGGCTGTCCGGCTCGATCTGGACCTCGGACGTGGGCCGCGCGCTGCGGGTCTCCCGCGGGGTCGAGGCGGGCAACCTGTCGGTCAACTCGCACTCCTCGGTGCGTTACTGGACCCCGTTCGGCGGGTTCAAGCAGTCCGGCCTCGGCCGGGAACTCGGCCCGGACGCGGTCGAGGCCTTCACCGAAACCAAGAACGTTTTCATCAGCACGGAGGAATGAGCAATGGCGGAACGTTTGACCGGCCGGGTCGCGGTGATCACCGGCGGCGGCAGCGGAATCGGGCTGGCCTCGGCGCGCAGGCTCGCGAGCGAGGGCGCCAAGGTCGTCGTCGCGGACGTCGACCCCGACGCGGGCAAGGCCGCGGCCGACGAGGTGGGCGGCGAGTTCGTGGCGACCGACGTGACCAGCGAGACCGAGGTCGAAGCGCTGTTCCAGACCGCGGCCGACCGGTTCGGCTCGGTCGACATCGCCTTCAACAACGCCGGGATCTCCCCGCCGGAGGACGACTCGATCCTCACCACCGGGATCGAGGCGTGGCAGAAGGTGCAGCAGGTCAACCTGACCTCGGTCTACCTGTGCTGCAAGTACGCGATCCCGCACATGCGGCGGCAGGGCAAGGGGTCGATCATCAACACCGCGTCGTTCGTCGCGGTCATGGGTGCGGCGACCTCGCAGATCTCCTACACCGCGTCCAAGGGCGGTGTGCTGTCGATGAGCCGCGAACTCGGCGTGCAGTTCGCCCGGGAGGGCATCCGGGTCAACGCGCTGTGCCCGGGGCCGGTGAACACCCCGCTGCTCAAGGAGCTGTTCGCCAAGGATCCGGAGCGGGCGGCGCGCCGGTTGGTGCACGTGCCGATGGGCCGGTTCGCCGAGCCGGAGGAAATCGCGGCCGCGGTCGCCTTCCTGGCCAGCGACGATTCCTCGTTCATGACGGCTTCGCAGTTCCTGGTGGACGGCGGCATTTCCGGCGCCTACGTGACACCCCTCTAGGCCGTGCTTCAGAGGTGGGGTGGTGTCGTTCTCACCCTGGCTCACGGTGGGCCTTTTCGATAGCGGGCATGATCGTGCCGGGGTCGCGCCGGCATCGGGAAATGCCGTCTCGGCCCCGACACGGTCATCAACCAGGACAGGGGCTGCCTCTCGTCTCCGATGCCTCGTGCGGTAAGGGCACGGGGCGCGGGTAGAAAGCCGTTTCACCCCTCACCGAGGTGTCACGGGAGAATGACTTTGAGGAATTTGGCAGTGTCGTCGACGACATCCTCGCCCGCTTCGGTGACGGTGTCACCGGTGTCCTCGATCGTGTCGCCCGTTGCCTTCGCTCCCGCGGCCACGGCGTCACCAAAAACCATCGCAATCGGGAGCGGCGAGGCCGCAACGACGTCCCCGGCGAGTTCCCCGCCTTCCTCGGTCGCTTCCGCCGCTGTGTCGGTCGTATCGTTGGCGGCCTCGAGCAGGGTATCCGCGTTGTCGACCACGAAGTCGATCGCCGGGTCGGTGGTTTGCGCGTTGGCGACCCCGCTACCTATCCCGACGAGGCCGAAGGTCAGCAGTGCTGTCGCGAGGCAGCGTTTGGTTGATTTCCGCATGATGTTTCACCACATTCTCTTTGTGGACGGACCGCCCCGTGTCGGCACCACGCCAAGGGGCGAAAACAGTGATTTTTGGGCGCGACCATCCCCGAACACTATTCGCTCGAAGGAGAAACAATTACGCCAGGATGATTGTTTGTTCTTCACCTCTGGCGAGACCGTTCAACACTACGCACCGACAGCGAACCGGATGGCTCTGCCCGCCACACTTCATCAGAACTGTGTCATCGCCCCGTTCGCCAGGAGACGGAAGGGGGCAACGGCAGTGAGTTCGCGTGACTGAAACATTGGGTAAACGGGGCCGGGCCTGCTCGCCGCGCTCGGGGCGCCGGGTCCGACACCGCGACATCACCTCCCCCTCTGTCTCGCGGCGTGTCCCGCCGCTGACCTGGAGTCTCCTTTGTGTTGCAGGTCACATTACACCCTGTAGGGCAAATAACCCAGAGTAATAGCCCATTTTTCGCAACGAGGGTTATGCCAACCAGCCGCCCGCCGGTTCTCCGGACGGCTGGACCTGGCAGGACGCCCCGGACACCGTGGCCTCCAGTGTGACCGGGGATCTGGACGTGCGGGTCGAGGCAGCGCTGGACTACTGGTCCGGGGGTGCGCTGACCGGGAAAAGGAACCCCACCTCACCGCGGTTGTCGTGGCTTTGAAACACGGCCTGGGTGCGGGGTTTCGCCTGAACGGGCGGAATCGTCGGAAAGCCTCGCTCGTCCCGGTGACTGGGATTGCGGTGACAGATTCACCGGGGTAGGCCGAGGTTGGGCAATCCCGCCCAAAACGCCGATTCAAGGAGGCCACCATGACCCGTCAGATGAGCGCCCAGATGCAGCAGTGCATCGATATGTGCAACCAGTGCCACAACATGTGCGAGCGCATGATGTCGTACTGCATGGAAATGGGCGGGGATCAGATGGTCCGCATGGGCATGATGATGATTTCCTGTGCGGATATGTGTCGGATGTGCGCGGATATGATGATGCGCTGTTCGAGCATGAAGGCCGACCGGGAAATGCTGGCGATGTGCGCGCGGATGTGCGAGATGTGCGCCGACATGTGCATGAAGTGCGCCGAGATGGCCCGGGCGATGAACGATCCGGGGCTGGACGAGGCCGCCGACATGATGATGCGCTGCGCCGAGGCGTGCCGCGCGATGACCCCGGAAGCGATGATGCAGTCGGCCTGACGCACCCGGAACCGGTCCGTTCCCCGCGCCAGGGGAACGGACCGGTTCCGGTCAGGCGCTGAAACCGAACGAGGCGACGAACACGAAGTTCGCCGACTGGTTGGACAGTTTGGTCACCACGAAATCGTCGTACAGTCCCGGCGGCACCTCGGTGTCCACGCGCACCCGGACGCTCACGAATATCGGCGAGGTGAGCCCGCCGAGATCGAGGGGGATCTCCTTCCGGTTGTTGTCCGCACTGGTCAGCCTGGCCGTGGCGAGCACTTGCTCGTCGGCGTGGAAAGGATCGGCGGGATCCGGTACGTAGGCGGTCACCGTGATCAGATGACCCGGGTATCCGGTGAAGGTCTGCACGTCCTGGGTCCGCAGGACCAGGGTCGTGCTGTCCGGCCCCGCGGGATCGGTTTTGCGCAGGGTGAGCGGGAGCTCGAGCGCTATTCCCGGGTAATCGGCGTCGCCGTACACCCCGGGCTCGTCGCCCAGGTGAATCCGGCCCTGCCAGACGAGTTCCGGTTGGGTGCTCAGCATGATCAATACCCCCAAGTATTTTCGAACCGCTGAAAGGAATCGAGCCTACTGAGTTTCGTGATCGCGAAGACGCGCGAAGCACTGGGAATGCCCCTACAATCGTCTTTCGTGCATGGAAGTGCGTTCCGCGCCGCCCGATCGGGCAGGCCGGGCCGCGGTGTCGATCACGGGCAGGGGGCTCCCGGTGGACGGCGGCCCCCTCCGGCACGTACGGTACCCCCAGTACAACTGCATATCGGGCCGCATGAGCCGGAGCGGGAGAGCCCTCGTCATCGAACGAGGCACCGAAGGAGCAAACTCCCCGCCAATCTCTCAGGTACAGCTACCGCTTCAGGCGAGGCCACTCTGGAAAGCAGGTGCACCCGCACCTCACCCAAGGTGAAAGCCGTCGTGGGCGACGGCGAAACTCTCAGGTGCCATGACAGAGGGGGAGTTCCCCAGTACGGACGGTATTCCGTCCCGTACGCGAGAAGAGGAGCTCCCAGTGTCATCCTTCGCATCTCGCCACATCGGACCGGCGGAGTCCGAACAGGCCAAGATGCTGGCCGAATGCGGCTACGGCAGCCTCGACGCGCTGGCCGAGGCCGCGGTCCCGGCCGGGATCCGGCTCGCCGCCGACCTGGACCTGCCGCCCGCCGCGGCCGAGCAGGAGGCGACCGCCGAGCTGCGCAAGCTCGCCGCCCGCAACCGGCCGATGACGCAGATGATCGGACTCGGCTTCCACGACACGCTCACCCCGCCGGTGATCCGCCGCAACGTGCTGGAGAACCCCGCCTGGTACACCGCGTACACCCCGTACCAGCCGGAGATCTCGCAGGGCCGCCTGGAAGCCCTGCTCAACTTCCAGACCATGGTCGCCGACCTCACCGGCCTGACCACGGCCAACGCCTCGCTGCTCGACGAGTCGACCGCGGTCGCCGAGGCGGTGCTGCTGATGCGCCGGGCGTCGAAGGCCAAGTCGAACCGGGTCGTGCTGGACGCCGAATGCCTGCCGCAGACCATCGCCGTGGTCCGCACCCGGGCCGAGGCGGTCGGCATCGAGGTCGACGTCCGGGACCTCGGAGACGGCCTGCCCGAGGACTTCTTCGGCGTGGTCGCGCAGTACCCCGGCGCCTCCGGCGTGCTCCGCGAACCCGCCTTCTACCAGGAGATCGGCGCCGCCGCGAAGGCCGCGGGCGCGCTGTTCGCGATGGCCGCCGATCTGCTCGCGCTCACCCTGATCACCGCGCCCGGCGAGTTCGGCGCGGACCTCGCCGCGGGCACCACCCAGCGCTTCGGCGTCCCGCTCGGCTACGGCGGCCCGCACGCCGGGTACCTCGCGGTCCGCGCCGGGCTGGAGCGTTCGCTGCCCGGGCGCCTGGTCGGGGTGTCGGTGGACGCCGACGGCGCCCCCGCCTACCGGCTCGCACTGCAGACCCGGGAGCAGCACATCCGCCGAGAGAAGGCCACCAGCAACATCTGCACCGCGCAGGTGCTGCCCGCGGTCCTCGCCGCGATGTACGCCGTCTACCACGGCCCGGACGGCCTGGCCGACATCGCGCGGCGGGTGCACGGCCACGCGATCTCGCTCGCCGACGCGCTTCGCGCCGGGGGCGTGGACGTCGTGCACGAACGCTTCTTCGACACCGTGCTGGCCCGGGTCCCCGGCCGCGCCCAGCGGGTGCTCGCCGACGCGCGGCGGTTCGGCATCAATCTCGGCGCGGTGGACGACGACCACGTGCGGATCGCCTGCGACGAGGTCACCACGCCGGACACCCTGCGTCGCGTGCTGCTGGCCTTCGAACTGGAGGCGCATGCCGAGGCGACCGACGAAACCCGGTTGCCCGCGGGGCTCGCGCGGCAGAGCGGGTACCTCACGCACGAGGTGTTCTCCGCGCACCGCTCGGAAACCGCGATGCTGCGCTACCTGCGGCACCTGTCCGATCTGGACTACGCGCTGGACCGGGGCATGATCCCGCTCGGCTCGTGCACCATGAAGCTCAACGCCACCACCGAGATGGAGCCGATCAGCTGGGCGGAGTTCGCGGGCCTGCACCCGTTCGCCCCGGCCGAGGACGCCGCCGGGTACCGGGAACTGGTCGACCAGCTCACCGGCTGGCTCGCCGAGGTCACCGGCTACGACACGGTGTCCCTGCAGCCCAACGCGGGCAGCCAGGGCGAGCTGGCCGGGCTGCTGGCCATCCGCGCCTACCACCGCGCGAACGGGCAGCCCGAACGCGACGTCTGCCTCATCCCGTCCTCGGCGCACGGCACGAACGCCGCCTCCGCGGTGCTCGCCGGGATGCGCGTGGTCGTGGTCGCCTGCAACGACTCCGGCGACATCGACCTGGACGATCTGCGGGCCAAGGCGGACCAGCACCGGGACACGCTGTCCGCGATCATGGTCACCTACCCGTCCACACACGGGGTCTACGAGGAGGGCATCGGCGAGCTGGCCCGGATCGTGCACGACGCCGGTGGCCAGGTGTACGTCGACGGCGCGAACCTGAACGCGCTGCTCGGGCTGGCCAAACCCGGCGAGTTCGGCGGCGACGTGTCGCATCTGAACCTGCACAAGACGTTCTGCATCCCGCACGGCGGCGGCGGGCCGGGCGTCGGCCCGGTCGCGGTGCGCTCGCACCTCGCGCCCTACCTGCCGAACCACCCGCTGCTCCCGGGCGCCGGCCCGGCCTCCGGGGTCGGCCCGATCGCGGCCGCGCCGTTCGGTTCCGCGTCGATCCTGCCGATCTCCTGGGCGTATGTCCGGATGATGGGGGCGGCCGGGCTGACCGAGGCGACCAAGGTCGCGGTGCTCGCCGCCAACTACGTGGCCGCCCGCCTCGGCCCGCACTACCCGGTGCTCTACACCGGGCGGAACGGGCTCGTCGCGCACGAATGCATCCTCGACCTGCGCGGGCTCACCAAGGAGACCGGCGTGACCGTCGAAGACGTGGCGAAACGCCTGGTGGACTACGGTTTCCACGCGCCGACCATGTCGTTCCCGGTGGCCGGGACGCTGATGGTGGAGCCGACCGAGAGCGAGGACCTCGGCGAGATCGACCGGTTCTGCGACGCGATGATCGCGATCCGGCAGGAGATCGCCGAGGTCGCCGAGGGCCGGTGGCCGGTCGAGAACAGCCCGCTGCGGGGCGCCCCGCACACCGCGGAGCTGCTCGCCGGGGACTGGGACCTGCCGTATGACCGCAAGCTCGCGGTCTACCCGGCCGGGGTCTCGCCGAAGGCCAAGTACTGGCCGCCGGTGCGCCGGATCGACGGCGCGCGCGGCGACCGGAATCTCGTGTGCACCTGTCCGCCGCTGAACGCCTACGAAAGCTGAGGCTATGTCGAAGCAATCCCCCTTGCACGAGGTGCACACCGAACTCGGTGCGCTGTTCACCGATTTCGCCGGGTGGTCCATGCCGGTGCGGTATTCCAGCGAACTCGCCGAGCACAAGGCCGTCCGCGAGGCCGCCGGGCTGTTCGACCTGTCGCACATGGCCGAGATCGAGGTGACCGGATCGGAGGCCGCGCTCGCCCTGGACCACGCGCTGGTCGGCAACCTGTCCAAGCTCAAGGCCGGCCGCGCGCGGTACACCATGCTGTGCCACAGCTCCGGCGGTGTCCTCGACGACCTGGTCGTCTACCGGCTGGCCGAGGAGAAGTTCCTGGTGGTCGCGAACGCCGGGAACGCCGCCGTGGTCGCGGTCGAGCTGCGCGACCGCGCGGACGGGTTCACCGCCGAGGTGACCGACCGGTCGGCGGAGTTCGCGCTGATCGCCGTGCAGGGCCCGAAATCGGCGGAGATCGTCGGTTCGGTGACCGACGCGGACCTGACCGAGCTGAAGTACTACGCGAGCGTGCCCGCGATCGTGAAGGGCCACCACGTGCTGCTCGCCCGCACCGGCTACACCGGCGAGGACGGGTTCGAGCTGTACGTCCCGGCCGCCGAGGCCGCCGAGGTGTGGGCGGTGCTGACCGAGGCCGGGCAGCCGCACGGCCTGGTGCCCGCCGGACTCGCCTGCCGGGACACCCTGCGCCTCGAAGCCGGAATGCCGTTGTACGGCAACGAGTTGAGCGTCAAGCTGACCCCGTTCGAGGCGAACCTGGGCCGGGTGGTCAAGTTCGACAAGCTCGGCGATTTCGTCGGCAAGGCGGCGCTCGCCGGGCACCGCGACGCCGAGCGCGAGCGGGTGCTGGTGGGCCTGAAGGGCACCGGCCGCCGCGCGCCCCGGCACGGGTACAAGGTGCTGCACTCCGGCGCCGAGGTCGGCGAGATCACCAGCGGCGCGCTGTCGCCGACGCTGGGTTACCCGATCGCGATGGCCTACGTGCCGCCCGCGCTGAGCGAACCCGGAACCACCCTGTCCGTGGACATCCGCGGCCGCGTCGAACAGGTCGAAGTCGTCGCCCTGCCCTTCTACAAGCGTTCGAACCAAAGGACTCCCGCGAAATGAGCATTCCCGAGAACCTCAGCTACACCAAGGAACACGAGTGGATTTCGGTCGAGGACGGGGTGGCCACGGTCGGCATCACCGCGTTCGCCGCCGAATCGCTCGGTGACATCGTGTTCGTGCAGCTCCCCGAGGTCGGGTCGACGATCACCGCGGGTGAGGTGTGCGGCGAGATCGAATCGACCAAATCGGTCAGTGAACTGTTCGCCCCGGCCACCGGCGAGGTCACCGCGGTCAACGAGTCCGCTGTGGACGGTCCCGAGGTGATCAACAACGATCCGTTCGAGCAGGGCTGGCTGTTCAAGGTGCGCACCGAATCGCTGCCCGAGCTGCTCGACGCCACCGCGTACCGAGCGCTGACCGAGGAGGGCTGAGCATGAGCACGTTCGCCGCTTCGCTGTCCACTGTGGACCCCGAGGTCGCCGCCGCGGTCGCCGCGGAACTGGACCGCCAGCAGAGCACCCTGGAGATGATCGCCTCGGAGAACTTCGCGCCGGTCGGTGTGCTCGAGGCGCAGGGTTCGGTGCTGACCAACAAGTACGCCGAGGGTTATCCCGGCCGCCGCTACTATGGCGGCTGCGAGCACGTCGACGTCGTCGAGCAGCTCGCGATCGACCGGGCCAAGGAGCTCTTCGGCGCCGAGCACGCCAACGTCCAGCCGCATTCCGGCGCGCAGGCGAACGCCGCCGCGATGTTCGCGCTGCTGCAGCCGGGGGACACGATCCTCGGCCTGGACCTCGCGCACGGCGGGCATCTGACGCACGGGATGAAGATCAACTTCTCCGGCAAGCTCTACAACGTGGTCGCCTACCATGTCGACAAGGAGACCGGGCTGGTCGACATGGCCGAGGTCGAGCGGCTCGCGGCCGAACACAAGCCGAAGCTGATCGTGGCGGGCTGGTCGGCGTACCCGCGGCGGCTCGACTTCGCCGAGTTCCGGCGGATCGCGGATGCGGTGGACGCCAAGCTCATGGTCGACATGGCGCATTTCGCCGGGCTGGTGGCGGCCGGTCTGCACCCGAGCCCGGTGCCGCACGCCGATGTGGTGACCACGACGACCCACAAGACGCTCGGCGGCCCGCGCGGCGGGATCATCCTGTGCAAGTCCGAGCTCGCGAAGAAGATCAACTCGGCGGTGTTCCCGGGGCAGCAGGGCGGGCCGTTGGAGCACGTCATCGCGGCCAAGGCGGTCGCGCTGAAGATCGCGGCGAGCGAGGAGTTCCGGGAGCGGCAGCAGCGCGTGCTGGACGGCGCGAAGGCCCTGGCCGCGCGGCTCTCGCATCCCGACTGCGTGTCCGCCGGGGTGCGCGTGCTGACCGGCGGCACCGACGTGCACCTGGTGCTCGTCGATCTGGTCGAGTCCGCTTTGGACGGTAAGCAGGCCGAGGACCGGCTGCACTCGGTGGGGATCACGGTGAACCGCAACGCGGTGCCGTTCGACCCGCGCCCGCCGATGATCACCTCCGGCCTGCGCATCGGCACCCCGGCGCTGGCCACCCGCGGGTTCGGCGCCGACGATTTCGCCGAGGTCGCCGACATCATCGCCGCGACGCTGCGTCCCGATTTCGACGCGGACACCGAGCAGGAGCTGCGGGCCCGCGTCGAGTTGCTCGCCAAACGGCACCCGTTGTACGGGGAGTTGCAGACATGACGATTGTCCCGGAGGGTCGGAAGTTGTTGCGGCTTGAGGTTCGCAACAGTCAGACGCCGATC
>NZ_VTHK01000189.1 GCF_009765355.1 Amycolatopsis anabasis | reverse complement strand
GGAGCACAACACATCCACCCAACACAGCCCCCATGGGGTTGAGGTTGTGGTGGAGTGGCCGAGACTCAGAAACCGACGGTGTTTCTGTCTTGGTTGCTCAAGGAATTGTGGAACTACTGGTCTAGGACTGCTGGTGTGACGGTGTCGCTGGGTGAGTACTGCTTCCTTTGGGGGGCGTGGAAAGCGGGTGGGCATGGTCGGATCGGTGGTTGTTCACTTAGTGCACTGTTGGGTCCTGAGGCAACACGTCTCTGGTGTGGTGTTTGAGAACTGTAGAGTGGATGCGAGCATCTTTGTGGTCAAGTTGTTAAGGGCACATGGTGGATGTCTAGGCATCAGGAGCCGATGAAGGACGTGGGAGGCTGCGATAAGCCTCGGGGAGCTGTCAACCGAGCTGAGATCCGAGGGTGTCCGAATGGGGTAACCCAGCACTCGTGATGGAGTGTTACCCGCACCTGAATATATAGGGTGTGTGGAGGGAACGCGGGGAAGTGAAACATCTCAGTACCCGTAGGAAGAGAAAACAACCGTGATTCCGTGAGTAGTGGCGAGCGAAAGCGGAGGAGGCTAAACCGTGCACATGT
>NZ_VTHK01000188.1 GCF_009765355.1 Amycolatopsis anabasis | reverse complement strand
CGTCAAGCGCTCGGCGACGAAGCCGGAGAAGTCCGCTGAGCCGTTCGGGTCAGCGCCGATACACCACAGGGAGCGTGCGTGGGTCACCTCAATCTCGGAATCTTGTCGTTGTCATACAAGGAAAACGAGCGTCGGCTGCCGATTCATCCGTTGCACTTCAACCGGATCGATGCCGATCTGCGCGAACACATCCACCTGGAACGTGGCTACGGTGAACGTTTCGGGGTGGCCGATGAGCAGTTGTCGCCGGGCTGCGCTCGCGGGAGCAACTTCTCGCGGAGTGTGACGGCATCCTGCACCTCAAGCCCGTTCCTCAGGATTTCGCGGAGTTGCGTGAGGGGCAGATGCTGTGGGGCTGGCCGCACTGCGTCCAGAACGCCGAGATCACGCAGTTGGCCGTGGATCGGCGGTTGACCTTGATCGCCTTCGAGGCGATGAACCACTGGACCGCCGACGGCGGGTTCAGCCTGCACGTGTTCCACAAGAACAACGAACTGGCCGGTTACTGCTCGGTGCTGCACGCCATGCAGTTGATCGGCTGCACCGGTGACTACGGTCGCCGGTTGCGGGCCGCGGTCATCGGGTTCGGCGCGACGGCCCGCGGCGCGGT
>NZ_VTHK01000187.1 GCF_009765355.1 Amycolatopsis anabasis | reverse complement strand
CCCTTGAGGATCTCGATGGTGTGCTCCAGCGAGGGCTCACCCACCTGGATCGGCTGGAACCGGCGCTCCAGCGCGGCATCCTTCTCGATGTACTTGCGGTACTCCTCCAGCGTGGTCGCACCAATGGTCTGCAACTCACCCCGCGCCAGCATCGGCTTCAGGATGCTCGCGGCGTCGATCGCGCCCTCCGCGGCACCCGCACCGACCAGCGTGTGCAACTCGTCGATGAACAGGATGATGTCCCCGCGGGTCTTGATCTCCTTGAGCACCTTCTTCAAGCGCTCCTCGAAGTCACCGCGATACCGCGAACCCGCCACCAGGGACCCCAGGTCCAGGGTGTAGAGCTGCTTGTCCTTCAGCGTCTCCGGCACCTCGCCCTTGACGATGTTCTGCGCCAGCCCCTCCACCACGGCGGTCTTACCCACACCGGGCTCACCGATCAGGACCGGATTGTTCTTCGTCCGGCGCGAGAGCACCTGCATCACGCGCTCGATCTCCTTACCGCGCCCGATCACCGGATCCAGCTTGCCCTCCCGCGCGGACACGGTCAGGTTCCGGCCGAACTGATCCAGCACCAGCGAGGACGACGGGGTGCCCTCGCCGCGGCCGCCACCGGCCTCGGCGG
>NZ_VTHK01000186.1 GCF_009765355.1 Amycolatopsis anabasis | reverse complement strand
GCCGGGAAGGACTGGGATGCGGCCGGTCAGGTGGCGCACCGGTTCATGTCCGGCGACGAGCCCGAACACGTGCTGGCGTTGGTGGACTGGCTGGTTGAACTGGTCGCCGAGGTCCAGGGGCGGTTCCGGCGGATGCGCGATCTGGACGACCTGACGTGCCCGGAGTCCAAGGTGACCCCGGAGATGTCTCGCGATGCCGAACTGGATATGCCGATCACGGCGATCTTCATCGATGAGGTCCAGGTGCCGTTGGAGGATCGCACGCCCGTTGAGGTGCAAGGGAAGAAGCTCACTGCGGGCGAGTACGTCGGCGAGTTGCTGACCTGGCTGGCGAAGAAGGGACCGGCGGCTGGGATTGTGCTCGTGCTGGCTACGCAGCGGCCGGACTCGAAGACGATTCCGTCCGGTCTGCGGGCGGTGCTCGGGTCGCGGTTCGCGCTGCGGGTGATGGACTGGCGCGACTCGAACATCGTGCTCGGCGAGCAGATGAACACGCGAGGGTTCGACTCCTCGCGTCACAAGGGCGTGGGCATCCTCCGGCCGGACGGAGACACGGCGGCCGGGGCGGATGTGCTGGCGACGACGGTCCGGACGTACTACATGCCGAATGAGGACTGGCGGACCATCTGTGAGCGCGGCCGGGCGGTGCGCGAG
>NZ_VTHK01000185.1 GCF_009765355.1 Amycolatopsis anabasis | reverse complement strand
GTCAGCAGCGCGGCCATGTACTCCGCGGGGTAGTTCGCCTTCAGGTACGCGGTCCAGTAGCCGACCAGCGCGTAGCCCGCGGCATGCGATTTGTTGAAGGCATACCCGGCGAACGGGAGGATCGTGTCCCACAGGGCCCGCACGGCTTCGCCGGAGAAACCGTTGGCACGCATACCTTTCTGGAAGCCCTCGAACTCCTTCTCCAGGACCTCTTTCTTCTTCTTGCCCATCGCGCGGCGGAGCACGTCCGCGCGCCCCATCGAGAATCCGGCGACCCGCTGGGCGATCTGCATGATCTGCTCCTGGTAGACGACCAGGCCGTGGGTCTCGGCCAGGATGTCCTGCAGGGGCTCCTCGAGTTCCGGGTGGATCGGTTCGATGGCCTGGCGGCCGTTCTTCCGGTCGGCGTAGTTGTTGTGCGTGTTCATCGCCATCGGGCCGGGGCGGTAGAGCGCGTTCACCGCGATGATGTCGTCGAATCCGGTGGGGCCCATGCGCCGCAGCAGGTCCCGCATCGCCCCGCCGTCGAGCTGGAACACGCCCAGGCTCTCGCCGCGGGCGAGCAGGCGATAGGTCTCCGGATCGTCCACCTTCAGGGTGTCGAGGTCGATGTCCTCGCCGCGGTTCTCCCGGATGTTGTCGATCGCGTCGCCGATAACCGTCAGGTTCCGCAGGCCCAGGAAGTCCATCTTCAGCAGGCCGATGGCCTCGCAGGA
>NZ_VTHK01000184.1 GCF_009765355.1 Amycolatopsis anabasis | reverse complement strand
CCGACCACGGCGATCACCACGGCTTGTCCGGCGGTGGAGGAGATGCCCAGCAGGAGGGAGACGAGGATCCCGGCTCCGGCCATCTGGGCGAGCAGGTAGAAGAACGACACCGCCAGGGTGGAGGTGGCCGCGGCGGCGCGGACGGGGCGTTGGCGCATGCGGAAGGCCAGCACGTCGCCCATGGTGAACTTGCCGGTGTTGCGCAGGAGTTCGGCGACCAGGAGGAGGGCGACCAGCCAGGCGACGAGGAACCCGATCGAGTACAGGAACCCGTCATACCCCGACACCGCGATCGCCCCGGCGATGCCGAGGAAGGACGCCGCGGACAGGTAGTCGCCGGAGATGGCGATGCCGTTCTGCGGGCCGGTGAACGCGCGTCCGGCGGCGTAGTAGTCCGAGGCGGTGCGGGTGTTGCGCGAGGCGCGGAACACGATCACCAGGGTGATCACCACGAACGCCGCGAAAATGCCGATGTTCAGGATCGGGGAGGAACCCTCCACCCCCTGCGCCAGATACCGGGTCATTTGGCGCCCCCCTCGATCTCGGCGCGGATCTCATCCGCCACCGGATCCAACCGCCGGTTCGCGTACCGCACATACAACCCGGTAATCACAAACGTGGACACGAACTGCAACAACCCGAACACCAACCCCACCGTGACATTCCCGAACAACTTCACCGACATAAACCCATGCGCATAATCAGCCAGCAACACATACAGCAGATACCA
>NZ_VTHK01000183.1 GCF_009765355.1 Amycolatopsis anabasis | reverse complement strand
GAAGTGTTCACGCAAGCTCAGCTCATGCGCCGCTCGCGCGCCGCGGGTGGGATGCGCGGTATCGCGAAACTGGATCGGGAACGGGTCGCGAGCAAGCACACCTACCTGTTGAAGGGGTTGGTGCGGTGCGAGATCTGCGAACGCAGGATGCAGGGAGCGGCGATTCGGAAGGGGATCTACTACCGGTGCATCGCCCGGACGCTGGCGCCTGGTTCGGCGGCGTTAGCGGATCACCCGAAGACGGTCAATCTTCGCGAGGACGCCGTGGTTCCGCGGCTTCATGACTGGCTCGCCAGGGTGTTCGACCGCGAGAACCGCGATGAGACCGTGAATGCGCTCGTCGGTTCCCAGGACGGCGGCGGTGGAGCCGCTCGTGCCGTGGTGGAAAAGCGGCTGAGGACGCCACAGCGCGGTTGCGGAAGCATCAGGCGGCGATTGAGGCGGGCGTAGACCCGCGGCGCTGGTCGATCCGATCAACACCGCGCAGGCTGAGCGGCAGGCTGCCGAGGCTGAGCTGAAGCATCTGCCGGAAGCGGTGACGATCGACCGGGCGGAGGTCTACGCCAGGTTGGACTCGCTGGGTGATGACGTCGCGAGGGCGCTCGACTCGGGGTGGCCGGATCGGCTGGCGCGGCTCTACCGGGATCTCGGAATCCAGATGCGCTACCACAACGAAAAAGAGGCGGTCATCGTGACCGCCTCTCCACGTGTGGTTAACGTGTGTGTCCGAGGGGGGA
>NZ_VTHK01000182.1 GCF_009765355.1 Amycolatopsis anabasis | reverse complement strand
GGCGATCACGGTGGACTCGTCCTGAGTTCCGGTCATGGGCTGTGCCTTTCCAGTGTCGCCCTCGCTCACCGCTGCGCCCCGGTTTCCGCGACGCGGTGCGGGTAATCCGGTGACCGGTGCTGGAAGGACAGGATGCTCGGATTCTGGATGAATCCGTCACGGATTTCGATGGCTCGCCGGACGGTGTCGTGCACGCCCCACGCGCTGGGACCGGCAAGCACGGTCCGCAGGTGCGGCAGGACCGCTTGGCTGATCTCCCACGTGGCGGAGTTCCACAGATGCGACGGGCTGTGGTCGACGCCGTAATAGCGGATGTTGTCTCCGACCGTGAACATCGGCTCGGTGAACGTGGTCGGCCGGGCCCAGCTGAAGCCCATTCCTTCGTCGCACGACACGTCGACGATGAGGCTGCCCGGCCTGAAGGCGGCCAGGTCGTCCTCGCCGAGGAACATCAGGGGCGCCTCGGGCTGCTGCAGCACGCAGTTGACCACGATGTCGTGTTCGGCGAGGAAGCCCGCCAGCGGGACTCGGCCGCGGTCGCAGAGGACCTGGCTGTGCTCGGGATCGACGTTGTCGTGCTCGATGTGGACGATGCGCGCCGAGTGGATCGGTGACCCGACCGCGGTGACGCCGCGATTGGTGAGAACGTGAACGTCGTGCACGCCGTGGGCGTTGAGAGCCGTCACCGCGCCGCGGGCCGTCGCGCCGAACCCGATGACCGCGGCCCGCAACCGGCGACCGTA
>NZ_VTHK01000181.1 GCF_009765355.1 Amycolatopsis anabasis | reverse complement strand
TCAAATGCGACCCTTCGGCGCGCACGGGAAGGCGAGGTTCCCCACGCCGCATCGAGCACCCCTGGATAAGCCCTACTGAGAAAACTCACTGTGACTTCCTAGCCCCAAGCGCGTGGGCCGAATTCTGTAGGTTCGGACCCTGCGTGCCGGGGTTCGTGGAGTGGTTCGGGTTGGCTGGTGTAGGTGCTGCCGGTGGGTGTGGTGATGGTGATGGTGCCGTTGGGTTGGGGTTCGAAGTTCCAGCCTGGCTCGTCCTTCAAGTAGTGGTGTTTTTCGCACCAGCCGCCGAGGTTGGTTTTGTCGGTGGTGCCGCCTTGGGCCCAGTCTTGGGTGTGGTCGATATCGCTTGCCTGCGCCGGTCGGTTACAACCCGGTGCTCGGCATTCGCGGTCGCGTACCCGGATGTAACGGTCCAGTGCGGCGGGTGGCCGGTAGCGGGTGCGGCCGACGTCGGCCGGGAGCCCGGTGACCGGGTCGGTGACGATCCGCCGCCAGGTGGAGTCTTTGCTGTGGGCGATCTCGCGGGCCAGCGAAGCGGGGATCGGTCCGTATCCGGCGAGCTGTGCGGGGTCGCTGTTCAATCCGGCCAAGGTCTGCAGATCGACGTAGACGAAGATGTCGGCTTTGGGGTCGCTGTGGGTGGTGCCGAGGCAGCGTTCGATCAGGATGTCGGCCCGTAACTGGTCCAGCGTGCGTGATTCATCTTTGGTTTTGCGTTTGCGGGCTTCGCGGTCGATGCTGTGGTAGGCGGCGCTGCCCTT
>NZ_VTHK01000180.1 GCF_009765355.1 Amycolatopsis anabasis | reverse complement strand
AGCACCCGGGACAGGTCCCCGCGCAGGATCTCGATGTCCGCGATGAACCCGTCGCCACCATCGTCGTCGGCACGGAAGGTCTCCAGCACTTGCCCGTCCGCGTCCACGGTGTGCGCGCCGGCGGTGTCGGTGCACGCCGCGCGCACCGCCGCGTCCAGCCCCATGCGTCCGATGACCTCCTTGGCCACCCCGCGCGCGTCCACCGCCTGCCCACCGGGACGCAGCTCGGGGGCCTGCTCCACCACGGTCACCTCGGCCCCCCGCCGACGCAACCAGTGGGCCAGCGCGGGCCCCGCGATGCTCGCCCCCGCCACCAACACCCTGGTACCGCTCACCGCGCCCCCCTGCTCGCCCGTCCGGATAACGGTCCGGATCGTACCGTGGTCTACGGCCCCGACCGGCGGTTCCGGCTCGCCGTCCGCGAGCGGCCCGCAGTCCAGCACCTCGGCGGGGCCCAGTTCGCCCCATGGCGAACACGCGCTCATGCCGCGAAGCGGACGTCTGGCGGCTAGATCGAAGAGTCGTACTCCACCAACAGCCAGCGGGCTATTCGGCCGCCCGCGTCTGGCCGGAGCGCTTCGCCCAGGACGGAGCCGAGTGCCAGGCCGAACCCCAGCGGCTCGTCCCCGCGCCCCGCGTCCAGCCAGGTGGGTCGTGACCTGGCCTGTTCCTCCGGGCCGGTGGCGAAGCGGACCGTGCCGTCGTTTCGAAGACCAGGTTGTCCATGCCCGGCCAGGGGCCGAGCGGCGGAGGTGCTCATCGAGGCGGGCGATCGGGAAAGGACGTGCGGGCGGATGACAGAGGCACGATCGT
>NZ_VTHK01000018.1:119954-183914 GCF_009765355.1 Amycolatopsis anabasis | reverse complement strand
GGCCATGATCCACATCCTCACTCACACGAGGAGCCTCCATCAGACCCGGGGCGGTTCAGCAACTCAGGTGCCCGAGTGTGTAACTCGCGTACCTGAGTGTGCAACTCGCGGTGGCGGGACCGTGCCACCAGCTCACTGGGAAAACTCGCGCGTGGCCGCGAAGCGGTCGGTGGCGGCGATCAGCTCGCTCAGGATGCCCGGCTCGTCGTACGCGTGCCCGGCGTCGTCCACAATGGACAACTCGGCGCCGGGCCACGCTTTGGCCAGGTCCCAGGCCGTGCGGGCCGGGGTGATGACGTCGTACCGGCCCTGCACGATCACCCCGGGGATGCCCGCGAGGCGACCGGCGTCCCGGATCAGCTGGCCCTCTTCCAGCCACGCGTGGTGCGTGAAGTAGTGGTTCTCGATCCGCGCGAACGCGAGCGCGAACTTCGGATCGGCGAACTGCTCGACCAGTTTCGGGCGCGGCAGCAGGGAGATCAGGCTCGCCTCGTAGGTGCTCCAGGCGACCGCGGCCGGTTCGTGCACCGCGGGATCCGGATCGTTCAGCAGCCGGTGATAGGCGGCGACGAGATCACCGTCGCGTTCGCGGGGAGGGATCGGTGCCAGGAAACCCGCCCAGAGATCGGGGAACAGCTCCGCCGTCCCACCGCCGTAGTAATAGTCCAATTCGGACTTCCGCACGGTGAACACCCCGCGCAGCACCAGTTCGGTCACGCGCTCGGGATGTTTCTCCGCGTAGGCGAGCGCCAGCGTGCTGCCCCAGGAACCGCCGAACACCTGCCAGCGCTCGATGCCCAGGTGCTCGCGCAGGCGTTCCATATCCGCCACCAGGTGCCAGGTGGTGTTCGCGGACAGCTCGGCGCTTTCGCTGGCGTGCGGCGTGCTGCGGCCGCAGCCGCGCTGGTCGAACAGCACGATCCGGTAGGCCTCCGGGGCGAACAACCGGCGGTGCGTCGGCGAGCAGCCGCCGCCCGGGCCGCCGTGCAGGAAGACGACCGGTTTCCCGGCCGGATTCCCGCTTTCCTCCCAGTAGACGAGGTTTCCGTCGCCGACGTCCAGCTGCCCGGTCCGCCGCGCTTCGAGTTCGGGGTACAACGTGTGCATGCGCCCCACTCTGCCGGAAGCCACCCCGGTCCGGCGTCCCGTTTTACGCCGAGGCCAGCAGGAGGTGGAACCCGCGCTCGCTCTTGCCGAGCCGCCGGTCCTCGGTGAGCACCAGCCCGGCCGATTCCAGCGCGGCGATCACCTCGGCCACCGGGCGGAGCCGGAATCCGTGTTCGGTGAACGGCATCTTGGCCATCTCGGCCGGGTCGCCGATGCCGACCACGGCCCGCCCGCCCGGGCGCAGGATCCGGGCCAGCTCGGCGCACGCGCGATCCAGATCGGCCACGAAGTACACCGTGTTGCAGGTGATCAACGCGTCCACCGACGCGTCGTCCAGCGGCAGGTCGGTGATGGAACCGCGGTGCAGCCGCAGCCGGTCCGCGCGGGCGAACCGGTGGGTGGCCCGGGCGAACATCGTCTCGGACACCTCGACGCCGTGCACCAGCCCGGCCGGGCCGACCCGGCCCAGCAGCAGCGCGAGGCCGAATCCGCCGCCGAAACCGATGTCCGCCGCGGTCTCCCCGGCGCGCAGGCCCAGCGCGTCGACGGCGCCGGTGACCGGGCGCGAGTTCGCGCGGTTGAGCAGTGCCCCGACGAGCCTGCCGCGCAGGCCGCGCGGGTGGCCGAGCTGCTTCGCCAGCCCGGCCGCCAGCGCGTCCTTGAGATTCACGCGGGCTTCTCGGCTCGTTCCTCGGTCGCCCACTCGGTGTGGAACGTCCCCTCGCGGTCCACCCGCCGGTAGGTGTGCGCGCCGAAGTAGTCGCGCTGCCCCTGCACCAGTGCCGCGGGCAGCCGCTCGGCGCGCAGCCCGTCGTAGTAGGCGAGGGCGGTGGCGAAGCCGGGGGTCGGGATGCCCAGCCGAGCGGCCGTGGCGACCACCGAACGCCAGGAGTCCTGCGCGTCCGCCACCGCGGCGCGGAAATCACCCGAAGTGAGCAGGGTCGGCAGACCGGGCTCGGCGGCGTACGCGGCCCGGATGTCGTCCAGGAACTTCGCCCGGATGATGCAGCCACCGCGCCAGATCGAGGCGACCGCGCCCAGGTCGATGTCCCAGCCGTACTCGGCGCCGCCTGCCTGGATCTGGTTGAAGCCCTGCGCGTAGGCGACGATCTTGGACGCGTACAGGGCGCGCTCGACGTCGTCCGCGAACCCCTCGGCATCGGACAGCTTCGCCCGCGACGGTCCGGGCAGCCCGCGGCTCGCCGCGCGCAGATCCGCGTGCCCGGACAGCGAGCGCGCGAACACGGCCTCGGCGATCCCGCTGATCGGCACGCCCAGATCGAGGCCGATCTGCACGGTCCAGCGGCCGGTGCCCTTCTGCTCGGCCTGGTCGGTCACCACGTCCACGAACGGTTTCCCGGTCGCGGCGTCGGTGTGCGCGAGCACCTGCGCGGTGATCTCGATCAGATACGAGTCGAGCCGCCCGGTGTTCCAGGTGCGGAACACCTCGGCGATCTGCGCGGGCTCGTACCCGAGCGCGCCGCGCAGCAGGTCGAACGACTCCGCGATGAGCTGCATGTCGGCGTACTCGATGCCGTTGTGCACCATCTTCACGAAATGCCCGGCGCCGTCCGCGCCGATGTGCGTGCAGCACGGTTCGCCGCCGACCTTCGCCGAGATGTCCTCGAACAGCGGTCCGAGCGATTCGTAGGACTCCTTCGAGCCACCGGGCATGATGCTCGGCCCGTGCAGCGCGCCTTCCTCGCCGCCGGAGACGCCGGTGCCCACGAAGTGCAGGCCGCGTTCGCGCAGCGCGGCCTCGCGGCGCCGGGTGTCGGCGAAATGCGCGTTGCCGGCGTCCACGATCACGTCGCCGGGCTCCAGCAGCGGGGCGAACTCCTCGATGACCGCGTCGGTCGGCGCGCCCGCCTTGACCATGATCACCACCTGGCGGGGCCGCGCCAGCGCGTCGACGAACTCGCGCGCGGAATAGGTGGGAATGAACTCGCCCTCGGAGCCGAACCGCTCCACGAGATCGCGGGTCCGCTGCTCGGAGCGGTTGTGCAGGGCCACGGTATGTCCGTGCCGCGCCAGGTTGCGGGCCAGGTTCCGGCCCATCACCGCCAGCCCGGTCACCCCGATGCTCGCCTGGTTGGTCATCGCCTCGTGCTGCCTTCCGTCGTGCCTACGCGCACACTATCGTGGGTGTTACCGCCTGAGCCGGTCCGCGACGCGGCTCACGAGTTCGTGATCGTTGACCAATTCGGCTGGAGTACGCGTCGGTAACTAGCGTTCAGCCCCTGTTTTTGACACCCTGCGCGGCGTCATCGTCGAATTCCACTGCGTGAAAGTGTAAGGTCAGGGGTTCGAGTGATCACTGGATTGGGGTGCCGTGGCATTGGTGAGTAGGCCGGGGGCGAGCTGATGGCCAGCACCGTTACCTCGCGTCGGAAGCAGCTCGGCAACGAGCTGCGGCACGCTCGCACCGCCGCCAAGATGACCCAGCAGCAGGTCGCCGACGTGCTCGGCTGCACCCAGGGCAAGGTCAACAAGATCGAGTCCGGTTCGGTCGGCGTCAAGCTCGGTGACGTCCGGACCATGCTGGAAGCCTTCGGAGTCAACGGTGACGAGTCGGAGACGCTGATGAACCTCGCGCGGGCGGCGGCCGGTCAGCGTGGTCACTGGTCCGGCTACCGATCCGTGGTGCCGCACTGGTTCCGCACGTTCACCGACCTCGAGCCCGCGGCGGCCGAGATCATGACCTGGCACGGCGAGCGGATTCCCGGGCCGTTGCAGTCCGAGCACTACATGCTCAAGCAGTTCACCGAAGCCGGTGCCACCGACGTCACCTCGCTGGTGCGCAACCGGCTCGACCGCAAGGCCGTCTTCGACCAGCAGCAGCCGCCGTACTACCGGTTCATCCTCAGCGAGGCCGCGCTGCGCCGCGCACCGGGCGGGGTCGCGCCGGCGGTGATGCTGGACCAGGTCGAGCACCTGCTCGAGCTGGAGAAGCGCGCCCGCGTCTACGTGCACGTGCTGCCCTTCGACGCGCGCCTGGCCGCGGTGCCGAACGACTTCACCATCATGCGCTTTCCGGACCGCACCAGGGATTTCGTGTACATCGAGCATTCCGCCGGTGGGCTGTACCTGGACGAACCCAAGGACTTCCAGCTGTTCGTCGACTCCTGGGACCGGCTGCGGGGCGCGGCGATGGAGCGCCAGGACACCCGGCAGTTCCTCAAGGACCTCGCCGAGAAGTACCGCGCGGCGATGAATACCGCCGGCTGACTACGTTCCAGTAGCCTTGCCGGGGACGAACCGCATACCGGCAAAGGGGAAACGGGTGACCGACAGCAGTGACCCGGGCGTGCCCTACGGCGTGGACCTGGACCGGCCCAACGCCGCGCGTGTCTACGACTATCTGCTCGGCGGAACCGCCAACTGGGCGATCGACCGGGCTTTTGGCGACCAGGTCATCGAGAAGCTGCCGCTGGCCAGAACCCTCGCCCGGGTGAACCGCGACTACCTGGGCCGGGCGGTGCGGTACTGCGCGCGCAACGGGATCACCCAGTTCCTGGACCTCGGCTCCGGGGTGCCGACCGTCGGCAACGTGCACGAGGCCGCGGATTCGATCCACCCGGACAGCCGTTGCGTCTACGTCGACAACGAACCGGTGGCCGTGGCGCATGCCAAGACCTTGTTGGAACGCAAGGGAGATCCGGCGCGGCACGCGGCGATCAACGCGGACCTGCGGGACGTGCTCGGCGTGTGGAAGGCCGCGCTGGCGACCGGTGTGCTCGATCCGGACCGGCCGATCGGGCTGATCCTGGTGGCGGTGCTGCACTTCGTGCCGCCGGAGCAGGGCGCGGCCGAAGCCGTGTCCCAGTACCGGGAACTGCTCGCGCCCGGTTCGCACCTGATCATCTCGCACGGGACGGACGAGGGGATTCCGGAAAGCGAGCTGTCGCAGATGCGGCTGACCGCCAAGCAGTACGAGGAGTCCAGCACCCCGGTGCACTTCCGGACGAAGGCGGAGGTCGCCGAGTTCTTCGGCGATTTCGAACTGGTCGAGCCCGGGCTGGTGTGGCTGCCGGAGTGGCGCCTCGACGAAGGCGAATCCCGGGCGACGCGGAAGATCGCGCACAATCCGCCGCTGTCCTGCGTGCTCGGCGGGGTCGGCCGCAAGCCGTAGCCGGTCAGCGCGGCGGGGCGGCGGCCTCGACCGTGATCCGGGTGCTCGCCTCGAGGAAGTCCGTCAACGCGATGAGCCTGCGGTCGGTCCGGACGGCCTTCGGCGCGCGTGCCCCGGATCCGGTGTCGGTCTCGGCCAGCCAGTTGCGCCGCGAACCGCGCGGGCGCGCGTAGCCGGGATCCGGATCTTCGTAACGGTCAGGCCCGGGTGGCCCCGGTGATATTTCGCGCCACCCGGCCCCCAGCAGCCTGACGGTCATCGCCCCTCACCCTCTCATCAGCCTGGGCCGGGGCGCGTCCGGTGTGTTCGTGGTGGCGAGGCAGCGTTCGCACGGCATCCCGGCGCCGAGCCGGAGCCATTCGATCCGCGGCAGCGGAAGTTCCGTTCCGCACCCGGCCACCAGGGAGCCGCAGTGCACGACTCCCGGCTCGATCGGGAACAGGTGGGTGGACCGCTGGGTTTCGCCGACCGCGCCCGCGGCGGGTCTGCCGATCACGGTGATCGCTTCCGGCCAGTCGTCGCGCAGGTACCAGACCGCGCGAGCTTCTTCGTCCTGATCGAGCCATCGCATCATGAGCTCGAGCGCCTCCGCGGGACTGGCCACCGAAGTGACCTCTTCGCGCTCGTTGATCCGGCCGACGACGATGAACGGCGGCGCGGGTCGCGAGGCGCGCCGCGGGCGCAGCAGGCCTGGCGGGCCCGCTGTGACGGCTTCCTGAACGACCACCGTGGTCCTCCCCCCGAGAGGTGAGTAGTGCCGTGCGACCTGGACAGACGATCACCAGCATTAACGCGGGATGGCCATTTACCAACAACCTTGCCCCGGCCGCTGGGATTAATCCTACTCCTGGAATAATCTTGTTGTCGAGTGATCAACTAAGCGCTCACTCAGACAGGCCTGACACGGGTACCGCCTGACCAAGGGGTACGGGGACGCGACCGGTGCCGCGCGCTGAAGCGCAGGTCACCGGCCGGTTCCGAATATCGCACGGAGGTAGACCAATGCCGGATTATCCGCAGAGGGTGGATTACGATCCGCGAACCGCCGCCGGGCTGTTCGACGACGCGGCGTGGGAGAAGTCCTTCGCGAGTGAGCCGAATGGCGGTAACTGTGTCGAAGTTAACACCGGTGTCGCGGGGCTGGTGGGCCTGCGCGACACCAAGCTCGCCGACAGCCCGGTCTTCGTGTTCGACGCCGGCGAGTGGGACGCCTTCCTGATCGCGGTCAAGGCCGGGCAGTTCGACCTGCCCGCGTGATCCGGCTCCGGCCGTTGGCCGGAAATGGACAGGATTCGTTCTGGTGCGGGGAAAAGTTCCCCGATTGTGGTACTTCTGACTTTCGCGCGCCCCGGTGCCGGTTCGCCGTGCCCGGGCGGCCCCGCGAACCGGAGGTCACCCCATGCCCGCTGACGCCGACAACGCCGTCCCCGCTGCCACCCGTTCCGGCTTCGGCCGCCGCACGCTCCTCGGCGGCACGATCGCCGGAGCCGCCGCGCTCGCCGCGGCGGGCCCCGCGCTGGCCGACCCGGCGGCCCGCCGCCGCCGGGTCCGCCTCGGCGTCAACTACACGCCCTCGACCCGCTGGTTCCACATGTGGCAGGACTGGCGGGAGACCGACCTCCGCCGCGACCTGCACGACATCGCGCGCCTCGGCCTGGACCACATCCGGATCATGCTGCTGTGGTCGGAGTTCCAGCCCGAACCGCACCTGATCAGCGGCGAGAAGCTCGACCGCCTGGCCCGCTTCCTCGACCTGGCCGGCGAGGTCGGCCTGGACGTCGAGGTGACCGTGTTCAACGGGCACATCTCGGCGCGCTACTGGACCCCGAACTGGCTGCAGACCACGCCGAAACCGGTGAACTGGTTCGCCGACCCCGCCGCGCTGGACGCCCAGCACGCCCTGCTGCGCGCCCTGGCCGCGCGGATCGGCCGCCACCGCCGCTTCCTCGGCTTCGACCTGTCCAACGAGCCGTACTACTACTGGGACAACTACGCCGGTCTCGGCGTGACCCCGGCGCAGGCCGACGCGTGGGCGAAAGCCCTGTGCGCCACCGCCGACGAGGTGGCCCCGGGCAAGGCGAACACGGTCGGCTGCGATTCGGCGCCCTGGGACGCCACCGGTGACCGCTGCTTCACCCGCGGCGGGCTCTCGGTCGCGGGCTCGGTCAGCTCGATCCACCCGTGGACCTCGTTCAAGCAGATCCTGCGCACCGACCCGCTCGGTGCTTTGGCCACGCACAACGCGGAACGGCTCGTCCAGCTCATGCGGGCCTACGGCGCCGCCGACCGGACGTGCTGGGTGCAGGAGGACGGCGCGGCCCCGTCGATCCACTTCTCCGACCAGACCCGGCCGCTGCTGGGCGAGTGGATGCACCGCTCGATCCGCAACGCCGCGAGCAGCGACCACTTCCTCGGGTTCACCTGGTGGTGCTCGCACGACGTGTCCGAGCGGCTGGTGCCCCGGCTGAACCCGCTCGAGTACGACCTGGGCCTGTACACCAACGACCGCAAGCTCAAACCGGCCGGCGCCGCGCTGCGCGACCTCGCCGCGCGGTTCGATCGGGAACCGCCGCCGGTGGAACCGCGCTCGACCGGCATCGTCATCCCGGACCAGGACCCGATCAAGGGGCGCGACCTGTTCTTCTCGTTGGCGCAAAAGGGAACCCGCGCGGCCTTCGTGCTGGAAAGCCGCGCGGGTGACCAGGACTACCTGCGTTCCCGGGGCATCACCACCCTGGTGCGTCCCTAGGCGGGAGCCGCCAGGGCCGGGCGGGTGCGGCGCCAGGCGACCACCAGGAACACCACCAGCCCGATCAGCGGGAGCGTGCTGATCGACCAGCTCAGCGCCATCGGCGGGCCCGGCTGCTCGAGCACCGCGAGGTTCTTCAGCTCGCCGACGCCCTTGCCCTGCGGCCCGTCCAGGGCGAACCGGAACGTCCAGTTCCCTTCCAGATCGAGGGAACGGACGTCGAGCCCCCACACCTCCCGCTTGCGGGGATGGCGGGCGAGCGGTTGCGGGCGGCCCTGGCCGGTGTCCGGGGTCAGCTTGGCGAGCGTGCCGGACTTGTCGTCGATGCCGCCGTCCGGGATGAACGTGAAGTCCAGCGACTGCATCGCGCGCAGCGGCCAGGTGCTGAACCCGACGGTCAGCCCGTACGGGCCCGCCTGCACGCGTTCGGTGTGCACGATGTTCACCGGCTCGTAGGCCGACGCCGTGCCGCCGGTGGTCAGGACCAATCCGAGGATCGTCACCAGGAGCGCACCGGCTGTACGCAGCTTGTATACAACGCGCATACTTACTGTCCTCCCGCAGGCGTGAGCAGGCGGAGCATGCGGCCGAACCGCCAGCCGAGGAAGCCCGCGAGCAAACCGAGCAGGGCTCCGGCCACGCTGGTGGCGATCATGGTCGCGGCATCCGGGAAATGGGACATCGGATAGATCCAGGAACTCTGGACGGGGGCGCAGGCGGCGACGAGCAGGCCGCCGATCCCGCCCGCGAGGACCGGGGTCCAGCGCGGCGGAGCGCCGCGGCGGCGGGCGTTCCACAGCAGGAGTTCGACCACCGCGGCGACCGGGACCAGGCACATCGGGAACAGCGAGGGCATTTCCGGTATGCCGAGGATGTAGTCGCGCACCGGGAGCCCGACCGCGTCCGCGTAGACGTGCGCCGCCCAGGGCGAGAACCACCAGAACACCGCCTGCAGCACGGCGAGCATCGCCGCGGCGATCAGCGCGCCGCCCGGCCGGGCGCGCAGGCCCGCGGCCAGCAGGACCAGCAGCACGGAGAGGAACGCCGTGCCCGCGTCGATCGCGTTCACGACCCCGTCGACGTCCTGCAGCCCGAGCACGGTCACCGTGCTGAACGCCATCAGCACGGCGACGCCGACGAGCGCGCCGAGCGCGCCCCAGGTTTGGTGCCCGGCGGCGGAGAACACCATCACCGCGCCGATCATGGTGACCGTGATCGACAGCAGCAGCCCGATGTGCGGCGGCGAGTCGATCACCGCGTCGAAGCCGTACAGGCCGTGCCACCACTGGTCCCACAATCCGTAGAGCAGGAACGAGGCCGCGCCGACCCCGGACACCAGGTAGCCGAGCGGCGCGGCGAACGTCCGGCCGAACACCGCGACCGCGCGCCCGCCGACCGACGGGTCGATCGGCCGCCCGGCGCGCTGGGCCGCCGTGGTCGCGAGCACGACCGCGAGGCTGGCCAGCCCGGCGATCGCGCTGCCCGCGTACAGGAAGAGGTGGGGCAGGGTGAAGAACGTGTCCGGGCCGACGTCGCTGTGCCACTGCACGTCCCAGGTGAGGCCGGTCAGGGACAGCACGGTGCCGCAGAGCAGGGTCAGCGCGGCGGGCCGTCCCCGTGCCGCGGCCCGGGTCGCCGAGGCGCCGCGGATTCCGGCGCCCGATGCGGTGAGATCCATACCAACTCCCTATCCGTTGACCAGCAAGGGAAAGACGACTTGATCGGGGCCGGGGGCGCCGCGCAGGCGCACCGTGAGTTCCCACTGCCCGCTCATCGGCAGCACCAGATCGTGCGCCCGGTACCGGCCCGGCCCGTCCGGGCCGGCGGGGACCGGGGTGATGGCGTGACCCATCTGCGGCATCACCGGTTCCACGGTCACCGAGTCCAGCGCGACCGGCGCCCCGCGCGGATCGGTGACGAGCAGGGCCACCGAGTTCGCGCCCACCCGCGGGTTGTCCAGCGACAGTTCGACCGCGTAGCGCTCGGTGCCGCCGCGCAGCACGTTCGGCCCGGAGTCCCCGGCGGGCCAGAGGAGCCAGGCCAGCAGGACACCGGCGGCCACCACGACCCCGGCGATGAGCGCCACCGGTTTCCGCCGGACCGCCTCGGTCGTCATCGGCGTGCTCCTTCGGTGTCCGGGACGTCGACGGTGAGCGGCACGGTCGTCACCGCGTAGCCGCGTTCGGCCTGCAGCCACAGCCGGTACCGGCCGGGCAGCGGGAACGTGTAGGTGAACCGCACGCCGGGGCCGTAGGCCGCGACCGTTTCGTCCGGCATACCGCCGGTCGCCCCGGGAGTCGTCGGCGCCATCGCGTGCACGTGGGCCCAGATCGGCGCCCCGGCCGCCGCCTCGCCCACCGGCGGGCCGTCCGGCAGCGGGCCGATGACGATCAGGTGGCCGAGCATCCCGAGCCACGGCTGCAGATCGGCGGCGCCGCCGAACCGCGCGGTGATCGTGCTCGCCGTCCCCGCCGCCCGTACCCCGGTCTCCACGGTGGTGTCATGAGGGGTCCCCTCCGGACGTTTTTCGATAGGAGGGGACCCCTCATGACGCTCGGCGACCCGGAAGGTGGTCCGGACCAGTTGCACGCCACCGCCGCGGCGGGAGAGTTCGGCGGCGACCGCGTACACACCCGGTTCCGGCGGGGTCAGCCGGACGCGGTAGTCGCCCGGCGCGGTGCGGATCGGGTGCAGGTGCCACAGGTTCCCGGACGGGCCGATCACGATCAGGTGGACGAGCGCGCTGTCGTGGACGAGCAGGTCGTCGGCCGGGCGGCCGGTCGCGCCGTCGGTGACGGTGAGCGCCAATTCGGCCGGGCGGCCCGCGCTCGCGTCACCCGCGTTCGCGGTGACGTTCACCGGCGGCCGCGAGTAGTCCACTGTGGACAAACGGCGGCCGGGGTAGGGGTCGGTGATGTTCCCGGCGGTGGGGTCGAGGAGCCGCCCGGGTTCGGCGGGCGGGGGCATCGCGGCGGACAGCAGCGCGCCGGTGACCGCGACCGCGAGGGCGGCGACCATCCCGCCGGCGGGCACCAGCGCGGCCCAGCCGCGTTTCGCCCGCACGGCCACCACCAGCGAAACCAGCAGCAGCGCCCCGGCGGCGACGAACCCGCCGTAGGTCGCCTTCTCCCACGGCGTCACGATGCGCGCGGCGACGAGGAACGGCACGCGGGCGACCCGCTGGCCGTCGTCGATCGCCAGTTCCCACGGGCCCGGCCGGTCCACGCGCAACGTGCTCGCGTAGGGGCCGGGCCGGTCGCCCAGCGCCACGCGTTCCTCGCTGACGACCGTGCCGGTGGGCGGCAGCTCGCCCCCGGCCGCCCCGGCGCCGGTCGGTGCGACGCGGAGGGTGAGCGTGCCCGGCGGCGATCCGGCGTGCGTGACGAGTTCGACCCGCAGCGGCCCGGGAACCGGCTCGGCGCGCCGGATGACCACGGTCAGTTCGCGCTCGCCGAGCGACTGGGCGACGTGCAGATCGGATCCGGCGGGCATCCCGTCGGCGAGCGCGGGCGTCGCGCCGCTCAGGCACAGCAACACCGAGCACAGCGCGACGACCAGCGCGCGCCGTCCCCGCCCCATGCCGTCCATCGCGGCCGACGCTAACCAGCCGGGCCCCCCGAATCGTCACGGCGCCGGGGGAGTTCCCGTCCCCCGCCCAGGGGACCCGGCCCCGACAGGGCCCGCGCGGTCAGGCGCGGAGGAAGCGGCCCAGAAGGAAGCGACGCAGTGCGGCGCGCTGGTCGGCGCGCATCCGCTGGGTGACCGCCGCTTCCCGGATCCGGCCGGAGCCGTGGAACGTGCCCGGGTAGTGGTGCAGTTCGACGGTCACCCCCGCCGCCAGCAACCGTTGCGCATACCGCAATCCCTCGTCCCGCAACGGATCGAACTCGCACGCGGTGACATACGCCGGGGGCAGCCCGGTGAGGTCCTCCGCCCGCGCGGGCGCCGCGTAGCACAGCCCGTCTCGACCGTCCACAGTGGTCGGTCCACCGAGGTAGTACTTCCAGCTCAGCACCGCCTTCGGCTGGTTCCACATCGGGGTGTCGTGGAACCGGAGCATGGACGGGGTGTCCAGCCGGTCGTCCAGTTCCGGGATGCCCAGGTACTGGAAGCACAGCGCGGGGCCGCCCCGGTCGCGGGCGAGCAACGCCGTCGCCGCGGCCAGCCCGCCGCCCGCGCTGTCCCCGCCGACCCCGAGCCGCGCGGGGTCGATCCCCAGTTCTTCCGCGTTCTCCGCCGCCCAGCGCACCGCGGCGTAGGCGTCCTCGAGCCCGGCGGGGAACGGATTTTCCGGCGCGAGGCGGTAGTCCACCGACACCACCACCGCGCCCACGTCGGCGGCCAGCCACGCCGTGTCCGCGTGCCCGAAATCCAAGTCCCCGAGCACGAAACCGCCCCCGTGCAGGTACACCAGGGCGGGCAGCGGACCAGGGCGGCCGGTCGGCGTGTAGATCCGCACCGGCACGCCCGGCGCCGCGGTGTCCCGGAACGACACGGCCTCCGGCAGCGGTTCCGCCGCCTGCGCGGCGAACATCGCCCGCAGTTCGGCGCGGGCCGCGACCGGATCGGTCAGGTCGACGTTCGGCAGCATCGCCACCCACGGGGCGAGTTCGGGGTCGAACCGGTAACTCATGGCGGAATCCTCCTTGACGCCGGGTGGCCGAGCATGCCCCGTCGCGGCGCGCGTGCGCAGCCGACACCTGTCGCCGAACCGCGCCCGCTGATCCGCCAATCCGGCGGTAACCTCACGGAGATGGAAGGACTGCTGCTCAGGCTGTCCGCGCTGGATGCCGACGCGGAGAACGCCGTGCGCGTCATCGGCTTCTTCGACAGCCTGGTGGCTCGCAAGGTCGGCCTGGAGACCCTGCTGCGCAACGCTTCCGCGCTCGCCGAATGTCCGATCGGCGTGCACGTGCCGGGGCAGGGCGTCTGGCTGCGCGCGGATCCCCGCGGCGAGGTGTGCGCCGCGGGCCGGACCCCCGCGGGCGCGGCGAAGCGGGAGTTCGACGACGGCCTGCGGTGCTGGCTCGAACGGTCCGGCGCGGCCCTGCCGCTGGACGAGATGCTGCTGGAACGGTTCGCGATCGCCGTCGCGCTGGTGCTGGACCGCCCGCGTGGCGCGCTGCCCGAACTCGGCGATCCGGCCCTGCTCGAACTCGCGCTCGCCGATTCGGCGGGGGAAGCGGAACGTTCCCGGGCACTGCACCTGATGGGGCTCACCCCGGTCGCCCCGATCCGCGTGCTGGCCCTGGATCCCGGCGGCGAGGCGATTCCGGCGCTCGACGACGTGCGGTCCGCCGCGCTGGGCGCCTGGCGGGCGGTGCTGCTGCCCGGTCACGACGATCCCGCCGGGCTCGTCCCGGCCGGGGTCCGCGCCGGGATCGGCCCGCGGGTCAACGCGATCGACGCACCGGGTTCGTGGCGCGACGCCCGTTCCGCGCTGCGGTTCACCGACGCGGCGAGCATGCCGATCGTCTGGGCGGAGGGCCTCGGCGGGCTCGCGCTGCTCGCGGACAAGCTGGGTGCCGCCGACATCGCCGGGGTGACCGATGTGGCCGCCCTCGACCGGCTGGCCGCCGAGCCCACCGGCGCCGATCTGCTCGCCGTGCTGCAGGCGTTCTGCGCCACCGGTTCCGTGCGCAAGGCCGCGACCGCGGTGTACCGCCACCACAGCACGATCGCGACGCGCATGGTGCACGCGGAGGAGGTGCTGGGTTTCGCGCTGGACAGCCCGCACGGGCGGTTCCGGCTCCACCTGGCCCTGTTGCTGCGCAGGCTCCGCGACAGCGCGCCGTGAGCTAGGGCTCCGGTTCGACGAGGCCGTGGCGGTAGGCGTACACCACCGCGTGCACCCGGTCGCGCAAGCCGAGTTTCGCGAGCACCCGGGAAACGTGCGTCTTCACGGTCTCCTCGCCGACGCGCAGCGCCTCGGCGATCTCGGCGTTGCTGTGCGCGCGGGCGATCAGCGACAGCACCTCGCGTTCGCGCGTGGTCAGGCGTTCCAGTTCGGGTGTGCTCGCGGGCGGTTCGATGCTGGTGGTGAACCGGGCGACCAGCCGCCGGGTCACCGAGGGATCGATCAGCGCGTCCCCGCGCGCGGCGATCCGCATCGCGGACACCAGTTCCTCCGGGGGCAGGCTCTTCAGCAGGAAACCGCTCGCCCCTGCCCGCAGCGCCCGGTACACGTAGTCGTCCAGGTCGTAGGTGGTCAGCACGAGCACCCGGGTGTCGTTGCCCGGGGCGGACAGGATCGCCTCGGTCGCGGCGAGCCCGTCCAGCCGCGGCATCCGGACGTCGAGCACCACGACATCCGGCCGCAGCCGCTCGGTTTCGGCCACCGCGGCCCGGCCGTCGGCCACCTCGCCGACGCATTCCAGGTCCGGCTGGGTGTCCAGCACGGCCCGCATGCCGGAGCGGAACATCGCGTGGTCGTCGGCCAGCAGGATGCGCAGGGTCACGGCACCTCCAACGGAAAGCTCACCCGAATCTGCCAGCGGTCGTCCGGGCGGGGACCGTAGGCGACCTCGCCGCCGAACAGCGCGACCCGCTGGCGGATCCCGGTCAGCCCGAGGTGCGGCCACTCGCCGGGGGTCGCCGGTGGCCGGTCCGGCGCGACCGGGTTGGTGACGGTGAACGAGACCTCGGTCTGCCGGAACGCCAGCTCGACCTCGACCGGCCCGCCGTCGCCGTGGCGCAACGCGTTCGTCAGCGCCTCCTGGGCGATCCGGTACAGCGCGATGTCCAGCGAACCGGGGAGTTCCCGGGCCGTGCCGTAGCGGGTGAACCGGACCGGCAACCCGGCCGAGCGCAGACCGTCGAGCAGTTCGTCGAGGTTGCCGAGGCCGGGCTGGCGCTGCGAACGGGTGTCCTGACCGTGCAGCAGGTCCAGCAGCCGGCGCAGGTCGACCATGGCCGAGCGGCTCGCCGATTCCACCGCGGACAGCGACCGCCGCACCTGCGCGGAATCGCCGGACAGCCCGAGCCGCGCCGCGCCCGCGTGCACGCCGATCGCGCTGACGTGGTGGGAGATGACGTCGTGCAGATCGCGGGCGATGGCGCTGCGTTCCTCGGTGACCGCCCGGCGTACCGCCTCCTGCTCGTCGTGGCGGCGGCGTTCGGCCTGGCGGTCGAGTTCCTCGAGGTAGCCGCTGCGCGCGGTGGTGTACCGGCCGACCAGCCACGGCAGCACCGCGGTGACCAGCACGTTGATGACCAGCAGCCGCCAGTCGTGGGCCGAGCGGTTGTCCACGATGAGCTGGGACGCGGTGAGCCCGCCGCACACCACGGCGAGCGCGGCCAGGCCCTGCGGGGTGCGCAGCCAGGCTCCGGCGCGGTACCCGGCGATCAGCACGCCCGCGTTGTCCGGCACCCGGTCGAAGCCGCATTTGCACAGCAGGAGGGGCGAGACGACCAGCAACACGGCGTGCCCGGCGGCCACCAGCCCGGAGAAGCGGGCGGGCGCGGCGAGTGCCGCGTCGAAGGCCACCAAGCCCGCGAGCACGACCCAGGCCCGCCAGTTCCCGCCGAGCGGCGGCCCGGCGATCAGGAACAGGCCGACGTCCGCGACCAGGCACACCCCGGCCACGAGCAGCGACTGCCGGGTGAGTGACCCGCTGACGTCCCGCACGCGGATCACTCTGGCACAAGCCGCGCCCCGCGCCCGCCGCGCACACGCAAGGAGCCGGGTCTTGGAAGGCGGGACCGGCCAGGCCGGTTGGCACCGGCCCAAACACTCACAACCCCAACCTTCGCACCGCCGCTACGAAATCCCCGCCCCGCTGAGGAACCCCGGCCCCGCTGGGAACCCCGGCCCCGCTGGGAAACCTGGTCACGCTGAGGAACCCCGGCCCGGCTCCGCATGAGGAACCTCACCTGCGGAAACCTCACCGGAAATGTCGGTACCACTCGCTACCCTTGAATCAAGGGGTCCCCCTAGCGGCATGAACGGACCATTCACGCGGAAGGGGTGCGGCGGGCTCAGGTGCCGTCGCCGCGGCGGCCGCCTTGCTGACCGGGTTGCCGCTGGCCGCCCATGCCCGGCGGCTGCCCCCGCATCGCGTCGCCCTCGCCGATGCTGGTCGCGGTGGCCGTCTGCCCGGTGACCTTCGCGATCACCGTGACCGTGTCCCCGGTCTTCGGATCCGAAGTCTTCCGCGTGCCAGCGTCGATCGCGTACGTCTGCGTGTAGCCGTCCTTGCTGGCCGCCGTGATCGAGGTCGCGCTGATCGCGGTCACCTCGCCGGTCTGCATCCGCTCGGTCGTATACCCGCCGTTGCCGTCGGACACCACGAAGTCGCCGTGCAGCGCCTCCCGCGGCGCCCCGCCCATCCCGCCGCCGGGCCCCGTCATCCGCCCGCCCGCCTGCTCGCTCCCGTTGGCGCTGGTGCCCGCGTAGATCGCCACGCCACCGGCCGCCGCGATCGCCACCGCGATCCCGGCCGCCGCGGCGGTCTTCTTGCCGGACCAGCGCTTGGCCGGCTCGGCGGGCGGCGGGTCGCCCCAGTTCGCACCCTCGGGTCGCTGGGCGGGATCGGTAGTCATCTTCGGTCCTTCCTCCTGGTGCCGTCGCCGCCCAGCTTCACCGCGCACGCTGTGCGCGAGCTGTGCCACGGGTAGGCGAGGACTGTGGACCGCTCACAGCAAATACACAGAAGGGGCACAGCTTCGGCCCATCCGGACCGTTCAAGATGACACCGTGAAAACTCCGACCGAGCTGCGCCGCGCCGACGGCACGCCGGTGCGCGTGCTGGTGGTCGACGACGAATCCACCCTCGCCGAGCTGATGTCCATGGCCCTGCGCATGGAAGGCTGGGAGATCCGCACCGCGGGGACCGGCGCCGAAGCGGTCCGGGTCGCGCGGGAGTTCCGGCCGGACGTGGTCGTGCTCGACGTGATGCTGCCGGACTTCTCCGGCCTCGAGGTGCTGCGCCGGATGCGCGCCGGGGCGCCCCACCTCCCGGTGCTGTTCCTCACCGCGAAGGACGCCGTCGAGGACCGGATCGCCGGGCTCACCGCGGGCGGCGACGACTACGTGACCAAACCGTTCAGCCTGGAGGAGGTCGCGCTGCGCCTGCGCGCGCTGCTGCGCCGGGCGCACGGGGTGTCCGGCAGCCAGGGCTCGAAGCTGGTGGTCGGCGACCTCACCCTGGACGAGGACAGCCGGGAGGTGCATCGGTCGGGCGAGTCGATCCCGCTCACCGCCACCGAGTTCGAGCTGCTGCGGTTCCTGATGCGGAACCCCAGACGGGTGCTGAGCAAGGCGCAGATCCTCGATCGCGTGTGGAGTTACGACTTCGGTGGGCAGGCGAATATCGTCGAGCTCTATATTTCCTACCTACGCAAGAAGATCGACGCCGACCGGGAGCCCATGATCCACACCATGCGCGGCGCCGGGTATGTCCTCAAACCGGCGAGCTAACCGCTGGTCGCTGCGGCGGCGCCTGATCGCCCAGCTGGCCGGGCTGCTGGCTTTGGTGTGCCTGGTGGTCGGCGTGGTGACCGAGTTCGCGCTGCGCGAGTTCCTGCTCGGCCAGCTGGACAACCGGCTCGCCGCGGCCAGCGAGCGCGGCAACCGTCCGCCGCCGCCGAACCGGCCGGGCTTTCCCGGCATCGACCGGCCGCCGCCGGACGCGCTGCGCGCCGTCGGCCAGGGCGTCGGCACGCTCGCCGCGCACATCGGACCGGACGGCGAGGTCCGCGCCGGGGTGCTCCGCGCGAACACCGATCCGGCCCAGCGCGACCGGATCCAGTTCGACCACGTGCCGACCGACCAGCTGGCCGTGCTGGTGAACCTGCCCCGGAACGGGGCGCCGCAGAGCCGGAACCTCGGATCGCTCGGCGAGTACCGGCTGGTCGCGCATCGCGGCCCGGCGGGGGACGTGCTGATCACCGGCCTGCCCATGGGCGAGGTGTCGGAAACCTTGTGGCAGCTGGGATTCATCTTCGGCGGGGTCGCGCTCGGCGCGCTGCTGGTCACCGGCGCGGTCGGCGCGCTGACCATCCGCAAGACGCTGCGCCCGCTCGACCGGCTCGCCACCACCGCCGCACAGGTCGCCGAACTGCCGCTCGACCGCGGCGAGGTCGCGCTCTCCGTGCGGGTGTCCGATGTGGACACCGATCCGCGGACCGAGGTGGGCAAGCTCGGCGCGGCCCTGAACCGGATGCTCGGGCACGTGGCGAACGCCCTGTCCGCCCGCCAGAACAGCGAGAGCAAGGTGCGCCAGTTCGTCGCCGACGCCAGCCACGAACTCCGCACGCCGCTGGCCGCGATCCGGGGGTACGCCGAACTGAGCCGCCGCCACGCCGACGAACTGCCGCCGGACGTGTCGTTCGCGCTGTCCCGCGTCGAATCCGAATCGGCCCGGATGACCACCTTGGTCGAGGACTTGCTTCTGCTGGCGCGCCTGGATTCCGGGCGACCGGTCGTGCACGAGCCGGTGGACCTGTCCCGCCTGGTCGCCGACGCGGTGGCCGACGCGCACGCGGCGGGCCCGGACCACGAGTGGCCGCTCGACGTGCCCGCCGAACCGATCACCGTGCTCGGCGATTCCGGCCAGCTGCACCAGGTCGTGCTCAACCTGCTGAACAACGCGCGCACGCACACCCCGCCGGGGACCGAGGTCACCACCGCACTGTCCACAAGCGACGGTCTGGTGACGCTCGCGGTCAGCGACGACGGGCCCGGTATCCCGCCGGTGCTCCTGCCCGAGGTGTTCGAACGCTTCGCGCGCGGCGACACGTCCCGTTCCCGTGCCGCGGGCAGCACCGGCCTCGGCCTGGCGATCGTGGCCGCCGTCGTCGCCGCGCACCGGGGCGACGTGCGCGTCGACAGCCGACCCGGCCGCACCACGTTCACCGTCACCTTCCCCGACCCCGCCACCCACCTCCCCTACAAACCCTGACCCCGCGAGTCCCCCGTTCCCGTCGCGCGAGTCCCCCGTTCCGGTAGCCCGAGTTCCCCCGTTTCGGCACGAGTCGCACGTTCCGGTAAACGAATTGCACATTCAGGCAAGCGAGTTCAACACTCGGGAACCCGGATTCCACGTCCCGCCCACTCACAGCCCGCGCACAGGGAGTGCACAACGTAGGCACATCGGTGGCCGCGACGGTGGGGCCATGACGAGTGCGCCCGCCCTAAGCCGTGTCGAGAACCCGCCGCCGGTCAAAGCGCCCCGGATCACCGCGGACCGCGCCGCCCTGGCCGTCCTGCTGATCGCCACGGCCGCGCTGTACCTGTGGCGCCTCGGTTCCTCCGGATACGGCAACGACTACTACGCCATGGCCGTCCAGGCGGGCACGCAGAGCTGGAAGGCGTGGTTCTTCGGCGCGCTCGACCCCGGCAACGTGATCACGGTCGACAAACCGCCCGCCGCGCTGTGGCTGATGGGGCTGTCCGGCCGGATCTTCGGGTTCTCCAGCTGGAGCATGCTGGTCCCGGACGCCCTCGCCGGGGTCGCCTCGGTCGGCCTGCTCTACGCCGCGGTCCGCCGCGTCTCCGGCCCTGCCGCCGGACTGGTCGCGGGCGCCGCGCTCGCACTGACCCCGGTCGCCGCGCTCATGTTCCGCTACAACAACCCGGACGCCGTGCTGGTCCTGCTGCTGGTGGCCGGCGCGTACTGCACCGTCCGCGCCACCGAGCAGGCGAGCGCGCGCTGGCTCGTCCTCGCGGGCGTCGCGATCGGATTCGGCTTCCTCACCAAGATGCTGCAGGCCTTCCTGGTGCTGCCCGCGTTCGCGCTGGTGTACCTGGTCGCCGCGCCGACCTCGTTCGGCCGCCGCCTGGCGCACCTGTGCGCCGCCGCGGGCGCGGTGATCGTGTCCGCGGGCTGGTGGGTCGCGGCCGTCGCCCTCTGGCCCGCCGCGTCCAGGCCGTACATCGGCGGCTCCACGACGAACAGCGCGCTGGAACTCGCGCTCGGCTACAACGGGCTCGGCCGCATCCTCGGCGGTGACGGCGACCCCGGCGGCAGCGGTCCCGGGATGATGATCGGCCCTGGCGGAAGCCGGGGATTCGGCGGGGAGGCCGGGCTCGGCCGGATGTTCGGGGAGAGCTTCGGCCTCGAGGTGTCCTGGCTGCTGCCCGCGGCGCTCATCGCGCTGATCGCCGGGCTGTGGTTCACCCGCCGCGCGCCCCGCACCGACCGCACCCGCGCCGCAGTGCTGCTCTGGGGCGGCTGGCTCGTCGGCACCGGGCTCACCTTCAGCCTGATGAGCGGCATCATCCACCCCTACTACACGGTCGCGCTCGCCCCCGCGGCCGCCGCGCTGACCGCCCTCGCGGGAACCGGACTCTGGCGCGGCCGCCACAACTTCGCCGCCCGCGCCGCGCTCGCCCTGATGCTCGCCGCGACCGGGGTGTGGACGTTCATCCTGTTGTCCCGCAACGGTTCCTGGCATCCCTGGCTGCGTTTCCTGGTGCTCGTGCTGGTCGCGGTGACCGTGTTCGCCCTGCTGTTCGGCGCGGACCGCGTCCGCGGCGCCGCGAAACCGCTGCTGGTGGCCATGGTGTGCGCGGGGCTGCTGGGGATGTCCTCGTACGCGGTCGCGACCGCGGCCACCTCGCATTCCGGGGGCATCCCGAACGCCGGGCCGGTCTCGAGCGGCTTCGGCCGCCCCGGTGAGCCGACCGACGACGAACTCACCGCGCTGCTCACCGGCACGACCACGAAATGGGCCGCGGCCACCGGCGGGGCGCAGGAAGCCGCCGGACTCGCCCTGAGCACCGGGAAATCGATCATGGCGATCGGCGGCTTCTCCGGCCGCGACCCGGCGCCGGCCCTCGAACGGTTCCAGCAGTATGTGGCCAACGGCGAGGTGCGCTACTTCCTCGCGGGCGGCCGCACGCGCGGCGGAGCGAACGAGATCGCGACCTGGGTCGAGGACACCTTCACCCCGCTGACCGTCGGCGGAACCACGGTGTACGACCTCACCCGGCCGCGCTGACTCACTCCGGCGCCCAGTCGGTGTTCGCGCCGCACAGCACCAGGCACGGCAACTCGGCCGGGATCCGGCCCGCCAGCCACGCCGCGAACGGCGCCGCGGCGGCCGGTTCCACCGCCAGCCGGAACTCCTCCCACAACCGGTCCCGGGCGGCGAGGATCTCGTCGTCGTCCACCAGCACGGGCACCGTCCGCGGCGTGTTCAGCACCGCGAACGCGAGCGTGCCCGCCCGGGTCGCGCCCAGCGCGGACGCGGCGACCGAATCGACCGCCACGTCCACCGGTTCACCCGCCCGCAACGCCTCCCGCAACGAGCAGCAGTTCCGCGGCTCCACCGCGAACGTGGTGCGCCCGCCGATCGCCAGCGCGGTCCCCGCGGCCAGCCCGCCACCACCCACGGCGACCACCACCGCGTCGGTCTCCGGCACCTCGGCGATCACCTCGGCCGCCACCGTGCCCTGCCCGGCGATCACCGCGGGCTCGTCGTAGGCGTGCAGGTACCGCGTGCCCGGGGCGGTCGCCGCCTCCCGCGCCTCCGCGGCCGCCTCCGCGTAGGTGTCCCCGTGCCGGATCAGGCTCGCCCCCGCCGCCTCGATGCGCCGCGCCTTGCCCTCGGGCACCCCGCGCGGCACGAACACCGTCGCCGGGACCCCCAGCAACGCCGCCGCCGTCGCCACCCCGAGACCGTGATTGCCACCCGAAGCGGTGACCACCCGCGCGGGCCGCGGCCCGCAGAGCAACGCGCTCACCGCGCCCCGCAGCTTGAACGAACCACTGCGCTGCAGGTGCTCCAGCTTGATCAGCAACGGGCGGCCGTCGACCTCGACGGGCAGCAACGGCGTCCGCCGGACGTACGGCCGGATCGCCAGGGCCGCCGAATGCACATCGGCGACGGTCGGGATGTCGGTGAGGTTGGTCATGCTCCCACCCTGCCCGCGCGCGGGCCGCGCCTCCAAGAAAGCCCGCTCCGGCGGTATCAGGCGGCCTTATGCCCCGGCCCGGTTACGCACCGCGCACCCCCGGCTCGCTACACTGGTCCACGGACCCCGCGCGGCGTCCACCCTGTGAACCTCCCCAGGGCCGGAAGGCAGCAAGGATAAGCAGGCTCTGGCGGGTGCGCGGGGTCCCCTATTCCGCTGCTCGCCCCTGCGGGGCTTCGCGGCGACCTTGTCTCACTGTGGGGGCGACCCCCCCCACGTTACGAGCTCCTCACCTTGGCGAGCGCTGAGCGCGTTGGACTTGGACCAGCGCCGGTTTGAATTTCCTGCGGACCAGTGGCGGTTGCCGAATCCGGAGGGGGCGCACCCAGCCTTTTGCTGTCGGGGTTGGCCGGTAGGCTCGCGGGGTGGCTCTCGCGCTGTACCGCAAGTACCGTCCGGCGACCTTCGCCGAGGTCGTCGGTCAGGAGCATGTGACCGATCCGCTGCGCACCGCGCTGGCGGCCGGGCGCATCAACCATGCCTACCTCTTCTCCGGCCCCCGCGGCTGCGGCAAGACCTCCAGTGCGCGCATCATGGCGCGCTCGCTGAACTGCGTCAAAGGGCCGACGCCGGACCCGTGCGGCGAATGCGATTCCTGCCGCGCGCTCGCGCCCGAGGGCTCGGGCAGCATCGACGTCACCGAACTCGACGCGGCCAGTCACGGTGGCGTCGACGACGCCCGCGAGCTGCGCGACCGCGCCTTCTACGCCCCGGCCGAATCGCGCTACCGCGTGTTCATCATCGACGAGGCGCACATGGTCACCACGCAGGGCTTCAACGCCCTGCTGAAGATCGTCGAGGAACCGCCCGAGCACCTCATCTTCATCTTCGCCACCACCGAGCCGGACAAGGTGCTCACCACCATCCGCTCGCGCACCCACCACTACCCGTTCCGGCTGATCCCGCCGAGCGCCATGCGCGAACTGCTGGAACGCAACGTGGCCGCCGAAGGCGTCCCGGTCGAACCCGCGGTGTACCCGCTGGTCATCCGGGCCGGTGGCGGTTCCGCCCGCGACACCCAGTCGGTGCTCGACCAGTTGCTCGCCGGGGCCGGGCCGGACGGGGTCACCTACGAGCGCGCGGTGGCGCTGCTCGGCGTCACCGACGTCGCCCTGATCGACGACATGGTCGACGGGCTGTCCGCGGACGATTCCGCGGCGGTGTTCGGCACCGTCGAGAAACTCGCCGAGGCGGGCCACGACCCGCGCCGCTTCGCGACCGACCTCCTCGACCGCCTGCGCGACCTGGTGCTGCTGCGCTCGGTGCCGGACGCGGCCGCGCGCGGCCTGGTGTCCGCGCCGGACGAGGAACTCGGCCGGATGGTCGCGCAGGCCGAGCGGATCGGCCTGGCCACGCTGTCCCGCTACGCCGAGATCATCCACAATGGACTGCTGGAGATGCGCGGCGCCACCGCGCCCCGCCTCCTGCTGGAACTGCTGTGCGCGCGGATGCTGCTGCCGTCGGCCTCGGAAAGCGAAGCCGCGGTCCTGCAACGGCTGGAGCGGCTGGAGCGCCGGGTCACCGTCGGCGGCTCCGGCGGGCAGGCCCCCGAGGCGCCCGCCGCCCCGGCGGCTCAGCCCGAGCGCGCCTTCCAGCGCCCTTCGCAGCGTGCCGCCGCGCCCGAGCCGCCCGCCCCGGCGCCGAGCCGCCCCGCGCCCGCCGAACCGAAACCCGTTGCGGCGCAACCGAAACCGGCCGCCGCCGACTGGCAGCCGGAACCCGAGCCCGCCGCGCCCCCCGAACCGTCCGCGGTCGGCGGCATCGACGCCACCGCCGTCCGCCGGGTGTGGCCGGATCTGCTCGCGGCCATCCGCAAGACCAGCCGCAGCACCGAGGCCATGCTGACCAACGCCACCGTGCAGAGCGTCGAAGGGTCGACGGTGGTGCTCGCGCACACCGCGGCCCCGCTGGCCAAGCGGCTGTCCGAGTCCCGCAACGCCGAGTTCATCGCCGGTGCGCTCCGGGAGGTGCTCGGCGGCCAGTGGCAGGTGCGCTGCGTCCACGGCAGCGGCGCCGCCGCCCCGCCCGCGAACCCGCCCGCCCCGCGCTCGGCCCCGCAGCGCCCGAGTGCTCCGGCCCCGCAAAGTCAAGCGCCCCAACGGGAAACGCCCCCGCAGCAGGAAGCGCCGCAGCGGTCGTTCCAGCGCCCGTCCTCGGCCCAGCCCGAACGCCCCCGGCCGGTGACCACCGAACCGGACATCCCGCTGCCCCCGGAACCCGAGGACGAGGAAGACCCGATCGCCCAGGACGCGGGCCCGGCGCCCCAAGCCGAACCCGCCGCCGAAATCGATCCGGACGAGGCCGCCCACCGCCTCCTCTCCGAACACCTCGGCGCCCGCCCCCTCGACAACTGACGGCCCGGGGGACCCGAAAGTGCGCGCGCTTTCGGGCTCCCGTGCGCTGGCGGGGTCGTGAGTGTTCTGGCCGGTTAGAACCGGTCTAGCCACTCACGACCCCCAATACCCGGTTCCCTTGCGCCCGCCCGCACCGGGCCCGCCCACCAGGGCGCAAGGATGACTTTGTCGGCCAAGTGCGTGAGTGGGGAGTGGTCAGCGGGCGAGGTAGCGTTCGATTCCGGCCGCGATGGCGTCGGCGTAGCGTTGCCGACCGTCCGAAGTGGACATGGCGGCGGCCTCGGTCGCGTTGCGCATGTTGCCGCATTCCACCAGTGCCGCCGGGCGCTCGGAAAGGTTCAGCCCGGCCAGATCGTCCCGCGGGGAAAGCCCGCCGCTGCCGATGTAGTTGGACGGCGTGAATCCCGCCGACCGCATCCCGTCCCGCAGCGTGTTCGCCAGCCGCGTCGACGGCTCGCCCTGGGCCGGGTTCAACGGCGGCGCCGAGTACGCCACGTGGAAACCGGTCGCACTCGCCGCGTTCGACCCGTCGGCGTGGATCGACACCACCGCCGCGGCCCCCGCCGAGTTCCCGATCGCCGCTCGCCGATCCACGCACGGCCCGACCCCGTCATCGGTATCCCGGGTGTATACAACCTGTATACCGTGTGTGGACAACGCCTGCCCGACCCGCCGGGCCACGTCGAAGGTGAACGCGTGCTCGGTGTACCCGGCGTTCGTCGCGGTCCCGGTGGTGTTGCACGGTTTGGTCCGCCCCCGCCCCGCGGGCACCGGCCGGTTGATCGCCGCGCGGTCCCGGGCGTTGCCGCCGTTGTGCCCGGGATCCAGCACCACGACCACGCCACGCGGCGCCGCTCGCGTACTGCTCGGCGGCGCCGAGGCGCTGGGCTCCGGCGGAACCGCGCCCGGTGCGGGAGTGCTGGGCGGCGGCGGTGCCGGAGCGGCCTGACACCCCGCCAGCAACACCGCACCCACCACGACCAGAAGCTTCCGCACGGTGACCACGGTGCCACAGCCGTGACGGCTAGGCTGGTAGGCACGTGCAACCGAAAGAGCGGAACCGAATCATGGTGCAACCCGGTGGCGGAATGCCCGACATGCAGGCGATCCTGCAGCAGGCCCAGCAGATGCAGCAGCAGCTGGTCGACGCGCAGGAGGAGCTCGCGCGGACCGAGGTGACCGGCACCGCGGGCGGTGGCCTGGTGACCGCGGTGGTCACCGGCGGTATGGAACTGAAGAGCCTCACCATCGACCCCAAGGTCGTCGATCCCGAGGACACCGAAACCCTCGCCGACCTGGTGGTGGCCGCCGTCCGGGACGCGACCGCGGGCGCGCAGAAACTGACCGAGGAGAAGCTCGGCCCGCTCGCCGGCGGCCTCGGCGGTGGCGGCGGCATGCCCGACCTCGGCGGCTTCGGCCTTCCCGGCGGCCTCGGTTAGCGGAGACACAATTTGTACGAGGGTGTAGTCCAGGACCTCATCGACGAGCTCGGGCGGTTGCCCGGTATCGGACCCAAAAGCGCCCAGCGGATCGCGTTCCACCTCCTCGCGGCCGATCCCGCGGACATCGGGCGGCTGCAGGACGTCCTGGGCAAGGTGAAGGAGGGCGTGCAGTTCTGCGAGATCTGCGGCAACGTCTCCGAACAGGAGACCTGCCGGATCTGCCGGGACGCGCGCCGCGATCTGAGCGTCATCTGCGTGGTCGAGGAGCCCAAGGACGTCCTCGCCGTGGAGCGCACCCGCGAGTTCAAGGGCCGCTACCACGTGCTCGGCGGCGCGCTCGACCCGTTGTCCGGCGTTGGTCCGGACCAGCTGCGCATGCGCGAACTGCTGGCCCGGATCGGCGCCGACGACGTAACCGAGGTCATCATCGCGACCGATCCGAACACCGAGGGCGAGGCGACCGCCACGTACCTGGTGCGCATGCTGCGCGACTTCCCCGGGCTCACCGTGACCCGGCTGGCCTCGGGCCTCCCGATGGGCGGCGACCTCGAGTTCGCCGACGAGCTCACCCTGGGCCGCGCCCTCTCCGGCCGCCGCGCCCTCTGAACACCCCGAGACCTGTCATGAGGGGACCCCTCCGGACAAAATTCGTCAGGAGGGGTCCCCTCATGACAGACGAACTCGTCGACCAGGTGCTCGCCGCGCCCGCGCGGCTCGGTGGGGTCCGGGTGCTGGCGATCGACGGGCCCTCCGGCGCCGGGAAGTCGACGTATGCGGGGGAAGTGGTCGAGGAGTTCCGGCGGCGGGGTGTCCGCACCGGACTCGTGTCCACCGACGACTTCGCCACCTGGGACGACCCGGTCGCCTGGTGGCCACGGCTGGTGGACGGCGTCCTCGAACCCCTGGAACACGGCACCGCGGGCAGTTACCGGGTAATGGACTGGACCACCGGCGAGCCCCGGCTGGGCGCGCGCAAAACCGTCCAGGTGCCCGAAGTGCTCGTGCTGGAAGGGGTTTCCGCCGGGCGGGCCTCGGTCCGGCGGCATCTCGCACACCTCTGCTGGATCGACGGGCCGTCCCCGGAAGCCCGGCTGGAGCGGGCCGTGCGGCGTGACGGGGAGCCCAGCAGGAATGCCTTGGAAAGCTGGCAGAAGTTCGAACGGGGCTGGTTCGCGGTGGATTGCCCCGCGCAGCACGCCGATACCTCATTCGGAGTAGCGGTAGTCCGCTAGGAGCCCTAGCGGTGCCAAATTCGGCTACGGTTCGTGATTATTTACCGACACTGTGCGGTGACATCAGCGTCCACGTAGCGCGATCGTAACCTCACGTGCTTAAGTGCGGGGCGACTTCAGGCTAGTGTCGGCGACCACACCCGCCGATCGTGGACTTCCTGACCGATCGGCCGGTACGCAAACCGAACATCTCACAAGGGGTGCCAAATGCTCCAAAAGCGGGTGGCTCGAACGCGCCGCATCGCCCTGATCGGGCTTGCCGGCGCGCTTGCGGTCTCCATGTCCGCCTGTGCCCAGTCCGACCGCGACTCGGGCGGGGGCGCCGCCGGGGGAACGATGATCTTCGGCGCCGCCGGCAACCCGAAGATGTTCGACCCGATCTTCAACGACGAGGGCGAGACCTTCCGGATCGTCCGGCAGATGTACGACACGCTCCTGATGAACAAGCCCGGCACCGCCGAGGTCGTCGGCGCGCTGGCCGAGAAGTGGGAGCCGAGCAACGACAACAAGACCTGGACCTTCACCCTGCGCAAGGGGGTCAAGTTCCACGACGGCACCCCGTTCAACGCCGCCGCGGTCTGCTTCAACTTCGATCGCTGGTTCAACATGAAGGGCCAGGCCGCCCAGAGCCAGATGATCTACTACGGCGACGTCTTCGAGGGCTTCGCCGCCAACGAGGGCGACACCAAGGGCCAGCCGGTCTACAAGAACTGCGAGGCCAAGGACGAGTCCACCGCGGTCCTCAACCTGAACAAGGCCAAGGGCGCCTTCCCGGCCGCGCTCACCCTGCCCTCGTTCTCCATGTCCAGCCCGGACGCGCTGAAGAAGTACAACGCCGACCAGGTCACCCAGTCCGGCGACTCCTTCGCCTACAGCGACTACGCGAACCTGCACCCGACCGGCACCGGCCCGTTCAAGTTCGCCGGGTACGACCAGGGCAAGGGCGAGATCACCCTGGTCCGCAACGAGGACCACTGGGAGAAGGCCAAGCTGGAGAAGCTGGTCTTCAAGGTCGTCCCGGACGAGAACGCGCGCAAGCAGTCGCTCAAGTCCGGTGACATCGACGGCTACGACTACCCGGCGCCCGCCGACTACCAGCTGCTGCGCAACGACGGCCAGAACGTGCTGATCCGCCCGTCGTTCAACATCCTGTACCTGGGCATCAACCAGAAGGGCAACCCGAAGCTCCAGGACATCAAGGTGCGCCAGGCCCTGGCCTACGGCATCAACCGCGAGCAGTTCGTCAAGGGCAAGCTCGCCGAGGGCTCCGAGGTCGCGACCGAGTTCGTGCCGAAGGTCATCGACGGCTACACCGACGACGTCACCAAGTACCCGTACGACCCGGAGAAGGCCAAGCAGCTGCTCGCCGAGGCCGGGGCCACCGGGCTGACCCTGAAGTTCTACTACCCGACCGAGGTCACCCGGCCGTACCTGCCGGACCCGGCCAGCGCCTTCACCTCGATCTCCGAGGACCTGAAGAAGATCGGCGTCAACATCGAGCCGATCGCCAAGCCGTGGAACGGTGGCTACAAGGACGACGTGCAGAAGTCCGGGAAGCAGGACATCCACCTGCTCGGCTGGACCGGTGACTACAACGACGCCGGCAACTTCATCGGCACGTTCTTCGGCCGGGAGAAGCCGGAGTTCGGGTTCAACAACCCCGAGCTGTTCAAGGCGCTGGCCGACGCCGACGCCGCCGCGCCGGGTCAGCCGCACGCCGCGGCCTACCAGCAGGCCAACAAGAAGGTCATGGAATACCTGCCCGCGATCCCGATCGCGTACCCGACCCCCGCGCTGGTGGTCGGTCCGAAGATCAAGGGCATGGTGCCGAGCCCGCTCACCGATGAGCGGTTCAACACCGTGAGCAAGGGATAGCCCGGGCTGAGTAGCCGAGCAGGGGGCAGGCGCACCTCGCCTGCCCCCTGCCCCGCCACCTGAGGGCTTTTAGCAAGGGAATTCCATGCTCCGATTCATCGTGCGCCGGCTGCTACAAGCGATTCCGACGCTGCTGATCCTGTCCGTCCTGGTGTTCGCCTGGTTGCGTTCGCTGCCCGGGGGTCCGGCCGGCGCCCTGCTCGGCGACAAGGCCACCCCGCAGAAGGTCGCGGAACTCAACCACATCCTCGGCCTCGATCAGCCGATCTTCATCCAGTACTTCAAATTCCTCGGCCGCGTGTTCACCGGCGACTTCGGCAACTCGCTGGCCTCGACCCAGCCGGTCCTGTCCGAGATCGGTTTCGCGCTGCCCGCCACCATCGAACTCTCGGTGATGGCGCTGATCTTCGCGGTCGGCCTCGGCATCCCGCTGGGCTACCTGGCCGCCCGGTTCCGCGGCCGCTCCCTGGACAACCTGACCATTCTCGGCACGCTCGTCGGCGTCGCGGTCCCGGTGTTCTTCCTCGGGTACGTGCTCAAGTACGTGTTCGCGCAGGACCTCGCGCTGTTCCCGGCCTCCGGGCGGCAGGCGGCGGGTCTGGACGCCACCACGGTCACCCATTTCGCGGTGCTGGACGGCATTCTCACCCAGGAATGGGACGCCGCCTGGGACGCGCTCTGGCATCTGATCCTGCCGGCGCTCACCCTGGCCACCATCCCGCTCGCGGTGATCGTGCGGATCACCCGGGCCTCGGTGCTGGACGTGCTGGACGAGGACTTCATCCGCACCGCCCGGTCCAAGGGCCTGGGCCAGCCGACGATCCGCCGTCGGCACGTGCTGCGCAACGCGCTGCTCCCGGTGTCGACCACGATCGGCCTGCAGACCGGGTTGCTGCTCGGCGGCGCGGTGCTGACCGAACGGGTCTTCAACTTCCGCGGCATCGGATTTTTGCTGGCCGAAGGGATCGACCGCCGGGACTACCCGCGACTGCAGGCACTCGTCCTGCTCGGCGCGGTGGTGTACGTCCTGGTCAACATGCTGGTCGACATCTCCTACGGCCTCATCGACCCGAGGGTGCGTGTCCGATGAGCAGTCTTCTCACCCGCCGCAAGGAAAAGATCGACGACCTGGCCGCCTCGGCCGGGACCAGCCTTGCCGCGCAAGCGTTCCGCCGGATGTCCCGCAACCCGGTCGCCATCACCGGCGCGGTCATCATCGGCCTGTTCGTCCTGCTGGCGATCTTCGCGCCGTGGCTCGCGCCGAAGGACCCCTACGAGCGCTACCTGGCCGACCAGGTCCAGCTCGGCGCGGGCATCATTCCCGGCCCGCAGGCCGGATTCCCGCTCGGCGTGGACGTCGACGGCCGGGACATGCTCTCCCGCATGATCATCGGCTCCCAGCAGACGCTGGTGGTCGGCGTGATGGCCACGCTGATCGGGCTGGCCATCGGGATGCTGATCGGCGGGCTCGCCGGGGCGTTCGGCGGCTGGGTCGACACCGTGCTCATGCGGTTCGTCGACGTCATGCTGTCCATCCCGAGCCTGCTGCTGGCCATCTCGATCGCCGCGCTGGCCGCGAAACCGAGCCAGTGGACGGTGATCATCGCGGTCGCCATGATCACCGTGCCGATCTTCGCCCGCCTGCTGCGCGGTTCGATGCTCGCGCAGAGATCCAGCGACCACGTGCTCGCCGCGACCGCGCTCGGCGTCAAGCGGCACACGGTCGTGTTGCGGCACATGCTGCCCAACTCGCTCGGCCCGGTGATCGTGCAGGCCACGCTGACCCTGGCCACGTCGATCATCGAGGCGGCCGCGCTGTCGTTCCTCGGCCTCGGCGACCCGGACCCGAGCCGCGCGGAATGGGGCCTGATGCTGGGCAACGCGGCCCGCTCGTTCCTGGACATCCGGTTCGAGCTCGCGCTGTACCCGGCGATCGCGATCATCCTGGTGGCACTGGGTTTCACACTGCTGGGCGAATCCATGCGCGAATCCCTCGACCCGAAGAACAGGCGGTGAGCTGAAATGGCACTGCTCGAAGTGCGCGACCTCAGCGTCGTGTTCAAACGCCGTGGCGAGAAGGCGTTCACCGCGGTGGACGGGGTGAGTTTCGACGTCGAACCCGGCCAGACGGTCGGGCTGGTCGGCGAATCCGGCTGCGGGAAATCGGTCACCTCGCTGGCGATCATGGGCCTGCTCCCGGCCCGGGGCGCCCAGGTCACCGGTTCCGTGAAGTTCGAGGGCGAGGACCTGCTTTCCTTGTCCGACAAGGAAATGCGCGATCGCCGTGGCCGCGAGCTGGGCATGGTGTTCCAGGACCCGCTGTCCTCGCTGAACCCGGTCATCCCGATCGGGCTGCAGGTCACCGAGGTGCTGGAGCGCCACCGCGGGATGACCCGCAAGGCGGCCACCGCCGAGGCGATCACCCTGCTGAACAAGGTCGGCATCCCGGACCCGGCACGCCGGATTTCGGAGTACCCGCACCAGATCTCCGGCGGGATGCGCCAGCGCGCGCTGATCGCCATCGCGCTCGCCTGCCGCCCGCGGCTGCTCATCGCGGACGAGCCGACCACCGCGCTGGACGTGACCATCCAGGCGCAGATCCTGAACCTGCTGTCCGAACTGGTCGCGGGCACGGACACCGCGCTGATCATGATCACGCACGACCTCGGCGTGGTCGCCGGGCTGTGCGACCAGGTGAACGTGATGTACGGCGGCCGGATCGTGGAACGCGCCGAGCGGCACGAGTTGTTCGCCCGTTCCCGGCACCCGTACACCCACGGGCTGCTCGCGTCGATCCCGCGGCTGGACGCGCCGCGGGGGGAGAAACTGGTGCCGATCAAGGGATCCGTCGCGGACAACATCCCGTGGACCGGTGGTTGCGCGTTCGCGCCGCGGTGCCCGAACGCGCTGGATGTCTGCCGCCAGGAGTCGCCGGAACTCGTGCCGGACGGCGGTGGCATGCTGCGCTGCCACAACCCGGTCGAACCGGCCGCCGCGGTGAAGGAGGGGGCAGGGGCGTGACCGAGGAACAGAAGTCCACAAAGGACGTGCTGGTGTCCGTCGAGGACATCAAGGTGCACTTCCCGATCAAGCGCGGGATCATCCTGGACCGGACCGTCGGCCACGTCTACGCGGTCGACGGGGTGGACCTGGAGATCCGGCGCGGCGAGACCTACGGCCTGGTCGGCGAATCCGGCTGCGGCAAGACCACGCTGGGCCGGGGCCTGCTGCGGCTGGTCGAGCCGACCGGCGGGCGGGTCGTGTTCGACGGCATCGACCTGTCCACGCTGAAAGGCGAGGAACTGCGCCGGATGCGCCGCCGCATGCAGATGGTGTTCCAGGATCCGCTGTCCAGTTTGGACCCGCGCCAGTCGGTGGAGTCCATTCTGGTCGAGGGCATGCGGGCGCACGGCCTGGACCTGAACAAGGAGCAGACCCGGAAACGGCTCAACGAGTTGCTTTCCGCGGTCGGCCTGCCGGAAACCGTGCTGCGGAAGTATCCGCACGAGTTCTCCGGCGGCCAGCGCCAGCGGATCGGGATCGCCCGCGCGCTCGCGGTCGAACCGGATCTGATCGTGGCCGACGAACCGGTGTCCGCGCTGGACGTGTCGGTGCAGGCCCAGGTGATCAACCTGCTCGAGGAACTGCAGGACGAGTTCGGGCTGACCTACCTGGTCATCGCGCACGACCTGGCCGTGGTGCGGCACATCTCGGACCGGATCGGCGTGATGTACCTGGGCTCGATGGTCGAGGAAGCCGATTCGGACACCCTCTACGAGGAGCCGCTGCACCCGTACACCCGCGCGCTGCTTTCGGCGATCCCGGTGCCGGACCCGGAGGTCGAGGACTCGCGCGAGCAGATCCTGCTCGCCGGGGACCTGCCCTCCCCGGCCCGGCCGCCGAGCGGTTGCCGGTTCCACACCCGCTGCCCGTGGCGGCAGGAGACCCGGTGCGACGACGAGCGGCCCGCGCTGCGCGAGATCGGCTCCGGGCACCGGGTGGCGTGCCACTACGCGGAGCAGATCCGGGACGGCCTGATCAAACCGCACGAGGTCACCGCGGAACTGGTCGCGGCCGACGGCGGCCTCGACCTGGACGCCGTGCCCGCGGGCGCGTCCTCGGTGGAGGAACTGCTGGAAAGCTGACCCCCGCACCAACGCCCTCCGCACGAACGGTCCGTTCATGCGGCTAGGGGGACCCCTTGATTCAACGGTAGCGCGTGGCACCGACATTTCCGGGGGCCAGGCTGGCTTCGCGGGACTCCGGTGAGGTGGCCGGGTGTTGGGGGTCGTGAGTGTTTGGACCGGTTCTAACCGGCTGGAACACTCACGACCCAGCACTTGGTTCCCTTACTTGACCGGCCTGAACACTCACGACCCCGACGGCGTGGTTTCCGCCGGTCGGCAGGTGCGCGCGGGCCGCCGACACGGCAGGATCGAGGCGGGTCGGCGGTGCGCAGGGGCTCCGCCACTGGCTGGCGGGGGAGACGCGCATGCTGGTCACCGTGCTCGGCGCTTCGGGGCGCACCGGGATTCACGTCGTCCGCCTGCTGATGCGCCACGGGCATACCGTGCGTGCCGGGTTGCGCAGCCGCGACCGCGGCGCGGAGGTCGCCCGCTTCGGCGCGACGCCGGTGCTCGCGGACCTGGCCTCGGGCGCCGACGCGCTGCTCGAGGCGTTCACCGGCGCTGACGCGGTGATCAACACAGCGGGCGCGGCCGATCCCGATCCGTCCGCGGTGAACCTGGTTGACCGCGACGGTTCGATCGCCGCCGTCGAGGCAGCCGAGCGCGCGGGCGTGCCCCGGTTCGTCCAGCTCTCCGCGCAGTTCGCCGACGCTCCGGACCAGGGCGACCGGCTGGTCCGGTCGATCCTGCTGGCGAAGCAGGTCTCCGACATCGCGCTCCAGCGGTCCAGCCTGATCTGGACGCTGGTGCGCCCCGGCACCCTGACCGACGAGCCGCCGACCGGCCGCGTCCGCATCGCCGGGCACCTCGAACCCGGCCGCGTGCCCCGCCCGGACGTGGCCGCGGTGCTGGCCGCCTCGCTGCACGAACCGCGTACCGAGAACCGCGGATTCGACGTGGTCACCGGCGAAATTCCGGTCAGCAGCGCACTCGCCTCGGTTAGCTGAGCCCGCCCTTTCCTGCGATACCCTGCGACAAAGCCGGTAACTTCAATAAACCGGACATCGGGGACAACGGCGCAGCAAGGGGCAGGAATTGCACATCGACCAATGGCTGGAAACGATTCCGCCACTCTCGGTGTATCTCATCGTGGGCCTGGTGATCGGGTGCGAAAGCCTCGGCATCCCGCTGCCCGGTGAGATCGTGCTGGTCAGCGCCGCTTTGCTGGCCTCCCAGCACGGTGGCCTGAGCCCGCTGTGGATCGGGATCTGCGCCAGCGGCGGCGCCATTGTCGGCGACAGCATCGGGTACCTCATCGGCCGCAAGGGCGGCCATCGGCTGTTCGCCTGGGCGGGCCGGAAATTCCCCAAACATTTCGGCCCGAAACATATCGGCAAGGCCCGCGCGCTGTTCGAAAAACGCGGGGTATGGGCGGTGTTCTTCGGCCGGTTCATCGCGTTGCTGCGCATTCTCGCGGGTCCGCTCGCGGGATCCCTGCACATGCCGTACGGCCGGTTCCTGGTCGCCAACGCGCTCGGCGGGATCGTCTGGGCGGGCGGCACCACGGCGGCCGTGTACTACCTCGGCGTGGTGGCCGAGAAGTGGTTGTCCCGGTTCTCCTGGATCGGCTTGCTCGTCGCCGTGGCCGTGGGTTTGGTGGTCACCCTCGTGGTCAAGAAGCGCATGGCTCCCCGCGAGGACGAGGACGAGCCCGCCGCCGGGGAAACCGCCGAAGCCCGCCGCTGAAGCGAGCCCAGGAGGACGCCGCCGACCACGACCAGCCCGGCGAGGATTTCGATCAGCGTCGGCCGCTCGTCCAGGAACAGGTACGCGGTCGACATCCCGACCACCGGCACCAGCAAGGAGAACGGCGCCACGACCCCGGCCGGGTTGCGGTTCATCAGGGTCGTCCAGATCCCGGATCCGGCGATCGTCCCGATCAGCACCACGTAGACCAGCCCGGCGATCCCGATCCATCCCTGCTGCATACCGATTGTATACAAGGAGTGCCACTGCGCCGCCGGTCCTTCGACCACCAGCGACAGCGCGAACATCGGCAGCGGCGGCACCACCGACATCCAGAGCGTGAAGTGCAGCGCGTTCGCCGGTTTCGCCTGCCGCGAGCTGAGGTTGCCGACCGCCCAGCTCAGCGCGCCGAGCAGGGTGAGCACCACGGGAAGCAGGGCCGCGTGGTCGGCCTGCTGCCAGGCGATGACCGCCATCCCGCCGACCGCGAGCAGGATGCCGACGAGCTGTCGCGGTGAGACCCTTTCCTTCAGCAGCACCGCGCCGAGCAGCACGGTGAACGGCGCGGATGCCTGGAGCACGAGCGAAGCGAGCCCGGTCGGCATGCCGTTGTCCAGCGCGATGAACAGGAACGCGAACTGGAGCGTGCCGAACCCGAGCCCGTACCCGATCAGCCAGCGGATCTTCACCCCCGGCCACGGCACGAAGAGGATGGTCGGGATCGCGATCACCGCGAACCGCAGTGCGGCGGCGAACAGCGGCGGGAACTGCCCGAGCATCGCGTGGATGGCGAGGAAGTTGCAGCCCCAGAGGACGGCGACGAGCACGGCCAGCAGGCGATCGCGGGTGGGCATGCCTCCACTCTGGGGGAGTCGATCGTGAAGGACCAGCGAGAAAACCTGCAAGGATCTTGTAGCTGAGCTTCACATAGGATGGTCGGGTGGACATCGGACGGCTGCGCACCCTGCGCGAGTTCGCCGACCGCGGCAGCGTCACCGCCGCGGCCCAGGCCCTGCACTGCACGCCGTCGGCGGTGTCCCAGCAGTTGCGCGCGCTGCAGGCGGAGGTCGGCCTCCAGCTCACCGAACCCGCGGGCCGCGGCCTGCGGCTCACGGATGCCGGTCGTGCACTGGTCGTCCGCGCCGACGAGGTCCTCGCCGCCCTCGAACGTGCGGAGTCCGAATTGGACACTTACCGCAGCGCACCGAAGGGCCGCGTCCGCGTGGCCATATTTCCGTCCGGCGCGTTGATGCTGCTCCCCGGCCTGCTCGCCCGCCTGGCCGAATTCGGCGAACTCGAGGTGGACATCCGGGATATCGACATGACCCCGCCGGAGGTCCCCGGCCTGGTCGCGGATTTCGACGTGGTGGTCACCCACCGCGACGAGCACGCGGAACCGTTCCCCGCCGATCGCCTGGAAGTCGTGCACCTGCTGCGCGAACCCCTCGATGTCGCCCTGCCGCCGGGTCACCACCTGGCCGACCACGACCGCATCGACCTCACCGAACTCGCCAGCGAACGCTGGATCGGCGTCGACGTCGGCTTCCCGGTGGACGACGTGCTGCGCTCGCTGGCCATTCGCACCGGCGTGCGCCCGCAGGTGGTGCACCGGATCAATGATTTCCGGATCATCGAGGCCCTGGTCGCCCACGGCCACGGCATCGCGCTGCTCCCGCGCTACGCGATCAAGAACGCGGACCTGCTGGTCCGCCGCCCCCTCGCCGGAATCCGCGCCGCGAGGCATGTGGAAGCGGTGCTCCGCACCGGCTCCTCTGCCCGCCCCGCCGTGGCGACGGTATTGGCGGCCCTTCAGGCGGAAGCCGCCGCGGTCACCCCTTCATGCGACTGACGAACACTCCCCACGCACTCGGTTCGATCTCTAACCACCCACCCGCCGGATCCTTCGAATCCCGCACCGCCACCGCATCCGCGATGGCGGTGACCTCGACACAATCCCCGTTGGGATTGATGCTGTAGGTGCTCTTGCGCCAGCCCACTTCGACGCAGTCGCCGTTGGGGTTGTCGCTGTAGCTGCTCTTGTGCCAGGTCAGTCCGGTCCGTTCGCGGGTGGGCATAGGGTCGAGGCCTCCACTCGATCGAAGGTGCTTGCTCGGTGAGCAATCCACCCCCGCGATTGTGCCTCTTTCAGGGCATACCGAGCGAGCACCGCCAGAACCTCGCGGTAGGAGGCGAGATCCTCGCGCTTCTCCAAGAACAGCGTCGCGACATGGGTTTCCGTGTATACAGCCGGTGGATGCTCGGCATACCTCATATAGCCGAACATCGGGCCCAGCGCACCCATGGGCCCAGCCTCATCCAGAACCACTCGAATGGAGCAGCGCGGCAGCGAATCCGCGAATACCAGATGGAGAAGCTGCTCATTCATCAGACCAGGACTGCCCACCACCATGTTGAGTGCGCGCTCGTGGATGAAGAAGGTGCATTCCGGCCCATGCAGCCCGCGCAACAACTTTTGCCGGGCAAGCCTTGCTTGCACTCGCAGTTCGATCTCTTCTGGCGAGAACTTCGTGCTCCATTTGAAGAGTTCCCGCATGTACTGCTCGGTCTGCAAGAGCCCCGGCACGGTCAGCGGGTGGTAGCTGGCGATCGAGCTGGCGGTGGTCTCCGCCACGATCAGCGATCGCAACTCCTGCGGCATATCCGGCCTGTGCGGGCGAACCCAGTAGTCGGTTTCGGGCTCGCGGGCGAGTTGCAGCATTCGTTTGAAATCCTCGCGGACCACTTGCCCGAAGGAGGCCAAGTAGGTCGCAACGTCCACATCGGACGTTCGGAACTTTCCCAGCTCCACCCTGGACAGCTTGCTCTTCGGCCAGGCGAGCTTGTCGGCCATCTTGATGGTGGACAGGTCGGTCGTCGTCTCGCGCAGTTGTCTCAAGAAGTAGCCGATTTCGCGGCCTCGCGCGGTCGACTCGAACGGTGTGGTCCTCATGACACGCCACGGTAGAGCGGCGGGTCGGCGGGGTGGAGTCACCGCGCGGACCTTCACCGCAAAGGATGCGCGTGTTCTCCACCCCGAAACCAAGCCAGCCCGCGAGTTCAACACTCAGGTAAGCGAGTTGCACGTTCGGGTAGGCGAATTGCACACCGGAGGCAGCTTCCGGGCCTGAGCTGAGGCTCGGGGGCGTGGGCCGCCCCCCGGGATCCGTGCGTGGAGGTGCGGTTCGCGTGCCCGAATGTGTATTTCGCTTGCGCGAACGTGCAATTCGCTTGCCCGAGCGTGGATTTCGTCGACCGGAAAGGGGATTCGCGCGGAGTCGTCCGCTCGCATACCGCGCGTTCTGCCCGCGCGGTATGCGAGCGGGACACGACTACCGGTGCGAGCGGTTCACCGCGGACACCACCGCGCGCAGGGACGCCGTCACGATCGACGGGTCGATGCCGATGCCCCAGAACACCCGGTCGCCGATGGCGCACTCGATGTACGAGGCCGCCTTCGCGTCGTCGCCCGGGGTGAGCGTGTGCTCGCTGTAGTCCAGGAGCCGCAAGTCGAAGCCCACAGTGGACAGTGCGTCGAAGAACGAGGCGATCGGCCCGTTGCCGGTGCCGGTGATGTCGTGCTCGTCGCCGTCCACCCGGACCGTCGCGGCGATCGCGTACTCGCCGCCGCCGTTGTCGGTCACGTGCTGGCGCACCAGCTCCAGCGGGACCCGCGGCTCCAGGTACTCCGCGGCGAACGCGTTCCACATGGTCGCCGGGTCGACCTCGCCGCCCGCGGTGTCCGTGTGCCGCTGGATGACCTGCGAGAACTCGATCTGCAGGCGCCGCGGCAGGTCGAGCTGGTGCTCGCTCTTCATGATGTAGGCCACGCCGCCCTTGCCGGACTGCGAGTTCACCCGGATCACGGCCTCGTAGTTCCGGCCGACGTCCTTCGGGTCGATCGGCAGGTACGGCACCTCCCACGGGTACTCGGAAATCGGCACCCCGGCTTTGTCCGCCTCGCGCTGCAGCGCGTCCAGGCCCTTGTTGATCGCGTCCTGGTGGCTGCCCGAGAACGCGGTGAACACCAGGTCCCCGCCCCACGGGCTGCGCTCGTGCACCGGCAGCTGGTTGCAGTACTCGACGGTCCGCTTGATCTCGTCCATGTCCGAGAAGTCGATCTGCGGGTCGATGCCCTGGCTGTACAGGTTCATGCCCAGCGCGACCAGGTCGACGTTCCCGGTGCGCTCGCCGTTGCCGAACAGGCAGCCCTCGATCCGGTCCGCACCCGCCTGGTAGCCCAGTTCGGCGGCGGCGACCCCGGTGCCGCGGTCGTTGTGCGGGTGCAGCGACAGGATCACCCCGTCCCGGCGCTCCAGGTTCCGGTTCATCCATTCGATGGAATCCGCGTACACGTTCGAGGTGGCCATCTCGACCGTGGCCGGGAGGTTCAGGATCACCGGGCGGTCCGGGGTCGGCTGCCAGATGTCGGTGACCGCGTTGCACACCTCGGCGGCGTAGCTCAACTCGGTGCCGGTGTAGGACTCCGGCGAGTACTGGAAGCGGAAGTCGGTGTCGGAGTACTTCGCGGCGTACTCGACCACCAGGTCGGCGGCCTGCAGGGCGATCTTCTTGATCCCCTCGCGCTCCTCGCGGAACACCACCCGGCGCTGCAGGATCGAGGTCGAGTTGTAGATGTGCACGATCGCGCGCGGGGCGCCCTCCAGCGCCTGGAACGTGCGTTCGATCAGCTCGGGGCGGCACTGGGTCAGCACCTGGATGTGCACGTCGTCCGGGATCGCGCCCTCGTCGATGATCTCGCGGACGAAGTCGAAGTCGGTCTGGCTCGCGGCCGGGAAGCCGACCTCGATCTCCTTGTACCCCATCCGCACCAGCAGGTCGAAGAACTTGCGCTTGCGGGCCGGGGACATCGGGTCGATCAGGGCCTGGTTGCCGTCGCGCAGGTCGACCGCGCACCACAGCGGCGCGCGCTCGATGCGGCGGTCCGGCCAGGTGCGGTCGGGCAGTTCGATGTTCTCGACGAGCTGGTACCAGGGGCGGTAGCGGTGCACCGGCATCGAGGTGCCGCGCTGGGGGTTCCAGGCGGCCTGGCCGTCGGGGGCGGGCCGCGACGGCGTGCGGATGCGGCTGGTCGCAGCGGGCGATACGTCCGAAGTGGTCATGCTGGGAAGGTCTCCTGCCAGGGAAAGGGTCGGCTGTCGACCGGCGGCATCACGAAGCCCCGCGACGGGGGGCCGGTCCGATCAGGCCCCGTCGCGGCAGCGAAGCAGGAGAGCGCGTGCCACGTCACCCACTTTAACCACGCATCCCCGCGATGGGAAACCCAGCGTCGCGATCGAACTGTTACGTGCGCTGGTCCTCCCGGGTTACTCGCCCGTAGCATTCGGGTGCAAGACGTGCCAGACTGCCCGGCATGGGCGAACACGCCGAGAGAACTGACAAGAAAAACCGGGATGACGCCACGCAGGCGCTCCCGCCGGTCACGTCCTCGTCGAAGAGTCCCGAGGAAGATCGGGAGCCGCCCCGCACCAGCAGGCGCGCCGCGGCCGTGGACTGGCGGGCGTTCGCCGGCAAGGTGGCCGTCTTCCTGGCCTCGCTGGTCCGCTGGGTCGGCCTGATCTTCGCCGCCATCCTCGTGCTGCACGTGATCTTCGTGATCGGCGAGGCGAACACCGAGAACGGGATCGTGTCCTGGATCTCCAGCTGGGCGGACGGGCTGTCGATCGGGTTCAAGGACCTGTTCACCCCGGACGACGTCAAGCTCCGGGTGCTGGTGAACTACGGCATCGCCGCGCTGTTCTGGCTCATCGTGTCGGCCATCCTGGCGCGCATCATCCGCCGGGTCGGCGGCGCGACCTCCTAGCGGATCTCCGCGTCCACTAGGTTGCTCAGGGTGCAGAGTGCGTTACGCGTGTGGGCGCGGCCCGAGGTGCTGATCGTCGGCCGGTCCAGTCACACCACCGGCCAGGGCGACCTGCGGTACCGCGCGATGGCCGCGGGCGGCCTCGGGGTGCTCGCCGGGGAGGCGGGCGAGCGGGTCGTGTTCGAGGTGTGCGCGGCCGAGTCGCTGATCGGCCGCGTGCTCGCCGAGCTGCCGGAGCTCGGGCCGGTGCCGTGCGAGGCCCGGCCGATGGCCGACGACGTGGTGGACCCGATGCGCGAGTTCCTGTCCTGGCCGATCGAGCGGTTCGGCAGCTTCGAGCTGTCGGTGCGCGGGCAGGACGGCCAGCTCACCGATCGCGGCGGGGTGCAGTTCTTCGACACCGCCGAGGGCCGGTTCATGGTGACCACGACCGTGCGGCCCGACGGGAGCAGGCAGCGCACGTTCGTCCCGGCCGACGGCTCCGACATCGAACGCTGGCTCTCCGACCAGACCACTGAGGCCCTCGCCCGCTGAGCGGGCGACTCGAATTTCGATCTCGCGCCAATCGGGACCACGCGACTCGATGACGAAAGTCTTTAGCCTCGCGCAGGACTTTCGGCGGCGAATTGCCCGCCGGGTACGGCATTCGGCGCAGAAAGTGCTGCCACTTTCGGGCTGGGCAATTCCGGAAGTCCGGGTCAGAAGGCGGGATTGGTCCACGAATCGGTGAACGCGAAATCGGCGAGCGGCAGCCGGGAACGGGGCGCGAGTTCGCGGGCGACACCGCGTTCGTCGCCCAGAACCTCCGCCGGGGCCTGCGCGCCGACGGCGATCGCGACCTTCGGCACCGCATCGTCCGGCAGGGCGAATTCGGCGCGCACGGCGTCCGCGCTGAACCCGGCCATCTGGTGCGCGGCCAGGCCTTCGGCCACCGCCTGCAGCACCAGGTTCTGGCTCGCCAGGCCGAGTCCGTACTCCGCATAGGGGATTTCCCCCTTCTCGTTGCGGGTCACCATTACGCCGATCAGCAGCACCGCGGCCCGGTGCGCCCAGGCCTGGTTGCCCGGGTTGAGCGTGCCCAGGATGCGTTCGAACGTGCCGTCGCCGCGGCGGCCCACGAGGTAGCGGGCGGGTTGCGTGTTGCCGAACGACGGCGCCCAGCGGGCGGCTTCCAGCAACGCGCGCACTGTGCGGTCACTCACCGCCGCGCCCTCGTCGAATGCTCGCGGGCTCCAGCGTTCGGCGATGGTGTTTTCCACCGGGACGCTGGTCTCGGCGGGCTTGCGTGGTAACTCGGCCATCGCCGCATAATGCCAGGCAACGATTACGCCGGAAGTGGTCGGGACCACACAAAGGGGTGGCCGTTTGACGCGCCCCCGGTAGGCTTCACCGCAAAAGTGGGACGCGGGGGCTCTCGGACTCGCGAGGGCCGACCTCGTTCCGGCTAGGAGGTTCGGGCGAAGTGGCGCTCGTAGTCCAGAAGTACGGCGGTTCGTCGTTGGAGAGCGCTGACCGGATCAAGCGCGTGGCCGAACGGATCGTCGCGACGAAGAAGGCCGGCAACGATGTCGTGGTGGTCTGCTCCGCGATGGGTGATACCACCGACGAATTGCTGGATCTCGCCGAACAGGTGAATCCGGTGCCGCCCGAGCGGGAAATGGACATGCTGCTCACCGCGGGTGAGCGCATCTCCAACGCGCTGGTCGCGATGGCGATCTCGTCGCTCGGCGCCGAAGCGTGGTCGTTCACCGGTTCGCAGGCCGGGGTGGTGACGACCTCGGTGCACGGCAACGCGCGGATCATCGACGTCACGCCGAGCCGGGTCACCGAGGCGCTGGAACAGGGGTATGTGGCGCTGGTGGCCGGTTTCCAGGGCGTCGCGCAGGACACCAAGGACATCACCACGCTCGGCCGCGGTGGTTCGGACACCACCGCGGTGGCGCTGGCCGCCGCGCTGAACGCCGACGTGTGCGAGATCTATTCCGATGTGGACGGTGTGTACACCGCCGATCCCCGGATCGTCTCCAACGCGCGCAAGCTGGACACGATCCCGTACGAGGAGATGCTGGAGCTGGCCGCGAGCGGGTCGAAGATCCTGCACCTGCGTTCGGTCGAGTACGCGCGCCGTTATGGCGTACCGATTCGCGTCCGTTCGTCCTACAGCGACAAGCCGGGCACCACCGTCGCCGGCTCGATTGAGGAGATCCCCGTGGAACAAGCGCTGATCACCGGTGTGGCGCACGACCGATCCGAAGCCAAGATCACGGTGACCGGGGTGCCGGACCACGCCGGCGCCGCGGCCCGGATCTTCCGCGTGGTCGCGGACGCCGAGATCGACATCGACATGGTGCTGCAGAACATCTCCAGCACCGAGTCCGGGCGCACCGACATCACGTTCACGCTGTCCAAGGCCAACGGGCCGAAGGCGGTGGAGGAACTGGAGAAGATCAAGGACGACATCGGGTTCACCTCCGTCCTCTACGACGACCACGTGGGCAAGGTCTCCCTGGTGGGCGCGGGAATGCGGTCGCACCCCGGGGTCACCGCCACGTTCTGCGAGGCGCTCGCCCAGTCGGGCGTGAACATCGAGATCATCAACACCTCGGAGATCCGGATCTCGGTCCTGATCCGGGACGCGCAGCTGGACGACGCGGTGCGCGCGATCCACGAGGCATTCGAACTCGGCGGCGATGAAGAGGCCGTCGTCTACGCGGGGAGTGGTCGCTGATGGCACCAACACTGGCTCTGGTCGGCGCGACCGGCGCGGTCGGCACCGTCATGATCGACATCATCAACGGCCGGGAAACCGTGCCGTGGGGCGAGATCCGGCTCATCGCGTCGCCGCGTTCGGCCGGGAAGAAGATCACCGTGCGGGGTGAGGAGCTGACCGTCGTCGCGCTGTCGCCGGAGGCGTTCGACGGGGTGGACGTGGCGATGTTCGACGTCCCGGACGAGATCTCCGCCGAATGGGCGCCGATCGCCGCCGCGCGCGGCGCGGTGGCGGTGGACAACTCCGGCGCGTTCCGGATGGACGACCAGGTGCCGCTGGTGGTGCCCGAGGTCAACGCGGACTCCGTCGCCGACCGTCCGAAGGGGATCATCGCGAACCCGAACTGCACCACGCTGTCGATGATGGCGGCGCTGGGCGCGCTGCACCGCGAGTTCGAGCTGACCGAGCTGGTGGTCGCCTCCTACCAGGCGGCTTCCGGCGCCGGTCAGGGCGGCATCGACCGCCTCTACGCGGAGCTGGACGCGACCGCGGGCAAGGGGCTCGGCGCGCGCGCCGGGGACGTCCGCGAAGCGCTCGAGGCCGCCGGTCTGTCCCTTTCGGACAGTCCGTTCGCCGGTACGCCGCTGGCGTTCAACGTGGTGCCGTCCGCGGGCTCGTACAAGGGCGACGGCTGGTTCTCCGAAGAACTCAAGGTGCGCAACGAATCCCGCAAGATCCTCGGCATCCCGGGGCTGAAGGTCTCGGCGACCTGCGTGCGGGTGCCGGTGGTGACCACGCATTCGCTCGCCGTGCACGCGACGTTCGCGCGCGAGGTGACGGTGGAGGCGGCGCACAAGGTGTTCACCGCGCAGCCGTCGATCGTGCTGGTCGACGACCCGGAGAACGGGAAGTTCCCGACGCCCGCCGATGTCGTCGGCGGCGACCCGACGTATGTGGGCCGGGTGCGCCAGGCGCTGGACTTCCCGAACACCCTGGACTTCTTCGTCTGCGGCGACAATCTCCGCAAGGGCGCCGCGCTCAACACCTACGAGGTCGCCGAGCAGCTGGCTCCCGAGTTCGCCTAGGCCGCCTGAGCCCCGAAAGTGGCGGCACTTTCGGGGCCCAGCACGTTCACGAGCGGCGGCGGGCTTTGCGGCAGGCGGTGGCCCGGGTGGTGAGGAACACCAGGCGGGGTTCTTCGAAGCTCGACCACGGTCCGGCGTCGGCCCGGGCGCCGAGCATCCGGAACTGCTCGACGGCCTCGGGGTACCGCTTGTTCTCGACCAGGGCGTAGGCGGCGAAGCCGCGGTCCGAGCGCAGCGCCACGTCGTCGGCGCCTTCCCCGGCGAGCCGTTCCAGCAGCGCGTCGAGCGCCCGCCGGGTGCCTGCCGACTTCCAGATGCCGCGGTCCTCGCCCTGGTGCTCGAGCGCGGCCTGCAGCGGCAGGCCCAGCAGGGCCGGGGACTTGGCCGCGGCCTCCTCGGCGAACGCGAACATCCGCTCGGCCGAGCCCGCCCACTTCGCGCACCAGTACTGCAGCGCCTGGCCGTGGCCCTGCCGGTGGTGCGGCGCGCGTTCGAGCAGGCCCCGCCAGATCGTGGCGAACCGGTCGTGGCCGAGCTGCAGGCCGCGGGCCATGGTCACCAGGCTGAGCCACGGGGTCGGATCGGCGGGCAGCAGGTCGACGGCGTGCCGGGCCGCCTTCTCCGCTTCGACCAGCACGCTGTGGAAACCGCTGAACTGGGCCGCGGTCGTGCGGTCGGCGGTCTGGCCGCCGCGGATCTGCCAGGCCAGCCGCACCAGCGATTCCGCGTGCACCACCGCCGCGTGCGGATCGTCCGGCCGCGCCGCGCGCCAGGCCCGCAGCCAGCCGTCGTCGTCGGCCGCGACCGAGGCGAGTTCGCCGACGATCCGGGCCCGCCGGTCCCATTCGGTTCCGGTGCCCGCGAGCAGCCGCGCCGCGGCCGTCCAGTCCCCGGCGCGGGCTCCGGCCCGCGCGGCGTCCAGCGCGGGATCGTCGAGGAACGGATCCGCGCTGACCTCGGCGTCGGGCACCAGGCCGAACTTCTCGGCCCCGCTCGGCGGCAGCACCAGCGCGGCCATCTCCGCCGGGGTGAGGACGTCCCCGAGTTCCTCCACGCTGATCCCGCGGCGCTTGGCTGCGCGCATCAGGGTCAGCACGGCCTTGAGGTCGCGGGGTTTGAACAGCAGGGACAGGACCATGGAACGGGGCTCCGATTTCGTTCAGCGGACCGGTGTCGCGACCGGTTCGCGCGTGGGTCGGTAGTCGAGGCCGACGCCCGCGGCAGCAAGCGTCGCGCGCAGCGGCGAGGTGTCGGGTTCTTCGGCGACGGCGGCGTCCAGTGCGGCTTCCAGTCCGGCCGCATACGGTGCCCCGACCACCGGTTCGGCGGGTGCGGACCAGGACAGCTCCCAGCGCGCCGCGCCCACGTCGGCGAGCGCCAAAGTGACCACTGTGGACAGTCCGGTTCGGACGGACAACCGGGCGAGCGCGCGGCGGGCGCGGGGTCCCGCGTCCTCGGCGGGCCGGGCGTCCGGCGGGGACAGCTCGACGAGCCGCCCGGCGTCCAGTGCGTCGAGGAGCGTGCCCAGCGTCGGCGGGCCCGCCAGCGCCGCCCCGGCGGCGTCGAGGAGTGCCCGGGCCGGGTCCAGCGCCTGGTCGCGGCAGCCGAGGTGGACGAGTTCCGCCCAGCCGACGCGGTGTTTCGCGTGCGCCTCGTCGACCAGGCCGTCCAGCAAGGCCGCGTCCAGCAGCGCTTCGCCGTCGCGCAGCAGTTCGCGCGCGGGCCGGTCGGGAAGGTTCCGCGGCGGGCCGGGCGGCAACGCCTCGAGCGCGGCGATGCGCGCGGCGAGCGGGGGATGCGAGTCGTACGCCGACGGTGCGTCGTCGGCGGGATCGGCGCGGATCTCGGCCAGTTTCGGGCGCATCTCGGGGTCGGCGAGGATCGCGGCGAAACCGTCGAAGAACCGGGCGGGCAGGTAACCGGCTCGCCAGCCGAGGGTGGCGTAGTTGTTCAGGAACAGGTGCCAGACCGTGTCGAGCACCGGCACCTCGCGCAGCGCGCTCGCGGCGGCGCAGGGGCCGGCGATCCGGGCCGAGGCCTCGTCGGCGGCGAGTTCCTGGCGGCGGCACACGGCGTTCGAAATCCGGAAGAACACCTTGGCGTAGGCGAAGAAGAGCTTGCCGACCAGGCGTTGCAGCCAGTGGCCGGGATCCAGGTGCGCGATCGCGCGCACCATCGCGCGCTGGGCGCGGTAGGTGAGTCCGGCCAGCCGGGTGTCGGCGTTGCCGTAGTGGGCGAGTTCGTGCGCGAGCACCGCGGCGAGCTGGGGTTCGGTGAACCCGGCGAGCAGCGGCGCGCCGATGAACATCCGGCGGCGCAGGACCCGCAGGCCGAGCAGGCGGGTCTGCTCGGTCACCGACGCGTTCGCCTCGGCGGTGACCAGGATTTCGTCCGGCGCCCGCGTGCCGACCTGTCCGGCGAGCCGGGTCACCAGGGCCCAGAGTTCCGGTTGCGCGGCGGGGGTGACCGGGATGCCGTTGACCGGTTCGTCGACCGGGCGTTCCAGCGCGAACAGGCCGCGCACCAGGGCCACACCGAGCGGCACGGTGAGCAGGAACAGTTTGGCGCCAAGGAAAATCGAGTGCGTGAACGCCACGATCTCGAGGGCGGCCAGGCCGCCGAGCAGCCCGGCCGGCAAGGCGGGCAGCGCGGCGAGCAGCGCGACCGCGACGGCCGCGCGAACGGAAACCGGCATGATCGGGTGAAGCCTCCCCAAGGCTCGTCTCCCCGACATCGGAGGTCACCATAGCCTTGATCTGTCCGCGGAACGAATTCCTTATCGTGCTTTTAGCCCCGCGCGTTGCGACGCGCGGCCGTGCCCTGCGTCACCATGATCAACGGACCAGGCGACTGCGCCGATCGGCCGGTTGACTCGGGATGATCAGCACGCGACGCTGATCTTGCGGGGGCCGATCGGCGCGCTGCGGCGCGCGGGCGAAGGGATTCCCATGTCCCGTCCGGGTTCGCGACCGCACCGTAAGGGTTTTCCGGCGATGCTGCTGGTCGCCGTGCTCCTCGCGTCCGGGGTGGCGGCCGCCGCGCAACCGGTCGCGGACCGCGTGAGCATCGTCAAGGTGCGGGTGGCGGACCGGGCCGCGCGGGACCGGCTGGTCGCGCTCGATCTGGACCTGATGGACGCCCGGGCGGGTTCGGTCAACGTGATGCTGCACGGCGCCGCCGACGAAACCCGCCTGCGCGGCGCGGGTTTCCTGCCCGAGGTGCTGGTCGCCGACGTGACCGCGCGCAACCGGGCCGCGCGTGCCGAGGAAGAGGGCCGGGCGCGGGCACTGGCCACGTCACCGCTGCCGACCGGCCGGGTGTCGTACCGGACGTTGAGCGAGACGAACAACGAACTCGAGCGGATCGCGCGCACGTATCCCGGGCAGGTCAAGCGGTTCCGGCTGCCGCACCGGTCGCTGCTGGGCCAGGAGATCTGGGGCCTGGAGATCTCGCACCGGGTCCGGGAGAACCCGGGCAAGCCGGTGTTCCTCATGACCGGCCTGCACCACTCGCGGGAGTGGCCGACCGTCGAGCTGACCATGGAATTCGCCTGGGACCTGCTCCAGAACGACGGCCGGGAGCCGCGGCTCACCTCGCTGCTGGACCGGGCCCGGGTGATCGTCGTGCCGATCGTGAACCCGGACGGTTTCGACCTGTCCCGCGGCCTGGTGCAGGAGCAGAAGCGCAAGAACTGCCGGGTGGCCGACGGCCGGATCCCGACCTGGGTCGAATGCGCGGATCCCGCGAACGCCGACAAGGGCGTGGACCTCAACCGCAACTACGGCGCCTTCTGGGGCGGCCCGGGCGCGGGCGTCGCGGCCACGGCGAGCAACTACCGGGGCGCGGCGCCGTTCTCCGAACCGGAGATCCGGAACATCCGCGAGCTGATGGCCGCGAACCAGGTCACCGTCGCGGTCAGCAACCACACCCCGGACGCGAAGGTGCTGCGGGTGCCGAGCGCGCCGAACGAACCGCGGCCCGCCGACGAGGCGCCGTACGACGCGCTGGCCCAGGCGCTGGGCAAGGACCTGAACTGGCCGGCCGGGCCGTGGCCGGACATCTACTACCCCGCGAGCGGGACGACCGAGGAGACGGCGTACTACTCGGCGGGGACGTTCTCGTTCACCTTCGAGCACACCCCGGGCGGGCGCGGGTTCCACCCGCCCTACCCGTTCGTGATCGACCAGTACTTCGGCACCGGCGCCTATCCCGGATCGAGCGCGCGGGCGGCGTTCCTGACCGCGCTGGAGGCGGCCGCGGATCCGGCCCGGCACGCGGTGCTCCGGGGCCGGGCGCCGGCCGGGGCGAAGTTGACCGTGGAGAAGAGTTTCACCCTGGACACCTCGCCCGTGCAGGGGGCGGGCGGGCTGGTCGAACCGTTCCCGGTGACGCTGCGGTCGACGATGACCGTGCCCGCCGGCGGGCGGTTCGACTGGCAGGTCAACCCGTCCCCGCGGCCGAGCCAGTACCTGTCCACGCATATCCGGGAGGCGTGGACGGTGAGCTGCGGGCGGCAGCGGGTGCCGGTCGTGGTGGCGCGCGGGGCGGTGGCCGAGGTCGACCTGGGCCGCTGCCGTCCATAGTGGACTCGATCGGTAAATCGGGTTGTGCGTTCCGCCCTTTTCGGGTGTCCTGGCTGCAGGACGAACGAAGGGGAAGTCATGTACAGCGCGGTCGAGGGCGCACGGGTGCCGATCCGGATGTGGACCGATCCACAGTCGGTCGACGAAGCCGCCATGCGGCAACTGCACAACGTCGCCAACCTGCCCTGGGTGCACGGCCTGGCGGTGATGCCGGACGTGCACTACGGCAAGGGCGCGACCGTCGGCAGCGTGATCGCCATGCGCGACGCGGTGTCCCCGGCCGCGGTCGGCGTGGACATCGGGTGCGGGATGAGCGCGGTGCGGACTTCCTTGTACGCCAAGGATCTTCCGGACGACCTCGGCGCGCTGCGCCGGCGTATCGAGGCGGCGGTGCCGGTCGGTTTCGGGATGCACCGCACGCCGGTGAACCCGGCGCGCGTGCACGGCGTCGGCGGGTGGGACGCGTTCTGGAAGTCGTTCGACGAACTGCACCCCGGCGTCCAGTCGATGCGGGACCGGGCGCGGGCGCAGATCGGCAGCCTCGGCGGCGGGAACCACTTCATCGAGGTCTGCCTCGAGCAGGGCGGGGACTCCGGGCGGGTGTGGTTGATGCTGCACTCGGGTTCGCGCGGTATCGGCAACGAGCTGGCGAAGCGGCACATGAGCATCGCGCGGGACCTGCCGCACAACGCCGACCTGCCGGATCCGGACCTCGCGGTGTTCGTCGCGGGCACGCCGGAAATGGCGGCCTACCGGCGGGACCTGTTCTGGGCGCAGGACTACGCGGCGCGCAACCGGGCGACCATGGTCTCGCTGGTGAAGCAGGCGCTGGCCGACACCGTGCCCGGCGTGCGGTTCGACGACGCGATCTCGTGCCACCACAACTACGTCGCCGAGGAGCACTACGACGGCGTGGACCTGCTGGTGACCCGCAAGGGCGCGATCCGGGCCGGGTCCGGGGATCTGGGCATCATCCCGGGCAGCATGGGCACCGGTTCGTACATCGTGCGGGGACTGGGCAACGAGTCCTCGTTCGAGTCGGCGTCGCACGGCGCGGGGCGGCGGATGTCGCGGAACAAGGCGAAGAAGATGTTCACCGCCGCCGACCTCGCGGAGCAGACCAGCGGGGTGGAGTGCCGGAAGGACTCCGGTGTGGTCGACGAGATTCCGGCGGCCTACAAGGACATCGAGTCGGTCATCGCGGCGCAGACCGATCTGGTGTCGGTGGTCGCCCACCTGAAGCAGGTCGTCTGCGTCAAGGGCTGAGGTTTGTTTCGAGGGCGCTTCCGGCGCGGTGGCCGGAAGTGCCCTCGTTTGTCTACAAAGGACACATCCTCCCCGGTTGTCCACAGCAGGCGAGTGGCATACCAGGTTGTCCACAGATCGCCGAACGGACCTTTCTCCGGGGATGGTGCCGGTACGCTTGGCGTGGGGTCGCCCCCCAAGGGAGCGGTGGGGGGTGGGGTTGGGGCGCCGAGAAGATCAGGCGGCGGAGACCCAGCCGTAGATGTCGGCGGGGCGGCCGGCGGCCTTGGCGTGGCGGGGGTCGAACGGGCCGTGCCGGGCGACCTTGTCCCCCGAATTGCCTTCCACCGTGGTGATCTTGCCGTCGGACACCGCGACCACGACGCCGGTGTCCACGTTGCCCGGGCCGGTGCCGTACAGCACGATGTCGCCGACCCGCATGCCGGTGTCGGTGCCGTGTGCGCGGTCCCGCTTCTTGCCCCAGGTGTAGATGTCGCCGGTGAAACCGTAGTTCGGGATGTCGATGCCCGCCTTGCGCCAGGTCCAGGTGGCGAAGTGCGCGCACCACGATTCGCACGGGCCGTATGGGTTGCAGTTGCTGCCCGGCGGGGTTTCGCCCTGGCCGACTTCGCCCTTGGCGTGCCGGGCGATCTCGGACCGCACATCCGCGGCCCGCGGCGAAGCGTCCGCGGGCACGGTGAGTACCGCCAGGCACGCGGTCACCAGCGCCGCGAACAGGGTCGCGGCCTTCTTCGGCTTGGTGGAGCGCATGGTGTTCCCTTCTCCTCCGGTTGCCAGTGGCCCGCACAGGATGACTTCGAGGTTGCCAATTAACAAGAAACGTTGGGGAAAAGTTAGTACCCGACGACCCGGTATGGTGGGTTCATGCAGCGATGGGGTGTTCTCGGAGTGGTCGGACTCGGTTTCCTCCTGGCGGGGTGTGCCGAGGTCAACAACGCGGTCGATCAGGCGAACAACGCGGTCGACCAGGCGACCAGTGCCACCAACAAGGTCAGCGCCTGCGGCGAGGCGCTCGGGCTGGCGAACCTCAACCCGGCCGCCGCGCCGGAGAAGATCAAGAACGAGGCCCAGCAGAAGGCCGAGCGCCTGCGCCAGCTGGGCAACCAGGTCGCCGAGGCCGACGTCAAGCAGACCTTGTTCACCATGGCCGACTCGTACGTGGAACTCGAGAAGAAGCGCGTCGACGAGCTGGCCAACCTGTCCGACTGGATCAAGCGCAACACCGAGAACCTCGACCGCCTGCGCAGGGTCTGCCTCTGATGTCGTGAGTGTTCCGGCCGGTTCCAACCGGCCTGAACCCTCACGACCCCGGCACCCGGTTCCCTTGCGTGCGCGAGGAGGCCACCGTGGTGGGCAAAAGCCGCCGCCGGAGCGCGGAGATGACTAACCCGGCAGATACGGCAGGTGCACGCCGTCCACCGAGTACATCCACTCGGTGTGGCCGTCGTAGAGCGCGGTGAGCCGCCGGAAGTGGTCGGTCATCGCGGTTTCGTAGTCCCAGCGGCCCTCGACGATCCGGGCGGTCGCTTCGACGAGTTCGTCCACATCGGACTCGATGCGGGCGGCCGACATGCTCGGTGACCGCGGGCCGTCGTCCTCGACGGGCTCGGGATCCGGGCCGAACGCGGTGTAGCAAGGGAAACGTTCGACGTCGGGCAGCACCGAATAGAACGGCACGCCCGGGTTGAAGTAGAACTCCGGCCACTTGTTCCCGCCGAGCACCACCCACGGCGTGCCCACCGCGAGCGCGGCCATGCCGAACCCGGAATGCGGCGAGACCAGCGCGTCGCAGCGGTCCACCACGGCCAGCTGCTCGGCGATCGGCAGATCGAGCGCGAGCACGCACCGCGGAACCGCCGCGCGCAGCTCGTCCAGTTCCGCCCGGGAATACGTGGTGCGCGTGCGGCCGTCGTCGGCCAGCTTCCCGGTCAGGCAGAAGGTCGCGTCCGGGAACCGCGCCGCGAGCGCACGGAGTATGCGCCGCCAGGACGCCACCGACGGGTACAGCGAACGGTCCGCGCTCCCGCCCGGCAGCACCGCGATCCGCGGCCCGGCCGTGGCGGGCAGCAGGGTTTCCGCCGCGGCGCGCGCCTCGCGTGGCGGCGTCAGCCGCAACCGGTGCCCGGCCAGGTAGTCCGGCCCGCCCGCGCCGACCTCGTGATGCCCCGCGCGGGCACGGAAATGCGCACGCGCGAGGTCGTAGTAGGCGGCCAGGCCGGGGAACACCGCACGCTGCACGTCCTGCCAGCCCCGGGGATCGTCCACCACCCAGTCCCAGTCCCGCGGCACCCCCTCCAGGGCCCTCGGATCAGGGGCGAACATGTCCATACGCGTTGTATACAAGTTGTGTACGAACGGGCACCAGCGGGCCAGCTCGGCCGGGGTGGCCTCGTTGAGGACGAGACCGATGCGGCGCTCCGGATCGGCCAGGTGGTAGCCCAGGCAGTACTGCAGCGCCTCGATCGCGTGCCCGACCGGATGCGCGTAGACGAAGTTGACCAGGACCGATTCGCTCATGCCACACTCCCCGCCGTCGCCGGAGCACGCGTCGCGGCCCAGCGGAACAACACCACCGCCACCACGGCGAAGAGCAGCCCGCCGCCGCCGGCCGCGACGAAACCCCAGGCCGCCGACGACCGGTCGATCACGAACCCCACCACCGGGCTGCCCAGTGCCAGCCCGGCCCGGGTCGCCGAATCCTGCAAGCCCATCGCCTCGCCGCGCACGCGCGCGGGCGCGAGCGCGCTCACCGATTCGGTGGTGGCCGCGATCGTCGGCGCGCAGGCCAGGTTCGACGGGATCAGCGCGAGCGCGAGCAGCCACCACGGATGGTCGAACAGGCCGACCGGGATCGTCAGCAGGGTCAGCAACAGCATCAGCGTCAACTGCGGCAGCGAGCGCCGGACCGCGCCGTGCACCAGCCCGCCGATCAGCGAGGCCAGGCAGATCACCACGAACAGCACCCCGGTCTGGGTGACCTCGCCCGATTCGCGCAGCGCCGCCAGCATCGCGAGTTCCATGCCCACCAGGACGAACAGCGCGCCGACGGCCACCAGCAGGGTGCCGGTCAACCGCGCGGTGAGCCAGGTCCGCAGCGGCGGCCGGGTGTGCGCGACCACGGTTTCGAACTGCCCGCGCACCGGCGGATTCGTCCACCACAGCGCGATCCCCGCCAGGGCGAAGCAGACTCCGATCGAACTGAGCGCCACCGTCGACGAGACCTGGGTGCTCACCAGGATGCCCACCGCCGGGCCGATCATGAACGTCATCTCGACCGAAACGGTGTCCAGCGAGTACGCGGCCCGCCGCCCCTCCGCGGGCACGAGCGCCGCGAGCACCTGGCGGGCGATGGACCCCGCCGGGACCGCGAGCACCCCGGCGGGCAGTGCGGCCACCAGCAGCGCCGCATACGGCAGGTGTGCCGCGCTCAGCCAGTACGCGGTCGACGCGGCCGCGCAGACCGCGGTCACCGGGCGCAGCCCGTAGCGGTCGATCATCCGGCCGACCAGCGGGGCGCCGAGCGCGGAGCCGAGGGTCGTCGCGGTGCCGACCAGGCCCGCCGCGCCGTAACCGCGGCCGAGGTCGCTGACCACGTGCAGGGTCAGCGTGATGCCCATCGCCGTGATCGGCAGCCGGGCGAAGAACATCAGCAGCATCGAGGTGCGGACACCCGGCCGGCCCAGGACCCGGCGATAGGACTGCAGCGCCACACCTGCGATGACACCGTGTCGTGGTACGTCCGTGCAAATCCTTTTCACGTCACGGTAGATTGCCGCCGGGCAAAAGTGACAGCTACTATCAATTGGTAGTTACTGTCGAAAGGTGCTCGTGATGATGACTGCCGACCCCCGCCGCTGGTGGGCGCTGGGCGCGCTCGCGGTGGCGCTGCTCGCCTTCGGCCTGGACGTGACGATCCTCAACGTCGCCTTGCCCACACTGGCCACCGATCTGCACGCCTCGACGACCCAGCTGCAGTGGTTCTCGAACGCCTACACGCTGGTGCTCGCCGCGGGCCTGCTCCCGGCGGGACTGCTCGGCGACCGGTTCGGGCAGAAGCGGCTGCTCCTCGGCGCGCTCGCGCTGTTCGGGCTGGCCTCGCTCGCCTGCGCGTACGCGGATTCGGCCGCTCAGCTGATCGCCGCGCGGGCGGTCCTCGGGCTCGGCGCCGCACTGCTGGTCCCGCTGTCGATGTCCCTGCTGACCGTGCTGTTCAGCCCCGCGGAACGCGGCCGCGCGATCGCGGTCTGGTCCACCGCGATGGCCGTCGGCATCCCCCTCGGCCCGGTGCTCGGCGGCTGGCTGCTCGACCACTACTGGTGGGGTTCGGTCTTCCTCATCAACGTCCCGCTCGTGGCGATCGGCATCCTCGCGCTGGCCCTGCTGCTGCCCGCCACTCCGGGGAAGCGTGGGCCGCGGTTCGACCTGCCCGGGACGCTGCTGTCCAGCACCGGGCTGGTCGCGCTGACCTACGGGCTCGTCGAAGCGGGCGAGCGCGGGTGGGGTTCCGCCGCGGCCCTCGCGCCGATCGCCGCCGGCGTGGTGCTGCTCGGCGCGTTCGTCGGCTGGCTGCGGCGAGCGGCCCGGCCACTGGTCGACCTCGGCCTGTTCGCCTCGCCCGGATTCGCCTGGGGTTCGGTGCTCGCGACCATCGCGTCCTTCGGGATGATGGGCGCGATGTTCCTGCTGCCGCAGTACTTCCAGGCGGTCGGCGGGACGGATGCGCTGGGCACCGGGCTGCGGCTGCTGCCGATCGTCGGCGGGCTGCTGGTCGGCGTGCAGATCGTGCAGAAGTTCACCCTCAAACTGGGCGCCAAGGTGAATGTCGCGTTCGGCTTCGCGCTCATCGCCGCTGGGCTCGCGCTGGGCGCGGCCACCGACGTCGCCGATGGCTACGGCTTCACCGCGATCTGGGCGTCGCTGATCGGGCTCGGGCTCGGCTGGGCCATGCCGCTGGCCATGGACGTGGCGATGGGCGCGCTGCGCACCGGGCACAGCGGCGTCGGCTCGGCGCTGCTGCAGGCCCTGCGGCAGGTCGGCGGGACACTCGGCGTGGCGATCCTGGGCACCGTGCTCAACGCCGCGTACCGCGACGGAGTCGACGTGACCGGACTGCCCGCGCCCGCCGCCGACGCGGTCCGCGACAGCGCGGCCGCCGGGGCGCGGGTCGCCGGAACCACCCACACGCCGGGCCTGCTGGACTCGGTGCGCGGCGCGTTCGTGGACGGAATGGGCGCCGCGCTGTGGGTGTGCGCGGGCTTCGCGGTGGTCGGCGTGCTGCTCGCGGTGGCCTTCCTCCCGCGGGTGGCGGAGGACAGGTCAGAATCGGAGCATGTCTCCGTCGCAGGGTGAGCCCGTGGGGCTGCGTGAACGCAAGAAGGCCAAAACGCGCGCCGCGATCCAGCGGCACGCGTTGCGGCTGTTCCTCGAGCAGGGCTACGCGACGACGACCGTGGAGCAGATCGCCGAGGCGGCGGAGGTCTCGCAGAGCACGTTCTTCCGGTACTTCCCGACCAAAGAGGACACCGTGCTCTACGACAAGTTCGATCCGGTGGTGATCGACTCGTTCCTCCGGCAGCCCGCCGAGCTGACGCCGATCGCCGCGGTCCGGGGCGCGCTCCACGACGTGTTCGAGCGGCTGCCCGCCGACGAGTCCGAACTCGAGTTCGCCCGGCAGCGCCTGGTCTTCACCGTGCCCGAACTGCGGACCGCGCTGCTCGACCTGTTCGTGTCCGGGCTGGGCCTGCTGGTCGGCGCGGTCGCCGAACGGGTCGGCCGCGAACCGGGCGACTACGCGGTCCGGACCTGGGCGGGCGCGGTCGTCGGGGTGGTGATGTCGTCGTTCTTCGCTGCGCTGGAGGAGGGGCGGCAGGCTGACTTCCTGGAGTACTTCGACCGCGCGCTCGAACTCCTCGAGGACGGGTTGCCGTTGTGAACGACTTCGCCGGGCGTGCCGGGATCGCGCTGGTCACCGGGGGAATTGGGCGGTATCGGCGCGGCGATCGTGCGGGGAGCAAGGGACCTTCACTCCAGAACCACGGCAGCGGGGGACCTTTGCTCTCGATGGGCGTGAGCGAGGGAGATTTGCTGTCGAAAAACGGTCGAAACGGGCCCTTCACTCACCCGGTCCGGCGTGTTTTCTTGACTCATTCCAGAAAACGCGCCAAGCTGACAGGGTCATGTCCCACCAGGAAAGCCCCGCGCGCGACCGCCTGAAGGCGGCCGGCCTCCGGGTCACCGCTCCGCGGATCGCCGTGCTCGACTGGCTCGCCGAGCACCCGCACACCACGGCCGACCAGGTCGCGACGGGTGTCCGGCGGCGGCTCGGCTCGGTGTCCACCCAGGCCGTCTACGACGTACTGGGCGCGTGCGCGGGCGCCGACCTGGTGCGGCGGATCGAACCGGCCGGGCATCCGGCGCGGTTCGAGACGCGAACCGGCGACAACCACCACCACCTGGTGTGCCGAGTCTGCGGACGCACCGAGGACGTCGACTGCGTCCACGGTTCGGCACCCTGCCTCGAACCCTCCGGCACGGCGGGTTTCCAGATCGACGAGGCGGAGGTGGTCTTCTGGGGACGGTGCCCCGACTGTGCCCGAAAGCAAGAAAACCCACCACGACAAGGGAGGGACTCGGCGTGACCAAGCCGACCACCAACAACGTGGGCATCCCGGTGGCCAGCGACAACGATTCGCTGACCCTGGGCGCCAACGGCCCGATCCTGCTGCAGGACCACTACCTCATCGAGAAGAACGCGCAGTTCAACCGCGAGCGCGTGCCGGAGCGCGTGGTGCACGCGAAGGGCGGCGGCGCGTTCGGCTTCCTCGAGGTCACCGAGGACGTCAGCCAGTTCACCAAGGCCGCGGTGTTCCAGCCGGGCACCCGCACCGAGAGCCTGATCCGCTTCTCCACCGTGGCCGGCGAGCTGGGCTTCCCGGACACCGTGCGCGACCCGCGCGGTTTCGCGGTGAAGTTCTACACCAGCCAGGGCAACTACGACATCGTCGGCAACAACACCCCGGTGTTCTTCATCCGCGACCCGATCAAGTTCCCGGACTTCATCCACTCGCAGAAGCGTCGCGCCGACAACCACCTGCACGACCACGACATGCAGTGGGACTTCTGGACGCTGCGCCCGGAGTCGGCGCACCAGGTGACCTGGCTGATGGGTGACCGCGGGATCCCGAAGACCTGGCGGCACATGAACGGCTACGGCTCGCACACCTACCTGTGGGAGAACGCCAAGGGCGAGAAGTTCTGGGTCAAGTACCACTTCAAGACCGACCAGGGCATCGAGTTCCTGACCCAGAGCGAGGCCGACGCCCTCGCCGGTTCGTCCCGCGACCACCACATCGCCGACCTCTTCAACAGCATCAAGGCGGGCGACCACCCGAGCTGGACGCTGTACGTGCAGGTCATGCCGCACGACGAGGCCGCGGACTACCGGTTCAACCCGTTCGACCTGACCAAGGTGTGGCCGCACGGCGACTACCCGCTGATCAAGGTCGGCCGGTACGTGCTCGACCGGAACCCGGAGAACTACTTCGCGCAGATCGAGCAGGCCGCGTTCGAGCCGGCGAACCTGGTGCCGGGCATCGGCCCGTCGCCGGACAAGATGCTGCTCGGCCGCCTGTTCGCCTACCCGGACGCGCACCGCTACCGGATCGGCCCGAACTACACCCAGCTGCCGGTCAACGCGGCCAAGTCCGAGGTGAACAGCTACTCCAGGGACGGCCACATGCGCTACAGCAACCCGGGCGACCCGGTGTACGCGCCGAACTCCTACGGCGGCCCGCACGCCGACGCCGCGCTCGCCGGTGAGGCCGCTTCCGCGTACGGCGCCACCGGTGAGGTGCTGCGCTCGGCGTACAAGCCGCACGCGGAGGACGACGACTTCGGCCAGCCGGGCACGATGGTCCGCGAGGTGCTCGACGACGCCGCGCGCGAGCGGCTGGTGAGCAACATCGTCGGCCACGCCTCCAACGGCGTGTCCCAGCCGGTCCTGGAGCGCGTCTTCGAGTACTGGCGCAACGTGGACAAGAACCTGGGTGACAAGGTCGCCCAGGCCTTCCAGAAGTAGGTTTTCGCTCCCACCACGGAACACGGCGGCCCCGGTGAGTATTCGCTCACCGGGGCCGCTTCCGCTGTCTGGGCCGTGACCTCAGTGGTCACTGCGCCAAACGTGGGGGACATGTGCACCAGCGGTCTATCCGACACGCCCGCACAACGGGGTGATGAGCGAAAACGATCACCGAATACACCCGTGTGGACTACCGATCCGTTCTGGCGGGTGAGGCGAGCACACAGCGCGCACGGCGATGCCCCGGAAGTTGATCATCTGAGCGAGGCTCAAGATCGGTGGGTTAATCAATTGCGGGACTGTTTTTGGAATTGAATTCGGCACGTAAGGGTTGGAAAACTGCCCGTCCTGGTGGTCGAGTGGTGATTCTTCGACACGCTTGGTATCGATTGTGCATTGGTTCGTACGTGCAGGCGATCCACCAAGAGGCCAGGAGGTAAGGAATGAAAGGCAGGATTGTCCGATCCATTGCCGTGATCGTGGCGAGCAGTGTGGTCGCCCTGACTTCGGCCGGAGTGGCCGCGGCGGGCGGCAAGGGGAACTCCAGCACCGAAGCGGCCGGTGCGCAGGTGGTGAAACTGCGCGACCAGCTGGCCCGGGACGCCTACGCCGGCGACAACGCCAGGACGAGCGGCACGCTGGGCAAGCTGAACCCGTTGCTGGCCGACCTCGCCGCCGGCAAGCGCTACTCGATCCAGGCCGAATCCCAGAGCATGGCCGGTGACGTGCACAAACAGGGCGTCCAGACGGCCCGGTACGTGGCCGACCCGCGCCAGCTGCCCCCGGTGCCCGGGCTGCCCGGCGACCCGCTGGCCATGGTCAAGAACCTGGTGATGAGCCTGGTGGACGCCCTGTGCGGGCTGGTCAAGAGCCTGCTCGGCGGCGGTGCGCCGAGCCTGCCCCCGCTGCCGACCCCGCCGCTCCCGGTGCCGACTCCGCCGCTGCCGACGCCGTGACGCGACCCGGCTGAAGGAGGTTGCGGAATCCGGTGCGGAACTCGTTTCCGCACCGGATTCCTGCCGTCCCGCTTTCTTTTATCGCGTTTTGTGCAAACTGAGCCCGAGGCGCAGCGCGCCCGCCGCTTCCGCGGTGGCCTCACGGAAGCGGCGGCCGACGCCGAGGAAATTCACATAACCGTGGATCAGATCGGGCTGCCGACTCAATGCGGTCGGCACGCCCGCTTCCCGCAACCGTTTTGCATAAGCCTCGCCCTCGTCCCGCAGCGGGTCGAATCCGGCCGTCGCGACATACGCCGGGGGCAGCCCGCTCAGGTCCTCGGCCAGCAGCGGGGACAGCCGCGGATCGGTCCGGTCCACCCCTTCGGGGGCGTAGTGGTCCAGGAACCAGGTCATGTGCTCGTCGGTGAGGAAGAACCCGTCCGCGAACAGCTCCCGCGACCGGCGCCGCGTGGTCGCGTCGACGCCCGGATAGATCAACAGCTGGAACGCGGGGGACGGCCCGCCGCGCCGGACCGTGACCTGCGCGGTCACCGCGGCCAGGTTGCCGCCCGCGCTGTCCCCGCCGACCGCGATCCGGTCCGGATCGGCGCCCAGTTCGGCGGCTTTCGCGTGCGCGTAGTCGAACGCCGAGACCGCGTCCTCGGCCGCCGCCGGGAACGGGTGTTCGGGCGCGAGCCGGTAGTCGATGGACAGCACCCGCACGTCGGCGTGCCGGGCGAAGAACCGCGCGGTGTTGTCGTGGCTTTCCCGGGTGCCCACCACCCAGCCGCCGCCGTGGTAGAAGATCAGCAGCCCGGACGGTTCCGGCAGGCCGGCCGGGGTGTACAGGGTGGCCGGGATGTCGCCGCCCGCGCCGGGGATCGCGACCTCGCGGGTGTGCACCGGCTCGATCGGCTTGCCGCTGACCAGGTGCCGCCCCGCGTCCAGGTCGCGCCGCGACTTCTCCACGGTGTCGCTGACGAACGAGGCGCCGGACAGTTGCTGCAGCCGCAGCAGCAACTGCGCGTCGAGGGCGAGTTCCTGCCCGTCCAGCCGGATCGGCCGGCCGGCGACGAGCCTGCGCACGGGCTGCGGCAGGGCGTACAGCAGCTGCGCGGCGGCGGCCTGCACCCGGATCTGGAGCGGTATGGACATGGGCAATCCTCCTCGCCGATCTCTTGCCGGACGACGTTACTAGTCAGTAGTGAGCAAAGCCATATCCGCCGAACGGATGCCTGTGACTGGGAACTCGATCCCAGAACGTGGACTTGAACCTAAGTAGAGGGGTTAGCCTCGGGTGTGTGAGTTCTTCTAGCGCGGTCAAAGTGCTCGGTATCGGCGGCTCGCTCCGCGAAGGCTCCCAGTCCGAACGGGCGCTGCACATCGCGCTCGCCGGGGCGGCCGAAGCGGGGGCGCGGACGCGGGCCATCACCGGTGCCGAACTGCAACTGCCCTTCTACGACTCCGCCCTGGAGGAACGTTCTCCGGAGGCCGAACGCCTGATCGAGGGGATCCGGGAGGCGGACGGGCTCATCATCGTCTCGCCCGGCTACCACGGCGCGCTGTCCGGACTGATCAAGAACGCCCTGGACTACGTCGAGGATCTCCGCCCGGACCGGCGGCCGTACCTGGACGGCCGCGGGGTCGGCCTGGTGGCCGTCGCCTACGGCTGGCAGGCCGCGGTGACCACGCTCGACCAGCTGCGCACGATCACGCACGCCCTGCGCGGGTGGCCGACCCCGCTCGGCGGGTCGGTGAACTCCGCCGAGGTCAAGTTCGACGAGGCGGGTGGCGCCTCCGACCCGAAGGTCGTCAACACCTTGCGCCTGATCGGACGGCACGTGGTCGAGTTCGCCCGGACGCGCGAAGCGAGCGATTGATCACTCCCCCGGGTGGGTTGAAGGAAGGCCCGCTCGGGTATTCCCCTGGGTGAGTCCTGCCATGCGGCGGCACGGTTTCGCGACTGCGGAACGTTGAAACCGGTGAGACGCTGGACCGCACACTCGCACAGGAGGTACCGCGCAATGGTCGAGCCGCTGTACACGGCCGAGGCAACCGCTCGCGGCGACGGACGCAACGGAGAGGTCACCTCGTCCGACGGTGTGATCGACGAAAAACTCGCCGTGCCCAAGGAAATGGGCGGCCCCGGCGGGGAACGCACCAATCCCGAACAGCTCTTCGCCGCGGGGTACGCGGCCTGTTTCCACAGCGCGCTCCGGCTGGTCGCCAAACAGTCCGGTGTGGACGTCGGTGATTCGGAGGTCACCGCGCGGGTCGGCATCGGCCGGAACGAGACCGGCAAGTTCCAGCTGACCGTCAAACTGGACACCACGTTGCGCGGAATGGAACAGGGCAAGGCCGACGAACTGGTCACCCAGGCGCACCAGGTCTGCCCGTATTCCAACGCCACCAGGGGAAACATCGAGGTGGAGGTCACCGCCACCACGTAAGCGACGAGCACACAGAGAGGAACGAACTCGTGAGCCGTTCTCCGATCAACAGCCCGCTCCCCGAGAGCGACAAGGAAATCACCGGCAACGCGCTGCAGGCGTCCCTGGTCGACCTGGTCGATCTCTCGCTGATCGCCAAGCAGGCCCACTGGAACGTGGTGGGCCCGAACTTCCGCAGCGCGCACCTGCAACTGGACGAACTGGTCGACACCGCGCGCAAGTACGTCGACGAGGTCGCCGAACGCGCCAACGCCATCGGGGTTTCGCCGAACGGCAAGGCGAAGACCGTGGTGGAGAGTTCCGGCGCGCCCGAGTACCCGGACAACTGGCAGAGCGTGGAGGCCACGGTCGCGGCGATCGTGGACATCCTCGCCCAGCTGATCCGGCGCCTGCGCGCGCGGATCGACGAGACCGACAAGAGCGACCTGGTCACCCAGGACCTGCTGATCGAGATCACGCGGGAACTGGAGAAGGCGCACTGGATGTGGCAGGCGCAGCAGGCCTGACCGGCACTGGTTCGCACGAAGTGGCCGCCTCGCGCACGCGCGGGGCGGCCGTTTCCGCATTAGGGTTCGAATCATGGTGCTGCATCAGGGAAAACCGAGCCGTCCAGACCGCGTGGGCGGGACGAATCCGCTCCACACCGGGGCGAATCCGGCACTCGCGGCGGAGCTGACGCTGCCGCACGAGCGGCTCCGGGACGATTCCCTCCCGCCGGACACGGCGCTGCAACTCGTCCGCGACGAGCTGATGCTCGACGGGAACGCGCGGTTGAATTTGGCCACGTTCGTGACCACGTGGATGGAACCGCAGGCGCGCGAGCTGATGGCCGACTGCGTCGACAAGAACATGATCGACAAGGACGAGTACCCGCTCACCGCCGAACTGGAACGGCGCTGCGTCAACATCCTCGCCGATCTGTGGCACGCGCCCGACCCGGCGACGGTCATGGGCTGCTCCACGGTCGGTTCGTCCGAAGCGTGCATGCTCGCCGGAATGGCCCTGAAACGCCGCTGGTCCGGCCCCGGCCGCCCCAACCTGGTGATGGGCGCGAACGTCCAGGTGTGCTGGGAGAAGTTCTGCCGCTACTGGGACGTGGAACCGCGGCTGGTGCCGATGGCGGGCGACCGCTTCCACCTCACCGCCGACGAGGCGGTGGCGCGCTGCGACGAGAACACCATCGGCGTGGTCGCCATCCTCGGGTCCACTTTCGACGGCAGCTACGAACCGGTCGCCGAAATCGTCCGGGCCCTCGACGGCCTGCACGAGCGCACCGGACTGGACATCCCCGTCCACGTGGACGGCGCCTCCGGCGCGATGATCGCCCCGTTCCTGGATCCGGACCTGGTCTGGGACTTCCGGCTGCCCCGCGTCGCCTCGATCAACACCTCCGGCCACAAGTACGGCCTCGTCTACCCGGGCGTCGGGTGGGTGCTCTGGCGCGACCAGGCGGCGCTGCCGTCCGACCTCATCTTCAACGTCAACTACCTCGGCGGGGACATGCCGACCTTCGCGCTCAACTTCTCCCGCCCGGGCGCCGAGGTCGCCGCGCAGTACTACACGTTCGTGCGGCTCGGCCGCGACGGCTTCCGCGCGGTCCAGCAGGCGAGCCGGGACGTGGCGACCGGCCTGGCCGCCCGGATCGGCGAGCTCGGCCCGTTCCGGCTGCTCACCCGGGGCGATCAGCTCCCGGTGTTCGCGTTCACCACGAAACCGGAGGTGACCGCGTTCGACGTCTTCGACGTGTCCCGGCGCCTGCGGGAACGCGGCTGGCTGGTTCCGGCCTACACCTTCCCGGAGAACCGGACCGATCTCGCCGTGCTGCGGATCGTGTGCCGCAACGGTTTCACCCACGACCTCGCCGACCTGCTGGTGCGCGACCTGGAACGGCTCCTGCCCGATCTGGAACGCCAGCCGGGGCCGGTGCGGGACTCCTCGACCGGCACCGCCTTCCACCACTGATCCCTAGGCTGGCGGTGTCGACTCACCGAACGAGGAGTGCCGCTAGCCGTCTGTCATGAGGGGACCCCTCCGGACAAATTCCGTCTGGAGGGGTCCCCTCATGAAAGGGTCTAGCGGAGGCCGAGGGTGCGGAGGGCGAAGTGCACCTCGGCGGCGGTCTGCCGGATCGTCTCGGCGATCACCAGGGAACCGTGCCCGGCGTCGTAGCGGTAGAACTCGTACGGGATGCCGCGCGCGGCGAGCCGGTCGAGGTAGTTCTCCACCTGCCGGATCGTCCAGCGGGGGTCGTTGTCCCCGGCGAGCACGAGCACCGGCGCGGCGACCGCGCCGACATAGGTGATCGGCGAGCACTCCTGGTACACCGCCGGAACGGTCTCCGGGGAGCC
>NZ_VTHK01000018.1:0-119944 GCF_009765355.1 Amycolatopsis anabasis | reverse complement strand
TGATCGGCGAGCACTCCTGGTACACCGCCGGAACGGTCTCCGGGGAGCCGCCGAACAGGGCGCGGTCGAAGGAGCGCAGCTGCTCCATCTCGTCCTCGTAGGCGGCGATGTAGTCGGCGACCGGCACGCTCGCCACCCCGGCCGCCCACCTCGTCGGCTGGGTGCCCAGGGCGAGCAGGGTCAGGTACCCGCCCCAGGACGCCCCGTTCACCACGCATTTCGCCGGGTCGGCCAGGCCGCTGTCGACGGCCCAGGTGTGCACGGCGGCGACGTCCTCGAGTTCGGTGAGGCCGGGGCGTCCTTCGATCGCGTCGCGCCAGGCGGAGCCGTAACCGGTCGAGCCCCGGTAGTTCACCTCCACCACCGCGAAACCGGCGTCCAGCCAGACCGCGCGGTAGGCCGAGAACCGGTCCTCGTCCGCCGAATGCGGCCCGCCGTGCAGGGTGAACACGGTCGGCAGTGGACCCTCGGGCGCGTCGGCGGGGCGGGAGACCAGCGCGTGGATCCGGCCGCCGACCCCCTCGACGAACGCGTCGGTCACCGGGGAGGACTCCGGCGCGGGATCGCCCGGCGGCGCGAGCAGGACCTCGTCGGCGCCGCTCGTGGCGCGGGCGCGGATCACCGGCGGCTGCGCGGCGCTCGACCACGAGTATTCGACCGTTCCGTCGGGACGGACGCCCGCCCCGCCGACCCGCCCGGCGGGAGTGTCCAAAGAGGACAATGTGCCGGTCGGCAGGTCGTAGCGGTGCAAGGTGCTGCGTCCCTGGTGGAAATGCACGACGAGGAGCGCCGAGGCGTCCGGGTACCAGGTCGCGGCCACCTCGCCCGGCAGGTCGAGCCCGATCTCGGTTTCCGAATCGGCCTCGACGTCCCAGATCAGCAGTTCCTCGCGGCCGCGGCGCTCGTGCAGCAGCAGGAGGCGCGCATCGCCGGGCACCGGGGAGAACTCCAGCGGGGTCAGGCCCTTGCCCTCGCCGTCCCATTTGTCGGCGACCGCGGCGAATCCGGAAGTGGCGAGCACGCGGACCGCGGGATGCCGCGAATCGCCGTGCTCGGAATGGGAGATGGCGACCAGGCGCTCGTCGCGGGACAGCGCGGCGACCCCGGCGTCGTCGGCGTGCGCGTAGAAGCGGGTGGTTTCGCCGTCGGCGTGGGCGAAGAGTTCGCTGCCCTCGTCGGTGGACACCCCGACCGCGACCAGCCGGTGCCCGATTTCCAGTCCGGCCGGATATCCGGCGTGCACCCCGGGTAGGGCGGGTTCGGAGTCGCCACCGGAAAAGGGCGTGCGCATCCAGGAGCCGAATTCGTCGCCGTCGGTGTCGTTGAACCACCAGATCCACGCGCCGTCCGTCGACGGTGTGGCGTGCAGGGTGCCGTTCGGGCGGTCGGTGACCCGCCGGTGCTCGCCGGTGGCGCGGTCCCAGGCGTAGACCTCCCAGACCCCGCTCGCGTTGGAGACGTACACGTTGGCGTCCGGGGCGTCGAGCGCCCATTCGGGCACCGACATCCGCCGGGCGTGGAAGCGCGCCCGCCACCGGGCCTCGGCCGCGGCGTCGTCGAAGAGGCGGTCGGGGACGAGTGCGGGCGGGTGCTGGGTGGCTGACTGGGTACTCACCCCCTTGATCCTGCCAGGTTTGGTGCCGGGCCGGGATCGGTGTCCGTAGGGTGCAGCCTGTGCAGGATGGATATGCGCCCGGCTTCGGGCGGGACGCGCTGGAGATGATGTCCGCACGCAGCGCGACCGACCGTGCCCGCTTCGTATTCCCCTTGCTGCGGAACGGGATGCGCGTGCTCGACGTCGGCTGCGGACCGGGGTCGATCACCGCGGGCCTGGCCGTGACCGGATGCCGGGTTCTCGGCGTCGACGCCGCGCTGAGCCGGGAACGCCTCGTGCGCGCGACCCCATCGTCCACTGTGGACTTCATTGCCGCCTCGGTGTACGCGCTGCCGCTTCCGGACGGTTGCGCGGACCTGGTTTTCGCGCACGCGTTGTTCGAGCACCTGTCCCGCCCGGCGGCCGCCTTGGCCGAACTGCGCCGCGTGCTCCGCCCCGGCGGCGCGCTCGCTCTGTCCACTTCGGACTGGAGCCGGGCGCGTCTGCGCCCACGCACGGCCAATGTCGACGCCGCGCTGCGCGGGCACTACCTCCTCCGCCGCCGCGCCGGCGGCGACCCGTTCGCCGGAAAGCACCTCCCCGGCCACGTCGCCGACGCGGGCTTCCGCGAAATCCGCACCCACGCCCGCTACCGCCCGGACCTCACCTACCGCGAACTGGCCACCTACATCGAACGCCGCCTGGCCGCCGCCGTCGCCACGCCGAGTCCCCATCGCGACCAACTCGCCGCCGCCGCCCGCTCCGCCCGAGCCTGGACCGAATCCACCGACGGCGACTTCAGCCAATGCTGGGTGGAAATCCTCGCCACCCGATGACCCGCGGTGCCTTCGACGGCCCAAAACCACACATCGGGAAACCCTCACCGGGGGGCAAGGGGGCGAAGCCCCAAGGCCCCCACCAAACCGCCACCCCAACCTCACCCGCCCACCAACCGATGGGGGTCCGGGGGCGCGCCCCCGGGTGGGGCGTGGGGGCTTCGCCCCCACAAAGCACCGCTATGAGAAAGGCCCGTCCACGCGTTCCGTGGACAGGCCTCTCCCAATCTCATAGCGTCGGGGTGGCGGGATTTGAACCCACGACCTCCTCGACCCGAACGAGGCACGCTACCAAGCTGCGCCACACCCCGAAGTACCGCTCTTATCGGGCCGTAGGAGAGTTTAGCGGACGCCTGCGGGCGCCGTGCACGGGGTTTGTCCGAGCGTCGGAGTCCCGCGCGACCAGCGTCAACAGGCTGGCTTCGGGTGGGCAGGCGAAGCGCACCGGGGCGTAGGGCGAGGTGCCCAGCCCGGCGGAGACGTGCAGCCACATGTTCGCGCCCCAGCGGGATGCGCCGCGGGCGCGCGAGCGATCCAGCTCACAGTTGGTGACGAGGGCGCCGACACCGGGCAGGCGGAGCTGGCCGCCGTGGGTGTGCCCGGCGAGCACGAGGTCGTAGCCGTCCGCGGCGAACGGGTCGAGGACCCGGGGCTCGGGCGAGTGCGTGACGCCGAGCCGGAGCGCGGCGGAGCGGTCGGCCCGGCCGGAGATGTCGCCGTAGCGGTCGCGGTGCAGGTGCGGATCGTCGACCCCGGCGGCGAAGACGTCCTGCCCGGCGACCTTGACCGTGCGCCGCACGTGCGTGAGGTCGAGCCAGCCGTGCTCGACCAGCGCGGCGCGCAGGTCCCGCCACGGCAGGTGCACGCCGTGGATGCGCTTGGTGCGGCCGCGCGGCATCAGGTAGCGGGCGGGGTTCTTCGGTTTGGGGGCGTAGTAGTCGTTGCTGCCGAAGACGAACACCCCGGGCCGGTCCAGCAACGGCCCCAGCGCCCGCAGGACGGCGGGGACGGCCTGCCGGTGGGCGAGGTTGTCGCCGGTGTTGACCACGAGGTCGGGGTCGAGCCGGTCGAGCGCCGCGACCCAGCGCTGCTTCGATCGGTGGCCGGGCAGCATGTGCAGGTCGGAGATGTGCAGGACCTTGATGGGGAGGGAACCGGGCGAGAGGACCGGCAGCTCGGCGGTGCGCAGGGTCCAGTGCCGCCGCTCGATCGCGGCGGCATAACCGAGCGTCGCGACACCCAGCGCGACCGTCCCCGTGGCGAGGCGCCGTACTCGCGCCCCCGAAGTATTGTTGTTACCGAGCGTGCTCACATAGTCCACTATACGTGCTCGTCCAGGTGGTTGGTGTGCGGATTTGTTTGCCTACTGCCTCAACCGACGCATGACCGGACATTCACGTTGCGTGGGCGCGGGTATCGGTACGGTTACCGCCGTCCCGCGCGCTCGAATCTGGGGTCCGACGGGGGCAGCGGCAAGGCGGGCTGGCCTTCCAGGATCTTGCTCATCGCGCCGTAGAAGGTGCGCGCCGGGGCCTTGCCGCCGAACATGTTGCCGTCGCCGCAGGTGGTCACGTTCCCGGCGCCGTCGCACAGCCCGCCGCTGCCGCCTTCGGGGCGGAACACCATCGCGGCACCGGCCAGTTGCGGGGTCCCGCCGACGAAGGTCGCCGAGCCGTTGTTCTGCGTGGTGCCGGTTTTCCCGATGAGCGGCCGGTTCCAGCCCGCGGCCGAGGCCGCGGCGGCGGAGGTGCCGCCCGGCTGGTCGTCCTTGCTCATGCCCACCGCCAGCGTGTTGGCGAGGCCTTCGTCGACCACCTGCTCGCACGAGGCCTCGTTGATCTGCTTGGGCTTGCCGTCCCGGTCGGTGATCTGGCCGATCGGGGTGGGCGGGCACCACTTCCCGCCGCTGAGGATGGTCGCGGCCACGTTCGCCAGTTCCAGACCGGACAGTGCGCTCACGCCGAGGGTGAACGAACCCTGGCCGGGCGACTTGTCCTTCGGGCCGAAGAACTGGGTCTGGGACTGGTTCTCGCCGAACTGCTTCGAATCCGGTTTCACCGGGCCGCCGCCGAGGTTGGCGGCCATGGTCTCCCGCATGCCAAGCTTGCTGGCCATTTCGACGACCGGGCCCATCCCGGCTTTCTCTTCCAGGATCACGAATCCGGTGTTGGGCGAGGTCGCCAGCGCGGACTGCAGGCTCATCGAGGACGCGTAGTTGGCGCCTTCGGAGTTGCCGAGGCAGTACGCGCGGGTGCCCTGCGCCACGACCGGGCAGCGTTGCCCGCCACCGGTGAAGACGTTCGACGTGTAGAACGACGGCACGTCGATGTTGCTGTAGATCCCGGCGACGCCCTGCTGCATCGCCGCCGCCGCGGTGAAGATCTTGTAACTGGACCCCGCGCCGCCGGTGTTCCAGATCCCCGCGGGCAGGGCGTACGTCGTCTGCCCTTGCGAAGCGTCCGTTCCGTAGTCCCGGTTCGCGGCGAGCGCGACCACCTCGTGCCGGTCCTTGCCCGGCCGGACCAGGGAAAGCGTGTTCGCCACGTTCTTCTGGTTCTTCTTCACCTGTGCTTCGGCGGACATCTTGGCCTCGTGGTTGGCCTTCTGGTCCATGGTGGTCTTGATCGTGTAGCCGCCGGTGTACAGGTCGTCCTTGGTCATCCCGCCCTTGCCGGTCAGGTAGTCCTCGACGTACTGGCAGAAGAAGCCGTTCTCCGGCCCGGCGCCGACGCAGTTGGCGGCGGGCTTCTGCGGGCCGTTCGGGACCACGCCGAGCGGTTCGCCCTTGATCCGCTGCGCGTCGGCGGGGGCGAGCTTGCGGTTCTCGACCATCCGGTCCAGCACCAGGTTGCGCCGCTCGGTCGCCTTCTCCGGATGCGTCCACGGATCGAAGATGGTCGGGTTGTTCACCAGCCCGGCGAGCAGCGCCGACTGGCCCGCGTTGAGGTCCTTCGCGTCGACGCCGAAGTAGGTCTGCGCGGCCGCCCCGACGCCGTAGATCTTCCGGGAGAACTCGACGACGTTCAGGTACCCGGCGAGGATCTGGTCCTTGCTCATCTTGGTCTCGAGCTGGATCGCGATCCGCGCTTCCTTGAGCTTGCGGGCGATCGACACCTCCTGGGCCTTCTCCTGGCCCACCTTGTCGTCGCGGTAGACCACGTTGATCAGGTAGTTCTTCACGTACTGCTGGGTCAGCGTGGACGCGCCCTGGGTGCTGCCGCCGCTGGTGCTGACCGCCGCGCGCAGGGTGCCCTTCCAGTCCACGCCGCGGTGCTCGTAGAACCGCTTGTCCTCGACCGAGACCAGCGCCCACTTCATCGCCTCGGAGATCTGCTCCGGCGCGGTGGGGATGCGGTACTGCTTGTACAGCGTCGCGATCTGGTTGCCACCGGCGTCGGTGATCCGGGTGACCAGCGGCGGCGGCACGCTCGCGAGTTCGGCCGACATGCTGTCGACCGTTTCGCTCGCCCGGTTCGACACCAGACCGGCCGCCCCGACCACGGGGAAGAGCACACCGGCGACGAGGACCCCCGCGAGCAGGCAAAGGCCAAGGAGCTTGAGCAGACCGTCCCTCTTACGCACGACAGCCAGGGTACTTGGCCGCCGTTTGGACACGGTGACGTCACGCCGCCGTCACGGAAATTACGCAGAAGATCCACTTCGTGACTTCAGGTAACAATCAGAAACTCGGACCTTGGCGACGGAACCGGATGCGCCTACAGTCCGTCAACGTCTCACGAAGAAAAGCCGACGGATGGGTGAGCGCGGATGATCCGCAAAGACCAATCGCCGGCGCCGCGGCCGGGGAGGCAGCGGGCTTCAGCCAAGTGAGCGCAGGGAGATCCGCATGTCGGGGGCAGAGGCTTGGGAGTGCCTCGAACCTGGTGGGCGGATTTTGACACCAGGTGAGGGAGCTGGGGGTATGGAAACCAACCAGACGGACTGGCGAGTCAGCGCGGCCTGCCGCGATACCGATCCGGACGGCCTGTTCGTCCGCGGTGCCGAGCAGAACAAGGCCAAGCTCGTCTGCATGGGGTGTCCGGTGCGGACCGAATGCCTCGCCGAGGCGTTGGACAGCCGGATCAACTTCGGTATCTGGGGCGGCATGACCGAGCGGGAGCGCCGGGCCTTGCTGCGCCGCCGACCGGACGTCGAGTCCTGGGCGGAGTTGCTCGAATCGGCGAAACGCGATTTCGCCGAGGTCACCGAAGGTGAGCGCGTGGTCCGCGTGAGCTGACCGTCCGCCGGTCGTGGGCGGCCCGGCCGCTCACGACCCGGACAGGCGGTCGCCGATGTCGCGCAGCCCGGCGAGATCGTGCACGTCGCTGGGCAGCGCGGGCACCTCGACGATCGGCACCTCGGGATGCGCCCGGGTGAACCGGGCCAGCAGCCGCTTCTCGCGGTCCGCGAGCGCCACCCGGTCCGCGTGCAGGCGCAGCACCGCGCTCGCCAGCGGCGCGGCCGAGCCGCCGCGGTCCAGTGAATCGGCGGCGGCGATCGCCTCGGTGCCGGAGAGCTCGGCGAGCACCGGATGCGTGCGGTTCGCGATCAGGCCGGACAGCGGCATCGACTCGGTGGACAGCCGTTCCACGAAGTAGCTCGCCTCGCGCAGCGCGTCCGGCTCCGGCGCGGCGACCACGAGGAACGCGGTGCCCTCGGAGCGCAACAGCTCGGCGGTCCGGCGCGCCCGTTCGCGGAACCCGCCGAACATGCTGTCGAAGGCCTGCATGAACGCCGACGCGTCGGCGAGCAGCTGCCCGCCGAGGATCGTGGACACCGCCTTGGCGAACATCGAGAACCCGGCGCTGACCACCTTGCGCAGGCCCCAGCCACCGGCCTTGGCCGGGCCGGTCAGCAGCCGGATCATCCGGCCGTCGAGCGCGCTGGAGAGCCGGCTCGGCGCGTCCAGGAAGTCCAGGGCGGACCGGCTCGGCGGGGTGTCGACGATGATCAGGTCCCATTCGTCGGTGGCCGCGAGCTGCCCCAGCTTCTCCATCGCCATGTACTCCTGCGTGCCGGAGAACGACGTGGAAATGGTCTGGTAGAAGGGATTCGCCAGCAGTTGCTCGGCGCGTTCGGGCCCGGCGTGCACGCGCACCATGTCGTCGAAGGTGCGCCGCATGTCCAGCATCATCGCCCACAGCTCGCCCTTGGGGTCGAAGCCCGCGACCGACACCTGCCGGGGGTGGTTGCCGAGTTCCCGCAGGCCGAGCGCCTGCGCCAGGCGCCGCGCCGGGTCGATCGTCAGCACCACCGTCTGGCGCCCGCGTTCGGCGGCCCGCAGCGCCAGCGCGGCGGCGGTGGTGGTCTTGCCGACCCCGCCGGAACCGCAGCACACGATCACCCGGCTGGCCGGATCGTCGATCAGCGCGTCGATGTTCAGCCCCATGGTCACCGCACCCCCTGGTCGACCAGCGCGTCCGCGAGGTCGTACAGCGCCGCCACGTCCACGCCCTCGGTCAGGTCGGACAGCTCGAGCGTCGGCAGATCCGCTTCGGCGAGCTGTTCCCGCGCGCGCTGCTCGGCGGCGACCCGGATGGCGTGCTCCACGGTCTCCTCGACCAGCGCGTCCAGGGTGGCCGCCGGGAGCTCCAGCCCGGCCGAGGCCAGCCCGGCGCGGACCCGGGAGGCGTCCACCCGGCCGTCCGCGGCGGCGGTGACCGACCGCGCGGGCAGCCGGGGCGGGCGGACCCGGTTCACCAGCACCGCGCCGGGGCGCAGGTCGGCGCCGTCGAGTTCGGCGACCGCCTCCACGGTCTCGCGCACCGGCATCTCCTCGAGCAGCGTCACCAGGTGCACCGCGGTCTCGCCGGAGTGCAGCAGGCGCACCACGCCCTCGGCCTGACCGCGGATCGGCCCGGTCTTGGCCAGATCGGTGAGGGCCTTGGTGACGTCGAGGAACTTCACGACCCGGCCGGTGGGCGGGGAGTCGACCACCACCGCGTCGTAGGTGTGCCGGCCGTCGGATTCGGTGCGGCCGACGCACTCCTTGATCTTCCCGGTCAGCAGCACGTCCCGCAGGCCCGGCGCGAGCGTGGTGGCGAACTCGATCGCGCCCATCCGGCGCAGCGTGCGCCCGGCGAAGCCGAGGTTGTAGAACATCTCGAAGTACTCGAGCAGCGCGGCTTCGGCGTCGATGTGCAGGGCGCGCAGCTCGCCGCCGCCGGGCACGGCCGCGATCTTCTGCTCGGCGTAGGGCAGCGGTTCGGTGTCGAACAGCTGCGCGATGCCCTGGCGGCCCTCGACCTCGACGAGCAGCACCCGGCGGCCGCCGTGGGCCAGCGCGAGCGCGAGCGCCGCCGCGAGCGTGGTCTTGCCGGTTCCGCCCTTGCCGGTCACGAAATGCAGCCGGGCCCGTGCGAGCTCGTCGGTCCAGCCAGCCAGCGGTGTGGTCACGTCGGCAGCCTAAGCCAGCGCTCAGCTCGCGAGCAGCATGACGCTGACCGCGACCACCACGATCACGACGATCGCCCAGGTCACGACGCCGGGTAACACGGTCAGCATGAGCACGGCGAGCAGTGCGAGTGTGGTGAGCGTCACGGCGCCGGAGATCGCGACCTGGCCCGAGTTCTGCGTGCGGTCGCGCACCTTGGCCATCACGATCAGCGTGAGGACGATCCCCGCCACGGCGAGCACGGCCGCCGCGATGATCCGCCAGGCTTCCACGCCGTCACGGTACCCGGCCGGACCCCGGGCCGCCGCCACCATTGTCCACTGTGGACCCATGCGCCCGGCTCACCTTCTCGGCGGGATGGGCTCCATCGGCACGCAGGGCACCGGCCGCGCGTGCGCCGGGTCGAGGGCGTTGAGCACGTGCCCGAGCGCGTTCGGGTCGACGACGATGCCGACGTGGTTGACGTGGTCGGCTTCGCAGATCTGCTGGAGCACCACGTTCGTCACGTTCGGGCCCCGGCCGATGCCGCTGGTGTAGGGCACGACCAGCTCGTCGTACCGGGTCACGATGTTGGTGTAGGTGATCTCCGGCAGGAAGACTCCGCCCGCCTGGAGTTTCTTCAGCAGGTCCGATCCGGCGAGCAACTCCGGGCAGACCGCGCAGTTGCTCAGCACCCCGGCCAGCCAGCCGATCCCGAGCGTCCGCAGCACCGCGTACAGGTCGGCGAACCCGTGCAGGTTGGTGCCGTCCCAGCCGGGGGCGAGGCTGACGTATTTATTGATCTTGTCGCCGCCGTCGAGCAGTTTCGCGTAGTAGGTCGGCACCCAGGTGCCCTGCGAATAGCCGACGATGTCGACCCGCCGCGTGCCGGTCACCCGCAGCACGGTGTCCACAAAGGACTGCAACTCGCGGGCGCTGTAGTCCATCGGCATCATGCCGCCGACGACGTCCCGGACGATCGGGGTGTTCGGCACGACGCCGTAGGTCAGCGCGAAGGCGCAGTAGCCGCGCTCGGCGAGCATCGGGCCGAGGGCGCGCCAGGTGGTGTCCTTGTTGTCGCCGGTGCCGTGGACGAGGACCACGGGCTCCGGATGCGCCGGGCCCGGGCGGCACGACCAGTCGTTGAGGCCGCCCTCGGCGGCGTTGGCGGTGGCCGGGGCGAGCAGGCTCAGCAGGGTGGCGGCAGCGAGGACGGCGGTTCCCAGCCTTCTCTTCCGCATGACGGCGTTCTCCTCGGTTCGCGAGCCGGACATCAACGAGATTCCTGGAGTTCGGGCCCGTCGCCTAGAACACTTCAGGGTGGACTAGCCGTAGTCGCCGGTCGCTGTGCGTGATCACGGGCCGTCTACGTGCGCGAAACCGGGTCGATTTCTGGTCCGGTCGGGGAGGTGCGTGGTCACTTGAGCGAGTGGCTAGGCTCCCGCACATGAGTGCCAAGTGGGAGTACGCCACCGTTCCGCTCCTGATCCACGCCACCAAGCAGATCCTCGACCAGTGGGGCGAGGACGGCTGGGAACTGGTCACCGTGCTGCCCAACCCCAGCGGGGAGCAGCACGTCGCCTACCTGAAGCGCCCGAAGGACTGAGGGGACCACCAGACATGAGCTGGAGCGAACGGCTTGCCGAGCTGGGGATCGAACTGCCCGGGGTCGCGGCGCCGCTGGCGGCGTACGTGCCCGCGGTGCGCAGCGGTTCCCAGGTGCTCACCTCCGGTCAATTGCCCTTCGTGGACGGGACGCTCGCGGCCACCGGGAAGGTCGGCGCGGAGGTCAGCCCCGAGGAGGCCAAGCAGCACGCCCGCACCTCGATTCTCAACGCGCTCGCCGCGGTGCACGCGCTGGTGGGTATTGACAAGGTGACCAGGGTGGTGAAGGTGGTGGGTTTCGTCGCCTCCGCGGAGGGCTTCACCGGCCAGCCCGCGGTGATCAACGGGGCATCGGAGTTGCTCGGTGAGGTCTTCGGCGACGCGGGCGTGCACGCCCGGTCCGCCGTCGGGGTCGCCGAGCTCCCGCTGGGTGCGCCCGTCGAGGTCGAACTGGTCGTTGAAGTCGGCGAGTGAACGCTCGCGAGAGGCACTGAGGTGGGCTGATGGATCCGGATATCGAGCAGGCGTGTCACGAGCTGCTCCTGCGGCTGGCCGGGCGGTTGCCGGACCAGTTGCTGTGGCGATTCCGCGACTGGCTCGGCGAGGGCGCGATGAGCACGCTCGCGCGAACCCTTCCAAGATCTTTGCTAAAGCACAGTATTGACCTGGACCAACCGGAGTATCGCCTGTTGGTAGCCGGGCTGGTCCCGCACGGGGCCGACTGGCATCAAGTAAGTTCCACCCTTGGGGTAGACGAGGTCACTCAGAACGGGTACACATTCACGCGGAGTGCCCCCGATTGGGTGAACTCTGTCGACTCGGTGTCCGTGGTGGTTCACGCAACGTTGCGTGGCCGTCCGGACGTTGGTGAAGTGCGGGAGAGCTGGCGACACGATGGTGGCGCCGGTGAGCGTGGGGCGAAGCGCGTACTGCTGATCACCGCGTTGGCCGGTATGCCGCGGCTGACCGGTGAGCTGCAGCGGGTGTTGCGGGTGCTGGGCGACGAGGAACCCAGCGTCGAGGTCATGCCGCCGCGGTTCGACCCTCCCGGATATCACCAAGCCGCACTGGCGAACTCCGAGCTGGTCTGTGTCGGCGCGGAAGGCGCCGGCAACAGACTCGCCGCTGCGTAAAGCTCGCTCCCCCGGCGGGCTGGAGGGAGAAGGCATGGTGGACGTCCACGACGGACTCGCGGCCGAGGGTTTCGCGGTTCCGTTGCGGCTGCACAACCTGCTGCTCGCGCTCGCGGGCCGGCTCGACGACAGCGCGCTGTCGGAGGCCCGTGAGCAGGTCGCGCGCTCGCGCCTCGACGAGGCCGCCGAGCTGGTCGCCGGTGCGCTGATCGCCGGGCGGCTGCCGGTCCAGACGGCCGAGCAGCGGGAACTCGCCCTGGTGCTGGAGCTGTCCCGGTCCGACGCCACGCTGGCCGACCAGCTCACCATCGACGACGCCGATCCCGGCGTCGCGCACCGCTTCAGCGGGGACAACCAGCCCGAGCAGGGGCTCGCCGAAGCCCTCGACCGGACGCTGCAGGTGCTGCCCGATCTGCGGTCGGTGCACGCGGTGTGGCGCAACACCCCGGCCGGGAGCGTGCCGGGTCCGCTGCCGCAGCGGGTCGTGCTGGTGGAGATCGGGCCGGAGGGCAACCCGCCCGCGGTCGCCTACCGCGTCGACGCGGCGCTGCGGCGGGCCGGGATCCGCTCGGTCGTCGAGGTCACCGGGCCCAGCGCCCAGCGCACCGGCTACCACGACGCGGCCGGCGCCTCGGCGAACCCGGTGTGGCTCGCCGGGACCAACGGCTCCCCGGTTTCCCCGCCCGCGCTGACTTCGGTCGGGGACAAGAAGCCGCCGCGGGAGAAGGCCGGCCGGCACACCGCGGAGACCCCGGTCGCCAAGGGGCCGGAGCCCGCGCCGGAACCGCCGCCGGCCAAAGGAGATCCGGCCCCCGAGGCCCGCATCGAAAGCGCGCCGCCCCAGCCCGACGCGGAGGCCCGTGCCGAGAAAACGTCGGACATGAGCTCCGCCGAGGTCGCCCAGCTGCGCGAGGCGCTCGCCGAGGAGCCGGAGAAGGGCAAGGCGATCGCGAGCATCACCCCGGCCGAGGTGGTCGAGATCCCCGACCTCGACCTGGATGATCCGCAGCTGAGCGAGCGGGACCGCAGGCTGCTGCGCGAACTGCACGCCGAGCTCGCCGAGCGGGAGCGTGCGGAGGCCGCCCAGGTCCGGCTGAACGGCTCGGGCCGCGGCAGCGAACCGCCCCAGGTCCGGTGGGTCGACGGGTTTTCCGGCGCCTGAGTGACATGCGTCTCACGTCCAAATGGCCTACTGGGCGTATGTTTCGGGCGTGTCTGATCAACCTGAGGACCTGACTTTCGAGGTGCCGCCCGGACTCGCGCTGGCGCCCGAGGCCGCCGAACCGGTCCAGCCCAAGGACGCGGCGACCGTGATCCTGCTGCGCGACACCGCGGCCGGGCTCGAGGTGTTCCTGCAGCGCCGGGTCGCGGCGATGGCGTTCGCCGCGGGGATGACCGTGTTTCCCGGCGGCGGGGTCGACAAGCGCGACGCGGACGCGTCGGTGAGCTGGGCGGGCCCGCCCGCGCGGCGGTGGGCCGAGTGGTTCGGCTGCGACGAATCCCTGGCCCGCGCGCTGGTGTGCGCGGCGGTGCGGGAGACCTTCGAGGAATCCGGCGTACTGCTGGCCGGGGTCGGTGACGCGGTCGTCGAGGACACCTCGGTCTACGCCGACGCGCGTGCCGCGCTGGTGTCCCGGGAGCTCTCGCTGGCCGCGTTCCTCGCCGAGGCCGGGCTGACCCTGCGCGCGGATCTGTTGCGGCCGTGGGCGAACTGGGTCACCCCGAGCGGCGAGCCGCGCCGCTACGACACCCGGTTCTTCGTCGCCGCCCTGCCCGCCGGGCAACGCGCGGACGGCGCGACCACCGAGGCGGAGAGCTCCGGCTGGCAGCGCGCCGAGGACGCGCTCGACGACGCGCGGACCAAGCGCAGCACGCTGATGCCGCCGACGTGGATCACGCTGCACGAGATCGCCGAGTTCGGTACCACGGCCGCCGTGCTCGCCGAGGAACGGACTATCGACAAGATCAGCCCCACCCTGGTCCGCGAACGCGGTCAGGTGCGGATCGTGCTGGAGGGAATGTGACCGAGCATCCGGCCTACGGCGTGCTGCGCGAGGTGGCGCCGATCGCTTCCGTGCTCCTGGAGCACAACCCGTCCTCGATGACGTTGGAGGGCACCAATTCCTGGGTGCTGCGCGCGCCGGGTTCGGACGCGTGCGTGGTGGTCGACCCCGGCCACGACGACCGCGAGCACCTGGGCAAGCTCCTCGAGTCCGCGCCCGGGGCCGTCGCCGTGCTCCTCACGCACCACCACATCGACCACGCGGACGGCGCGCCCTGGTTCGCCGAGCGGGCGGGGGTGCCGGTGCGCGCGTTCGACCCGGCGCTCTGCTCCGGTGCCGAGTCCTTTGTGGACGGTGAAGTGCTTTCCCTCGCGGGACTGGAGATCCAGGTGCTGCACACGCCCGGGCACACCGGTGATTCGGTGTGCCTGCGGGTGGCGCACGGCGGGCGGGACTTCGTGCTCACCGGGGACACCGTGCTGGGCCGCGGCACGACCGTGCTCACCGACCTGGGCGACTACCTGCGTTCCCTGCGCGTGCTGATCGACCTGCCGGACGGCACGCTCGGGCTGCCCGGGCACGGCGCCGAACTGGCCGACCTCGCGGCGACGGCACGGGAGTACCTGGCCCACCGGGAGCAGCGTCTCGCCCAGGTGCGCGCGGCACTGCGCGAACTCGGTGCGGACGCCACCGCCCGGCAGGTGGTGGAGCACGTCTACGCCGACGTGGACCCGGTCCTCTGGGGCGCTGCGGAATCCAGCGTCCACGCTCAGTTGGAGTACTTGCGCAGCAACGGGTGAACCGGATCCGGTTCCCCGTGGGCGAAGGCGGTCCAGGTCTGCCGCACGGCTTCGGCCAGCGGCTCGAAGTCCCGGGCTCCGGTGAGCATCGGCGCTTCGGTGAACGCGTCGAACGTGCCGAATACGAACGGGATGTCGAGGCAGTGGCAGGCGCCGAGCGGGCTGTCTTCGGGATGCCAGTCGAACCGGTAGGCGTGCGCGTCGCCGGGCAGGCCCGCCGCGAGTTCGGCGGTGCCCTGGGCGAAAACGGTGTCGGTCACCAGGCGGGCCACCTCCGGCTCGGGTGCGAACGCGGCGCCCTCGTCCCGGGTCCAGCTGAGCAGGGCGTCGGTCCGGGGGCCGTCGAGTGCGGCCCGGACGAGATCGGCATGCACCAGGTCGCCGTCCGCGACGAGCTGGAACGGCGGCGCGATCCCGCTGGTCGCCTGCCGTGCCACCTCGACCTGGGCGTCGATCAGCCGGGCCACCGGGAGGTCGTACAGCTCGCGTACGTGTTGTATACCGGCGGCATACCGGAGGCGGTCGGCGTGTCCGGCGGCCTCGCCGGGGCTCAGCGGGGCCATGCCGGTCGGGGTGCTCTGCAGCGCGACCCGGTGGAACAGACCGCGTGCCGCCGGTGCGGAGAGCAGCGCGAGCGTGCTGAGCGCACCGGCCGACTGCCCGGCCAGGGTCACCCGGTTCGGATCGCCGCCGAAGCGGGAAATGTTGTCCCGCACCCATTCCAGGGCGAGCACCTGGTCGCGCAGGCCGAGGTTCCCGGTGCCGATCCCGGGCGCGCTCAGGAAGCCCAGCGCGCCCAGCCGGTAGTTGATCGAGACGACGACCAGGTCGCCGCGGGCGGCCAGCCGATGGCCCGCGTACCAGTCGAGCCCGCCCGAACCGCTGGAGAAACCGCCGCCGTGCACCCAGACCAGCACCGGCCGCGCACCTTGTACACCGGTTGTATACAGGTTGAGCGTCAGGCAGTCCTCGGCCTGCGGGAGGCGGATCGGCCCCATCACGTGTTCCAGGCGGGACGGTGGCTGGGGAGCGATCGGACCCGGTTCCGCGGCCTCCCGGATCCCGGTCCAGCCCCGCGGCGGCGTGGCCGGTGCGAAACGCGTGTGCTCGCCGTACGGCACACCGCGGAACGCGATCGCGTCCTCGAGCCGGTACCCGCGCACCCGCCCGGCCGTGGTCTCGACGACGGTCATCAGCGCACCGCCGTGAAGCCGACCGCGGAGCCGAATGCGTCGTCCGCGCCCACGAAGAACCCGTCCGGTCCGGTGCGGGTGGGAATTCCGTTGCCCTCCACCAGTTTCCGGGCGAGGGCCAGGTCGTCGACGGCGACCGTCTGCGCCGCGATGAACGGGAGCCGGGGCAGTTCCTCGCCCGGCAGCACGGTGTCGAACGCCGACGCCGGGACCAGTTCGATCCGCCCGGCGCGCAACGCGAACACCCGGCGCGGTCCGTTCACGTCCGCGGTCCGGTCGAGCATCAGCGCGTAGCGGCGCAGGTAGTCGTCGAACTCGTCATCCGCCACCACGAGGAGCACGCTGTGCACGCCGCGTGCGCCGTTGGCATGCGTGAGGTAGCGGTCCTGGTGGATGAGTTCCGGGGTCAGCTGTTCGGCGGTGTGCAGGATGCCTTCCGGGGTCCGCTCGCGGTCGAGGTGCGCGCTGCGGAACCGGGCGGTCCGGATGCCGTCCGGGGTCTCGACATCGCGTTGCAGTGCCAGCACGCCGGACGAGGACAGCCCCGCCGCGGCCAGCCTGCGCCCGGCCACCGCGGAGTCGCCGCAGCCGAAGGAGTACCCCCGCAGGCCGGAGAAACCGTCGCCGATCAGGGGCAGCACGCGCCAGGGATCCGGCGCGGATTCGTCCACGATGCCGATCAGTTCGATGAAGGTCTCGCCGAATAGCGCGCACCGGTTGCCGGTGCAACTGGGGATCAGCGGACCGCCCGGCCGTTCGGCGGCCAGGTGCCGCGACAGCGGGCTGAGGGTGAAACCCAGATCCTCGTACCGCCGCCACACCTGCTCGTACCGCCGGGTGATGGTGATCGTGTGGTCCAGGTAGTCGATGTCCGCCGACTTCGTCATGGCACTCCTTCCGTCTCCCTCCAAGATCGACCCGGCTGCGAGGGGTTTCCATTCAGGCGCGTGACATCGGGTGAATCCGACAGAAGCTACGCTCGCTTGGTGGAAATCGTTGCCCTGGACACTGTGGACCGGCAGCTCGCGCACGCGTTGCAACTCGACGGCCGGGCCTCGTTCAGCACGATCGCGGCGGTGCTCGGCGTTTCCGACCAGACCGTCGCCCGGCGGTACCGGCGGCTGCGTTCCGCCGGTGCGCTGCGCGTGGTCGGGCTGCCGAACGCCCGCCGCCTGGGCCACGTGGAATGGCTGGTGCGGTTGCGCTGCATGCCGGACGCGGCCGGGCCGATCGCCGAAGCGCTGGCCCGCCGGGAGAACACCAGCTGGGTCGGCCTGACCTCGGGTGGCGCCGAGATCGTGTGCGTCCTGCGGTCGCGCAGCCCGGCGGAACGCAACGCGTTGCTGCTGGGCCAGTTGCCGCATACGCCGCGGGTGGTGGCGGTGACCGCGCATCTGCTGCTGCGCACGTTCTTCGGCGGGGCGACCGGGTGGAACGGACGGGCCGACGCGCTGACCCCGGACCAGATCGAGGCGCTCCGGCCCGAGCCCGCCGAACCCGGCGGCGAACCGGTCCGCCTCGGCGACGGCGACGAGGCCCTGCTGGCCGAACTGGCCCTGGACGGGCGCGCGAGCCTGCAGCGGCTCGCCGCGGCCTGCGGCCGCTCGGAATCCACGGTCCAGCGCCGGCTCGAGCACCTGCGTGCCCGCGGTGCGCTGTTCTTCGACGTCGAGATCGAACCGGGACTGCTCGGTTTCTCCGGCGAGGGGTGGCTGTGGCTCTCGGTCGCGCCCCGGGACCTGGTCTCGGTGGCGACCGCGATGGCCGGGCACCCCGAGATCGCGTTCGTCGCGGCGACGACCGGTTCGGCGAACCTGGTCGCCAGCCTCGGTGTGCGCGATGTGGACCAGCTGTTCGACTACGTGGCGGGCCCGCTCGCCGCCCTCGACGCCATCCGCGACCTGGAGTCCGCGCCGGTCATGCGGACCGTGAAACGGGCGGGACTGCTCCTGCACTAGGCGGTGCTTCGAAAGCCGGGCGGATTGCCAACCAATGCCGGTACCGGCGGCCTGCGGCCGTCCATAATGTCGCGCTCGTCGGCTTTCTTCCGGAGCTCACCTGGAGTCCGCGATGCGATTGCGCCGCCGGTTACCCGCCGCCCTCCTCCTCGGATTCTCGATCACGCTGGCCGCTCCGGCCGCGCCCGCGCTCGCCGATCCGCCCGGTACCGGACAGCCCGGCGAATACCGGCCGGTGCGCGGTCCCTCGGCCCCCGCGGAACACCGCTTTCTGCAGAAGACCGAACGCGGGCAGAGCCTGCCGCGCCACGCCTACGACCAGGCCGCCGCGCAGGCCGACCGGATCCCCGCGATCGGCGGCCGGTGGACCGCGACCGGGCCGACCAACATCGGCGGCCGGATCGTCGGCCTCGCCCTGGATCCGCACCGCGCCGACACGGTGTACGCCGCCGCGGCCAGCGGCGGGCTCTGGAAGTCCGCCGACGCGGGCCGCACGTTCGCCCCCGCGTGGCCGGACAACCGGACCCAGGCCATGGGTTCGGTCGCGGCGGCCGACGACGGCACGCTCTACGTCGGCACCGGCGAGGCCAATCCCGGCGGTGGCAGCATCACCTACGAGGGCACCGGCCTCTACCGCTCGGCGGACCAGGGCGCGAGCTGGCAGTTCGCCGGGCTGCGCGACTCGGCGGCGATCGGCGCGATCGCGGTGGACCCGCGCGATCCCCGGCGCCTGCTCGTCGCGGCGACCGGTTCGCTGTACTCCGCCGGTGGCGACCGCGGCGTGTACCTCTCGTCCGACGGCGGCCGGTCGTGGCGGCGCGCGCTGGAGCCGGGCGGCGAGTTCACCGGCGCGGTCGACGTGCAGTTCGATCCGGCCGATCCGCGGCGGGTATACGCGGTGCTGTGGGACCACCGCCGCACCCCGGAGAAGCGCACCTACGGCGGGCCGGGTTCCGGGGTGTTCCGGTCGGCCGACGGTGGCCTGACCTGGCAGCGGCTCGGTGGTGGCCTGCCTCCGGCCGGTCCGGACGTGGGCCGGATCGGGATCGGCGTCTCGAAGTCCGAACCGGGCCGCCTCTACGCGATCGTCAACGCCACGGCGGGGCCGTTCGCCGGGATGTACACCTCCGCCGACGCGGGCACCAGCTGGACCCGGCTGCCCGAACCGGCCGAGCTCATGGACTCGCAGTCCAGTTACGGCTGGTGGTTCGGGAAGGTGTGGGTCGATCCGGACGACGCGCGCCACCTGCATGTCGCCGGTGTGCCGCTGGTGACCAGCAAGGACGGCGGCGCGACCTGGACCGCGGACGGCACCAGCACGCACGTCGACCACCACGCGATGGTGTGGGATCCCCGCTATCCGGCGCGGGTCTACCTGGGCAACGACGGCGGGGTCTACCGGTCCGACGCGGACGGGGACGGCGGCTGGACGAAAGCGGTATACGAGCCGTATACCCAGTTCTACAGCGCGGCGATCAGCCCGCAGGACGCGTCGCGGATCTCCGGCGGCACCCAGGACAACGGCTCGCTGCGCTCCTGGGGCGGCGCGCGGTTCAACGAGTACCTCGGCGGGGACGGCGAGGAGAACCTGATCAATCCGCGGGACAAGGACAACGTGTTCGCGTGCTACCAGTACGGCAACTGCTTCCGCTCCGCGGACGGCGGCGACACCCTGACGTTCTTCACCCCGCAGACCACGGCCGACCGGCGGAACTGGTTCACCCCGGTGCAGTTCGACCCGTCCGACCCGAAGGTCCTGTACTACGGCGGAAACCGGCTGAACCGTTCGGCCGACGGCGGGGTGACGTGGACACCGATCAGCCCGGACCTCACCGGCGGGCCGGGGCAGGACGCGTATCCCTACGGCACCATCACCACGGTCGCCGCGGCGCCTTCGGATCCCCGGACGATCTGGGCCGGCACCGACGACGGCCGGATCTGGCTCACCCGTGATCTCGGCGCCACGTGGACGAAGGTGCTCGACGGGCAGCCGTGGATCACCCGGATCGCGGTCGACGAACGGGATCCGGCCACGGCGTACGTGACCTTGTCGGCGTACCGGAGCGGTTCGGACACCGCGCACGTGCGGATGACCCGGGACGGCGGCGCGCACTGGCGCGATCTTTCCGGCAACTTGCCCAACGCGCCGGTCAACGACATCGTCCTGGGTGCGCACGGCATGCTGTACCTGGCGACCGATCAGGGCGTGTTCGCGGGCCACGCGGCGGCGGGCGGGCACTGGGTGCGGCTCGGCCGGGGGCTGCCGAAGGTGCCGGTGGACGACATCGAGTACGACCGGGGCACGCGTCGCCTCGTCGCGGCGACCTTCGGCCGGGGCCTCTACGAACTCACCACGCCTTAGGCGCCTGGCTTCGGCCCGGTTGGGGGTCGTGAGTGTTCAGGCCGGTTCTAACCCAATGCCGCGTAGCTTAAGTTGATCTTGGTTGTGGGGTGGGGTTTCGGCGTGGCGGTGTGGCTGGTTGGGGTGGGGGTGTTGTGATTGTGGGTTATGGAGTTGGGTGGGGTGGTTCGTCCGGATCAGGTGTCGCTGGGTGTGTTGGTGTCGACGGTGGGGCGGGATGTGATCGATGCCGCGGTCGCGGGGTGTGGGGTGGGGGCCAGACGGTCGGGTGGGAAGCTGCCGGCGCATGTGGTGGCGTATTTGACGATGGCGATGTGCCTGTTTCCTGATGATGACTATGAAGAGGTCGCGACGAAGGTCACGGGGTCGTTGTCGCGGTGGGGGTGTTGGGATGCGTCGTGGGCGGTGCCGACGGCCAGTGGGATCACCCAGGCCCGGAAGCGGTTGGGTCGTGAGGTGATGGCTGAGGTGTTCGAGGGTGTGGCCGCGCCGGTGGCGACCTCGGACACCCGGGGAGCGTGGTTGCGGGGGTGGCGGTTGCTGGCGATTGACGGGTTCGAGGTGGACCTGCCCGACACGCCCGGCAATGTGGAGGAGTTCGGGTATGCCGGGTCGGGTAAACATCGGTCGGCGTTTCCGAAGGCGCGGGTGGTGGCACTGGCCGAGTGCGGTACGCACGCGTTCCTGGCCGCCGAGGTCGGGGCCTACACGGTGGGGGAGCAGACCCTGGCCCAGCGGCTCTACCCGCGCCTGCGGGGCGAGGAGTTGCTGACCGCTGACCGCAACTTCTACAGCTGGGCCGCGTGGGACACCGCCGCCGCGACCGGTGCGGCGTTGCTGTGGCGTGTGTCGGCCACCCTCGAGTTGCCGGTCGTGGCGACCCTGCCCGACGGGACCTACCTGACCGCTCTGATCAATCCCGCAGTCCGCGGCGCGGCCCGGCGCGGGCGGATCCTCGCCACTGCCCGGGCCGGGCTCGAGATCGGTCCTGACGAGGCGCACCTGGCCCGGGTCGTCGAGTATGACGTGCCCGATCGGGAGGGCAACGGCAAAGGGGAGGTGATCGTGCTGCTGTCCACCCTCACCGACCCCGCCGACGCACGCGCCGACGAACTCGCCGCCGCCTACCACCAGCGGTGGGAAACCGAAACCGCGAACGACCAGCTCAAAACCCACCTCCGCGGACCAGGCAAGATTCTGCGGTCCCGGCTGCCCGATCTGGCCCACCAGGAGATCTGGGCCTGGCTGACCGTCCACTACGCCCTGAGCGTGCTCATCGCCCAAGCCGCCGAAGCCGCCGACCTCGACCCCGACCGGATCCGCTACACCCGCGTCCTGCGCATCACCCGCCGCACCGCCACCGGCACGGCGGGCTTTTCCCCCTCAGGACTGGACTAACACCCTCCCCGCGATCCTGGCCGACATCACCCGCCGAACCCTCCCACCACGACGACACCGCACCAGCCCCCGCGCGGTCAAACGCCTACGCCACAACGCCTACCGCGCCAAGAAACGCACCGAACCAGCCAGCATCCGCCACCCCGGCCCACCCACCATCAGACTCCACAAACTCACCCACACACCAAGATCAACTTAAGCTACGCGGCATTGGGTTAGAACCGGCCTGAACACTCACGACCCCCAGCACCCGGCTCCTTACTCGCGCAGGCAAGAAGGTCACCTTGGCGGGAAAGTGCGCAAGACGGCTCTTAGGAGTCCGCTGTGGACGGTTGGTCGCGTTTGCGTTCGCGGTAGGCGCGCACCTTCGCGATGCTGCCGCACGCGCGGCCGCCGGGCTGGTTGGCATACATTCCGCACCAGGTGCGGGTTCCGTTGCGGCTGTGGTCGTAGAACACGTGCTTGCAGTCCGGGCACGCCTTCAGCCGGGCCCACCGGCGCTGCGCCACGCCGTCCACGACCAGCGCCAGCAGCGCGGCGGCCGCACCGGGATCCCGCGGCCGGTGCTCGATCGGCTGCTCCTCGCCGATCGTCACCAGGACCGGATGGCGGTCGAGCCAGTCCCGCAGCTCGTATGGAGCTTGTATACCGAGCGTATGCCGCAGTGCCGTGCGGAGTTCGGTGAGCTCGTCGAGTTCGCGGCGGTGGCCGTGCGGGACGCCGGGCAGCACTTTTCGCCATTCCCACGGATTGGCGACGAGGTCCGGCAGCCGATCCTCGGGAACCCGGGTGTCATGCGGCAGCCGCCAGGTGTTGAGGAACGACCTGACCAGCTCCAACCGGCCCGGCGCGGCACTTCGCACGACCATGGTTAACCACTATAGGCAGTGACCGGTATACGGCCCTCGGTCACGCCCCGGGCGGTCGCATGGGCATCACGTAATAGGTCACCTCGACCGGACCGGGATCCACCGCGCGGACCACGGTCGCCTTCATCCCGGGCTGGATCTCCAGCCGGACCCGTTCGCCCGCGAACGGCCGCAGCGCGTCGAGCAGGTAGCGCGCCTGGAACGACGGCGAGGTGCGGCCGTGGTGCACGGCCGCCTTCACCGTCTCCTCGGCTTCGGCGTCGCGCAGGTTGGTGCCGGACAGGCGGACCTCGGCCTCGCCCACGGCGAGCGTCAGCACCTTGCGCGGATCGGTGTACAGGCTCACCCGGCGCGTCGCGGCGGCCAGCGCGTCCGCCGCCAGCTCGACGACCGTGTCCACAGTGGACACCGCGATGGCGTCCTCGGAGAGGAACCCGGCGTCCAGCAACGCGGTGCTGACCGTGGTGTCCGCCCAGTGCAGCCCGAACCGGTTGCCGTCGGCGTGCAGGCCGACCGTGCCGCTCGCCTGCCGGGCGATCTCGGCCAGCAGGGTGGCGGGGACCAGGACGTCCAGCGGGCCCTCGCCCGAACGCACCGGGAGCCGCGCCGACGCGAGCCGGTACCGATCCGAGGCGACCAGGTGCAACCGGCCGTCCGCGAGCCGCAGCCGGACCCCGGTGAACAGTGGCAGCGAATCGTCCCGCGACGCGGTGCCCGCCACCGTGCGCAGCGCGGCGCCGAGCTCGTCACCGTCTGCTTCGGCCACTCGCGGCGGCGGGGACAGCGGGCCGGGATGCAGCTCGCGGTTGAGCAGCGGCAGTGCGAACCGCCCGCCCGGCACCCGGATCGCCAGGCGATTTCCCTCGACCACCAGGCGCACCAGCGGATCCTCCAGCGCGCGCAGCGTCTCGGCGAGCGGCGCCGCGGGCACCAGGACGGCGCCGTCGGTGTGCACGGTCGCCGCGCACTCCAGCCGGATCGCGCGTTCGTGATCGTTTCCGGCCAGGGTGAGCCCGGTGGCGCCGGCGCACAGCAGGAGGCCCGACAGCACCGGGTTCACGGGATTCGCCGGGAGCAGGCGGGCGGCGGCGCCCACCGCCTCGGCCAGGGTGCGGGTGGTCGCGGTGAGGTCCATGCGCCGAAGCTATCGGGCACCACCGACAAGAACGGGGGTTCCGGGGCCGGGCATCCTGGGGGTAAATGCCCGACCCCGGAGGTCTAGGGGGCGGTCGCCGCGAAATCGGCGGCCGGTGCCGGGGACTTCTGGCCGGCCGGGCGGATCGTGCCGCGGAACAGCCAGACCACCGCGGCCACGACGAGCGCGCCGCCCGCCGCCGCGAGGAAGGAGGCCGGCGGCCCGAAGTGCTCCACCAGGTACCCGCTGATCGACTGGCCGACCGCCAGCCCCAGCGTCACCGCGGTCAGCACCCAGCCGAACGCCTCGGCCGCGGTGCCCGCCGGCGCCACCAGCTCGATCGCCGTCGAATGCGTGGTCGACTGCGGGGTGATCAGCGCCCCGGCGAGGAGCATGCCCAGGGCGAGTCCCCACAACGTCGTCGGCCAGGCCAGCACCGCCACGCAGGCGCCGAACCCGGCGAGCAGCACCGGCAGCCGCAGCCGCATCGGCCGCGGCCACGGGCGCAGGCTGTAGGCCACGCCGAAACCCACCGAGCTGATCGACCACACCGACAGCAGCAGCCCGCCGATCGTGGGGTGACCGGCCTCCGTGGCCGACGCGGGCACCGCCACCTCGACGAATCCGATCACCATGCCGAAGCCGAGCGCGGCCAGCGCGAGCGTGCGCATGCCCGGCCCGGCCAGCGCGCCGAGCAGCCGCCGCCCGTCCGGCTCCGCGGGGCCCCAGGACCGCACGGTCGGGCTCAGCGCGAACAGCGTCGCGCCGGTGATCATGCACGCGGAACCGGCGACCACGCCGGTGCCCGGCCAGGGCGCGGCGACCAGCAGCCCGGCGACGCCCGGCCCGAGGATGAAGAAGACCTCCATGCTGATCGCCTCGTAGGAGAACGCGGCGTTCCGCGCGGGCCCGGGCGGCAGCAACCGGCCCCACAGCGCCCGGGAGGCCGAGCCGACCATCGGCTGGGTGACCCCGGTCGCGCCGGAGAGCAGCACCAGCAGCGCGGTCGGCGCGTGCGCCTCGATGGTCAGCACCAGCGCCACCACGGAAGCGAGGAAGAGCCCGGTGGCCGTCAGCAGCGGCCGGGTGGGACCGAACCGGTCGATGATCCTGCCCTGCGCGACCGATCCCAGTGAGACACCGATGAGCATGCCCGCGGACACCAGCCCGGCCGCCGCGAACGACCCCGTCTCGCGCTGCACGTACAGCAACGCCGAAATGCCGATCATCGCGATCGGCAGGCGCGCGAGCAGCGACGCGACCACGGGACCGCGCGAACCGGGCGAGGTCAGCGCGGTGCGGTAGTCGGCCAGGGAGGTATGACCCTCCGAAGGGGACTGGGACACACGTACCAGTATGCCTGACTGCCCCTCGCCGGAATCAAGTGGTACGGAGGTGCCATTCGGATCGCGGCGGAATGTACCGCCGCGGCGTAGGGTTGAACCAACGGGACGGGACGTTTGGTCTCGGTTAGGTAACGGTGTGCGGATTCTCCGCGAAATCGCGCAACGAATCGGACCCATTGGCGTCCTTGAGGGTGAACGACCTTGAACTTCGGGGTAGGGGTCGTGCGATGGTTGGAACAACAGAATTAACCAGCTCAGCTCCCTCCGGCACACGGGTCGGGGCCTAACACCGGAGGGCGGGGAGCGCGGATCGTCGGGGGATGGTTCGCGCAAAAACGAAGGGCCGGTGCGCCACGTCGGGGGTGGCGCCCGGCCCTTCGTTCTGGGGTGACCCTGCTCGCGCTGGCGCGCTCGCCGGGTCACTCCGGTGATTGCACTGGGGGTCGAACCCCCAGACCCCCGCCAGGGGGCGAACCCCCTGGACCCCCGGTAGGTAGCCGGGGGCCGCGGTGGTCACCGGTTGGTCCGCTTGGCTGGCCAACAGGTTGGGGTCTTGGGGTTCTGTTGTTCAGCGGGCTCGGCGGGCCAGGCGTTCGGGGTCGAGGATCAGGACGCTCTTGCCTTCCAGGCGGAGCCAGCCTCGGTGGGCGAAGTCGGCCAGGGCCTTGTTCACGGTTTCCCGGGAAGCGCCGACGAGCTGGGCGATCTCCTCCTGGGTCAGGTCGTGGCTGACCCGCAGCAGACCCGCCTCCTGGCTGCCGAACCGCTGGGCGAGCTGCAGCAGCGCCCGCGCGACGCGGCCCGGGACGTCGGTGAAGATCAGCTCGGCGACCATGTTGTTCGTCCGCCGCAGCCGGCGTGCGACCACGCGCAGCAGCTGCTCGGCGATCTCCGGCCGGGTCGCGATCCACTGGCGCAGCGCCGGGCGGTCCATGGTGACCGCGCGGACCTCGGTGATCGTGGTCGCACTCGACGTGCGCGGACCGGGGTCGAAGATCGACAGCTCGCCGAACATGTCCGACGGGCCGAAGATCCCGAGCAGGTTCTCCCGGCCGTCCGGGGACTTGCGCCCGATCTTCACCTTGCCGGACTGGATGATGTACAGCTTGTCGCCGGGTTCGCCCTCGTTGAAGATCACGTGGCCCCGGGGGAACTCCACGGATTCCAAGGTCTGGGCAAGCGCCTCGGCCGCCGCTGGTTCCACACCCTGGAAAATGCCCGCCCGGGCCAGGGTCTCGTCCACCTCGTGCCTCCTCATCGCGCGGCGACCGCGTTCCCCGGGCAGGGGAGCGTGTCACCGATCACTAACGTGCAGTGTAGGGCGTGCCCGCGAGTTCGCTTCATGGCTCGCCGACCGCCGGGCAAACCGCCCGGCAGGGTGAGCCGGCACACACCGACCGCGCCTGGCCGGATACCGGCTGTTCAGGCGCGGGCGTCGAATCGATCTCGCTCGACGGTGGAGCCTAACTCCGCACGCGGCGCGGCCGCAGCTTGGCCGCCCTCCCACCGAAGCGGCGCAGCCGGAAGAGCTCCAGCGCGCGGCCGATGCCGTGCCCGTAGAGCGCCCTGACCTCGTTGGGCTGAGCCTGCTCGAGGAACTCCTCGACCTCTTCCTCCCGCACGGTGACGTGCCGGAGGCGGCTCTCCACGCGCTCCATGAACAGCGCGAAGAACATGATCACGAGTGGCACCGCGATTACGAACCAGACAGTCATTGACTCCAGATCCTCGCTCATACCGCTTGATCTCTTGCGCCAAGGGTTCGGCTGTGGCGTGTCGGTTTGTCCGAAGACGACGCCGTTCGCGGGTGCTCCCACGTGGGCCTGCGTCCTTCTCGGATGGCGCCCGTAGGCTAGCGGGGTGCCACCCGTAGCTCGAAACGCCCCCCGGAAGGGTGGCGCTCGTGGTCGCTCCGCGGACGGAGAAAGCCGGCTCGCACTCGTAAGACGCGCACGCCGGATGCTGCGTTGCCTCACCGACGCGTATCCGGACGCGCATTGCGAGCTGGACTTCACCACGCCGCTGGAGCTGATCGTCGCCGTGGTGCTTTCCGCGCAGACCACCGACGTGCGCGTCAACCAGGTCACCCCCGCCCTGTTCGCGCGCTACCGCACCGCCGCCGACTACGCGGGCGCCGACCGCACCGAGCTGGAGGAGTACCTCCGGCCCACCGGCTTCTACCGGAACAAGGCGAATTCGGTGATGGGGCTGGGCGCCGCGCTGGTCGAACGCTTCGACGGCCGGGTGCCGAAGACCCTGGACGAGCTGGTCACCCTGCCCGGGGTCGGGCGCAAGACCGCGAACGTCGTGCTCGGCAACGCGTTCGACGTGCCGGGAATCACAGTGGACACGCACTTCGGGCGGCTGGTCCGCAGGTGGGGCTGGACCGCCGAGGAAGACCCGGCGAAGGTCGAGCACGCGATCGGCGAGCTGATCCCGCGCAAGGAATGGACCATGCTGTCGCACCGGGTGATCTTCCACGGCCGCCGGGTGTGCCACGCCCGCAAACCGGCCTGCGGCGCGTGCCCGCTCGCCCGGGACTGCCCGTCCTTCGGCGCCGGCCCGACCGAGTTCGACGAGGCGGCCAAGCTGGTCAAAGGCCCCGAACGGGAGCATCTGCTGGCCATGGTGGAGCCGCGGTGACCACTCCCGTCAAATGGGCTCTCGCGGTCGGCGTGCTCGTGCTCGCCGTGATCGTGGCGGTGCTGCCGCGCGACGACCCCGCGCCCGGCCCGGCCCCGGCGCCCCCGCCCGCGTCCGACGCGCTGGCCCCCGCCCGCGCCAAGGCGGCCCTGCCGCCGTGCCCGGACGGCGCCGGAACCCCGATCACCCAGCTGGACGGGGTCTACGCGCAATGCCTCGGCGACGGCGTGCCGATCGACCTGGGCACCGCGCTGAGCGGCGGCCCGACGCTGGTCAACCTGTGGGCCACCTGGTGCGAACCCTGCAAACGCGAACTGCCGACGCTGAGCGAATACGCCGCCCGGCCGGGAGCCGTGCGCGTGCTCGCCGTGCAGGTGGCCAGCAAACCCGCGGACGGGCTGGAACTGCTCGCCGGGCTCGGGGTGCGGCTGCCGGTCGTGTACGACGGCGACGGGTTCAGCGGGCCGGTCCGCGCCGCGCTGAAGGCGCCCTCCACGCTGCCCGCCTCCTACCTGATCACCGCGGACGGCCGGGTGAAGTTCATCGAGGACCCGCGGCTGTTCACCAGCGTCGAGCAGATCGCCGCGACGGTGGGGGGAATGACGTGAGCGACATCGGTCCGCTGGTCGAGGTCGATTCGGTGCCCGAGTGGCTGCGGCCGCTGGTGGAGGTCAGCGGCGAACTGGACTCGAAGACGTTCACCCGGTTCAGCCCGCCCGCGGACTCGTTCACCCGCTCGGCTTCGGTGCTGATCCTGTTCGGCGAGGCCGACCGGGGCCCGGACGTGCTCCTGCTGCGCCGGGCGGACACCCTCGGCTCGCACGCCGGCCAGGTGGCCTTCCCCGGCGGCGGCGCCGACGAGGGCGACGGCGGGCCGGTGGGCACCGCGCTGCGCGAGGCGGAGGAGGAGACCGGGGTCGATCCGGCCGGGGTCCGCCCGGTCGCGGTGCTCCCGGAGCTGTTCGTCCCGGTGTCCGGCTTCGCGGTGACCCCGGTGCTGGCGCACTGGGTGAACCCGTCGCCGGTGCGCGCCGTTGACCCCGGTGAGACCGCCGCCGTGGCGCGGGTCGCCGTGGCCGATCTCGTCGATCCGGCGAACCGGTACCAGGTCCGCCGCCCCGGCGGCGGGTGGAAGGGACCGGTGTTCGAGGTCGACGGCCTGTTCGTCTGGGGCTTCACCGCCGGGCTGCTGTCGACCCTGCTCGCGCTCGGCGGCTGGGAGCGGGAGTGGGATCGGACGGATGTGCGCGATCTTGACGTAGCGTTGGCCGAACACGAGGCGCGCCTGAGAGAGTGATGGCGAACCGGACTGGCCTGCGGTGAGCCCAAGAACGCGCGCTTTGGCGAAGCCCCGCTCGTATCCGCGCGTTTTCCAACAGGCACTGAGGAGACGGACACGGTGAACTGGGTCGACGTGCTGGTGTTGCTGCTGGCGGTGCTGGCGGTGATCTCCGGCGCGCGCCAGGGTGTGGTGATCGCCCTGCCCGCACTGGTCGGGGTGATCGGCGGCGCGATCCTCGGGGTCCGGCTGGCCCCGCTGGTCGTGGAGCTGTTCGACAACCCCGCGCTGAAGGTCGCGTTCGCGGTGGCGACCGTGGTGTTCCTGGTCGCCCTGGGCGAGACGCTCGGGGTGTGGCTCGGCCGCAAGATCAAGCAGAAGGTCAAGGAGCGCGTCAACACCGAGAAGCTCAGCCCGGTCGACCACACGCTCGGCGCGGTCGTGCAGGGCGGGGTCGTGTTCGTGATCGCGTGGATGATCGCGCTTCCGCTGACCAGCGTCGCCGGACTGCCCGGGCTCGCCTCCGCGATCAACAACTCCGCGGTGCTCGGCGGGGTCAACAACGTGATGCCGCAGGCCGCGCAGGGCCTGCCGAACCAGTTGCGGCGGCTGCTGGACACCTCCGGCCTGCCGTCCATCATGGACCCGTTCCAGAAGGCGCCGACCGCCGAGATCGAACCGCCGGACCCGAACCTGCAAGCCAGCGACACCGTCCGGCGGCTGCGCGGCAGCGTGCTGAAGATCCGCGGCAACGCGCCGTCCTGCTCGCGGGCGCTGGAGGGCAGCGGGTTCGTCATCGCGCCGCAGCGGGTGATGACCAACGCGCACGTCGTCGCCGGGACCAGTGAGACCGCCGTGGAGACCCAGGAGGGGCGCCTGCCCGCGCGGGTCGTCTACTTCGACCCCGAGATCGACGTGGCCATCCTCGCGGTGCCCCGGCTGGATGCCCGGCCGCTGCCGTTCGCCGACGATCCGGCACGCGCCGGGGACAGCGCGATCGTGCTCGGCTACCCGCTGGACGGTCCGTACACCGCGACCCCGGCCCGGGTGCGGCAGCGGATCACCTTGCAGGGGCCGGACATCTACGACGCGAACACCGTGCGGCGGGACGTGTTCACCGTGCGCGCGACGGTCCGCAGCGGGAACTCGGGCGGGCCGCTGGTCGATCCGTCGGGCCGGGTCATCGGCGTGGTGTTCGGGGCGTCGACGCAGGACAACGACACCGGGTTCACGCTCACCGCGGCCGAGGTGCAGGCGGAGGTCCAGGCGGCGCCGGGCTTCGGCAGCGCGGTCGGCACCGGCCCCTGCGCCGCCTAGCGAACTCGGACCGGGATCGGCAGGAAGGGACCTTCGCTCCTCGGAAACGGGAGCGAGGGAGATTTACTACGGTCAGACGTGAGCAAAGGTCCCTTGCTATCGCCGAGTGCCGCGTTCAGGGGGCCGCGAGAAAACTCGCGAGGAGTTCGGTCGTGCGGGCCGGGGACTCCAGGTGCGGGAAGTGCCCGATCCCCGGCAGCGTCTCGAAGCGGGAGCGCGGACCCCGCCAGGGCGCCGACGCGCGTGCGGTTTCCGGCAGCACGCACGGATCCGCCTCCCCGTGCACCTGCAGCACGCGCGCCGCGATCCGGGAGTCGACGGCGTCGGTGAACCGGCGGCCCTCGCCGCGGAACTGGGCGCGGAACGCCCACCGGTAGTACTCCAGCGCGCTGTGCGCCACGCCCGGCACCAGCATGGCCTGCTGGAACCGGGCCGCGGTCGCCGCGAAGTCCGGGGTGTCCGGCCAGGCGGGGCCGGACCAGTCGCGCAGCAGGTTCCGCACCGCCGCGGCGCCGTCGGCGACCAGCCGCCGTTCGGGCGCCATCGGCACCTGGAACCGGAACAGGTGGCCCAGGGCCCGGGCCTGGTTGGAGCGCCGGCGATGCCACACGGTCCGCGGGATCGCCGCGCGCAGCGCGAGCGGATGGGCGCCGCCGAGGACGGTCACCGAGGAGACCACCCGGGGATGCAGGGCCGCGGCGGTCCACGCGAGCAGCCCGCCCCAGGCGTGCCCGACCAGATGCGCCCGGCGCTGCCCCAGCGCGCGGACCAGGCCCGCCACGTCCCCGGCGAGCGTCCACGCGTCGTACCCGCGGGGCGGTTTGTCGGAATCCCCGTAACCGCGCAGATCCGCGGCCACCGCGTGGAAACCCGCGTCGGCCAGCGCGGGCAGCTGGTGCCGCCAGGCCCACCAGAACTCGGCGAACCCGTGCAGCAGCAACACCGTCGGCCCGGTGCCCGCCTCGGCGATGTGCAGCCGGATCCCGTTGGCGGACACGTCGCGGTGCGTCCACGGGCCGTCGATCCGGACCGTGGACGGATCGGGCGGCGTCACGAGGCCGAGCGGGACGTTCAGCGGCGGGCGGCCGCGTCGTCCGGCACCGCGGGCAGGTCGTACTCCGCCTCCCGGCGCGGTTTGAGCGCCGCGGCGGTGTCCTTGACGCTGCTGATCGTGCGTTCCGGTGCGCGGATCTTGCGCACCTTGAGATAGCCGAGGAACCCGCACAGCCCGGCGAACGCCAGCATCAGCAGGAACACGATGCCGAACGCGGCCCAGCGCTGCAGCCACTCCGAGAGCAGCTCACCGAGGAAGAAAAAGAAGAAGAACGAGCTGTACAGCGCGACGACCAGGGCGATGACGAAGAAGATGCTGCCCTTGACGGCCTTCTTGGCCTCGCCGACGAGCTCCGACTTCGCCAGTTCGACCTCGGCCCTGACCAGAGTGGACAGATGCTGGGTCGCGTCGCTCACCAGCTTGCCGATCGACTGTTCGCCGTTCGCCGCCGCGGGGTCGTCCTGGGACAGCGGGATGTAGGGCACGGCCCCCATGCCGCCGGGATCGTTGAGTTGGTGCTTGGGGCTGCTCACGGGGGTCATCGTGCCACGTATCGCTTCGCCGGGCTCACCGGGCGCGCTAGAAATCGGTGTCGGCGTGCGCCTTGCTCCTGCGCAACAGCAGTGCGGCGGCCAGGAGTGACGCGATCGCCGAGGCGAACAGCACGGCGGCTTTCGCCAGTTCGGCACCCTCGCCGTCCAGCGCGAGATCGGCGATGAGCAGGCTGACCGTGAACCCGACGCCGCCCAGCAGGGACAGCGCGCCCAGGTCGCGCCAGCCGGTTCCGCGCGGCAGCTTCGCCAGCTTCAGCCGGACGGCCAGCATGCTCGCACCGAGGATGCCGACGGTCTTGCCGCCGATCAGGCCGACGACCACGGCGAGCGGCACGGCACTGGTGAACACCGAGCTCACCGCGCCGCCGCTGATCGTGATCCCGGCGGCGAAGAGGGCGAACACCGGCACCGCGAGCGCCGCCGACCACGGCTGCAACCGGTGTTCCAGGCGCAGCGCGGGCGCCTCCTCCTCGCCCGGATCGGGACGGACCCGGGTGAGCAGGCCGAGCGCGACGCCGGCGATCGTGGCGTGGATTCCGGCCGAATGCACCGCGACCCACACGATCAGCGCGAGCGGCACGTACAGCCACGGCGAGCGGACCCGCCGGTGCTGCAGCCAGGCGTACAGCGCCAGCCCGAGCACCGCGATCCCGGCGGCGGCGAGGTTGAAGCCAGTGGTGAACAACACAGCGATCACGACGATCGCGCCGAGGTCGTCGACCACCGCGAGGGAGAGCAGGAAGACCCGGGCGCTCGAGGGCAGGTTGGATCCGGTCAGCGCGAGCACGCCGAGGGCGAAGGCGATGTCGGTGGCCACCGGGATGGCCCACGCGCGATCCATCCCCGGTGCGCCGCCGCCGACCAGCAGCGCGACCAGCGCGGGCACCACCATCCCGCCGATCGCCGCGACGATCGGCAGGAGCGCCCGCCGCACCTGGGACAGCTCGCCGATCACCAGCTCCCGTTTCAGCTCGAGTCCGGCGACGAAGAAGAACAGGGCGAGCAGGCCGTCCTTGGCCCAGTCGCCGACGGTCAGATCGAGGTGCAGGAATTCCGGGCCGAGCCGGAAGTCGCGCACCGCGCGGTAGGTCTCGTCGAGCGGGGAGTTGGCCCACAGCAGGGCGACGGCGGTGGCGGCGAGCAGGATCATCCCGCCCGTGGTCTCGGTCCGCAGGTAGCGGGCGAACTCCTGGACCACTCTGGTGGGGCGATTCGGCTCGGCAGCGCTCACGGGCAAACTCCGTACGGTCGGTCGGCAATACCATTGCCGACCAGACTTCCCGGCGCACCTTGACGTAATTTTAGCGCCCGCTTACCCATCGGTAGTCGGTAGAGGCCCGAATGTGGCGACCCTTACCATGCGTACTGACAACGATGTCTAGACCACAAGGACGGGCGGGTTGTGAGTACCTCAACCGAGGTCAGGCGGGAGAAGGGGTTCTTCGGGCACCCACGAGGACTGGCGAATCTTTTCGGCGTCGAAATGTGGGAGCGGTTCTCGTTCTACGGGATGCAGGGCATCCTCGCCATTTACCTCTACTACTCGGTGGACCAGGGCGGCCTCGCGCAGCCGAAGGCCACCGCGACCAGTATCGTCGGCGCATACGGCGGCCTGGTCTATTTGTCGACAATTGTTGGAGCATGGGTCGCGGACCGGGTGCTCGGCGCCGAGCGGACCCTGTTCTACAGCGCGATCCTGATCATGATCGGGCACGTCAGCCTGGCCCTGCTGCCCGGCCTGGCCGGGGTGGGTGTCGGCCTGGTCTGCGTCGGTCTCGGCAGCGGCGGGCTGAAGGGCAACGCGTCGGCGTTGGTCGGCACGCTCTACGACAAATCGGACGAACGGCGCGACGCCGGGTTCTCGATCTTCTACATGGGCGTGAACCTCGGCGGGTTCCTCGGGCCGATCCTCACCGGCCTGGCGCAGGACAAGATCGGTTTCCACTACGGCTTCGGCCTGGCCGCGGTCGGTATGGCCGTGGGCCTGATCCAGTACACGATCGGCCGGAAGAACCTGGGCGCGACCGCCGGCGAGGTGCCGAACCCGCTGCCCGCGAAGGAACGCCCGAAGTTCGTGGTCGCCGGGGTGGTCGTGGTCGCCGCGATCGTGGTGTGCGTGCTCGCCGGGCTGGTGACCGCGGCGAACCTGGCCGACGTGGTGGTCGGCGTGGTCATCGTGGCCTCGATCATCTACTTCGCGGTGATGCTGGCCAGCAAGAAGGTGACCGCGCTCGAGCGCAAGCGGGTGTTCTCGTTCATCCCGCTGTTCATCGCGAGCGCCGCGTTCTGGTCGCTGTTCCAGCAGCAGTTCACCGTGGTGACGATCTATTCGGACACCCGGCTGGACCGGCACCTCTTCGGCTGGGAGATGCCGGTGTCCTGGGTCAGCTCGATCAACCCGGTCTTCATCATCGTGTTCGCCGCCGTGTTCGCCGCGCTGTGGACCAAACTCGGCGCGCGGCAGCCGTCCACGCCGGTCAAGTTCGCGATGGGCACCGCGATCATGGGGCTGGCGTTCCTGGCCTTCCTGCCGATGGCCAACGGCGGCGCGAACTCGGCTCCGCTGCTGGCGCTGGTGGGCATCCTGTTCCTGTTCACCGTGGCCGAGCTGATGCTTTCGCCGATCGGGCTCTCGGTGTCCACCAAACTCGCGCCGGAGGCGTTCCGCAGCCAGATGGTCGCGTTGTTCTTCCTTTCGATCTCCCTGGGAACGGCGTTGTCCGGCTCGCTGGCCGAGTACTACGACGAGCACAACGAGACGCCGTACTTCGGCATTCTCGGCGGGGTCGCGGTGCTCGTCGGTGTGGTGATCGCGCTCGTCAGCCCGTATGTCCGGAAGTTGATGTCCGGGGTTCGCTGAGCCGATTCTCCTGATTCCCGCCGGTGGGCGGGGATCAGGAGATCTCGGCGAGTTCGAATCGCCACCAATCGTCGTCACATCGCGCCGGTTTCCTTGTGAGACAGTAAATTTCACGCGCGTGGCGGTAATGTTCCCTGTAGTGCGACTCCGATCGCGACTGTTCGAGTGAAAACACTTGTGGTCACCTTGTGCGCCAGGGGTATTCTCCATTGGGATACAGGGGGTATCGCGGTCGTTCGCCAAGGCGTACGCCGGAAACGCAGGGGGTCCGAGGCAGCCATGCCCGCTCGCCATCCGGTACGGCGGCTGAACCGGCCAACCGATGGCCGGGATGAGGCCGTGGCATCGGACGATCGTTTTCTCCCTTTCTTCGGGCGATTTTCCGCGGATATCCACAGTGGACTGAAAACGGACACCGGGAAGAATGCGCGCAATTCCCCGCCCGCGTCGCTGCTGCTCGAACTCGCCCGCGGCGCGGACACCCGGCCCGTCGTACTGCTGCCCGGTGTCGGCGGCGCGGTGGCGCCGTACCTGGGCCTGGCCGGTGCGCTGCGGCGGCACGGCACGGTGTACGGGATCCGCGCGCACGGGCTGGTGCCGCCCGAGGAACCGGACGCCGACGTGGGCACCATGGTCGAGCGTTGCCTCGCGCAGTTGCGCGCCCTGCCCGGCCCGCCGGGATTGCTCCTGGGCTGGTGCCTCGGCGGGGTGCTGGCCTGGGAACTCGCCGTGCGCCTGGCGGGCGTCTCCCGCGCACCGGAACCCGCGGTGGTGATGGTGGACAGTTTCGCCCGGCGCGATCGACTCTCCGCCGGTGAGCGGCACCGGTTCCTCGGCCGGATCGACCGTTCGACGGCCCGGCTCGCCGCGGCCGAGCGGCGGCGGGTGCGTCGCATCGCCGACGCGCATCTCGACGCGGTCGGCGCGCATCGGGTCACCAGCGAGTTCGGCGGGGAGGTGCTGCTCGTCTCGTGTCCCGGCGGCCGTCAGGCGGGTCAGCCCGCGGAATGGGCCCGGCTGGCCGGGCGGCTGCGGACGCGGGATCTGCACTGCTCGCGGTTCGACGTGTTCACCGGTGCCGAGCTGCCCCGGCTCGCCGGGCACATCGACGAGTTCCTCGGCGAGATCAGCCGAGTGTGACGCCGAACAGCGCGCCCACGTAGTAGGTGACCAGCATGGTCACCGCGCCGACCCCGACATTGCGCGCGACCGCCCGCAGCCTCCCCGCGTCACCGAGCCGCGCGCTGACGAAACCGGTGAGCGCCAGGCCCGCGACCACCGCGGCCGCGCACATCCAGACGCGCCACGACGTGGGCGGGAGCGCGATCGCCAGCAGCGGCAGCAGCGCGCCGATCGAGAACGAGACGAAGGACGCCCACGCCGCCTGCCACGGGCTGGTGAGGTCGTCCGGATCGATCCGCAGTTCGGCCTCGGCATGCGCCTGCAGCGCGTCGGATTCGGTGAGTTCCCGCGCGACCCGGGCGGCCAGTTCCGCGGAAAGGCCTTTCTTCTCGTAGATGCCGGCGAGTTCCCGTTCTTCGGCCTCGGGCATCGTTTTCAGCTCTTGCTTCTCGAGTTTGAGCATGGCCCGTTCGGTATCGCGCTGGGTGCTCACCGACACGTACTCGCCACCGGCCATGGAAAGGGCGCCGGCCACCAGGCCGGCGATTCCGGACATCAGGATCGTGGTGCGATCGGTGGTGGCCCCGGCGACGCCGACCACCAGCCCGGCCACCGAGACGATACCGTCGTTCGCGCCGAGAACCCCGGCGCGAAGCCAGTTCAGCTTACTGCCCAGGCTCTCGTGATGCGGCTCGCCGGGATGCGCGGGCACGTCGCCGGAAGCCTGGCCCCGTGTTTCGGTCACGCGAACAGTGAAACACAGAATCGCGTGGTGACGCATTTCCGGGATTCCGGAAGAAAGCCAGCCAATCCTTATTGAGCGGTGCCTTGCCTGACCTTTCGGCGAATTAACCGATGGGCTCGGGAAGCCGGCGCACGCGGTAGCCGAGTTCGATGACCGCGCCGGTCGCCGGATCGCCGAGTTCGACGCGCCACCGGTCGGCGAACTGGTCGGCGCCGGGGCGCATGGGAATCGTCCCGGACAGCAGCACGACCCCGGCTTCGCGCAGGCCGCGTCCGGCGAGGACGTCCAGCCAGTAGGCGGGCGGCAGCAGTTCGGCGAGGGTGCCCCGCTGGATCTCCTCGCCGTCGCCTGCCCACGCCCGCAGCGTCAGCTCGTCGATCCGGTCGGACACCTCGGTGAGCCGCCACGCCCGGCGCGCCAGCACGTCCGGACCGGCGTTCTTGCTCCACGCCACGCCGTGCACCTCGAGTTCCCGGTCGGTGTGGTCGCAGGCGGCGGTCAGCAGGACGTCCGCGGGCCCGGGGCCGGTGATCACCAGCGCCCATTCCGCCTCGCCCGACGTGCGCGCGTGCTGCGCGGGCACCTCGTCGGTCTGCGCCGCCAGGTACGGCGCGACCGGGTAGAGGGCGGGCGTCGTGGCCGGGGCGGGCACGCCGAGCTCGGCCAGTTCGGCGATGTGGGCGGCGACGCCGTCCTGGTTGCGGCCCGCGTAGCCGGCGTTGAGCAGGGTGTGCACCCGGGTGGCGATCTCGGTGCCGTCGGGCAGCGCGAACCGCAGTTCGGGATGGGTGGGCATCGGCTCTCCAAAGCTCGGTTTCCAGGTTCTCGGCTTGCACACCTTGCGCATGCAGGTTGTATACAACCAGTATTACCAGCCATCGGGGGCTCGCGGTAAGGAGGATGAGCGATGACCACGACCGAATCCGGTCCGCCGCCGGAGGCGGCCGCGGAACCCGTCCGGCCAGGATCCCTGCGCCGGGCGTTCGCGGCGAGCCTGTCCGGTACGGCGCTGGAGTGGTACGACTTCGCGGCGTATTCGGTCGCCGCCGCGACGGTGTTCGGCGGCCTGTTCTTCCCGCAGGGCGACAAGCTGGCCGGCACGATGGCCGCGTTCTCCACGTATGCCGTCGGTTACCTGGCCCGCCCGCTCGGCGGGTTCGTGTTCGGCCGGCTCGGTGACGTGCTCGGCCGCAAACGCGTCCTGGTGATCACGCTCGTGCTGACCGGCGTCGCCACGTTCCTGATCGGCGTGCTGCCCACCTACGGCGAGATCGGCGGGTTCGCGGCGGTGCTGCTCGTCCTGCTGCGCTTCGCCCAGGGCGTCGGCATCGGCGGCGAATGGGGCGGCGCGGTCCTGCTCTCCAGCGAGTTCGGCGATCCGGCCCGCCGGGGTTTCTGGGCGTCCGCGGCGCAGCTCGGGCCCCCGGCGGGCAACCTGCTGGCCAACGGCGTGCTGGCGGTGCTCGCGCTGGCGCTCACCGACGCGCAGTTCAACTCCTGGGGCTGGCGCGTGGCGTTCCTGCTGTCGGGTGTGCTGGTCGGATTCGGCCTGTGGATCCGGGTCCGCCTGGAGGAGACCCCGGTGTTCCGGCGGATCGCCGAGCGCGGCGACCGGCCGAGCGCGCCGATCTCCGAGGTGTTCCGGCACGAGTGGCGGGCCCTGCTGGCCGCGATCCTGGTGCGGGTGTGCCCGGACGTGCTGTACGCGTTGTTCACCGTCTTCGTGCTCACCTACCTGACCCAGGAGCTGCACATGTCCCGGGGCCAGGGGCTGGCCGCGGTGATGATCGGATCGGCGGTGCAACTGGTGGTGATGCCCGCCGCGGGCGCGCTGTCCGACCGGGTCAACCGGCGCCGGCTGTACCTGTTCGCGACGATCGCGGCCGCGGTGTGGCCGTTCGTGTTCTTCCCGCTCGCCAGCGGGCGCTCGTTCGCGGTCGTGGTGGCCGGGGTGGTGGTCGCATTGATCATCCACGCGGTGCTCTACGGACCGCAGGCGGCGCTGGTGACCGAACAGTTCTCCGAACGCCTGCGCTACACCGGAAGTTCGCTCGCCTACACGCTGGTGGGGGTGATCGGCGGGGCGCTCGCGCCGCTGCTGTTCACCGCGCTGCTGGCCGGGTTCCACACCTGGGTCGCGCTCGCGGTGTACCTCGCCGCGACCGGGGTGCTCAGCGCGCTGGGCGTGCTCCTGGCCCGGGATCCCGCCTGATCACGTGCCGAGCTGAATCGCGAGGGTCGCCTCGAGGTGGTGGTCGATCGCGGCGAGGGCCGCCGCGAGGTCCCCGGCCGCGAGCGCCTTCAGGATCGCCCGGTGCTCGGTGAGCACGGCCGCCTGCCGGTCGGGCCCGTGCACCAGGGCGACCTGCCCGGCACGCAGCTGGCGGGCGCGCAGGTTGTCGTAGGTCCGGATCAGCATGGCGTTGTCCGCGGCCTCGACGAGCAGCCGGTGGAAGTAGGTGTCCAGTTCGATGAAGTGCCGGGCCATCTCGGCGCTGGTGAACTCCTCCGCCTGGTCGAGCTCCTCCTGCTGGTGCAGGGCGGCGCGCATCTCGCGCAGCGGTACGGTGCCCGCGGCCAGGGTCTTCTCCGCGGCGAACCGTTCCAGCAGGCCTCGCAGTTCGACCAGTTCGCGCAGGTCTTTCGGGGTCAGCGGGGCGATGTACGCGCCGCGTTTGGGCACGAGCTGGACCAGCTCCTCGGCGGCGAGCCGGAGCAGGGCCTCGCGGACCGGGGTGCGCGAGATGCCGACCCGTTCCGCGATCTCCTGCTCGCTGATGAACTCGCCCTGCGCGGCGGGATCGGTCAGCACGGTGTGCTTGAGGTACTCGTACGCCTTGTCGCGGCCGGAGACCGGCATGGCCACCCCCTGTTCCATACAGCTTGTATACACAGTGTAGACACAGCGTGCGGGAAAGGGAGTGGCCAACATGGGCGAATCAGGGAACGTCTGGCAGATCCTGTCGGCGGTGGAAGGCCTGGACCTGCTCGGGGGAACCGGGGAGTTCCGGCTGCGGGAACGGACGCCGTCCGGGCTGCTCTACGAGATCCGGTATCCGGCCGGGGTGGCCTCGCCGGAGCACAGCCACGACCACGACAGCGTCGTGTACCTGTTGTCCGGGCAGCTGCGGGGCACCCTGGACGGGCGTCCGGTCGAGGTGGAACCGGGCCAGACCATGGTGCACCCCAAGGGAATCGCCCACACCGTTGAGGCCATTGTGGACAGTCAATGGCTCGAGTTCAAAGCCCCGGTGCCGGGGCGGATGCCGATCGAGTGACATCCGCCCCAGCGGTCGGGGTGGCCTCGGGGGTCAGGAGTCGAGCTCGGCCAGGGCCTGCTTCGCCTGCTCCAGCTCGGCTTCCAGCTGGGCGACCTTCGCCGCCGCTTCCTCGCGGGCGGCGTTGATCACCTCGTCGATCGGGACGGACAGATCCTCGTGCAGCTCCTTCGCGGCACGGGACACGGCGGCGGCCGGGATCTCCAGACCCTTGGCCACCCATTTGCTGCCGTGCTTGAGCTCGGCCTGCCACTCGCCGTCGGCCGTGCCGGTGACGGTGAGCGTGAGCTCCACGGTGCGGGTCTTCTTGGCCGCGCCACCCTTCGGCCGGCCGCGCTTCGGCTTCGGAGCGTCTTCAGCAGGGGATTCGGTCGCGGCGGCTTCGGGAGTCTCGGTCGACGCCTCGCCGTTCGTCGCCGAGGCCTCCGGAGCTGAGGTCGCCGCTTCCTGCTGCTCTGTCAAGGAATCCACGGTCATCGTCGGTGTCGTCTCCTTGCCGGGTGGATGGGTTCTCCCGGGCGACAGCGTAGAACATGCGTTCGACTACCCAGCGTTGGGGTGGGGTTGACGGAAACCGCGAAGTCTCCATATAGTCGAGTTCGTTCAATCGAACTCGGTTAAGAGGTGACCGTGGCCGCTCGCCGTGCCCGCCGTACCCCGTTGACGCTCGCCGTGCTGAGCCTGCTCAACGAGCAGCCCCGGCATCCCTACGAGATGCAGGCGCTGATCAGGGACCGGCACATCGCCGACGTGGTCCGGATGCGGGGCGGTTCGCTGTACGACGCGATCGCGCGGCTCACCGATCTCGGCCTGGCCGAGGCGACGGGAACCTCGCGCGCGGGCGCCCGCCCGGAACGGACCGTCTACGCGATCACCGATGCCGGTCGGGCCGAGTTGCGGTCCCTGCTGCGGGAATACCTGGGGACGCGGGCCGAGGAATACCCGGTGTTCGCCGCCGGGCTGGCCCACGCGGGACACCTGCCTCGCGACGAGGTCCAGGCGCTCCTGCGCACGCGCGCGGACGAACTGGAAGGGCGGATCGAGGAAGTGGCTTCGAACCTCGCCGCCGCGCTGGCGGCCGGGATCCCGAAGGCCGTACTGCTCGAAACCGATTACGCGCAGGCGCTTCGCCGCGCCGAACTCGCCTGGCTGCGCGAAACCCTGCGCGCGGCCGAGGCGGACGAACTGGGCTGGGGACAGAGCTTCGAAGGAGCGAAATCGTGAACGAACGCATCGCGTTGCCACGCGGGCTCAGAACCTTCAACCGGGCGGTCAAAGTCCTGAACCGGATCGGGCTGCGGATGGGGCCGGTCTCCCTGCTGACCGTGCCGGGGCGCCGCAGCGGGCAACCGCGCACCACCCCGGTGACCCCGTTCGAGGTCGATGGTCGGCGGTATCTCTTCGGCGGGCTCCCCGGCGCCGATTGGGTGCGCAACGCGCGTGCCGCGGAGTCGGGGACCCTCACCAGCGGGCGTCGCGAGCGCCGGGTCCGGCTGGTGGAACTCCCGGTCGCCGAGCGCGGTCCGATCCTGCGCGAGTTCCCGGTCAAGGTGCCGAACGGCGTGGCCATGATGATCAAGGCGGGGGTGGTCGGGTCCGGCGACCCGGACGAATTCGAAGCCCTCGCCGACCGTTGCCCGATCTTCCGCGTCGAGCCCCTGCCCTGAAACCGGGGCAGGGGCTCGACGCGCCGGGTCACTCCTCGGACTTGCCGGACTTCAGGCCGGAGGAGATCAGGTCCATCACCGAGGAATCGGCCAGCGTGGTCACGTCCCCGATCGCCCGGTTCTCCGCGACGTCGCGCAGCAGGCGCCGCATGATCTTCCCGGACCGGGTCTTCGGCAGTTCGGGGACGACCATGATCTGGCGCGGTTTCGCGATCGGGCCGATCTCCTTGGCCACGTGGTTGCGCAGCTCCTGGACGGCCTCGTCGCCACCGTCGGTCGCGTTGCCGCGCAGGATCACGAACGCCACGATGCCCTGACCGGTCGTCGGGTCGGTCGCGCCGACGACCGCGGCCTCGGCGACGGTCGGGTGCGACACCAGCGCGGACTCCACCTCGGTGGTGGAGATCCGGTGCCCGGACACGTTCATCACGTCGTCGACCCGGCCGAGCAGCCAGACGTCGCCGTCGTCGTCGTACTTCGCGCCGTCACCGGCGAAGTAGAAACCCTGGTCGGCGAACCGCGACCAGTAGGTCTCCTTGAACCGCTCGTCGTCGCCCCAGATGCCGCGCAGCATGGACGGCCACGGCTTGTCCAGCACCAGGTAGCCACCGCCGCCGCGGGGCACCTCGGCGCCGCTGTCGTCGACGACCTTCGCCGAGATGCCCGGCAGCGCGCGCTGCGCGGAACCCGGTTTGGTCGAGGTGACACCGGGCAGCGGGGAGATCATGATCGCGCCGGTCTCGGTCTGCCACCAGGTGTCCACGATCGGAGCCTTGCCCGCGCCGATGTGGTCGCGGTACCAGATCCACGCCTCGGGGTTGATCGGCTCGCCGACGCTGCCCAGCACGCGCAGCGAGGACAGGTCGTACTTCGCCGGGATTTCCGCGCCCCACTTCATGAACGTGCGGATGAGCGTGGGCGCGGTGTAGTAGATGGAGACCTTGTACTGCTGGATGATCTCCCAGTGCCGGCCCTCGTGCGGGGTGTTCGGGGTGCCCTCGTAGACGACCTGGGTCGCCCGGTTGGCCAGCGGCCCGTACACGATGTAGCTGTGCCCGGTGACCCAGCCGATGTCCGCGGTGCACCAGTACACGTCCTCGCCGGGCTTGTGGTCGAAGACGTTGTGGTGGGTGTAGGCGGCCTGGGTCAGGTAGCCGCCGGAGGTGTGCAGGATGCCCTTCGGCTTCCCGGTGGTGCCCGAGGTGTAGAGGATGTAGAGCGGGTGCTCGGAGTCGAAGGCCTCCGGGGTGTGCTCGGAGGACTGACCGTCGACCAGTTCGTGCCACCACAGGTCGCGGCCCTCGGTCCACGGCACGTCGTCACCGGTCCGCCGCACCACGATGACCTTCTCCACGGATTCGGCGCCCTGCAGCGCCTCGTCCACGTTCGCCTTCATCGGCGCGGCCTTGCCCCGCCGGAACTGCCCGTCCGAGGTGATCACGATCTTCGCCCGCGCGTCGTCCACCCGGGAGCGCAGCGCGGTCGGGGAGAACCCGCCGAACACCACGCTGTGCAGCGCGCCGATCCGCGCGCACGCGAGCATCGCGATGATCGCCTCGGGGACCATCTGCAGCTGGATGGCGACCCGGTCGTGCGCGGTGACCCCGAGCGAGAGCAACGCGTTGGCGGCCTTGGAGACCTCGCGCTTGAGGTCGGCGTAGGTCAGGTCCCGGGTGTCGCCCGGCTCGCCGACCCAGTGGATGGCGACCTGGTCGCCGTGCCCGGCCTCGACGTGCCGGTCGACGCAGTTGTAGGCCACATTGAGTTTGCCGCCGACGAACCATTTCGCGAAAGGCGCACCGGACCAATCGAGCACCTGGTTCCATTTGGTGTCCCAATGCAGCCGTTCCGCCTGTTTCGCCCAGAAGGCGTCGCGGTCCGCGTCGGCTTCCGAATAGAGCTCGGCGGTGGCGTTGGCCTGCGCGGCGAACTCGTCGCTCGGCGGAAACGTCCGATTCTCGGTGAGCAGGTTGTCCAACGCGGGGGACTGCTCGGTCATGGTGCACGGCCTCCTGTTAACTGATCCTCGGCTTACGCCCGGAGGGCACGGTAACGACGTTAGTACCGGAAGTAAAAGGTCGCAGACGAGTGGCGCGATGTTCAGGTGAGCCGGGCGCACGAACCGTCCCGCACCTTCGGCCATTCGGGTGCGGTCACGGAATACCCGACGGTGTCACGCAGGGTGCCGTCCGGGCGGATCCGGTGGGCGCGCAACACACCTTCGCGTGTCGCTCCGAGCCGTTCGATCGCCCGCTGTGAGCGTTCGTGCGCTGCGGTGCTACGTGCGGTCCTTCGGCGTGGGCGGCGGCTCCATTGGTCGGTCACCGGTCAACCCCAGGCGGCCTGCTCTTATGCTCCCGGTACGCGGTTTGCGGGAGGACGAGGAGTGCGGATGGCGGATCGGGAAGAGCTCACCTGGGAGTTGTTCGGGACGGCGAGCCGGGAACTGGCGCAGGAGATCGCCGACGACGGGTTCGAACCCGACCTGATCCTGTCGATCGCCCGCGGCGGGCTGTTCGTCGCCGGGGCGCTCGGGTACGCCCTGGACGTGAAGAACCTGCACGTGATGAACGTCGAGTTCTACACCGGGGTGGACGAGCGGCTCGACCTCCCGGTGATGCTGCCGCCGGTGCCCAACGCGGTCGATCTGACCGGCGCGACGGTCCTGGTGGCCGACGACGTCGCCGACACGGGCGCGACCCTGAAACTGGTGCGCGACTTCTGCGCCGACCACGTCGCCCAGGTGCGCTGCGCGGTGATCTACGAGAAACCGCATTCCTCGGTCAAATGCGAGTACGTGTGGCGGCGGACCGATCAGTGGATCAACTTCCCGTGGTCCGTCCTGCCGCCGGTGATCAAGCGGGAAGGGCAGGTGCTGGACGCATGACCGCGGATCCGCTCGCGCCGCTGCTGGACCTCGAGGGGGTCGCGGCCGCCGCGAAATCGGCGCAGGACGCGGTGTTCGCGGTGCACCGGCTCCCGGTGAACCTGCGCGGTTCGGCGACCGCCGCCGAGGCGTCGGTGCGTGCCGCGCGGGCGTCGGCCGGGATCGACGGCGCCGATCCGGAGATCCCCGCCGAGGGCGAGGTCTCCGATCCCGTGCTGGCCGGCGCGCTGCGCGTCGCGGAGGCGCTGGAGTCGCTGCTGCCCACCTGGCGGCGGGCGCCGCTGCAGGCCCTGGCCCGGATGCACGTGCTGGCCGCGGCGGACCTCGTGGCGGACGCCGATTCGCTCGGGCGGCCGCGCCCCGGCGCGGGCCAGCGGCTGGAGCTGCTCGCGCAGCTGGTCACCGGCGCGACCACCGTGGGCGGTCCGGTGCTGACCGCGGTGGTGCACGGTGAACTCCTCGCGCTGAAGGCGTTCGGCGCGGCGGACGGCGTGGTCGCGCGGGCGGCGACCCGGCTGGCGATGGTCGCGAGCGGGCTGGATCCCAAATCGCTGACCGTCCCCGAGGTCGCCTGCTACCGGCGGGCCCGGCGGTACGCGTCGGCGGCCGAGGGCTTCGCCACCGGTGAGCCCGAGGGCGTCCGCGGGTGGCTGCTGTTCTGGTGCGAGGCCGTCGAAACCGGCGCGAAGGAAGCCCGGGGCATCGCCAGCGCCGCCCAGTGACGGGAGCCGCTAGGCGCCGGCCCGGGTGTCGGTGAGGACGGCGGCGAGCAGGCCCGGGAAGCGGGCCTCGAGGTCGTCGGTGCGCAGTTCCACCCAGCGGGTCCGGCCCTCGACCATGGTGCTGGTCAGCCCGGCCTCGCGGAGCACCCGCCAGTGGTGCGACAGCGTCGGCGCGCTGATTTCCACGTCGTAGGCGTCCACCGCGCACGTCCTCGGTTCGATTTCGGTGCTGAGCGTGCGGATCAGCTCGAGCCGCACCGGATCGGCCAGCGCGTGCAGCACGGTCACGATGTCGATGTCGTCCCGGCTGGGCTGCGGCAGGTGCCGTGTCACGCCGCGAAGCCTCCCTCATCGTTAGATTGTTTGACAACCATCAAATGGTTCTCTCACCATACCCCCATGACAATTCGACGATCATCTAATGATCGGCTGTCGATGGGGGTTCTGCTCGTGCTCGCCGTGGGCACGTTCACCGTGGGCACCGACGGGTTCGTCCTAAACGGACTCCTGCCATCCATCGCGCGCGACCTGAACGTCTCCGAGTCCACCGCCGGGCAGCTGACCACGATCTTCGCGATCACCTACGCGATCGCCTCCCCGCTCATCGCCGCGGCCACCGGCGACTGGGACCGCCGTCGCCTGCTCGGCGGTGGCCTGGTGCTGTTCACGATCGGCATGGCCGGGCAGGCGCTCGGCACGACCTACGCGGTGGTCGCCGTTTCCCGCGTGCTCGCGGCGGTCGGCGCGGCCGCCTTCCAGTCCAACGCGTACGTGGTCGCCGGGGCGCTCGCCACCGACGATCGGCGCGGGCGCGCGCTCGCGACGGTCTCGGCCGGGATGAGCACCTCCGCGGTCCTGGGCGTGCCGATCGGCGTGCTCGCCGGGCAGGGCCTCGGCTGGCGGCCGGTCATGTGGGCGATTGGCGTGGCCGGGGTGCTCGTCGCGGTGGCCATCCCGCTGCTGCCCGCGGTCCACGTGCCGCCGGTGCGCCTGCGCGCCCGGTTGTCGGTGCTGATCCGGCCCGCCGTCGCCAAGGTGCTCGTGGTGACCGTCGTCGGCGCGGTCGCGACCTTCGCGGTGTTCGTGTACCTGCCGCTCATCGTGGCGCCCTCGGCCACCGGCGCGGCGCTGTCCTGGGTGCTGGTCGCGCTCGGCGCCGGTCAGGTCGCCGGCAATTCGCTCGCCGGGCGCTGGACCGACCGCTTCGGCCCGGGCCCGGTCCGGCTGCTCTCGCTCGGCGGTTCGGTCGTGACGTGCGCGATCCTGAACGTCGCCGCGCCCAGCCTGCCGGGCGTCCTGCTGCTCGCCCTGGTCTCGGGCGCGGCCGGGGGCATGCTCATGGTGCCGCAGCAGCATCGCCTGTTCTCGGTCGCGCCGGACGCGCCGACCGTGGCGCTCGGGCTGAACGGTTCGGCCATCTACCTCGGCGGCGGGCTCGGCTCGGCGGCCGGGGGCGCGGTCCTGGCCACCGCCGGGGTGGACTGGCTCGCGCCTGCGGGCGCCCTGCTCGCCGCGATCGCGCTGACGCTCGCGTGCGTCTACCGCGCCGCCGCGGTTCAGCCCGCGCGGTGAGCCACCGCGAAGTGGTTGCCCGCTATCGCTTCGGGGAACCCGGGGACCAGTTCGCGGTTGTACCGCCGGAAGAGCTCCGCGGCCGTTTCGACGGTCACTTGCCACCCTGCCGAACCCAGCCACTCGGCGCAGTCCCGGCGCGGCTCGCGCTGCCACAGGTCGCGGAGGTCGACGCCGAACCGTTCCGACGCCCCCTGGAATTCGGGATCGTCCAGCAAGTCGTCGGGACCGCGGTCACCGGTCTTCTCGATCGCGATCCGGCTGCCCGGCACGGACAGCTTGTGGACGCGGTCGAAGAGTTCCTCCTCGGCCCGGGCCGGGAGGTAGGGCAGCAGGCCCTCGGCGAGCCACGCGGTCGGCCGGGCGGGGTCGAATCCGGCCTCGCCCAGCGCGGCGACCCAGTCGTCGCGCAGATCGGTCGGCACCGGGTGGCGGCGGCAGGACGGCTGGGCGCCCAGCCGGTCCAGCACCTCCTGCTTGAACTCCAGCACCTTCGGCTGGTCGATCTCGTACAGATCGCAGCCGGGCGCCCAGTTCAGCCGGTACGCCCGGGTGTCCAGCCCCGCGGCCAGGATGACCACCTGGTCCACCCCGGCGGCGGCGAAGTAGTCGTCGAAGAACCGCGACCGCACGCCCAGGTAGGTCGCCATGGTGCTCCACATCGGATCCGATCCGTCCCCGTCTGCTTCCGCGACGGTGATCGGCATCGGGGTGGGCGGGTTGGCGGTCCGGACGAACTCGGCGGCGTACGGGTCGGTGATCAGGGCGTTGGCGCGCTCGGTCTCGACGGCGCGCCCGGCCGCGACGCCGAGCGCGGTCAGGCCCACGCTGGACACGATGTCCCATTGCGGGTGGGTGCTGGTCACAGTGGCTCCCCGAAGTCGATTACTTAGCATCCCTAATCGACTGTGGCACTGTGAACCCGCACGCGCACCTTCCGTGTCCGATGTACCCGAGTTCTTGACAGTGTGTTCTTGATCTCACCCCTTATGGTGGCCCCGCCGGTCACCACAAGGGGCGGCGTCAGCCGACTTCGGCGGGCTCGCACGCGCAGGCGCCGAGGGCCTTGCGCACGTAACCGTCGTTGCTGCTGACCATGTCCGCCGCCTCGGCGGTGTCCACCCCGCACAGCAGGCGCACGAGCGCGACCTTGAGGTCGCCGCCCGCCTCGAGCAGCGCGTCGGCGCAGGCCTGCTCGCTCATCCCGGTCGCCTCGCGCAGGATGCGCACGGTGCGCCCGCGCAGTTTCGCGTTCGTCGCCCGGACGCTGACCATCAGGTTCGAGAACGTGCGGCCCATCTTGATCATGGTCGCGGTGGAGAACGCGGTGAGGATGATCTTCTGCGCGGTGCCCGCCTTCATCCGGGTCGAGCCCGCGATCACCTCCGGTCCGGTGTCCACCGCGATCAGCACGTCCACCTCGGGTGGCCGCACCGCGCCGGGATTGCCGGAGACCAGCGCGGTCCGCGCGCCGAGCCGGCCGGCCGCCTGGAGCGCGCCGAGGACGAACGGGGTCCGCCCGGACGCGGTCAGGCCGAGCACGAAGTCACCGGGTTCCACCGAAGCGGAGACCTCGGCGGCGCCCGATTTGGCGTCGTCCTCGGCGTTCTCGACCGCCTGCCGCAGCGCCCGTTCGCCGCCGGCGTGGTGCGCCACGAACCAGTCGGCCGGGACGTTGAAGGTGGGCACCAGCTCCGCGGCGTCGAGCGTCGCCAGGCGCCCGGACGTGCCGGCGCCGAAATAGTGCACGCGGCGCCCGTTCCGCAGCGCTTCGACGGCGTAGTCCACCGCGTGGGCGAGCTGCGGCAGTACCTTGCGCACCGCTTCGGGCACCCGGCGGTCCTCGGCGTTGATCGTCTCCAGGATGCCGGCCGTGGACATCAGGTCGATGTCCGTGGTGCGTGGATTCCGCTGCTCGGTGGGCGAATCGACGTGGACGATCTGGCGCGGAACCGTCATCATGCGCTTCACTCCAGTACTTGCTGCGACTTCGCGCGCGACACGATCGTGTCGCCGGGGCTCGGTCATTTGCCGTTGTCCCTGGGACGCCTTCTGCCGTCCGGCCTGACCCCGAGCCGGTGCGAGCCGACCGCGTCCCGCGTCGCGTCGAGCGCGTTGACGGCGGTGTCCATGTGCCGCTGCGCGACGCCGATGAAGAGGCAGTCGATGACGGTCAGCTGCGCGATCCGGCTGGCGGTCGCCCCGGAACGGAACGTGGTCTCCCGCGCCGCGGTGGTCAGCACGTAGTCGGCGACCTCGGTGATCGGCGAACGGGGGAAGTTCGTCAGCGCGACCGTGGTCGCGCCGTGCTCGCGGGCCACCCGCAGCGCCTCGACGGTGTCCGTGGTCGCGCCGGTGTGCGAGATGCCGAACGCGATGTCGGCGGAGCCGAGGACGGCGGCCGAGGTCAGCATGATGTGCGTGTCGGACCACGCGAACGAGACGCGGCCGATGCGGTGCAGCTTCTGCTGGAGGTCGGCGGCGACGAACGCGCTCGCGCCCACGCCGTAGACGTCGACGCGCCCGGCCGAGGCCACCAGGTCGATTACCTTCTGTAACGTCGCGACGTCGAGCTGATCGGCGGTTTCCTCGACCGCGCGCGCGTCGGCGAAGCTCACCTTGCCGATCACCGCGGCGAGGTCGTCGTCGTGGCCGATCTCGCCGCCGAGGTTGCGGCTGGAGCGGGCCTCGGACCGCGCGGTGTCGGCGGCGAGCGCGATGCGCAGCTGCGGATAGCCGCCCACGCCCACCGCCTTGCAGAACCTGGTCACCGTGGTCTCGCTGGTGTTCGCGGCCAGCGCGACCTCGGTGATGCTGCGCCGGGCCACGGAGGCCGGGTCGTCCAGGACGACCTTGGCGACCCGCTGTTCGGCGCGGGCGAGGCCGGGCAGGAGGGAACGGATCCGGACCAGGGGGCTGGCGTCGGCGTCCCGGGCCGGCGTCGTATCGGCGTCGGTCGGTGTTGACACGGCTACGGATTCGACCTCCGCGACCGTGGGAAACTTACTAACCGTTGGCATTTGAGACAAGGCTACCCACACCCTTCAAACAGAGCGCAACCCGTCAGCGTTTGCACGTCCAGGCTGCGATCACTCAGTTGCCCGGAAAGTCGCCAACAAGGTCCAGGTCGTTAACGTGCACTTGTTAACGACTTGGCAACTTAGTGTCGCAACCGAAACTAAGCGCCTGCTGCTATCGAGTGCGGAGCTGCCAGCCCGCCGCGGAGAACGATGACGCAGCGTGTTCTCCGTCGAGCAATGTGTCATGATCCGCCGTGATCCTGACACTATCCACCGAGACGCCCCGGCCGGTGTAGGACGAGTCGGTGAAATATCGCCAGCGCACGCTGACCTGCGCGGATGCCGGCACTTCGGCACGGGCGTGCCACCAGGCCCGATGCCCGTGGCCGGCGAGCGAGGAGACCTCGCCGCGCGGCGCTCCCGGGCCGGAAACCCGCACCGGTACCGGTGTCCAATTCGTACCGTCCGTGCTGAATTCGAGCACAAGTTGATCATTGCTGACGGTATCGATAAAGGTGTCGAAGGTCACGCGCATCCGCCCGTGCGGACGCAGCGGCGGAGTCGTGAGCGTTGCCTTGCCGTTATTGCCCAGATCGCTGAACCAGGCGTCCGGACCGCGCACCGGGAGGACGGCCAGCGAACGGGCCAGCGCGGTCGCCCAGGCCTCCCGGGCCGGATTGATCGTGCCCCAGCCGCGGGTCGGGTGCACCCGGTTGGTGAACAGGGTCGCGATCGACCGGGACTTCGGGTCGATCACCAGCGAGGTGCCGGTGAACCCGGTGTGCCCGGCCGAGCCCGGCGCGGCCAGCCCGCCCATGTACCAGGGCTGGTCGAGTTCGAAGCCCAGCCCGTGCTCGTCCCCGGGGAACGCCTGGTTGTAGTTCTTCAGCATCGTCCGCACGGTGTCCGGGCGCAGGATCCGCTGCCCGCGGTAGACGCCTCCGTTGAGGATGGCCTGGCCGAGGATCGCCAGGTCACCGGTGGTGGAGAAGACCCCGGCGTGCCCGGAGACCCCGCCGAGGGACCACGCGTTCTCGTCGTGGACCTGACCGCGCACCATGCCGCGCGGCGGGTTCGACTGGAACTCCGTCGCCGCGATCCGGTCCAGCTTCGACGCGGGCGGGTTGTAGCCGGTGTCGGTCATGCCGAGCGGCCCGGTGATCCGGTCGCGCACCACCGCGTCCAGGGTGGCGCCGGTCAGCTTCTCCACCAGGAAGCCCAGCGTCATCAGGTTGATGTCGGAGTACCGGTACGTGGTCCCCGGCGCGTCCTTCAGCGGGCTGTCGAGCACGGCCTTGCGCCGCGACGGGATGTCCGGATACCCCGCCCACAGCGACGGGATCGGATCCGCGTCCAGGCCGGACACGTGCGTGAGCAGTTGCTTGACGGTGATCGATCCCTTGCCGTTCACCCCGAACTCGGGCAGGTACTCGACGACCGGCGCGTCCAGTGCGACCTGGCCGCGCTCGACGAGCTGCAGCACCGCGATCGAGGTGAACAGCTTGGAGATCGAGGCGATGTCGAAGATCGTGTCGGCGCGCATCGGCACCTGCCGGTCCGCGGGCAGTTCGGTGCCCGCGGCGTCGGCGTAACGCACCGCGCCACCGGCGGCGAACCGGGCCGCGATCACGCCGTCGTGGGCGAGCAGGCCGACCGCCCCGGAGAAGTGCGGATGCCCGCTCGCGTCCGGTTCGGTCCAGCCGGTGAGGAACCGTTCCGCCGCGGCGATCGGCGCCGGGTCGAGACCGGCCTCGGCCGGGCCGCCCTCGCGCAGGACCGTGTGCGCGGGCGCGAACCCGTGCCGCGGGCGGTCGAACCGGCCCGTCGCGGCCTGCTGCTCGGCGATGGCGCTCGCTCCCGGAATGGTCAGGGCCGTGACCGCGACGACGAACGCGACCACCCACTTGCCAGCACGCATTGTCCCCTGCCTCTACCGGTAGATCAGATACCGCTGCCGCTTCCTGGTGAATTCGTCGAGCTCGCCCCGCCAGGCGCCGACGATCTCGTCGACGTCCGCGCCCCGGTCGACCATCGTGCGCAGGCGGTCCGAACCGGACAGCTTGTCGATGAAGTTGTCCGTTCGCCAGCCGAAGATGGTGGGGTGCAACCGTTTCGCCGTGACGATCATCGCGACCGCGGTGCGGATCGCGTCGAAGGAACGGGGATCGGTGATCGTCAGCTGCACCCCGCCGCAGGTCTGGCCGGTGAACTTGCCGAAGGTGGGCACGAAGTAGGTCTCCCGGAACCGCGCGCCGGGCAGCCCGGCCTCGCCGAGTTTCTCCCGCCACCGCCAGTCCAGCCCGGGCGCGCCGATGATCTCGAACGGGCGCGTGGTGCCCCGGCCCTCGGAGAACACCGTGCCCTCGAACAGCCCGGTTCCCGGGTAGACGAGCGCGGTGTCCGGGGTGGGCATGTTCGGGCTCGGCGGGGTCCAGCCGAGCCCGGTCTGCGCGAAGAAGCGGTCCCGCTTCCAGCCGCGCACGGCGACCACGTCCAGTTTGGCCAGTGCGGTCCCCTCGCCGGGCAGGAACTCCGCGGCGAAGAACCGCGCCAGCTCGCCGACCGTCATGCCGTGCTGCTGCACGATCGGCTTCCGGCCGACCCCGGACGCGAACGCGGGATCCAGCGTCGGCCCGGAAGCCTTGCCGCCCAAGGGGTTCGGCCGGTCCAGCACCACGAACGCGGCGCCCGTGCGCGCCGCGGCCACCATCGCCGTGTACATCGACCAGATGTAGGTGTAGAAGCGCGCGCCGACATCGGCGATGTCGAACACCACGGTGTCCACACCGGCCTTGGTGAACATCCCGGCGAGCTTGGTCGCGTCCACGCCGTACGCGTCGTACACCGGGACGCCGGTGCGCGGGTCGGTGTAGTCGCCTTCGGACCCACCGGCCTGCGCGCTGCCGCGGAAACCGTGTTCCGGGCCGAACGCGGCCACCGGGCGGGTCCCGGCCGCGACCATCGAGTCGACGATGTGGTCGGAGTTCGCCAGCACGCCGGTCGGGTTGGACAGCACGCCGACCTTGCGCCCGGCGAGCGCGCGCCAGCCCCGCGTGGCGAGCACGTCCGCGCCGGTCGTCACGATTCCCGTGTTCGCTTCGGTTTCCGCGGCGGCCAGGGACGAGCTCGCGGCCAGGGCCGGGGTGGCCAGCGCGCCCGCGGTGATGAACCGGCGGCGGTTGACGGTCACCAGCTCAGCCCGTGGCCGAAGCGGAACAGGACCTTGCCGGGATCGGCGCCGGTGGGGATGTCGACCGGCAGCTTGCCCCGCGGCGCCAGCTCGCCCCGAAGCACCTTGGCCAGGGAATTCATGGTCACGTCCCGCCAGTCGTAGGTGGCCAGCCAGGTCGGCACGTCCGCGTAACCGGGATCGTACGGTTCCTGGACCGTCACCGCGATGACCGGTTTTCCGGTGCCCTGCAAGGCGGAGACCAGGTCGCGCTGGGCGGCGCTGGTGCGCAGGCCGTTGGTCAGCACGACCACGGTGTCGGCGTTCTTCGCCGCCGCGACCGCCGCGTCGATCTTCGCCGCGTTCGGGGCGGTGCCGGTGGACAGCGCGGTCGCCCCGAGCGCCTTGGCGAGCGCGGCGACCGGTTCCGCCGGGTAGCCGGGGTATTCCGGCCGGTTCCAGCCGGTGACCAGGACCTTGCCCGGGTTCTTCAGCGGCAGCAGGCCCGCGTCGTTGCGCAGCGCGGTCGTGGTGCGGTCGGTGATGGCCTGGATCTTCGCGAGGTTCTCCCGGGTGCCGACCTTCCGCGCCACGGCGTGCTCGTCGGCGAACGGTTTGGCCAGGATTCCGCGTTTCCACTTCAGTTTGAGGATGCGCTGCACGCTCTGGTCGATGCGCTGCTCGGTGATCCGGCCGCCGCGCACGGCGTCCAGCACGCCCTTGATCGCGACGCCGAGATCGGGCGGCATCAGCATCTGGTCCACGCCCGCTTCGATGGCCAGCACGGGGATTTCCGAGTCGGGGTGCAGCTTGCGCACCCCTTCCATCTGCAGCGAATCGGTGACGACCACGCCGTCGTACTTCAGCTCGTCGCGCAGCAAACCGGTCATGATCGGTTTGGACAGCGTGGCCGGGTTGCCGGAGGGATCCAGGCTGGGCACGGTGATGTGCGCGGTCATGATCGAGTCGATGCCGGCGTCGATGGCCGCCTTGAAGGGCGGCAGATCGATCGCCCGCCACTGCTCCGCGGACCGGTTAATCACCGGCAGGCCGGTGTGGCTGTCGGTGGCCGCGTCGCCGTGGCCGGGGAAGTGCTTGGCGGAAGAGGAAACCGTCTCGGTCGCCCTGCCGGCACGCTGGTACCCGTTGACCTCGGCGGCCACCAGTTGCCCGGTCAGCGCGGGATCCGAGGAGAACGAACGCGATCCGATGACCGGGTTGAGGGGGTTGGAGTTCACGTCGGCGTCCGGTGCGAAGTCCTGGGCGATGCCCATGGCGCGCAGTTCCCGGCCGTTGATCCCGGCGAGGGTGCGCGCGTCCTCGGTGCTGCGCCCCGCCCCGATCGCCATGTTGCTGGGGTATTCGGTCGCCGGGGCACCGATGCGGGTGACCCGGCCGCCTTCCTGATCGGTGGAGATGATCAGCGGCAGATGGGTGCCGGAGCCCAGCGCGGCGCGTTGCAACCCGTTCGAGAACCGGGCGAGCTGCACGGGATCGTCGACGTTGTCGGTGCCCGGGTTGTTGAAGTAGATGACGCCGCCGACCCCGTACTTCTTGACGACCTCGGCGGCCGTGCCGACGCCGTACTTCTTCTGGTTGCCGTCGTTGACCTCGGTCGCGGACTTCCCCCAGACGTCGGCGACGAAGAGCTGCCCGACCTTCTGCTCGAGTGTCATTCCGCGCAACGCTTGCCGGGCCCATGCCGAGGATTCGAGCTCGGCCTGCTGCTCGGCGCTCATCGCGGCGGCCGGGCTCGCGGCGGAGATGCCGGAAAGGGCGAGCAGTCCGGCGCACGACGCCGCGAGTGCATGGAACCTCCGGGTGCGCGCATGCCGAACGGTCACGACAGCCTCCCTAGTCGGGTCGCGCGACGCCACCGCGCCACGCCGAAGAACCACCCCGGCGATCCGAAATATCCTCACCCGAATCGACCGGCACCGGGAAGCTACTAACCGATTCCCCCCAGGTCAACGACCCACTGTGCCGTTCGGAGTACCCACCGCAACCCCCACCCCGAAATCGTTACACCAGCCCAGGTTCCGCCTTGCCCCCGCAACACGCGGCCCCACCCCAACAAATCCTCAACCCAACCGGCCCCAGCCACCCGAAGCCCCAACCGGCGTTGGTCCAAACCCCACGCGCCCAGCCCTACCAACGCAAGGAACTCGGAACGTGGGGGTGTGGGGGGTCGCCCCCCACAACAAAACGGGCCCCTGGGAAGTTGGCGTATGCCAACTGAACAGGGGCCCGCTCGCGCGGACTGCTCGGGTGACCAAGCGTGCAACTCCAGTCGTACCTACCTGGACTCGGCGTCCGGCGTCCCGGTACGCAGTCCCTAGACGACAAGCCTCCCGCGGCGTGCTGCGCGTGGGTGCCCGGAGTCCGCGCACGGAGATCTCATGGGGTGGATGAAGGCTTCTCTTCGCCTACTCCCTGGCCATCAAGATGTCCGCACCTACTTTCTACCCAGTGACGGCCGTCACTACAAGGGCGCGGACGGGTGCACCGTTACAGAGGCTCGATTTAGTGAGCGCGCGCACCCTCCGCGACCTGCGGCAAGGTGCCCGGAGGGTGGTGGTTCGCGGGGGTACCGCCGTGTGGGTGGCTACCGGGTCCGGCACGCACAGGGGGCGACGAATCCGCTTGATCCCAGCGCAATTTGCGAGCTGCGACCTGCTCGCCGGAACGGGTTACTTCTCCCGTTTCCGGCGGGACAGGCCGTACCAGGTGACACCCGCGGCGACCGCGCCGACGCCCACCCCGAGCGCGACGGCCGCCGCGGCGGACGGGCCGGTGATCCGGTTGCGCAGCGACACGGGATTGGAGAACGCGAGCACCGGCCAGTCCCGTTCGGCGGCGAGTTTGCGCAGTGCCCGGTCCGGGTTCACCACATGGGGATGGCCGACGGCCTCCAGTAACGGAATGTCCGTACTCGAATCCGTATAGGCGTGGCAACTTGCCAGGTCGTACCCGTATTCGGCGGCGAGGCGGCGGGCGGCGACCGCTTTCTGCTCGCCGTAGCAGTAGAAGTCGACTTGGCCGGAATAACGGCCGTCGACGATTTCCATCCGCGTCGCGACGCTGCGGGTGGCGCCGAGCATCTCGGCGATCGGCGCCACGACTTCTTCGCCGGTCGCGGAAAGCACGACCACGTCGTGCCCTTCGGCCTGGTGCCGGCTGATGAGTTCGGCGGCTTCGGCGTACACGAGCGGATCGACCACGTCGTGCAGGGTTTCGTTGACCACCGCGCGGATCTGGGCGACGTCCCAGCCCGCGCAGAGCGCCGAGATCTCGGCGCGCATCCGCTCGGTCTTGCTCGCGTCGGCGCCGGACAGCGAGAAGACCAGTTGCGCATACGCGCTCTTCAACGCGGCGCGGCGGTTGATCAGGCCTTGCCGGAGCAGGGGGCGGCTGAACGCGAGGGCGCTGGAGGAGGCGATGATCGTCTTGTCGAGATCGAAGAATGCCGCGACCCGGGTCGCCGCGGGGGCGGGATCGATCGGCGCGCTCGGCGGCGAGCTGGGTGAGTCGGCCACGCCCCCAGGATAAGTGGGCGCGATTCGCGGCCTGGTCTCGTACCCGGGGTGAGAACGCGAGCGCGCGCTGTTATCGGTAACCACGCGGACGGGCGAACTCGGCGTCCGCTTGGTGGGACAGGCACGAACGCCGGGTGTGGGACGGAAATTACGCGACCCGAGTGGAAATCGATTGCCCATGCCGTTATCGAATTGTGGGTGGCGTGCGGAGCGCCAACTCGGGGGTCGGCGAGTTACAGTTAGGCCGTCCGGTGTTTCACCGGACCGGTTCAGTCCGACCCCCCGGGGCTGAACCCCTGGCGACCCCCGTCCCTCCCCCCTGGCGGGGGTCGCCCCTTTTCACCGGTGCTTTCGCGGGTGCCGCGCGGTCCCCGCACATTCTCCCGCACACCCCCGACAACGCGTGCGCGCCCGGGGCGGGACCGCGGCCGGTTGTCCACAGCACCCCGGTTGTCCACAAGCCGATCAACACCGCCTTGTCCCGCCCGCACCCCCGGCGCGACGGTGGACTTCCGGCCGCGACCAAGCCTTCGCCCAGGCCGGAGAGTCCACTGGGGACGGTTGCACAGGGGGTTTGCCATGACGGAGAACCGGCCACTCGTCGTCGGCTGCGACGACACGGTCATCGAGGAGATACTGCGGCTCGCGGCCGCGGTCGGGTGCGACACCGAACGCGCCCCGGATCTGGTCGCGGCGCGCGGCCGCTGGGCGCACGCGCCGCTCGTACTCCTCGACGAGCACGTGGTCCGCGTCGAGCCGGAGCTGCCGCGCCGCCGCGGCGTGTTCCTGGTCAGCAAAGGGCCGCCCGCGCCGGAAACCTGGCAGCGTGCTTTCGAGGCCGGTGTCGAACGGGTCGTCACGCTGCCCGAAGGCGAGGACGGACTCATCGCGGAGCTCGCCGAGGTCGTCGAGGGCCCGGGTGTCGAAGGCGGCTGTGTCGTCGGAGTGCTCGGCGGCCGGGGCGGCGCGGGCGCCTCGGTGCTGGCCGCGAGCATCGGCCTCACCGCGGCCCGCGAGGGGCCCGCGTTGCTGGTCGACTGCGATCCGCTCGGCGGCGGGATCGATCTGCTCCTCGGCGCCGAACTCGATGGCGGCCTGCGCTGGCCCGCGCTCCGCGTCGGCTCCGGGCGGGTGTCGATGCCCGCGTTGCACTCCGCGCTGCCCGAGCGGCGGCACGGCGACGGGCGGCTGTCGTTCATCTCGTGCGACCGGGAGAGCCTCGGCCCGACCGCGCAGGCGGTCAAGGCCGTGGTCGAAGCCGGGCGGCGGTCCGGCCGGGTCGTGGTCTGCGATCTGCCCCGCCAGCTCGGCGCCGGCGCCGCGGCCGCGGCGGACCAGGCCGACCTTCTCGTCCTGGTCGTCCCGGCCGAGGTGCGGGCCTGCCTGGCGGCGAAATGCGTGCTCCACCGCCTCGGCGAGCGCGAGGGACGGGTGCGGGTGGTCGTCCGCGGCCCCGCCCCGGACGGTCTCGACGCCGAGTACGTGGCCGATGTGGTGGGCGTACCGCTCATCGCGGACATGCCCGCCGAACGCGGCCTCGCCAAGGCGCTCGAGCGCGGTGAGTTCGCGCCGCGTCCGCGCGGCCCGCTGGCGACCGCCGCGCAGGCGGTCCTGACCGCGGCCCGCTCCGGCCGCTCCGAAGCGGGTGCGCCGCGATGAACGACGATCTGGTCGAGCGGGTCCGGCTGCGGCTCGCGGGCGCCGGGGACCCCGCGGACTCCGCGGCGGTCGCCGCCGCGGTGCGCGCCGAAGCCGGCGGGGCCGTCGATCACGCGGAGGTGCTGGACACCCTGCGCCTGATGCGCCGGGAATTCGTCGGCGTAGGCCCGCTGGAGCCGCTGCTCGGCGATCCGAGCACCACCGATGTCCTGGTCACCGCCCCGGAAGAGGTCTGGGTCGACGGGGCGGGCGGGCTCCGCCGCACCGAGGTGCGGTTCTCCGGGGAGGAGGCGGTCCGCACGCTCGCCCAGCGGCTCGCCCACGCCGCCGGGCGGCGGCTGGACGACGCCCGGCCCTACGTGGACGGCTGGCTCCCCGGCGCGGGTCCGCACGGCCGGATCCGGTTGCACGCCGTGCTCCCGCCGGTCGCCGCGGACGGCACCTGCGTCTCCCTGCGCGTGCTGCGCCCGGCCGTGCACGACTTGCGCGCCCTGCGCGAACTCGGCACGTTCGGCGCCGAAAGCGAGCGCCTCCTGGAGGCGCTCGTGGTGGCACGGCTCGCGTTCCTGGTCACCGGGTGCACCGGTGCCGGGAAGAGCACGCTGCTGGCCGCGCTGCTCGGCCGCGTCCCGCCGGCGGAACGGATCGTCTGCGTCGAAGACGCGGGTGAGCTGCAGCCCGAGCATCCGCAATTCGTCCGGCTGGTCGCCCGCCCGCCCAATGTGGAGGGCGCGGGCGAGGTCACCCTGCGCGATCTGGTCCGGCAGGCGCTGCGGATGCGTCCCGATCGCCTGGTGTCGGCGAGGTGCGCGGCCGCGAAGTCTGCGAACTGCTCACCGCCCTGAACACCGGGCACGATGGCGGGGCGTGCACGCTGCACGCCAACTCGCCCGGCGAGGTACCGGCGCGGCTGGAGGCGCTGGCCGCGCTCGGCGGCCTGTCCCGGGCCGCGCTGCACAGCCAGCTCGCCGCCGCGGTTCAGGTCGTGCTGCACATGACTCGCGCATCGGGCGGGGCACGGCGACTCGCCGAGATCGGCGTCCTGCAGCGGGACGACGGCGGCGTACGGGTGCGGCCGGTGTGGCGCGCGGGCGCCTGGACCGAGGCGCGAGCGTTGCTCACCGAACTGCTCGAGCGGCGAGGGGTGCGAGCACCGTGTTGAGCCCCAGCGCTTTCCTGTGCGCGGCCGCCTTGTTCTGCTGGCCCGCCCGGTGTCCGGAAACACGGCTCGCCAGACTGCTGCACGCGCGCCGAGCCCGGCTCCCGCGCGTCCCGGTCCGGCTCGCCTGCTGCCTGCCGGTGCTCGTGATCCTCCCGGCCGCCGCGTTCGCGGGGCCGGCGGGTGCGGTCGCCGCCGCGTTGCTCGTGGCCGCCGGATGGCGGCAGTGGCGGCTGCGGTCGCGGGCGAGCGACGCGATCGCCTCGGCACGGGCGATGGCCGAGGCATTGCGCACCATGGTGGCCGAATTGCGGGCGGGCGCACACCCCGCGGTGGCCGCCGAATCGGCCGCCACCGACGCACCCGCGGCAGCGGCGGCCGCGATGCGAGCGGTGGCCGGTTCGGCCCGGCTCGGCGGCGATCTCGGTGCCGCGCTGGCCGCCGCGACCGCGTTGGACGCCGCCTCGGCGGGAGGACGTACCTCGACGCCGCGGCCTGCGACCGGCGAGTTCCGGTGCTCGCCTTCCACAGGTCACTCCGGTTATCAGGCGCTCTCTCCGGCGGGGGCGCTCGGCGGGCTCACCCGGGCGTGGGCGCTCGCCCGGCGGCACGGGCTCCCGATGGCCGAGGTGCTTGACGCCGTACGGCGGGACCTCGCGGCGACCGCCCGTTTCGCGGACCAGACCCGCGCCAGGATGGCGGGTCCCCGGGCCGGCGCCTTCGTCCTGGCGTTGCTGCCCGCGGCCGGGGTCGCGCTGGGCGAGGCCATGGGGGCGCATCCGCTGCGGGTGCTCACCGCGACCCCGCCCGGGCAGGCGCTGCTGGTCATCGGATGCGCCCTGATCTGGGCGGGAACCGCCTGGAGCGCCCGCCTGACCGAACCGGCGGTGCCGCGATGACCGGCGCGGCCGCGGCGCTGATCGCCGCCGCTTTGCTGGTGGCGCCGGAACCCCGCGTCGCGCGATCCCGGCTGGCTCGCCTGCGCCCGCCCGCGCGCCGGGACCCGCGTCGCTGGCCGTCCCCGGCTCGCGCCCCGGCGGCCTGGCTGGCCGCGGGGACGGGCGCGCTGACCATCGCCCTCGGCGGCTGGCCGCACGGGGTCGTGCTGGCGGGGCCGGTCGCCGGGCTGGCGTGGCTTTCCGCGCGGTGGTGGGCACGGCGCCGTCGCGCGGGCGGAGGTGCCGAGGCGCTTCGGCTCGCCGCGACCTGGGACCTGCTGGCGGCTTGCCTGCGAGCCGGGCTGCCGGTGCCGGTGGCGATCCGGGCGGTGGCCGACGGCGCCGGGGAGCCGGCCGCTTCCGCCGCGCTCCGGTCCACGGCCGAACTGCTCGCCCTGGGCGCGGGCGAACGCGAAGCCTGGGCGCCCGCACGGGATTGCCCCGCGACCGCCGAACTGGCCCGGGCCGCCCAGCGCACCACGCGCTCGGGAACCGCCCTGGCCGGGGTGGCGGCGGAACTGGCGGCGTGCGTACGTGACTCGATGCGCGACGAAGCCGAGGCGAGGGCGCAGCGGGCGGGCGTCCTGATCGCCGGGCCGCTCGGCCTGTGCTTCCTGCCCGCGTTCCTCTGCCTCGGGGTGCTCCCGGTCGTCCTCGGCCTGGCCGAAGGGCTCGCCCTGCCGCACTGATCACCAAGCGTCCACTGTGGACAAGATAGGAAACCGCAACCGAGAAGGGATTTCGACATGATCGCTCAACGGAAGTACCGGTCACGCCGGTGGTGGTCGCCCGGATGGCGTTCGCCGTTCGCCGGAGACGTGGGAATGAGCACGGCCGAGTACGCGATCGGCACGATCGCCGCGGCGGCGTTCGCGGGCGTGCTCTACCTGGTCCTCACCGGTGACACGATCACCGACGGGGTGAAGGCGCTGGTGGAACGTGCGCTCTCGTTCGTGGCGTGAGGGCGGGGTGGCCGCACGGGGCGATCCCGAGCGCGGCGCGGTCACCGTGGAGGCGGCGATCGCCGTGGGAGCGTTGATCTTCGTTCTGGGCATGGCGCTCGCCGCGCTCGTCGCGATGGCCGATCAGCTGCGCTGCGTCGACGCCGCCCGCGAGGCCGCCCGGCTGGTCGCCCGCGGGGACCGGCAACTCGCCGACCAGGCCGTGGCCGAGATCGCGCCCGCCGGCGCCCGGCTGGCGGTGCGCACCGAGTCCGGGACCGTGGAGATCGAGGTGCGCGCCGCGCCCGCCGGTGGGCTGCTGCCCGGTGTCGAACTGCGCGGTTCGGCCTACGCGGTGCTCGAACCCGAGCCGGAGGCTCCCGGTGCGCCGCCGTAGCCGGGCGCGGCGGATGTCCGCCGACGCCGGGATGGCGACGGTGTGGACCGCCGCGGCGATCGCGGGGCTGCTCCTGGTCACCGGGCTGCTGTGCTGGCTCGGCTCGGCGGCACTGGCCCGTCACCGGGCGAGCGGGGCGGCCGACCTGGCTGCCCTGGCCGCCGCCGGTCGCGCGCGGGACGGCGTCGGCGTGGCCTGCGAGCGCGCGAGCTGGGTCGTCTGGCGGATGGGCGCGCGGCTGATCAGCTGCCGCCTCGACGGGCCGGACGCGCTGGTCGAGGTCGAGTGCCCGTTATCGGGCGCGCTGAACGGTTTCGCACCGGCCGCCGCGCGGGCCCGCGCCGGGCCGGTCGACCGTTCACCGACGCCGGTGTACGGCGAGCGGTAGGCGGCGCGGGCCCGGTCAGGCGGGCGATGCACGTGCAGATGTGTTGTGCGTCAAGGCAAAACCGTGCAGGCGAGGCGGTATGTGGGCCAGGCCCGGGTGGGGATGACTCACGCGACGGGTGGACGGGCGGCGTTCGGTCGAACGGTGGGCCGCCGTTCGTTCATCGTGCCGCAACCGCCGGTTGCCGCTGGGGCCCTACCGGCACTTTGCAAGTTGCCGTTTATTTGAGTGAGACAGCCCACCCCGCCTGAGGTGGAAGAGGTAGGAGGCAGAGCAAGCAATGTTGGACACGGATTGGTCGGATAGCTGGCGCGGCGCGTTCCGCATCGAGCTGCGCGCCGAAGCCATCGGCCTCGCCTGGCGTGGCTGGCCGGTGTTCCCGGGCACCTATCCGGCGGTCGCCGACGACGACGCGCCTGGCGCGGAGCCGGACGCGGCCTGGTTCGGGCCGGTGCCCGCGCACGCGGACTGGCGTGAGCGGCTCGGTGCGCACCCGCACCAGGTGGCGTCCTGGTGGACCGGAACGCCGTACAGCCTGCTCGTGGCGACCGGCACGGTGCTCGACGCCGTCGAGGTCGACGACGAGCTGGGCCGGCGGGCCGCCCGCCTGCTGCGCGCGACCGGGCACCCCGCGCCGATCGTCGCCATGCCGAACGGCCGGTGGCTGTTCCTGACCACCGCGGCCGACCGGGTGCCGGCGGAACTCGGTGAGCACCGCGGCATCCGCGTGCACGGTGCGGACAGCTGGATTCCGTTGCCGCCCACGCCGTATCAGCACGGAGTGGTGCACTGGCGGGTCAAGCCGGAGGTCTGGGGATGGCAGCTCCCGGCCGCGCACGCGGTGCACGAAGTGCTCGTGCGTGCCCTGGACGGCGAGCACGTGAGCAGCACTCAGCAGTTGGTCGCCGCGGAGCCCTCCGCGGCGTGATGGACCTCGTGGTCGTGCCGGGCGCCGGGTTGTACCGCCCCCAGCACGGTGCCGAGTACGGCCACCGCCCCCGCCTTGTCCAGTGGGTCGTTGCCATTCCCGCATTTTGGTGACTGCACACAGGACGGGCAGCCCGTCGGGCACTCGCAGGAGATGATCGCCTCCCGCGTAGCGGCCAACCACGGGACCAGCGCGGCAAAGCCGCGATCGGCGAATCCCGCACCCCCGGGATGACCGTCATGCACGAACACCGTCGCCTCCCCGGTGTCAGCGTGCAGGGCGGTGGAGACTCCGCCGATGTCCCAACGGTCGCACGTAGCGAACAGCGGTAGCAGGCCGATCGCCGCGTGCTCGGCGGCATGCAGGGCACCGGGGACGCGCGCCGGATCGAGCCCGGCGCCCCCCGGTGCCCTGCCACTTCTGTTCCCGGTGCCGCGGTTCTCGGCGCCGCCGGTCCCGGTCAGCAGCTCTTCCGAGATCGTGTACCAGACCGCGCGGGTGCGCAGTTCCTGCTGCGGCAGGTCCAGCGGTATCTGGTCGAGCACTTCGCCCGAGGGCAACCGGCGCAGGTAGCCCACCACCTGCGAGGTCACCGAGACCTCGCCGAGGCAGACGCTGACCCCGCCGTGGTCCGTGCGGTGCTGCGTGTGCAGCACGGCGATGTCCACCACTTCGCGGGCCGAGGTGTTCCACTCCGGATCCTCCGCGTGCACGAGGGCCAGCGCCGACTCCAGATCCAGTTCGTCGACCACGTACGACGCGCCCTGGTGCAGGTACACCGCGCCGGGATGCACCGTGCTGCAGGCGGAACCCGGGTCCACGGTGCCCAGCAGCCGCGAGGTCTCCGCTTCGACCACCGCGATCTGCTCGCCGCCGGAACCGCGGATGTCGACGTCCCGGTGCGGCTGCATCCGGGAAGTCCAGTACCAGCCGCTCGGCCGGCGGCGCAGCAGCTTGTCCGCCACCAGCGAGTCGAGCACCTCGCGGGCCACTTCGCCGCCGAACGGCTCCAGTTCGTCGGCGGTCAGCGGAAGTTCCGACGCGGCGCAGGCGAGCTGGGGCGCAAGCACGTACGGGTTGGCGGGGTCGAGCACCGCCGTTTCCACCGGGCGGTCCAGGATCGCCGCCGGGTGGTGCACGAGGTAGGTGTCCAGCGGGTCGTCGCGCGCGACGAACACCACCAGCGCGCCGTCGCCCGCGCGCCCGGCGCGGCCCGCCTGCTGCCAGAACGAGGCCAGCGTCCCCGGGTAACCGGCCAGCACCACCGCGTCCAGGCCCGCGATGTCGACACCCAGTTCGAGCGCGTTCGTGGAGGCGACGCCGAGCAGGTCACCGGTGAGCAGCGACCGTTCCAGGGCGCGTCGTTCCTCGGGCAGGAACCCCGCGCGGTAGGCGGCCACCAGCCCCGGCAGCGAGGAGTCCACTTCGGACAGGATGCGGCGGGCGCCGAGCGCGGTCAGCTCGGCGCCCCGGCGGGACCGCACGAACGTCAGCGTGCGGGCGCCCTCGATGACCAGTTCGGCCAGGATCCGGGACGCCTCGGCCCCGGCGGAACGCCGCACCGGGGCGCCGTTCTCGCCGGAGAGCTCGTCCAGCAGCGGCGGTTCCCACAGCGCCACGGTCCGGGCGCCGCGGGGCGAGCCGTCCGCGGTCACCGGCACGCAGTCGACCCCGGTCAGCCGGGCGGCGAACTCGCCGGGATCGGCCGTGGTCGCCGAGGCCAGCACGAACACCGGGGACGATCCGTACCGCCGCGCCACCCGCCGCAGCCGCCGCAGGAGCAGGGCCACGTGCGAGCCGAACACCCCGCGATAGCTGTGGCACTCGTCGACGATCACGTAGGACAGCCGCTTGAACAGGCGGGCCCACCGCCCGTGCGCGGACAGGATGCCCCGGTGCAGCATGTCCGGGTTGGTGAACACCCAGCGGGCGTGCGCGCGCACCCAGTCCCGCTCGGCCATCGGGGTGTCGCCGTCGTACGAGGCCGCCCGCACGTCCGGGATGTCCAAAGAGGACACCGAGCGGAGCTGGTCGGCGCCCAGCGCCTTGGTCGGCGAGAGGTACAGCGCGCAGGCCCTGTCGTCGCCGGCCAGGGCGGAGAGCACGGGGAGCTGGTAGGCCAGCGACTTGCCCGACGCGGTGCCGGTCGCCACCACCACACTCCGCCCGGAGTGCGCGAGCGAGGCCGCCTCGACCTGATGGGCCCACGGCCGCGGCACGCCGGTGGCGCGCAGGGCGTCGACGAGTTCCGGCGGCGCCCAGGACGGCCAGTCGGCGAACCGGGCCTCGCGGGCGGGCTGCTCGGCCACGTGGGTGACCGGATCGCGGTGTTCGGGGATTCCGGCGGTGACCCGGCGCAGGAGGTGCCGAGCCCGGTCGCCGTCTGCCGCGTGGTCCACGTGCCGAGCTTGGCACAACGGACCGACAGACCGGCAAAACCCGGTGTGCCGCTTTGGAAATCGACCTTAGTGAGGAGTCTCACAGCAATTACGCACGGTATTCTCGATGGGACTCCTTGCCGACGCGGAATGCAGTACCAATACACTCCGGCCAACCACACCACCTGTGGTGTAGATCCCATGCCAGCGTCGGCTCGGGCAGTTTCGGCAGTTCGGCCGCCGCTGACGACATGCGACGTCTCCAGGAGGACGAATGTCCCGGCAGTTCCTCGCGGAGGGCCTCGAGCTCTCCGGGGGTGATTACGGCATCGTGGCCGTGGTCGCCGTGGTGGCTCTTGCCGCACTGGTCGTTGGCTACATCCTGCTCAAGGAGGTGCTGGCCGCCGGCCAGGGCACCTCGAAGATGCAGGAGATCGCCAAGGCCGTGCAGGAAGGCGCGGCCGCCTATCTCAAACGGCAGCGCAACACACTCGCCATTTTCGGCGTGGTCGTGTTCCTGCTGCTGTTCGCGTTGCCCGCGGAGGACTGGAACGAGCGGATAGGGCGCTCGTTGTTCTTCCTGATCGGTGCCGCGTTCTCGTTCACGATCGGTTACCTCGGCATGTGGCTCGCCACCCAGGCGAACCTGCGCGTGGCCGCCGCTTCCCGGGAACAAGGTGGCCGGGAAAAGGCCATGCGGGTGGCATTCCGCACCGGTGGCGTCGTCGGCATGATCACCGTGGGCCTGGGCCTGTTCGGCGCCGCGGTCGTGGTGCTGGCCTACGCGGGCCAGGCCCCGAAGGTGCTGGAGGGCTTCGGCTTCGGCGCCGCGCTCATCGCGATGTTCATGCGGGTCGGCGGCGGCATCTTCACCAAGGCCGCCGACGTGGGCGCCGACCTGGTCGGCAAGGTCGAGCAGAACATCCCCGAGGACGACCCGCGCAACGCGGCCACCATCGCCGACAACGTCGGGGACAACGTGGGTGACTGCGCCGGGATGGCGGCGGACCTGTTCGAGTCCTACGCGGTGACCCTGGTCGCCGCGCTGATCCTCGGCAGCACCGCGTTCGGCGTCGACGGCCTGCTGTTCCCGCTGATCGTGCCGGCCATCGGCGTGATCACCGCGGTGATCGGCGTGTACATCACCAGGGCGCGGTCCGGCGAGGGTGGCCTGGTCACCATCAACCGGTCGTTCTACATCTCCGCGGGCATTTCCGCGGTGCTCTCCACGATCGCCGCGTTCGCGTTCCTGCCCAGCTCGTTCGCCGACTTCGGCGCGGATCACGCGGGCATCGCGGGCAACCCGGCGGTGATCGCCACCGTCGCGGTGATCATCGGCATCGTGCTGGCCGCGGTCATCCTCAAACTCACCGGGTACTACACCGGCACCGAGCACAAGCCGGTCAAGGACGTCGGCAAGACCTCCGAGACCGGCGCCGCCACGGTCATCCTGTCCGGTATCTCGGTCGGCTTCGAGTCCGCGGTGTACACCGCGATCGTGATCGGCGCCGCGGTGTTCGGCGCCTACCTGCTGGGTGGCACGGTCGCCCTGTTCGCCGTCGCGCTGGCCGGGACCGGCCTGCTCACCACGGTCGGCGTGATCGTCGCGATGGACACCTTCGGCCCGGTTTCGGACAACGCGCAGGGCATCGCCGAGATGTCCGGTGACGTGGACGAGGACGCGGCGCAGATCCTCACCGAGCTGGACGCGGTCGGCAACACCACCAAGGCGATCACCAAGGGCATCGCGATCGCGACCGCCGTGCTGGCGGCCACCGCGCTGTTCGGCTCCTACCAGGACTCGATCGCGAAGGCCGTCGCCGACATCGGCGCCTCGGCCGAGGGCGTCAAGTCGTTCGTCAACGCGATCGTCAGCCCGAACACCCTGGTCGGCGTGATGATCGGCGCCGCGGTCGTGTTCATGTTCTCCGGCCTCGCGGTGAACGCGGTGTCGCGGGCCGCCGGTGCGGTGGTCTACGAGGTCCGGCGCCAGTTCCGGGACATCCCCGGGATCATGGAGGGCACCACGCGGCCGGAGTACGGCCGGGTCGTCGACATCGTCACCCGGGACTCGCTGCGGGAGCTGGCCACGCCCGGCCTGCTCGCGGTGTTCGCGCCGATCGCCGTCGGCTTCGGCCTGGGCACCGGGGCGCTGGCCGGTTACCTGGCCGGTGCGATCGCGACCGGCACCCTGATGGCGATCTTCCTCGCCAACTCGGGTGGCGCGTGGGACAACGCGAAGAAGCTGGTCGAGGACGGCAACCACGGCGGCAAGGGCTCCGAGGCGCACGCCGCGACGGTCATCGGCGACACCGTCGGCGACCCGTTCAAGGACACCGCCGGTCCGGCCATCAACCCGCTGATCAAGGTGATGAACCTGGTCTCGGTGCTGATCGCGCCCGCGGTGGTCCAGTTCTCGATCGGCCCGGACGCTTCGACCGGACTGCGGATCACCATCTCGCTCGTCGCGGTCGCGGTCATCGTGGCGGCGATCGTGATCTCCAAGCGCCGCGGAACTGTGATCGCGGACACTCCGAGTAACAGCTCGGCGGAAGCCAACGCTTCCTGACAGTTATCCAGGTCGGGCCCGCCACGCAGGAGCGTGTCGGGCCCGACTCATGTCCGGGCTGGTCAGCGGGACACCAGGGGGATCACGGACAGTGATGATCCCCGGCGACTTGCGTCGCGCGGCGGGCTCGGTACCGTCGAGGCGGCTGGGCCCATGTTTTCGGGAGGTGTTCGCGTGCGGCCGCGGAGGACCGTTTTCGCCGCCATAGCAACGGGATTGTGCTTTTCCCTGATCGGATGTGGCCAGCAGCCGTCGATGATGTCCCCCAGAGCCCAGTCCGGTGCGGAACCGGAGGGCCCCGGAGTCTCCCAGGGCGAAGCCGAGCGGCTGGCGGTCGTCGCCCACTGGGCCGACGGGTACTGCGTCGCGGTGGGACAGCTCCTGCAGACCCTTTCCGGTATGCCGATCGTCGATCCCAGCAGCGCGGAACGCGCCTCCCAGAGCTCCGGTGCGGTGCTCGGGGCGATGGCCTCCGGCCTGGACCGGACGGTGCGGAACCTGCGTTCGCTGCCGCCTTCGCCGGTGGCGGGCGGCGAAGGCGTCCGGAACAACGCGATCGGGACGTTCACCGGGGTCCTGAGCCGCACCACGGCGGCCAAACAGCGGCTGGAGGCGACCGCGGTCGGCTCTCCGGAGAACAAACAGGCCCTGGTGGACGCCAGCGGCCCGCTGAACGAGGTCTCCAAGATCAATCTGCTGGGCGGTTTCGACGCGGTGCCGGACCTCGCCGGGGCGGCCGGCCGGGCCCCTTCGTGCCAGCAGCTCACCGCGCCCGGGGGCCCCTCGCCGAGCCTCAGCACCTCCGGCACCCCCGCCAACTGACCCACGACAACGGCCGCGGCCGGCGCACGTGCGCCGGCCGCGGCCGTTGTGGCGAACTAGCTCAGGCGGGCCTGGGCGTAGGCCGCCATCGCGTCCCGCAGGTACTCGGCGAAACCCGGCAGGATCGCCTCGTACTGCGTCCGGAACCGCTCGTCCTCGGCGTACAGCTTGCCCAGGCCGGTGTAGGACTCGGCGTTCGGTTCCCAGTGGTTCCTCAGCCACGCGTGGTGCCCGGCCACCGCGTCCAGCACCCGCGGGTCATCGACCGGCGCGCCCTCCTTGGCCAGCTCGGCGAGCTTCGCCGTGGCGTCGGCGCCCTGCTGGTTGACGGCCGCCCACTTCTCCTTCGACCACCCCTTGACCCGCTCGTGCGCCTGGCGGGCGGTGTCTCCCCAGCGTTCCTCGGCCTCCTTGGCGAGCCGTCGCGCCTGCTCCGAATCCACTTCGAAGCCGGAGAACATCTGCTCGACCGACATCTTGATCCCTCCTGCCATGTGTTCGATCGTCCGAGCGACGGTCTCGGCGAGCCGGCCGAGCCGGTCGGCCTCTTCGAGCAGCCATTTGCGGTGCAGGCGCAGCGCGTCGACCTGGTCGGTCGCCCCGCTCAGCACCTCGGTGATCTTGTCCAGCCCGAGGCCCAGTTCGCGCAGCACCAGGATCTGCTGCAGCCGCACCAGGTGCGTCCGCTCGTAGAAGCGCCGTCCGCTGTCGTCGGTGTAGGCCGGCGGCAGCAGGCCGATGTCGTCGTAGTGCCGCAGGGTTCGCGATGTCACCTTCGACATCCGCGCCACCTGCGCGATCGACCACGCCATCTCGTCTCCCCTGTTTCGGCCGGTGTTCCGGCCTGAACACCAAGCTAGAGGTTGACGCTACGTCAACTTCAAGAGTTTTCGCCGAGACTGGCGTCAATCGAACATATGTTCTATAGTGGAGGTGTGCGGCAGCTCTCCTTCTTCTCGGCCGAGGCGAGGAGCCCGGAGGTCGCCGACCTGGCCGGTGTGCTGTGCGGCCCGGGCCGGATCGTCGGCTTCGGGCGGACCGCGGCGCGGCTGTCGGTCGAGGTGCGGGAGCCGTGGCGCGCGCGGCTCCTGGTCGGTGAGTTCGCACGGTGCGGGGTGCGGGCCGAGGTCGTCCGGCCCGAGAAGTCCGAAGACGAAGACGAGAACGAAGAGGGGTTGGTGGTGCGAACGGCGTTCCGGGCGGATCTCATCGCGCTGGCGGCGGCGTGGCGGTGCGGTGGGGAGAACGGGGTGGACAAGGCCAGGGGTGCGGGCAAGGCGGTGCCGTGCCGGTTCCGGCTCGACGGCGGGGTGCTGCGGTCGTGGGTCTTGACCGGTGGGCGCAGGATGGGCGCCGGATACCTGCTCGCGCTGGACGAGCGGGCCCCGGAAACACACGTCCCGTTGGCGGAGGCGATCGGCTCGATCGGCCTCGGCGGCACCAGGCTCGGCCCGCGCGGTGGTGGGCCGGCGATCCGGGTGTCCGGCCGCAGGCGCCTCGCCACGCTCGCCGAGCTGATCGGTGAGCCGCCGGCGGGCGCCGAGCTCGCCTGGCCGGAGAGCGGACCGGCCAGGCGAGCCGGTTAGCCGCCCCCTGCCGTGCCGAAAGCGCGCGCACTTTCGGGTCGTGGCGGTCGGCGGTTCGGGCCGTGCCCGGCGCACCCGGTGAGCTGGGTGGTGCCAGTGGGGACGTGTCAGGCGGGTCGTGTGTCAGGCGGCGGCCGCGGCGGTGCGGGCGGGCTTGGGCAGGACGCAGCCCGGCTTGGCGAGGTCGACCTTGTTGCCCTCGCTCACGCAGCCGGCGAACCAGAAGGTCTGCTGGCCGTAGGTGAGGCCCTGCTTGTAGTAGACCTGCCCGTTCTCGTCCACCTCGCACGGGTTGTTGAAGGTGCAGCGCTGGCCGTCGTCGTTGCCGGTGTTGTTGACGCCGACGACCTTGCGCGTGGCGTTGTCGACAACGGGTGAGCCGGAGGTGCCGTGAATGGTGTCGCAGGTGGAGGTGTAGCGGATCGAGTCCTTCCAGGTCCAGTCGCCCTCGCGGAGCTGGTAGACGAACTTGTCGATGTTGCAGGTCCAGGTGCGTGTGAAGTAGCCGGAGACCACGCTGATCCCGCTCCCGGCGGCCGGGTGCTGGTCGGAGATCTCCAGCGCCTTGCCGCGCAGGCGGCTCGCGATCGCCTGGTAGGTCGAGTCCAGCTGGTAGAGCGCGACGTCGGTGTCGGTCATCGTGGCGTAGGCGACCTTGGCGGCGCGCAGCGTGCCGAGGCTCTGGCCGCTCGCGCCGAGCAGGGTCATCGTGCGGCTGGACGCCCGGTTCACGATGACCTCGCCGGGCCCCGGCATGCCGCCCTCGTAGCAGTGGCCGTTGGTGAGCGCGAGCGCTGGATCGGTGTCCTTCGAACTGGGCAGCCGGACGAGTGAACCGGAGCAGTTGCTCAGCTTGATGATGCCGGTGTAGTCGGCGGCGGCGGGCTGGGCGGGTGCGGCGGCGGCCGGGATCGTTCCGGCGGCGAGCACGAGGGTTCCGCTGACCAGCGTGGTCACGAGAGCGGCGAGCAGGCGCCTGGTCATCGTGGGATCCTTTCGACGGATGGGGTCTGGTTAGTCAATCGCCGGACATCGGCCGCCGCCACCTGCGAACGGCGGGTAAGCGCCCGGTTACCTGGTACCCGGCGGTGGCGTGCTCGGCGTCACGTGTTAGGTGTGGAAAAGAAACGCCGCCGAGATCTCCACCGATGCGCATCACAGTGGAGACCGGCGTGTTTCGCCACCTGGGCGGACACCGAGGTGCGAATGAGTGCACACTGGCGGGTCGAACAGACGTCGCAGCGCGGCGGTGAAGACTGAGCGGAGAGCGGGACAGCGTGGCTGGATCGACACGGACGAAGAAGAACGGCGCACCGGCGGGCGGTGCCGGCCGTCGACGGCTGGTGATCGTCGAGTCGCCCACCAAGGCCCGCAAGATCGCTCCGTACCTCGGCCGCAACTACGTGGTGGAGTCCTCCCGGGGCCACATCCGCGACCTGCCGCGCGGCGCCGCCGACGTGCCGGCGAAGTACAAGGGCGAGTCCTGGGCCCGCCTCGGTGTGGACGTCGACAACGACTTCGAGCCGCTCTACATCGTCACCCCGGACAAGAAGTCCACGGTCACCGAGCTGAAGGGCCTGCTCAAGGACGTCGACGAGCTCTACCTCGCCACCGACCCCGACCGCGAGGGCGAGGCCATCGCCTGGCACCTGCTGGAGGCGCTCAAGCCGAAGATCCCGGTGCGCCGGATGGTCTTCCACGAGATCACCGAACCGGCGATCCTGGCGGCCGCCGAGGCCACCCGGGACCTGGACGCCGATCTGGTCGACGCGCAGGAGACCCGGCGCATCCTGGACCGGCTCTACGGCTACGAGGTCTCGCCGGTGCTGTGGAAGAAGGTCATGCCGAAGCTCTCGGCGGGCCGGGTGCAGTCGGTGGCGACCCGGATCGTGGTGGAGCGCGAGCGGGAGCGGATGCGCTTCACCTCGGCTTCCTACTGGGACATCGCGGCGACGATGGACGCGGGCGCCGAGGCGAGCCCGCGGAACTTCCCGGCCCGGCTGATCTCGGTGGACGGTTCGCGCCTGGCCACCGGCCGCGACTTCGACTCGAACGGCCGGCTCAAGGCGAGCGCGAGCGACGTCCGGATCCTGGCCGAGGCGGATGCCACCCGGTTGGCCCAGGCGCTGCGCGACCGCGACTTCAAGGTCAGCAGCGTCGAGGAGAAGCCGTACACCAGGCGGCCCTACGCGCCGTTCATGACCTCGACCCTGCAGCAGGAGGCGGGCCGCAAGCTGCGGTTCTCCTCGGACCGCACCATGCGGATCGCGCAGCGGCTGTACGAGAACGGCTACATCACCTATATGCGTACCGACTCGACGACGCTGTCCGAGACGGCGATCTCGGCGGCGCGCGCCCAGGCGACGCAGCTGTACGGCTCCGAGTACGTCGCCGACAAGCCGCGGCAGTACACCCGCAAGGTGAAGAACGCCCAGGAGGCGCACGAGGCGATCCGGCCCGCCGGGGAGACGTTCCGCACTCCCGGCCAGGTCGCGCGCGAACTGGAGACCGACGAGTTCCGCCTCTACGAGCTGATCTGGCAGCGCACCATCGCGTCCCAGATGGCCGACGCCAAGGGCACCACGATCTCGGTCCGGATCACCGGCACCGCGACCAGCGGCGAGGAGTGCACGTTCGCCGCGTCCGGCCGCACGATCACCTTCGCCGGGTTCCTCAAGGCCTACGTCGAGGCGGTGGACACCGAGGCGGGCGGCGAGGCCGACGACAAGCAGAGCCGGCTGCCGCAGTTGGTCAAGGACCAGGGCCTCACCGCGACCGAGCTCAACCCGGACGGGCACACCACCTCGCCGCCGCCGCGGTACAGCGAGCCGAGCCTGATCAGCAAGCTGGAAGAACTCGGCATCGGCCGCCCGTCGACCTACACCTCGATCATCAAGACCATCCAGGATCGCGGGTACGTCTGGAAGAAGGGCTCCGCGCTGGTGCCCTCCTGGGTCGCGTTCGCCGTGGTCGGCCTGATGGAACGGCATTTCGAGCGGCTGGTCGACTACGACTTCACCGCCGGGATGGAGGACGAGCTCGACCGGATCGCGGCGGGCGACGAGCAGCGCACCCAGTGGCTGTCGAAGTTCTACTTCGGCGGGGACATGGGCGTGGACGGGTCGATCGGCCGCCTCGGCGGGCTGAAGAAACTGGTCGAGGGCAGCGTCGAGGACATCGACGCGCGGGAGATCAACTCGATCCCGCTGTTCAGCGACGAGCAGGGGCACACCGTGGTGGTCCGGGTCGGCCGCTACGGGCCGTACCTGGAGCGCGAGGTGGACGGCGCCTCGCAGCGTGCGAACCTGCCGGACGACCTGCCGCCGGACGAGCTCACCCCGGAGATCGCGGAGAAGCTGTTCGCCACCCCGCAGGAAGGCCGGTCGCTCGGCGTCGACCCGGTGAGCGGGCACGAGATCGTGGCCAAGGAGGGCCGGTTCGGCCCGTACGTCACCGAGGTGCTGCCCGAGCCGGAGGAGAACGGCGACGGGAAGAAGACCACCAAGGCGAAGAAACCCAAGCCGCGCACCGGTTCCCTGTTCAAGTCGATGTCCATTGAGGACATCACGCTGGAGGACGCGCTCAAGCTGCTCTCGCTGCCGCGGGTGGTGGGCAAGGACCCGGAGTCCGGGGACGAGATCACCGCGCAGAACGGCCGGTACGGGCCGTACCTGAAGAAGGGCACCGACTCCCGGTCGCTGTCGGCCGAGGAGCAGATCTTCTCGATCACGCTCGACGAGGCGCTGAAGATCTACGCCGAGCCGAAGCGCCGGGGCCGCCAGGCCGCCGCGAAGCCGCCGTTGAAGGAACTGGGCAACGATCCGGTGTCCGGTAAGCCGATGATCGTCAAGGACGGCCGCTTCGGCCCGTACGTGACCGACGGCGAGTACAACGCGTCCCTGCGCAAGACCGACAACGTCGAGACGCTGACCGACGAGCGGGCCGCGGAGCTGCTGGCCGAGAAGCGGGAGAAGGGCCCGGCGCCGAAGAAGAAGGCCCCGGCTCGCAAGAAGACCACGGCCAAGTCCACCGCCAAGGCGAAGTAGCGGGTGGGACCACCTTCGGGGTAATCGGTCGCCCGAAGGTGGTCCGTTTCACCTTCCGCGTGCGTATGGTGTCTCGGGGACGGGACACCGAGGGGGACGACGTCATGACGACCGTGTTCGAGCTCTTCGAGGAGGCCGTGCGCCCGGTCCTGGACGCGGTTCCGAAACGGGCCATGGTCGACGACCTGTACGCCCCGGGCACGACCGACGAGGACATGTTGCGCATGCCCGGTCCCGGCTCGTCGGACCCCGCGGATCTGGTGGCCGAGGCCGAGCAGCACAACGCCCTGGCGGTGGCGCTGGAACACATGGGGATCGGCAAACTGGGCGAGCTGAACGAGACCGGCAAGCGGGTCTACTCGGTCATGCTCCGCGGCCCGATCCGTTCGGTGATGACCGGCGTGCACGAGAAGTGGCCGTCCCCGATCGACGTGCGCTGCTACGCGGACGAGAAGTCCGGCATCGTGTGGAACTGGCGGCCGGACGGCAGCGCGATGGTGCGCGGCGGCACCACCTGCTGGGAGATCCCGGAGCGGATCATCGAATGCCTGCCGGACCACCCCGAGGGCGAGCAGAACACCGTCCAGATCCGGGCCGACACCGCCGGGGTCATCCCGGATTCGCACCGGACGGAGCTCGACGCCGTGCGCGCGGTGCTGGGGCGGCCGCGGGTCGGCACGATCCTGATCGAACTGCTCGCCTACGACGGGATGTTCGCCGAATACCCGCGTGACGGATTCGCCCTCATCGACACCGACCTCGGCCGGTACGCGCTCACCGTGTACGACACCGAGCTCATGCCGTACTGCGGCCTCAACCTGATCGCCTACAGCAACGACGCGCTCGCCGGGTGGATCGGCGACTGCATCGAAGCCGCCATTCCGCGGGAAGACGATTGAACACCGCGCGAAGGCGCTCGACCAAGGGTCAGGGCCACGGGAGGTTGGCGAGGCAGGTGCGCAGGTCGGCGAAGGCGCACCAGGCGGGGCGGCGGACCGGGGTGTAGTCCGCCGGGACGCCGCCGTCGGCGATCACGCGCCGGTAGGCGTCCACCGCGTCGGTCGGTCGCCGGGTCAGCGCGGGATCGGTCGCGACGTCCACTGTGTACAGTCCGAACCGCGGGCGGTAGCTGCCCCATTCGTAGTTGTCGGTGAGGCTCCAGTAGTTGTAGCCGAGCACGTTCACGCCCTCGTCCCGGGCGCGTCGCAGCCAGTAGACGTGGTCGCGCAGGTGGTCCGAGCGGGTGTACCCGTCGGCCCGCGGTTTGCCGTCGTCGGTGGGCATGCCGTTCTCCACCACGTACAGCGGAAGCCGGGGGAACTTGCGCTGGTAGGCGCGCAACGCGTAGTAGAGGCCGTCCGGCTGCGGGTCGATCTTCCAGAGCTCGCCGGTCGCGCCGTGGATCGCGGTCAGGTTGTCCAGGCTGAGCCCGTAGTAGTAGTCCAGCCCCACGAAGTCCAGTTTGTCCGCCACGGCGTCGGTGAACAGCGGATCGGTCAGCTGCTGCAGCGGCGGTGGCAGGTAGGCGAGGTTGCTGGACACCCGGGAGCCCGGATCGAGCCGGTGGATCTCGTCGTAGGCGTTCCGGTGCGCGGCCACCAGGTGCTGCCGCATCGCGGCGATCTGGAACGGGTTCAGCTTCCGGCCGCTGATCTCCTTCTGCAGGTAGATCACCGGCTCGTTGAAGGTGATCCAGAGGACCCCCTGATGCGCGTACCGGCCGACCACGCGGCGGGCGTTGGCCAGCCAGTCGCCGACCGTCGCCGGGTTGTCCCAGGCGCCCTGATCGGCGACCCAGCCCGGGTAGACCCAGTGGTCGAGCGTGATCATCGGCGTCATCCCGGCGGCCCGCACCCGCCGCACCACGTCGTCGTAGTAGGCCAGTTCGGTCTCGTCGAGCCGCCCCTTCGCCGGTTCGATCCGCGCCCATTCCACGCCGAAGCGGTAGGTGTTGACGCCCAGATCCTTGGCCAGCGCGATATCGGCGGCGTACCGGTGCCGGAAGTCGACCGAATTCCGGTAGGGCTCCTCGGTTTCGGCGTAGCGGCGCCAGTTGCTGTCCGGCGCCGAGCCCTCGGACTGGAAGCCCGAACTCGCCACGCCCCAGTGGAACGGCTCCGGATCGGGGGCCGCCGCGGCGTCCGGAACGGCCAGGCAACCGCAGCCGACGAGCACGGACGCGAGCAGGGCGCGGGTTCTGGGCATGAACCAAAGTCTGTAGCTAACGTGAATGATATTCAATATCTTTCCCTCGATAGGATCACGCCCGGTCTGCAGAAAGGGAAAGAGCGTGCCGCAGGATCAGCAGAGGTTGGCCGCGGAAATCTGGTTCCGGCGGCGGGGCCTGCCGATGGTGGTCCGGCGCGAATCGCGGGGACGCGCACTGGTGCAGCGTTCGGTGCCGGCGCTGGTGTTCCTGCTGTGCATCGAGCCGCTGCTGTCCCTGCTGCTGCCGATGATCGACATCCCGCAGGACGCGCTGGACGCCCGGTTCGGCGATTCCGGTTACGTGCTCGGCGTCCTCGCCCTGACCGGCGCCGCGATCGTGGTCCCGGTGCTCGCCGGGTGGCTGGTCGGCCGGTGGGTGTCCCGCAGCGGCGAACTGCCGACGCTGTACGCGGGCATCGCGATCGTGCTGGTCGAGGTGTTCGTGCTGCCCGCCGCCGAACGGGCCGCCGGGTTGCTCGACCGGTACTGGATGTCCGCGGCGCAGAACGCCGTCCAGGTTCTGCTCGTGCTGCTGCTGGTGCGGATCGGCGCCGGTTCGATCCTGCTGTGGGCGGTGCGCAGCGCCGGGCGGCAGGTGGGCACGCTGGGCACGCTCGCCTCGCGGGCGCTGCCGCTGCTGCTGCTCGTGGTGATGTTCAGCTTCTTCACCGGTGAGCTGTGGCAGGCGGCGGACCACCTGACCAGGCGCCAGCTCTGGGTCGTGGTGGGCTTCCTCGCCGTGGTCGGCGTGCTGTTCATCTCCGCGGTGCTGTCCGACGAGCTGCGGGCGCTGCGCTCGGCACCCCGGCCGGAACGCGACCTCACCGAACTCCTGCGGAACACCCCGCTGGAGGGCGAGGTGCCCGGCAAAGTCCATAGTAGACTGTCCAAAACGGAGCGTGCGAACATCGTGCTGGTGCTGTTCTTCGCCCAGCTCGTGCAGATCGTCGCGTTCGCGGTGCTGGTCTTCGTGTTCTTCATCGTGTTCGGCGCGCTGATGATCCAGCCGGAGGTGGTCGAGGCGTACGCCGGCCGGCCGTCGGCGCCCGGCACGCTGTTCGGGATCCGGCTGCCGGTGAGCACCGCGCTGGTCCAGGTGTCGCTGTTCCTCTCCGTGTTCTCCGGGCTGTACTTCGCGGCCTCCACCGCCACGGACGCCCACTACCGGCGATCCTTCTTCCAGCCGTTGCTCGACGACGTGGCGCTGAGCCTCGCAGCGCGTGATGTCTACCGTGCCCGATGGGCGGATGCGTGAGCTGTTCGAGTCACTACCCTGGAACGTGACGGTTTGTCGTGAACACCGTGAGCACAGGAGTGGTCAGGATGCCCCCGGCCAAGGACGACGCCCTTTTCGGCGACGGCACCCAGGCGACGACCCCGGCGGACTCGTTCGCCGACCCGCTGTCCGGCCTCGACGCCGGCCCCCGGCCGAACGGCGCCGGGGAGGTCGAATCGATCCGGATCGCCGCCCCGGTCCAGCCCGATCCGGACGTGGTGCGCGAGATGGTGGACGCGGCGATGCGCGAGGGCGGTGACGGCGACCCGGCGCCGCGGAAGCCCCCGCGGATCGCCATCGAATCGCCCGCGGACCCGCCCGCAGCGCCCGCACCCGCGACGGCCCCCGAACCGCAGCCGCCCGCCGTGCAGCCGGGCATGCTCCCGCAGCAGCGCAACTGGCCCACCGGGCCGCGCCGCTCGGACGAGGCCAAGCCGCTCAAACGGGCGAAACCGCAGATGTCGTCGATCAAGCTGGCGAAGCCGTCCAGCGGGTCCACCGGGGTCATCGTGGCCGTGGCCCTCCTGCTGCTGTTCGGCGTCATCGCCTTCGCGTTCCTGGCGAGCCTGGTCGACAGCATCGCCAGCCTCTTCGGCTAAGGGACTTCCCCCAGGTCGTCCCTGATCTACGCCCCAGGCCCGGTGCGCGTGAGCGGACAGAGATACCCTGGCCACACGGTCGGGGGATCCGCGCCAGGGTCCGCACCGGCTTCGCGGGAGCTAGAGGGGTGGGCCTGATCAGCGAGAGCGTGCGGCAGGTAGCCAGCGCCGAGGCACCAGCGTCGGCGCGCTCCGACGCGTCCACGATCTACCGCGTGCGGCGCGTGCTGGCGATCAAGCCCTTCCGCAGACTCTGGGGTGTCACCTACCTGTGCAGCACCGCCGACTGGCTGAGCCTGCTCGGCCTCGCCGGTCTGGTCACCAAGATGACCGACAACTACACCGCGCAGAACTTCGCGTTCACCGGGGTCATCCTCACCATGGTGCTGCCCGGGCTGCTGTTCGCGCCGCTCGGCGGGCTGATCGCCGACCGCTTCGACCGGCGCAAGGTGATGATCGTCTGCGACCTGCTGCGCTGCGTGCTGCTGCTGTCGATCGCGATCGTCGGCTCCTCGCTGTGGTTGTTCATCGGGTACTTCCTGGTCAGCTTCTGCGCGATCATCTGGATCCCGGCCAAGGACGCGGCGGTGCCGAACCTGCTGCGCCGCCCGGACCAGGTGGAGACCGCCAACCAGCTCGGCCTGGTGATGACCTACGGCCTGGCGGTGCTGACCGGCGCCGGGCTGTACGCGGTGATCACCGGGATCGGGCCGGCGCTGCACGTGCCGCCGGACATCTTCGGCCGCCTCGGTTTCGCGCAGATCATCGTCGCGGTGAACGGCCTGCTGTACCTGGCCAGCGCGCTGATCATCGCGACCCGGATCCCGGAACTCTCGCTGCGCGACGCGCACGCGCCGGTGCGGACCAAGCAGGAGAAGACCGAACCGCCCGAGGAGCCCGCTCCCGGGCTCTTCGCCATGATGCGCGACGGGATGCGGTTCATCCGCACCACGCCGCTGGTGCGCGGGCTGCTGATCGGGATGGCCGGCGCGTTCGCCGCGGGCGGGGCCGTGGTCGGTTCCGCGAAGCCGTACGCGTCCAGCCTGCTCGGCGGCGACTCCGCGTTCAGCCTGCTGTTCATCGCGGTCTTCCTCGGCGCGGTCGCCGGGATGGCCGGGGCGCCCAAGCTGGCCCGGCGGCTGCCGCACGACCGGTTGTTCGGCGTCGCGATCGTGTTCGCCGGGCTGGCGCTGATCATCGTCGCGATGTCCCCGCACCTGGCGGTTTCGCTGATCGCGGTCGCGGTGGTCGGCGCGTGCGCCGGGGCCGCGTTCCTGACCGGCATCACGATCATCGGCTCGCAGGTCGAGGACTCCATCCGCGGCCGGATCAACGCGATCTACCAGTCGATGATGAAGATCGTGCTCGGCGGCTCGGTCGCCGTGGCGCCGCTGCTGATCGGGTTGACGCGCCCGCGCACGATCGACGTCTGGGGCAACCCGATCATCATCGACGGGACCCGCCCGGTGATGCTCGGCGGCGGGGTGCTCGCCGCGCTGGTCGGCGTGTTCGCCTACCGGCAGATGGATTCGCGCCGCAGCGAGACGATCATGGCGGACCTGCGCAACGCGCTGCGCCGCCGCCCGCGGCGGGTGAACGGGCTGCTCATCGCGGTCGAGGGCACCACGGTGACCGACACGGCCAGCCAGGCGGCCCGGCTCGCGGAATGGCTGAGCCAGGGCACCCGCAAGGTCGTGCTCGCCGCGGATCCGGCCCTGGACGACAAGCGCCTGGCCACCCTGGTCTCCGGCGCTTCCCTGTCCGGCGCGCGGGCGCAGGCGCTCGCCGCCGCGGCGGTGCGGGCGGACATCGTGGAACGCGACGTGCAGCCCGCGCTGGACTCCGGGTCGATCGTGGTGATGGAACGGTTCGTGGACTCGCCGCTGGCGCACCTGTCCGCGGTCGCCGGGCTGGACGCCGAGGAGCTCGAGGGGCTCGCCGACTGGGCCACCGGCCGCCTGCGCCCGGACATCACCGTGCTGCTGGACGCCGATCCCGGGACGAACGGCGGCCGCGGCAAGGCTTCGGTCGAGCAGCAGTGGCGGGTGCAGCACCTGCTCGCCGAGATGGCCGCCGCCGATCCGGACCGGTACGTCGTGGTGGACGGCGACGGCGAAGAGGACGAGGTCGGCGAACGGGTGCGGACCGCGGTGCGGGCGGTCCTGGTCGGCAGGCTGGCCGGGCTCGCCCCGGCCGAAGCGGTGGAGGCGCGGTGACCGACGCTCTGACCGGTGTCTGGAAGCAACTGGTGGGCCAGGAACCGGCCGTCGAAACGCTTTCCGCGGCGGCGAACTCGGCCGCGCGGATCGTCGCCGGGGAGCCCGCGGGCAATGGCGGGATGACCCACGCGTGGCTGCTCACCGGGCCGCCGGGCTCCGGCCGTTCGGTCGCCGCGCGCACGTTCGCCGCGGCCCTGCAGTGCGTCGACGGCACCGGTTGCGGGGAGTGCACCGGCTGCCGCACCGCGCTCGCCGGGACCCATGCCGACGTGCGGCTCGTGGTGCCCGAAGGGCTGTCGATCTCGGTCGCCGAGATGCGCGCGCTGGTGCAGGCGGCCGCCCGCCGCCCGACCACCGGCGAATGGCAGGTCGTGATCATCGAGGACGCCGACCGCCTCACCGAAGGCGCCTCGAACGCCCTGCTCAAGGCGGTCGAAGAACCGCCGGAACGCACGGTGTTCCTGCTCTGCGCGCCGTCGGACCACCCCGAGGACGTCTCCGTCACCATCCGGTCCCGCTGCCGCCTGGTGACCCTGCGGACCCCGCCCCCGGAGGCGATCGCGCGGGTGCTGACCGACCGCGACGGCGTCGACCCCGAACTCGCCGAATGGGCGGCCTCGGTGTGCGGTGGCCATGTGGGCCGCGCCCGCCGCCTGGCGATGGACGAGAACTCGCGCAACCGCCGCGCCGCCGTGCTCCGGATCCCGCTCGGCCTGCGCCGCCCCGGTGACGTGTTCGCGTGCGCCGACGAACTGATCAAGGCCGCCGAAGAGGACGCGAGCGAGGAGAGCAAGGCCCGCGACGAAACCGAGAAGTCCGAGCTCCGCACCGCGATGGGCGGCGACGGCACCGGCAAGGGCGTCGCCTCGGCGAAACGCGCCGCGGAAGCCGCGGTGAAGCAGCTGGAGAAGCGGCAGAAGTCACGCGCCACCCGGACCCAGCGGGACACGCTCGACCTGGCGCTGGTCGACCTCGCCGGGTTCTACCGGGACGTGCTGGTCGCCGGCAGCGGTGCGAACACGGTCCTCAACCACCCGGACCAGGCGCAGCAGATCTCCGCTGCGGCGGCCCAGTGGACCCCGGAATCCACCCTGCGCCGCCTGGAAGCCGTCCTCGCCTGCCGCGAGGCGATCACGTTGAACGTGAAGCCCCGCATCGCCGTGGAAGCCATGGTCACCACCCTGCGCCACGGGTAGCCCCACCTGCCCCGAAGTGTCATGAGGGGACCCCTCCGGACAAATTCTGTCTGGAGGGGTCCCCTCATGGAAGGGGGAACCCGTCAGTCGCGGGGGCGGGGGGAGGGTTTGAACGGGGGCTGGGCGGTCGCGGTGGCGCGGCGGCGGTGCAGCGGCATCGCGGCGACCAGGACGACCCCGGCGAGCAGCAGCGCGGTGCCGGTCCAGAACATCGGGACCGCCGAGTACGCGGCGCTGGTCTGCGCCAGTTTCGCCGGGACGTTGCCCTTCGGCTGCTCGCCGCCACCCGGAGCGGGCGGGGCCGTGGTGCCGCACTGCACGCCGCCTTCGGGCGCGTAGGCCCGCGCGATCTGCTCGCCGAGCGAGATCTGCGCGAGCGACGACGGCAGCGACTTCGCCGCGTCGGCGGGCAGGACGTCCTTGAGCGCCTTGGTCGGCAGCACCTGCAGGTCGAGCATCCGGGCCGACGCGCCGAGCTGGTAGCCCTTGAACGGGTCGGTCATGTCCTGGCCCTTCTGGTCCAGGCCGGCGATGCTCAGCTTCAGCACCCCGAGATCGAGCACGAAACCCTTGGCGGGCTCGGTGAGCGGTTTGGTCGCGCCGCTGAGCATGGAGACCAGGCCGCCCACGACCGGCACGTTCGCGAGCTTCTCCGCGCCCGCGCCGAGCGCGTTGGTCAGGCCCTCCAACGGGAGCCCGATCGGGATGTCCTTGGTCGGATGCGCGGCGTCCAGGGTGTACAGCACCTTGCCCTGGCGTTCGACGGTGATCACCGGGGCGGTGTAGGAGACCTTCGAGGTCTCCTTCTTGCCGGTGGAGGTCACGCGCAGGGTCGGCTGGCTGGCGACCTTGAGGGTCAGCTCGAGGGGCGTTCCCTTGAGGATGTCGATCTGGCCCGCCTGCATGGTGGAGGTGGACTCCACGGCCTTGTTCTTCGAGTCCGGCAGGTCCACGAGACGGACCGCCGACCGGGAAGACAGCAGGTTCGGCACGCTCAGCACCGAGTTCGTGCCGTCGGCCTTGGTCTGGCCGCCGCCGGAGAGCAGGCCGCCGAGGGCCTGCAGGCCCTGCGCCGGGTTGAAGCCCTCGGGGAGTTTCGCGCCCGGTTTGGCAGCGCCGACGTTGAGCTGGTCGAGGTTGAAGTTGGGCAGCGACGGGATCACGTTCAGCAGCGACAGGCTGGCCAGCGAGGTGTTCGCGTCGGAGATCGTGCCCACGCACGGCCCGAGCGTCGGGCTCCACCGCGCGTGCGCGCTGCCGTTGAGCAGGTTCAGGTTGATCAGCGGGTTCGGCGGGAAGTTCAGCCCGCCGGTGACCGGCTGCGGGTTGTCCGGCAGCGCGGTCTGCGCCAGGCTGCCCGGGAGCTGCGGGCTGTTGCCGGCGACCGAGACGCCCCACGGCGAAGCCTGCGCGATCGCGCGCTCGTAGCTGAGGTAGGCCTCGGAGTTCGCCTGCGCGCTGGACAGCCCCAGGCCGCCCTCGAACGCCGCCTGCTTCGGCAGCTGGTCGCCGATCCCGGGCAGGATCGCGTTCGTCGGCACCGCGTTGGGCAGCAACCGCAGCATGCCCAGGGCCGTGCCCGCGTCGCCGACCGCGTGGCCGAGCGGCTGCGGCTGCGAGGGTGACGAGATGGGCGCCTGACCGGGGTTCGCCGGTTGCGGGATCGGCGTGGTGGGAATCGTGGTCTGGGCCAGCGCCGGGGCGGCCGAGAAAGCGAGTACGGCCGCGGCCACCGGAACAACCAGCGTGCGGGGCAGGCGTCCGCGCATAGGGAGAGTCCTCCTGGGCACAAGGTCGGTCAGCACCGGTGAGACCGACGTCATAGGAGCCTAACGAGGACGGGGGCCGTTAGTGACGCGCACCGCGCCCGCTACACTGACAACCACTGGATGGGGCACACCCCGGCCATGCCGCCTTAGCTCAGTCGGCCAGAGCGATTCACTCGTAATGAATAGGTCGCGGGTTCGATTCCCGCAGGCGGCTCGCTTCCGGACGGTCGGTGGCCAATCGGCCACCTTCCCCGGGCTTGTTCGTTGTGGGGGGCGACCCCCCACACCCCCACGGTGCGAGCTCCGCACCGTGGCGGGCGCTGGTCATTCGGTCTGCGACCAGCGCCGGTTCGATACTCGCGAAAGGGCTCCACAACCGTGTCGGTGTGGAGCCCTTGCGTTGCGAGGTCTACTTCGGGGGTTTGATCGAGACCACGGTGGCGGAGAGCTGGCCGCCGGGGGTGCGGTAGGTGATCGTGTCGCCCGCCTTGTGGCCTTGCAGTGCTTGGCCGAGCGGGCTGTCCGCGGTCACCGAGGAACCGCCGCCCTCGCCCCCGGCGACGGCGACGATCCGCAGGGTGTCCTCGGAACCGTCGTCGAAGCGGAGGGTGATCTTGGTGCCGTCGGCGAAACCCGACTCCACCGGGTAGCCCCGGGCGAGGATGTCGGTGACTTCGGCGATCCGCCGGTCGAGCCAGGCGGCGACCTCCGCGCGTTCGAGAACGTCGGCCTGGTCCGCGCTGTCCCCGGGGCCGCCGAGCTCACCGAGCCCGGGCGCGGTCGCCGCCCGCTGCTGGCGCAGCTGGGCGAGTTCGGTCTCCAGTTGCCGCCGCGCGTCGGCGCTCAGCGGGGCACGTTCGGTGGATTCCATTGAGCCTCCCGACGGAAATTGTCCGCCGTCGGCAACCCCGCCGCCAGTCGTCGTGTGTCACCACTCATTTCCCGCGAATTTGTTGCATCAGCCCTACGGAGTCCGGAACCGGGCACCCGATAGGACTTTTGTCCTGAGAGTTAGGCTGAGCGTCCTGAAACCGCCGGAGAGGAGCCCCCGTGCCCGTCGAGCCGCCCGGGCGGCGAGGCCAGTTCTCGCCCAACCAGCTGCAGAAGCAGGAACAGATCGTCGAAGCGGCCCGGCGCGTGCTGGCCCGGGACGGGCTGGCGGGCTGCACCGCGCGGGCCATCGCCGACGAGGGGCCGCTCACCAAGAGCGCCATCCACTACTACTTCGCCGACATCGACGTGCTCATCGACCGCGCGATGGCCGGGCACATCAACGCGTTCCTGGCTTCGCTGCGGGAGGTCGCCGCCCGCCACGAGGATCCGCACGCGCGGCTCTGGGCGGTGCTGAAGGCGTACCTGGAGACCTTCGCCGAGCGGTCGAACGCCGCGTTCCTCTGGTTCGAGTACTGGGTCGCGGCGGGCCGGGCCGAGCACCCGCAGGCCATCGACGCGATGCTGCGCTCGGTCACCGGCCTGCTCACCGAACTGCTCGCCGGGCTGGACGTCGACGATCCGCGGGCGCGGGCCCGGGCGCTGCTGTCCTACTTACTCGGCACCGTCGTGCAGCAGCGGGTCCGGCCTAGGCCGTTCGCCACACTGCGTGCCGAGATGGAGCCGCTCTGTCTCGCGAATTACGGGTAGTAAGACGCTTTAGATCAGTACCTGCTACGGATTGTTCCCCCGCCCGCCCCACCGCACAGTGGGTACGCGTGGCCACGCATCACCGAACTCCGTGAACTCTCCGTCCGTTCGCGCCAAAGCACTTGTCCCTGCTCAAGGCGCCTTCGAGGCAGCGTTCAGACTCTAGGAGAAGACGATGCGTAAGAGACGTTCGTTGGTGCTCGCCGTCGGCGGCGCCGTTTCGATCCTGGCCCTGCTGGCCGGTATGACGACGGCTCCGGCGACCGGTGCGCAGCCCGCCGGCGCGCAGGCGCAGCAGAACATCTACGAGGTGCTGGGCACGAATTCGCCCCAGTTGCGGACCCAGGTGGCCAACACCGGGGTGGACGTGCTCGAAGCCGGCACCTCGACCGTGGTGATCGCGAACGCGCAGCAACTCGCCACCCTGCGTTCGCTCGGGTTCACCGTCGAATCCCGCGGCGCCTTCCAGCGCCCGCTCGACCAGCCGGGCGCGGTGGCCGCGGACTTCCCGGCCGGCGACGAGGGCTACCACACCTACGCGGAGGTGACCGCCGAACTGCAGAAGGCGGTGAGCGACCACGCCGGGCTCGCGACGCTGTCCAGCGTCGGCAAGTCCTACGAGGGCCGCGAGCTGAACCTGCTGAAGATCAGCGACAACGCGGGCACCGACGAGAACGAGCCCGAGGTGCTGTTCACCTGCAACCAGCACGCCCGCGAACACCTGACCACCGAGATGTGCCTGCGCATCGTCAACCGCTTCACCGACGGGTACGCGAACAACGCGTCGATCAAGCAGATGGTGGACACGCACGAGATCTGGGTGATCCCCAACGTGAACCCGGACGGTTCGGAGTACGACATCTCCGGCGGGCGCTACCACATGTGGCGCAAGAACCGGCAGGGCCAGGGGACCGACCCGAACCGGAACTGGGGCTTCCAGTGGGGTTGCTGCGGCGGTTCGAGCGGCAGCCCGAGCAGCGAGACCTACCGCGGCCCGTCCGCCTTCTCCGCGCCGGAGACCAGGGCCGTCTCGAACTGGGTCAACTCCCGGCGGGTCGGCGGTGCGCAGCAGATCAAGTCGCACATCGACTTCCACACGTACTCGGAGTTGGTGCTATGGCCGTACGGCTACACCTACAACGACACGGCACCCGGGATGACCGCCGCCGAGGCGAAGCGTTTCCAGGACCTTGGCCGGCAGATGGCGGCGACGAACAACTACACGCCCGAGCAGTCCAGCGATCTGTACATCACCGATGGCAGCGTCAACGACTGGATGTGGGGCAACCACAAGATTCTCAGCTACACCTTCGAGATGTATCCGCGCGGTTCGAACCCCGGTTTCTACCCGCCCGACGAGGTGATCGGCCGGGAGACCACGCGTAACGACCGGGCCGTCGACCTGATCATCGGCGCGGCCGGATAGGAGCGCTCCCGTCGCACGGACGACGTGCCCCCGCGCGGGCACGTCGTCCGTTGCCGGGTGACCGCGCCTTACAGTGATCGCATGCCGATGTTTTCGTTCGAGGGCGTGAGCCCCACCGTCCACCCGGATGCCTGGATCGCCCCGACCGCCACGCTGATCGGCGACGTCGTCGTCGAGAAGGACGCCTCGGTCTGGTACGGCGTGGTGCTGCGCGCCGACTTCGGCCGGATCGTGATCCGGGAGGGCGCCAACGTCCAGGACAACTCGGTGATCCACGTCAACGACGGGGAGACCGTGGTGGGGAAGAACGCGACGGTCGGGCATCAGTGCCTGGTGCACGACTGCACGATCGGCGAACAGGCGCTGATCGGCAACGGGTCGACCGTCCTGGACAAGGCGGAGATCGGCACGCGGGCGCTGGTCGCGGCCGGGGCCACGGTCACCCCGAACATGGTGGTGCCGCCCGAGATGATCGCGATGGGCAGCCCGGCGAAGAAGCACGTGGAACTGACCGATTCGGCGCGGCTCTGGGTCGAGCACAACGCGGAGATCTACCGCAAGCTCGCCCAGCGGCACGCGAAGGGGATCCAGCCCATTCCGGACTGAGCCCGCGCTTTCGGGTTTGACCCTCCAGTAACTGGAGACCTTAGCGTCCTCGGCTGTCGAGATCAGGACAGCCGAGGGGGTAACCGTGCCACCGAAACAGAAGAAGCAGATGTTCCAGGCCACCCTGGAACTCACCGCGGGCAACGCGCCGGTGGTCGACCTGGGCAAGATGCTCGGGCAGACCGGGGTCAACCTGGTCGAGGTCAAGAAGAGCTACGACGCGGCCACCGCGGGTCAGCGCGGGGACGTCGTGCCGGTGGTCGTCACGGTGTTCGAGGACCGCTCGTTCGAACTCCGGTACAAGACCCCGCCGACCGCGTTCCTGATCCGGAAAGCCTTGGGAGACAAGGGGTCTTCCCGGCCGGGGCACGAGAGCGCGGGGGTGCTGAGCCGGGACCGGCTGCGCGAGATCGCCGAGCGCAAGCTGCCCGACCTGAACACCGCCGATGTCGAGGCGGCGATGCGCACCATCGCGGGCACCGCCCGTTCCATGGGAGTTTCCGTGGAGTCGTGATGGCTCCGCGCAAACACGCCGTCGTGCCGCCGTTCCGCGCGCTGGATCCGGAACTCGGGGTGGCGGAACGGTTGCTGGCGGCGGGAAACCCCGCCTTGTGCGCGGTGGTGGCGCTGCTGCCGGACGAGCACGCGGCCGCGCACCGGCTGAACGGCATCCTCGCCGACGCCGGGGCGCGGCCGCGGCTCGTTCGCGCGGGCGGCGCCTGGCGGATCGTGCACGTGCCCGCCCTCCGGGGAGCGGGGGAACTGGTCGCGGGCGCGGCCGGGCTGGCCGAACTGGTCGCGGTGGGCGGGTGGCGGCGGATCAAGCGTTGCGCTTCCTGCGGTCGGGCGTTCTGCGATCGCACCAACGGGTGCACTCGCCGGTGGTGTGCCGAACATCGCCCGCATCTCGACCGCGCCACTAGCCACGTCCACTAGCATCGGGACCCGCAGCAGCGACTGGCGCCATCGAGGTGGAGCACCACCGGGGAGCGAAGACGCGGCCCGCACCGCGCGCCTGGGTGTGGCCAGTACCGGCCCTGTCAGGAGTACGGACATGACGCACCAGCCAGCCATCCCCACCCTTGCCGCCGCCGACCCGGAACTCGCCGGGCTCGTCGAGGACGAGGCCCGCCGCCAGTACGAGAAGATCCGGCTGATCGCCTCGGAGAACTACGTCTCCCAGGCCGTGCTGGAGGCCACCGGGACCGTCCTGACCAACAAGTACTCCGAGGGGTACGCGGGCAAGCGGTACTACGAGGGCCAGCAGCTGATCGACCAGGTCGAGAAGCTCGCGATCGAGCGGGCGAAATCGGTGTTCGGGGTGGACCACGCGAACGTCCAGCCGTACTCCGGGTCCCCGGCGAACCTGGCCGCCTACCTGGCGATCGCCAAACCCGGCGACACCGTGCTCGGGATGGCGCTGCCGGACGGCGGGCACCTCACGCACGGCTGGAGCGTCTCGGCGACCGGCAAGTGGTTCACCCCGGTCCGCTACGGCGTGCGCAAGGAGACCGGGCGGGTCGACCTCGACCAGGTGCGCGACCTGGCGCGGGAGCACCGGCCGAAGCTGATCTTCGCCGGGGGCACGGCGATCCCGCGGATCATCGACTTCCCGGCGTTCGCCGAGATCGCCCGCGAGGTGGACGCGGTGCTGGTCGCTGACATCGCGCACATCGCCGGGCTGATCGCGGGCGGCGCCCATCCGTCGCCGGTCGGGCACGCGCCGGTGATCACCACGACCACGCACAAGACGCTGCGCGGGCCGCGGGGCGCGATGATCCTGTCCGACGCCGAGCACGCGAAGGCCGTGGACAAGGCGGTGTTCCCGGGGCTGCAGGGCGGTCCGCACAACCACACCACGGCGGCGATCGCGGTGGCGCTGGGCGAGGCCGCGAAGCCCGAGTTCCGCGACTACGCGCACGCGATCGTGGCCAACGCCAAGGCGCTGGCCGAAGCGCTGCTGGAACGCGGTTTCGACCTGGTCTCCGGCGGCACCGACAACCACCTGCTGCTGGTCGACCTGACCAGCAAGCAGATCGGCGGCAAGCCGGCGGCGCAGGCGCTGGACCGGGCCGGGATCGAGCTGAACTACAACACCGTGCCGTTCGACCCGCGCAAACCGTTCGACCCCTCGGGCATCCGCCTGGGCACCGCGGCGATCACCACGCGCGGCCTGACGCCGGAGCACCAGCCGAAGATCGCCGAGTGGATCGACCGCGCGGTCACCGCGGCCGCCGCCGAGGACGAGGCCGCCATCGAGGCCGTCGCGGGCGAGGTCCGCGAACTCCTCACCGCCTACCCCATCCCGGGTTACCAGGCCTGATTCCGCGAAAGCGCGCGCACTTTCGGAAGCCCGGCCTCCGAAAGTGCGCGCGTTTTCGTATACCGGGGGCTGGCCCGGGGCGTGGAGAGCAGGGTCACAGAAAACTTAGTTGCTGAGTGCAACCTTCTCGGGAATCATTGCGTCTATCAAGTAGTTGGATGATGCAAGCAACTGCGAGACGCAGACCTGCTGGGGACCTGAGGAGCAAGCAATGTCGACCAAGGCGAACGACGCGGCGCCCGAGGCGGAACCCGCCTCCCGGCGCGGCGCCCTCTCGCACCGCCAGATCCTGACGGTGCTCTCCGGGCTGATGCTCGGGATGTTCCTGGCCGCGCTGGACCAGACGATCGTGTCCTCGGCGATGAAGACCATCGCCGACGAACTGCACGGGCAGACCCTGCAGGCCTGGGCGACGACGGCGTACCTGATCACCGCGACCCTGTCCACGCCGCTGTACGGCAAGCTCTCCGACCTCTACGGCCGGAAGCCGATGTACCTCACGGCGATCTCGCTGTTCCTGGCCGGTTCGCTGGCCAGCGGGATGGCGGGCTCGATGTACGAACTGGCCGCGTTCCGCGCGTTCCAGGGGCTCGGCGCCGGTGGCCTGATGTCGCTCGCGCTGGCGATCATCGCGGACATCACCTCGCCCCGGGAGCGCAGCCGCTACCAGGGATACTTCATGGCCGTGTTCGGCATCTCCAGCGTCGCGGGCCCGGTGGTCGGCGGCTTCTTCGCCGGTCTCGACTCGTTCGCCGGGGTCACCGGCTGGCGCTGGGTCTTCCTGGTGAACGTGCCGATCGCGCTGGCCGCGCTGGTCGTGGTGAGCAAGGTGCTGAACATCCCGCACACCCGGGTGGCGCAGAAGATCGACTTTCTCGGTGCGGTGACCCTGGCGCTGGGCATCGTCCCGCTGCTGATCGTCGCCGAACAGGGCCGCGAATGGGGCTGGGGCTCGCCGCTCTCGCTCCTGACCTACGCCGTGGGGACCGTCGGCCTGATCGCGTTCGTGCTGGTGGAACGCCGGATGGGCGACGCCGCCCTGCTGCCGCTGCGGTTGTTCCGCCGCCCGGTGTTCCGGATGAGCACGGTGATCACGTTCGTGCAGGGCGTCGGCATGTTCGGCGCGATGATGTCGCTGCCGCTGTACCTGCAGATCGTCAAGGGCGCGACGCCGACCCAAGCCGGGTTGCAGCTGCTCCCGCTGACGCTGGGCATCATGGTCGCCACGATGTCGAGCGGGATCGTGATCTCGCGGACCGGCCGGTACAAGGCCTTCGCGGTGGCCGGGCTCGGCCTGATGTCGGCGGCGCTGTTCGGGTTCGCGACGATCGGCGTGGACACCGCGCTGGCGACCGTCATGGCGATCGCCTTCGTGCTGGGCCTCGGGCTCGGCGCCTCGATGCAGACGCTGCAGCTCGCCGCGCAGAACGACGTGCCCGCCAAGGACATGGGCGTGGCGACCTCGTCGTCGACGTTCTTCCGGCAGATCGGCGGGACCGCGGGCACGGCGGTGTTCATGTCGATCCTGTTCGGCGTGGTCGGCGGCCGGATCGCCGCGGCGGTCCAGTCGGCGATGGCCACCCCGGCCTACCCCGCGGCGCTGGCGAACCCGGCCAACGCGGGCGTCGCCCGCCAGCTGGGCTCCGGGTCGATGGACCTGAACGACACCTCGTTCCTGTCCGGTTTGGACCCGGCGCTGGCGCGGCCGATCCTGGAAGGCTTCTCCAGCGCGATGAGCACGGTGTTCGTGGTCGGCGGGCTGGTGCTGGCCGCCGGGTTCGCGCTGGTGTGGTTCCTCAAGGAGAAGCCGCTCTCGGACAAGTCCGCGCTCGAGCGGCGCGCCGAGGACGAGGCCGCCGAAGCCCCGGCCCTCGCCCTCGCCCACTGATCCCGGGACCGAATGTCATGAGGGGACCCCTCCAGACGAAATTTGTCCGGAGGGGTCCCCTCATGAAAGGAACCGGGGAAGCTCAGTGCTCGCCGGAGTCGGCGGCTTCCTTGGCGAGGCGGTCGGTCTCGCGCTCGTAGGAGCGCTGGATCTCGCTCTCCGCCTCGACGCGGCCCACCCACTGCGAGCCTTCGACGCTCTTCGCGGGTTCGAGGTCCTTGTACACCTGGAAGAAGTGCTCGATTTCCAGCTTGTGGAATTCGTTCAGGTGGTGGATGTCGCGCAGGTGTTCCAGCCGCGGGTCGTCCGAGGGCACCGCGAGGACCTTGTCGTCCGGACCCTTCTCGTCGGTCATCCGGAACATGCCGATCGCCCGGCAGCGGATCAGGCAGCCCGGGAAGGTCGGCTCCTGGACGAGCACCAGCACATCGAGGGGGTCACCGTCCTGGCCCAGGGTGTCGTCGATGAACCCGTAGTCGGCCGGGTACTGGGTGGCGGTGAACAGCGTGCGGTCCAGCTTGATGCGGCCCGTCTTGTGGTCCACTTCGTACTTGTTGCGTTCCCCTTTGGGGATTTCGATCGTGACGTCGAATTCCACGCCGTCCTCGCTGACCTCGTCTTGTACGTGCCGCATGGGCGGCTCACGGTTTCGCTGACTTGACGCTCACTAGTGTGGACTACGCCCGGCGGCGAAGTCGCGCGGACGGACGCCGTGGTGGGGATCGACACAGTGGAGGGGTGCGTGCCGGAGCAGGATGAGCCGCAGTGGCCGTCGGACGACGCGGACAGCGGGTCCGGCGACAGCGGCAAGACCGCGGAACTGCCGGTGCGCGAGATCACCCCGGAGTCCGACGCGGGTGTCGCGGAGGCCACGGCGCAGGTGTCGGTGGTGTCCTGGCCGAAGGCCGCCGAGGGGGAGAAGAAGGCCGAGGACGTCGTCTGGCCGGAGGCCGCGCCGGAGAAGGCCCCCGAATCGGGGAATGGTTCCGCGGAAGGCTCGACCGAAGAAGGCGACTCCGCCGAGCCGGAGGCCGAAGCCGAGGAGCCGGAGGCGGAGCAGGACGCGTCCGACGAGTCGGCGGAAGAACAGAGCGCGCCCGAGGAGGTCGCGGAACCGGAACCCGTCGAAGAATCGGAGGCCGCCGAACAGCAGGCACGCGCCGAAGACTCCGAATCGGGCGACGAGCGGCGGCCCGCGGCGGAGCCGGAGCTGCCCGGCGAGTGGCCGCCCGCCCGGGAGGAGGCGGCTGCCCAGGAGCGGCGACCGGAACCCGCCGCCGGGGGATCGGAGGCCACCGCTCAGGAGCCCGTCGAAGACCCGCCCGTCGATGCGGTCGCGGAAGAGCGCACCGGCGAGCGGCAGTCCGGCGGGGAAGCGGAGGTCGCGCGGGAGGAATCGGCCGCCAAGGCGCGGGAACGCCCGGGAGCGCTGTTCCAGCCGGAACCCCAAGAGCCGGAACCCCGGGAGCCGGAGCAGCGCGGTTCGCTGTTCCGGCCCGGCGCGTTCCCGCAGCAGCAGGCGCCCTGGGCACGCCCGCCCGAGCGGGAACCGGCCGACCAGGAGTCGGAAACCGCGCAGTTCTCGTTGTTCCAGCCGGTGCGCGAGCCCGAGCAGGAAACCCGGCCGCACCGGGTCCCGCCGCCCCTGCCGGAACAGGAAACCCGGCCGCATCCCCGGCCGGATGGCCCCCGGCAACCGCCGCGCCAGGCGGCGCCCTGGCCGCCGCCGCAGGACGGTCCGCCCGCGCAGCCGCCGCTCCCGCCCCGGCGGGAACGCCCGCCGCGGCCGGAACCACCCGAGATGGAGGAGCCGACCCGGGTCGACCTGCCCGTCTTCCGGGACGGAGCCGCCCCGCCGGAACGGCCCGGCCCGCGCGTGCCGCCGCCCATCCCGGTCGCACCGCACGCCCAGCCGATGCGGATCGAACCGTCCGGCGAACTGCGCCCCGCCGAGGCGACCACCGGCGAAGCCGAGGAAGACCGGCCCCAGCCCCCGGCCGAACCGGAAGCCGCGCGGCCCAGGCGCAAGCGGCGCGGATTGCTCATCGGTGCCCTGATCCTCGTCGTGGTCGTCGCGGCCGGGGTGACGCTCGCGCTGCCCGCCGTGTCCAACCGGCTCGCCCTGCCCTGGGCGCCGAACGCGCCGAAGGGCGACCCGCCGAAACCGGTCGCGATCACCCGGAGCCTGCACGCGCCCGGCGCGTCCGCGCCGACGCCCACCGCGAACGGGGTCGCCGCCGCGCTCGCCGGTCCGGCCGCCAACCCGGCGCTCGGCACGCTCACCGGCAGCGTGGTGGACCCGGCGACCGGCACCGCGCTCTGGGAGAAGAACCCGGCGCAGGCGCTGACACCCGCGTCCACCACCAAACTGCTCACCGTCTCCGCCGCCCTGCTCGCCCTCGACCACGGCAAGCAGCTGTCCACCAAGGTGGTCGCCGGGACCGAACCGGGCAGCGTGGTCATCGTCGGCGGCGGCGATCCGACCCTGTCCTCGCTACCGGCGGGCAAGGACTCGGTCTATCCCGGCGCCGCGCACCTCGACGATCTGGTCAACCAGGTCAGGCAGGCCGCGGGCGGAGCCGTCAAGAAGGTCCAGGTCGACGTCAGCGCCTTCAAGGGGCCGGTGACCGCGAACGGCTGGTCGCCCGGGGACGCCCCGCAGTACACCGCGAACGTGGTTCCGCTGATGCTGGACGGCGGCCTCACCAATCCGACCGACGACCACTCGGTCCGGGTCACCGATCCGGCGGGCACGCTGGCGCAGAAGTTCGCCGAGCGGCTCGGCGCGACCGTCGCCCCGCAGCTCACCACCACGGCGCCGCCGGGCGCCAAGGTCCTCGGTGAGGTCAAATCCGCGCCGATCACCGAACTCGCCCGCCAGCTCCTGCAGGCCTCGGACAACCTGCTCGCGGACGAGCTCGCCCGGCAGACCGCGATCGCCACCGGCAACGAACCGTCCTTCGCCGGCGCCGCCAAGGCGACGATGAACGTGTTGGCGCAGAACGGTTTCGACCTCACCGGTGTGCAGCTCCACGACGGCAGCGGGCTGTCGGCGCAGAACAAGGTCCCGGCGAAACTGCTCAGCCAGCTGCTCGCCGCGGCCGCCGCGCCGGACGGCAAGGACCCGAAGACCGTCAAACTGCGGCCCCTGCTCGAGGGCCTCCCGGTGGCCGGGGGCAGCGGCACGCTGTCCGGCCGCTACGGCGATCCCAGTTCGGCCAAGGGAAAGGGCTGGGTGCGCGGCAAGACCGGCACCCTGTCCGGGGTGAACACGCTCGCCGGGGTGGTCCTGGACACCGACGGCCGGGTGCTGGTCTTCGCGCTGATGTCCGCGGGCAGCGAGCAGGACTCCGGCCGCGCCGCCCTGGACGCGGTGGCCGCCGCCCTGCGCGGCTGTGGCTGCCGGTAGCCGGTCGCGCACTGTGTCGCCACCTGCCCGGGGCAGGTAGCGTCGAAGGGGTGAACGCGGTGAGCGAGCAGGTTTCGGAGAACGGGCGGCCGATCGTCGACTGGTCCCTGGCCGCGACGACGGGTGCGTTCCTGGTCCGCAGCGGGCCGGTGGTGCCCCGCGAAGAGGCCGAACTCGCGGTCTCCGAACTGCGCGAGCTGACCATCGACGCCGAATCCCACGTGCGCGCGCTGACCGGGCTCGGCGAGGGGCTCCCGCTGCTCCCCGGCGAAGTGGTCGACCGCCCGGGCTGGGTGCGGGCGGCCGCGGCCGGGCTCGACGCGCTCACCAGCAAGGCGCTCCCGCGCGGTCCGGGCGGCCCGCTCGCCCCGCTGCTCGCCGGCGGCGCCGGGGTGCAGACCGGAGTGGTGCTGGCCTTCCTCGGGGCGCGCGTGCTCGGGCAGTACGACCCGTTCGGCGGGCCCGGCAAGACCGGGCAGCTCGTGCTCGTCGCGCCGAACGTGGTGACCGCGCAGCGCGCGATGAACGTGCCGGGCCGCGATTTCCGGCTCTGGGTGTGCCTGCACGAATGCACGCACCGGCTGCAGTTCACCGCGGTGGACTGGCTGCGCGACTACTTCGCCGACGAGGTCGAACGGCTCGTCGGCGGGCTCACCGGCCAGGACGCCGACGGCCTCGCCGATCTGGTCGGCCGCCTGCCGGACACCCTGCGCCAGGCGAAACGGGCCAAGGCCGAGGGCTCGCTGGCGCTGGCCGACGTCCTGCAGTCGCCGAAGCAGCGCGCGGTGTTCGACCGCCTGCTGGCCCTGTCCACGCTGCTCGAGGGGCATGCGGACTACGTGATGGACGCGGTCGGCCCGGCCGTGGTGCCCGCGGTCGAGACCATCCGCAGCCGGTTCACCGAACGGCGCAAGGGCGGCGGCCTGCTCGACCGGGTCCTGCGCAGCCTGCTCGGCGTGGACGCGAAGATCCGCCAGTACGCCCAGGGCGCCGCGTTCACCCGGCACGTCGTCGACCAGGTCGGGATGGACGGTTTCAACGCGGTGTGGACCTCGCCGAACACCCTGCCCACCCGGGCGGAGATCGCGGATCCGGACTCATGGGTGCGGCGCATCCACAAGTGAACGGGCACTCGTCCGCGAGTGGGCCGCATCCGGCGGTCGCCCAGGTCCGCCGGGCGGTACGGGAATTCCTCGGCGATCCGGAGACCACCGGCCATCTCGCGTGTGGCGAGCTGTGCGTCGCGGTCTCCGGCGGCGCCGATTCGCTCGCGCTCGCCGAGGCCGCCGCGCACGTCGGCCACCGGATGGGGCTGAAGGTGCGCGCGCTGGTCGTCGACCACGGGTTGCAGGACGGTTCGGCGGCGGTGGCCCGCGACGCCGCGGGCAAGGCCCGGGAACTGGGCGCCGACTCCGCCGATGTGCTCGGCGCCGACGTGCGCGGACCGGGCGGGCCCGAGGCGGCGGCCCGCCGCGCCCGCTACACCGCGCTGCGCGGGGCGCTGCCCGGCGCGGGCGCCCTCGTCCTGCTCGGCCACACCCGCGACGACCAGGCGGAGACCGTGCTGCTCGGGCTCGGCCGGGGATCCGGTCCGCGGTCGATGGCCGGGATGCGGGCGCTGGACCCGCCGTGGGCCCGCCCGCTGCTGGACGTGCCGCGGGAGACCACCGCCGCGGCGTGCGCCGCGCTCGGCGTGCTCCCGTGGCGGGACCCGCACAACACCGATCCGCGGTACACCCGCGTGCGGCTGCGTGCCGAGGTCCTCCCCCTGATGGAGGAAGTGCTCAACGGCGGGGTCGCCGCGGCCCTGGCCCGCACGGCGGCGCAACTGCGCGAGGACACCGAGGCGCTCGACGAACTCGCCGACGCGCTGTACGCCGGGCTGGGCCCGGAGATCGACGTGTCCGCGCTGGTGGGGACCCCGGCGGCGCTGCGGCGGCGGGTGCTCCGGCGCTGGCTCCTCGACGCGGGCGTCCGCGAACTGACCGACGCGCACCTGCGTGCCGTGGATGCCCTGATCGGCGGATGGCGCGGACAGGGCGGCGTGTGGTTGCCCGGCAACTTGGTGGCGCAGCGGACACATGGCAGGCTGCACGTGATTAATCCCGAACCCACCACATAAAGGGGACGCCAGGTGTACGAAGGCGAGATCGCCTCCGTGCTCGTCACCGAGCAGCAGATCAAAGACAAGATCACCGAACTGGCCGAGAAGGTCGCCGCGGACTACCCGGCCAACGGCACCGACCTGTTGCTGGTCGGGGTGCTCAAGGGGGCGGTGATGTTCATGACCGACTTCGCCCGCGCCCTCCCGATGCCCGCCCAGCTCGAGTTCATGGCGGTCTCCTCCTACGGTTCCGCCACCTCCTCGTCCGGGGTGGTGCGCATCCTCAAGGACCTCGACCGGGACATCGCCGGCCGGGACGTGCTGATCGTCGAGGACATCGTCGACTCCGGGCTCACCCTGTCCTGGCTGCTGAAGAACCTGGCCAGCCGCGAACCGGCGTCGCTCAACGTCTGCTCGCTGCTGCGCAAGCCGGAAGCGGTCAAAGTGGACGTTCCGGTCAAGTACATCGGCTTCGACATCCCGAACGAGTTCGTCGTCGGCTACGGGCTGGACTACGCCGAGCGGTACCGCGACCTCCCGTACATCGGGACGCTGGACCCGAAGGTCTACTCGTCCTGACAGTTCTGACAGTTCACGGGACAAGTCGATCTTGGGACGATAATTCCTGGTGAACCCCGTTGCGCCGGTTCGCGAATTGCGGAACCTTAACCTTCGGGAACGCGTCATAGGGCACGAACGCTTGCGTTAACCTATGCGAAGAGGGAGCCGCGTAGCCGACGCGGACTTATGGGGCAGGAGAGAACTGAGATGGGGAACAACAGCTTGGCGGACGCCAGCGCGTTCCGCAACGCGGCGGTCACCGGCCAGCTGGGCATCGACCCGGACGCGGCGCAGACCGTGCTGAAGAAGATCCGCCTGGGCAAGGACGCGGTGGAGAGCCTGCTCCGCAGCGCGGGTTCCCTCGCGGAACCGCCCAAGCTCGGCGCCAACCCGGTCGGCGAAGCCATCTCGGCGAAGGTCGCCCAGCGGGCCGAGGGCCGCGGCGACTCCTACACGCAGGCGCTGCAGAACCTCTTCACCCAGTACGACCAGGCCGAGCAGGCGATCGTCGCGGCCATGGGCTACTACCGGCAGACCGATCAGGGTGGCGCGTCGACGCTGTCCGGCCAGGCGTGAGATCAGGGGGAATCCGAGTCATGGGCAAGCACAGCAGCGAAGACATCCCGCCGGCCGGCGGCGACTATCCCACCGACACCGGTTCGGTGACCGCGGGCAGCGCGGTCAAGCTGGACAACTCCGAGACCGCCGGCATCGTCGAGCAGGCGCGCAACCGCTCGGACGGCTTCCAGGTCGGCGAGGACCGGGCGATCGTCAGCCCGCCGAACTGGGCCTCCCAGGAGAGCACCCAGCTCTACCACGGCGCGACCACGAACAACGACCCCGGGACCGCGGAGTCCACCGGCCAGGCCTGGACCGCGCACGGCAAGGACCTGCACCAGGCCGCGAACGACCTGTACAACGCGATCTCCGAACTGGGCAACGTGTGGGTCGGCCAGGGCGCCGGCGCCGCGCAGGGCACCCTGGTCGCGATCGCCAACTCCAGCGCGCAGGCCGGGGAGGCCGCGCACTCCATGGGCACCCGCCTGGCGCAGCAGGCCGCGGCCGCCGCCGAGGTCAAGAAGATGCCGGCGCCCAAGGAGTTCGACCCGGCGAAGCAGACCGCCGCGATGCTCGCCGGTGGTCCCGCCGCGATGATCCAGGACATGAAGGAGCAGGCGGACGCGGCCAAGGAGGTCAAGGCCCAGCAGGTCGCCTACTTCAACGCCTACACCAAGGCGATGTCCGAAGTGGACAGCACGACCCCGAGCTTCGGCCCGGAGTCCCTCGGGCTCCCGGCGACCGCGAGCCACAACAGCGTGAGCGGCGGCCCGTCGGTCGGCGGTCCCGGTGGGGTGTCCGCGGTCAACGTCGGCGCCCTCGGCATCGCCGGGGCGGCCGGCACGCACAGCGCCGCCGCGGGCGGCGCGGGACAGGCCGTGCAGACCGGCCCGCAGCAGCCCGGTTTCCGCGGTGACCTGCCGGTCGGCGGCCCCGCGGACGGGGTGGGCTCCGGCATCGGGTCGCACGCCGGGCAGGCCGTGGCGCACGGCGGGGCCGGTGGCGCGAACATCGCGCAGGGCCTCGGCGTGGGCGCGCTGGGCGCCGGCCTCGGCGCCGCGGCCGGGCGGACGCTCGGCGCGGGCAGCCGCAGCGGCAGCAAGCAGACCAACGAGACCTCGGCCGCCTCGGACAACCAGAGCGGTGTCGGCAACAGCGCCACGGCGAACGCGCCGCAGCAGGGTGTCGTGCCGCCGAGCGGGACCATCGGCGCGGGCGCGAACCCGCCGCCCGCCGGCCCGCCGATGACCCCGATGGGCGCCGGCGCCGCCGGTGCGCAGCAACAGCAGGAAGAGGAGCACACGCACGCCTCCTTCCTGATCGAGCCGGACCCCGACGACGCCTTCGGCGCCAACCAGGCCACGCCGCCGCCGGTGATCGGTGCGTGGACTGACGACGAGGAGGACTAGGCGTGGCGAAAGCGGAGCTGCTCACTCCGCTGGAGCTGGACTTCCTCTGGGAGTCGACCGGAGCCGAGGATCTGCCCTACCCGCTGGAGGTGCGCTCGCACGGGGCGACCCTGGACGAGCGCGCCTCGTTGCGGAGCCAGACCATGGCCGCGCTCGCGCAGCGCGGCCTGGTCGGCCCCGGCGGGCGCCCCGAGCCGCACATCGAGGACTTCTTCGAGGTGCTCGCGGGCGCCGAGGTGAGCCTGGACGAGGTGCACATCACCGCGCCGCACGCGAAACCGCTGCTCGCGGTGGCCTCCGCGCTGAACGGCCGGGGCCTGCTGGTCGTGCAGGACGAGCGCGGGTTCCACTTCCAGCCGACCGCGCCGGACGGCCTGGCCAGCGCGATCGTCTCGCTGCTGCCGGCCGCCCCGCGCGGCACCGAGAAGTCCATCACCGTGCCGCTCGAGCAACTGCTTTCCGGTTCCGGCGTGGACTTCCTGCAGCGGCGGGCCGGGGACGGGCGGACGTCCGCGGACGAGGACCGCAAGGCGCTGGCCCGGCTGCACGCCCAGCCCCGGCTGCGCGGCGGCCAGATCGGCGCGAACGCGCGCGGCCGGATGGGCGGGCGGTACCGGGCGCCGGTGCTGAGCTGGTTCGACACCGACACCGGCCGGTACTTCACGCAGGCGACCAGCGGTCACGACGGGCGGGACTGGATCACCATCGCGCCCGCGGACGCGGCGACCCTGCGGCGCCGGCTCGGCGAGATGCTCGCCGGTGCCGCGAACTCGACCGCGTCGGCGCGCTGATTTCCGGAGCGTTCTGGCTGCCGGAAAGGGCAGTTCGTCCCCGTGCCGCGGGGCGTTACCGTTGAGTAGGACCTTAGGGAGGCTGACCGTGAGCACGCAGGAGTTCTTCACGCCGATCGCGTTCGACTTCCTCTGGGAAGCCATGGGCGCGGGCGATGTGCCCTACCCGCTGCAGGTGCGCTCGCACGGCGCCACCGAGGACGAGCGGATCGCCCTGCGGCAGCGGACGAACGCCGAGCTGAAGGCGCGCGGCATCCGGGATTTCCAGGGCCGGCTCGAACCGCACGTGGAGGACTGGCTCGCCCTGCTGGCCCGCCCCGCGATCAGCATCGACGCGCTGCACATCCCGGACTACCAGGCGCCACCGATCGGCATCCTCGCCGCGTCCGACGGCCGCAACGCCGTGCTGGCGATCCAGGACGCCGAGGGCATCTGGATCCGCCCGGCGTTCGCCGAGGGAATCGCGTCCGCGGTGGTCGACCTGCTGCCGCCGGGCCGCCGCGGTTCGGAGGCGTCCATCACACTTCCGCTCGCCGACGCCCTGCGGACCCAGCCGATCCGCTCGGCCGTCCCGGCCGCGGTCGGCGGCGAGCCGGACGGCGACGAGAAGAAGGCCCGCCGCGCCCCCGCGAAACCGCGCACGTCGCTGAGCGAGAAGGTCACCACCGATCCGCGGGAGGCCTACGCGAAGCTCGCGGGCCAGCCGCGGCTGCGCGGTGGTCAGCTCGCCGCGAACAGCCGGAACTCGCTCGGCGGCAAGCGGCGTTCCCCGGTGCTGGCCTGGTTCGACACCGCGACCGGCCGGTACCTCAGCCTGTCCCGGGCCGGAACCGACGGCCGGGAGTGGGTGACCGTCTCGCCCGCCGACCCGAAGACGCTGCGCTCCAGGCTGGGTGAGATGGTGGCTGGGGTCACCGACGACCGCTGAGGGAGTTCTCCGTTCCGGGCTGTTGATCTTCACCATTCGAACGTCGGTTGACGTGCGCAAACCCCCGGGGGAACATCGGTGCCGCACCGACCGTTGACCTGCGGGAGGCTCGCGCAGGTGACCGCTTCGACCGGACGGTACCCTGGTACGACGGGTCCCCCGTACGCAGTTGTCAACACCGTGACGGCGGATGTCACATCTACCGCCTAACCAGGGAGGGTCGAGGCCACCACGGCCGAGTCATATGGACCGGAAGCGCCTGCTCAAGAACCCACTGCTGTGGATCGTCGCGGTTTTGCTGCTCTATTTCGCGTTCTCCACCATCTTCGACGGTGACCGCGGCTACACGCAGGTGCCGACTTCGCAGGCGATCGCGCAGATCAAGTCGGGCAACGTCAAGGAAGCCAGCCTCGAGGACAAGGAGCAGAAGCTCAAGCTTCAGCTCAACAACAAGATCGATGTCGACGGGCAGCAGGTCAACCAGGTACTGACCCAGTACCCGGGGGACGCCGCCGGCCAGATCTACACCACGCTCCTCGACGCGAAGTCCGGCGGCCAGCCGCTGAAGTTCAGCACGACGGTCACCCAGCAGAACTTCCTCACCCAGCTGCTCATCTACCTGATCCCGCTCGGCATCCTGCTCGTGCTGCTCATGTGGATGATGAACAACGCGCAGGGCGGCGGAAACCGGGTGCTCAACTTCGGCAAGTCCAAGGCCAAGCAGCTGAACAAGGACATGCCGAAGACCACCTTCGGGGACGTCGCGGGGGCCGACGAGGCCGTCGAAGAGCTGTACGAGATCAAGGACTTCCTGCAGAACCCGGCGCGCTACCAGGCGCTCGGCGCGAAGATCCCGAAGGGCGTGCTGCTCTACGGGCCGCCCGGCACCGGTAAGACGCTGCTGGCCCGCGCGGTCGCGGGCGAGGCGGGCGTGCCGTTCTACACGATCTCCGGTTCCGACTTCGTCGAGATGTTCGTCGGTGTCGGCGCCTCCCGGGTGCGGGACCTGTTCGAGCAGGCCAAGCAGAACGCGCCGTGCATCATCTTCGTCGACGAGATCGACGCGGTCGGCCGCCAGCGCGGTGCCGGCCTCGGCGGCGGGCACGACGAGCGCGAGCAGACGCTGAACCAGCTGCTGGTCGAGATGGACGGCTTCGACTCGCGCGGCGGGATCATCCTGATCGCCGCGACGAACCGCCCGGACATCCTCGACCCGGCGCTGCTGCGTCCCGGCCGGTTCGACCGGCAGATCCCGGTGTCCGCCCCGGACATGCGCGGCCGCCGGGCGATCCTGCAGGTGCACTCCAAGGGCAAGCCGCTGGCCCAGGACGTCGAGCTGGACGCGCTGGCCAAGCGGACCGTGGGCATGTCCGGCGCCGATCTGGCCAACGTGATCAACGAGGCCGCGCTGCTCACCGCCCGCCAGAACGGGCACGTGATCACCAACGCGGCCCTGGAGGAGTCGGTCGACCGCGTGATCGGCGGTCCGGCGCGCAAGAGCCGGATCATCTCCGAGAAGGAGAAGAAGATCACCGCCTACCACGAGGGCGGGCACGCGCTCGCCGCGTGGGCGATGCCGGACATCGAGCCGGTGTACAAGCTGACCATCCTGCCGCGCGGGCGCACCGGCGGGCACGCCCTGCTCGTCCCCGAGGACGACAAGGAGCTGATGACCCGCTCGGAGATGATCGGGCGCCTGGTCTTCGCGATGGGTGGCCGCACGGCGGAGGAGCTCGTCTTCCACGAGCCGACCACCGGCGCCTCCGGCGACATCGAGCAGGCCACCAAGATCGCCAAGTCGATGGTCACCGAGTACGGCATGAGCGCCCGGCTGGGCGCGGTGAAGTACGGCCAGGAGCAGGGCGACCCGTTCCTCGGCCGGTCGGCCGGTCGCCAGCCGGACTACTCGCTCGAGGTCGCGCACGAGATCGACGAAGAGGTCCGCAAGCTCATCGAGACCGCGCACACCGAGGCGTGGGAGGTGCTCAACACCTACCGGGACGTCCTGGACGACCTGGTGATCGAGCTGCTGGAGAAGGAAACGCTGCAGCGCAAGGATCTCGAGCGGATCTTCGCGTCGGTGGAGAAGCGGCCGCACATCACCGTGTTCAACGAGTTCGGTGAGCGGACGCCGTCGGACAAGCCGCCGATCAAGACCCCGCGCGAGCTCGCGATGGAACGCGGCGAGCCGTGGCCCCCGCCGGGGCAGGAGAAGGAGCGCCCGGCGCTGCAGCCCGCGCCGACCCCGGTGGCCACCGCCCCGGGCGGCGGCGAGCTGCCCGGCGGCCCGCCGCATCCCAGCCCGGACCCGACGAACCCTTACGCGCCACCGGTTCCGCCCGGCGGCGGCTTCCCCAACCCGAACGGCGGGCGGCCCGGCGGCGGCCCGAACGGTTCCGGCGGCCGGGGCGGCTGGCCGCAGCCCTACGGCGGCCAGAACGGTCCGTCGGGGGCGGCCCCGGCCGGTCCGCCGAACTACGGCGCCCCGCCCGGATGGACCCCGGCGACCACGCCGAGCGGCCGGCCGCAGCCGTGGCGCCCGGCTCCGGAGGAGCAGCCCGTCGGCGAGCAGGGCTGGTTCTCGGCCACCGGCGAGGGGCAGGGCGGTCCGCCGCCGCAGCCGCCGCAGGAAGGCCAGCAGCGGCGTGCGGACGACCAGGACGGCGAAAATCGCCGCTGATCCGGCCCAGGCGGACGGGCCGGTGTTCGATCAGGCCCGTGCCGAGCAGGCCGTGCGGGAACTGCTGCTGGCCTGCGGCGAGGATCCGGACCGGGACGGGCTGCGGGAGACCCCGGAGCGGGTCGCCCGCGCCTACCGGGAGATGTTCGCCGGGCTCTACGAGGATCCCGACGCCGTCCTGGACCGGACCTTCGACGAGGCGCACGAGGAGCTGGTCCTGGTCACCGACATCCCGATGTACTCGACGTGCGAGCACCACCTGCTCTCCTTCCACGGGGTCGCGCACGTCGGGTACATCCCGAACGGGCACGGGAAGGTGACCGGGCTGTCGAAACTGGCGCGGCTGGTGGATCTCTACGCGAAACGCCCGCAGGTGCAGGAACGGCTGACCTCCCAGATCGCCGACGCGCTGGACCGGCGGCTCAAACCGCGGGGCGTGATCGTGGTGGTCGAGGCCGAGCACCTGTGCATGTCGTTGCGCGGCATCCGCAAACCCGGCGCGCGCACCACGACGTCGGCGGTCCGCGGCATTCTGCAGAGTTCGTCCCGTTCGCGGGCGGAGGCGCTGGACCTGATCAAGGGCCGCCGATGAACCCGGCACTGCCCGCGCCCGCGCGCTGCGTCGTGATGGGCGTGCTGAACGTCACCCCGGATTCGTTCTCGGACGGCGGCCGGTACTTCGGCCTCGACGACGCCCTCGCGCACGCGCACGCCATGTGGGAGCGGGGCGCGGACATCATCGACGTCGGCGGCGAATCGACCCGGCCGGGCGCGGCCCGGGTGGACGCGGAAACCGAGATCGGGCGGGTGCTGCCGGTGATCCGGGCGCTGGCCGCCGACGGGTTGCGGCTCTCGGTCGACACGACCCGGGCGGCGGTGGCCTCGGCCGCGCTCGAAGCGGGCGCGCAGGTGATCAACGACGTGTCCGGCGGCCTGGCCGATCCGGAGATGGCGAAGGTCGCCGCGGCGTCGGGCGCCCCGTACGTGCTGATGCACTGGCGCGGGCACAGCAAGGACATGAACGCGCTGGCCGCCTACACCGACGTGGTCGCCGAGGTACGCGCCGAACTGTCCGCCCGCGTCGACGAGGCACTGGCCGCCGGGGTGGCTCCGGAGTCGATCGTGCTCGATCCGGGACTCGGGTTCGCCAAGCACGCCGAACACGACTGGGCCCTGCTGCACGGGCTGGAGTCGGTGCTGTCGATGGGTTTCCCGGTGCTCGTCGGCGCCTCGCGCAAGCGGTTCCTCGGCCGACTTCTGTCCGATGTGGACGGTTCGCCGCGGCCGCCGGACGGCCGGGAGGACGCGACCGCGGCGGTGTCCGCGCTGGCCGCGGCCGCCGGTGCGTGGGGCGTGCGGGTGCACGAGGTCGGCGCGTCGCTGGACGCGGTGCTGGTGGCGGCGGCCTGGCGGCGCGGATGACCGACCGGATCACGCTGACCGGCCTGCGGGTTTTCGGGCGGCACGGGGTTTTCGAGCACGAGAAGCGGGACGGCCAGGAGTTCGTGGTGGACATCACCGCGTGGCTGGACCTCACCGAGGCGTCCCGGACCGACGAACTGCCGCGGACGCTGCACTACGGCGAGCTGGCGCAACTGGCCGCGGACATCGTCGCGGGCGAACCGTACGACCTGATCGAGAGCGTCGCCGGGAAGATCGCCGACGAGATGATGGCCGACGAGCGGCTGCACGCGGCCGAGGTGACCGTGCACAAACCGTCCGCGCCGATCCCGCTGACCTTCGACGACGTGGCGGTCACCATCCGCCGGTCGCGCAAGGGACGGCGCCGGTGACCCGCGCGGTGCTGTCGCTGGGCTCGAACCTGGGGGACCGGTTCGGGTACCTGCGGCTCGCCGTGGACGGGCTGGGCGACGCGCTGGTGGCGGTTTCCGGGGTGTACGAGACGAAACCGTGGGGCGTGGAAGACCAGCCGGACTTCCTCAACGCGGTGTGCGTCGCCGACGATCCCGCCCGGGACCACTGGGCCTGGCTGCGGACCGCGCAGGCGCTGGAACGGGCGGCGGACCGGGTGCGCGAACGGCGCTGGGGACCGCGGACGCTGGACGTGGACGTGGTGACCGTCGACGACGTGCGCTCCTCGGACCCGGAGCTCCTGCTGCCCCACCCGGGCACCCCGGACCGCGCGACCGTCCTGATCCCGTGGCTGGAAATCGACCCGGACGCCGTACTGCCCGGCCACGGCCCCGCCTCCTCGCTGCTCGCCGCCCTCCCCGCCGCCGACCGCGAAGGCGTCCACCTCCGCCCCGATCTCATCCTGCGGCCGCGATAGGAAGGGACCTTCGCTATCGATAGGCGGTAGCGAGGGAGATTTACTATCGAAATACCGGAGTAAAGGTCCCTTCCTGCCGGTTTTGGGGCGCCATGGCCGCCGGTTCGCGGGGTCGTGAGTGGCCAGACCGGTTCTAACCGGCCTAAACGCTCACGACCCCGGCCATCGGCCCCCGGGCAACCCGGTCAGGAGGCGCTCGCGCGGAGCGTGTCGACCAGCCAGAACGCGGCGGGCATCCGGGTCGGGATCGGCGGCCAGTCGTTGATGATCGCCAGCAGCTGCCAGTACCGCTCCGCCCGGGTGTCCCCGCCCGCGGCGATCCGGTCGGCCAGTTCCATCCGGTACGACGGCGCGTCGGCGTCCTGGTCCGCTCGCGCCGAGGACCGGGCGATCTCGTCGGCGAGTGCCCGGCCGGTCGCGGAATCCGGGGCCGCCCCGGCGGCCAGGGCCGCCTCGGCCCGCTCGTACCAGGTGCACCACTGCTGCCGCTGCGCTTCGGTGAACGCGGTCAGGTCCTCCCCGGCCGCCCGCGCCGCGGCGTTCGCCTCGCCCATGCCGCGGATCAGGCGGCGGAAATCCTTGTCCTGCACCAGTTCCGCCAGCTCGATCCAGGCCTCGACCTGTTCCGGGCTCGGATCGTCGGGCAGGTCCGGCTTCGCCGAGCGCATCCACGCGTAGAACTCGCCGTCGACGTCCAGGCCCTCGCTCACCTCGTCCCAGAACTCGTCGAGCAGACGCCGGCGCTCCTCGTCCGACATCGAAGCCAGCTTGTTCATCAGTTTCACGTCCTCCAGCTCGGAATCCCGTTTCGCGACCGCGCGCAGCACCGCCCGGCGCAGCCGCAGCCGCCGGATCTGCTCGTCGAGCGCCTCGACGTGCCGCTCGGCGAGCTGCGCCACGGTGGTCTCCCGGGCGAGCACGCGCTCCACGTCGGGCAGGCCGAGCCCGAGTTCGCGCAGGGTCCGGACCAGTTCGAGCCGGGCCAGCGCCCGGGTGTCGTAGAGCCGGTACCCGGCGTGCGTGCGGTCGGTGGGCGGGAGCAGCCCCTCGTCGGAGTAGAACCGGATCGTCTTCACGGGAAGCCCCGTGCGCCGCGCCAGTTCGCCGATGGTGAAGACGGTTCTCGTGCCCACGGACCTCATGCTCAACCCTCCAGTCGCTGGAGAGTCAAATATCCCACGATCCACCCCGGCCGCTCGGTACCGTGATCGCATGCACTTCACCCGGCCCCGCGACCTCTTCCTCGCTGGGCTGATCGGCCTAGCCCTTGCCTACCTTTTGTTCGAACTCGCGTACGGCTCAATTCCGCAATTACCGATTGCGGCCGGGGTGACACTGTTCGTGCTCGGACTGATCGAATGCGTGCTGGCTTTCGTCATTCGCGGCCGGATTCGCGCAGGTCGGGTGCCCGCGGTGATCGTGGTCGCCCGGTCCGTCGCACTCGCCAAGGCGTCCTCGCTCCTCGGCGCCCTGATGACCGGCGCATGGGTGGGAATTCTCATTTATCTGCTGCCGCGGCAAAGCCGCCTGCCGGCCGCCGCGAGCGATCTCCGCAGCGCCGTGGTCGGCGTCGGTTGCGCGATCGTGCTGGTAGCGGCCGCGTTGTGGCTCGAGCACTGCTGCCGCACGCCGGAGCCCGGTGACCGGGATCGCGCAAACCCGCCGACCGGTTAACGCCCGGGAGCCACCGCTCGAAGTACCGACTAGGTCTCAGACGGGTAACCAGAAGGTACGGTGTTGGGCATGACTGGCGTGGGTGACGACTCGCGCGGCCGCCGATTCGGTGGGCCGTGGCTCGTAGTCGGCTTGATCCTCGCCGTCGCGGCGACCCTCGCGCTCGTGCTCAGCAACGATATGCGATGGCTGCGTCTCGGCATCGTCGCCGCGCTCTGGGCCGCGCTGATCGGGGCCTTCCTGGCAGTGAAGTACCGCAAGCACGCCTCGAGCACCGAGGAAACGGTGGCGCAGGCGCAGGCGGTCTACGAGCTGGAGCTGGAACGCGAGATCGCCGCGCGGCGCGAGTACGAACTCGAGATCGAGGCGGAGACCCGGGACCGGGTGGAAGCCGATTCCCGGGAGGAACTCGAAGCGCTGCGCACCGAGGTGCTCGCGCTGCGGGAGAGCCTGCAGTCGCTGTTCGGCGGCGAGGTGCTCTACGAACGCGTCGCGCTCACCGCCCAGGCGACCCGGATGCGGCGGCTGGAGCAGCAGCGGATCGTGCAGGGCGCGAACGGCAAGCCCGCGCATCCGCAGATCGGCGCCGGGAACACGAAGACCGAGGACCTGCCCGAGCGCCCGACCGAGCTGATCGACCGGGTCATCGAGCAGAGCGCGCCGGAGAAGCGGCGCAAGAGCGCGGTCGAAACGCAGCTCGTGCCCGAGCCGCCACGCGCGGAGCCCAAACGTCCGGAGCCCAAGCGCGCCGAACCCCACCGGCCCGAACCGCACCGCCCGGACTCCCGCCGCCCCGAACCGCAGCGCGCGGAGAAACCGGCGGACGGCGGCCCGCCGACCCGCCGGGTGCCGGTGGGCGAACCCGCGCCCGGGAGCGCGGCCGCTCGTGCGGCACAGGCGCTCGGGCAGGCCCGCAACGAGACCACGCGCGTGCAGCGCAAACCGGCCGAGGGCAAACCCGCGGCCGCCCAGCAGAAGCCCCTGCCGCAACGCCCGGCCCAGCCAGCCCCGGAACGCCCCCGCGGCGAACCCGAGCTCACCCGGCCCGCGATGGACCGCGTGGAGCGCGGCCGCGCGGCGGCGAGCATGCCCCCGCCGCCGCGCAAACCGGAACCGGCGAAACCCGCGCGCGAACCGGAACCGCCCAGCGACCTGGCCCAAGGAATCGACCCGGACTGGAAACCGTCCTGGGAGAACGGCGGCCGCGAGAACGGCAACGGCAGCCGGGAACGCGACCGGCCGGTGCGCGACCTGTCCGCCGCGTTCGGCAGCCGGACCGGGCTGACCCCGGTGACCCCGCCCGCCGATCCGGGCAGCCGCAACGGGATCACGCCGGTGAATCCGCCCGCCGATCCCGGCAGCCGCCCCGGTTTCGCGCCGGTGCCCCCGGCCGATTCCGGTAGCCGCTCCGGGTTCCCGCCCGCGGATCAGGGCAGCCGCCCCGGGATGCCGCCCGTGCGGCCCCCGGCCGATCCGGGGAGCCGTCCGGGGTTCGCACCGGTGACCCCGCCCGCCGAAGCCGGCCGCCGCGCGCGGCCGAGCGAGCCGGAGCGCCCGGCCGCCGAGATCAGCCCGCCGTTCTCGGCCCCGCCGCCCGCCCCGAAACCGAAGCCCGAACCCGAACCGGAGCCCGAAGCCGCCGGGCGGCACGGCGCTCATCGCGCCGCCGACGACCGCGCGAGCGAATCGCGTCCGGCGATCAACCCGACGCTGCCGGAATCGGTCCGCCAGCTCCAGGCGCAGGGGCGGCCCGGTGGTCGCCGCCGCCGGGCCGCGGACGACGAGCCCGCGGCGCCGGAGCAGACGCCGTCCGCGGGCGGTGGCCGTCGCCGCCGCCCCGACGGCGAGCCGCCGTCCTGGCAGGCCGGGAACGAGCGCAACGGCTCGCGGCATTCCTCGGGGGCGGATCCGGCCGCCGCCAACGGTCACCGGACCACCGGCAGCCACGCCAAACCGGACGCGGGCGAATCGAACGGCCGCCGCTCGGCCGCGGCGCACGGCGGCCGGGGCGAGGAATCCGGTTCGCACACCGCCGGCCGCTCGGTGACCGAGCTGCTCGCCGCGCACGGTGGCGGTGAGACCACTCCGCGCCGCAGGCGGCGCGCGGAAGACTAAGGCCACCCGTAGGGTTGTCGCCCGTGAGGGGTCCAGTCAGCGTGCCCGGATCGGGCGCCGCCAGTCCGCGCGCGAAGCACCTGCGGCGGCACACGCCGCGCCGGATCACCGTCCTGCTCCCCGTGCTGGGGATGATCGCGCTGGCGCTGTGCGGGCTGCTGCTGTTCGGCCTCGCCACCGCCCGCGTGGGCGTGCTCGCGGTGGTGATCGGCGTGGTGGCCTCGCTGGTGCCGGTCGGCATCGTGGTCGCCGCGTTCCTCTGGATCGACCGCTGGGAGCCCGAACCCGCGAAACTGCTGCTGCTCGGGTTCGTCTGGGGCGCCTGCGTGGCGACGATCACCGCGCTGCTGATCAACACCACCGCCGAGGCCGTCGGCGACCTGCTGCTCGGCAGCGGGCACGGCAACAAGATCAGCGCGCTGTTCTCCGCGCCCCTGGTCGAGGAGGCGGCGAAGGGCGCGTTCGTCGCACTCGTGCTCTGGCGGCGGTCCAGCGAATTCGACGGCATCGTCGACGGGATCGTCTACGCCGGGTTCAGCGCGGCCGGGTTCGCGTTCACCGAGAACATCTACTACTTCGGCCGCGCGTTCGCGGACTACGGCTTCGGCAACGGCACCAGTCCCGGCGTGCTGGCCGCGTTCGTGCTGCGCGGGGTGCTCTCGCCGTTCACGCATCCGCTGTTCGCCGTGCTGACCGGGATCGGCCTCGGCGTCGCGGCCGGCGCGGCGAGCCGCAGGGTGAAAATCCTGGCCCCGCTCGGCGGTTACCTCGCGGCGGTGTGCCTGCACGCGCTGTGGAACGGCGCCGCGACCATCGGCGGCGCGAACACGTTCCTCAACGTCTACTTCCTGATCATGGTGCCGCTGTTCATCGGCGTGCTGATGCTCGTGCTGTGGCAACGCCGCCGCGAGCAGCGGATCGTGGCGGCCGCGTTGCCCGCGATGGCGTCGGCCCGGTGGATCGCGCCGTCCGAGGTCGAACTGCTCGCCAGCCTGCCCGGGCGGCGGGAATGGCGGCGGCAGGCGCGCAAGCAGTCCGGGCGCGCGGCGGCGAAGGCGGTCGCCGCCTACCAGGCCAGTGTGACCGAGCTCGCGTTCCTGCGGCGGGGCAAGCCGGACGCGGACCTGAAGAAACGGCAGTCGGAGTTGCTCGCGGTGCTGCGCGCTTCCCGGGCGGAAGCGGTCCGGCTCGCCGGTGGTGAGGCCCCGGGCTAGGGGCAGGCGTTCACCGGGCGGAGTGACCCGGGACGGGTGAAGCTGGTCACCTGGCCCGGGCGGGCGGCGCGCGTGGGAGCTACTCTCGCGCCGTCGTCCGGTACCCGCGGCAGAGCGGGACTGGAACGAATCGAGGAGTGTTTTTCGCCATGAGCGTCCACAGGGGCACGCCATGATGCGCCCCGCCAGGCTTGCGGTCGGCGTGGTCTCGGCCGGCCGGGTCGGCAGTGTTCTCGGAGCCGCACTCGCGCGGGCCGGCCACACCGTGGTCGCCGCGTCCGGGATCTCCACCGAATCGGTGCGCCGTGCCGAACGGCTGCTGCCGGAGGTGCCGCTGCTGCCGCCCGATCAGGTCGTCGGCCGCGCGGATCTGGTGGTGCTCGCGGTGCCCGACGACGAGCTGGCCGGTTTGGTGCGCGGGCTGGTCGCCACCGAATCGGTGCGGCCCGGGCAGATCATCGTGCACACCTCGGGTGCGCACGGCATCGCGGTGCTCGGACCGGCCGCCGACGCCGGTGCGCTGCCGCTCGCCCTGCACCCGGTGATGACGTTCACCGGCCGTCCGGAGGATCTCGATCGCATGGCCGCCTGCAGCGTCGGCATCACCGCCGCGCCCGGGGACGAGGCCGCGTGGAACGTCGGCGAGGCGCTCGTCGTGGAGATGGGCGCGGCCCCGGTGCGGGTCCCCGAATCGGCGCGGCCGCTCTACCACGCGGCACTCGCGCACGGCGCGAACCACCTCGCCACGCTCGCCGCCGACTGCGCGGAACTCTTGCGCGAAGCCGGAATCACCGATCCCGAGAAGATGCTCGAGCCCCTGCTGTCCGCGGCGCTGGACAACGCGTTGCGCCAAGGAGACCGGGCGCTCACCGGCCCGGTGGCGCGGGGCGACACCGGTACGGTCCGCGCCCATCTGCGCGTGCTCGCCGAGGAGGCGCCGGACATCGCGCCCGCGTATGTGACGCTCGCCAAACGCACCGCCGCCCGCGCGTCGGCCGCCGGACTGCTCGCACCCGACGGCGCGGCCGAGATCGGCGACCTGCTCGACCACTTCGCCGGAGGGCGGGAAACACCGTGACCGCACCGAAGTTCGTTCGCAACGAGCTGAACACCTACCAGACACCCGACGACGTGGGCCGGGTCAGCGCGGCGCTGCGCGCGGTCGGCCGCAAGGTCGCCCTGGTGCCGACCATGGGCGCGCTGCACGACGGGCACCGCGAGCTGCTGCGGCGCGCGAAGCGGGTGCCGAACACCGTGGTGGCCGCCTCGATCTTCGTGAACCCGTTGCAGTTCGGGGAGAACGAGGATTTCGACGCCTACCCGCGGCCGCTGGAGGACGATCTGGCGACGCTGACCGAAGCCGGCGCGGAGATCGCCTTCGTGCCCAAGGCCAGCGACCTCTTCACCGAGGACGCGGCGGTGACCGTGCATCCCGGCCCGCTCGGCGACGAACTCGAGGGCGCGTCCCGGCCGGGGCATTTCGCCGGGGTGCTCACCATCGTCGCCAAACTGTTCAACATCGTCCGCCCGGACTACGCGTTCTTCGGCGAAAAGGACTACCAGCAACTGGTCCTGATCAAGAAGATGGTGCGGGACCTGGACATCGGCACGCGCGTGATCGGGGTGCCGACCGTGCGGGAACCGGACGGCCTCGCGCTGTCCTCCCGCAACGTCTACCTTTCCCCGGACCAGCGGGTCGAGGCGCTCGGGCTGTCCGAGGCCCTGTCCGCCGGGGCGAAGGCCGGTATCCACGGGGCCGAAGCGGTGCTCGACGCGGCACGGGGGGCCGTCGCGAAGCGCCCCGGGGTCACCGTGGATTATCTCGACTTGCGCGGAACCGATCTTGGCCCCGCGCCCGTCGATGGGGAGGCACGCTTGTTGATCGCCGCCCGGGTTGGGAGTACCCGGCTGATCGACAACGTTCCGGTCCTGCTCGGCGCCGCGGCCGGGTACGGGCCCGAGCGGGAGAGATAGGGACGCAGGGGAACAAGGGAGAGTCCACGATGTATCGCACGATGCTGAAATCGAAGATTCACCGGGCGACCGTCACCCAGGCCGACCTGCACTACGTCGGCTCGGTGACCGTCGACGAGACCCTGATGGAAGCGGCCGACCTGCTGCCCGGCGAGCAGGTGTCCATTGTGGACGTCACGAACGGCGCGCGGCTGGAGACCTACGTGATCGCGGGTGAGCGGGACAGCGGGGTGATCGGCATCAACGGCGCCGCGGCGCATCTGGTGCACCCCGGCGACCTGGTCATCCTGATTTCCTACGGGCAGATGGAGACCGCGGAGGCGGCCACCTACCAGCCGCGGATCGTGTTCGTCGACGCGGACAACCGGATCGTCCAGCAGGGCACCGATCCGGGCGAGGCGCCCGAGGGGTCCGGCCTGATCAGCGGCACGGTCTCGCTCGGCGCGCAGGCGGATGGCGACTCCGCGGCCTTCCCGGTCGCCGAGACGGTGGACGCGGCCCGGCTGGACGCGCTGCTGCACGCCGAAAGCTGACCGGAGTTGCTGCTCGCGGTCGACGTCGGCAACACGAACATCGTGCTCGGCCTGTACTCCGGGCGCGGGGACCGGGCCGAACTGGTCCGCGACTGGCGGATGCGGACCGACGCCCAGATCACCGCCGACGAGCTCGCGCTGACCATGCGCGGGCTGCTCGGCGAGCACGCCGACGACGTCACCGGGATCAGCGCGCTGTCCACGGTTCCCGCGGTGCTGCGCGAACTGCGCGTGATGCTGGGCCGCTACTACCCCGGGGTGCCGAAGGTCGTCGTCGAACCCGGGGTGCGCACCGGCGTGCCGCTGCTGGTGGACAACCCGAAGGAGGTCGGCGCCGACCGGCTGGTGAACACCGTCGCGGCGCACCACCTGCACAACACCGCGTGCGTGGTGGTCGATTTCGGCACTTCGACCAACGTGGACGCCATTTCGGCGCGCGGCGAGTTCCTCGGCGGGGCGTTCGCGCCCGGCATCGAGATCTCGGTCGACGCGCTCGCCGCCCGCGCCGCCGCGCTGCGCAAGGTGGAACTCGTGCCGCCGCGGTCGGTGATCGGCAAGAACACCGTGGAATGCCTGCAGTCCGGGATCCTCTACGGGTTCGCGGGCCAGGTGGACGGGCTGGTGAAGCGGATCGTGCGCGAACTGTCCACCGCCGAACCGGGCCCGGTGGCCGTCCTCGCCACCGGCGGGCTCGCGCCGCTGGTCCTCGAGGAATCCGAGACGATCACCGAGCACGCCCCGGATCTGACCCTGCTCGGCCTCCGCCTGGTCTACGAACGCAACCAGCGCTAGAGCAGCTTCAGGCCGACGACTCCGGCGACGATCAGGACCAGGCACAGGATCCGGCCCGCGCTGACCGGATCGCCCAGCGCGAGCATCCCGTAGACCGCGGTGCCCAGCGCGCCGATCCCGACCCAGACCGCGTAACCCGTACCGATCGGGATGTCGCGCATCGCATACGCCAGGCCGCCCATGCTGAGCACCAGGCTGGCCACGAACAGAAGGCTGGGCCAGAGCCGGGTGAACCCCTTCGACGCGTTCAGCGCCGAAGCCCAGACGGTCTCCAGCACACCGGAAACGACGAGCACGAGCCAGGACATGAGCAAGACCTCCGCAGGGGCAACGTGGTGAAATGCCGCTCTACGCCGTCTTGTCGAAGCCGGGTACGACGTACTCGTCCGGGGCGGGAAAGGCCCGCCGACTTCCACGCTAGCACCGCTTCCGGCGGCTTCCCGGTGGCCTTCGCCACCCCCGCGCTACCGCCGGACGGCGCGGATCGCGATGGTGACGAGTGGCAGGTCGAACTCGCCGTTCGCGGTTTCCGGACGCGAGGCGAGGAACTCGCGGGCGGTGCGCAGCACGGCTTCCCGTTGCCGGGGTTCGGCGACCAGGACGTGCGAATGCGTGGACACGGTCTCGATGAGGGTCGCCGCGGTCCGCCGCTGCGCGTGCGGGAACCGGGACCGTTCGAAGGGCCGGAAGTCCGGGTGCCCGGGCAGTTCGGCGGATTCGGTCGACGGCCCGCGGCTCGCCCCGGGCCGGACCCGTCGCACGAATTCGGCCACCCAGGGCACCGAATCGTCGTCGTGGTTCCACAGCGCCACCACGGTGCCCCCGGGCCGCAGCACCCGGGCGATCTCGGTGAGCGCCGGTTCGACGTCGAACCAGTGGAACGCCTGGCCCGCGAATACCGCGTCGACTTCCGCGTCACCCAGCGGAATCCGTTCCGCCGTGCCGGAGTACGCGGGGACTTCCGGAAATCGGCGGACCAACTCGGCGCGCATCTGGTGGTCCGGTTCCACGGCCGTCACCCGGGTGCCCAGGGACAGCAGCCCCTCGGTGAGTTTGCCGGTCCCGGCGCCCAGATCGAGGACGTGGCGGACCGGAATGTCCGGAAGACCCCAGCGCACGGCGGCCACGGGATAATCGGGGCGGTGCTCGGCATAGGCGGAGGCGGTCGCCCCGAACGAGGCGGCGCGCCGGGCCCGCAGTTCCCGGTCGGATTCGGGCATGGCATCGGTCACGTCCGCAAGGTATAACGCCGCGATATTGGCTGCCTAATGGTAATCCGGTTGGCGTAGCGAATCGGGGAGTTCGTACCCTATGTCACCATGACCGATATCCCCGCCTCCGAGCGCGCGATGCCCGAAGATGACCTGCCCGAACAGATGCGGGTGCGCCGGGACAAGCGCGACCGGATAATCGCGGAGGGTATTGATCCGTATCCGGTGCAGGTCCCGCGAACGCACTCGCTCGCCGAGGTTCGCGCCGCCCATTCCGGGCTGCCCGCGGACACCGGTACCGGCGACACCGTGGGCGTCACCGGCCGGGTGATGTTCATGCGCAACACCGGAAAACTGTGCTTCGCCACATTGCGCGAAGGTGACGGTACGGAGTTGCAGGCGATGCTCAGCCTGGCCAAAGTGGGCGAGGACGCCCTGACCGCGTGGAAATCGGACGTCGATCTCGGGGACCACGTATTCGTCCAGGGCGAGGTGATCACTTCCAAACGAGGCGAGCTTTCGGTGCTGGCCGACGGCTGGCGGCTCACCTCGAAAGCGTTGCGCCCGCTGCCCGTCGCGCACAAGGAACTGGCCGAGGAAACCCGGATCCGGCAGCGTTATGTCGACCTGATCCTGCGGCCCCGGGCCCGGGACGTGGTGCGGACCCGGGCCAAGGTGGTGCGCTCGCTGCGCGATTCTTTCCACCAGCGCGGGTTCGTCGAGGTGGAAACCCCGATGTTGCAGACCCTGCACGGCGGGGCCGCGGCACGGCCTTTCGTGACCCATTCCAATGCCTTTGACCTGGACCTTTACCTGCGGATTGCGCCCGAGCTCTACCTCAAGCGATGTGTGGTCGGCGGTATCGAGAAGGTCTTCGAGATCAACCGCAACTTCCGGAACGAGGGAAGCGACTCGTCGCATTCGCCCGAGTTCGCGATGCTCGAGTTCTACGAGGCGTATGCCACCTACGACACCAATGCGGTGATGACCCGGGAGTTGATCCAGGAGGCCGCGGAAGCCGCGTTCGGTACTCAGGTCGTCACGCATGTGGATGGAACCGAGTACGACCTGTCCGGCGAATGGCGGACACTGACCATGTATGGCTCGTTGTCCGATGCGCTCGGTGAGGAAGTCACCCCGGAGACGTCGGTGCCGAAGTTGCGTTCGTTCGCCGAGGCCCGCGAGATCGAGGTGGATCCGAAACTCGGGCACGGCAAACTCGTCGAGGAACTCTGGGAACACCTGGTCGGTGACCACCTTCACGAACCGACATTCGTGCGCGATTTCCCGATCGAGACATCCCCGCTGACCAGGCAACATCGGACCGAACCGGGGGTCGCCGAGAAGTGGGATCTGTACATCCGGGGAGTCGAGCTGGCCACCGGATACTCCGAGTTGGTGGACCCCGTTGTCGAGCGGCAAAGGCTCGTCGATCAGGCCCGCCTGGCCGCCGCGGGCGATAGTGAAGCCATGCGGCTGGATGAGGATTTCTTGCGGGCCCTGGAGTACGGAATGCCACCGAGTGGCGGCGTCGGAATGGGTATCGATCGGTTGCTGATGGCGCTGACCGGCCTGGGTATCCGGGAGACCATCCTCTTCCCGCTCGTGCGGCCCGAATAACCCCGGAAGGGTGAGCTTGGGGCGGCGGAGGTTAACGGATGAGGGACTAACCGCAATCTGGATTTGCTTTTAGCGGCGATTGCGGGTACTAATGTCCATAGTCAATGGCTTCTGTCCAGGGGCTTGAGTCCCTACGATCATTCTAGCTAGCTCTAAGCAGGAGGAAACTGATGGCTCAGAAGGTCCTCGTCTCGCTGGTGGACGACCTCGACGGTTCCGAGGCTGAGGAGACCGTCGAGTTCGGTTTGGATGGCGTCAGCTACCAGATCGATCTCTCCTCGGAAAACGCTGAGGAATTGCGGGACGCCTTAGCCCAGTACGTCGAGCACGCGCGTCGCGCGGGTGGCCGCAAGCGCACCGCGATCCGCCCGACCGCCAAGGCCGCCGCTCGTCCGGCCACCGTTGACCGGGAGCAGAACCAGGCGATTCGCGCCTGGGCTCGCAAGAACGGCTACCAGGTCTCCGACCGCGGGCGTATCCCGTCCGAGGTGGTCGAGGCCTACCACAAGAAGAACTGACGCCCGAAGGCAGATTCCTGCTTCGAGTCATCACAAGGGCCGCCGGGAGCAATCCCGGCGGCCCTTGTGCTGCGCTCTTGTCGCGAGGTTGGCCAGCTTGCCAAGATTCAAACCGGTTAGTTGATGTCCGAGTTGATATTGGTATGAACGTGCCAGTTCAGGTGGCTGATTAACCGTTGCCGTACTGAGCGGGCGGGGTTCCCACCATCGCGGTGAAATCCCGGGTGAAGTGCGCCTGGTCGGTATAGCCCAGCTCCGCGGCCAGTGCCGCGTAATCAATGTCCGCCGCGGCCGAGATCCGTTGGGCCGCGTCGTTGAACCGGTACACCCGAATCGCCCACTTCGGGCTCACCCCCACATGGTCGCGGAAGAGCCGTTGCAAGGTGCGAGATGTCGTACCGCTCCGGGCGGCTAGCTGATCGACTCGGACGATTGCCGGTTCTTCGGCAATCACTTCCACTATCTCGGCGGCGTGCCGGGCCCGCTTCGGCAGGATGGGCACATTTGTGCAGAGCAGTCGATCTACCGCCGATACCATTTCCGCATCGCTCACCGCGTTCGATACAACGCGCTGAGTGCGCTCGGCTTCCGCGCCGAAGATCTCGGTAAGTGGGATCGAGGTGTCGGCAAGGGAGGAGACCGGTCTGTCCAGGAATGGGGAGAAGCAGCCGGGACGGAATCGAACGCCCAGTCCCCGCACCTCTCCTTCGAGGAGATGCGAAAAGCTTTCATGGGCCGGGCCGAACACTCCGGACGCTTTGCCGAAGAAGCTGGCGTGCACCGAAAGATTGGGCAGCACGCGCTGTTCGTGCGGTTCCTGGCCCCGCAGATCCCAGCGCAGGATCCAGTAGTACTCGACGAACTCCCGCAGGGCGGCGTCCGGGGCGTGGCGGCTGAGCGCGAATTTCGACCTGGCCAGCCGTTCGTTCAGGATTCCCTGCGGGATGCGCCGTGGCACGAGAGCCAGGCTAGCTGTCGCGTTTGTACAAGACAGCCCCTGCGCGACTGGGGCTGAATCGCTCCATGTCTGATCCGCACTTCCTCCTGCGTTCCTCGGCCGACCGCTTCCTCGAGGTCGTCCGGGCCGTCGAGCCCGGTCAGCTCGGCGCGCCGACCCCGTGCACCGAGTACGACGTGCGCGCCCTGGTCAACCACCTCCTCTACTGGGGCCCCTTCCTGGAGGCGGCCGCGCGCCGGCGGCCCGCGCCCGCGGTCGAGGGCGCGGAGCGGGAGGTGGACCTCACCGGCGGTGACTGGGCCGGGGAACTGGAGCGGCTGGTCGGCTCGATGGCCGACGCCCTCGTCCAGCCGGGCGCCCAGGAGGGCGTGGTCACCATGCACGGCAGCGAACTGCCCGCCGAAACGCTCACGCGGATGGTGCTCGGCGAATGGGTCCTGCACGGCTGGGACCTCGCCCGGGCCACCGGCCAGGCGTTCACCGTGGACGACGACCTGGCGACCGCCCTGCACGGCCCCACCGCCGAACTGGCGGAGCGGGCCCGGGCGATGAAGGTATTCGGCCCCGAGGTCCCCGTCCCCGCGTCCGCCCCGGCCTTCGACCGACTGCTCGGCCTGGTCGGCCGCGACCCCGGTTGGGGCATTCCGTCCTGAATGTGGCACGGGTCACCTCAGCGGGCTCGCCGGGGCAGGTTCACCCGGGCGACGGAACGGCCGGTCCCCAGCTGGACACGCGGTAACCGACCCGGGACAGCACGTGCCCGCCCTGCTCTGTCCGGGGTAACCGGCGTGCGCTGCTCCGCCGGAATCCGGCTACCACGTGGCCGGAGATCTCGAAAGGTGGAAATGTCCGCCGGCCTTGTTCGCGCTGAGCGGACAAGGCCTTCCGGTGGAATCCATCGCAGGTCCAGGGCGTTGTTCCAGACGTCAGGTAGCTGCGAAGACTCGAGGCCGCGCCGGGTCGTCGAGGAGCAGGCCGAGACCGAATCGGCCCCAGTGGTACGCCAGCGCGACCGCTTGGCTACTACAGTGGTCTCACGGTGCTGAATCCATCGCGACGAGATGTGATGGGGTCGGGCCGCCGGCGCAGCAGTCGAGGGAGTGGGAATGTTCGAGAGGTTCACCGACCGCGCGAGGCGGGTGGTTGTGCTGGCTCAGGAAGAAGCCAGGATGCTCAACCACAACTACATCGGCACCGAGCACATCCTTCTTGGTTTGATCCATGAGGGTGAGGGTGTCGCCGCCAAGGCGCTGGAGTCGCTGGGTATCGCGCTTGAGGGCGTCCGTCAGCAGGTCGAGGAGATCATCGGCCAGGGCCAGCAGGCCCCGAGCGGGCACATCCCCTTCACGCCGCGAGCCAAGAAGGTGCTGGAGCTGTCGCTGCGCGAGGCGCTGCAGCTCGGCCACAACTACATCGGCACCGAGCACATCCTCCTCGGTCTGATCCGCGAGGGTGAGGGTGTCGCCGCGCAGGTGCTGGTCAAGCTGGGCGCGGACCTGAACCGGGTGCGGCAGCAGGTGCTGCAGCTGCTGTCGGGTTACCAGGGCAAGGAGCCCGCCGAGGCCGGTGGCGGCCGCGGCGAGGGCACCCCGTCGTCCTCGCTGGTGCTGGAT
>NZ_VTHK01000179.1 GCF_009765355.1 Amycolatopsis anabasis | reverse complement strand
GGTCAGTGGGTGGTGGCTTTTTCGGCTCCGGCTCCGGTGAGGGAGCGGACTTCCATTTCGGCGTATTTGTCTTCGTTGTGTTCTTTGGAGCTGAGGGTGCCGAGGTAGCCGAGGAGGAAGGAGAGGGGGATGGAGATCAGGCCGGGGTTTTGCAGGGGGAACCAGTGGAAGTCGACGGTTTTGAGCATGGATTTGGGTGTGCCGGAGACGGCGGGGGAGAACACGATGAGCACGATGGTGATGGTGAGGCCGCCGTAGATGGACCATAGGGCGCCGGAGGTGTTGAACCGTTTCCAGAACAGTGAGTACAGGATGGTGGGGAGGTTGGCGGAGGCGGCGACGGCGAAGGCGAGGGCGACGAGGAAGGCGACGTTCTGGTCTTTGGCCAGGATTCCGCCGATGATCGCGACCGCGCCGATGACCAGGGCGGTGTAGCGGGCGACGCGGACTTCGGCTTCTTTGGAGTCGACCTTGCCCTTTTTGATGACGTTGGCGTAGACGTCGTGCGCGAACGACGCCGACGCGGTGATCGTGAGGCCGGCGACGACGGCGAGGATGGTGGCGAAGGCGACCGCGGCGATGAACCCGAGCAGCACGGGTCCGCCCAGGGCTTGGGCGAGCAGGGGGGCGGCGGAGTTTTCCCCGCCGGGGGCTTTGCTGATCTTGTCCTTGCCGACCAGTGCCGCGGCGCCGTAGCCGAGGACGAGGGTGAACAGGTAGAACAGGCCGATCAACCCGATGGCCCACACGACCGACCGGCGGGCGTCTTTCGCGGTGGGGACGGTGTAGAAGCGCATCAGCACATGCGGCAACCC
>NZ_VTHK01000178.1 GCF_009765355.1 Amycolatopsis anabasis | reverse complement strand
GAGGTGCCCGAGGGGCACGACCAGGCGTCCTGGCTGCGGCACGAGGTGCTGAAGGGCCTCCAGTGGCGCTTCCCGGGCGGGATCCCGGGCGGCTACGTCGATCGCGCGGACTTCGAACTCGACGTGATCGTCCAGAAGGGTTTCCCGGCCTACTTCCTCATCGTCGCCGACCTGATGAACCACGCCCGGCGGGTCGGCATCCGGGTCGGCCCGGGCCGGGGCTCCGCGGCGGGCTCGCTGGTCGCGTACGCGCTCGGCATCACCAACCTCGACCCGATCGACCTGGGCCTGCTGTTCGAACGGTTCCTCAATCCGGAGCGCGTGTCGATGCCGGACATCGACATGGACTTCGACGACCGCCGGCGCGGCGAGATGCTCCGCTACGCGACGGACAAGTACGGCGCCGACCGGGTCGCGCAGGTCATCACGTTCGGCACCATCAAGACCAAGGCGGCGATCAAGGACTCCGCCCGCGTGCACTTCGGCCAGCCCGGGTACGCGATCGCGGACAAGATCTCCAAGGCCCTCCCGCCGCCGGTCGCGGCGAAGGACATCCCGCTGTCCGGCATCGTGAACCCCGAGCACGAACGGTACGGCGAAGCCGCCGAGGTACGCGCCCTGCTGGAAAGCGATCAGGACGTCGCCCGGATCTTCGAAACGGCCCGCGGCCTGGAGGGCCTGATCCGCAACGCGGGCGTGCACGCCTGCGCGGTGATCATGTCGGCGGAGCCCCTGGTGGACACGATCCCGTTGTGGCGGCGGGACGACGGCTCGATCATCACCGGCTGGGACTACCCGTCCTGCGAGGCCATCGGCCTGCT
>NZ_VTHK01000177.1 GCF_009765355.1 Amycolatopsis anabasis | reverse complement strand
CTGGGTTTGCTGTTCTCGGGTCAGGGTTCGCAGCGGTTGGGTATGGGTCGTGGGTTGTACGAGTCGTTCCCGGTGTTTGCCGGTGCGCTCGATGAGGTGTGTGCCGAACTTGATCAGCACCTGGATCGGCCGCTGCGCGGGGTGATGTGGGCCGAGGATTCGGATCTGGTTGATCAGACGGGGTTCACGCAGCCGGGGTTGTTCGCGGTTGAGGTGGCGTTGTTCCGGCTCGTCGAATCTTGGGGCATTCGGCCGGATTACCTGCTCGGCCACTCCATCGGTGAGGTGGCGGCCGCGCATGTTGCTGGGGTGTTTTCGCTGGCGGACGCGTGCCGTTTGGTGGTGGCGCGGGGTCGTTTGATGCAGGCGTTGCCGTCTGGTGGGGCGATGGTGGCGGTGCAGGCCACGGAGGATGAAGTGCTTCCGTTGCTGGACGAGTCGGTGTCGGTCGCGGCGATCAACGGTCCGGCATCGGTGGTGGTGTCCGGTGACGAGGAAGCGGTGCTGGGTATTGCCGAGCACTTCGAGACTGAGGGGCGCAAGACCAAGCGGTTGCGGGTGTCGCATGCGTTCCATTCGCCTCGGATGGATGCGATGTTGGCGGAGTTCGCCGAGGTTGCGGCTTCGGTGGAGTACCGGGCGCCGGGCATTCCGGTTGTGTCCAATGTGTCCGGTGAGTTGACCGATGAGTTGGTGTCGCCGGAGTACTGGGTGCGGCACGTTCGGGAGGCGGTTCGGTTCGCCGATGGGGTGCGCACCCTGGCCGGGCAGGGCGTGACCAGGTTCCTGGAGATCGGGCCGGACGGCGTGCTCACCGCGATGGCACAGGACTGCG
>NZ_VTHK01000176.1 GCF_009765355.1 Amycolatopsis anabasis | reverse complement strand
GTGCCGTATGCCGGAGGGGAATCCGCTGGTCGCGCAGGAGAAGTCGCAGACCACGGCGGTGACGGGGATCGGGATCGCGGAGTCGGCGGTCGATCTGGCGAACGGGGTGAAGGACGGTTCGTGGGTCGAGGGTGGTCTTGGTGCGCTGGGGATGGGTCTGGAGGTCCTGTCGCTGGCGATTGATCCGATCGGGACGCTGGCCCAGTACGGGGTTTCGTGGTTGATCGAGCATGTGCAGCCGTTGAAGGAGGCGTTGGATTGGCTGGCGGGGGATCCGCCGGTGATCCAGTCGTTTTCGGATACGTGGGCGAATGTGGCCAAGGAAGTGGGTGCGGTCGCGGGGGATTTGTCGAATGAGGGGAAGAACGGTACCGCGGGGTGGACCGGTGATGCGGGGGATGCGTATCGGGGGACGGTCGCGGAGCAGTCCGATGCGATTCAGGGTGCGTCGACGCTGGCGGATGGGATTTCCACCGGTGTGATGGTGATGGGCCAGGTGGTGGCCATGGTGCGGGAGACCGTGCGGGATTTGGTGGCTGAGCTGGTGGGGAAGTTGATTACGTGGGCGTTGGAGGCGGCGTGCACGCTGGGGTTCGCGACGCCGGTGATCGCGGCGCAGGCGACGGCGGCGATCACGAAGGCGGTCAACACGATTTCGCAGTTGATTCGCAAGTTGGTGAAGACGATCGGGAATGTGGCGCCGAAGATCAAGAAGATCGTGGCGAAGCTCGGGGAGATCATCGAGAAGCTGTCCAAGCTGGGGAAGAAGCTGGGCAAGAGTGGTGGTACCAGCCCGTCGGCGGCCAAGGCGGGCAAGAAGATCGACGGCCCCGACGTCAACGCCCCCAAGGGCGACA
>NZ_VTHK01000175.1 GCF_009765355.1 Amycolatopsis anabasis | reverse complement strand
GCTCATCGAGGCGGGCGATCGGGAAAGGACGTGCGGGCGGATGACAGAGGCACGATCGTTGCAGGGCAGGGCGGTCATCGTGACCGGTGGCGGCACCGGAATCGGCAGGGTGACCGCACACGAGTTCGCGAACGCGGGTGCCAGTGTGCTCGTGGTCGGTCGAACGGCGGAGCGCCTGGCCGAGACCGCCGCCGGGCGGCCGGACATTCACACGTTCGTCGCCGACGTCGGCTCGGCCGACGGGCCCCGCGACATCGTCACCGCGGCGATGCGCGCGTTCGGCCGCATCGATGTACTGGTGAACAACGCCGGGATCACCCGGCCGGCCACGCTGGACGCGATCGGCAGAGACGAGGCCGAAGACCAGCTGCGCACCAACCTGCTGGGGCCCCTCTTCCTCGCCCAGCAGGCATTGCCGCACCTGCAGACCAGCCGCGGCGTGATCATCAACGTCACCTCCAACATCCAGCACCGTGGCTGGCCGGGCAACTCGATCTTCGGCTCCACCAAGGTCGCCCTGGACTTCCTCACCAACACCTGGGCGGTCGAGTTGGCGGAGCGAGGCATCAGAGTGGTGTCGGTAGCACCGGGATTCACCGACACACCGGCCTTGGCGCATGCCGGATTCACGCCCGAGGAGGTCGCCGCGCTCGGTGCGGAACTCGTCCTGCGCATCCCGCTCCGCCGCACCGCGCAACCGGAGGAGATCGCCTGGTGGATCGTGAACGTCGCACGGCCGGAAGGCGAATACCTGAACGGCGTCGTGGTCCGCGTCGACGGCGGGCTCGCCGTGGCCTGACCGACACCCGCGGACATCCACTACCGCGCAACACCCCGGCGCGGTAGTGGATCACCCGG
>NZ_VTHK01000174.1 GCF_009765355.1 Amycolatopsis anabasis | reverse complement strand
CACCCGATGGTGATCGGGCTGGGCAAGGACATCGAGGGCCATTTCGTCACCGCGAACCTGACCAAGATGCCGCACCTGCTGGTCGCCGGGTCCACCGGTTCCGGTAAGTCGAGTTTCGTCAACTCGATGCTGGTGTCCCTGCTCGCCCGCGCGACGCCGGACGAGTGCCGGATGATCCTGATCGACCCGAAGATGGTCGAGCTGACCCCGTACGAGGGCATCCCGCACCTGATCACGCCCATCATCACCCAGCCGAAGAAGGCCGCCGCCGCGCTGGCCTGGCTGGTCGAGGAGATGGAGCAGCGGTACCAGGACATGCAGGCCAACCGGGTCCGGCACATCGACGACTTCAACAAGAAGGTGAAGTCGGGGGAGATCACCGCGCCGCCGGGCAGCGAACGCGAGTACCAGCCGTACCCGTACATCATGGCGATCGTCGACGAGCTCGCCGACCTGATGATGACCGCGCCCCGGGACGTGGAGGACGCGATCGTGCGGATCACCCAGAAGGCGCGCGCCGCCGGGATCCACCTGGTGCTGGCCACCCAGCGGCCGTCGGTGGACGTGGTGACCGGCCTGATCAAGACGAACGTGCCGTCCCGGCTCGCGTTCGCCACCTCGTCGCTGACCGACTCGCGGGTCATCCTGGACCAGCCGGGCGCCGAGAAGCTGATCGGTATGGGCGACGCGCTCTACCTGCCGATGGGCGCCGGGAAACCGGTCCGGATCCAGGGCGCCTTCGTCGGCGACGACGAGATCTCCGCGATCGTCAACTTCACCAAGGAACAGGCGCAGCCGGACTACACCGACGGCGTCACCGCGGCGAAACCGGGCGAGAAGAAGGAGATCGACCCGGACATCGGCGACGACCT
>NZ_VTHK01000173.1 GCF_009765355.1 Amycolatopsis anabasis | reverse complement strand
GGTAACCACCTCAACGGCCAGCCCCTGCCCAGCGCTACCGCCGGCGGCGCCACCGCACCGACCGGGCCGACTGGTCCGACCGCTCCGACTGGTCCGACCGCGCCGACCGCGCAGCTGGCGCAGCTCACCCAGTCGCTGCCGTTGATCGGTGCTGCGCGCATGGCGGGCGACACCGTCGCTACGACCACGCAGGCGGCCGCAACCGCGACCTCGAAGCTGGCTGCGACCCCGGATGCTTCCGGTAAGCAACTCGCTGCGACTGGGAAGAAGGTCGCCAGCTCACAGAAAGCGGTGAGCTCCGTTCCGCGGAAGGTGGTCACCAAGGCAGTCCGCGAGTCGGCTGCCAACGTGTCCAAGGTGACGGCGACCGCGAAGGAGGCGGCCACGCACCTGGATGTGACCGCGGCGCAGGGCAAAACCGGTCACAAGATGACCGTCTCAGCCAACACCGAGGCCAAGTCGAACGCTGTGAACGGTGCCGCGGCCTTGGACCTCGACGCCAACAGCATTCCGGTCAAGATCACGCTTCCGGAAATCGGATGACAACTACATAGGAAGCAACAAGGTAGGGCGCCGAGGAAACTCGGTGCCCTACCTGTTCCTGTTCTCTCCCCGCATCCGATATCGCGCTGTCGTTCAAGTCTCTTTCTTGGCATTGGCGGAGAGGTGCGAGAATCTCCCGGAGCGCTGGCAACTCGTGGCTCTGGTACTGGCCGTCGTTTCCGATATTAAGGGAGCCCTTTTCCTGTGAACAGGATCCACCCTTCTGAGTGTCACGCGATAATGTGATCAGGCGGTGATTCAAGCGTCACTGTCGCCGCGATTCGGAGTAGTTTTTGATTTGCCCGCAGATTCGACCCAAGTCAGAGGTCAAGGTCGG
>NZ_VTHK01000172.1 GCF_009765355.1 Amycolatopsis anabasis | reverse complement strand
CGGCTAGGGGCTCGGAGACGGAAGCGGTTCAAGCACGTCGTTTGCGGGTCGAAACAGAGCGAGGAGGCTGGGCTCGCATGTGGTCGCGGACCCTGCCCATGATGCCGCCGAGGACATCTAGGTCCTTTTTGGACAGTGGATCGAACAGCAGGTCGCGCACAACGTCGACGTGACCGGGCAGGATCGCGGCCACCCGGTCGAGGCCGGCCCGAGTGATCGTGACCAAAGTGGCGCGTTGGTCGTCGGGACTGGTGGCACGGGTGATCAGCCCGGCCTTCTCCAGCAGCCCAGCTTGATGGGTCAGACCGCTGCGGCTGTAGACGACGCCGTCGGCGAGGGCGGTCATGGTCAACTGCCGATCCGGGGCATCGGCGAGCCGCGCCAGCAGTTGGAACTGGACGTAGCTGAGCTCGCCCGCCGCGCGCACCTGCTGCTCGACAGCGTGATGCAGCAGGCTCACCGACTCCATGAGCGCGAAGTACGTGTCGAGCTGTTCGGGTTCCAGCGCTGCCATGCCCTCATCCTAGTTACTGCGACTTCGAACCATCGTGACCCAGCTCACCAAGCGAAAGACTTGCTTCGAAGTCAAAGCAAACTAGCCTGGAAATAACTTCGACATCGAAGCAATACGGGAGGCAGCCATGAAGGCAGTGCGCTATCACCAATACGGCGGCAGCGACGTGCTGGTCTACGAGGAGGCCGAACGGCCGACGCCCAGCGAGGGCCAAGTGCTGGTCCAGGTCGCGGGCACCACGTTCAACCCCGCGGACATCGGCATCCGGACCGGAGCCTTGCGGGAGGTGTTCGCCGTCGAGTTCCCGCACATTCCCGGCATCGACGTCGCGGGAACGGTCGCCGAGCTCGGCGACGGGGTCGACGGCTGGCGAGTCGGTGACGCCGTCGTAGCGTTCCTGCCGATGGACGCCGACGGCGCCGCCGCCGACTA
>NZ_VTHK01000171.1 GCF_009765355.1 Amycolatopsis anabasis | reverse complement strand
CTTCTTCGCCGACGGCGGCGTCGGACAAATCGAGTGGAATCAGGCCGCCGCCGAAGACGGACATTTTGTCTTCGCGCCAGTTGACGCGGCCTTTGACCACGACGGCGTTGTCTTCGACGAGGTCGGCGGCGAACAGGGCGTAGGACTTGGGGAAGAACAGGACTTCCAGGGAGGCGTCCATGTCTTCGACGGTGCAGATGGCCCAGGGTTCGCCTTTTTTGTTGACCCGGCGTTCCAGGGAGGTGATCAGGCCGGAGACGATGATCTCGCCTTCCTTGGGCGGGTCGGCGAGGATCGCGGCGATGGGTTTCTTGGCGTGTTTGCGCAGGATGCGTTCGGCGCCGTCGAGGGGGTGGGCGGAGACGTAGAGGCCGAGCATCTCGCGTTCGTACCCGAGCAGTTGCTTGCGGGGGTATTCCTCCTCGCCGAACTTCAGGTGCGCGAGCGGGGAGGAGGAGTTGTTGTCGGCGGGGGCGTTGTCGTCGGTGACGCCGAAGAGGTCGAACTGGCCCATGGCCTCCTGGCGTTTGAGCGGGACGACGGCTTCGACGGCGTCTTCGTGGACCTGGATCATGGACAGGCGGGTGTTGCCCAGCGAGTCGAAGGCGCCGGCTTTGATGAGGGATTCGATGACGCGTTTGTTGCAGGCGACGAGTTCGGATTTGTCGAGGAAGTCGGTGAAGGAGGAGTACTTTCCTTTTTCCTCGCGGGTTTTGATGATGGATTCGACGACGTTGGCGCCGACGTTGCGGACGGCGCCGAGGCCGAAGCGGATGTCGTCGCCGACCGCGGAGAAGCGCTGGCCGGATTCGTTGACGTCGGGGGGCAGGACCTTGATGCCCAGGCGGCGGCATTCCGACAGGTAGACCGCGGACTTGTCCTTGTTGTCCCCGACCGAGGTCAGCAGCGCGGCCATGTACTCCGCGGGGTAGTTCGCCTTCAGGTACGCGGTCCAGTA
>NZ_VTHK01000170.1:605-968 GCF_009765355.1 Amycolatopsis anabasis | reverse complement strand
CGACCAAGAAAACCCTTGCCTTACCGGAGACCTCGTGGCCAGCGTAGCGGTGGCGGGGCGGGCTGATCTGAGCGACGCGCGGTGGGCGGTGCTGCAACCGCTGCTGCCCGTGGGTAAGAAGCCGGGCCGCCCGCCGAAATGGACCAAACGGCAGCTCATCGACGGGATCCGATGGCGGATCCGCACAGGTACGCCGTGGCGGGACGTCCCGGCTGTCTATGGTCCGTGGCAGACGGTGTACGGGTTGTTCCGCCGCTGGCAGCGTGCCGGGATCTGGCAGTGCATCTTGACCGCGTTGCAGGCCCATGCCGATGCCGACGGCGAGATCGTCTGGGATGTGAGTGTGGACTCCACGATCGCGCG
>NZ_VTHK01000170.1:0-595 GCF_009765355.1 Amycolatopsis anabasis | reverse complement strand
GTGTGGACTCCACGATCGCGCGGGCGCACCAGCATGCGGCGGGTGCGCGGAAAAGGGGGGCCTGCAGGCCGAACCGCCGAGCACCGTGGCGGGCGGTGCCGAACCCGGCGATCACGGGCTGGGCCGGTCACGGGGCGGGTGGACCAGCAAGCTGCATCTGGCCTGTGCACAGGGCCGCAAGCCGCTATCGCTGCTGGTGACCGCTGGTCAGCGTGGGGACAGCCCGCAGTTCACCGTGGTGTGTGACCAGATCCGGGTACCTCGTGCTGGTGCGGGACGTGCCCGTACCCGGCCGGCTCGCGTGCTGGCGGACAAGGCCTACAGTTCCCGCGCCAACCGGGCCTATTTGCGTCGCCGCGGCATCAAGGCCACCATCGCCCAGCCGCGCGACCAGGCCGCCCACCGCAAAGCCAAAGGCTCGCGGGGTGGGCGACCGCCCGCGTTCGACCCCGATACCTACAAACAGCGCCACGCCGTGGAATGCGGCATCAGCCTGCTCAAACAACACCGAGCCGTGGCCACCCGCTACGACAAACTCGCCGTGCGCTACCAAGCCACCATCGACATCGCCGCCATCAACATCTGGCTACGCCAC
>NZ_VTHK01000017.1 GCF_009765355.1 Amycolatopsis anabasis | reverse complement strand
GGCAGCCAGGCGGCGCCTGCACGCCCAGACCGGTCACCGTCTCTTGTATGGGAACCAAGTCTGAGGGTCGTGAGCGTTCCGGCCGGTTAGAACCGGCCTAGCCACTCACGACCCCCGGTTACCGGTGCGTGGCTTTCCGGTGTCGGCTCCGGCGGTGCCGCGCACTCGGTGTCCGGCCCGTTGCCCGGTTTGCGCGGCGGCAGCTCGCCGGTGGCCAGGTAGCCGGCGATCTGGTCGCTCACGCAGGGGTTCGGCGAGAACAGCAGGGAACCCGCGTGCGTCGTACCACCCGTTACGGCGATCAGGCTTGACCGGGGGAAGCGCGCGCGGACCTCGAGGCTGCCCTGGAACGGTGTCGATCCGTCCAGGGTTTCGCCGATCAGCAGGGCGCTCGGCACCTCGGCGCCGTCGATGTCCACCGGCCGGCCGGGCTTGACCGGCCAGAACAGGCAGGGCGCGTCGTACCACCCGTTGGTCCAGGTCAGGAACGGGGCCTGGCGGTGGGTTTCCCAGGTGTCGGAGCGATATCGCGCCCAGCGCGGCCACTGCGTGTCGGTGCACGCTCCGCCGTGGTATGCCGCGAAACCGTTGTCGTTCCCGGGTGTCTGCCAGCTGTCGTAGAGCGCCTTCAGGGTCTGCCAGTCACCGTCGCGCATCCAGTTGGCGAACGCCCTGGCCACCGGTTCCCAGCCGAACGAATAGAAGCCCGCCCGCAGGAAGAGGTCGCTCCATTCGCTCGGGCCGATCAGGCCACCGGCGGGGTTCCGGGCCAGTTCGCGCTGCTGCGCGTAGAACAGCGCTTCCACGGCCTGGCCGGTTCTGCCCAGGTGGAACACGTGGTCGTACTTGGCGACCCAGCCGAAGAAGATCTTGATATTGCGTTCGAACGCGATGTCCTGGTTGAGAGTCGCCCGGTACCCGACGTGGCGCGGATCGACGTTGCTGTCCAGGATCATGCGGCGCACCCGGTGCGGGTACAGCGTGCCGTACACCTGGCCGAGGTAGGTGCCCCACGAGTAGCCGTAGTAGTTGATCCGCTCCTCCCCCAGCGCCTTGCGCAGGCTCTCCATGTCCTGCGCGATGTCGGTGGTCCTGAGGTGTTCGAGCAGCGGGCCGTTCTTCGCGCAGGCTTCGGCGTACCGGCGCGAACGGTCGAGCCAGGTCTGCTCCAGCCGCGGCGTGCTCGGCACGTATTCGGGGCGGTGGTAGCCGAAATAGGCAGGGTCGCAGGACAGCGCGGGTTTGCTCGCCCCGACGCCGCGGGTGTCGAAGCCGATCCAGTCATAGGCATCGCCCGCGTGGCCGGGCACCTGCTTGCCGAGGGTCGACAGCTCGAGGCCCGGCACGCCGGGCCCGCCCGGGTTGACCAGTACGACGCCCTGCGACTGAGCGGTGCTGTGCCGCACCCTGGAGACCGCCAGCGACACCTTGCCGCGATCGGGTGCGCGGTAGTCCAGCGGGACCTCGAGATACCCGCATTCCGCCTTCGCTTCCCGCAAGGGTTCGGATTGGCAGGGCCCCCAGTCGATCGGCGCCGGGACGAACCGCTGCCCGGCCGCGGCCGGGGGAATCCCCAGCAAACCGATGCTCGCTGCCGCGATCACGACAGTAATCCTCTTCACGTCGTTTCCCCTGTTCGCAAGGTGGTCGAGGCGTCTGCCTCGGTTGTAGCGCCAGGGGGTTGTTCGGGATCTTCGGGCGGATACCGAAGAACAACCTCCGAACAATGATCAGCCGCAAGGCGGCCGGTACGGCAGATCGGGGAAGTGCCGGTTCCATTCGGCTTCGGTGATCCCCGGATAGGTCATCGCACAGATCCGGTTGGCGACGCGTTCGACGTCGAGGTCCCAGACCCGGATGGTGCGGTCCGCTCCGCCCGTGACGAGGGTGGTGCCCTCGGGGCTGAACGCCAGTGCCCAGATGGGGCCGGCGTGGCCGGTCAGGGCCGTGTGCTCACGAGGTCGTCGCGGCTCGGTCAGGTCCCACAAGCGCACCGTGTCGTCATCCCCGCCGGTGGCGAGGAGGCGGCCGTCCGAGCTGAAATTCGCTATTTGAATGTTCCCGGTGTGTCCGGCGAGTGCGGTGAGGGCCCGGGGACGCTGCGGGTCGCCGAGGTCCCACAGCTGCATGGTGTTGTCCGCGGCGGAGGTGGCGAGGATGCCGCCGGTGCGGCTGAAGGTCACCCATTCGGCGCTCTCGGTGGGGTTGCGCAAGGCGGGCAGTGCGCGGGGCCGCGCGGGGTCGGTGACGTCCCACAGCGGGGCGGTGGGACCCGGCCCGCCGATGGCGAGGGTGTTCCCGTCGGAACTGAACGAGGTCGAGTAAGCCTCGTGGGTGTAACCGGCGAGATTCGCGAGTTCCCGGGGATGGTGCGGATCGGCCACGTCCCACAGCCGCACCGTCTTGTCGTTGCTGGGGGTGGCCAGGATGCGGCCGCCGGGATGGAACGCCACGGTTCCGACCGCGTTCAGGTGGCCGGTCAACGTGGCGGCCGCCCGGGGAAGCCGCGGATCGGTGACGTCCCACAGCCGGACCGTTCCGCTGTCGTCACTGGACACCAGGGTGTTGCCGTCCGGGCTGAACGCGAGGGACGCGATGGCATCGGCATGGTCGCTCAGACCGGTCACGCTTTCGAGGCGGCGGCCGTCGAGCCGCCACAACCGGATGGCCTTGTCGTTCCCCCCGGTGGCGAGTGTCCGGCCGTCGGGGCTGAAAGCCGCGAACCGGACGCCCTCGAGATGCCGACCGGCCGCCAGTTCACGAAGATCTTCCACGCGGACGGTCCGGTCGTCGCTGGTGGTGGCCAGGCTGTTGCCATCGGGGCTGAAGGCCACCGAGGTCACGGCGGCGGAGTGCCCGGCGAGGGTGGCGAGTTCCCGGGCATCGCGTCGATCGGTCACGTCCCACAGCCGCACCTTCCGGTCTTCGTCGGCGGTGGCCAGGGTTCGCCCGTCCGGGCTGAACACCGCGGCGTGCACCCGGAAGTGACCGGGCAGATTCGCCAGGGGTCGCGGGTTCGCGCGGTCGGCCACGTCCCACAGGCGCACGATCCGGTCCCGGCCCCCGGTGGCGAGGACCTGACCGTCCGGGCTGAACACCGCCGTGTACTGCGGGGTTTCGCCGCTGATCACCGCGCGCGGTGTGGGCGCGGCGCGCGGATCGGCCATGTCCCACAGCCGGACGGTCTTGTCGTAGCTGGCGGTGGCGAGGACCCGGCCGTCCGGGCTGAGCTCCATTCCGTGCACGTCGCCGGTGTGACCGGTGAGCGTGTGCAGCAGGGCCGGATTGCGCGGATCGGTCAGCTCCCACACCTTGACGGTCGTGTCCCGGCTGCTCGTGACCAGCACCTGGGCGTCGCGGCGGAACGCCACGGCCTGGACCCGGTCGGCGTGACCGACCACAGTGGACAGTGGCTGTGCCTGCCGGGGATCGGACACGTCCCACAGCCGCGCGGTGCTGTCGGCGGCGGCGCTGGCGAGCATGCGGCCATCCGGGCTGAACACCAAGGTGTGGATCCAGTCCGTATGACCGGTGAGAACGCCCAACTCCCGGGGGCGATGGGCATCGGACACGTCGAACAGCCGGACGGTCCGGTCCCTGCTGCCGGTGGCGAGCACGCGGCCGTCCGGGCTGAACACGGCCGCGGAGGCGGGCTGGGGGTGGCTGGTGATCAGGCTGGCGTACGGGGTGGCGAAGTTGCTGAGCAGGCCGTTCCGCGCCTCCGGCAGGGGCGCGAGCCGGTAGGCGGCCAGCCGGAGCTGTGCGGCCAGGGCGGGATTGGCTTCCTGCATGGCGGCCGCGGCACCGACGGCCTGCCGAGCCAGCGCGGTGTTCCGCTGCTCCATGACGCTGTGCCGGGCACGGATGGCGTAGAGGGTGGCCGTGGCGGCGACCACGAGCAGGACGGTCAGCAATGCGACCAGCCGGCGCAGGCGGCGGGCACGCCGGCGAGTGGCGGCCTGTTCGCGGACGTCGGCGGCGGTGCTGGTGTCGAGGAACTCCCGTTCCCGCGGGGTGAGGCGGTCGCCGAACCGCTTCGCCCAATCCTGGGCGGTGGCCAGGCGAAGCCCGCGGTAGAGGGATCCGGGATCCCGGTCGAGCGTCTCCCACGTGTTGGTGGCGTCGGTGAGCTGGCGATGCACGCGCAGCCCGTCGCGGTCCTCGTCTATCCAGCCGCGCAGGCGCGGCCAGGACCGGATGAGGGCTTCGTGCGCGATCTCCACGCTGTGGTGCTCCAGGGTGAGCAGTCTCGCGCGGGCGAGGGCGTCCAGCACGGCCGTGGTGTCGGGGTCCTCGTCGAACTCCCGGCGGTCGATGCGGCGCTTGGTGTCCTCGGTGCCCTCCCCGGGCGCCACCAGCCGGAGGAAGACCTGCCGCACCCGCTGCCGCTGGTCTTCGGTCAAAGCGGCGTAGGCCTGTTCGGCGGTGCGGGCGACGGCGCCGTCGACGCCGCCCGCCGCGTCGTAACCGGCGAGGGTGAGGGTGTTGCCGCGGCGGCGCCGCCAGGTTTCCAGCAACGCGTGCGAGACCAGTGGCAGCGCCCCGGCCTGGCCGGCCGCGTCGGCGGCGATGCGGGCCAGCAGCGGACCCTCGACCCGGCAGCCGGCCCGCACCGCGGGTTGCGTGATGGCCCGGTGCAACTCGTCGGGGTGCATCGGGCCCAGCAGCAGTTGCGCCCCCTGCAGCGCCTCGGCGAGATCGGCGTGCTGGGCGCAGTGGGTGTAGAAGTCGGTCCGCACCCCCAGCACCACCCGGCACCGGCTGCCTTCCGTCCGCGCCGCGGTCAGCACGGCGGCCAGGAAGGCAGCGCGCTCGGCGCCGTCGCCGCACGCGGTGAAGATCTCCTCGAACTGGTCCACCACCAGCGCCAGCTCGACCTCCGGTGGTTCCCCGACCAGCCGCTGGCGGATCACCCGGTGCAGATTCCGCGGGTCGTCGCCGAACTCCGCGTGCAGGTGCCCCGCGGCGCGGTGGGTCCAGCAGGCCAGCTGGATGGCGCACTCCTCCAGCGGGTGCGCCCCCGGCGTCAGCACCACCGCCGGCCAGGACGTCCCCTCCGCCAGCACCCCCGTGCGCGCGGCGGGCAGCAGACCGGCGCGCAGCAGCGAGGACTTCCCCGCACCGGAGGCGCCGAACACCGCGACGAACCGCCGGGACGACACCTGCTTGATCAGCTCGTCCACGGCTCGTTCGCGGCCGAAGAACAGCTCGGCGTCCTCGGCCTGGAACGCGGCCAGCCCGGCATACGGCGACGGCGGCTCGCCGTTCTTCCCGCCTTCCTCCGGTTCCGGCTCCGCAGCGGCGAGGGCGGCGGCCACCGCGCGCCAGCGACGCTCCCACGCATCCACATCACCACCGCAGGCCCGCACATACGCCGTCGTCACCGCCAGGCTCGGCAGCGCCCGTCCCCCGGCGGCGTCCGACAACGTCGAGGACGCGTAGTGCGCCCGCCGCCCCAGTTCCCGCAGCGTCAGCCCGCCCGCTTCGTGGCGCAGCCGGCGCAGATCCGCCGCGAACCGCAGCAGAACGTCATCCCCGGTATCCAGCGAACGCTCCGGACGAGGCACCGCAACCACCCCTCTTCGGTACCGGGGCCATTGTTCGGAGCCTGCCCTGCTCCCTCCACCCGCTTCACGCCAAATAACCCGAATGCACCACACCCACGTTCGCGTCGGCGGCCACTCGAGTGATTCGCCCGGTTCTCCTCCGGAGCCGGTCTGGCGGAATCGGCACCGAGGTCAGGCGAGCGGGTTGTAGCCGGGGTCGCTCGGCGGCGCGCTCGGCTGGTTCGGATACGGCTTCACCTCGACCGTCTCACCTGGCTGGTCCGGCGGCACACCCGCGTCACCCCAGCCGGGTCCGTTGCCGCCGGTCGGGCCGGGCCGGCTGTAGTCCGGTGGCTGATAACCCATGCCGCCGCTGGGGATGTACGGCGTCGGTCCACTCGACGAGTAGGTCGGTGTTCGAGCACCGGCTGACGTATCCGGCGCCGGGGCGGGCACGCTGGGGGAAGGACTCGGCATCGGGTCCTGATAGGACGGTATGGGCGTGGAGTCCTGATAGGACGGTGTGGGAGCCACCGGCGCGGGCTGCTGCGGTTCCTGGACCGGAGCCGGAGGCACGGGCACGGCCGGAGCCGGGCTCGGTTCGTCGTCGCCCGCGGGCACATCCGGCGACGCGGGAGTACCAGGTGCGGCGGCCGGGCGCTGCGGAACGATCTCGGTGACGTCGTTCGACGGGGTCACCGTGTCCGTGTCCTGCTCCGTCCGGTCGCTCCCCGGTCGTTCGCACGCGCCCCGCGGGCCGTTGCAGAAGCCTCCCGGAGGCACCTCGATGGGGCGTTGCGCGTTCTCCTTGATCTCATCCCATTTCCGGTCCAGCTTCTTGCGCAGTTCTTCCACATACTCGGGGAAAACCGTTTTGACACCCGCGACGATTCCGGCGGTCCAGCCGACCACCGGTGGCAGGGTCTCCACCCCCAGGCACGCGGGCTTCCACACCGCGCACGCCGCCACCAAACCACGTTTGGCGTAGCCTTCGGCCGACTCGTAGGCACCGGCCCCGCTGCTGTAGCCCAGTACGACTCGGCCGATGGCCTCGGCCATCCCCCTGGCCACCCCGTTGGCCTCCTTGAGGTCTTCGTACTGCTGCCGGGGGAAGAACGGATCGACCGGTGGCGCCACCTGCGGCCGCACCGGCGTCAACGGCTCCGCCCGCGGCTCCTCGGGCGAGTAACCGAAACACGGGTCGGCGTCGGGTTCGTTGATGCACAGCGGCACCGGATCGGCGACGGCGTCCGGCGTGTCGGTGTTCCGCGCCACCGGCACGGTCGCGGAAGCCAAGGAAAGCGTGTCGTCGTGCACGGGCTGCGCGCCAGCCGATTGCGACGGCGCCAAGGCCAGACATCCCCCGATGGCGAGAGCGCCACCGAGCGAGAAGGCCGCCCGCCGCACCGGAACAGCGCTGTGCCGCTGCTTCGCCTTCCGGGTCCGCCGCACGGCTTGCCGGGACGGCTGAGCGATCACCTCGCGTCCGACCAGTGAGGGAACGGGACGATACGTGACGATTCCCCGCACCAGATCGTCCACCGTGTCCGCATAGACGAGGACGGTTTCCCCGTTACCGGGATGGGCGGCCAGACCGCGCTGCGACCGGCTTACCGCGAGGAATCCCGGCCGGTCGAGGCGATCGATCCCCTCGCCCTGACGCGCGATCACGGTCGCCTGGGAAAAATCGCCACGCCGCCTTTCGGCGTCGAGGAAGTCGGCACCACGTAGCGCGGGCACGAGGACCATGTCGTCGCGGCCGATCCGGAACAGCGCGTTTCGCAGCGCCACCGCGACAGCCTCGGCAAGTCCGCTGTCCTGGAAAATCACCACGTAGGAGTTACCGCGCGAAAAGGAAGCGCTTTCCGGCCAGGTAGCCATGCTGTCCCACAATCTCTCGAGAAATACGACCCTGCGGATATCGATCACGCTCAGCATTCAGCCACGTCCGCGCCGAAGCAACGCCGTGGCAGCTACCTGACAGGGACTCCTGGCGGCCCAGCCCGGCCTCATCGGGCGCACCGGACGAGTCCGCCTCGCCCACGGAATCATCATCGACAAGCAGGCCCGCACCCGCCGATTTCGTGCCCGGGTGACAATTACCGCGAATGCGCGTATCGGATTGCGGCACTCGGCGAAATGCCACTGGCCACACCGCGGTGGAATTCCCTACACTTCAACACCGCGAACCCCGGGAATACGGAGGAAACCAGGTCCATGGATTACGACGTGGTCGTGGTCGGCTCGGGGTTCGGCGGCAGTGTCGCCGCGCTCCGGCTGACCGAGAAGGGCTACCGGGTCGCGGTGCTCGAAGCCGGTCGCCGGTTCGCCGACGAGGACTTCGCCAGGACGTCCTGGAACCTGCGCCGCTACCTCTGGGCCCCGCGGCTGGGCTGCTACGGCATCCAGCGCATCCACCTGCTCAACAACGTGATGATCCTGGCGGGCGCCGGGGTGGGCGGCGGGTCGCTGGTCTACGCCAACACGCTCTACCGGCCTTCTCCGGCGTTCTACCGCGATCCGCAGTGGGCGCACATCACCGATTGGGCGGCCGAACTCGCCCCGCACTACGACCAGGCGAGCCGGATGCTCGGTGTGTTCACCAATCCCGCGTCGACCCCGGTGGACGAGGTGATCCGCGGTGTCGCCGCCGACCTCGGCGTCGCGCACACCTTCCGCCCCACCCCGGTGGGCGTCCACTTCGGACGGCCGGGCGAGCGCGCGGCCGATCCGTACTTCGGCGGCGCCGGACCGGACCGCACCGGCTGCACCGAATGCGGAGCCTGCATGACCGGCTGCCGGGTCGGCGCGAAGAACACCCTGGTGAAGAACTACCTCTACCTTGCCGAACGCGCCGGGGCGACCGTCCTCCCGCTCACCACGGTCACCGGGCTCACCGAGCGCCCCGACGGCTCCTTCGAGGTCGAGACGCGGCCGACCGCGGGCCTCCGGCGCAAGGCGCGGCGGCGGATCGTCGCGGGCCAGGTGGTGCTCGCCGCCGGGACCTGGGGGACCCAGAAACTGCTGCACTCCCTGCGCGACACCGGCGCGCTGCCGAACCTGTCACCCCGGCTGGGCGAACTCACCCGCACCAACTCGGAGGCCATCATCGGCTCGGCCCGGCCCCGGCCCGACCCCCAGCGGGACTTCTCCCGCGGCCTGGCCATCACCTCGTCGTTCCACCCGGACGAGAACACCCACATCGAACCCGTCCGGTACGGCAAGGGCAGCAACGCCATCGGCCTGCTGCAGACCGTGGCCACCGACGGCGACGCCCCCACCCCGCGATGGCGCCAGTTCCTGTACCAGTTGCTGCGGCATCCGGTGCGCACCGCCAAGGTCGCCCACGCCTACCGGTGGAGCGAACGCACGCTCATCCTCCTGGTGATGCAGAGCCTGGACAACTCGATCACCACCTACACCAAACACGGCCTTTTCGGCCGCCGCAAATTCACCTCGAAACAGGGGCACGGGGAGCCCAACCCGAGCTTCATCCCCGCCGGATACCAGGCGAACCAGCGCGTCGCCGACCGGATCGGCGGGGTCGCCGGAGGCACCTGGGGCGAGATCTTCGGCATCCCCCTCACCGCCCACTTCCTCGGTGGCGCGGTCATCGGCACGGATCCCGGCCACGGCGTCATCGACCCCTACCACCGGGTCTTCGGCCATCCGAACCTGTCCGTCGTCGACGGCGCGGCCGTCAGCGCCAACCTCGGGGTCAACCCCTCCCTCACCATCACCGCGCAAGCCGAGCGCGCGTTCTCGTTCTGGCCGAACCACGGCGATCGCGATCCCCGACCACCGCAGCACGAGCCCTACCACCGCCTCGACCCGATCCCCGCGAACCACCCCGCCGTCCCGGTCACCGGCCCGGGGTGATCTCCCGGGTCAGCCGCGCACGCCGAACGCGTCCTCGGCGTAGCGGGTCCGGCACGACGCCCGGCGGACCTTGCCGCTCGAGGTGCGCGGCAGCTCACCCGGGCCGATGAGCACCACGTCCCGCACGGCCAGCCGCGCCAGGTGCCCGGGCAGCGGGGACGGCTCGAACAGCGGGACCGCGACCAGCCCGGCGCGCAGCACGCCGAGGAACGCGATCAGGTACTCCGCCGACTGCTCGGCCAGCACCGCGGCCCGATCACCCCGGCGGGGTCGCCGGAGTAGTCGACGAAGGTGACCGCCCGCTCGTCACCACGCGTCTTGGCCCAGTGCGCCAGCGCCGCGGGGAGGCTTTCGGCGACCGCACCCACCGGATCGGCACCCGCTCCATTCGAGGTATCCGAGATGGTCGTCATGGTTTTCCCTCGGCTCCGCCGGTCAGCTGCCCATTCCGGACGCGAGTACCGGCCAGGACCGCTTCAGCGCGCGTTCCCAGTACGGCCAGGTGTGCGTGCCCGCCCCGTAGTAGTCCGTGGTGACCGGAATGCCGCTCGACCGCAGTTTGTCGGTGAACGTCTTGGAATTGCCTAACGCCATTCCCTCGAGCAGGTTTCCGGCGATCGGCGGGGCATTCGGGTCGTCGATCGGGCCGGGATTGCCGTCACCGGCGGAAACGTACAGCCGCGTGCCGCGCAGCTTGTCCACCTTGTCGTACGGGTTGTGGTCCATCCACCGTGCTCGCTGCGACCACGGGTCACCCCAGAGGATCCCCCACAGGAAGATGCCCTGCGCGATGATGTTCATCTGCGTCACTTCGGGAATGGGCGGCAGCAGGACGTTGAGCGCACCGCTGTACGCGGCCGCCGCGCCGAACATGCCGGGGAAGCGGCTGGCGTATTCCATGGCGCCGTAGGCGCCCATGGACAGCCCGGCGATCGAGCGCTTCGTGCCCGCCCGGTACCCGCGCTCCAGGATCTGCCGGACCTCGGTCGTGTGGAAGGTCGGCCAGTCCGGCTTGTCGCTGAGCCCGTAGTTCCACCACTGGCTGTACATGCCGATCGCACCGGCGCTCGGCATGACGATGATCGCCTGCTTGTCCGCGGTGAACTCCTTGACGTCGGTGTACTCCGTCCAGGACTTGTACTCCCTGGCGTCGCAGCAGCCGTGCAGCAGGTACAGCACCGGCCAGGTCCGGGTGGCGTCCTTCGACCAGCCGCTCGGCACCAGCAGCCGCACCATGGCCGTCCCGGGCTTCCCGAGCAGGTCGGGCAGCGCCGGTGTCTGGATCTTCAAGTCGACGGTGCGCTCGTCGATCCGGATCTCGTCGACGACCTTCGCGCCATCGTCGGCCACGGCTGCCGGTGCCGCGGCCGCTTCGTGCCCGGCGACCGGGAAGACGGCCGCGGCCAGCATTCCCGCGGCGAGCGCGGTTACCGAGAAACGACGTCGCTGTCGTACTGGTTTCATTTTTCCGGCTCTCCAGACTCGGCGACAGCGCCGCACCCAGAACACGCCATCGCAATTCGATCTTCTCCGCCCCGCGCTCGCGCAGGTGTACAGGGTGACCGCCCGCCGGGACGAGGGCATCCGTAGAAATGCGTATCGGGGTACGTATCCGGCCTCCCGCGCGGTACGCGCACCGGCTGCCCACCGCGGGCACCGACCGCTCGTCCGCCGCCCCGAAGTCGTCATCGACACACGAAAGGACCTTCTTGCAATTCGCACCGGAATGACAACCGGCGATTGATATGAGCGCGGATTATTGACACAAAAAATGCCCGTGGCCAGACTCGCCTTGCCATTCATCGTGAAATATTCGCTCGATGGAGAGTGGAGTATGCCGAAACTGACCCGTCGAAGTCTCGCCGCCGCGGTGACGGCGGCACTCGCCCTGACCGCGCTCACCGTCTCCGCGGCACCGGTGAGTGCCGATGAGGCGTTCTACCAGCCACCGTCACCCCTGCCGGCGGGCAAGGACGGTGACGTGATCAAATCCCAGCCGTCGTTCATCCTCGGCTCGAAGGCCACCCGGATCATGTACCTCAGCCGGGACTCGAAGGGCAAGGCGATCCCGGTGACCGGCACGGTCATGGTCCCGGACAAGCCGTGGCCGGGACCCGGGCCGCGGCCGATCGTCGCCTACTCCCCGTTCACCGCGGGACTCGGTGACAAGTGCGCGCCGTCGAAGACCATGGCGGGCGAGGGCCAGGGCGACGCCGCCTCGTCGTTCCAGTCCGGATTCGTCAACGCCCTGCTGGAAAAGGGACTCGCCGTCGCGCAGACCGACTACGAGGGCCTCGGCACGCCCGGGGACCACACCTACGTGATGCGCGAAGCGGAGGCGCACGCGGTGCTCGACGTGATCCGCGCGGCGCAGCGGCTGCCGAACACCGGCCTGCCGGGCAACGGCCCGGTCGGCATCACGGGCTATTCCCAGGGCGGTGGCGGTTCGGCCGCGGCGGTCGAACTGGCTCCGGCCTACGCACCCGAGCTCAACCTCCAGGGCGCCTACGTCGGCGCGGCCCCGGCGGACCTCGGCGTGCTGGCCAAGTCGCTGGACGGCACGTATGCCGTGGGGTTCCTCGGGTTCGCGCTGGTCGGCCTGAACACCGCGTACCCGGAGACGGAGATCCTCACCAAGCTCGCCAACGACAAGGGCAAGCAGCTGTACAAAGAGGCCGCGAACATCTGCACGCTCGAGGCGGTGCTCAAGTACCCGTTCACGCAGTCGAGCACGCTCACCAAGGACGGGCGGCCGGTCTCGGCCTACCTCGGTGAGGAACCGTTCAAGTCCATCCTGGCGAAGCTGAAGATCGGCAACCTGAAGCCGAACGCGCCGGTGCTCGTCGAACACGCCAACAACGACGACATCGTGCCCTACGGCCAGGGCAAGCAGATGGCCAAGGACTGGTGCGCGAAAGGTGCGACCGTGCAGTTCAACGACCTGCCCGCGCCCCCCGTTTTCGCACACGTCGGAGCCGTCCCGGCGGCTATGACGAACGGGGCGAACTGGCTGGCCGACCGCCTGTCCGGCAAGCCCGCGACCAGCAACTGCGGCAAGTTCTGACCCGCCCGCGGCGAACGCGCGGGTGACCCCGGCCCGGGGCCACCCGCGCGTTCGCGCGCTCGCACATACTACCGGCCGGTAACATATCGTCGGCATATCGAAAATCAGATACGTGCTGGCAACACCACGCTGCCTTGAATGCGGGCATGACCTACAGCGAACCAGCACGAACAGCGGTCCGCCGCGCCCGATCGCTGGTGTCCGCGCCCTCCTCGGCCGTCCCCACCATGGGCATCACGATTTATGGATGCGGGCAGGACGAGGCCGCCTTGTTCCGCGAGGTGGCGCCTCGCTTCGGCGTAATGCCAACCATCACGGAGGCGGCGGTATCCGAAGCCAATATCGAACTGGCGTCCGGCAACCGATGCGTCAGCGTCGGCCATAAAACTCGAATCACAAATTCCACTCTCCGCGCGCTCAGCCAGGCCGGTGTGTCCTATATCTCCACCAGAAGCATCGGGTACAACCACATCGATGTGGAATACGCGGAGCGCATCGGCATTTCGGTTGAGAACGTCGCCTATTCGCCCGACAGCGTGGCCGACTTCACCTTGATGCTGATGCTGATGGCGGTGCGCAACGCGAAATCCATCGTCCGCCGCGCGGACACCCATGACTACAGGTTGCCCGACCTGCCCGGGAAAGAACTACGCGACCTGACCGTCGGGATAATCGGAACGGGACGCATCGGCGCGGCGGTCATCGACCGGCTGTGGGGTTTCGGCTGTGAAAAGCTGGCCTACGACATTCGCCCCAGAACCTCCGCCGACTACGTTCCGCTCGATGACCTGCTACGGCGGAGCGATATTGTGACGCTCCATACACCGCTCACCGCGGACACGCACCACTTCCTGAATCGTCAACGTATCGAGCAGATGAAGCACGGCGCGTTCATCATCAATACGGGACGCGGTTCACTTATCGATACCGAGGCCCTTGTCGCGGCGCTGGAGAGCGGCAGATTGGGTGGCGCGGCGCTGGATGTCCTCGAGGGAGAGGAAGGAATATTCTACGCCGACCACCGGGAAAGCCCCATCGGCAGCGAAACGTTGTCGCGGCTGCAGAAAATGCCGAACGTGCTCATCAGTCCGCACACCGCCTACTACACGGACCACGCCCTGCGCGACACGGTGGAAAACAGTCTCATCAACTGCCTGAACTTCGAAAGCGGGAAACAGCATGGATAGGTTGAAGGTCGGAATCATATTCGGGGGAACTTCCGAGGAACACCCCGTCTCCGTCAAATCGGCGCAAGAGATAGCGAGGAACCTCGATACCGAAAAGTACGAACCGTTCTGGATCGGAATCACGAAGAGCGGCGCTTGGCAGCTTTGCGACGGCCCGGACGCGGACTGGGAAAACGGCGATTGCCGTCCGGCCGCGCTGTCACCGGACCGCAGCGTCCACGGATTGCTGGTCCTGGAGCAGGGACAATACAAAACGATCAGCCTGGACGTGGTGTTGCCCGTTCTGCACGGCAAACTCGGCGAAGACGGTGCGACGCAGGGCCTGCTGGAATTATCCGGCATCCCCTACGCAGGCTGCGACGTCCAAAGTTCTGCCCTGTGCATGGACAAATCCCTTGCTTACCTCGTCGCCGGTAACGCGGGAATCGCCACGCCGAACTTCTGGATCGTCCCGCCGGACGAGAACATCGATCCCGGCCAGCTCACCTACCCCGTCTTCGTGAAACCGGCCCGTTCGGGTTCGTCTTTCGGCGTCAGCAAGGTCTCTCACAAAGAAGAACTGCAGAGTGCGGTGGAAGCCGCGCGACAGTACGACTCGAAGGTGCTGGTTGAAGAGGCCGTCGTCGGCAGCGAGGTGGGCTGCGCGGTACTGGGAAACGATCCGGATCTGACCGTAGGCGAGCCAGATCGAATCCACCTGTCTCATGGCTTCTTCAAGATCCACCAGGAGGATGACCCCGAAAGCGGTTCCGAAAACTCGACGATAACCGTTCCCGCGGACATTTCGGCGGAGTCGCGCCTGCTCGTCCAGCGGACGGCGAAGGCCATCTATCGCGCGCTGGGGTGCAGCGGACTCGCACGGGTGGACATGTTCCTGCGGGAAGACGGAACGGTGCTGCTCAACGAGGTCAACACCTTTCCCGGCATGACTTCGTACAGCCGTTACCCGCGAATGATGGCGGCCGCGGGCTTGCCGCTGGCCGAAGTGATCGACCGGACCGTGTCGTTGGCGTTGACAGGAAAGATCCAATGAAAGAAGACTTCGTCTTCGTAGACGAGTTCGTACCCGGCATACGCTGGGATGCCAAGTACGCCACCTGGGACAACTTCACCGGCAAACCCGTGGACGGATACGTGGCGAATCGAATTGTCGGCACGAGGGCCTTGTGCACGGCCCTGGAGAGTGCGCAGGAGAAGGCGGCATCCCTCGGCTTCGGCCTGCTTCTCTGGGATGGGTACCGCCCGCAGCGCGCGGTGGATTGCTTTCTGCGCTGGGCACAACAGCCGGAGGATGGCCGGACGAAGCTCCGGCACTACCCGAATATCGACCGAGCCGAGATGTTCGAACAAGGATATGTGGCCGCCAAATCGGGCCACAGCCGGGGCAGTACCGTCGACCTGACGCTCTACCACCTGGCCACCGGTGAACTCGCTCCCATGGGCGGCGGCCACGATCTGATGGATGCGGTCTCACATCATGGCGCACACGGAATCACGGAAGTCGAAGCGAGAAACCGCCAGCACCTGTGTTCCATCATGGAGACCTGCGGCTTCAAGTCATACGCGTACGAGTGGTGGCATTACACCCTGAAAGACGAACCCTATCCGGACACCTATTTCGACTTTTCCATCACGTAGTCGACAGAGGAAAGCATGCAGATACGGTTGGCACACCCCGCCGACGCCGCGGCCGTCAACGAGCTGCTTCACCAGCTGGGCTATCCCCAAGCCGGCGCCGCGACAACAGCAACCCGAATCCGGGCCTGGCGGCACGACCCCTTCAGCGCGGCCCAGGTGGCCGACGCGGACGGCGACCTCCTCGGCCTGGTCGCGGTCCACATCTGCCCGTTCTTCGAACGCGCCGGCGCCTGGGGGCGGATCGTGGCTCTGGTCGTCGCCGACCAAGCACGTGGCCGGGGCGTCGGCGGTCGGCTCGTGGCAGCAGCGGAATCGTTCGCTGCCCGGCATGGCTGCGTCCGCATGGAGGTCACCAGCGCGGACCGCCGCGAAGACGCACACGAGTTCTACCGGCGCCGCGGTTACCTCGACCAGACCGGAGGGTCCTCCCGGTTCCTCCGCGATCTCGACGAATCCCCCGCCGGCGGGATCGCTCGGGGGCGGGCGTGACCGCACCGCGCGTCGTCGTCGCCGGTGGCCATTCGGCCGGGCACATCGAGCCCGCGATGAACTTCGCCGACGCGCTGCGCCGGCTGGAGCCCGCGGCCGAGATCACCGCCCTCGGCACCGTCCGCGGCCTGGACACCACGCTCATCCCGGCCCGCGGCTACCCGCTCGAACTCATCCCGCCGGTGCCGCTGCCGCGCGAACTGAACCGGGCCCTGCTGCGCACGCCGGGCAGGCTGCGCGATTCGGTGCGGGCGGCCGGGGCGGTGCTCGACCGCGTGCGCGCCGAGGTCGTGGTCGGCTTCGGCGGCTACGTGGCCGGACCGGCCTACCTCGCCGCCCGCCGGCGGAGCCTGCCGATCGTCATCCACGAGGCGAACGCCCGGCCCGGAGTGGCCAACCGGCTGGCGGCGAGGATGACGGCGCACGTGTTCACCGCCTCGCCGAGCGTCCGGCTGGCCCGCGCCACCGCCATCGGGATCCCGCTGCGGCCGGCGATCGCCGGGCTCGACCGGCCCGCGCTGCGCGACGCGGCCCGGCAGCGGTTCGGCCTGCGACCCGGCGGGCCGGTCCTGCTGGTCACCGGCGGTTCGCAGGGCGCCCGGGCGATCAACGCGGCGGTGTCCGGCGCGGCCGCGGCGTTGCGAGCGGCCGGAGTGCAGGTGCTGCACATCACCGGGCCGCGGCACGTGGTCGAGGTGCCCGGTGGTGACCCCGCCGACCCGCCCTACGTCGTCGTCCCCTACGTCGAGGAGATGCGGTACGCCTACGCGGCGGCCGACTTCGTGATCTGCCGCTCGGGGGCGATGACCTGCGCCGAACTGGCCGCGGTCGGCCTGCCGGCGGCGTACGTCCCGTTGCCGCTGCGCGGCGGTGAGCAGCGGCTGAACGCCGAGCCGGTCGTCGCGGCCGGCGGGGCACTGCTCGTCGACAACGCCGACCTCGACCCGGCCTGGATCGAGGCCACCCTGATCCCGGTGCTCACCGATCCCGAGCGGATCGCGGCGATGTCGGCCCGCGCGTCGGCGGCCGGGTGCCCCGACGCGGACGTCGTCCTGGCCCAGCACGTGCTCACCGCGGTCGCCGAGCGACGTAGGTTCGCCCCCTGATCGTCATCCGCCTGTGTGCGGTGGCGCGGCGGGCAGTTGCACCGTGACGCGGAGCCCCCCGGCGGGGCGGGGGGTGAGGGTGAGGGTTCCGTCGTGTGCCTGGGTGATGCTTTTGACGATGGCCAGGCCGAGGCCGACACCCGCGTGGTCGGTGCGGATGCGTTGGGTGCCGCGCTGGAACGGTTCGGCGAGGGTCGAGACCAACTGCGGGGTGAGCTTCTCGCCGGTGTTCTCCACGGTGAGCACCACGGTCTCGGGGTGGGCGCCGGCGGTGACCCATACGGTGCCCCGTTCGGGCAGGTTGTGGACGATCGCGTTGTGCACGAGGTTCGTGGTCATCTGCAGCAGGAGCGCGTAGGAGCCCATGGCGGGGGTGATGTCGCCGAAGGTCTCGATGGTGATGCCGCGTTTCTCCGCCAGCGGGAGCAGCGTTTCGGCGGCTTCTTCCGCGATGAGGGACAGGTCGACGTGTTCGCGGGTGAAGGACCGCTCGTTGGCGCGGCTGAGCAGGAGCAACGCTTCGGTGAGGTCGATCGCTCGGGCGTTGACGAAGTGGAGGCGGTCGACGAGTTCGCCGGTGTGGCGGTCCGGATCGTTGCGGGCCACGTCGAGGAGCGTCTGCGTGATCGCCAGCGGGGTGCGCAGTTCGTGGGAGGCGTTGGCCGCGAATCGCCGCTGTTCGGCCACGTGCGCTTCGAGCCGTGCCAGCATGGCGTCGAAGGCGTCGGCGAGTTCGCGGAACTCGTCCCTGCGGCCCGGTAGCCAGATCCGGTGGGAGAGCGATCCGGTGGCGGCCATGCGGGTGGCGTCGGTGATGCGAGTCAGCGGGGCGAGCATGCGACCGGCGAGCAGCCACCCGCCCAGCAGGCCGAACACCAGCAGGAACACCAGCGCCGCGGCGGCGGCCTGCGCGAAGCCGCGCAGCAGGGCGGAGCGGATCAGGATGCCTCCGGGGACGTCGGCCCGGGAAGGCAAGTGGCGCAGGACGAACACCCACACGACCGCGAGCAGCAAGGTGCCCGCGACCATGAGGAACCCGGCGTAGCTGAGGGTGAGTTTGAGGCGAACGCTCAACCCGGGCTGCCTATCCACGCTCGCCTCCGGCGTCCGCTCCGGTGTCGATGCGGTACCCGACGCCGGGCACCGTGGCGATCAGCCAGGGTTCGCCGAGCCGTTTGCGCAGGGCCGAGACCGTGATGCGCACGGCGTTGGTGAACGGGTCGGCGTTCTCATCCCACGCCCGCTCGAGCAACTCTTCGGCACTGATCACCCCGCCTTCGGCGGCGACGAGGACTTCGAGCACGGCGAACTGCTTCCTGGTCAGCGCGACGTACCGGCCGTCCCGGTAGACCTCGCGGCGGAACGGATCCAGCCGCAGGCCCGCGATCTCCCGCACCGGCGGCCGGTGGTGCGCCCGCCTGCGATCGAGTGCTCTGAGCCTGAGCACGAGCTCCTGCAGCTCGAACGGCTTCGTGAGGTAGTCGTCGGCGCCGAGCCCGAACCCGGAGGCCTTGTCGTCGAGCCGGTCGGCGGCGGTGAGCATGAGGATCGGCATGCCGCTGCCGGAAGCGACGATGCTCTCGGCGATCTTGTCGCCGGAGGGCCCGGGAATGTCGCGGTCGAGGACGGCGATGTCGTAGGCGTTGACGCTCAACAACTCCAGAGCGGTGTCGCCGTCACCGGCGATGTCCGCCGCGATCGCTTCCAGGCGCAGCCCATCGCGGATGGCCTCGGCCATATAGGGCTCGTCCTCGACGATCAACACGCGCATGCGCTCCACGCTACGAGCCGGAGCCTATCGTCGTCATATCGAAAACCGGATACGTGCCGGCAACACCGTGCTGCCTTGACTGGCTGCATGCTCTACCACGAATCAGCCGTCCGGCGCGCCCTCGGCAAGGCACATGGCGCCGTCCCCGCCCCCGTGCCGGTCTTCGACGACGAGACCCCGGCCGTGGCCAACCTCGATCCCGAGCTGCTCGGTGCCCTGCGCCGAGCCGCGACCGACGCCGCCGACGACGGGGTCGAGTTCTTCGTCAACGGTGGCTGGCGCTCCCCGGAGTACCAGGAACAGCTTCTTCGCGACGCCATCTCCGAATACGGCTCGGCAGCGGAAGCCGCCCGCTGGGTCGCCACCCCGGACACGTCCGCGCACGTGTCCGGGAAGGCTGTCGACGTCGGACCCTCCGATGCCCAGGCGTGGCTGTCCGAACACGGCGCCAAGTACGGACTGTGCCAGATCTACCGCAACGAACCCTGGCACTACGAACTGCGCCCCGAAGCCGTCGATCACGGTTGCCCGGCCATGTATGCCGACCCCACGCACGATCCACGGATGCGGCGGTGACCGGTGCCATAGGAATTCCCCAAAGCGCCCGCTGACATTTCGTCTTTGTCTCGGCGGCCGGGGAGGCAGGGCGGCGATCGACCTCCCGGACCGCCGCCCTGCCTTCACCGTTGAATCGCTTGACGCAGCGCTCAGACGAGCGAGCCGAGAACCTGCGCCAGGTGGTCCAGCGCGCCGGTGAGGGTTTCGTAGCCGCTCGAGATAATGGTGGTGAGCATGTTCTTCTCCCTTGCAGGACCGATCAGGAAACTTTGGAACATTCGCCTTCGAAAGCGGTCTTAGAATTTCACCGTTGGGATTCCGCTGTCAAGACGTGCTACCACGACTAATTGTGACATGTTCGCACATTGTTTTAGGGCATGCCAAAATCGCCGAACCCGACAGGATTGCCGAAAAAGAGTGTCGAACAACGGTGATGAGTTGTCAAGGCATCTTGCAAAGTTGCCGTAACACTCGAAAACACTCATTTCGTTGACAGATCGATGACACCCGACCAGCAGCATCTGACAACACCCGAGCACGTTTTGGACGTTCCACGGTCTCGAAAAACCCGCTTGTCATAAAGATGAGTGTTTCCGAGATCCGGATTCGCCCTGCCGTGCCACCACGCGAAGCACACCTTCCGGACACCTTCCCGCGCCGGACCAGTCAGTTAAGGTGAATGAGATTCGCACAACGCGTTGAGCCTCCCAATCCGCCGCGGGGCGGGGAGCGCCGGTGTCCCCTCACCGGGGGAAAGATCTGCGGGTGATCCCTTCGCGCCTTACACTTCTCTGCGAGGGGAGTACTTCCCTAAGGTCGGCCCGGTCAGCACGGACATCCGACGGTGTCCTCGGGAGGCCACCCTCATCGCGCGGGTGAAGGAGACCTCGGACGCTTCTCAATGTTTGAGGAGGCCCGGGTGTCTGATCGTGTGTTTACTCTTGCTGCTTCATCGGAGTCAGTCGGTTCACCGTGGATGTGGACGGCCAGCATCGCGGTACTGGCGGGACTGCTGGTCGCCGATTTCCTGGTGACCCGCCGCCCGCATGAGGTCTCGACCCGGGAGGCCGTGGGCTGGTCGGTGTTCTACCTCGCCCTGCCGGTGGTGTTCGGACTGTTCCTGTGGGCGAGCTTCGACGGCAGCCAAGCATTGGAATTCTTCACGGGATTCGTGGTCGAGAAATCCCTTTCGGTGGACAACCTCTTCGTGTTCATCCTGCTGCTGACGGCCTTCGCCGTCCCGCCCGAGCTCGCGCAACGCGTGCTGCTGTACGGCATCGTCGGCGCACTGGTGCTGCGCGGGATCTTCATCGCGCTGGGCGCCGCCATGCTGCAAGCCGGAACCTGGGCGTTCCTGGTGTTCGGCGCGATCCTGTTCGTCACCGCGATCAAGATCCTGCACCAGGCAGCCAGCGGGGAACCCCTCGAACGCGACGTCTCGACCATGCGATCGGTGCGGTTGCTGCACCGCCTGATGCCCGTCACCGACGGTTACCGCGGCACCCGGCTCACCGTACGCGAAGACGGGCGACGCGCGCTGACCCCGCTGACCGTCGTGGTCGTGGCGGTTTTCGCCACCGACGTGGTGTTCGCCGTCGATTCGGTGCCCGCCGTCTACGGCGTCACCGAAGACCCCTTCCTGGTCTTCACCACCAACGCCTTCGCCCTGCTCGGCCTGCGTGCCCTGTACTTCGTGCTGCAAACCACCCTGGGCAAGCTCGTCCACCTCAACCACGGACTCGCGATCATCCTCGCGTTCATCGGAGTGAAACTGGTACTGCACTGGGCCCACGGAATCTGGCCCGCGGTACCCGAGGTCCCCACCCCGCTCTCGCTCGCGGTCATCGTGCTCATCCTCGCCACCGTCACGCTGACCAGCATGCGCGCCCGCCGCCGCGACACCGACCGAACCACCACCGGGACATGACCATGCTCACCGACACGCTCACCGACATCGGCCTGACCATCCTCGTCACACTCGCCCTGATCATCACCTGCGCGGCGCTGTCCTCCCCACGGCCACCCGGACCGCCCCGGCCACCCCGGCACCGTCCTGGTCTCGACCGGTGACGGCTTTTCGGCATCCGGGCACGTGACGGTCAGGTGGTGCGGTCGCGGCGGTTCCCGGCCGCCTCGCGACGCAGTTGGTCGGTGTGCTCGCTGATGGCGCCGAGCCGGTCGGCCAGCCCCGCGTGGTCGCGCGTCAGGTGCGCGCGGACCGCGGCCAGCGGCGGCAGCAGGCTGGTGACGTCGTCGTCGCCGAGCGCCGCGCCGAGCCGGTCGGCGCTTTCCCGGCCCGCCGCATCGAGGCCGTCCAGCGCGCTGACCTGACCAGCCAACTGCCGCAGGACCGCGGAGTTGCGCCGCGCCCAGTCCGCGACCGCACGGTCACCCGCGCGCCGGTCGCGCTCGGCGTCCACGCGCGCCTCCCCGGTCGTCTCCCCCGTCGCCGACGGCCGCAGCCGCAGGAACCGCCGCTCGGCGGCTTGGCGGCTCGCCACCCCCAACGCCGGGGCAAGGGAGGCCCAGCTGGTGCCGCCGGCGCGGGCCGCCGCGATCAGCTCCGGCTCCCAGGCGCCGAGCTGCTCCCGCACCGACCGCAACGCGGCCAGCGCCGCCAGAACCTGATCGGAGGGCACCGCACCACCCCGGGCGGCCAGCACCACCCCGTGCACGCGCTGAACGACCCGGGCCGGGTCCGCGTCTGCCATTTGTCATCCTCTCGACGACTCCATTCTTGTCATCGTTTCGATGACATGCTAGAACATTGCTGCGTGTTGACACCACGGCATCGTCAAACTCACCGGAGGTGGACTCGATGTTGATGCGCACCGACTTTCGCGAGTGGGACCGGTTCGCCCAGCAGATGCTCGGCGCCGCGGCTCCCGGGACCTGGTCCAGGCCGGCCGCGATACCGATGGATGCCTACCGGGCCGGCGACGAGTTCGTCGTCTGCTTCGACCTGCCCGGCCTCACCCCCGACGCCATCGAAGTGGACATCGAACGCAACGTCCTGACCGTCAAGGCCGAACGGCGCCCCCTGCCCGGCGGGGACGACGTCCAGACGCAGATCTGTGAACGGCCTCTCGGTGTCTTCTCCCGCCGACTGTTCCTCCACGACAAACTCGACGCCGACCACATCGCCGCAGCCTATGAAGCCGGCGTGCTGACCTTGCGCATCCCGATCGCCGAGAACGCCAAGCCCCGGCGCATCGAGATCACCGGCACCTCGTCCGACCGGAAGGAAGTCGAGGCCTGACCGCCTCGCCCGCGCACGAAAGGCACCACCGTGACCGCATCGCTGCACCTACCGACCGGCCACTCCCACCCCGCCATCACCGCGCTACGCGCCTACCTCGCCGACGTCACGAACGCACTCGGGATCGGCCTGGAATCCTGCACCGTCGACCACGACACCCCGGTCTCCGCCTACATCGCCCTCGACGAGCGCCTGCCCGGCTACCCCGACCGCGACGTCGCGCTGCTGTGGGACGAAATCCACGGCTGGTCCACCGCGATCGAAACCCACTCCGGCGAAGACCTCATCGTCATCCGCTACCTCGGCGGCACCACCATCACCCCCGCCCCCAAGCACATCACCCGATTCCTCACCGCCCTGCGCGAGGACGACCACCACATCGGACGCCTCGACCCACCAGCCATCCGCACCGCCGGCAACCTCACCGACCTCGAAACCGTGCTCCGCACCCGGAACACGACCTGAGCCGGGCGCCCGCTCAAGTTCCCGGCGTGGGGGTTGCCGGGGTGGCGCGGGCGAGGGGGTGGGTCGCGCACCGGACGCCGCCGCCGAACTCGGAGACGAGATCGAAGGTGAAGCCGCTGACGACGTCGGCATCGTGGCGCGCCAGCGCTTCGATCAGGCGGGTGTGTTCCTGGGGAACGACGACCTTGTTGGGGGCCAGGCACAGGGTGTTGCAGCCCATGGCGTGCGCTTCGTCGGCGGTGGCCTCGATGATGTCCCAGTCGCTGACGACATCCGGAAGCCCGTGCCGGAAAGCCGGTCGGTGACACATCGCCAGACCCGGGCGGATCACCGCGAAGACGCAGTCGAGGTGCAGCCACTGGCCGGCGAGGGGAACTTCGTGGACCCGGTAACCGGCGGGACGCAGCAGACGGGTCAGCCAGTCGATACCGGCGCGGTTCGAGGCGAGCCCGGAATTGCCCACGAGGATGTCGTGACCGAGCACGAACACGTCTCCCCCTTCGAGGAACGGACCCGCGCCCTCGGGGGCGATCGGATCGAGCGCGCTCGGCGCGGGCGAGGGCACCGCGAGGTATTCGGTGTGCGGTTCGGCGGCGAGCCGCCGGGTGAGGATTTCGCGGTAGGCGAAGATCTCTTTGCGTCGCGACGGCATCATCAACGATGCTTCGATCACCCGGTTGCCGATGACCGGCATCGGATCCCGGGCGAACATCGGATCTCCCCCGGCGACCACGTATCCGGCTTCGTGCTCGGTGAACCGCCGGGGCCGGTGCACCACCACCCCGTGCTCGCGGTAGCGATCGGCGAGGTCCTCCAGTTGCCGGTGCGTGGCTTCGATCCGCTCGGGGGAGTCGACGTCGCGGAAGGTTTTCCCGGCGCATCGCTCGGTCAGCTCGACCGCTTCAGCGGACAGGTACTTCCGCAGCGAATACGACACCGGCGCGATCAGCGAATCGGGATCGAAAATCCCGACGAACACCTCCCGCAACGGGGCGAACTCGTCGTGCACGCCGATCGACGGGGTGCGGACCATCGGGACAACCCTTTCTGGGCCTTGGCGGCCCGGCTCGCCGAGGGTGTCAGGAGGACTGCTGGCAACGAGTCAGGGCTTGTTGCGCGTCGTTGAGGGCGCTGGCCGCTTCGCTGGCCTTGGTCCGTGCCTGTTGCGCGTTCTCGTCGGCGAGTTTCGAGTCGGCGATGAGTTTGGCGGCCTCGGCGAGGAGTTGGGCCGCCCTGGCCTGGCTCGCGGCATCAGGGGAGGTGTTCGCGGCGGCATTGGCCTCGTCCGCCACGGTGTTGGCTTTGTCGGCCGCGGCTTTGCTTCCGGCGGCGGTGGTGTCGGCGGCCTTGGCCGCGCTCTCCGCGTTGGTCTTCGCGGTTTCCGCGGACGCGACCGCTTGCTGTTGTGGTTCACATGACCGAGCCGGGCTGGATGCGGGCGCCGTGCCACAGGCCGTGGTGACCGCGGCCAGCACGACCGCGGCCACTGCGACAGCTGAGGAGGCGCGGAGCCGCGAGACAGCATTCATGGAGGTATCTGATCCTTAGGTCATGAGTATCGGAAGCACGCTGAGGGCCACGCATGCGCGGGCTCAGGCGACTTCAGCATAGACGATGCCGCGCAGCCGGGCTCCGGCGCTCTCGCCAGAAAGGATCGGCCGCGTCCACGCGCACGACAAGCGGGAATTCGCCCATTCGTTTTTCGATCTCTGGTGAAATTCCGGCCTCGCCCATTATCGCCCTCGCCGCCTTCCGGGCGCCATGGTGATTGATGTACTTTTCCGGGAAACGGCGTGATCAGGTCGGCGCGGAGCATCGATTTTCGCTGGCCGGACAGCCATTGTGGCTGGGCTCTCACCCCCGCGGGGGTCGCAGTGGACCACTCCGACGTTTCCGCTTACCATGAGTTATCGGCCCCTCTGCGCAGAAAGTGGTTGCCGATTCCCTTCGCAAGGCGATGCCCGTCGGGGGCTCGCCAACAACATTCTTCACAACGAAAACGAACAAGGAAGATCAACGACGATGTTTCTGAAAATCGCGCCGGACGTCGCGCTGACCGCTGGGTCAATCGCGCAAGCGGTCGAGAAGTAGCCGAAAGTGGTAATGGTGCGGCAAGACAGTGCAGGCGCGTTCAGCCGTGAATTGGCGCGGCGGCTGGCGCAGCGGCGGTTGTCGTGGCGGAAGCTCGCCGATTTGGTCGGATACACGCCGAGCTGGTTGAGCAAGGTGAAGAACGGTGCACCGCCGTCGCTGGAGCTGGCCAGGCGGTGTGATGAGGTGCTGGACGCGGCGGGGCAACTGGTCGCGCTGGCCGAGGTCGAGGGCGACGCGGTCCCCCCGGCGCAGTTGCCCGCGGTCACGGCCTGCTTCACCGGCCGGGAACACGCACTGCGGCGCCTGGACGACGCGGTCGAACGCCCCGCGGAACCGGGGGCGCCGGCGGTGCTGGTGATCGACGGCCCGCCCGGCGCGGGAAAGACCGCGCTGGCGCTGCGCTGGGCGCACCAGGTCACCGACCGGTTCCCGGACGGGCAGTTGTACGTCGACCTGCGTGGGTACACCGCCACCGGACTCCCGCTGGCCGCGGAGGAAGCCCTGGAGGAGTTCCTCCGCGCCCTCGGAACACCCGCCCGCTCGATCCCCGCCACGGTTGGCCAGCGTTCGGCGTTGTACCGCTCCTTGCTGGCTACCCAGCGCGTCCTGGTCGTGCTGGACAACGCGGCCCATCCCGGCCAGGTCGAGCCGCTGCTGCCCGGTTCGGCGGAGTGCGCGGTCGTGGTCACCAGCCGCAGCCACCTGTCCGGGCTGGGCGTGCGGGCCGGTGCGCGGCACATCACCATCGGTTCGATGCCGACCGAGGAGTCCGTCGCGCTCCTGCACGGCATTCTCGGCGACGAACCCCTGCGCGAGGAGCCGGATGCGGTGTGGGCGCTGGCCGATCGCTGCGCGCACCTGCCCCTGGCGCTGCGGATCGCCGCCGAACGGGTCGCCGCCAGCCCGGACCACTCCGTGGCGGACGTGGTCGCCCAGCTGGCCGCCGAAGGTCTGGATCTGCTGACGCTCGACGACACCACCGCCGTGTGTCGCGTGTTCTCCTGGTCCTACCGCACGCTGACCCGCGCGGCGGCCCGGCTGTTCCGGCTGTCGAGCCTGCTCCCCGGGCCGCACTTCGGCACGGCGGTGGCCGCCGTCCTGGCCGAGGTGCCGGTCAGCGAGGCCCGCCGGTTGATCGACATCCTGGTCGACGCGCATCTGCTGGAGTCGCTCGGTCATGGCCGCTACCGATTGCACGATCTCCTCCGGAGCTACGCCGACGAACGCTCGCGCGCCGAAGACGGCCCCGCCGACCGCGCCGGGGCGATACGGCGGCTGGTCGAGTGGTACCTGGGCAGCGCGGTCGCCGCCACCGTCCAGATCGCGCCCTTCCGCACCCGCCCGCCGGACCTGGCGCCGACCGGCACCGACGTCGCCGCGATGACGTTCACCGACCCCGCCGCCGCGCTGCGCTGGTGCGAGACCGAGAACCACAACTTCGCGCCGATCAGCCGCCTCGCGCTCGAGCACGGCATGGCCGATGCCGCCTGGAAACTGGCCATGGCGCTGTTCGACTACTTCCTCCTGCGCAAACCGTGGTCGGCGTGGCTGGCCACCCACGACACCGCCCTGCGCGCCGCACAGGACACCGGCGCCCGGCACGCGCAGAGCTGGCTGCGGATCAACCTCGCCGTCGCCCACGCCAAGCGCCGCGACCTCGACCGCGGCCACCGGCTGTACCGGGAAGCCCTCGACATCAGCACCCAGCTCGACGACCAGCACGGCCGAGGCTGGGCGCTGTACGGGCTGGCGGGCCTGCTGTGCGAGCGCGGACAGCACCAGCACGCCCGCGAGCACGCCGAACAAGCGTTGACCTTGTTCAAGCAGCTGGATGAGCAGGAGGGCCAAGCGGTCACCCTGGCGGTCCTGGGCGAGATCCACCGCCAAACCGGCCAGTGCGACGCCGCGCTCGCGGCGACCCAACAGGCGCTGCGGCTGTGCGAGAAACAGTCCAACCACTACGGACGCGGCCGGAAGCTGGCCAAGATCGCGAAGATCTACCTCGCACGCGGAGACCGGGAACGAGCCCTGCAGTACCTCGCGCTCTCCCTGGAAGTACGCCAGGAAACCGGCGACCGATGGGGCCAAGCCGACACGCACCTCCTCCGCGGTGACATCCTCCGCGACCTCGGCCACACCGAAGCGGCGCACACGGCCTGGACGGCAGCACTACAGCTGTACCAGGAACTCGACGATCCCCGCGCCACCGACGCCACTGGCCGCCTCAACACATCCACCCACGAAAAGTGTTCCACGCGGGACCCGAATCGAGAAAACAATTGACCTCCGGGAATGCACACGATGAACCCGACGATTTCGGTAAGCCTCGACCCGTCCGAAGCACCCCGCTACTGGGCCGACCGGCGGGCCTTCGCACTCGTCCTGGCACGCGAGGACGGGAAGACGACGGGCGCCGTCGCACTGCTCGACCCCGACGACCCGGAAAGCGACCGCGGTATCGTCGCCGTACCGGACGCGCCCGCGGACCTGCTGGTCCCCCTCATGCGGGCCGCCGCGCGGCACGGCGGTGATGTCGGTGCCACCGAATTGCGCTGGACCGTCGACACCGGACACATCCCGTGCTCGGTGTTGGCTGAGTTGGGCGCTTTCCCGGGCCGCTTGGTCCGCCGGTGGTGGCAGCTCGAGCTACCGGCCGTCCGGAACCTGACCCACCGCACCCTCCTCGCGCACCGCCTCTCCACGCACGACGGTCCAACCCTCACCATGGAATTCCGCGGCGCCACCTACAGCGCCCGGGTCGACGGCGACACCGCGACCCTGACCCACCATCGCGACGACCCGGGCACCGTCAGCGGGCTGCTCGCCCTGCTGTCCACCACGCTCATCACGCTGCGCTGCGGGCATCCCGCCCTGCGCCACGTCGAGACCACCACCGCACCCGACGACGACAGGCACATCGCGGCACTGGTCGGCCTCGGCTTCACCCCCGCCACACGACAAACCGTCGAGTACCACCTACCGCTCGGCCCCAACCGCTGACTTCCCCAGTCGCCCGCGAACCAGGCCGGTCAGCGGATCTGCTTCGCGAGGTCGGCGGCAAAAGTCGAAATCCTGGTGTAGACGCCGGGCTTACCGGGTGCCCCGCATCCGCTGTCACTACCGAAGGAGACGACCCCGATCACGGTGTGGCCCACCACCAGCGGGCCGCCGGAATCTCCTTCACAGGAGTCCTTGCCGCCCTCCTGGTAACCGGCGCAGACCATGGTGCGCGGATCGTAGCCGGAATACGCTGCCGAACAGGCCTGGTCGGTGGTGACCGGGACGGTCACCGACCGCAAGGTGTCCGACCGCTCGCCGTGCAAGGCCAGCCGTCCCCATCCGAAAACCGTCGCTTCCGTGCCGGGGGCGTAGAGATCGCGGTGCTGGTCCTGTGCTACGGCTGCCGCGGGAAAGGGGATCCGCTGGCCGAGGGTCAACACCGCCATATCGCTACCGGTGCCATAACCGCGGTAGTCGGGGTGCTTCCACACGCTGGACACCGACGCCTGAACACCATCGCTGTCCCGCTGATGCTGCCTCCCGGCCACGACCCGCACCTCGCGTTGCGGCACATCCTCGGTGCAGTGCGCGGCGGTCAGCACCTTGGCCGGTGCGACCAGCACACCGCCGCAGAAAGTCCCACCGGAAGAATCCGCCAGGTACACCACGGAAGAAAACCGCTCAACCGGAAACTCACTACCACCCGTAATAGCACTGGCCGACCCCGGGACGGCGAGCCCGAACCCCATCGCCACGCCATAAACCAATACCCCACGCAAACCACGGCGCGGCCAACACAGCATGTCCGGTCCTCTCCCAAGCCACCGATCTTTGGAGGACAGCGTAGCGATATTCGCCAGCACGATCGTTCACTGAACTGGGTGGTCCATCAGGCCGGAAAAGACAAAACGGGCAGACCCGCCAACGCCCGGATCACCCACAGCGGCCAATGGGGGTGGGTCCGGTGTATCCGCGCCACGGCGGCGAGCCGCTCGGCCTCGGTGAGCGGAAAACCACTGACGCCGTTGTAGTAGACCGAGAGCACAAACGCATCATCCAAGGTGCCGCTGAAGAATTTCACCCGCATGGCTTGGTCGCCCCGGACACGAGCCGCGAGAAGGCGATGGATCCCATCGACAACGCGCATGGTGGGCCAGTGGACGACAATGGGCGGCACCGCGGCGGCCTCGGTCGCGAGCGCGAGGACGAGATCCCGGTCCACATCCCCGAAACGCGGCGATTCGCCGACACGCAAGGCGCTGAGCGCCACCAAACGCACGGTCGGCTCATCCGGCGTCCCGCCGCCCTGCGGCAGTAAAGAATCACGAGGTCGAGGAGGCTCGTCCAGCTTGATTCGACATGACACGCGAGTTCTCCCTCACGGAAAATGGTGCCAGGCCACCCAAGTATCACCGCAGCCAACCCGGGCCGCGAGTGGTGATCCGTTGAGAGTTTCAGGAAACAAACCGGCACACTACCGGTTCCGGCATGGCACCCCGCCCGCGTTCACACTGACCGCCTTCTCTGTCATTTCCTTCGATTGTCAACTGATCAGCACTGGTTTTCCTGCCGGCGTGCCCGGAGAGTGGAGCATGCACCTCCGACCACGACAAGAAACCGCCATCCATTATTACCGGAGTCATCTATGTGGGCACCGATTTCGATCGCTCTTCTCATTGGCTTCTTCGGTAACATGGCCCGTGGACACATCGAGATCGCGCTACCGTTCGGCTTCGCGCTCCTGGCCGTGATCGGTGTCGTACTCGGTCGGCGTAGGCGACCAACCGTGCGTACGGTACGACGAGAACGCAACCTGTGATCGAATGCGCTCCGCCAGAGCACGGATGATCAGTCAACCGTGATGGCTCCGTTTTGCTCCGGGTTCCGGGGTTATTCGCGGATTGGTCAGCCGACGTGGATTCGGGGGCGTTGTTCGGGGTTGGGCTCGATCTTGCGGATGATTTCGCGGACCACCGGCGGTGTGTCGCCCTGGCCGAGTACCAGGTACCGGAACATGTGGTAGAGCGGGCTGCCCTCGGTCCATTCGAAATGGCAGTGCGGCCTGGTGCCGGTGCTGTCCCGCAGCGCCAGCAGGATCGCGGCGAGCGCGTTGGGCACCGCTGGGCTGTCCGCGCGCAGGATCCGGTGGCCGTCTACTTCGACGCCGCGCACCCGCAGGGCGCCGCTGAACTCGGACGGGTCGCTGATGTCGATCTCGAGGAACAGGATGTCCGCGGCTCCGGGGACCGGGTTCATGCCGCGTTGCTCGATCTCCTTGGCGTCGTACTCCGCCTTGTCACCGGCCTGCCGTTTGTTGGCGATGATGGTGAGCCTGCCGTCGTGGTTGATCGAGTCGGTGACGTACCGGCGGGCGGTCTCGTCGAATTCGATCTTCTCCGCCCGCAGCTCGGTGGTCCGCGACACTCGGGAGATCAGCGAGATCACCACGATCCCGGCGATGAACGCCGCCGAGATGGCGATGCCGTCCGGGTGCTTGATGATGTTCGCGACGATCGCGTAGCCCAGCACCAGCGTGACGACCAGGAACCCGATCGCGGCGCGGCGCTGGCCGTGCCGCAGCGCGGACACGGTCACCGCGAACGCGGCGGACACCATCATCGCCAGCACGCCGGTGGCATAGGCGCCGGCCTGCTCGTTCGGATCCGCCTCGAACGCGATGGTGATCAGCACCGTGATGGCGGTGTACACCAGCACCACCGGTCGCACCGCGCGGCTCCACTCCGGCGCCATGCCGTACGCGGGGAGGTACCGCGGCACGATGTTGATCAACCCGGCCATGGCCGACGCCCCGGCGAACCACAGGATCAGGATCGTGCTGATGTCATACACCGTGCCGAATCCGCCGCCCAACTCCTGGTGCGCCAGGTAGGCCATGGCCCTGCCGTTGGCCGCCCCGCCGGGCTGGAATTCCTTGGCCGGGATGAGCACCGTGGTGATGAAGCTGGTCGCGATCAGGTAACACGACATGATCAGCGCGGCGATGGTGAGCAGTTTCTTCGAGTTCTTGATCCGCGACGCGAGCCGCTCCCGCGGGGTCTGGCCGCGCGCGGCCACCAGCGGCATCATGCTCACGCCGGTCTCGAACCCGGACAGGCCGAGCGCGAGCAGGGGGAACGCCGCGATGGCCGGCCACACCAGGCCGCCGAAGCCGAGACCGCCGGCGGTCAGCGAGTCGGTCCAGCGGGACAACGCATCGGAGGAGCCGAACACGTCGACCAGGCTGACGACCACGACGGTCGCGTTGGCCAGGAGGAACAGCGCCACCAGCGGGATCGCCACCGCGACGGCCTCGCTGAACCCGAGCAAGAACACCGCGCCGAGGATGAGCAGCAGGACCACGGTGATCAGGACCTCGTGGCCATGCAGGAACGCCGGGAACACCGGATTCTCGACCAGATGCACCGACGCGTCGGAGGCCGACAGCGTGATCGTGACGATCCACGCCGTCGCGACGAACCCGAGCAGGGCGAGCACGAGCAGCTTGCCCCACCAGAACGGCAGCAGCTTCTCCAGCATCGCCACCGACCCCTGGCCATGCGGGCTCTCCTTGGCCACGCGCCGGTACGCGGGAAGCATGCCGAACAGGGTGAGCGCCACGATCAACAGCGTCGCGAACGGGGAGATCGCCCCCGCGGCCAGGGCGGCGATCGCCGGGATGTAGGCGAGCGAGGAGAAGTAGTCGACGCCGGTCAGGCACATGACCTTCCACCACGCCTGCGGCTTGTGCGGCTCGTCCGCCTCGGGCCCCGGCATCGACACCCGGTGTTGCAGCATCCACCTGCCGAAGCCGCTGCCCTGCCCTTTCGGTGGCACCGGGCTGGTGACCTCGGCGGGCACCACGTAGTCCGCGTCCGTGTTCACTCGTGAACCCCCGTGATCAACGTCGGCAGTGCTGGGGAAAGCATGCCGTACAGATCGGCAAAGGCCGCACAGGCACTCGGTTTGACCTTGCCCCTGGGGCAAGGTCGCATGCTGGCCGGGTGAATCATTTCGAGACGACACGGCCCGCTCGCACGGACATGCTGCGGGTGGACGACACGGCGCTGGCCATGACCGACGGCGGTGGGGCCGGGCAACCGGTGGTGTACGTGAACGGCGCTTTCAGCAGTCAGCGTGCGTGGCGTCGCGTCATCACCGACCTGGGGGCATCGTGGCGGCACATCACGTTCGACATGCGCGGCCGGGGTCGGTCCCGGAGGTCCTCGGACTACTCGTTCGACGCAGCCGTGCGCGACCTCGGTGCCGTGCTGGACGCCACCGAGGTCGACCGGCCGATCCTGGTGGGCTGGTCGTACGGGGCGGCTGTCGCGTTGCATTGGGCGGCGCAGCGTCCCTCCCGCACGCACGGCCTGGTCCTGGTCGACGGCGGCTACCCCTACGCCTGGGTCGACGACGACGCGCGAACGCAGATCCGCCGCCAGTTCCGCCGGATGCGGTGGACGTACCCGGTCCTGCGCCGACTGGGCATGGCGGGCTGGATGTCCGCCGAGGAGCATGCCGAGGTCAGTATCGAGGCCAACGAGGTCATGGGCGCTCTCGACGGTCGCTACGACGCGGTGACCTGTCCGGTACGGTTCATCGCCGCCTCGGGCTCGAGCGTTGGAGGCACTGATTCGGAGTTCGCCCGCATGCGCGCCACACTCGACCCGGTCCTCGCCCGCAACCCCGACGTCCGACTCCACGCGACCGTCCCGAGCAACCACGTCACAATCCTGCGGAAGGACTTCCGGACCGTGGCGGGCGCTATCCGCGACACCGCCGCCGATCGAGGACACCGAACAGGAACATGACAGGTCACGGGCTCACCATCGGACAGGCCGCGTCGTTCGCCGGTGTCACGACGAAGACCGTGCGCCACTACCACCGCCTCGGACTGGTCGACGAACCACCTCGCGACCAGTCCGGGTACCGGCGGTACGGATCCGCGGAACTGTTGCAGCTCGTCCAGGCCAGAACCCTGGCCCGGGCCGGCCTCCCGTTGGCCGACATCCCGGAACTGCTCGCCGCCGAACCCGACCGGTTCGCGGCCACCATCGCCGAGGTCGACCGTCAACTCGCCGACCACATCGCGGAACTGACCGCCCGGCGCGAGACCCTGAACCGGCTCGGCAGCGGTGAGCGAGCACTGCTCCCCGATCGAGCCTGCGCCCTGCTCGACACCCTCCGCCGGCTCGACTTCGGCACCGAAACCGTCGGCATCTTCCGCGAGGGCCTGGTGCTGGCCAAGGCACTCCTCCCGGACGTCTTCGACGACTACCTCCGGCGGCTCGAGGTCGCGTTCGCCGACCCCCGATATGTCGATCTGATCAAGCGGTGCTGGCGGGTCGCCGAGTGGGAGCCCGACGACCCCCGCATCGACGACCTCGCCGCAGCCGCGGCCCAGTACCTGCTCGAGCACCCCCAACTCCTGGAAATCCCGCCCGAGCTTCGCACCCGCCCCGGCGCCACCCGCTACGGCCTGGTCAACCACCACCGGCAGGAACAGGCACCCTCATGGGCACGCCTGACCAGCCGTATCGAGGCCCACCTCCGCGACGCGGGAATCACCATCCCCGACCAGTAGGCACACAGCACAGCACGCCAAGCCCGGCCACACAGCTTCTCACCGCCCAACAGACGTCCTACTGCCTGCGACTTGGCTGAGGCCGACTGCTCCCTATCGGGTGTCTGATCGCTCAGGGCGTGTGATCGCCGGTCAGCGGCGGAGCCGCCGGGGCCGCGCGGTTATTGGGGTAGTGCTTCCGCGCCTCTCGTGAGCAGGGAGAAGAATCCCATCGCGCCGGTGCGGAAGGCCACGGAGAGGGCGTAGCCGATCGCGGCGTCGGCTGGGAGCACGTTGCGCCGTTCCTGAATCCAGTAGACGATGAAGTCGCCTTCGTCGTCGTCCATGGAGAAGTCGGCGAGCTTTGTTCCGTTGCGCACCAGCCCGGTGGTGGCGATCGAGTTGGGTTTGAACAAGTAGTCCGCTTCCGGGGTGGTGACCCGGACCCGGTACGAGCCGCGTGTCCACTTGCCCGGCCCCGGCACGATCTCCACGGTCGCCGTGTCGACGGTCATGGTGAGGTCTTCCGGTCGGCGGGAGCCGATGGGCACGAACCGGTCGACCTGCCCGCCGGGGATCCGTCGGATGACGACCGTGGGAACGCTGGGTCCGGAGACCTCGACGGTGCCGCGGTGGTCGTCGGTCAGGATTTCCATTTCTCCGAAGAACGCGTCCTCGACGACACTGGTTCGGATGAGACCCATCAGCCTGCCTTCTCTGGTTCCACTTCGGACACTAACAACTGCGTCGCCGCCAGTTCGCGGTAGAGCGTCGGGCCACTCGATGGACTCGAACAGAAAAGCGGGGCGCCAGGGCCTGGGGCAGGCTTCGACGCGGGCATCGTGTGCGTCGAGAAGCTTCGCTCGATTCCTCCGCGGTTTTCTTCTGCTTGGCTACCGGTACGACAGGATTGCTGCCAGAGACCGTCCCAGGTGAATTTCGCGCTACTACCCGGTGAGGTTGGCGGTGCCGGTGGCCACGACGGTCATCCAGTGCGGGCGCAGCCGGTAGTAGACCACCTCCGCGTCCCACTCGAACGCGTCCTCACCGTAGAAGCCTTTGAAATATGCGAGCAGCTCTGGCCACTCCGCGGCCGGCTCGGCGCCCTCGGGATTGAGGATTTCCACCGTGCCGTGCGTGAACACGCCCAGATCCCCGCCACGCATGTGCGCGACGCTGGCGGCGGGACGGGCGGCGAGGTGGCGGGCCTTGGCGGCGCCGCGGGCCGTGCCGAAGTACCACTTGCCATGCAGGAAGTGCCCGTCCACGCCGCTGATCCGCGGCTCCCCCTTCGCCGTCACGGTGGACAGGGCGAGGGTGCACATGCCGTCCAGGATCTCGGTGAGCTGCTTCGCGGTCAGGGTTTGCCCGGTGACGACCGAACGCAGGTGAGCGGTCGAGCGAGCCAAGGAGGCATCGAGCAGGGCTTGGAGCTCGTTGAGTTCTTCGGGCGTTTCACGCATGAGTCCACAGTAGCCAGCGCTGGACGATCCGCGCCGTAACACCGCTTCCAGGACGCCTGCAACGGTCCCGCTGCGGGTGTCCGCACGAAGGTCACGCCGGTGAAGCTCGACCGCAAGGTCATTTCTCCCGCCACCCACGTGGAGGCGGCAGCGCACACCGATAGGGCTGCATGGCCAGCGGCTCCGCCACCGGCCCGGCCGCCGGTGGTTGTCCGTTCAGCGCGAGAGACGCTGCATTTCCGGAATCGCCCGACAAACCAGTGATCAACTTGTTACCGTGAGTGCCCGTCGTCTTTGTGAGGGTGCTGTGACGACAGAACGCGAGAGGTCCGGAAGCGAGCAGCGACGAGCTGATTCGGCCGCTACGGTCGACAACGAGGTCCATGGCTCGGTGACAGGCGCGGTCGTGCAGGCGGGTTCGATCCATCATGTCTCGGTTGTCGCGCCCGCACCGGCACCGCCGTCAGACGAGAAGTTGCGCCTGCTGGCCACGGCATCCTGGAATCAGTGGACGGCCGCGGCCAACGAACGGCGGTTGCTGCATCCCGCTCCGTTGCCGATCCGGTGGCGCCGCTCGACAGCGCCGGTGGCCGGCCCGGAATCGGCCGCCACGTACCCGCGGTTCGATCCACTGCCCGGACTGACCGCCGTCGGCAGCGGCGAACCGCGTGCGGGCGCTCAAGACGCGTTGCACCGGATCTACGGGGGGTTGCCATCGGGGCGGCTACTGCTGATCGGGAAACCGGGGTCGGGCAAAAGCACCGCCGCGATTCTCCTGCTGCTGGACGCACTGCGATACCGAGCGCAGGCCACGCCGGACGAGCAAGCGCGGATTCCAGTGCCGGTGCTGTTCACCCTGCACGGCTGGCACCCCGGTCGCGGCGAATCCGTCACCGACTGGATGGCCGGCAAACTCGCCGAGACCTATCCGATGTTCCGCGGCCGCGCTGGTCGTCACGCAGCAACAGGCTTGCTGGCCGCCGGCCGCGTGGCCGGGTTCCTCGACGGCCTGGACGAAATCCCCGAGTCCGTTCGGCCTGGCGTCCTCGAAGCGTTGGCGGACGCCCCGTTTCGCCTGGTCTTGCTCACCCGCACCGCGGAAGCGGTCGCCGCGGCCGGCCACCGTCCCCTGGCCGGCGCCGTCGCGGTGGAACTGCGACCCGTGCACCCCACCGACGCCGCCACCTATCTCCGCCAACCGCTGGTCCACCCGCCACCAGCGCCCTGGCAGACGATCTGCGATCACCTCGCGGGGGTAGCGGAACACCGTCGACCGGCCAGCGCATTATCGGAAGCCCTGACCACCCCGCTCGCCCTGAGCCTGCTCCGCGACGTCTACGACCCGGCAGATCCGGTCGACGAACTCCTGGACACCGCGCGATTTCCCACCGCTGCCGCCATCGCAACCCATCTCCTCGACCACGCCATCACCGCCGCGTACACACCCCGCCCCGGACATCCCACTCCCCGCTACAGCGTGACGACCGCCCACCGCACGCTGCGCTACCTCGCCACCCGGCTCACCGAACAACACACCTCGGACCTCGCCTGGTGGCACATCCCCACCTGGACACCGCACCGCTCCCGACTGATCACGAGCGCCGTCGCGACCGTGTTCACGAACGAACTCATCTTCGGGCTGGGGATCGGTCTCGCGGTCGGGCTCGAGCTTGGTCTCGCGATCGGGTTCGTGTTCGGGCTCGCGCCCGTCTTCGTGGCCTCCACCGCCAAGCACGCGCGGGGAGTACCGGTCATGCCACGACGGATCGCCCCGCTCACCTACCGGAGCGCATCGCAGAATCTCGTGTTCGGGCTCGCGTCCGGACTCTCGGGCGGTCTGCTGGCTGGGCTCTCCGCCGGTCTCGTGTCCGGACTTTCCGCCGGGCTCGCCGCCGGGCTCTCGGTCGGGCTCGCCGCCGGACTTGCGGGTGTCGCCCTTCGCGGGCTCGTGAGCCATACCGAGCTTGAGGAAAGCCCGCTCGGGCCGGCGAATGTCTGGCGCCACGACAGAAACGCCGGACTCGTGTTCGTACCCGTGCTGGCGCTCGTGGTCGGTCTCCTGGCCGCGCTCACGGTCAGGCTCGTGCCCGGACTCGCATCCGGGCTGACGTCCAAACTCTCGGTTGTGCTTCCGGTCGTGCTGCTCGTCGGGCTCGGCACCACCTTGATGGTCAAACGCGCGGGTACCGCCGCGAGCGCACCCGGCTCCGCCGCCATCGACACCGCGGCGGCCTTGGTGCAACTCGCGATCCGGCACAAGATCCCGCTACGGCTCATCGCATTCCTGGAAGACGCCCGGAGCAGAAACCTCCTGCGCACGGTAGGACCTGTCTACCAATTCCGGCACGCCACACTCCAAGACCGGCTGGCACAGCCCACCCGCGAAGTACCGTCCCGCATCCAGGCAGGCCCCTCGCCAGGCGAGAATGCGCTGCGGTGACGAAGGGATTCGGTTGTTCCGTCACCGACGACCGCGCGGCTCGAGAACGGCGAGACGAGCGAGACCGACTTCACCGCGAGCTGTCCGATGTGGAGCGGCGCCAAGCCTCCGCCCTACGCCAAGCGGGGCCGCCCCTTGCCGTGGGCGACCCCGCTTGTGTGAATGCTGTACGTACCCCCGATGGGATTCGAACCCACGCTACCGGCGTGAGAGGCCGGCGTCCTAGGCCGCTAGACGACGGGGGCTTGGACTTTCAGCTGTCGTGTTGCGAGAGGAAACTTTAGCAGAAGCAGATTTTCTCTTCGCAGCTGGGGTACCAGGACTCGAACCTAGACTAACTGAACCAGAATCAGTCGTGCTGCCGATTACACCATACCCCAACGGCATACCGTTCCGGAGGAGATCCGGCTCAGCACCGCCGAGAGAAAATAGTAGACCACCGCCCGGCCGGGCTGTCAGGCGGGGTCATCGCTGGGCGGGCACGCCGACCCGGGCGAACTCGCTGACCAGCAGTTCCGGGAGCTCATCGAGCCCGTGGATGGCGTGCACGCCGGGTGGGACGTCCTGGACGCCACCGTCCCGGTTGAGCCAGACCGCGCCGAGTCCGGCGTTGCGGGCGCCGACCGCGTCGGTGTCGAGTTTGTCGCCGACGTGGGCCGCCTCGGCCGGGTCGCAACTCAACGCGATACAAACTGAGTGGAACATCACCGGATCGGGTTTGGCGACACCCACTTCACCGGCGATGGCGACGTGGTCGAAGAACCGGGCGAGCCCCAGATCGGCGAGTTTGGCCCGTTGGTGGGTGCCCGAGGCGTTGGTCACCGCGGCCAGCTGGACACCGGCGGCGCGCAGCCAGTCCAGGCACGGCAGGACGTCGTCGAACAGCCGCCAGGATCGCCGTACCAGATCCCGGCGGCGGCGTTCGAAACACGCGACGTCGTCCGAATCCACGAGTACGCCGAGCTCGGCGAGGAAGCTCCCGGTGCGCCTGTGGTGCATCGACTCGTAGTCGAGTTCGCCCGCGACGACCATCGCCACGTGGTGATCGGTGACCCGCTCCCACAGCGGCCACATGTCGGCCCGGCCGATCAGCGCGCGCAGGGCACGCCGACCGGCCGCGGTGAAGTCGACGAGGGTGTCATCGATGTCAAGGCAGACCAGGCGGAGGATGGGTGGCGACCACGGGTCCGGGTGGCCACCCGCGAGCGCGGTTTCGGAGTCGGTCGTTCCCGTGCGCGCGAAATCCACCCCGCGAGGCTAGGTCAAGAGCGTCTGTTCCGACTCGGCCGACAAGGTGAATACCTGTGCTCTGTTCGGAGAGTGATCGCTCTACGCTCAGTTGACAGGCAACGCCCGACGGAGCCGACCGAGCGATCGGTCTCGCCCAAGAAGTTCCATGGATTCATACAACGGTGGCGACACCGTGCGACCGGTCACCGCCACCCGAATCGGGGCAAAAGCCTTGCGCGGCTTGAGACCCAGCCCTTCCACGAGCGCGTTCTTGAGCGCCTCTTCGATGGCCGGGGTCGCCCAGGACGGTAACGCCTCCAGCGCTTCGATCGCGGCGCGCAGCACCGGCTCGGCGTCGGGCCCGAGCGCCTTGGTCGCGGATGCCTCTTCGGGCGCGAAGGATTCCTCGTCGATGAACAGGAAGCGCAACATCTCGACGGCGTCGCTGAGGACCGTCACCCGCTCCTGCACCAGGGGGGCGATGACGCGCAGCGCGGCGAGCTGCTCCTCGGTCGGCCGCTCCGGTAGCACGCCTCCGGTTGTCAGATAAGGAATCACGCGTGTCACGAAATCGTCAACGGCGAGCATCCGGACGTGGGTGCCGTTGATCGCCTCGGCCTTCTTCACGTCGAACCGCGCCGGGTTGGCGCTCACCTTGGTGATCTCGAAGGCCTCGACCAGCTCGGCGACGCTGAACACGTCCCGGTCGTCGGCGATCGACCAGCCGAGCAGGGCCAGGTAGTTGAGCAGCCCCTCCCGGATGAACCCGCGGTCCCGGTAGTTGAAGAGATTCGAAGAAGGGTCGCGTTTGGACAACTTCTTGTTGCCCTCGCCCATCACGTACGGCAGGTGGCCGAACTCGGGCACGAACTCGGCCACCCCGATCCGCCGCAGCGCCTGGTAGAGCGCGATCTGCCGCGGGGTGGACGGCAGCAGGTCCTCGCCGCGCAGGACGTGCGTGATGCGCATCAGCGCGTCGTCCACCGGGTTCGTCAGGGTGTAGAGCGGCTCACCGTTGCCCCGGACGAGCACCGGGTCGGGGATGGTGCCCGCCGGGAAGCTGATCTCCCCGCGCACCAGATCGGTCCAGCCGAGGTCCTCGTCGGGCATCCGCAGGCGCAGCACCGGGGTCCGGCCTTCGGCCCGGAACGCCGCCCGCTGCTCGTCGGTGAGGTCGCGGTCGAAGTTGTCGTAGCCCAGCTTCGGGTCCTGGCCGGCCGCCTTGCGCCGCGCCTCGACCTCCTCCGCGGTGGAGAACGCCTCGTACAGCTCGCCGGCCTGGAGCAGCCGGGCCGCCACGTCGGCGTAGATCTCCCGGCGTTCGCTCTGCCGGTACGGGCCGTGGTCGCCGCCGACCTCGGGGCCCTCGTCCCAGTCCAGGCCGAGCCACCGCAGCCCGTCCAGCAGAGCCTCGTAGGACTCCTCGGAGTCCCGCGCCGCGTCGGTGTCTTCGATCCGGAACACCAGGGAACCCCCGTGGTGCCGGGCGAAGGCCCAGTTGAACAGCGCCGTGCGGATGAGCCCGACGTGCGGGGTACCGGTGGGCGACGGGCAGAAGCGCGCTCGTACAGAAGCCGTGGTCTCAGTCATAGCCCGATCAGCGTATCTCCACCCCGAAGCCTTGACGCACCGAAGGTCCCGGGCCATTCTGAACTTATTCAACACCTGATGAAAAAGAGGTGAGGACGATGACCGAGCGCACGACCTGCGTAGTCGTCGGGGGCGGCCCCGCCGGGATGGTGCTGGGACTGCTGCTGGCCCGGGCCGGGATCGAGGTGACCGTGCTGGAGAAGCACGGCGACTTCCTGCGGGACTTCCGCGGCGACACCGTGCACCCGTCGACCCTGCAGCTGCTCGACGAACTGGGCCTCGGCGAGAAGTTCGCGGCCCTGCCGCACAGCGAGATCGACCGGATCAGCTTCCCGATCGACCGCGACCACCAGCTCACCCTCGGCGACCTGCGGCGGCTCAAGGTCAAGTACCCGTACATCGCCATGGTCCCGCAGTGGGACCTGCTCGACCTGCTCGCCGAGACGGGCAAGGCGGAACCGGCCTTCACGCTGCGGATGAACACCGAGATGACCGGCCTGATCACCGAGGGCGGCCGGGTCGCGGGCGTGCGCTACCGCTCCCCGGACGGCGAGGGCGAACTGCGGGCCGACCTCACCGTCGCGTGCGACGGGCGCTGGTCGCTCGCCCGCCGGGAGGCCGGGCTGGCGCCCCGGGAATTCGACGTCCCGTTCGACACCTGGTGGTTCCGGCTGCCCCGGAAACCGGGCGATCCGGCCGGAATCACCCCGCACATGCGGAACGGCCGCTTCGGGGTGGCGCTGCCCCGCGAAGGCTACTTCCAGATCGCCTACCTGGCCGCGAAGGGAAGCGATCCGCGATTGCGCGCGGCGGGCATCGAGTCGTTCCGCGAGGGGCTCGCCGATCTGTACCCGGAATTCGCCGATCGGCTGGACAGCCTGGAGTCGATGGACGACGTGAAGTTCCTCGACGTCCGGCTGAACCGCCTGCACCGCTGGCACATCGACGGGCTGCTGTGCATCGGCGACGCCGCGCACGCGATGTCCCCGATCGGCGGGGTCGGGATCAACCTCGCGGTGCAGGACGCCGTGGCGACCGCGCATCTGCTCGCCGGCCCCCTGCGCCGGGGCCGCCCGACCGAATCCGACCTCGCGAAGGTCCGCACCAGGCGGTGGCTGCCGACCGTACTGGTGCAGGGGCTCCAGCGCCTCCTGCACGCGAAGGTGATGCGGCCGGTGATGGAACGCAAGCGCAACGGCCCGCCGCGGCCGGTGGTCGAACTCCTGGGGCGCGCGCCGTGGCTGTCGGTCGTCCCGGCTTACCTGGTCGGCGTCGGGGTCCGGCCCGAGCACGCGCCGGAGTTCGCCCGGCGCCCTACGGACAGGAACCGCGAAAACTGAAGCTACCTGCGGACTTGCACCGGGGAACTCGCCGGCCGAAGGCCCCGCTATCGCGGCGGCAGGGCGCCCACGAACCAGAGCCGAGCCTGCCTCGCCGAGTAGCGCCCTGTCGACGTGATCGCGGAGCGAGTTCTCAGAGAGTTACTGAGCCTGTACCGGGTTCGTGAGGGTGCCGATTCCCTCGATGGTGATGGAGACCTGCTGCCCGCCGGTGATCGGGCCGACCCCCTCCGGGGTGCCGGTGAGGATCACGTCGCCGGGCAGCAGCGTCATGACCCCGGAGACGAACTCGATGAGCTCCGGGATCTTGTGCACCAGCGCCGAAGTACGAGCGTCCTGTTTGGTCTCCCCGTCGACCTCGCTGCGCAGCGCCAGGTCCGCGGGGTCGACGGCCGTCTCGATCCACGGCCCCAGCGGGCAGAAGGTGTCGTAGCCCTTCGCCCGGCCCCACTGGCCGTCCGACTTCTGCTGATCGCGGGCGCTGACGTCGTTGGCCACCGTGTAGCCGAGCACCGCGCTCGCCGCGCGGGCGGCGGGCACGTTCTTCACCGGCTGCCCGATGACCACCGCGAGCTCCCCCTCGAAGTCCACTCTGGACGAACTGGGCGGCAGTTTGATCGCCGCGTTCGGGCCGATCACGCTGGTGGAGGGCTTGAGGAAGATCATCGGGTCGGCCGGGACCTCGTTGCCGAACTCCGCCGCGTGCGCCGCGTAGTTGCGGCCCACCGCGATCACCTTGGTCGGCAGGATCGGCGCGAGCAGCCGCACGTCGGCCAGCGGCCAGCGGCGGCCGGTGAAGTTGGGCTGCCCGAACGGGTGTTCGGCGATCTCCAGGACCTGGGCGTCTTCTCCGTCGCCGTCCACCGAAGCGAACGCGACCCCACCGGGATGAGCAATCCGAGCTAAGCGCACGTCCGCGGAGTCTACGGCAGGCCCCGGTTTTGGGCCGATTGCCCGCTGGGCACGCGCTCGCGGGCTCCCTAACGTGGTTTGGACCACCCCTGCGAACCGGAGTCCCCGATGAAACTCCTCCGCCGCCTCCTGCTCCCCTGCCTGCTGCTGCCCCTCCTCACCCCGGCCACCGCCCACGCCGCCCCGGCCCCGCTCGGCGGCGGCAGCCCGCTCTCCACCCCCACGAGTTACCGGTGCGTCGCGTCCTTCGCCGCGACCGGGAACAAGACCGGTTACCTCATCACCAGCCCGCGGTGCGGGCGCCCCGGGGAGACCGTCCACAGCAACCGCGTCCTGGTCGGCGTGGTGGCCGCCGCCCCGATCCCGCCGGTGAACGCCTCGGTCGTCCGGGTCACCAACACGACGGACTGGAAACTGGTCGGGCGGATCCCGCCCGGGAACCCGCGGATCACCGGTTCCACCGAGGCCCCGGTCGGGGCGTCGGTGTGCATGCTGGGCCCGGTGAGCGGCTGGCACTGCGGAACCATCCAGGCCAAGAACCAGACGGTCAACTTCCCCGAAGGCACCCTGCACGGGCTGACCCGCACCACGGTCTGCGCCGAGCCCGGCGACGCGGGCGCCCCGTTCTTCAGCGGAGAACAGGCCCAGGGCGTGCTGGTCGGCGGGTCGGGCAACTGCGCGAGCGGCGGGACGTCCTACTTCCAGCCGATCAACAAGATCCTCGCCGTCTACGGCCTCACCCTGCTCACCGGGTGATCGCGCCCGAGCGGAGGCTCTTGTGGACCAGGGCGTCGCAGAGCGCGAGCCAGCTGGCTTCCACGATGTTCCCGTGCACGCCGACCGTGGTCCATTCGCGCTCGCCGTCGGTGGTCTCGACCAGCACGCGGGTCACCGCGTCGGTGCCGGGGTGCCCGGGCAGGATGCGGACCTTGTAGTCGGCCAGCTCGACACTGTCCAACCAGGACAGCTGCGGGGTGAGCGCCTTGCGCAGCGCGGCGTCCAGGGCGTGCACCGGCCCGATGCCCTCGGCGGTGGCGATGACCCGCTCGCCGCCGACGTGCACCTTGACCGTCGCCTCGGAGATCACCTCGCCATCACCGCGGTGGTCGAGCACCACCCGGTAGGACTCCAGGCTGAACGGCGGCTCGGCGAGCGCGTCGCCCTCCGGACCGTCCATTTCCCGGCGCAGCAGCAGTTCCAGCGAAGCGTCGGCGGCCTCGAAGGACCAGCCCTCCGCCTCCAGCCGCTTCACCTTCCCGACCGCGCTGGTGAGCGCTTCGGGCTGACCGGCAAGGTCGACCCCGAGCTCACGTCCCTTGAGCTCCAGGCTGGCCCTGCCGGCCATTTCGGTGACCAGCACCCGCATGTCGTTGCCGACCGAAGATGGATCGATGTGGTTGTACAGCAACGGATCCACCTTGATCGCGCTCGCGTGCAACCCCGCCTTGTGGGCGAAGGCCGACGCCCCGACGTAAGCCTGGTGGGTGTCGGGGGCGATGTTCGCGATTTCGGCAAGGGCATGGGAGACGCGGGTGAGCTCGGCCGCGCCCCCGGTGGGGAGCACCTCCATGCCGAGCTTGGCCACCAGGTTTCCCGTCACGGCGAACAGATCGGCGTTGCCGGCCCGTTCCCCGTAACCGTTGGCGGTGCACTGGACGTGCGTCGCGCCCGCCTGCACCGCGGCGATGCTGTTCGCCACCGCGCAGGACGTGTCGTCCTGGCAGTGGATCCCCAGCCGGAACCCCGTGCGCTCGCCGACTTCGCGCACGGTTTCGGCGAGTTGCAGGGGAAGCTGCCCGCCGTTGGTGTCGCAGAGGACGACCACGTCCGCCCCGCCGGAGGCCGCGGCGTCGAGCACCCGCAGCGCGGTGTCCGGGGAGTACGCGTAGCCGTCGAAGAAGTGTTCCGCGTCGAGGAAAACCCGCCGCCCCTCGGCGACCAGGAAGGCCACCGTGTCCCGCACCATCGCGCACGCCTCGTCGACGTCGACGCGCAACGCGCGCTCGATGTGCCGCAGGTCCGATTTGGCCACCAGGGTCACCACTGGCGCCTGGGAATCCAGCAGCGCGCGGACCTGGCTGTCCGATTCGGCCTTCGCGCCCGCCTTGCGGGTGGATCCGAACGCGACCAGCGCCGCGTGCTTGAGCGCCAGGTCACCGGCGGCGGCCTTGGCGAAGAACTCGGTGTCCTTCGGCAGCGCGCCCGGCCAGCCGCCCTCGATGAAGCCGACCCCGAGTTCGTCCAGCAGCCGGGCGACGGCCAGCTTGTCGGCCACCGAGTACGAGATCCCCTCCCGCTGGGCTCCGTCGCGCAGGGTGGTGTCGTAGAGGTGGAATTCGTCGCCGAGCGGGGTGCCGGCGGGTTCCGTGCGGGTCACGGTGATCTCCTGGTCCTGGTGGAAAGCCGAGCGGGAACTCATTTGGCCAACAAAAAACCTCCCGCATGGGTGCGAGAGGTTGCGCGCCGGATGCTCTGCTCGAGCACCTAACCGGCGCGCTGGCGAATAATGATCGCGGCGAGGGAAGCCATGGCCGCATCATGCCACAGCACCCCGCCCGGTCCAACTCGTGGTCGGAAGTTCCCGAATCCCGGGACAGGATTCACCCGAACGAGACGCTCGCCACTCACTCGACCTTGGCGTCGACCGGCGTATATCGGTAGCCTCCTATATATACATAGGCAACAAGCTATATAGGAGGCTAGCGATGGTTCTGCCGGTCACCGGGGTGAACGAGCTGATGCTCGAAGTGCACGACCTGGAGCGGGCCGAGCGGTTCTACACCGAAGTGCTCGGCTTCCCGGTGCTGCTGCGCTGGGAAGGCGAGTTCTGGCGCGGCCGCGAGGCGGTGTGGCTGCTGGCCGGGAACACCCGGATCGGCCTGGTGAAGCCCGCGCTCGGCATCGCGCGGGCCCGCCCCGGGGTCCACGTGCACTTCGCGATGCACGTCGAGGACGCCGACTACGACGAACTGGTGCGCGGCCTGCGGGAACGCGGCGCCGAGGTGGACGAGGTCACCTTCGGCACCGAGGGCAGCGTCAACGCGCGCTCGGCCTACGTCATCGATCCGGACCAGCACGTCGTCGAGTTCTGGACCTGGGACGCGACCCGGGGCGACACCGGGATCCCCACCGCGGTGACGCCGGGCGTCTACGGTCTCTGAACCGCACTGGCGCGAGTGGCGTCCACAGTGAGGTTTTCACGGTGTGCGGCCTTGCGCCGTGCTCGTGGGGCGCCCGGGTGCGGAACTCGCCTCCCGGAATGGGGATCTCGGTGAACCAAAACGGGAAACTCACCCGTCCGGAACGGGGGACTCGCGCCAGCGGGCCCCGGGCCTGGCGCGAGTTCCCCGTTCTGGTCGCGTGTGTTCCCCGTTTCGAGGATCCCCACCGCGGTGACGCCGGGCGTCTACGGTCTCTGCTGGACCGAGTGGCGTCCACAGTGGATCGGACACCGTGGACGCCACTCGAAGTCAGTTCAGGCGCAGCGCGATGATGGCGGCGCGGATGTGGTTGCGCTCCTGTTCGGCCCAGCTCGAATTCGAACTGGTCGCGATCACGCTCACCCAGGTGGAATGCGGGCCGGTGGGCGCGCAGACGATGGTCAACCGGACGTCCAGCGGGGCCAGCGCGCCCTGGACGGTGAAGTCGCCGTCGTCACCGCGGTCGTAGACCTGGTACCGGCCCCAGGAGGGGTCCGCCTCGAGCCGGGCGCCGATGTAGTTCAGCGCGTTCCAGTGCGGAGTGTCCAAACCGAACGTTCCCCAGTGGACGGCCGTGCTGAGCGACCGCGTGCCGACCTCGCTCGCCGGAATCGGGGTCGGGCCGTCCGCCGCCGCCTGGGCGCTCCCGGTCAGCACCAGTCCCGCCAGCGCCGCCGCGGCCAGCCCGGCCACTCGCCGTCGAAGTCGCATGATCTTCTCCCCTGCCGTTCGGAAATCCCTTGGTGACCGAGGGTTCCACCGGGGCTTCCCGGCCGGCAGGGACCACGGCCCGGGATCGGCCGGGAAGCACTCCCGGCCGCCCCGGGAAGATCAGCGCCCGGCCAGGAACGCCGCGAAGGACTGGATCGCCGCCGGGTTGCGGGGGCTTTCCACCAGCGCGGCATAGGGCAGGGCGAAGAACCGGCCGTCCCGCACCGCGGGCACCTCGGCCAGCGGCGGGTACGAGCGCAGGAACTTCTCCTTGTCCGCGACCGATCCCAGGTCACCGCCGTAGTCGTTGATCAGGATCACGTCCGGTTTCCGCGCGACGACCGCCTCCCAGTTCACCCTGGTCCAGCTGTCGTCCAGGTCGCCGAAGATGTTCTGCCCGCCCGCGCGCGTGATGATCTCCTCCGGACCGGCGTTGCGGCCCGAGGTGAGCGGCTGGTCCTTGCCGTCGTCGAAGAGGAACACCTTCGGTCGTGGTGCGCCCGCGGGAATCGCGCGCCGCACGTCGTCGATCTGCCGCTGGTACTCGGCGACGAGGCGCTCCGCGCGGTCGGCGACGCCGAAGACGTGGCCGAGGTTGCGCAGATCGGTGTACAGCGCGTCCAGCGGCGGCATGATCCCGCGCTGCTGCCCCTTGCCGTTGCGGCACGCCTCGGTCAGCTGGTAGCTCGCGATACCGAGCTGCCGCAACGATTCCGGGGTGAACCCGGTGCTCTCGGAGAACCCGTAGTTCCACCCGGCGAACACCAGATCGGCGTTCGCGCCCCGGACCACCTCCTTGCCGATCTTCTCGGCGAGCCTGGGCACGCGGGCGAAATCCGCCTTCCAGGACGAGGTTTCGATGCCGCCGTTCTGCCCGGAGTCGACCACGTAACCGGCCATCCGGTCGGCCAGGCCGAGCGCGAACATCATTTCGGTGATGCCGATGTCGTTGGTCACCACCCGCCGCGGCGGCGCGGGGTAGGTCGCCTCCTGACCGCAGTTGGTGACGGTGACCGGCTGTCCCGCCGCGGGCCCCTCGGCCACCGTGGCGCCGCAACCGGAAACCGCGAACACCGCGGCGGCGATCAGGGCCAGGACACGTCTGTCACGCATCGGCGAACTCCTCGTCGAAGTGGTCGAACAACAGTTGCGGCACCCCGGATGCCGGATGCGGCACGATGTGCGCCCGCACGCCGAACACCCGCGCGATCACCTCCGGGGTCAGCGCGTCCACCGGGGCGCCGCCCGCCACGATCCGCCCGCCGTCGAGCACGTGGACGGTGTCGCAGGCGGCGGCCGCCAGGTTGAGGTCGTGCAGCGCGGTCAGCACGGTCAGCCCGGACCGGCGCACCAGGCGGAGAACGTCCAACTGGTGCCGGATGTCCAAGTGGTTGGTCGGCTCGTCGAGCACGAGCACCCGGGGGCGCTGCGCCAGCGCGCGGGCGAGCAGCACGCGTTGCCGTTCCCCGCCGGACAGGGTCAGCACGCTGCGGTGTTCGAACGCGGACATCCCCACCGACGCCAGCGCCTCGGCGCAGATCGCGCGGTCCTCGGCGGTGGCCCCGGCCAGCGCGCGCCGGTACGGCAGGCGGCCCATCGCGACCACCTCGGCGACCGTGAAATCGAATTCGGTGTGCTGGTCCTGGGTGAGCGCGGCGAGTTTCCGCGCACTCTGCCCGTTGGTCAGTTCGGCCAGCGCCACCCCGCCCAGCCGGACCAGGCCCGCCGAGGGCCGCAACGCCCGGTAGACGCACCGCAGCGTGGTCGATTTGCCGCTGCCGTTGGGGCCGACCAGCCCGACCACCGTGCCGGACTCCGCGGTCAGGCTGATGTCCTCGATGAGCTGCCGCCCCGCCGCGGTGACCGCGACGCCGTGCAGTTCGACGTCCATGGGCCTACCTGCCCCCGAAAACATAGTCGCGCCGCCGCATCAGCAGCACGAAACAGGGCACGCCGACGGCCGCGGTGAGCACGCCGATCGGGAGTTCCTCGGGCGCGGCGAGCACGCGCGCGGCGACGTCCACCCACACCAGGAAGCACGCCCCGGCGAACGGGGCGACGGCGAGCACCCGGTGGTGGTCGGCGCCCATGACCATCCGGACCAGATGCGGCAGCATCAGCCCGACGAACCCGATCGCGCCGCTGACCGCCACCAGCACCCCGGTCATCGCCGCGCACACGACGAACAGCAGCCGCCGCATCCGGGCCACGTCCACGCCGAGGGTGACGGCGGCCTCGTCGCCCATGGCCAGCGCGTTCAACCGGCCCGCGCACGCGAGCAGGCCGAGCGAACCGGCCGCGACCACCAGGGCCGCGATCGGCAACGCGCGCCAGTTCGCCCCGGCGAGGCTGCCGAACAGCCAGAACAGCGCCGCCCGCGCCGATTCCCCGTTGGGCGCCTGGAAGACCAGGACCGTGGTGACCGCGAGGAATCCGTACGACATCGCGGTTCCGGTGAGCACGAGCCGCAACGGGGTCATCCCGTGCCGGGACCGCGAGGCGAGGTACACCAGCACGGTCGCCCCGAGCGCGGCGACGAAAGCGCCCGCCGAGAGCGCGTAAAGCCCGAGGGAAGCGAACGCGCCGAACACCGCCACCGCGGTCGCGCCGACCGAGGCGCCGGAGGAAATGCCGAGCACGAACGGATCGGCGAGCGCGTTGCGGACCATCGCCTGCACCGCGACGCCGACCACGGTCAGCCCGGCGCCCACCACGGCGGCCAGCAGCACCCGGGGCAGGCGGATGTCCCAGATGATCCGGTATCCGCCCACGTCGCCGGGATCGATCACCCCGCCGGTGAGCGCGGCCCGCAGGTAACTCCAGGTCTTGTCGATCGGCACGGCCACCGTGCCGATGCCGACCGAGACCACAATGGACACGGCGAGGAACAGGAGCAGAACGGCGAGCACCGGGACGAGCGGCCACGGTTTCCGCGCCGGTTCCACGGCCACCGCGGACGACGACACCAAGCGGCCCCTTTCTGCGAGGGCCTGCGAGCTGCCGCCGTACCCCGGCGGAATGACGCCGGGGCAAGGAAAAGCCAGCCTCCCGCAGACCGCGGCGGGATTGTGCGCGGACAACGCTTCGCAGCCGGTGATCGGGCTCGCCCGCGGACTCGCGTCCGCGGGCCTACCGTTGCGGGTCAGCGCCGGACTTCGACCGGACTTCCCCAGCTGGAAGCGGATTCAGTTGTCGTCGGCGGCCCGTTACGGGGTGGGCCGGGCGTTCGAGGAGACCAGCGCCGCGAGCCGGTCGCCGATCGCGTGCGTGGCGCCGGGCGAGGACTGGTCGCGGGTGGCCAGATCGAAGGCCACCGAGGCCTCGATCCGCCGCGCCGCCTCCTTCTGGCCGAGGTGGTCGAGCAGGAGCGACACCGAAAGCACGGCGGCCGTCGGATCCGCCAGCCCCTGGCCCGCGATGTCCGGGGCGCTGCCGTGCACCGGCTCGAACATGCTCGGGTTGCGGCGGGTGATGTCCAGGTTCCCGCTCGCCGCGAGGCCGATGCCTCCGGTCACCGCGGCCGCGAGGTCGGTGATGATGTCACCGAAGAGATTGTCGGTGACGATCACGTCGAACCGGGACGGATCGGTCACCAGGTGGATGGTCGCGGCGTCCACATGGGAGTAAGCCACGGTCACGTCCGGGTGCTCGAGGGAGACCTCTTCGACGATCCGCGACCACAGCCCGCCCGCGTACTCCAGCACGTTCGTCTTGTGCAGCAGGGTGAGGTGCTTGCGCGGCCGCTGCTCGGCCCGGTCGAAGGCGTCCGCGACGACCCGGCGGATGCCGAACGCCGTGTTGACGCTGACCTCGGTGGCGATCTCGTGCTCGGTGTCCTTGCGCAGCAGGCCGCCGTTGCCCGCGTACGGGCCCTCGGTGCCCTCGCGGACCACGACCATGTCGATTTCGTTCTGCTCGGCGAGCGGACCGCGCACACCCGGGTACAGCCGCGCCGGGCGCAGGTTCACGTGGTGGTCCATCTCGAAGCGCAGGCGCAGCAGCAGGCCGCGCTCCAGGATCCCGCTCGGCACCGACGGATCCCCGACCGCGCCGAGGAGAATCGCGTCGTGCTGGCGGAGTTCGCCCAGCACCGACTCCGGAAGCAGCTCGCCGGTGGAGTGCCAGCGCGCGGCACCCAGGTCGTAGTTGGTGATCTCCGCGCCCGGTACGACCTCGTTCAGTACCTTGAGCGCCTCGGTGACCACTTCAGGCCCGATCCCGTCACCTGGGATCACCGCGAGCCGCATCCACACACCTCCGTAGACCAGGGTCCGGGGTCCCGGATGCCCCATCCGCAAGAAAACTCCAGCGACGGCAGGTTACCGGCCGTCGACAAACGGGCGAAGCGGCACCACCCTTATGTCGGATCTTCCCGCTGTTCGGGACACCCGAAAGTGTAACGAAGGGTGCCCGGGAGCAAAGATCATTCGCTCCCGGACACCCTACTGATTTTTCAGCGCGGTCTACAGTTACCTTCCGGCATCGCGCCGACCGTGGAACTGCCCGGCGTTGATCTTCACCACGTTGGCCCTGTTCCCGGTGGCGTTGTGGTGGTTGAGCGCCAGCAACCCGAGCACGGTGTCCTTCGCCGCGGATTCGGCGTTGCGGTTCACCACGAGCGCGGTGCCCGGTTTGGCCGTGTAGCTCAGCGCCGGGTCGCCACCGCCCTGAACGGAGTAACCGGGGGCGAGCGCGTCGAACGACAGCGGCGTGCTCACCGAGTCGATCAGCCCGTCGGCGCTGCCCGGCGCGGGGTAGTACCCGGCGGTGCCGACCGTGTAGCTGATCCGGTGCGACGCCGCGTTCGGGTCGATCCCGAGCTTGGCGATGCTGACCGGCAGCACGATCACGTCCGTGTCGAACACGTTCGTGTCCGCGTCCCCGAGCTGCCCGTTGACCGCCTGCACGTCCACCGACGGGAAACCGGGCTTGTTCAGGTCGACCGTGTTCACCAGCAGCACGTCCGAAGAGGTCGCCTTGGTCACGTACGACTCGAAGTCGGGCTTGCCGTCACCGGTGGTGTCGATGTCGACGAACGGAACCGTGTTGCTGCCCAGGTTCGCCCAGTTGCTCCAGGTGGTCAGGCCGAACGCGAGCAGCGCGTTGCCCGGTTCGCCCTGCACCTTGGCCAGCGGCGCGGTGGACGCGGCGCCGACGTACCGCAGGTCGCCGCCCTTGGCGGTGCCGTTGAGCGTGCAGCCCTGGGTCAGGTCACCCGTGCATTCGGGCAGCTGACCGGATTCGGCCTGCAGTTCGAGCACGCTGATCAGCGACCGGTAGCGCTGGGCGCCGGAGCCCTGGTCGACGCCCTTGCCGGTGAGGTTGAGCACGGCCTGGCTCTGGTCGCCGAAGACCACCGCGCCCGGGGTGTTGATCGCCGAAACCGGTTTCGGCGCGGAGTAGACCGGCACGCGCAGGCCGACCGTGGCCCCGTTGCGCGGGGTCAGCACGATCCGGCCCGAGGCGTCCGCGAGGAACTGCCGGGCCGCGCCCGCCTGGACGGTCTGCATGGTCGGGTCGATGACCTTGCGCAACGCCTTCGGATCGGTGATCTTCAGCGTCACCTTGAGCGTCGCGACCCCGCGCGGGCTCAGCTTCACGGTGTTCGCGGAGAGCTGGTACTCCACTCCGGGAAGCTGGTTGATCCCCTCGTAGGCGGCGGCGAACTCGGCCGGTTTGACGCCCTTGTTGACCACCTTGACGGTTTTGGTCAGGGTGACCGGTCCGCCCGCTTCGACGGCGCCGAAGGAAACGCTGACCGCGCCCGGGTCGTCCTGGACGAACGCGAGCACCTGGTTGTCCAGCGCGGCCTTCGTGTCCACCCGGCCGCTGCCGACCCGCTGCGGGGCGTAGAGCTTGCCGGTGGCGTCCTTCAGGTCGTGCCCGGCGGTGTTGATCACCGCGGCCTTGACCTCCTCGACCGACCAGTCCGGATGCGCCTGGCGGAGCAACGCGGTGATGCCCGAGGTGTGCGGCGCCGCCATCGAGGTGCCGGACAGCACGGTCCGGTCGTTGCCGCTGCCGCGGAACGCCGACGCGATGGTGTCACCGGGCGCGGACACGTCCGGTTTCACCGCGGGACCGCGGACACCCCGCGAGGTGAAGCTGCTCGGCGTGTCCACAATGGACTGGTCATAGGTCTGCAGGCTCGCCCGGCCGGAACCCGCCAGGTGCACCTGCAGCGTCCCGGCGGTCAGCGCGGGCCGCAGCTGCGCGGTGGCCGAACCGGTGAACTGGAAGACCGGCACGCCCGCGTTCCCGGCGATCCCGGCGGCGAAGTTCTCCACCCCGGACGAGAACAACGCGCCCGCGGCGCCCGCGGCCTGCGCGTTGTTCGCCCGCACCGCGGAACCGCACGGGCGGGTGGCGTCGTTGTCGTCCCATTCGAGCCAGACGAACTTGCCGGTCACGGCGGCCTTGTCCGCCGCCGAATACGGTTTGCAGCCCGCGTTGTTGTCGGCGGAAATCGGCACGACCGGTTTGGTCAGGTCGAGCGTGTCGTATCCGGCGTAGTCCTGGCTGAACTGGCCGGGCTTCTTGCCGAGCAGGTTCGCCGGGGCGGTGACGTCCGCGGCGTCGCGCAGGACCGAGGCGTCCCGGCTGCTGGCCACGGTCAGCGCCTCGGGGGTGTTGCCCGGCGAGCCGCCGATGTCGAACAGGTCGCCGCCGTTGCCGCCGGAGAACACCGGCAGCACGTTGTTCGCGGCGAGCTTGCGCACGAACAGCGAGTCCGGGTCGTCCGGCGCGCCGTAGTCGCTGCCCAGGGACAGGTTGACCAGGTCGAGGTGGTCGGTGAAGTCGCCGTCGCCGTCCGGATCGAGCGCGTAGTCCAACGCCTGCGAGGTGACGTTGGTGGAACCGGCGCAGCCGAACACCTTGATCGCGTAGAGCAGCGACTTCGGCGCGGTGCCCGGGCCGATCCGCAGCTGGTTCACCGCGTCCGGGGTCAGCTTGGCGTAGTCGCCGGTGAAGGTGCTGCCGTCGGCGTTGACCCCGAAGCCGCCGATCGTGCCGGCGACGTGCGTGCCGTGCTCCCCGCAGGCGATCGGGTTGGGGTCCGGTTTCGGCGTCGGCGAACCGGTCTTGCCGTTCGAGTCGTAGTCGTCACCGACCAGGTCGGTGCCGCCGACCACCTTGGCGGTCGGGAAGTACGCCGGGGAGACCTTCGTGCGATCGATCGCCGCGTAGGCCTCCTTGGTGCCGGGGCCACCGAAATCGGCGTGCGTGTAGTCGACGCCGTCGTCGATCACGCCGACCCGGATGCCGTCGCCGAAGCGGCCGGTCTGCTGCCAGGCGTTGAGCGTGTTGGTCAGCTGCACGGCGCTGGAGTTGGTCCGCTGCTTCGGCACGACCGTGCGCACCGAGACGACGTCGTCGCGGTTGGCCAGTTCGCGGATCTTGGCGGCGTCGGCGGTCACGATCGCGCCCGCGACCGCGTTCGCGGTCTGCGCCAGCAACTGGGTGCCCGCGTCGGCCGCGCGCAGCTGGCCGACCACCGCGTCGACCGCGCCCGCCACGTCGGCCTTGGCGGCCTTCGCGGCCTGCTTCGCCTTCTCCTTGCCGTTGGCCTGCTCGGCGTTGAACGCGTCCACCGCCGGTCGTTTGGCCAGCTCGACGAACACCGTGGTCTTGCCCTGCGCGGCGTTCAGCCGGGGAGAAAGCTTGCCCGCCAGGCCGGCCGCGTCGGGTTGCGCGGCGCCGACGCCCTCGGCGAGCGGGAGCCCCTGCGCGATGGCGCCGGGGGCGGAAAGGAAAGTGGTCGCCAGCACGGCGGCGAATGCCGTGACCGACGACCGCGCGGCCCACGTGGGTACGCGTCTTGGTCTCATGAGTTCGTGCCCTCACCCGAGGCGGGTAGAAGAACCTGCCGCCGCTCGAACACACCCCCGACGGTGAGCATCCGGCGCGGCGCCGTGCCCTCCACGGCGCGCGGTTCAGCCTCGCGAGTGAAAACCTAATCGCAGAACGCTACCGTCGTACTGCTCCATTCGAGTGACGAAGACACGAATAGGGACTTCCGTATGGCGTTCACCCGCCAACCAGCCCGTCCCCGTTACCCCACCGTGACCAGCACGGGGACACGAACGGGGCCCCGAAAGTGGCAGCACTTTCGGGGCCCCCGGCGTGCGGAATCAGTCGAAGACGACGGCGCGGATGGTGCGGGCGCCCACGGCGGCGCCGATCGGCTCCAGGAGGTGGGCGTCGACCAGGCGGTCCACCCGCAGCAGCATGACCGCGTCGGCGCCGCCGGAGGTCTGGCTGATCTGCGCCGCCTCGATGTTCACCCCAGCCTCGCCGAGCAGCGTGCCGACCCGGCCCATGATCCCCGGCCGGTCCGGGTACTCCAGCAGCAGCACCTTGCCCTCGGCCCGCAGGTCGAACGAGCGGCCGTTCACCTCGACCAGCTTCTGCACCTCGTCCTTACCGGACAGCGTGCCGGAAACCGACAGCGTCACACCGTCCGGATTCACCTCGCGCACGGTCACCAGGCTGCGGTGGTTCGGGCTCTCCGGCTCGGTGACCAGTTCGACGGTGACGCCCAGCTCCTCGGCCAGCCGCGGGGCGTTCACGAAGGTCACCTGGCTGTCCACCACGCCCGAGAACGCGCCGCGCAGCGCCGCCAGCGGCAGGATGCTGACGTCCTCACCGGACAGTTCCCCGCGCACGACGACCGTGAGCGAGGACGGCGCCTTCGGGCTCAGCGCGGACAGCACCGTGCCGAGCTTCTGGGTCAGCGGCAGGTACGGGCGGACCTCCTCGCCGACCGTGCCGCCGCTGGCCACGTTCACCGCGTCCGGCACGAACTCGCCGCGCAGGGCGAGCAGCACCGAACGGGCCACGTCGGTGCCCGCGCGGTCCTGGGCCTCGGCGGTGGAGGCGCCCAGGTGCGGCGTGACCACCACGTTCGGCAGTTCGAAGAGCGGGCTGGCGGTGGTCGGCTCGGTGACGAAGACGTCCACCCCGGCGCCGCCGACGTGGCCGCTGCGGATGGCGTCGGCCAGCGCGTCCTCGTCGACCAGGCCGCCGCGCGCGGCGTTCACGATGATCACGCCGGGCTTGGTCTTCGCGAGCGCGGCCGCGTTGATCAGGCCCTTGGTCTCCGGGGTCTTGGGCAGGTGGATCGAGATCGCGTCAGCCCGCGCGAGCAGCTCGTCCAGGGACACCAGCTCGATGCCGAGCTGGGCGGCGCGCCCGGCCGAGACGTACGGGTCGTAGGCGATGAGGTTCGTGCCGAACGCGGCGAGCCGCTGGGCGAACAGCTGGCCGATCTTGCCCAGGCCCACCACGCCGACGGTCTTGCCGTTCAGCTCGACCCCGCTGAACGAGCTACGCTTCCATTCGCCGCCGCGCAGGCTCTGGTCGGCGGCCGGCACCCGCCGGGCGACCGCGAGCAGCAGGGCGACCGCGTGCTCGGCAGCGGAGACGATGTTCGAGGTGGGCGCGTTGACCACCAGCACCCCGCGTTCGGTGGCCGCGGGGACCTCGACGTTGTCCAGGCCGACCCCGGCCCGCGCGACGACCTTGAGGCGGTCCGACGCGGCGAGCACCTCGGCGTCCACCTTGGTCGCGGACCGGACGAGCAGGGCGTCCGCGTCCCGCACCGCGGACAGCAGCGCCGGGCGGTCGGTGCCGTCCACCTGCCGGACCTCGACCTCGTCGCCGAACACGCTGAGCACGGACGGCGCGAGTTTCTCCGCGATGAGGACGACCGGTTGGCTTGGCTTGCTCACGATGCGGCTCCCACGGCTTGAGTGTTTGGATCGAAGACGCGCTCCATCGGCCACGACGCTGTGCCCGGTCGCGCTGAGCTTAGTCAAGGATCGCCGACCTCGAATGGGCCCCCGTTAACTCGGCCGCAATCCCTCGAAAACAAGTTCGAGAAGTCCGGGTATGCTCGGCTGCGCGCGGCGGGGGCCGCGTCCCGTCCGCGGAGAGGGCCGAGCCCACCCCCTGCACCACCCGAAGACGAACGCACCCTTCTTTCCTGCCCGGTGCCAGCGGACCGCGGGCGTGACGGGAAGGAAGTGCGATGAATCCGTCGATACCGGCCACCGCCAATCTCGGACAGCTGCGCAAGCGCGCCAAGGAACTGCTGCGCGCGCACCGGTCCGGCGCCCCGGAAGCACTCGATCGCGTGAAATCGGTGCATCCCCGGCCGAGCGATCCGCTCAAACTCACCGAGGCCCAGCTCGTGCTCGCGCGCGAACTCGGATTCCCGAGCTGGCCGAAACTGCAGGCGTACGTCCGCCGCGTCGAAGCGCACGGGCCGGACCTGCAGCACGCCTACCACTCCGATGTGGACTACTACGCCGAACGCGCCTACGGCCTGCTGGCCTCGGCCGAGGACGGGACCGCCGACGCCGTGGCCGCCTTCGCGCGGTGGCGCCAGCCGCTCACCCGGCAGGGCGCGCGCACGGTCGTGGCGCGCGAACACGGCTTCGACTCGTGGCGGGCGCTGCGCAAGCACGTCGGCAACCTGGCCGGCAGCGGCGAGCCGTTCGCGCGCGCCTACCGGGCCGTGGAAGCCCGGGACCTCGACGGGCTCGCGAACCTCGTGGACCGGTTCCCGGAACTCGTGCGCGCCCGCGGTACCAACGGGAACGACCTGCTCGGCATGGCCGGGGCCACCTGCGACGAACGGCTGTCGCGCGTGCTGCTCGACCGCGGCGCCGATCCGGCGAGCGCCAACGCGCACGGCTGGACCCCGCTGCACCAGGCCGCCTACTCCGATCTCCCGCTGCTGGCCGAGCTGCTGCTGGAGGCCGGAGCCCCGGCCGACGTCCCGGCCCGCGGGGACGGCGGCACCCCGCTGATCGCCGCGCTGTTCTGGGGCCACCGGAAGACCGCGGAACTGCTCGCCGGGCACGGCCTCGCGCCCGGCAACCTCCGCGTCGCCGCCGGGCTCGGGCGGCTGGACCTGCTCGACGAACTGCTGCACCCGGACGGCACGCTCAGCGCCGAGGCGGGCGCGCATCGCGAGTTCTACCGGCCGCACAGCGGTTTCCCGTTCTGGCGGCCGTCGCCCGATCCGGCCGAGATCCGGGACGAGGCGCTGGCCTGGGCGGCCCGCAACGACCGGGTGGACGCGCTGCGCGTCCTGGTCGAGCGGGGTGCCCGGGTCGACGCGGACGTGTACCGCGGGACCGCGCTGACCTGGGCGGCCTTCTGCGGCCGGGTGCGCGCGGTGCGCGCGCTGCTCACCCTCGGCGCGGACCCGGACCGGCGGGGCACCTTCGGCGGACCGGACCACGGCCAAGGCGTCACCGCGCTGCACCTCGCCGCGCAGAACGGCCACCTCGACGTGCTCACCACCCTGCTCGACGCGGGCGCCGATCCGACCATTAGCGACGAATCGCACGACGGCCTCGCCGAGGACTGGGCGGACTTCGGCGAACACCCCGAAGCCGCCGAGCTCCTCCGCACCCACCGCCTCTCCTCGACCTAGGGGACGTGGACAAGCGGAGTCCTCAGTCCGTATTCTGCGGTAGCGGACTGAAGACTCCGCTTAGTCACGTCTACCCGAGGAGCGCCCATGGGTCCCCGCGAGTTGTTCGACCGCCTGTCCGCCGGAATCGCCGACGGCCGCTGGACCGAACTTCCCGAGCTGTACGCCGAGAACACCGTCGTGGAACACCCGCAGGCGGTCGGTGGACCATCCCGTTTGGACGGACGCGAGGCGGTCGCCGCCCGGTTCGCCCGGCTGGCGGACGGTTCGATGGAACTGCGCCCGCACGACATCGTCGTGCACGAGACGACCGATCCCGAGCTGATCGTCGCCGAATTCGACTACGCGGGGCGGGTCCGGGCCACCGGCCGCACCTTCGAGACCGCGAACATCATGGTGCTCCGCGCCCGCGACGGGCTGCTCGTGCACACCCGCGACTACCACGACTACCTCGCGATGGCCGCGGCGCGCGAGGAACTCGACGGTTTCGCGGCGGCGGCCCGGCAACGGCCCGCGGACGTGGCACCGTTCACCGCCCGCGTCCCGTCGGCGGCCGCGCCGGACAGCCCGCGCGGGGTGTTCGAGCGCCTGGTGTACGGCGTCTCGGACCGCAGGCTGGACGAGGTCCCCGAGCTCTACGCCGAGGACGCGTACGTGACCCATCCCTTCCACCCGTCGGCGGCGCCGCTCAAGGGGCGGGACCAGCTGCGCGAGCACTTCGCCAAGCGCACCGCGCGCTCGGCCGGGGTGGGCGCGGGAAACCTTGTGGTGCACGAAACCACCGACCCCGAGGTGATCGTGGCGGAGTTCGAATACCGCGGGGAAACCGGCACGGGTGGCGGGTTCGGAGCGTCGAACATCTTCGTGCTGCGGGTGCGCGACGGGCTCGTCGCGGAATCCCGCGACTACGCCGACCACGTCGCCTTCGCCGTCGCGGCCGGCACCCTCGACGACCTGGTGGCCGCCGCCCGGGACCGGGCCTAGGGATCAGTCCTCGAAGGGGACGTCGAATTCGCCGTCCTTGACGCCCAGGACGAAGGCCTCCCATTCCGACGGCGTGAAGACCAGGATCACGCCGTCCGGCTTGGAGGACTGGCGCATCGCGACGTAGGTGACACCGTCGGTGTGCGGCACGAACGCGTACTCGACGGCGTCCTCGAGGGTTTCCCCTTCGGGCTCGGCTCGCTGCCAGTCGGCCTTGCTCAGGTCGAGTTCGTCCCGGATATGCGCCTTGTCGTCCACCGGCTGCTCGTTCATGCACACCAAGGTATCGGTGCACTCGCCCAGCGTCACCAACGGCCCGCCGGGGACGCGTTCCCGGCGGGCCGTTGGCGCGGAAGAGAATCAGGCGAACTGGCGGATGAAGTTGTTGATCTCCGCGTTGCCCAGGCGGCTGTAGTACCCGGGCGCCCCGGTCGCGGCGCAGCCGTCACCGCCGCTCACCACACCGAGCTGGAACCAGGCCTTGCGGCCGTCGTCCAGGGTCGCCTTGACCATCAGCGGGCCGCCACTGTCGCCCTGGCACGAATCCTTGTGCGAGACCCCGGCGCAGACCAGCGTGTCGTCGATCTTGGTGTCCGGGTACGAGACCCGGCATTCGGTCCGCGAAATGATCGGGACGTCGACCTCCTGCAACCGGTCGGGGTAGGAAACGTTGCCGTTGCCCGGATTGCCCGGTGACTGCTCGATCGTGTTGCCCCAGCCGATCACCCGCGAGGTCGTGCCGGGGCGCTCGAGCGCGTCGGTGCCCGCGGTCGGCAGCAGCGGGGAATCCACGTTCGCCACCGGCTGCTTGAGGATGAGCACGGCCGCGTCGTAGTTCGGGAACTTGTACTTCGGGTGCACCGCGATCTGCTGGATGTCGCGTTTCTCCCCCGCGTCGCTGGAGAGCACCGTGGTGCCGACGACCACCTGCACCGACTCCGGTTTCGCGCCGGCCGCGCAGTGCGCCGCGGTCAGCACCACCCACGGGCTGATCAGGCTGCCGCCGCAGAAGTGCCGGTCGCGGCCGTTCCCCGGGGCGCCCTTCTCCTGCACGCTCACCATGAACGGGTAGGCGCCTTCGGCCGCGGGCTTCCCGCCGACGATGTTCGGCTGCACCCCACCGGGCTGGGCGGCCGAGACCGGCGACGCCGCGAAGCCCGCCGCCGCCACCGCCATCGCCAGGCACACCAGAGTTCTTCGGAACATCCGCACCCCTGTCCTGTAGCTGATCGGGTGCATCGCCCCTCGACAGGCGACACACAGCCGATACGCTATCGACGGAGCGTGTTCGGAAGAACCCGCCTAAAGTCGGGCTGATCCCATCCGGGTGACCGCTGGTCGAATTACCACAAAAGCAGCGGGGCCCGCGATCGAATCACGAGCCCCGCTGGCAGAAATAGGCTTTGTTACGCCGTTTCGGTGATCGGCCGGTCGACCCAGGACATCAGGCCGCGCAGTTTCGCCCCGACCTCCTCGATCGGGTGCTCCTTGCCCTGCTGACGCAGGGCGGTGAAGTTCGGCCGCCCGTTGTCGTCCTCGGCCACCCATTCCTTGGCGAAGCTGCCGTCCTGGATCTCGCCCAGGATCTTCTTCATCTCCGCCTTGGTCTGGTCGGTGATCACGCGCGGGCCGCGGGTCAGGTCGCCGTATTCGGCGGTGTCACTGCAGGAGTACCGCTGCCGCGCGATCCCGCCTTCGTAGATCAGGTCGACGATGAGCTTCAGCTCGTGCAGCACCTCGAAGTAGGCGATCTCCGGCTGGTAGCCCGCCTCGACCAGGGTCTCGAAACCGGCCTGGATGAGGTGCGAGGTGCCACCGCACAGCACGGCCTGCTCGCCGAAGAGGTCGGTCTCGGTCTCCTCGGTGAAGGTCGTCTTGATGGTGCCCGCGCGGGTGCCGCCGATGCCCTTGGAGTAGGACAGGCCGAGCGCGAGCGCGTTGCCGGAAGCGTCCTTCTCCACCGCGACCAGGTTCGGCACGCCCTTGCCGTCCACGAACTGGCGGCGCACCAGGTGGCCCGGTCCCTTCGGCGCGACCAGCACGACGTCCACGCCCTCGGGCGGGGTGATGTAGCCGTAGCGGACGTTGAAGCCGTGGCTGAAGAACAGCGCGTCACCGGGCTTGAGGTTCGGCGCGATGTCGTTCGCGTACACGGTGCGCTGCACGGTGTCGGGCGCCTGGATCGAGATCAGGTCCGCCTCGGCGGCGGCCTCGGCGGGGGTGAGCACCCGCAGGCCTTCCTCCTCGGCCTTGGCCCGGGACTTCGACCCCTCGGGCAGCCCGATGCGGACATCGACCCCGGAGTCGCGCAGGCTCAGCGCGTGCGCGTGACCCTGGCTGCCGTACCCGATGACCGCGACCTTGCGCCCCTGGATCAGGCCGAGGTCGGCGTCATCGTCGTAGAAGATTTCCGCTGGCATGAGGGGTGTTACTTCCTTCCTGACTTATTCGGCAAAACTTGGGGGTTTCAGCGTGGTGCGGTGGCGGTGATCGACCGGGCGCCCCGGCCCACCGCGACCATGCCGGACTGCACGAGCTCGCGGATGCCATAGGGTTCCAGCATCCGCAGCAGCGCGCCGATCTTGTCCGACGTACCGGTGGCTTCGACGGTCAGCGCCTCCGGCGAGACGTCCACCACCTTGGCCCGGAAGAGCTGCACGGTCTCCAGCACCTGGCTGCGCACCGTGGCGTCCGCCCGGACCTTCACCAGCAGCAGTTCGCGCTGCACGGCCGTGGACTTCTCGAGTTCCACGATCTTGATGACGTTGACCAGCTTGTTGAGCTGCTTGGTCACCTGCTCGAGCGGTAGCTCTTCGACGGCGACCACGATCGTCATCCGGGACACCTCGGGGTTCTCCGTGGGCCCGACGGCGAGGGACTCGATGTTGAAACCGCGGCGGGAGAACAGACCGGCGACCCGGGCGAGCACACCGGGGACGTTCTCCACCAGAACGCTCAAAGTATGAGTACTCACTGGGACACCTCGTCGTCGTCGAACAGCGGGCGGATGCCGCGCGCGGCCATGATCTCGTCGTTGCCGGTCCCGGCCGCGACCATCGGCCACACCTGGGCATCCTTGCCGACCACGAAATCGATCACCACGGGGCGGTCGTTGATCTCCATCGCGCGGCGGATGACCCGGTCGACCTCTTCCTTGCTCTCGCAGCGCAGCCCGGCGCAGCCGAGCGCCTCGGCGAGCAGGGTGAAGTCCGGGATCCGGTGCTTGTGCGTGCCCAGATCCGTCTGCGAGTACCGCTCCGAGTAGAACAGGTTCTGCCACTGGCGGACCATGCCCAGGTTGCCGTTGTTGATCACCGCGACCTTGATCGGCGCGCCCTCGATGGCACAGGTCGCCAGTTCCTGGTTGGTCATCTGGAAGCAGCCGTCGCCGTCGATCGCCCACACCGGCGTGTCCGGGCAGCCGAACTTCGCGCCCATCGCCGCGGGCACCGCGAAGCCCATGGTCCCGAGGCCGCCGGAGTTGATCCAGGTGGCCGGCTTCTCGTACTTGATGAACTGCGCGGCCCACATCTGGTGCTGGCCGACGCCCGCGGTGTACACGGCGTCCGGGCCGACCAGCTGGCCGATCCGCTCGATCACGTACTGCGGCGACAGGGTGCCGTCGTCGGGCCACTCGTACCCGGCCGGGAACGTGTCCCGCCACGAGTTGAGCTGGGTCCACCAGTCGGCGAGGTCCGGGCGGTCGTTGTCGGCGCGGATCGCGGCGATCAGCTCGGCGATGATCTCCGCGCAGTCCCCGACGATCGGCACGTCCGCCTTGCGGTTCTTGGAGATCTCGGCCGGGTCGATATCGGCGTGCACGACCGTCGCCTCCGGGGCGAACGAGTCCAGCCGGCCGGTCACCCGGTCGTCGAACCGCGCGCCGAGCGCGATCAGCAGATCGGACCGCTGCATCGCGGCCACCGCGGCGACCGAACCGTGCATCCCGGGCATGCCCAGGTGCTGGCGGTGCGAATCGGGGAACGCGCCGCGGGCCATCAGCGTGGTGACCACCGGGATGCCGGTCAGCTCGGCCAGTTCGGCCAGCTGCTTCGAAGCCTGCGCCTTGAGCACGCCGCCGCCGACGTAGAGCACCGGCCGCTTGGCCTTCGCGATGAGCCGCGCGGCCTCGCGGACCTGCTTCCCGTGCGGGCGCAGGGTCGGGCGGTACCCGGGCAGGCGCATCTCCGGCGGCCAGGAGAACGAGGTGGTTTCCTGCAGCACGTCCTTCGGGATGTCGACCAGGACCGGGCCGGGCCGCCCGGAGGCGGCGAGGTGGAACGCCTCCGCGATGGTGCGCGGGATGTCGGCCGGATCGGTCACCAGGAAGTTGTGCTTGGTGATCGGCATGGTGATGCCGCAGATGTCGGCTTCCTGGAACGCGTCGGTGCCGATCAGCGCCCGGGTCTGCTGGCCGGTGATGGCGACCACCGGCACCGAGTCCATGTTCGCGTCGGCCAGTGGGGTGACCAGGTTCGTCGCGCCGGGGCCGGAGGTGGCCATGCACACGCCGACCTTGCCGGTGGCCTGGGCGTACCCGGTGGCCGCGTGCCCCGCGCCCTGTTCGTGGCGGACCAGGACGTGCCGGACCTTGGTCGAATCGAGCAGCGGGTCGTAGGCGGGCAGGATGGTCCCGCCCGGAATTCCGAAGACGACCTCGGCCCCGACGGCCTCGAGCGAACGCACGAGCGACTGCGCGCCGGTGACCCTTACCGGGGTACCGGCCGGCGGCGCGGGCTTCGGGCGGGCTCCTGACTGGCTGGGCGACGCCGGGGCATTCGGCCCCGATGCCGTCTCCGATCGCGAGGTGGCGCTTGTCATCGGTTCTGCCTCGTGGGTGTCTCGGTGCTGCTGGACTGTGGGGTCGGGGGCTTCACTCGTTCGGGTTACGCGGTTTGTCGGTCGGTTCTAGGCAACAAAAAACCCTCGCCGACCGAAAGGTCGCACGAGGGTCGCGCGTCGACGCAGCGGGGTCTTCCTAAGCGTCGACGCGCTTGGGAAGTACGAGGCCGGTCAGTGCTGTCACGGGTGAGACGTTAATCGGTCGCCGTCAAGGGTGTCAACTCTGCGGGATCGTGATTCCGCATACTGGACATTCCGATAGTTGGACGACCCGCTTTCTCCCGGTCGCGGCGCGCGGTGCACCATCATGGGGTGGCGGAGAAAGAACGGTATGAGCAGCCGGAACAGCCGAGCAAGGCCCGGAAAGCGGTATTCCGAATCCCGGGAACCGCGTATATCGCCATCGTGCTCCTGGTCATCTGCATCACCCCGGTCGCTCTCGGCGGCATTCCCGGCCTGCAGGCGCTCTACCTCGTTCCGCTCGGGCTGATCGTCTTCGTCGCCCGGACCCGCACCGTCGCCACCGTCGACGGGCTGAGCGTCCGCACCGTGTTCGGCAAGCGCGAGCTGCCGTGGTCCGCGCTCAAGGGGCTCGCGCTGACCCCGCGCGCGAAGGTCCGCGCGGTCCTCTCCGACGACACCCAGGTAGCGCTGCCCGCGGTACGCACGCGGCACATCCCGGTGCTCTCCCTGGTCAGCAAGGGACTGATCGCGGACCCGTCCGGGCTGACCGCCGACATCGAGCCGGAGGACCAGCCCACCGAGAACCACGGGCAGCCCAAACCGCAGGAGTAGCCTGCCAGTAATCGCCGTGCGTGCCGCGCCCACCAGGCGCCACCACCGCGCCGCCGGCCACCGCCTGCGGCAGGAGAAACACCCGAGCTTTCCCGCGCGATTCGTTCGCGCGCAACACCTTGGAGGAGTCATGCCCGCGCTGCGCTCCCGCACGACCACCCACGGCCGCAACGCCGCCGGAGCCCGTTCCCTGTGGCGGGCCACCGGGATGACCGACAGCGATTTCGGCAAGCCGATCGTGGCGATCGCCAACTCCTACACCCAGTTCGTGCCGGGGCACGTGCACCTGAAGGACCTCGGCGAGATCGTGGCCGAGGCGGTCCGGGAGGCGGGCGGCGTGGCCCGCGAGTTCCACACGATCGCGGTGGACGACGGCATCGCCATGGGGCACAGCGGAATGCTCTACTCGCTGCCCTCGCGGGAGATCATCGCGGACTCGGTGGAGTACATGGTCAACGCGCACCAGGCGGACGCGCTGGTGTGCATCTCGAACTGCGACAAGATCACCCCGGGCATGCTCAACGCGGCGATGCGGCTGAACATCCCGACCGTGTTCGTCTCCGGCGGGCCGATGGAGGCCGGGAAGGCCGTCGTGGTCGAGGGTGTGGCGCACGCGCCGACCGATCTGATCACCACGATCGCCGCGTCCGCGAACAGCGCGATCGACGACGAGGGTCTGTCCATTGTGGAGCGATCGGCCTGCCCGACCTGCGGCTCCTGCTCGGGCATGTTCACCGCGAACTCGATGAACTGCCTCACCGAGGCGCTCGGCCTCTCGCTCCCGGGCAACGGATCGACCCTGGCCACGCATGCCGCCCGGCGCGACCTGTTCACCGGCGCGGGCCGCACGGTCGTCGAACTGTGCGAGCGGTGGTACGGCGCGGACGACGAAAGCGTGCTCCCGCGCTCGATCGCGAACAAGAAGGCGTTCGAGAACGCGATGGCGCTGGACATGGCCATGGGCGGTTCGACGAACACCGTGCTGCACATCCTCGCCGCCGCGCAGGAGGGCGAGATCGACTTCACGATCGACGACATCGACGCGATCGGGCGCCGGGTGCCGTGCCTGTCCAAGGTGGCGCCGAACTCGGACTACCACATGGAGGACGTGCACCGGGCCGGCGGCATCCCGGCCATCCTCGGCGAACTGCACCGCGGTGGCCTGCTCAACGCCGACGTCCACGCGGTGCACGCGCCCACTTTGGACGAGTGGCTGTCCACCTGGGACATCCGCGCCGAGTCGCCTTCCCCCGAGGCGATCGAGTTGTTCCACGCGGCGCCGGGCGGGGTCCGCACCACCGAAGCCTTCTCCACCTCGAACCGCTGGTCCGCCCTGGACACCGACGCCGCCTCCGGCTGCATCCGTGATCTCGAGCACGCCTACACCGCCGACGGCGGGCTGGCGATCCTGCGGGGCAACCTCGCCGAGAACGGCGCGGTGATCAAATCCGCGGGCATCGACGAATCCCTGTGGCATTTCCAGGGCCCGGCCCGCGTGCTGGAAAGCCAGGAGGAAGCCGTTTCGGCGATCCTCGGCAAGAAGATCCAGCCGGGCGAGGTCCTGGTCATTCGCTACGAGGGTCCGGCCGGTGGTCCCGGAATGCAGGAAATGCTGCACCCGACCGCGTTCCTCAAGGGCTCGGGACTCGGCAAGAAATGCGCGCTGATCACCGACGGCCGGTTCTCCGGCGGATCGTCCGGGATCTCGGTCGGCCACATCTCCCCGGAAGCCGCCGCGGGCGGCACGATCGGGCTGGTCCAGGACGGCGACCAGATCCTGCTCGACGTGCACGAGCGCCGCCTGGAACTGCTCGTCGACGCGGACGTCCTGGCCGAGCGGCGGGCGAAGATGGAGGCGAGCGAGCGCCCGTGGCAACCGGCGGAACGGCAACGCCCGATCACCGCCGCGCTGCGCGCCTACGCCCGGATGGCCACCTCCGCCGACACCGGAGCCGTCCGCGACCCCTCCCGGTAATCCCGAACTGTCATGAGGGGACCCCTCCGGACAAAATACGTCCGGAGGGGTCCCCTCATGACATCGGTGGCCTAGCGGAAGACGAGGATCACGACGAGGGAAGCGGCGGCGGCGAGGAGGAGACCGGCGAAGCCGAAGCCCACCGGTTTGCGACGCCACGGGGTGTTCACGTCGATCGAGATCCGGCCCGGACCGGTGAACAGCAGGGCGAAGGCGACCGCGGCGATCAGGAGCTCGTATTCGAAGCCCGTGCCCATCTCCATGCCCATGAAGAAGCCGGTCTTGGCCTTCAGGTAGAGGATGTTGCCCATCACCCCGAGGATCGCGGCGGCGCCGAGCGGGGTGAACAAGCCCAGGATCAGCAGCAACCCGCCGCCGGTCTCGGTGAGCGCGGTGACCCAGGCCAGCAGGGTGGTCTGGCTCGTGTAGCCCATCGAGGCGAGTCCCTGGGCGGTCGGGCCGATGCCGGGGCCGTCGAACCAGCCGAACAGCTTCTGCGCCCCGTGCCCGGCCATGATCACGCCGACCACGACGCGCACGACCAGCAGGCCGAGGTCGGCGCCGCCGTGCCAGCGGGACCCGGAGTCCCGGGCCTCGTCGCTGGTGTCGGACAAGGTGCTGGTCGGGGCGTTTCCGGTACTCGTGGAGTAGCCGGAACTGTCGAACTGGCCCGTGCTTGCGTACTCATCGTCGTGAGTGGTCACGCGCGCAGAGTAGGCGATCTCGCCCGAATGCGGGAGGACGAATCGGTGAACGGTCACCAATCCGGGCATTAACCCCGGTCAGTGTCTTTCTGAGAACTCGCTCCGCGATCGCGTCGACAGGGCGCTACTTGACCTGCCACGCTCACTTTTCGCTGTTGGGCGCCCTGCCGCCGCGATAGCGGGGCCTTCGGCCGGCGAGTTCCCCGGTGCGAGTCCGCAGGTGCTCCTGTCTTTCAGACGTTTTGGTCAGTACTCCCCGTGCACCAGGTTGTTCGGCAGTTCTCCGCTCGCGTAGAGGGCGATCTCGGCCGCGGCCACCGCGTAGGAGCGCCGCTGCAGGCCGCGCGCCGCCCCGGCCACGTGCGGGGTGATGATCAGCCCCGGCGCGGACCACAGCGGGTGGTCCGGTGGCAGCGGTTCGGGGTCGGTGACGTCCAGCGCCGCGCGCAGGCGGCGCGCGGTCAGCTCCGCGAGCAGCGCGTCGGTGTCCACCACGCGGCCCCGGGACACGTTGACCAGCACCGCGCCGTCCGGCATCGCGGCGAGGAACTTGGCGTCCACCATGCCCTGGGTCCGCGAGGTCAGCGGCACCATCAGGGCGACCGCGTCGTGCGTGCCGAGCAGCTCCGGCAACTCCTCGACGCCGTGCACGCCCTCCCGCGCGGTCAGGCCCACCAGGGTGACCTTGGTGTCGAACGGCAGCAGCCGCCGGCGCAGCTGGTGGCCGAGATCCCCGGCCCCGACGATCAGGACCCGCTTGTCCTGCAGGGTGTCCGTGGTGTGGCGCCGCCACCGGTGGGCCTCCTGATCGGCCGCGAACCCGCTGAGCTCGCGATACACCGAAAGCAGCATCGCGACCACCCATTCCGCGGTACTGCCCCCGTGCGCGCCGCGGCAGGTGGACAGCAGGATCCCGTCGGGCAGCGTGCCGATCCAGTCCTCCGCGCCCGCGGCCAGCAGCTGGATCAGCTTGAGGTTCGGCAGCCCCGCGAGAACCTCCTGGCTCTCCGCGGCCGGGTGGAACCCCGGGATCAGCACCTCGGCCTCGGCCGCCTCCGGTGGCAGGGGCTCGCCCCATTCGTAACGCACCGCACGCACACCGCTCAGCTCACCCAGCGCGGTCACACCGTCGTCGTCGGGCACGAGCACGGTTATGGTCATGATCACCACCGTAATCGTTGTTCGGGACCGCTTACCACAGGTTCACGAGACGACACCTAGGCTTCCAGACCGTGCGCATCCGGAACGGCAGGACCCCGCGGTGGCCGCTGGCCCTCGCGGCCGCCGGCGCGCTGCTGCTGTCCGCCTGCGCCGATTTCGAGGAGCGGGCGGCCGGTCAGACCTTCGCGCCCGCGCCCGAAATGACCCCGAAAGCCGGTCCGCGTCCGGATCTGCCCGAGGTCAACGGCGGCTCGGGCGACGGCCAGCCCGGCCCCCGGACGTCGCCGACGCCCATCCCGCCCCCGCAAGGATGCACCGATTTCGACAAGGCCGTGGTGGAAACCTGCCTGGACACGGTGTCCGCGGTCGCCGCACTGCCCACCGACGGCTCGGCCCCGCCGAACGCGCTGGCCGCCGAACGCAAGAGCGGCCGCGTGCTGCGGGTCGCGGCGAACACCGATCCGGACGAACTGGCCAAGCTGGACGTCGACGCGGCCGGGGACGGCGGGCTCACCGGGCTCGCGCTCTCCCCGAGCTACCCCGAGGACCAGCTCGTCTTCGCGTACGTGACCACGGCGAGCGACAACCGGGTGGTCCGCCTCGCCAAGGGCCAGCCGCCCAAACCGATCCTGACCGGCATCCCCAAGGGCGCCACCGGCAACCGCGGCGCGATCATGCCGGACGGCAAGGGCGCCCTGCTGGTGGCCACCGGCGACGCCGGGAATCCCTCGGCCGCCGCGGAGAAGGGCTCGCTCGCCGGGAAGGTTCTGCGCATCGACCCCGGTGGCCAGCCGGCCAAGGGCAACCCGCAGCCCGAGTCCGCGGTGGTGGCGACCGGCCTGCACTCCCCCGGCGGCCTGTGCAAATCCGGCGACGGGGCCCGGTTGTGGGTCACCGACCGCACCCCGGACAAAGATGTGGTGCACCGGATCCAGCTCGGCGCTTCGCTGTCGGTCCCGGCGTGGACCTGGCCGGACAAGCCCGGGGTCGGCGGTTGCGCGGACTCGGGCAACGCGATCGACGTGGCCACCACGGCGGCCCACCTGCAGATCCTGCCGATCACCCCGGACGGCGCGGTGGGCGGCAAGCCGAGCACCGCGTTGAAGGACTCGAACTACGGCCGGTTGAGCGGGATGGACGCGATCGACCAGAACTACGCGTTCGCTTCCACGGTCAACAAGGACGGCGGCACGCCGGTGTCCAGCGACGACCGGGTGGTGCTGGTCGCGCTGAAACCGATCACCGGCGGCGGCATCGGCAAGGACTAGCGCAGCCAGCGCTCGCGGGCCGTGGCCTCGGACTTCCATGAGGGGACCCCTCCAGACGAAATTTGTCTGGAGGGGTCCCCTCATGGAAGAACTGCTCACGACTCCGGGGGCAGCGGGGCGGGGAGTTCGACGCGGCGGCCGGAACGGGACGACTCCAGGCCCGCTTCGGCCAGGCGCAGGCCGCGCGCCCCGGCGAAGAAGTCGTACCGGTGCGGCCGCCCGGCGAGCACGTCCCGCAGGAACTCCTCCCACTGCGCCTGGAAACCGTTGCCGAACTCCGCGTTGTCCGGCACCTCCGCCCACTGCGCGCGGAACGCCTCGGTCGCCGGGAGATCCGGGTTCCACACCGGTTTCGGGGTCATCGACCGGTGCTGCACGCGGCAGCCGCGGAGCCCGGCGACCGCGCTGCCCTCGGTGCCGTCGACCTGGAACTCGACCAGCTCGTCCCGGTTGACCCGCACCGCCCAGGACGAGTTGATCTGGGCGATCACGTCCCCGTCCAGTTCGAAGATCCCGTACGCCGCGTCGTCCGCGGTCGCGGCGTACCGCTCGCCGTGCTCGTCCCAGCGTTCGGGGATGTGCGTGACCGCCTTCGCCGTCACCGCGCGCACCCGGCCGAAGAGGTTCTCCAGCACGTAGTTCCAGTGGCAGAACATGTCCAGCACGATCCCGCCGCCGTCCTCGGCGCGGTAGTTCCAGCTCGGCCGCTGCGCGGACTGGTGGTCGCCCTCGAACACCCAGTAGCCGAACTCCCCGCGGACCGACAGGATCCGGCCGAAGAACCCGCTGTCCACCAGCCGACGCAGTTTGCGCAGGCCGGGCAGGAACAGCTTGTCGTGCACCACCCCGTGCCGCACGCCCGCGTCCTCGGCCAGCCGGGCGAGCGCGAGCGCGTCCGGCACCGACTCCGCGACCGGTTTCTCCGCGTACACGTGCTTGCCCGCGGCCAGTGCGGCCCGGACCGCCTTCTCCCGGGCCGAGGTGATCTGCGCGTCGAAATACACGCTCGCGGAATCCTCGGACAACGCGGTATCGAGGTCGGTCGTCCACCGGTCGATCCCGTGCCGGTCGGCGATCTCCTTCAGCTTCGCGGGGTTCCGGCCCACCAGGATCGGTTCGAGCGCCACCCGTTCGCCGCCGGGCAGGGCCACCCCGCCCTGCTCCCGGATCGCCAGCACGGAACGCACCAGGTGCTGGCGGTAACCCATCCGGCCGGTGACTCCGTTCAACACCACGCCCAGGCTCATCGGGGTATCCCTTTCTCGTTCCGGATTTCCACCGCGACTGTCCACTTCGGACGCGTGGTGGCTACCCGCCGCGGTACGGCGGCGTGACGCCGTCGATCCGGTACTCGTCGCGGCGGCCGCACATGCCGTAGCCGCCCCGCCGCGACGGGGTAGTCATCCGCACACCGGAGGCGGCGAGATACGAGAAATCGCCGTCCGCCAAGGCTTTCAGCTGCTCGCCGGTCCGTTCGGCCGCGGCCAGCGCGCCCGCGCGCCAGCGGGGCTCCCAGCCGGGAACCTTCGGCGCGACGAGTGCGGCGGCCGCGCGGTGGAACTCGCGCAGCGGCCCGTAATCCCCCTCGAGCAGCGCCGCACGCAGGTCGAGAAAGCCCCGGACCGCCAGATCCCGGCGCCGCCGCGCGGCCGCCTCGGCACCCGGATCGTCCGGATCGGGCAGGGTGGCCGCCGCGGCGTAGGCGGCCGGATCGGCGAGCACCTCGGGCGGGAAGGTGAACACCGCGTCGCCCGCCTCGGGCAGGCCGCTGTTCTGCATCAGCACGGTGACCCGCAGATCCCGCTGCTGCACCATGCGGTGCACGGTGCCCGGCGAGAACCAGGCGACGACCCCGGCCTCCAGTTCGGTCTGCTCGTAGCCGTCCCCGCTGAGCGTCTGCACCGCACCGTGCCCGCCGGTCACCACATACGCCTCGGTGCACGCCAGGTGCACGTGCGGGCTGCCGCCGCAGACCCCGTCCTCGGCCGCCCATTCGTAGGCCCGCACCTGCGAGACGCCGATGGCTCCGGGCAAGGGGAAGTCGCTCATCACCACTCCAGCGCTTTGAGATACCGCTCGATCCGCTCCCGATCCCACGCGCCGTCCGCGACCACCACCCGGTACCGGTAGGCGAAACTCGCGCCGGGCGCCAATGCGAACTCCTCGAAGAACGCCCAGGAGAAGGCGACGGTCGGGGTGCCGTGCGACCGCACGAACCAGTGCGACTCGTGGATCGCGTCCGCGTTCTCCGGCGCGTGCGCGAAGATCAGCGTGGCATGCGCGTCGACGCCGTCGTGCTCGCCGACGAAGGCCAGCCACGGGGCCTGCCGCCCCATCATCTCCTCGCCGCCCCGCCCGTCCGGCGCGAGGATCTCGCCACCGCCGAAATCGCGCGGGCCGCGCCAGTGCAGGCCGGTGTACCCGGCCAGTTCCCGGCCTTCGGCGGTCGGGCTGCCGAAGACCAGCGGCTCGCCGCGCACGTTGGTCAGCTCGATCGCCCAGTCCAGCGCCCAGGCGCCTTCCTCGGCGTCGACCGAATGCACCACGAGGTCGCGGCGCTCGCTCGCCCACTCCGCGCCGCCGTTCTCGATCCAGGTCAGCAGTTCGCGGAAGGCCAGCCGGTCTTCTTCGACGGTGAACTCGGCGAACCCGTCGTGCCGCATCGAGCCGATCCGGCCGGGCAGGTCCTGGTACCAGGCACCGGGCACGTAGGTGTGCCCGCCCCAGAAGTTCTGGCCGGACAGGTGGCTGGCGGTCATCTGGATGCCCTTGTGCCAGCGGTGGTCGTGCGGCCGGTACCCGCTCACCAGATTGCCCGACAGCGTGCGCAGCGGATGCGCGTAGGGTTTGCGCGCCTCGTACGCCACCGGATCCGGTTTGTACACATAGGACAGAAGTTCGACGCCGCCGGATTCCACGGTGATCCGCTCGCCGTGCCGGTGGGTGACGGTGATCGGCTCGCTCACGGGACGATTCCCTCCTTCAGGCCGCCGTGCATCCGCGCGTAGAACGGGTCGTCCCGGGTGATCTCGCCCGCGAGCACGGGCAATCCGGTGAACGCCGATTTGTACAGCGCGGCGATGAACTCCAGCACCCGGCGACCGTCGGCGCCGCCGCACTCCGGGCGCGTGCCGGTGCGCAGGTCCGCGAGCAGGTTCGTCAACTGCGCGGCGTGCGAGCTTTTCTCGTCCGTAGCGGGCTCCCGCCACGCCCGCACGCGCGGCTCGTCCTCGACGTGCGGTGCGGGGGTGTAGACGAAGTCGTCGTTGCGGTAGCCGTAGAGATGGGTCAGCTCGACCGTGGCGTCCGCGCAGTCCAGCCGGATCCGGCTCACCTCGTGCGGCGAGAGCACGCTGTTCACCACGGTGGCCAGCGCGCCGGAGGCGAACCGGACCAGCGCGGTGGACACGTCCTCGGTTTCCACGTCGTGCACCAGCCGCCCGGCCATCGCGCGCACCTCGGCCCAGTCGCCGAGCAGGTGCAGCAGCAGGTCCATCTGGTGGATCCCGTGGCCCATCGCGGGGCCGCCGCCCTCGGTCGCCCACTTCCCGCGCCACGGCACCGCGTAGTACTCGGCGTCCCGGAACCAGGTGGTCTGGCAGTGCGCGACCAGCGGCCTGCCGAGTTCGCCCGCGGCCAGCAGCCGCCGCAGATGCCCGGCGCCCGAGCCGAACCGCTGCTGGAACACGAAGGCCGCGTACGGACCGCCCGGCGATTCGGCCGCGACGATCTCGTCGTACCCGGCCAGGGACAGGCACGGCGGTTTCTCGCACCACGCCCACGCGCCGCTGCCCAGCACGGCCCGGGCCTGCTCGACGTGCAGCCCCGGCGGAGTGCAGATCGACACGAGATCCGGGCGCTGATCGGCGAGCATCTCCGCGAGGTCCCGGTAGCCGGGGATGCCGCCCGCCTCGGCCCGGAAGTCCGCGAGCCGGCCCTCGTCGAGGTCGGCGGCGGCGACCACCTCGACCTCGTCGGCGTGCGCCCGGTAGGCGTTCAGATGGCTGGCCGCGATGCCGCCCGTGCCCACGACGGCCACCCGGAAGCGCTTTCCCGCTGTCACGCACGCACCCCCCGACGAGGGACTCGCGCCAGCGCCCCGATGATCCGCATGCCCGTCTCCCCACCCCGACGCGGGTTCTGGAAAGCGCTTTCTCACTCGCACGGTAAGGAGCGCCCGCGACCGGTGTCAACCCTCGCCACGCGCCTGGTCCGGGGCCGCACTGTCGCGAGGGGGCAGACCAGTCGGAGCGGACTCCCTTTTGACAACTGCCGGAAAACGAGAGGAGCCGGGTACAATTCGAACGTTCAGCGGTGCCGGTGTGCAACCGCTGAATTTCCGCGGTTGCACACCGGTGACGCACTCGAGGCAGTCGCACTGCGACGGGACCCGACCCGATCATGGCGCTATAGTCGGAACTCCGCGGGCTGGGTGGCGATGATCAGGGTCCACACTCACCCATTGATTTCGAAGTGGGGCCAACGAGTCAGGGCGTTGTCGAAGCATGCCTTGCCTGCTTTTTGTTGTTCCTGGAAATCCTGAAGTATTGACTGCGAAAGGATTTGTTTTCCATGTCAGTTGGCACGCTGGAAACGCTTGCGGTCGAGGATCTCGACCTCGATCTGGAAGTCGTCGTTGTGGAGCAGGAGCAGCAGTTCCTGGGGGCCGCCAGCATCACGCTCACGTGTGCTGCGATCTGTAACCCGCCCACCCGAGCCTGCTGAGTCCGTATGACGACGCCGTGCGGGGAGGGACTCCCCTTCCCGCACGGCGTTCCAGCGAGCAGCCGTCGCGACCGAGTGGAGTGTGCGTGGAGCCGACCTTCCGATGCGCCGACGTGGCACTCGTCCGCGTTCCCCTGGGCGTGCGGCAAGCCGAGGAGGTGGCCCCGGACGCGGATGCGGTTCCCGCCTTCGACGACGAATGGTGGGAAAACCGATTCCGGCGGCTCGCCGAAGACGAGGCCCTGGTCGAGGCGGTGGAGCACGCCAGCCCGAGCCTGGCGCGGGTGGTGTCCAAGGTGCTCCGCGGCGAGCCGGTCAAGTCCAAGGTGCTGCGCCGCGCCACGCTCGCGTTGACCAAGTACCACCTGCGCAGGAACGGCCGGCCGACGCCGTTCGGGCTGTTCGCCGGGGTCGCCCTGGCTCGCATCGGAGACCACCCGTCGGTGCGCTTCGGGACTGAGCACCGCTCGGTCAGCCGGCCGGACGCGGGCTGGCTGGACACCGTGCTCGAACCCCTGCGCACCGATGCCGACGTGCTGGCGAACGCCGTCGTGGTCGCCAACGCGGTGCACCTCGTCCGCGACGGGCGGCTCGTTCTGCCGGAACGTTACGACGAACGCGGTGAGCGCCGGCTGGACACCTCGGTCCGGTTCACCCCGCTGGTCCGCGAGGTGCTGCGGGCGGCGGCGGAACCGATCCGGTGGTCCCGGCTGCTCGACCAGCTGCGCGCCAGGTTCGCCGTCGACCAGGGCACGGCGCTCGAACCGGTGCTGCGGCAACTCGTCGCGGCGCGGTTCCTGATCACGGATACCGAGCCGCCCCCGGACTGCACCGATCCGCTCGGTCACCTCCTCGCCGATCGGCGACGCGCGGCTCATCCGCTGTTCGAAGAACTGCGGGAGGTGCGGCGCGGCCTGAACGAGTTCGACGGCAGTCCCGCCGGGCAGCGGCAGCCGATCATGTCCGCCGTGTGGAAGCGGATGCGGTCGTTGTGCGAGGCGGAGAACCTGGTGCAGACCGATGTGCGGCTCGATCTCGACCTCACGCTTCCCGCGGAACTCGCCCGGGAAGCGGAACGTGCCGCCCACACCCTGGCGCTACTCGGTGTTGCCGAGGGGCCGCGCTGGTTGCCGGGTTACCACGAGCGGTTTCTGGAGCGCTACGGCACCGAACGCGTCGTTCCGGTGCTGGAGTTGCTCGACGGTGACCGGGGGCTCGGTCTGCCACCGGAGTACCTCGGTCAGGACCTCGGCCCCCGGGGACGACCGGACGACCGGCCGGACCGGGATCTCTTCCTCGGCGAGCTGGTGATGGACCACCTGAAGCAGGGTGGTGACGAGATCCTGCTGAGCGATGCCGACCTCGAGCGGCTTTCCGCGGCGCCGGAGGAGGCCCGTTACCCGGTTTCCGCGGAGCTGTGCACCGAGGTCGTCGCCGAAAGCTGGCAGGACCTGTGCGCCGGCGATTTCCGCTTGATCGTCGCGGAGTACTTCGCGTCACCCTCGGCCGGAGCGACCGTCTCGCGGTTCGCGCACCTGTTCCCGGCGGAGCAGGACGCGCTGAGGCGGCTCGCCACCGCCGCCGTGTCCACCCACGGGGCGGTCGCGGCGCAGGTCGCCTTCCGCCCGCGAGCGCCGAGATCGGCCAACGTGGCGTCGATTCCGCAGTGGCTACCGGTGCGCATCCCGCTCGGGCACGGCCCCGCCGCGCGCGGGACCGAGGACGTGCGGCTGCGCGACCTCGCTGTCGGCGGCACCGTCGAGCGGCTCTACCTGGTGGACACCGCGACCGGCGACCACGTCGTGCCGGTGCTGTGTTCGATGGTCAACCCGCGCACCGGCCATGTGCCCCCGACGGCGCGCTTCCTGCTGGAGCTGGGCGAACAAACCCTGCCGCGCTGCCAGCCGTGGCAGTGGGGCTCGTGGGCGAACGCGCCGTACCGCCCGAGAATTCGCCACGGCAGAACGGTCCTCGCGTCGGCCAGCTGGCTGCCCAGCCGGGCGATGGTCGACGCCGTGCGGAGTCCGGACGACTGGCGACGCCAGGTGCACGCCTGGCGGGAACGATCGGGCGTCGCCCGTCAGGTCCGGCTGACCACCGCGGACAACCGGGTGCCGGTGGACCTCGACGATCCCCTGCACGTCGAAGTGTTTCGCCAGGAGCTGCGGAAGAACCCCCGGCTGTACCTGCAGGAAGTCCCGCGGCAGTCCGGTGCGGGCTGGTTGCGCGGGCCCCGCGGCGGGCACGCCAACGAGGTCGTCTTCCAGCTGCTGGGAAACCGGCCTTCCCCGGAGAAACCGGCGCAGCCGGTCGCCGCCGTGCGGCGGACGGCCGATCTCGTCCACCTGCCGGGCGGCGAGTGGTTGTACGTGAAGTTGTACGCGAAAGACGACTCCGTGGAACGAATGGTCCGGGAGCATCTCGGCCGGTTGCTCGGGGAAGAACGAGCCGCCGGTTCGGCGGTGGACCGGTGGTTCTTCGTTCGATACGCGGATCCGGACGCGCACCTGCGACTCCGGTTCCACGGGAAAACGGAATTCCTGTGGTCGGCACTGCTGTCCCGGCTGCACGACTGGGCGAGCGGGCTCCGGGAGGCCGGTTTGCTGAACCGCTTCGAACTCGGCAGCTACGAACCGGAAGTGGAACGTTACGGCGGCGAGGACCTGCTGACCGAGGCGGAGCAGGTCTTCCACGCCGACAGCGAACTCGCCCTGGCGTTGACGCCGTTGCCGCGATCGAGCGACACCGCCGAATCGATCGCCGCGCTCAGCGCGCTGGCCCTGCTGATCCGGTTCGCCGGGGTGCCCGAGCTGATCGGCTGGCTCGAGGCGGTGCTGCCGGTGGACGAGCGTCGCGAGATCTCCTGGGACAGGCGGGAGGCGCTGGCCGAGCTGATCACCCCGGACGGGCTCGTGCGCGCCGAGGGGAGCCTCTTCGGGCAGAGCCAGGTGCGCTCGACGTGGGAGCGCCGGGACGAGGTCGTCCGGGAATACGCGGCCGCGTTGTCCCGGTCGGGTTGCGGCTCGGTCGAGCGTCACCGCATCGGCATGAGCCTCGCGCATATGCACTGCAACCGGTTGTTCGGGCCGGATCGCGCCGCCGAACGCGCGGTGTACGCGTTGCTCCACGGTGCGCTCGGCCTGCGCGTGGACCGCGATCGGCACGGCCGGTGAACGACCCGCGGGATCGGGCGCGCCACCTCGCGGTCGAACTGGGTGAACGGCTACGGCCCCCCGAAGCCGTCGGCCGCGTGGCGGCGAACGCCCCGCGGGTTCCCGGGCAACCGGCCTGGGACCCGGCCTCGCTGCTGCTCGGTCATCCCGGGATCGCCCTGCTGCACGCGGTGCTGTCCAGGCACGACCGTTCCTGGGCGACGGCCACCCGCGCTCACCTCGCGGCCGCCGTCGACACGTCCGCCGGTGCGGCCCGGGCCAGCCGCGGTGGAATCGTCGAACTGGTTCCCGCGGCCGTGCTGCACCGGACGAGCGACGGCGGGTTTTCCGGTTTGCTGGAAAAGGCGTCCCTTTCCCTCGCCGAGATCTGCGATTCGCTGACGAGAACCTGCGAAGAGAATCTCGACCGGCAGGGCACGAATGGCCCTTGGGTGAATTACGACGTGGTGACCGGGCTGGCCGGAAAAGCGCGGATGCTGGTGGCGCTCACCGATCTCGGCTACGAGCGATGCCGGACGGCATTGCGGGCCGCGCTGCGATTCCTGGTCGCGTTGACCCGGCCGGTGACGGTGTACGGCGCGGAGGTTCCCGGGTGGTGGTCCGCGCCGAGCCAGTACGCCGATCCCGACGACCGGTCGCGGTACCCGCGAGGCGATTTCAACCTCGGGCTCGCACACGGTATCGCCGGGCCGCTCGCCTTGCTCGCGATCGCCGAGCGCAAGGGTTACCGGGTGGCGGGCTCGGCGGAGGCGATGCGGCGGATCGTCGAATGGTTGCTGGGCTGGGTAAGGGAAGACGAGTTCGGCCCGATGTGGCCGCAGCGGGTCAGTTTCGCCGAGCAGGCCGGCCGGTCCGGCATCGAGCCGCTGCCCACCAGGGCCGCGTGGTGTTACGGCACGGCCGGGGTGGCCCGGGCGATTCAGCTGGCCGGTCAGGCGCTCGGCGACGCCGGTTTGTCGGCCCTCGCGGTGGACGCGTTACGCGGAATCTTCGCGCGTCCCTGGTCGCGGGCCGACCTGGAAGGTCCCACGATCTGCCACGGGGAAACCGGGCTGCTCATGATCGCGTTGCGCGCTGCCGCCGATCACCCCGACCCCGCGTTGCGGAAATGCGTGGACGATCTCGCGGACCGAATCATCGGAAGTTATTCTCCCGCGGCGCCGTTCGGATTCCAGCACCACATCACTCATCGGTCCGAGCCGTTCTTCCTGGATTCGCCCGGCTTGCTGCAGGGCGCGGCGGGAATCGCGCTCGCCCTGGCCAGCTTCGCCGACCGGGAAACCAATCCATCCGGCACGGAATGGGATTCGTTCCTCCTGTTGAGCTGACCGGCTGCGACGGGTCAACGGCGCCGGGGGTTCAGGCGTTCGGCCCGGGCGGCGCGGGTGTCCAGGATCGCGCAGACCAGGGAGCCCAGTGCGGCGAGGATGCCGAGGTAGCGGCCGAAACCGGCGTTGATCGCGACCCCGGCGATCTTGAAGATCTCGCGCTGGTCGTCGTCGAACTGCAGCTCGATGAACAGCCAGCCGAGCACCACCAACAGCAGCGCGACCGCGGCGGCGACCAGCCACAGCTGGGGGAGCCCGCTGGACCGGACCTTCCGGAGCTGGCCGAACACCACCACGACCAGCCCGGCGAGCAGCAGCAGGATGGGCGGGAACCAGCCGAAGAACGTCGAGTTCCAGGCGTTGCGGGCCAGATCGCTCGCCGGTGCGTCGCGCAGGTCGCCCGCGGTCTCGGAGTTCGTCGCGCTGAGCACCGTCCACGGGAGGAAGGTGGCCGCGAACGCGAGCAGCCCGGCGGCGAGGCCGGACCACTCGCGCCAGCTGACCTGTCGGAACGAGAAGGACACTTAGGCGCCGACTCGTTCCAGGACCAGTTCCCGCACGCGTTTGGCGTCGGCCTGGCCCTTGGTCGCCTTCATGACGTCCCCGACGATCTTGCCCGCGGCCTGGACCTTGCCGCCGCGGATCTTGTCGGCGATGTCCGGGTTCGCGGCGAGCGCCTCGTCAACCGCGGCGAGCAGCGCCGAGTCGTCGGAGACCACCTTCAGGCCGCGCTGCTCGACCACCTCGTCCGGTTCGCCCTCACCGCCGAGCACGCCGCGCACGACCTCGCGGGCGAGCTTGTTGGTCAGCTCGCCGGAGTTGATCAGCGCGATGACCCGGGCCACCTGCGCGGGGGTGATGGCCAGCTCGGCCAACTCCACCTCGCGGGAGTTGGCTTCCTGGGAAAGGAAGTTCACCCACCAGCCGCGCGCCTCGTCCGGCTTCGCCCCGGCGTCCACGGTGGACTGCACCAGCTCGACCGCGCCGGTGTTGAACAGGTCGCGCAGTTCCTCGTCGGAGAGTTCCCACTCGGCCTGGATGCGCTTGCGGCGTTCCGAAGGCATCTCCGGCAGGGTCCCGCGCAGCTCCTCGACCCACTCGCGGCTCGGGGCGATCGGCACCAGGTCCGGCTCCGGGAAGTACCGGTAGTCCTCGGCGGTTTCCTTGGTGCGGCCGGACGACGTGGTGCCGTCGGCCTCCTGGAAGTGCCGGGTCTCCTGGGTGACCGTGCCGCCCCCGGCGAGCACCGCGGCCTGCCGGGTCATCTCGTAGCGCACCGCGCGTTCCACGCTGCGCAGCGAGTTGACGTTCTTGGTCTCGGTGCGGGTGCCGAACTCGCTCGCGTCCTTCGCCATCAGCGACACGTTCGCGTCGCAGCGCAGCGAACCCTGGTCCATGCGCACGTCCGACACGTTCAGCGCGCGCAGCAGATCGCGCAGCGCGGTCACGTACGCGCGGGCCACCTCGGGCGCGCGCTCACCGGTGCCGGTGATCGGTTTGGTGACGATCTCGATCAGCGGCACCCCGGCGCGGTTGTAGTCCAGCAGCGAGTGCTCGGCGCCGTGGATGCGACCGGTCGCGCCGCCGACGTGCAGCGACTTGCCGGTGTCCTCCTCCATGTGCGCGCGCTCGATCTCCACGCGCACGACCTCGCCGTCGTCCAGCGTCACGTCCAGGTAGCCGTTGAACGCGATCGGCTCGTCGTACTGCGAGGTCTGGAAGTTCTTCGGCATGTCCGGGTAGAAGTAGTTCTTCCGGGCGAACCGGCACCACTGGGCGATCTCGCAGTTCAGCGCCAGGCCGATGCGGATCGCGCCCTCCACGGCCTTGCCGTTGACCACCGGCAGCGAACCGGGCAGCCCCAGGCAGGTCGGACAGACGTGCGTGTTGGGCTCGCCGCCGAACTGGTTCGGGCAGCCGCAGAACATCTTGGTGTTCGTGTTCAGCTCGACGTGCACCTCGAGCCCGAGCACCGGGTCGAAGCGCTCGATGACGTCGGCGTAGTCCATCAGCTCAGCCACCGCGGTCACTTCCCCGCTCCCTTCAGCTCCGGTACCCGGTGCACCAGCGAACCGCCCGCGGCGGCGTTGCGCGCGGCCTCGTAGGCCGCACCGACCCGGTAGAGCCGGTCGTCGGCCAGCGCCGGGGCCATGATCTGCAGCCCGACCGGCAGTCCGTCCTCATCGGACAGTCCACTCGGGACACTCATGGCGGCGTTCCCGGCCAGGTTCGACGGGATGGTGCACAGGTCCGCGAGGTACATGGCCATCGGGTCGTCGACCCGCTCGCCGATCTTGAACGCGGTGGTCGGCGTGGTCGGCGAGACCAGCACGTCGACCTTTTCGAAGGCCTGCGCGAAATCGCGGGTGATCAGCGTGCGGACCTTCTGCGCCGAACCGTAGTAGGCGTCGTAGTAACCCGAGGACAGCGCGTAGGTGCCGAGCATGATCCGCCGCTTCACCTCGGGGCCGAACCCGGCCTCGCGGGTGAGCGACATGACCTCCTCGGCGCTGTGCGCGCCGTCGTCGGACACCCGCAGGCCGTAGCGCATCGCGTCGAACCGGGCCAGGTTCGACGAGCATTCGCTCGGCGCGATCAGGTAGTACGCGGGCAGCGCGTAGGTGAAGTGCGGGCAGGACACCTCGACCACCTCGGCGCCGAGCGCGCGCAACTGCTCGACGGCCGCCTCGAACGAGCGCAGCACGCCGGGCTGGTAGCCGTCGCCGCCGAACTCCTTGACCACGCCGACGCGGACGCCCTTCAGGTCGCCCGAAGCGCCCTCGCGGGCGGCGGCGACCACCGGCGGCACCGGGGCGTCGATCGAGGTCGAGTCGAGCGGATCGTGCCCGGCGATCACCTCGTGCAGCAGGGCCGCGTCGAGCACCGTGCGGGTGCACGGGCCCGCCTGGTCGAGCGAGGACGAGAAGGCCACCAGGCCGTACCGGGAAACGCCGCCGTAGGTGGGCTTCACGCCGACCGTGCCGGTCACCGCGCCGGGCTGGCGGATCGAGCCGCCGGTGTCGGTGCCGATGGCCAGCGGCGCCTCGAACGCGGCGATCGAGGCCGAGGACCCGCCGCCGGAACCGCCGGGGATCCGGGCGTGGTCCCACGGGTTGTGGGTCGGGCCGAACGCGGAGTTCTCCGTGGAGGAGCCCATCGCGAACTCGTCCATATTGGTCTTGCCCAGGATCACCACGCCCGCTTCGCGCAGTTTGCGGGTGACCGTGGCGTCGTACGGCGGCAGCCAGCCCTCGAGGGTGCGGGAACCGCAGGTGGTCGGGATGCCCTTGGTGGTCAGCACGTCCTTGAGCGCGAGCGGGACCCCGGCGAGCGCGGACGCGGGCGCCTGACCGGCGGCGAGGCCGTCGTCCACGGCCTGCGCGGCGGCGAGCGCGCCCTCGGTGTCCACGTGCAGGAACGCGTGCACGAAGTCGTCGACCTCGGCGATCCGGTCCAGATGGGCCTGGGTGACCTCGACCGAGGACAGCTCCCGGCGGTGGATCTTCTCGGCGAGCTCGGCCGCGGTCAGCTTGGTGACATCGGTCATTGTTCCTCCCCCAGGATCCGCGGCACCCGGAAGCGGCCTTCCTCGGCGGCGGGCGCCCCGGCGAGCGCCTGCTGCTGGGTCAACCCCGGCCGGACCACGTCGTCGCGGAAAACGTTGGTCAGCGGCACGGCGTGCGAGGTCGGCGGGATGTCCGCTTCGGCGACCTCGCCGACCTTGGCCACCGCGTCCAGGATCTGGTCGAGCTGGCCGGCGAAGACGTCGAGTTCCTCGTCGGTGACGGCCAGCCTGGCCAGTTTGGCAAGGTGCGCGACCTCGTCGCGGGATATGTTGGGCACGCGGGTGACTCCCGGGGTGTGCTGGTCGGACGGGTGTTCGAGCAGCAAGTCTATGGCGGACGACGGCGTCGTCTCGACTGGGTTACGGGTCGGCCGGGGATCTCGCTAGGCGGACGGCGGATCGGGTTAGCTCTTCTGGTCTGCCACAATCGTCGACCGGCAGACGTGCTCCACGGCGAGGCTGGAGTGCCCGAGACGAGAGGGGTGCACGTGTCCTTCCTGATCCGGGTCCAGCTCCCGGACAGCCCGGGAACCCTGGGCGCGGTGGCCACGGCGCTCGGCACGATCGGTGCGGACATCCTCAGCGTCGACGTGGTCGAACGCGGGAACGGGGTGGCGATCGACGACCTGGTGGTGGAGATCCCCACCGGGCGGCTGCCCGACGCGCTGATCACCGCCGCGGAGAGCGTCGAGGGGGTCGAGGTGGACGCCGTACGGCCGTATGCCGGGGTCCTGGACACCCACCGCGAACTCGAACTGGTCGAGGAGATCGCCGCCCGCCCGGCCGACGGACTGGACGTCCTGGCCGAGGGCGTGCCGCGGATCATCCGGGCGGGCTGGTCGCTGGTGGTCAAGCACTCCGAGGCCGGGCTGCACCGCCTCGCCGCGTCGGCCGCGGCCCCCGAGTCCGATCTCACCGAACTCCCGTGGCTCCCGCTCGAACGCGCGACCATCCTCGACTCCGAGGACGGCTGGATCCCGGAGACCTGGAAGGAACTGGGCACCGAACTCGCCGCCACCCCGCTCGGCAAACCGGACAAGGCCCTGCTGGTGGGCCGCCCGGGCGGCCCGATGTTCCGCGCCGCCGAGGTCGCCCGCCTCGCCCACTTCGCCGGAATCGTCGCCGTCGTCCTCGACACCTGACCGCGAGTCCCCCGCTCACACACGCGAGTTGCACACTCGGGCAAGCGAGTTCGACGTTCGGGCAAGTGAGTTACACACTCAGGTAGGCGTGCTCGCGAGTTCCCCACTGAGGTTTTCTCCAGCGGGGTCGCCCTGTGTCGCGCTGGCCAGCTACCGAAACGGGGAACACACGCGACCAGAACGGGGGACTCGCGGGCGGGCTGCTTGCGGGAACGTGCGGCTCGCGGGTCAGAGAGGGAACGCGTAGGCGAGGAGGCGGACGTGGGGTTCGGGGCCCCAGTCGCGTTCGGGGAGGCGGGTGAAGCCGAGGCGTTCGTAGAGGCGGTGGGCGGTGGTCATCTTGTCCAGACTGGACAGGACGACCTGGTGGGCGCCCAGTTCCTGGGCGCGGCTGAGGACGGCCCGGGTGAGTGCCTCGCCCACCCCGCGGCCGCGGGCGGCCGGGGCGACCGAGAGCATCCGGAACTCCAGCTCGCCCTCGCGGGAGATCTCGGCGAGCGCGGTGCCGGGCCGGACCACGGTGACCGAGCCCAGGACGACGCCTTCCGCGTCCACCGCGGCCAGCAGTTCCGCGTCCCGCGCCCGCGCCTCGGTGTCGCGCAGCTTCTCGGCGTAGCCCGCCTCGGCGCCGTCCAGGAAGCCCTCGCCCCGGTAGGCGGCGACGGTGATCTCCCCGATCTCGGCCAGTTCCCCGGGCCGCGCCGGGCGGATCTCGAATTCACTCACCGGACTCCCCAGTCTCTTCTTCACCCGCGGGCAACGCGACCTCGGCAGCCGCCTCCGGCCCGCGGTCGAGCAGCACCCGGAACCCGTCCTCGTCCAGGACCGGCACCTTCAGCTGCACCGCCTTGTCGTACTTCGATCCGGGCGAGTCGCCGACCACGACGAACGCCGTCTTCTTCGACACCGAACCGGCCGCCTTCCCGCCGCGCGCCATGATGGCCTCCTTGGCCTCGTCGCGGGAGACGGTGGCCAGCGAACCGGTGACCACGATGGACAGCCCCTCCAGGTTGCGCGGGATGGAATCGTCGCGTTCCTCCGCCATCCGCACCCCGGCCCGCCGCCACTTCTCCACGACCTCGCGGTGCCAGTCGACGGCGAACCATTCGCGGACCGCCGTCGCGATGGTCGGCCCGACACCGTCCACATCGGCGAGTTCCTCCTCGCTCGCCGCGTCGATCGCGTCGATCGAACCGAACTCCCGGGCCAGCGCCTGCGCCGCGGTCGGCCCGACGTGCCGGATGGACAGCCCGACGATCACCTTCCACAGTGGACGATCCTTCGCGGCCTCCAGGTTCACCAGCAGCTTGCGCGCGTTCGCGGAAAGCTCGCCCGCCTTGGTGCGGAACAACTCCACCCGCGTGAGCTTCTCCTCGTCGAGGTCGAAGATCTCGCCCTCGTCGGCCACCACCCCGGACTCCAGCAGCGCGACCGCCGCCTCGTACCCGAGCACCTCGATGTCGAAGGCGCCGCGCCCGGCCAGGTGGAACAGCCGCTCCCGCAGCTGCGCGGGGCAGGACCGCGCGTTCGGGCAACGGATGTCGACGTCGCCCTCCTTCTGGTACGCCAGCCGCGTGTCGCATTCCGGGCAGCGGGTCGGCATCAGGAACTCGCGCTCCTCGCCGGTGCGCACGTCGACCACCGGGCCGAGCACCTCCGGGATCACGTCCCCGGCCTTGCGGATCACCACCCGGTCGCCGATCAGCACGCCCTTGCGCTTGACCTCGTCCGCGTTGTGCAGGGTGGCCATGGCCACCGTGGACCCGGCGACCTTCACCGGCTCCATCACCGCGAACGGGGTGACCCGGCCGGTGCGGCCGACGTTGACCTGGATGTCCAGCAGTTTCGTGGTGGCTTCCTCCGGCGGGTACTTGAACGCGATCGCCCAGCGCGGCGCCCGCGACGTGGTGCCCAGCCGCCGCTGCAGCGTCACCTGGTCGACCTTGATCACCACGCCGTCGATCTCGTGCTCGGCGTCGTGCCGGTGCTCGCCCCAGTACTTGATGTGCTCGAGCAGCTCGTCCGCGGTGTCCACGACCTTGCTGTGCGACGAGACCGGCAGGCCCCAGGCCGCCAGCGCCGCGTACGACTCGGACTGCCGGACCGGCTCGAACCCGTCGCGCTTGCCGAGCCCGTGGCAGATCATCCGCAGGTTCCGGCTGCGCGTGATCTTCGGATCCTTCTGCCGCAGCGATCCGGCTGCGGTGTTGCGCGGGTTGGCGTACGGCGGTTTGCCCGCCTCGACCATCCGGGCGTTGAGCTCCAGGAAGTCCTCCACCCGGAAGAAGACCTCGCCGCGCACCTCGACCAGGTTCGGCACCGGGAACTCGCCGGTCGCGGTGAGCCGCTCCGGCACCTGCTCGAGCGTGCGGACGTTGAGCGTGACGTCCTCGCCGGTGCGGCCGTCGCCCCGGGTGAGCGCGCGGGTGAGCAGCCCGTTCTCGTAGAGCAGGTTGACCGCGAGCCCGTCGATCTTCAGCTCGCACAGGTACTGGGTGGCCCCGCCCACCTCGCGCTCCACCCGCTCGACCCAGGCGAGCAGTTCCTCGGTGTCGAACACGTTGTCCAGGCTGAGCATCCGCTCGAGGTGGTCGTACGCGGTGAACTCGGTGGAAAACGTGCCGCCGACGTTCTGCGTCGGGGAGTCCGGCGTGGCCAGGCCGGGATGGGCTTCCTCCAGGCGCTCGAGCTCGTGCAGCAGCTCGTCGAACTGCCCGTCGGAGATCGTGGGCGAATCCAGCACGTAGTACCGGAACTGGTGCCCGCGCACCTCTTCGGCGAGCGCCGCGTGGCGCTCGCGCACGTCCGCGGGCACGTCGCCGAGATCTTCGGCGGCGCCCGGGGCGACCTGGTCTTCGGGAAGCTCTTCGCTGCTCACAGCCGGTAAGACTAGTGGGCCCCGCCGACATTTTCTCCGCCGCGCTCGGCCAGCCCGCGGACCAGCTCACGCAGCTCGAGGAGCGAGATCGCCCCGGCCGGTTCGGACTCGGCGGTCTCCACCCTGCGTAACCGTTCCCCCGCGAGGCGTTCCCCGAGGGCCGCGTCCAGCGGCAGGAAGGTCATCGCGCGGCGCGCGGCCTCCTCCAGTTCGCCCAGCCGCGGATGGTGCACGGCGACGTCGACCACCGCCTCCGCCTCGTCGACCTGGGCGGCCACCCGCACGTCGGCGAGCGAGATCCGGTGCTCGCCCAGGTTCACCGTCACCTCGGCCGGGTCCGGCACCGGGGGCACCGAATCGTGGTACTCCCAGATCGGATCCTCGTCCGGGGCCGCGGCCTTCCAGGCGTCGGTGTACGGCCGCAGGGCCGGATCCTCCTGCCCGGTGACCACCAGCGCGTAGACCGCCTGCTGCCCGCGTTCCAGGGAGAAGTGCAGGTCGGGGTGCACCAGCGCGACCGCCTCGCACAGCTCGTGTTCCACCCGCCGCGGTTCGCGGTCGCCCAGCGCGGCGCTGATCTCGGGCAGCAGCTCGGACCAGCGGCGCCAGAACCCGGCCGCCGCGGCCGCCGGATCCTCGGGCACGTGCGGCTCGGGCCAGGCCGTCCGAGGATCGGGCGCGTCGTTCTTGCGCCGCCGGAACCACTTCATCCCGTCGTTCCTACCAGCTCTCCGGCGGCTCGGTGAACGCTTTGCCCAGATCCCGGGTGAGCGCCAGGGCCCGGCGCATCCACGCCGTGGTGGCCCCGGCGAACCCGCAGGTCGGGGTCGGCACGGTTCGTCCGGCCAGGATCGACCGGTTGAACCCGAGCCGGTCGACGAGCCGCAGCGCGGGCCGGGCGACGTCGTGCAGCGTCGGCGGCGTCGCGGGTTCGAGCGCCGGAACCAGGCCGAGGAACAGGACCGTGCCGCCGTCCCAGGCTTCGCCGATCTCGTCGAGCAGCGAACCGGGCGCCCCGTCGAGCAGGGTCGCGTCCAGCGCGAGCGCACCCGCCCCGGCCGAGCGCAGCAGGCCGACCGGCGGCCGCGGCGCGCAGCAGTGCACCACCACCGGCTGCCCGCTGATCCGCCCGGCGTGTTCGATGACCGAGGCGAGCAGGGACCGCGCCTCCGGCTCCGGAACCGAGGGGACGGTGCCGTAACCCGACGGCGTGGGCAGCGAACCGGCCAGCACGTCCGGCAGGCTCGGCTCGTCGAACTGGACGACCACCTCCGCGCCGGTCCGGGACTTCAGCTCGGCGACCTGCCCGGCCAGCCCCTCGCCCGCCGATTCGGCGAATTCGCGCAGCGCGCCGGGATCGGTGAGCACGCGGTGCCCGCGCGGCAGTTCGATGCCCGCGGCCAGCGTCCACGGACCGGCGACCTGGAGCTTGATCACGCGCGGTTTGGTGCCCGCGCGATCGTGCGCCGCCTCGAGCGCGTCGAGGTCCCAGCGCAGCAGATCGACCGCGCGCCGGTGGTCCCGGCCGGGCCGGGCGGTGACCCGGTAGCCGCTGGGCACCACCTCGACGGCCAGATCCACCAGGAGCGCGGCGGTCCGGCCGATCAGATCGGCGCCGACGCCGCGCGCGGGAAGTTCGGGCAGGTGCGGGAATTCGGGCAGCTCTCCGAAGACGACGGCGGCCGCCTCGCCGGGGTCGGCGCCCGGCATCGAACCGATACCGGTGGCGGCGCCTGGGGGCCATGCTCGTTCGCTCACAGGGCGATTGTGCTCGGTGCCGAACCGACTGTTGCGCAGAGGTAAATGATCGGCCCGATCGGGTTCGTCGTGTCGCGTCCGGGTAGTCCACTCGCGTACCGTTTCGGGCACGCGGCCGGTGGGCACGCGTGGCGACAACTCACCACACGTCAACACGCACCGGCGGCTTCGCCGTTGCCATCGCAGGTGAGGTCGCCGAAGGGGTTCGAGCGTGAGGAGGTGAGACGCATGAGAGTGGCACTGGCCCAGACCGACTGCCGGCTCGGCGACATCGAAGGAAATCTCGTCGACACCGAACGGATCATCAAGGAATCCGCCGCGGAGGGCGCGGACCTGGTGGTCTTCCCGGAACTGAGCCTGACCGGCTACGCCCTCGGCCAGCTTGCCGAGGACATCTCGATGTGGCCGGACGACACCCGGCTGGCCGAACTGTCCCGGCACGGCCCGGACGTGGTCATCGGGTTGCTCGAAGACGGGCGCATCCGGCGGCACAACACGGCGCTCTACCTCTCCGGCGGCGAGCTGGTGCACAACCACCGCAAGCTCTACCTGCCGAACTACCTGATCTGGGAGGAGCGCAAGCACGCCAGCCCCGGCCAGCACATGCGCGCCTTCGACACCCGGCACGCGCGCATGGCGACGCTGATCTGCAACGACGCCTGGCAGCCGATGCTGCCGTGGCTGGCCGCGCAGGACGGCGCCGAGGTGCTGATCGTGCCGACGAACAGCGCGGCCAAGCTGACCGCGGGTTCGTTCGATCCGGCCGAGTACTGGCACGACCTGCTCACGTTCACCGCGCGCATGCAGCAGTGCTGGGTGATCTTCGTGAACCGGGTCGGGGACGAGGCCGGGGTGCGGTTCTGGGGCGGTTCGCGGGTGATCGATCCGTGGGGTTCGGTCGTGGCCACCGCGCCGACCTGGGAGGAGTCGCTGACCGTCGTCGAAATCGACCCGGGCGCGGTGCGGCGCCGCCGCCGGGAGATCCCGCTGCTCGCGGACGCCCGCCTCGGGCTGCTGCGCCGGGAGTTGGAGCGCCTCATCAACGAAAGCGGAGACGACTAGGTTGGTTATTTCCGGGATGCCCGGATTGGGACACGGACATTCTCCGCATTTCCCATTCCGGGCTCCCAATTTCCGGTTCCGCCATTACGCTGACCTGCCATGACGAGCAATTCGCCGCCACAACCGGGCTGGTACCCGGATCACGCCGACCCGCGCCTGCTCCGCTGGTGGGACGGCCGGGCGTGGACCCCGAACACTCGTCCCGCCGAACGGCCGCACGACGCGAACCCGTTCGAACTCGACGTGGAATACGGGCACGATCCGGCGCGCGTTCAGGCGCAGGTCGCGAAGGGCACCCGCGGCCGGGGCGGCGGGCTCGCCGGAGGCGGCACGCTGTTCACCGAGCCGATCCTGGTGGTCAACCAGCGGGCGAAGCTGATCGAGATGGCCAACGAGTTCGGCGTGTTCGACCAGCACGGCCGGCAGCTCGGCGCGGTCGTGCAGGTCGGCCAGAGCACGCTGAAGAAGATGGTGCGGTTCTTCAGCAACTACGACCAGTTCCTGACGCACAAGTTCGAGGTCCGCGACGCGAACCACAGCACGGTGCTGAAGGTGACCCGGCCGGCGAAGGTGTTCAAATCCCGGTTCCTGGTGACCCGGGCGGACGAGTCGCCGATCGGCGAGATCATCCAGGAGAACGTCTTCGGCAAGATCCGGTTCGCGTTTTCGGTGAACGGGCAGAAGATCGGCGGGATCTTCGCGGAGAACTGGCGCGCCTGGAACTTCTCGATCCGGGATCACCACGACTCCGAGGTCGCCCGGGTCACCAAGACGTTCGGCGGTTTCCTCAAGGCGGCGTTCACCACCGCGGACAACTACGTCGTGGAGATCCACCGCCCGCTGCCGGAGCCGCTGGCCAGCATGGTGGTGGCCTCGGCGCTGACCATCGACACCGCGCTCAAACAGGACGACCGCAACTGACATTCCACGCGTGAGATGTGTCTCACCACGTTCCTGTAGACACTTCATCCGGTTCGGATGAAAGTGGGAGGACTGGGAGACAGAGAGGTCGCCGTGGAAGCGCTCACCGAGGACAGCACCCGTCACTGGACCGAGCCGGGGATCTACGCGGTCGCGCCCGGCGTGTACCGGATCCCCCTCCCCCTGCCGAACGACGGCCTGCGCGCGGTGAACGTCTACGCGATCACCGACGGGACCGAGCTGGTGCTCATCGATTCGGGCTGGGCGCTGGACGAATCCCGCGAACTCCTGCAGGCGGCGCTGAAGGCGATCGACGCCGATCTCGGGGACGTGCGCCAGTTCCTGATCACCCACGTCCACCGCGACCACTACACCCAGGCGGTCGCGCTGCGCCGGGAGTTCGGCGGGCGGATCGCGCTCGGGCGACACGAACAGGCGTCGTTGCGGCTGTCCATCGATCCGGCGACCGTCGAGCTCAACGCCCAGGTGGTCGGCCTGCGCCAGTACGGGGCGGAGGAGGTCGTGGACGCGCTCGCCAAGATGTTCGGCGGCGAAGAACGGCTGGCCGACCGGAACATCTGGGAGAACCCGGACGAGTGGCTCACCCCGGGCCCGCGCACGGTGCTGCCCGGGCGGGACCTGGAGGTCGTGCACACCCCCGGGCACACCGCGGGGCACGTGGTGTTCGACGACGGCGCCGCGGGGCTGCTGTTCACCGGCGACCACGTGCTCCCGCACATCACGCCGTCGATCGGCTTCCAGCCGGCGCGGGTGGAACTGCCGCTGCGGGACTTCCTCGGCTCGCTGCGCCTGGTCCGCGCGCGGCCGGACCGCCGGATGCTGCCCGCGCACGGCCCGGTGACCGACAGCGTGCACGCGCGGGTGGACGAACTCCTCGCCCACCACGACGGGCGGCTCGCCGCGATGGGCGAGACCGTGGCGAACGGCGCCAGCACGGCGTACGAGGCGGCGTTGCGGCTGGGCTGGACCCGGCGGCAGCGCAAGCTCGGCGAACTGGACGCGTTCAACCAGATGCTCGCGGTGCTGGAAACCGGTGCGCACCTGGATCTGCTGGTATCCCAGGGAAAGCTCGCGCGGACCGAGGTCGACGGCGTGCTGCGCTACGCGCCGAGCTGATCCCGGAGTTCCCGTTTGAGGATCTTGCCCGAGGCATTGCGCGGCAGCTCGCCGACGAAGTGCACGGCCTTGGGCACCTTGAACGCGGAGAGCTTCGCGCGGGCGTGGGCGATCAGGGCGTCCGCGTCGACGTCCTCTTTGGACACCACGACCGCGGTGATCGCCTCGATCCACTTCTCGTCCGGCAGCCCGATCACCGCGACCTCGGCGACCGCGGGATGCGTGTAGAGCGCGTCCTCCACCTCGCGGGAGGCCACCAGCACCCCGCCGGTGTTGATCACGTCCTTGATCCGGTCGACGACGTAGAGGTACCCGGCCTCGTCGGCCCGGACCAGATCGCCGGAGTGGAACCAGCCGCCGCGGAACGCCGCCGCGGTCTCCTCGGGTTTGTTCCAGTACCCCTCGCACAACTGCGGTGACCGGTAGACGACCTCGCCCGGTTCGCCGGGCGGGACGTCGTCGCCGTTCTCGTCGACCACCCGCAGTTCCACGAACAGCGCCGGACGGCCCGCGGACTCCGGGCGGTCGGCGTGCTCGGCGGGGCCGAGGATGGTGGCCAGCGGCGCGATCTCCGACTGGCCGAAGCAGTTGTAGAAACCCAGTTCCGGCATGGCTTCGCGGAGCCGCTCGAGGATCGGGCCGGGCATGATCGAGGCGCCGTAGTAGGCCTTGCGCAGGGCGGACAGGTCGCGGGCGCCGAAGTCGGGGTGGTTGGTCAGTGCGACCCAGAGCGTGGGCGCGGCGAAGAACGCGCGGTGGCCGTCCTCGATGCGGCGCAGGATCTCGCCGGGGTCGGGTACTTCGAGGAGCTGGTTGGTGGCGCCGACCGCGAGCCACGGCAGCAGGAAGACGTGCATCTGCGCGCTGTGGTAAAGCGGCATCACGTGCAGCGGATCGTCGTCCTCGGTGAGGTCGAGGCCGACGATGCAGGAGACGTACTCGTGCACCAGCGCGCGATGCGTCATCATCGCGCCCTTCGGCCGGGAGGTGGTGCCGGAGGTGTAGAGCAGCTGGGCGAGATCGGTGTCGGCGACCTCGACGTCGAGTTCCGGAGTCTCGCCCTCGGTGGCGGCGGCGAGCAGGGAATCGCCGGTGTCGCGCAGCGGCAGCAGGTGGGTGAGCCCGCCCGCGACCGCGTCCAGCGCGGGCCGCAGCGCCGGATCGGTGAGCGCGACCGTGCTGCCGGACTGGTCGAGCAGGTAGGCCAGTTCCTCGCCGGTCAGGTTGTAGTTGATCGGCACGTGGATCAGCCCGGCGCGGGCGCAGGCGAGGAAGCCGATGAGGTAGGCGTCGGAGTTCTTGCCGTAGGCGGCGACGCGGTCGCCCTTGGCCAGGCCGAGCCCGAGCAGGTGCGCGGCGGCCCGGGTGACCGCGGCGTCGAGTTCGGCGTAGGTCCACCGCCGGTCGGCGAACCGCAGGGCGATCCGGTGCGGAACCCGGGCGGCGCTGCGGCGCAGAACGTCCGCGACGGTGCTGGAGCGGAGCGCGGTCATCTCTGGACCTCCTGGCCTCGGCGCCGCGTGGGCGAGATCAAGATTAGCCGCGCCCGGGTGCCGGATGTGCGTTCGCGAGGTCGGTGACCGCTTGCCAACCCCCATCCGGCATGCGCGGGGCGGCACTTCGGTGGGAAAGCGCCGCCGAGCACCCGAAAGCGCGCGCACTTTCGGGTGTCGGCGGGTCAAGCGGTGGCGGAGATCTTCGCGCTGCCCAGCACCAGATCGCCTTCGGGGTCCGGGCGGTAGAGGACGACGACCTGGCCCGGGGCGACCCCGCGCAGCGGTTCGCGCAGCGAGACGGTCACCTCGTCGCCGGTCACCTCGGCCACCGCCTCGACCGTGCCGCCGTGCGCGCGGACCTGGGCCACGCATTCGGTCGGCCCGTCCAGCGGGCGTTCGCTCGGCCAGATCGGGCGGTCGGCCCGGATCTCGCGGACCCCGAGGTGATCGGCCGAGCCGACCTTGACCGTGCCGGAAACCGGTTCCAGCGACAGCACGTACCGCGGCCGCCCGTCCGGCGCGGGCGCCTCGATGCCCAGGCCCTTGCGCTGGCCGACGGTGAACCCGTGCACGCCGGTGTGGCGGCCGAGCACGGCCCCGGTCTCGGCGTCGACCAGTTCCCCCGGCCGCTCGCCGAGCCGCTTCTCCAGGAACTTGCGCGTGTCGCCGTCCGGGATGAAGCAGATGTCGTGGCTGTCCGGCTTGCGCGCCACGGCCAGCCCGCGCCGCTCGGCCTCGGCGCGGACGTCGGTCTTCCAGGAATCGCCGAGCGGGAAGAACGAGTGCCGCAGCTGCTCCGGGGTCAGCGAGGCGAGCACGTACGACTGGTCCTTGCCCTCGTCCGCACTGCGCCGCAGCTCCGGCACACCGTCCACAACGGACAGTCGCGCGTAGTGCCCGGTGGCGACCGCGTCGAAGCCCAGCGCCATCGCCTTGTCCAGCAGCGCCTCGAACTTGATCTTCTCGTTGCAGGTGACGCACGGGTTCGGGGTGCGCCCGGCGGCGTACTCGCCGACGAAGGTCTCGATGACCTCCTCGGTGAACCGCTCGGCGAAATCCCAGACGTAGAACGGGATGCCGAGGATGTCCGCGGCCCGCCGGGCGTCGTGCGAATCCTCGATCGTGCAGCAGCCCCGCGCGCCGGTGCGCAGCGTGCCCGGTTTGGCGGACAGCGCCAGGTGGACACCGACCACGTCGTGCCCGGCGTCCACCGCCCGCGCGGCGGCCACCGCCGAATCCACGCCCCCGCTCATGGCGGCCAGTACGCGCATGGCGCTACACCCCCGCCTTCTTCTCGTTCGTCCGCTTTTCCGCCGGCTGTTTCCGCATGCCGCTCAGCCCCGCCTGCCGCGCCCGGGCCACCACGAAACCGATCTCCCGGGCCAGCGCGTCCACATCGTCCTGAGTGGACGTGTGGCCCAGCGAGAACCGCAGCGAGCCCCGCGCCGACGCCGCGTCGGCGCCCATCGCCAGCAGCACGTGGCTGGGCTCGGCGACGCCCGCGGTGCACGCGGAACCGGTCGAGCATTCGATGCCCTTGGCGTCCAGCAGCATCAGCAGGCTGTCCCCCGCGCAGCCCGGGAACGTGAAATGCGCGTTGCCGGGCAACCGGCCTTCGTCCGGCCGGGCCCCGTTGAGCACCGCGTCCGGCACCTCGCGCAGCACCGCGGCGATCAGCCGGTCGCGCAGCCCGGCGATCTCGGCGGCCTGCGGGTCGAGCGCGCCGATCGCGGCGCGCACGGCGGTGGCGAACGCGTGGATCGCGGGCACGTCCAGGGTGCCCGAGCGCACGTCCCGTTCCTGCCCGCCGCCGTGCAGCAGCGGCTCGCACGGGGTGTCCCGGGCGAGCAGCAGCGCGCCGATGCCGTACGGCCCGCCGAGCTTGTGCCCGGAGAGCGTGAGCGCGCTCGCGCCGCTGGCCGCGAAGTCCACCGGGATCGCGCCGACGGCCTGCACCGCGTCGGTGTGCAGCGGGATGCCGTGCTCGGCGCAGATCGCGGCGAGTTCGGGCAGCGGGTTGACCGTGCCGACCTCGTTGTTGGCCCACATGATCGTGACCAAAGCCACATCGTCCGGCTCGTCGCCGATCGCCTTGCGCAGGGTCTCCGGCTCCACCCGGCCGTGCGAATCCACGTCGAGCCAGGTGATCTCGGCGCCCGCGTGATCGGCCAGCCACTGCACCGCGTCGAGCACGGCGTGGTGCTCGACCGAACTCGCCAGCACCCGGCGGCGCTTCCGATCGGCGCCGTTGCGGGCCCAGAAGATGCCCTTGACCGCGAGGTTGTCGCTTTCGGTTCCCCCGGCGGTGAAGATGACCTCGGACGGCCGGGCGCCCAGCGCCTCGGCGAGCACCTCGCGCGCCTCCTCCACGACCCGCCGGGCCCGGCGGCCGGAGGAATGCAGCGAGGAGGCGTTGCCCACGGTGGACAGCGCCTCGCTCATCGCCGCTATGGCTTCCGGCAACATGGGGGTCGTCGCCGCGTGGTCGAGATAGGTCATCGCCTATCCAGGGTAGCGCCTCACCGAAGGTGACCTCATACCCTCGACGGCCACCGCCCGGTCACCCGCACCCCGGTCAGCGCGATGGCCGCCAGCACCGCGCCGAGCACGGCGATCGCGGCCGACGGGTGCCGCGCCGAGGCCAGGACGCCGAGCAGCACTCCGCCGAAACCGACGGTCAACGCGGAGCCCACCCAGTCGCCGAGCTGCATGGCCGAGGTGTTGAAACCGCGTTCGGCTTCCGGCGAGAACCGCAGCAGCAGCACCGAGATCGCGGGCATCGCGATGCCCATCCCGGCGCCGCCGATCGCGCAGGCCGCGAACGCGGCCCAGCCGGGGAACCACGGCTGCGAGACGAACGCGAAGATCGCCAGGCCCGCGGCCACCAGCGCGAACCCCAGCCGCAGCGACGCCTCGCGCGACCAGTCCGGGTACCGCCCCTGCACCGCCGAACCCGCCGACCAGCCGAGCGCGGTGACCGTCAGCGGCAGCCCGGCGGCGGCCGGGGAATAGCCGTGCACGGTGCTCATGGTGAGCGGCAGGTACGCCTCCATCCCGGCGAACGCGCCGCCGATCAGCGCCCGCGAGGCGACCACCGTGGGCAGCCCGGGCCGGGCGGTGAGGGTCCCGGGCGGCAGCAGCCGCCGCAGCGCGAACGCGAGGGCGGCCAGCCCCGCCGCGCCGTACCCGAGGGCGAGCCCGGACGGGTGCTGCGCCGCCCAGGTCAGCGCGGCGACCCCGGCCGCGGCGGCGACCGCGGCGACGACACTCGCCCGCCGCTGCCGGTCACCGCCGGGCACGTGCCGGTCCAGCCGCCGGATCACGGTGACCAGCAGCCCGAGACCGAGCAGGACGAGCGGGGTGAGGCCGAGGAAGACCCACCGCCAGCCGATCCGCTCGGTGACCACCCCGGCCACCGACGGGCCGACCACCGCGGGCAGCACCCACGCGGCGGCGTTCGCGGCGTAGATCACCGGCCGTTCCCGATCGGTGAACACGAGCGCGATCAGCAGCGAGACGGCCACCAGGAGCACGCCCGAGCCGAGGCCCTGCAGGACCCGGCCGAGCAGCAGCAGGGCCATGTCGTGGGCGAATCCGGCGACCAGCAGGCCGCCGAGGAACAGCGCGGGCCCGAGGACCAGGGCGGGCGCGGGACCCCGGCGGTCGCCGAGCCGCCCGGAGAGCACGGTGGCCACCACGCTGGCAACCAGGAACGCGGTGAACGGCCAGGAGTACAGCGCCTGCCCGTGCAAGGCGGAGACCATGGTGGGCATCGCGGTCGCGACCCCCATGTTCTCGAACGCGATGAGCGTGACCACGAGCAGGATCGCCGCCGTGGTCGTCCGATGCGCGGGTGTCCACAGGACACGCGGCCGCGCCGCCGCCTCGGTTGCCATGATCGAAGCGAACAACCTCCAGCGCGCTGGAGGTCAAGCCGCGCGAGTCGCACACTCGGGCACGCGAGTTACACGCTCAGGCACGCGAGTTACCCGTTCGCGCGCCCGAGTTCGACGTTCGGTCAGGCGAGTTCGCGTTTCGGGGCGGGCGATTCGATGACCGGACGCGGCGCCGGTGCCCGGCGGCGGGCCTGGGCGGGGATCCGGACGGTGCCGAGCGCGGAATGCACGGCGGCCTGGGCGACGGCGGCGAGTTCGCGGCGGTTCTCCGCACGGCCGGGCGCGATTTCCGGGCACACGAACATTTCCAGCACCAGCCCGCGGAGCCGGGCGACCCGGCGCAGCGAGGCGATCAGCGTCTCCGGTCCGATGAACGCGGGTTGCGTGGTCTCCCGGCCGTCGGAAAGCCGGTACCGCAGCGCGACCGGCCGCACCGGTACGCCACCGTCGATCGCCGCCTGGAACACCGCCGTCCGGAACCGGCCGGACGCCAGACCGCACCACGTGGTGCCCTCCGGCGTCGCGTTGACCATCGACCCGCCGCGCATCGCCTCGGCGAGTTCGGTCATCGTCGCGGGCAGGGTGGACAGCCGTTCCCGGTCCAGGAAGATGCTGCCCGCGCGGGAAACCAGCACGCCGAGCACCGGCCAGCTCCGGATCTCCTTCTTGGCCAGCGCGCGCATCGGCCGCACCGCGTTGATCGCCACGATGTCCAGCCACGAGATGTGGTTGTTCACCACGAGCGCGCCACGACCGGGTTCGGGGAATTCGCCGTGCACCACCAGCCGCACGCCGAACGCGTGCAGCACCGCGCGGAACAGCGTGCGCACCACCCATTCCCGCGCGCCGCCGCGCAGCAGGAACAGCACCGGCGACACCAGCAGCGCCGCGATGACCACTCCGATCGCCACGGCGAACCGCATGGCCCGCCGGGCGAAACCGACCGTGGGCGCACCCGGCGTCAAACACCCGTCGCCGCAGGGCGACGCGGGCATCCACGCGTGGCTCATACCTGGACCCCGAGGAAGAACTTCAGGTAGCGCTCGTCGACCTGGTGCAGATCCAGCAGCATGAAGAAATCCGCGACACCGAAGTCCGGGTCGTGCGCGGGCGGGCCGCCGACCGTGGCGCCGAGCCGCACGTAGCCCTTCAGCAACGGCGGCAGCACCGACCGCGCCGGACGGGCGACGCCCTCGTCCTGCCACGGGTGCAACGGTTTCACCCGAGCGGACTCGGGCGCGTAGTGCTTGGCGCGCACCACATCCCACACACCGGCGGCGTAACTTCCCCCATCCGTCAACGGAACCGAAGCGCACCCGGCGAGGTACCTGTGCCCGGACAACAACATGTAGCGCGCGATCCCGGCCCACACCAGGCTCACCACCGCACCGGTGCGGTGCTCGGGGTGCACACAGGAGCGTCCGGTCTCGACCAATGAGCCGCGCAGCCCAGCGATGGCCGTCAGGTCGAATTCGGTGTCCGAGTACAACCGGCCCGCCCGCACCGCGCGCTCGGGCGGCAGCATCCGGTAGGTGCCCACGATCTCGTCGGTGTTGTCGTCCCGTACGACCAGGTGGTCGCAGAATTCGTCGAAGTAGTCGACGTCCAGTCCATGTGCGAGCGAATTGAGCGTCGCGCCCATTTCCTCGGCGAATACCTGGTGCCTGAGCCGCTGCGCGGCAAGCACCTCGTCGTTGTCATTGGCGACGAGCAGGGAATAGCGGGGCGCGTCCGCCGGGAGCTCGACACCCGCCTGATCAGTGCTGACGAGTAGCTGTGACCGCGTCATGTCCTAGGTGTACCTGCCGCGAAGAAACCGTGGAGAGAGTCATCCGATGACCGCTTGGTGCACGTTCAGTTAATAGCGGGTTCTCAGGTTCCCTTAAGGTAACGAAAACGGGGCGGCCCCTCAAGGGAACCGCCCCGATTGGTCGAGTTTCGACGTCAGCCCTTGCGCTTGGCGACCTCTTCGGTCAGCTGCGGCGCGACGTTGAACAGATCGCCGACCACACCGAAGTCGGCGATCTCGAAGATCGGCGCCTCCGGGTCCTTGTTCACCGCGACGATGGTCTTCGACGTCTGCATCCCGGCGCGGTGCTGGATCGCACCGGAGATGCCGAGCGCGATGTACAGCTGCGGCGACACCGTCTTACCGGTCTGTCCCACCTGGAACTGCGCCGGGTAGTAGCCGGAGTCGACCGCGGCGCGCGAAGCGCCCACCGCCGCGCCGAGCGCGTCGGCCAGCTTCTCGACCACGTCGAACTTCTCGGCCGAACCGACACCGCGGCCACCGGAGACGACGACCGACGCCTCGGTCAGTTCCGGACGGTCGCCGCCCACGATCGGCTCCACACCGGTGATCTTGGCCGACTTCGCCGCGTCCACCGCGGGCAGTTCCACGGCCTCCTCGGCCGCCGCGCCCTCGGCCGGTTCGGCCTCGACGCCGCCCGGGCGCACCGAGATGACCGGGGTGCCCTTGGCCGCCTTGGACCTGACCGAATACGCGCCACCGAAGATCGACTGCTCGACCGTGCCGTCGGCGTTGACGCCCACCGCGTCGTAGAGCAGACCGGAGCCGATCCGCACCGCCAGGCGGCCGGACACCTCCTTGCCCTCCGAGGACGCGGCGACCAGGACCGCGGCCGGGGACGCCTGCTCCACCAGCTTGGCCAGCGCGTCGACCTTCGGGGTCACCAGGTAGTTCCCGGCGTCCTCGGATTCGGCGACGTAGACCTTCGCCGCGCCGTAGGCCGCCAGCGACTCCTTCACCTTGCCCGCCGTGCCGGGGGCGCCCACCACGACCGCCGACGGCTCGCCCAGGGCGCGCGCCGCGGTCAGCAGCTCGAGGGTGACCTTCTTGACCTCACCGTCGACGTGGTCGACGAGGACCAGTACTTCAGCCATCTGTCTGTTTCCTCCTCGCTCGCTTGTCTCAGATGAGTTTCTGGCCGACCAGGTACTCGGCGACCTTGGCGCCGCCGTCGCCCTCGTCCTCGACCCGCTGACCGGCCTGGCGCGGCGGCTTCGGGGCCGCCTCGGCCACGGACACCCAGGCGTTGGCGAGGCCGACCTCGCCCGCGTCCACGCCGAGGTCGGCGATGGTCAGGGTCTCGACCGGCTTCTTCTTGGCCGCCATGATCCCCTTGAAGGACGGGTAGCGCGGCTCGTTGATCTTCTCGGAAACGCTGACCACGGCCGGCAGGTTCGCCTCGAGGTGGGTGATGCCGTCCTCGGTCTCGCGGTCGCCCTTGACGGTGGAGCCCTCGACCGTCAGCGCGCGCACGTGGGTCAGCTGCGGCAGGCCGAGCAGCTCGGCGAGGATCGCGGGCACCGCGCCACCGCGGCCGTCGGAGGCCTCGTTACCGGCGATGACCAGGTCGTAGCCCTCGACCTTGCCGATCGCGGCGGCCAGCACCTTGGCGGTGGCGATCAGGTCGGAGCCGTGCAGGGTCTCGTCGGAGACGTGGATGGCCTTGTCGGCGCCCATCGACAGCGCCTTGCGGATGGCGTCGGTCGCCCGGTCCGGGCCCACCGAGACCACGGTGACCTCGCCTTCGCCGGCTTCCTTGATCTTCAGGGCCTCCTCCACCGCGCGCTCGTTGATCTCGTCGAGCACGGCGTCGGCGGATTCGCGGTCAAGCGTGTAGTCACCGTCGGAGAGCTTCCGCTCCGAATAGGTGTCCGGCACCTGCTTGACCAGGACAACGATATTGGTCATGGGTCTTCTTCGACCTCCCGATATTGGGCGCGTGAACGCAGCCGGAACAGGCCTCTACTCGCCGGTAGCTTAGGGAAGACTTGCTTCCGTGGCGCGCCGAGGTGACGCCATTCACCTGGATGAAGCGTTTACTGGGACGATCGTCCCGGTAGTTGCCCGTGCGAAGTCTACCGTGGGTGGCCCCTAGCCCGCTTGGCGGAACGCCGGGGTACTCCTGTTGGGTGCGAGGGGTTAGCCTCCGAACCGTGCCCAGTCATGTCGCCGTAGTCACCGACTCGACCGCCTGCCTGCCCGATCACCTGATCAACCAGTGGGGCATCAAGGTCGTCCAGCTGCAACTGCAGGTGGGCGCCCACGTCGACGACGAGCACAGATTCAGCCGTCCGGAGATCATCGAGGCGCTGCGCATGGGTAAGACGGTGGCCACCGCACCACCGGATGCGGGCGCCTTTTTCTGGACCTACCAGGACGCGGTGAGCGCGGGCGCGACCGCGATCGTCAGCGTGCACATCTCCGGCCGGATGTCGGCCACCGCCCAGGCCGCCCGCGAAGCCGCGCAGCAGGTCCGAATCCCGGTGCACGTGCTGGACAGCGAGATCCTGGGCATGAGCCTCGGGTTCGCGGCGCTGTCCGCGGCCCGGGCGGCGGCCGCGGGCGGGCAGGCCCGCCGCGTGATCGAGGCCGCCGAGCGCCGCTACACCACCAGCACCGAGCTGATCTACGTCGACACCCTGGAGTACCTGCGCCGCGGCGGCCGGATCGGCGCGGCGACGAAGTTCCTCGGCACCGCGCTCTCCATCAAGCCCCTGCTCACCGTGCGCGACGGCGAGGTGGCCCCGGTCGCCCGGGTGCCCGGAACCCGCCGTGCGCTGGCGAAACTGGCCGACCTCGCGGTGGACCGGGCGGGCGGGCAACCGGTCGACATCGCGGTGCTGCGCTTCGGCGCGCCGGACGAGCGGATGGAAGAGGTCACCGCGCGCCTGAAGGAGCGGCTGCCCGCCGTGCGGGACAGCCTGCTGCTGGAGGCGAGCACGATAATAGGCGCGCATGTGGGCCCTGGCGCGGTCGGAATCACGGTTTCCCCGGCCGCTTAGGAACTTCCTGTCGCCCATGTCCGTTGAACTGTCGAAACGGACATAACGCCACGGAAGGCAGCACCATGGCATCGCTGTTCAACAAGCTCGCACGCCTGGCCAACACCCCGCAGGGCAAGAAGGCCATCCGGCAGGCCAAGGAGTTCGCCAACGACCCGCGCCGCAAGCAGCAGGCGAAGGAAGCGCTGAACAAGCTGCGCGACCGGGCCACCGGCAAGGGCAAGCCGCCCGCGCACTAGGTCTCGCGGCGCCCCGGGATCGCCAGCACGGCCAGCGGGAGCACCACGATCGCCGCGGTCGTCGCCGCGATCAGCACCCGGTCCACGGTTTCGAAGTGATGCAGGTGCGTCACGTGGTAGCCGAAGTGCGGCACCGAGTAGGCCAGCCAGGCCAGGGCGGCCAGCCGGGCGGCGGCCGTGCTGCCGATCACCGCGGCGCCGAGCGAGAGCACGCACAGGGCGAGGAAGAGGCCGCCGACGTCGCGGATCAGGTGCTCGTTGAAGGGCCCGTCCAGCGAGATCCAGGCCGACCGGAAGCCAGGGAAGTCCGGGTAGAAGGACGCGGGGAAGAACTGCGCCCAGACCCCCGCCACGGCGATGCTCACGCCGAGCGCGATCAGCAGGACACGGGTGACTGTTCGTTGCATACCACTAGGACAGGACAGCCGTGCCGAACGTGACAGGAGATAGGGTCGCCGGGTGACCCCATCCACCGAGGCGGCCGGACGCGCCGAGGCGCTGCACCTGACCGGGGAACGCACCGTTCCGGGCATCCCCGAGGAGAACTACTGGTTCCGGCGGCACGAGGCCGCGTACCTCGCGCTGCTGCCCTACTGCGCCGGTGCGACCGTGCTCGAGGCCGGATGTGGCGAAGGTTACGGCGCCGGGCTGATCGCCTCGCGGGCCGCGCGGGTGATCGCGCTGGACTACGACGAGCCGACCGCCGCGCACGTCGCCCGGCGCTACCCGGACGTCGGCGTGCTGCGCGCCAACCTGGCGTACCTGCCGCTGGGAACGTCCACAGTGGACGTGGTGGCGAACTTCCAGGTGATCGAGCACCTGTGGGACCAGGGCGGCTTCCTCGCCGAATGCCACCGGGTGCTGCGCCCCGGCGGCCGCCTGCTGGTCACCACGCCGAACCGGCTGACCTTCACCCCGGACAGCGACACCCCGCTGAACCCGTTCCACACCCGGGAACTCGCACCGTCCGAACTGGACTCGCTGCTGCGCGAAGCGGGGTTCGGCGTCGAACTGCTGCACGGCCTGCACCACGGGCCCGGGGTGCGGGCGCTGGACGAGCGGTACGGCGGTTCGATCATCGACGCGCAGCTGGACGTGGTGCTGGGGCAGCTGCCCGGGCAGGCGAGCTGGCCCGCCGGGCTGCTCGCCGACATCGCGGCGATCGGGGCGGCGGACTTCGCGATCCACGACCGGGAACTGGACGCGAGCCTGGATCTCGTCGCGGTGGCGGTGCGCCCGTGAGTCGATCCGAGGGCACGTTCTGCCTGGTCGTGCACAGCCACCTGCCGTGGCTGGCGCACCACGGTTCCTGGCCGGTCGGCGAGGAGTGGCTCTATCAGGCGTGGTCGCATTCCTACCTGCCGGTGGTGGACCTGCTGCGGCGGTTCGCCGAGGAGGGCAAGCGGGACGTGCTCACCCTCGGGGTGACGCCGGTGCTCGCCGCGCAGCTCGACGATCCGTACTGCCTGCGCACCTTCCACGACTGGCTCGGGCACTGGCAGCTGCGGGCCCGCCAGGCCACCACGCTCTGGCGCGACGACCCGCTGCTGCGCGATCTCGGCGCGAGCGAGTACCTGACCGCGACCCGCGCGGTCGAGGAGTTCGAAACCCGGTGGCGGCACGGTTTCTCGCCGATCCTCCGGTCCTTTGTGGACTCCGGGGTGATCGAACTGCTGGGCGGGCCGCTGACGCATCCGTTCCAGCCGCTGCTCGATCCGCGGATCCGTTCGTTCGCGCTGCGCGGCGGGCTGGACGACACGTTCCTGCGGATCGGCCACCGGCCCGAGGGCATCTGGGCGCCCGAATGCGGGTACGCGCCGGGGATGGAGACCGGGTACGCCCGCGCCGGGGTCCGCCGGTTCCTGGTGGACGGGCCGTCGCTGCGCGGGGACACCTCGGCCGCGCGCACGGTGGGCTCGTCGGACGTGGTGTGCTTCGGGCGGGACCTGGAGGTCACCTACCGGGTCTGGTCGCCGAAGGCGGGCTACCCCGGGCATGCCGCGTACCGCGACTTCCACACCTGGGACCACCGGGTGGGGCTGAAGCCGTCGCGCGTCACCGGGAAGACGGTCGAGCCCGCGAACAAGGCGCCGTACGATCCCGCGCTCGCGGCGGACACGCTCGGCCTGCACGTGAAGGATTTCGTGGACACCGTGGTGACCCGGCTGCGGTCGCTGCGGGAGAAGCACGGGCGGGAGTCGCTCGTGGTCGCCGCGTACGACACGGAGTTGTTCGGGCACTGGTGGCACGAGGGACCGGCGTGGCTGGAAGGCGTGCTGCGGGCGCTGCCGGAAGCCGGGGTGCGGGTGACCACGCTGCGCGGGGCGCTGGAGGCGGGCCATCTGGGCGCCCCGGTCGACCTCCCGGCGTCCTCCTGGGGTTCGGGCAAGGACTGGCGGGTGTGGGACGGCGAGCAGGTGGCCGACCTCGTCCAGGCCAACGCCGCCCTCCAGGAGCGCCTGCTCACCTTCACCGGGCCGCCGCGGCAGGAAGGGACCTTCGCTCCCGGCAAACCGGAGCGTGGGACTTTTACTACGGAAATTCGTGAGCAAAGGTCCCTTCCGGCAAGTTTGGCGGCGCGGAATGGGAGCCGGGACCAGCTGGTGACCGAGGCCCTGCTCGCCCTGTCCAGCGACTGGGCGTTCATGGTCACCAAGGATTCCGCCGCCGACTACGCGCGCCGCCGCGCCCGCGTGCACACCGAGCGGTTCGACCGGCTCGTCGCGTTGCTGCGCGACGGGCAGCACGAGAGCGCGGCGCGGCTGGCCGCCGAGTTGCGCGCCGAGGACAACCCGTTCGGGCATCTCGACGCCCGCGACCTGTGACCGGCAAGAGAAGGAGCATCGAGTTGAGCGTCCACGACATCCCGTTGACCACGCTGTCCGGCGAACCCGCCACCCTCGGCGCGCTGGGCGGCCAGGCCCTGCTCGTGGTGAACGTGGCTTCCAAATGCGGGCTGACCCCGCAGTACGAGGGCCTCGAGCGGCTGCAGAAGCGCTACGCCGACCGCGGTTTCTCGGTGGCCGGGTTCCCGTGCAACCAGTTCGCGGGCCAGGAACCGGGCACCGCCGAGGAGATCCAGACCTTCTGCTCGACGACCTACGGCGTGAGCTTCCCGCTGTTCGCCAAGGTCGAGGTCAACGGGGAGAACCGCCACCCGCTCTACGCCGAGCTGACCCGGACCCCGGACGCCGACGGCGAAGCCGGGGACATCCAGTGGAACTTCGAGAAGTTCCTGGTCGGCCCGGACGGCAAGGTGGTCGCCCGGTTCCGCCCGCGCACCGACCCGGAGGACACCGCGGTCACCGAAGCGATCGAGTCCCTCCTCGCCTGAGCACCCGAGGTTTCATGAGGGGACCCCTCCAGACGAATTTTGTCTGGAGGGGTCCCCTCATGAAACGGAGAGCCGTCACACGGTGCGCAGCCCCCACACGCCTCGCCAGGTCTCGCGGGGGCGCAGGACGACCAGGCCGTCGCCGGTGTTGAAGCAGTTCGGCGCGCAGCTGACCGGTTCGACGGTGAGCCCGGACCGCGGCGGGTGCCCCTGGGGACCGTCGTCCGTGTACACCTGCAGGTAGTCGTAGCCCTCGTCCATCCACAGCTCGACGTCGTGCCCGCCCGGCCGGGTGAAGCCGACCGTCGCGAGCCCGTCGGCGCCCCGGCGCACGTCGGAGAACGCGGTGTCCATCTTCGTCGCGCCGATCCGCCGCGCCTGCCGGAAGTCGTACGGGGTTCCGGCGACCGGGGCCGTCCCGGTCGGGATCAGCCGGTCGTTCACCACGTAGTACGTGCTCGCGCCCAGCTCCAGGTCCATCGCGTCGATCCGGCCGCCCGCTGGCGCCGCGACGTAGGTGTGGTTCGCCGTGCCGAACGGGGCCGGGCCGTCGCCGATGTTGCGCGCGGTCAGCGTGCACGCCAGCCCCCGGCGCCCCAGCGCGAACTCGATCCGGAACGCCAGGTGAAACGGGTAGCCGTAGTGCGGGTGCTGCTGGATCTCCAGCACCACCGACTCGCGTCCACAGCGGACCGGCGACCATTCGGTGAAGCTCAGCAGCCCGTGCAACGCGGTGTCCCGGTCCGGTTCGTTGATCGGGACCGAGTACTGCTTGCCGCCGAAGGTGTAGCGTCCGTGATCGATCCGGTTCGGCCAGGGCAGGATGGTCTTGCCCTGGTATCCCTCGCCCATCTCCGCCGCGGGATGGGTGAGCAGCAGTTCCTCGCCGTCCACCCGGTACGACAGCAGGGTCGCCGAAACCCCGCCCACCACGGCGCGTTCCCGGCCGCGGCGCAGCTCGTAGACCCGCCCGCTCGCGGTCTGCCGAGCACTATCCACTGTGGACTCCGCTCGCGCGGGCGCGGCCGTCGCGGTCACCGCCCCCGCGGCCAGTGCCGCGCCGAGTGCGCCGCGCCGGGTGAAATCCCGTCCGGACCCCATTGTCCCTCCCCAGCTGGAGGTCATTGCGAACCCGCGGAGATTACCGCGCGATTGCGTTCGGCGACAACGGGAAGCACCGGTTTGACCACCCGCCGGTCGTAGGTGAGGTAACCGTTCACCTCGTTCTCCACGTCGGTGGTCTGGGTGTAGATCGCCCCGGACAACCCGTTGGCGCGCACCACGTTCTCCAGGTCCCGGCTGACTTCCACATACCGCTCGGTGAGCCGTTGCCGGGTGGGCGTCATCTCGTACGCCTGCGGCGGCCCCGGCCACCGGTTGCCGTCGAGAACCAGCCCCAGCCCGCCGTACTCGCCGTCGACGATCACCCGGTGGTCGCGGATCTGCGGCCGCCCCGGCCCGACGTAGGTGTGGTCGTCGTAGATGTCCCCGGCGCCGGTGTCCGGCCGCGAGAAGCAGCAGTTGACGCCGCTGTTCGGGTTCACCATCCGGCTCGGATCGGCGGACTTGACCGAATTCGCGATCCGCGCGGTGTCGTATTCGCCCCAGCCCTCGTTGAACGGAACCCAGCCCACGATGGACGTGACGCTGCGCAGCTGGTCCACCATCGCCGCGAGCTCGGCCTCGAAATGCGCCTTCGCCTCGGGCACCGGATCCGGCGCGGGCCCCGGCGGGCCGTCGAAGGAGACGGTCAGCGACGGCATGTCCTGCCACACCAGCAAACCCAGTTTGTCCGCCCAGTAGTACCAGCGCGCCGGTTCGACCTTGACGTGCTTGCGGACGAAGTTCAGGCCCAGCGCCTTGGTGCGCTCGAGGTCGAAGCGCAGCGCCTCGTCGGTCGGCGCGGTGTAGATGCCGTCCGGCCAGTACCCCTGATCCAGCGGCCCGTGCAGGAAGGTGATCTTCCCGTTCAACGCGATCCGGGGCCGCCCCTGCGCGTCGTCGACCGTGCCGATCGTGCGCAGTCCCGCGTAACTCCGCACCTCGTCCACCACGTGCCCGAACGGCGAGAGCAGGCGGACCCGCAGGTCGTACAGGTACGGATCGTCGGGCGACCACAGGCGCGGCCGCGGCACCGGGACGCGCAGCCGCTGCCCCGGCTTCCCGGTCGAGCGCGCGACCTCCGCGCCGCCCGGTTCGCTGACGACGACCTCGGCGCGCTGATCGGACACCCCGGAAGCCCTTGGCGTGACGGCGAAACCGGTCAGATCCGGGGTGATGTCCAGCTTGTCCACGTGCGCGTACGGCACCGGCTCCAGCCAGACGGTCTGCCAGATCCCGGACGCGCCGGTGTAGAAGATGCCACCGGGCTTGTTGCGCTGCTTGCCGACCGGGAACGTGTTGATGTCGTTGCGATCCTCGACCCGGACGGTGAGTTCCTGCGAGCCGTGCGAACGCAGCGCGCGCGTGATGTCGGCGGTGAACTCGGTGTACCCGCCCTCGTGCTGCGCGACCTGCTGGTTGTTCACCCAGACCGTGGCGATCTGGTCCACGGCGCCGAAGTGCAGCAGCACGCGCTGGCCGCCCCAGTCCCCGGGGATCTGGAAAACCTTGCGGTACCACATGAAATCGTCGTGCCGCTGGATGCCGGACAGCGCGGACTCCGGCGGGTAGGGCACCAGGATCCGCTCGCCGTACTCGGCGATCGACGGCGGCGCGGACCGCGCGGACGCCGAACGGCCCGCGTACTCCCAGACGCCGTTGAGGTTCTGCCACCGCGGCCGGGTCAGCTGCGGGCGCGGGTACTCCGGGAGCGCGTTGCCCGGTCCCACCTGGTAGGTCCACGGGGTGGACAGCGGCGGGTCCTTCGGCTCCCAGGCCGGCGCCGCGCTCGCCGGGGTGGTCACCATCACAATTCCCGCCAGTACCCCCAGCCCCAGCACCGCCAGACGCTTGATCCTCACGGAACTCAACATCATCCAACAACAGTGACCAAGGTCACCGACCTTGTCAGCGTCTTTTCGGGTGGTTCCTGGCGAACTGGCGGGCTTTTCCGACGGCGGCTACCCCATCTGGCGTCCGCCCGCGCGGCGCCGAACCGACTAGTGAGTAACCTCGGCCCATGCGCGTGCTGATGTTGTCTTGGGAATACCCGCCGGTCGTCGTCGGCGGCCTGGCCCGGCACGTGCACGCGCTGGCCCGGCACCTGGCCCGCGACGGGCACGAGGTGGTGGTGCTCTGCCGCCACGTCGCGGGCACCGACGCCTCGACGCATCCGAAGACCGATCGCGTGGTCGACGGGGTGCGGATCATCCGCGTCGCCGAGGACCCGATGCACGTGACCTTCGAACGCGACCTGGTGGCGTGGACCCTGGCCATGGGCCACGCGATGATCCGCGCGGGCACCGAACTGCTGCGCGGCTGGCAGCCGGACGTGGTGCACGCGCACGACTGGCTGGTGACTCACCCGGCGATCGCGCTCGCCGAGGCCGCCCGCACGCCGCTGGTCGGCACGATCCACGCGACCGAGGCCGGTCGCCACTCCGGCTGGCTGTCCCACCCGCTCAACCAGCAGGTGCATTCGGTGGAGTGGTGGCTGGCCAACCGCGTCGACGAGCTGATCACCTGCTCGCAGGCGATGCGGCGCGAGGTCGCGCACCTGTTCGAGGTCACGGCCGAGGACATCACGGTCATCCACAACGGCATCGAGGAACGCAGCTGGCAGGTGCCCGCGGCGGAGATCGCGCACGCGCGCGAGACCTACAGCCCGTCCGGCGCGCCGCTGCTGCTGTACTTCGGCCGCCTGGAGTGGGAGAAGGGCGTGCAGGACCTGCTGGCCGCGCTGCCCGGCATCCGGCGCGAGCACCCGGGCACCCGGCTGGTCGTCGCCGGGAAGGGCCGCCACCTGGAAGAGCTGATCGAGCAGGCGCGGAAACTGCGGGTGCGGCGGGCGGTGGACTTCGTCGGCCACCTCTCCGACCGCGACCTGCGGGCGGCGCTGGCCGCCGCGGACGCCGTCGTGCTGCCCAGCCGCTACGAGCCGTTCGGGATCGTCGCGCTGGAGGCCGCCGCCGCGCAGGCTCCGCTGGTCGCCTCCACGGCGGGCGGGCTCGGCGAGGTGGTCGTCGACGGCGAGACCGGGCTGGCCTTCGCGCCCGGTGACGTGGCCGCGCTGAGCGCCGCGGTGGACACCGTGCTCGCCGACAGGGCGGCGGCGGCCGAGCGAGCGCGCACGGCACGCTCCCGGCTCGCCGCGGATTTTGACTGGCGCCGGATCGCTCAGGCCACCGCCGAGGTCTATCGCCGAGCGCGCCCCGGTACCGAGACCGAACTGGGCCGGCCCAAGATCGCCACCGGGAACGCTTTCGATCTCTAGAAGCCGCCGCACCTCGGTCTGAAGCAATCCACCTGGTCACCGACCGGCAGAACGTCGAACACGGGTGTCGGCGCCGGGACGGCGGACGCTTCCGCGGCCATGGCCGGGGCGCCGAAACCGACGGCGAGCAGGGCGAACGCGATCATCGCGGAAATACGGTAACGCAACTTCATGGGAAACTCCTGAGGCAGGGAGAGCATCCGTAAGGAGAGCATCTGCTTCGGGAGCGCGAAAAACAATCCGTGGAACACTAGGTAAGCGCTACGTATTCCCGCCCGTATCGCGGTCAGAACACCGGCAACAGCAGGCCGTGTTCGGACTCCGGCCGGGGGCCGAAAACGCGGCGTTCGGACGCGTCGATCCGGACGTCGTTGATACTGGCCTCCCGGCGGCGCAACAGGCCTTCCTCGCTGAACTCCCAGAGTTCGTTGCCGTAACTGCGCCACCACTGCCCGTCGGCGTCGCGGCATTCGTACTGGAACCGCACGCCGATCCGGTTGCCGCGGAAGCCCCACAACTCCTTGCGCAAGGCGTAGTCGAGCTCGCGTTCCCATTTCGCGCGCAGGAATTCGACGATCCGCGGCCGCCCGACGACGTACTGGTCGCGGTTCCGCCACACGGAGTCCGGCGTGTAGGCCAGCGAGACGCGTTCCGGGTCGCGGGTGTTCCAGGCGTCCTCGGCGGCCTGGACCTTCTGCCGGGCGGCCTGCTCGTCGAAGGGCGGGAACGGCGGGCGTGGATTCATCGGAGCCTCCTGTGGGCACGCGGAGAACGCTCGTTCTCCTGTCCTGAGCTAGGCTAGAGAACGACCGTTCTCCGCGCCAGTGAGGAAGATCTCATGGATGCCCAGGAAGCCACCGCCCGGTTGCTCGACGCGGCCGAGGCCCAGTTCTACGCGCGGGGCATCCAGGCGGTCGGGATGGACGTCCTCCGCGCGGAGTCCGGGGTGTCGCTCAAGCGCCTGTACCAGTGCTTCCCGTCGAAGGAACGGCTCGTCGTGGCGTACCTGCGGCGCCGGGACGAACGCTGGCGCGCCCGGCTGGCCGAGTACGTGCGAGCCGCCGGGAACGATCCGCTCGCGGTGTTCGACTGGCTGCACGAGTGGTTCCGCGAACCGGGTTTCCGCGGCTGCGCCTTCCTGAACGCGTTCGGCGAGCTCGGCGCGGAAGCGCCCGGGGTCGCCGCGGCGGTCCGGGAGCACAAGGAGGCCGTGCTCGCGTACCTGCGCGAACTCACCGACCGGCCGGACGTCGACGATCCGGCCGCGCTGGCGCGCCAACTGCTCGCCCTGGTCGACGGGGCGATCGCGGTGGCCGCGACGACCGGCGACCCCGCGGCCGCCCGGACCAGCCGCGCCGCCGCGGCGACCCTGCTCTCCGCCGCCGTTCGCGCCTAGTCGGAAAATTCCCGTATCCCGGCCTTACCGGGAAAAGCACTAGACGGATTCCGCACCCGGCTCCCGAACCGTCCGAAATGGGCAGAGTGAACCGCGATCGATCGCCTCGATTCTGATGGGAGTTCACCGGTGTCGGTTCGAATGGGGCGCCGCGGCGCCATGGTCGCGTTGGGACTCGGCGTGCTGAGCACGGTCGCCGCGGTCCCGGCCCGCGCGGCGGCGTGGCCGTCGGTCCTCGGCGGCCGCGCGCCTTCGCTGCACCCCGAGGGCGTCTGCTGGGATCCGACCCGGCACACCTTCCTGGTCGGCTCGATGCGGCACGGCACGGTCTCGGTGGTGCGGCGGGACGGTTCGGTGCGCACGCTGGTCGACGACGGCGTGATGGTGTCCACGATCGGGGTGCGCGTGGACGCCGCGCGGCGGCGGGTGCTGGCCGCCTACCAGGACCTCGGCGTGGGGACGAAATCCAGCGAGGCGACGAAGAACCGGCAATCCGGGGTCGGCGTCTTCGACCTCGCGACCGGGGCGTTGCGGCACCGGGTCGACCTGTCCGCGGTGCCCGGCGCCGCGCCCGGCGCCCACGGCACGAACGACGTGGCCGTGGACGCGCACGGCAACGCCTACGTCACCGACGTCTCGGCCGGGGAGATCTACCGCGTCGATCCGCACGGGCGGGCGTCCGTGCTGGTCTCCCGCCCCGACCTGCTGGGCAAGGACGGCGTGGGGCCCAACGGGATCGTGTGGCATCCGGCCGGTTTCCTGCTCGCGATCCGGTACGACCGGGGCGAACTGGTCCGCGTCCCGATCCGCGCCCCGCACCGGGCTCGCGTGGTGCGCACGGACGAGGCGTTCGTCGGCGGGGACGGGCTGGCCCTGCGCCCCGACGGCAGTCTGGTGGTCGCGTGCAACCACGTCGCCTGCGCCACGACGTCGAGGGTGTCGGTGCTGCGCTCGTTCGACGGTTGGGCGAGCGCCCGCGCGGTCGCGCGCTCCGGGGTCTGGCCGGACGAGAACCCCAGCACGGTGGCGGTCACCCCGCACGGGACCTACGTGGTCGAGGGCCGCATCGCCGACCTGTTCGCCGGGAAGTACCGCGACACCTTCACCCTCCGCCGCCTGTAGAAGTGGAAGGGGACGGTAACCACTCAGGAAGGAGTCAGCCGGTGGCGGGTCGATGGGGGCGCCGGGGTGTGCTGGTCGCGGCGGGCCTGGGCGTGCTGGGAGCGGCGGCCGGGGTTCCGGCGCGGGCGGCGGGCTGGCCCGCCGTGATCCGCGGTTGCGCGCCCGCGCTGCATCCCGAGGGAATCGCCTGGGACCCGACCCGGCGAACCTTCCTCGTCGGCTCGGTCCGGCACGGGACGATCTCCGTGGTCCGGCCGGACGGCTCGGTGCGCACGCTGGTCGACGACGGCGTGCTGGTGTCCACGCTCGCCGTGCACGTGGACGCCGCGCGGGGCCGGGTGCTCACCGCCTACCAGGATCCCGGGTTCGGGGCCAGGACGAGCGAGGCGACCAAGTACCGGCAGTCCGGGATCGGCGTCTTCGATCTCGCGACCGGCGCGTTGCGGCACCGGGTCGACCTGTCCGCGGGGCGCGCCGGTCACGGCGCCGACGATCTCGTGGTGGACGCGGCGGGGAACGCCTACGTCACCGATATCGCCACTGGTGAGATCCACCGCGCCGATCCGGCCGGGCGGCCGTCGGTGTTGCTCGCCCGGCCCGATCTGCTGGGCAAGGACGGCGTGGGGCCCAACGGAATCGTGTGGCATCCGGCCGGTTTCCTGCTCGTGGTGCGCTACGACACGGGCGCCCTGTTCCGCGTTCCGACGCATGCCCCGGAGCGGATCCGGCCGGTGCGGCTGGACGAGCCGATCGTCGGCGGGGACGGGCTCGCGCTGCGCCCCGACGGCGGCCTGGTGGTCGTGCGCAACCGCATGGCCGCCACCGTCACCCCGCACGTGTCGGTGCTGCGCTCGCCCGACGGCTGGGCCACCGCGCGCACGGTCTCCCGGTCCGGGCCGTGGCCGGACGCGGACCCGACCACGGCGGCGGTCACCCCGCACGGGACCTACGTGCTCGAAGGCCGCCTCGGTGACCTCTTCTCCGGGAAGCTCAGCGACACCTTCACGCTGCGCCGCCTGGACACGTGACGGAACCGGGTGCTGGGGGTCGTGAGTGGACAGACCGGTTAGAGCGGACTCTCATTTGGTCACCTACTTGTGACCTGGCGTTTCCGTTCGACGAGCCGCACTTGGCCGACAAAGTGCGAAACCGCGCTGGGTGGTGGTGCTCGGAGGTACCCAATGCGGCGTTCGGTACCTTCAACGCCCCGAAAGCCACATTGGTGTCCTGCGAGTTCCCCATTTCGGTAGGTGCCCCCGGGCACCCCGACGAGCACGGCCTCGTTGCGGCCCCTCTTGGCCGCCACAGTGCGACGAGCTGCCGGGTGGCAGCCAGGCGGCGCCTGCACGCCCAGGCCGGTCACCGTCTCGTGTAGGGGAACCAAGTACTGGGGGTCGTGAGCGTTCCGGCCGGTTAGAACCGGCCGGAACACTCACGACCCCCATACCCCGCACGGTTCTCATTCGCTGGTGAGGTGGTCGAGCCAGGACTGCCAGGCGGCGGCGCGGGACTCGCGGTCCACGGTGACGCCGTAGAAGTACTGGGTCGTGCTCACCATGTGGTGCAGATCGTCGGCCAGGAAGCGGTAGAAACCGTGCTCGGTGCGGATGCCGAGCAGCGACCCGGCGCGCAGGTCCACCACGCCCTCGATGGGTTCGAGGCCCGCCGGGGTGAGGCGCACCCGCTCGCCGAGCGCCGGATCCGCGCCGAGCCGGGCGATCAGCTTGGCCCACACCGTTTCGCCGGGCAGGTCGGTGAACCCGGTGGCGACCACGTTGGCCACCGGCAGCCCGGGGAAGTACCGGAAGTACTCGGCCAGGTTGTGGAAGAACATGTCCCAGCCCTTGCCGAACCCGTCGTACTCGGCCGCCCAGTCGTCGCCGCCGAAGAATCCGCTTTGGACAAGCCGCAGCACGGTGGTGCCACCTTCCTTGCCCTCGACCAGGAACTCGAGCGTCATCGGGGGTTCGCCGTCCGGACCGGGCGCTCCGTAGACGACCCGCTTGCCCGGCTCCCACTCCAGCACCTGGCCGGCCTGGGTGTTGCCGCCGCCGAAGTCCGCCTCGATCTCCCCGCCCGCCTGCTCGTGCGGCACGAACCAGATCGACATGCCCTCCGGGGTGGAGATCGCCTGCCAGACCTGTTCCGGGTTGGCGGCGAGTTCGATCTCCTTGGCCAGGCGTCGGCGCTCGTCCACCGCGATCAGTCCTGCTGCACGAGCACGATGAGGTTGCCGCAGGTGTCGTCGAACACCGCCTGCGCGCCGAAATCGGTCTTCGTCGGCTCCTGGGTGAACCGGACCCCGCGTTCGGTCATCCGCTCGTAGTCCTTTTGCAGGTCCGTGCTGCCGAGCATGGTGAACGGCATGCCCGCGTCGTAGAGCGTCTTCTTGTACACCTGCGCGGCCGGCTTCCCGTCGATCTGAATCCCGGGGTTGCCGTCCGGCTCGAGGAGCAACTCGACGCCGTCCGGCGCGTCGGGCGAGACGACGGTCAGCCACTTGGCGCCGCCGACCGGGATGTCGGTCTTCTTCACGAAGCCCAGCACGTCGGTGTAGAACGCCAGGGCTTTGTCCTGGTCGTCGACCAGGATGCTGGTCACCGGAACGAACATCATCAGCCTTTCTCTTCTCCTCGAACAGCCGGATGCACGGCGATCACCTCCTCGTCGCGCAATCACACCTTCGCACCGACAACTTTTTTTGTCAAGGCGGGAACCTCCCCATGAACGGGTGAACCGCGAAAACAGAACGGGCCGGGTAGGAGGGAACCTCTCCTACCCGGCCCGCGTTCGTACCGTCCGACCGGGCGGCACCGCCGGTTTCCCTTGTCAGGTGAGGGAAACCGGAGTCATCGGTAATCGGTGAGATACCGCGCGTACGCACCCGTGGTGAGGAAGCTGGGCAGCTTCTCGCCGAGCGCGGTCTCGACGAAGATCTCGCGGGCGTCGTCGAGGCGGTTGCCTTCGCCCAGATCGGCGCGGACCTTCGCGAGCTCCTCCTCGAGGAACCCGGTGACCAGCTGGTGCGTCACCGCGGTGCCGTCGTCGAGCTTGGTGCCGTTGCGGATCCACTGCCACACCTGGCACCGCGCGATCTCCGCGGTGGCCGCGTCCTCCATCAGGTTGAAGATCGCCGCCGCGCCGGTGCCCCGCAGCCAGGCGTCCACGTACCGCAGCGCGACGTTGATGTTGGCGCGCAAGCCGTTCTCGGTCACCTCGCCGCCCGCGCTCGCCACGTTGAGCAGATCGTCGGCGGTGACCACGACGTCTTCGCGCAGCTTGCCGATCTGGTTGGGCTTGTCGCCGAGCACGCCGTCGAACACCTCGCGGCACACCGGGACCAGGCCGGGGTGCGCCACCCACGAACCGTCGAACCCGTCGCCCGCCTCGCGTTCCTTGTCCTGCCGGACCTTCTCCAGCGCGGTCGCGTTGATCTCGGGATCCTTGCTGGGGATGAACGCGGCCATCCCGCCGATCGCGTGCGCGCCGCGGCGGTGGCAGGTGCGCACCAGCTGTTCGGTGTAGGCCCGCATGAACGGCACGGTCATCGTCACCTGCGCGCGGTCCGGCAGCACGAAGTCGGCGCCGCGGCTGCTGAAGTTCTTGATGACGCTGAAGATGTAGTCCCAGCGGCCCGCGTTCAGCCCGGCCGCGTGCTCGCGCAGTTCGTAGAGGATCTCGTCCATTTCGAACGCCGCGGTGATCGTCTCGATCAGCACGGTGGCCCGGATGGTGCCGCGCGGGATGCCGAGTTCGTCCTGTGCCAGCAGGAAAACGTCGTTCCAGAGCCGGGCTTCGAGGTGGCTTTCCAGCTTCGGCAGGTAGAAGTACGGACCGCTGCCGCGGGCGAGCAGCTGGCGGGCGTTGTGGAAGAAGTACAGTCCGAAGTCGACCAGGCTCGCCGAAACCGGCCGCCCGTCGATGCGGATGTGCTTCTCCACCAGGTGCCAGCCCCGCGGCCGGGCGACGATGGTGGCCGGGCTGTCGCCGATCGCGTAGCGCTTCCCGTTCTCCGTCGTGAAGTCGATGTTCCGGCGGATCGCGTCGAACAGGTTGAGCTGCCCGTCGACGATGTTGTGCCAGGTCGGCGAGGTCGCGTCCTCGAAGTCCGCGAGCCACACCTTCGCCCCGGAATTCAGCGCGTTCACCGTCATCTTGCGGTCGGTGGGACCGGTGATCTCGACCCGCCGGTCCTCCAGCCCCGGGGCCGCACCGGCCACCCGCCAGTCGCCCTCGCGGACCCACCGGGTCTCGTGCCGGAAGTCCAGCTCCTCCTCGCCGGTCCCGAGCTTCTCCCGGCGCAGCCGGCGCGCGTCCAGCAGCTCCCGGCGCCGACCGGCGAACTCGTTGTCCAGCCGCGCCACGAAGTCCAGTGCGGCCGGGGTGAGGATCTCGTCGAACCGGTTACCCGCCGGACCGGTGACCTCGATCCGGTAGTTGAGCCTGGCAGCCATCTCGTCCCTCCAGAGGGGCGTGGTCGGAAGTTTTGGGGCACTCGGCCGGTTTCGCGCGCGTGGAAGGCATGCGCGAAACCGGCCGAGTGCGGGATCAATCCGTCAGAACTGGGCTTCCTCGGTGGAGCCCTTGAGCGCGGTGGTCGAGCTCTCCGGGTTCAGCGCGGTGGACACCTGGTCGAACCAGCCGGTGCCGACCTCGCGCTGGTGCTTGGTCGCGGTGTATCCGCGGTCCTCGGCGGCGAACTCGCGCTCCTGCAGGTCGACGTAGGCGGTCATGCCGTCCGCCGCGTAGCCCTTGGCCAGGTCGAACATCGAGTAGTTCAGCGCGTGGAAACCGGCCAGCGTGATGAACTGGAACTTGTAGCCCATGTGGCCCAGCTCGCGCTGGAACTTCGCGATGGTCGCGTCGTCCAGGTGCTTCTTCCAGTTGAACGACGGCGAGCAGTTGTAGGCCAGCAGCTGGTCCGGGTACTTCGCCTTGATCGCCTCGGCGAAGCGGCGCGCGACCTCGAGGTCGGGCTCGGAGGTCTCCATCCACAGCAGGTCGGCGTACTCGGCGTAGGCCAGGCCGCGCTCGATGCACGGCTCGATGCCGTTGCGCACGGTGTAGAAGCCCTCGGAGGTGCGCTCGCCGGTGACGAACTTGCGGTCGCGCTCGTCCACGTCGCTGGTGAGCAGCGTGGCGGCCTGGGCGTCGGTGCGGGCGATGATCACCGACGGCACCCCGGCCACGTCCGCCGCGAGGCGGGCCGCGTTCAGGGTCCGCTCGTGCTGCTTGGTCGGGATCAGCACCTTGCCGCCGAGGTGGCCGCACTTCTTCTCCGAGGCGAGCTGGTCTTCCCAGTGCACACCCGCGGCGCCGGCGGCGATCATGCCCTTCATCAGCTCGAACGCGTTGAGCGGGCCACCGAAGCCCGCCTCGGCGTCGGCGACGATCGGCGCGTACCAGTCGATCGAGGTGTCGCCCTCGGCCCAGGTGATCTGGTCGGCGCGGCCCAGCGCGTTGTTGATCCGGCGGACCACGGCCGGCACCGAGTTGGCCGGGTACAGGCTCTGGTCCGGGTAGGTCTGGCCCGCGAGGTTCGCGTCCGCGGCCACCTGCCAGCCGGACAGGTAGATCGCCTTGAGCCCGGCGCGCACCTGCTGCACGGCCTGGTTACCGGTCAGCGCGCCCAGCGCGTGGATGTAGTCCTCGGTGTGCAGGAGGTCCCACAGCTTCTCCGCACCGCGGCGGGCGAGCGTGTTCTCCTCGACCACACTGCCGCGCAGCTTGACCACGTCGGCGGCGGAGTACGACCGCTTCACGCCCCGCCAGCGAGGGTCGGTCTCCCACTGCTTGGCGAGCTCTGCTGCCGCCTGCTCCACCTGGTTGGCCTCTGCCATCGGTTCTCTCCACCTTTGCGAACTTTGCGATTACTCGCCTTGCTACCGCGACCATGGCATGTCCAGCGGAAACGCAGCCAGCCCTCCAATTTGCCAATTTCTGCGAAGATTCCGTAGCATCCTGTGAAGGTTGCGAACTCGCCCTTTCGCAGCCCTTCGAAAATCCACGGGCTTGATCGTTTACTTAATCGTTCAGGCCCGGAAACCTTGCGGACAGGGAGGCCGGCGTGGACAAAACATTCGCCGGGGCACGGCTGCGGCACCTGCGCGAAAGCCGCTCGATGAGTCAGGCGGACCTCGCGCGTGTGCTGGAGATCTCACCCAGTTACCTCAACCAGATCGAGCACAACTCCCGGCCGCTGACCGTCCCGGTGCTGCTGCGCATCACCGAGGCGTTCGGCGTGGACACCGAGTTCTTCGCCAACAACGACACCGCCCGCCTGGTCGCCGACGTCAAGGAGGCCCTGCTGGACGAGGTGATCGGCGCGGAGGTCTCCACCGGTGAGCTGAACGACCTGGCCACGAACCTGCCGACCATCGCGCAGGCCCTGGTCAAACTGCACCGCAGCTACCGCAACGCGGTGGAGAACACCGCGGCGCTGACCACCGAGAACGGCACCGGCCTGCACGGCAGCGCGGCCGCCCCGCTGCCGCACGAGGAGGTGCGCGACTTCTTCTACGAGCGGGAGAACTACGTCGCCGAACTGGACGAGCGCGCCGAGCGGATGGCCGCGGAGGTCCCGCTGCGCCGCGGCGAGGTGCTCGGCGCGCTGCGCGCCCGGCTGACCGATCGCTACGGCGTGCGGGTCACCAGCGAGGGCATCGACGAATCGGCGGGCGAGCAGCACCGCTACGAACCGGGGGCCCGCATCCTCCGCCTCGCGCCGAGCCTGCGCGTCGGCCAGCAGGCGTTCCGCATGGCCTCCCAGATCGCCCTGCTCGAATACGACGACCTGATCACCGAACTCGCCGACTCGTGGGCGTTCTCCGGCCCGGCCGCCCGCTCGCTGGCCCGGGTCGGCCTGGCGAACTACTTCGCGGGCGCGCTGATCCTGCCCTACGGCGCGTTCCACTCCACCGCGGAACGGTTCCGCTACGACATCGAACGGCTCTGCGACCACTTCGGCGTCGGCTTCGAAACCGTGTGCCACCGGCTGTCCACGCTGCAGCGGCCGAAGATGCGCGGGGTGCCGTTCTCGTTCGTCCGGGTGGACCGCGCGGGCAACATGTCCAAACGCCAGTCGGCGGCCGGTTTCCACTTCTCCCGCGTCGGCGGCGCATGTCCACTGTGGACCGTGTACGAGGCGTTCGCCACGCCGGGCAAGATCCTCACCCAGATCGCCAGCCTGCCGGACGGGAAGAGCTACTTCTGGATCGCGCGGACGATCTCGCGCAACATCGGCGGCTACGGCAGCCCGGGCAAGATGTTCACCGTCGGCCTCGGCTGCGAACTGCGGCACGCGCGGCGGCTGGTCTACTCGACCGGCCTCGACCTGGACGACAAGGCCGCCGCCACGCCGATCGGCATGGGCTGCAAGGTGTGCGAACGCCCCGCCTGCCCGCAGCGCGCGTTCCCGACCATCGGCAAGCAGCTCACCGTGGACGAGAACACCAGCACGTTCGTCCCCTACCCCGCGGTGCCGAAGTCGTCCTAGGGGTCAACTCCGTTCGCGAAGCAGGACGGCCACGCCCGCGGCGACCGCGAAGAGCGCGGCCAGCACGGCGAAGGCCAGCCGGTAGCCCGCGGCCGCGGCGGCGGCTTCGGGCATCCCGGTGGCGGCGAGCGCGTCCTGGCGGCGCAGGGCGACCGTCACGAACGTGGCCAGGCCGAGCGCCCCGCCGAGCTGGTAGACGGTCGTCTGCACCCCGGAACCGATGCCCGCGTCGTCCCCGGTGACGCCGTGCAGCGCGGCGACCGCGAGCGCCGGGAAGCAGGTGCCCAGCCCGAAACCGAGCAGCAGCGTGCCGGGCAGCACCTGCGCGGCGAACGAGCCCTGCGCGGGAAGCCAGCTCAGCCAGCACATCCCGGCCGCGCCGAGGACGAATCCGGCGGTCAGCGCGGCGCGCAGGCCCAGCCGTTTCATCAGCTGCGCGGACGCGGCGTACCCGGCGAGGGTGACCGCGCAGAACGGCAGGTACGCCAGCCCGGTCCACAGCGCGGAGAACCCGAGAACGTCCTGCAGGTAGAGGGTGAACAGGAAGAAGAACACCGTCATCGCGATGGCGAGCACCACGTTCAGCAGGTTCGCGAGCAGGCGGATCCGGTTGCCGAAGAAGGACAGCGGGAGCAGCGGATGCGCGGTGCGGCGCTCCACCACGACGAACCCGGTGAGCGCGGCGGTCCCGGCCACCAGCGGGACGAGCACCCGCGGGCTCGCCCACGCGTGCGTGGCGGCGGCGAGCAGCCCGTCGACCAGGGCGAGCAGGCCGCCGGTCACCAGGATCGCGCCCGGCACGTCGATCCGGCCGCCCGTGCTGGCCCGGCTCTCCGCGGTCAACCGGACCACGCGGAACGCGGCGAACGCGGCGACCGGGAGGTTGATCAGGAACAGCCAGCGCCAGTTCGCCAGTTCGGTGATGACCCCGGAGAGCAGGACGCCCGCGGTGGCCGCGGTGCCGGTCACCCCGGCCCAGACCCCGAACGCCTTCGCCCGGGCGGCGGGCTCGGGGAACAGCAGGGCGATCATCGACAGCGCGGCCGGGGAGGCGAGCGCCTCGCCGATCCCCTGCGCGAACCGCGCGCCGACCAGGACCGCCGGATCCCAGGCGAGCCCGCAGAGCAGCGACGCCAGCGCGAACACGCCGATCCCCGCGATGAACGTCCGGCGGCGGCCGAGCAGGTCACCGAGCCGCCCGCCGAGCAGGAGCAGCCCGCCCGCGGCGAGGACGTAAGCGTTGACCACCCAGCCGAGCCCGACCGGGGAGAAGCCGAGATCGCGCTGCACGGTCGGGAGCGCGACGTTCACCACCGAGTTGTCGATCAGGATCATGAACTGCGCCAGCGCGAGCACGAACAAAGCTCGCCAGCGGCGCGGATCGGTTCCCGCCTCGGGCGGTGCGGACTGGACAGCGGGCATCGAATCTCCTTCACGACCGGGATGCGGTGTCCAGGACAGCAATCCCGCTCGCGCGGCGTCCAACAAGTTCTCGCGCGCATTGACAACTCCCGGTTGTCACCCCAGGCTGGCCGCTTGTGGATCTTGATCTGACGCTGGTTCGCTCGTTCGTCGCGACCGCCGAGGAACGGCATTTCGGCCGCGCCGCCGCGCGCCTGTTCGTCACGCAGCAGGCACTGTCCAAACGCATCGGCCGCCTGGAGAACCACCTCGGCGCCACCCTGCTCACCCGCACCACCCGCGGTGTTTCCCTCACCGAAGCGGGCCTTCGTTTCCTCGACCCGGCCCGGCGCGCCCTGGACGCCGCCGACCTCGCCGTCGCCGCGGTGCGCCAGGAGGAACGCATGCTGCGCGCCGACGTCGTCGACGACCGCCTCTCCCCGATGCGGCTGATCCGGCGGCTCATCGACGAACGGCCCGAGGTGCCGCTGAACCTCACCGCGCGCCAGTCGCTGTCCGCCGCGCTGCCCGCGCTCGCCCGCGGCGAGATCGACGCGGCCTTCGGTCGCCCGTACGACCTCGCCGGAACCTGGCCGAAGGGGCTCGCGCACCGCCTGGTCCGCCTCGAACCGGTGCGCGCCCTGGTGACGCCGGGCCATCCGCTCGCCGACCGCCCCGCGCTGGACCTCGCCGAGCTGGCCGAGCACGGGATCTGGATGCCCGCGTTCGCCGAACGTTCCGAATGGGCGGGCTGGGTCCGCGAACTGACCGAGCGCTTCGGAATTCCCCTGGTGGAGGCGGGTCCCGCGATCGGCGAGGACCACTTCGCGGAGCAGATGTGGCAGTACCGCGCGCGAGCTTCCCTCGGCGGCGCGGACGTGTCGTACGCCTACACCCCGGACATCCGCACGATCCCGCTGGCGAACCCGGAACCGCTGCACGCGTGGTGCCTGGTGTGGCGCGCGGACGACCGGCACCCGCTGGTCAGCCGCCTGCTCGAACTCGCCCGCGAAGAGGCGGGCGCCTGGCTCGCCTACGACCCGGCCACCCAGTGGCTACCCGACGCCGACCTCCCCCTCCTGGACTGATCTCCCCGCCGCGAGTTGCACATTCAGGCACGCGAGTTACACGTTCGGGCACCCGAATTGCACGTTCGGGCACCCGAATTGCGCACTCGTGGTACGCGAGTGGTCTCTGTGGGGCGCCGCGGGGCGCATTCGGGCTGCCGGATGCGCGGTGTGCGGTACCCGGCGGGTTCCCGATCGCGGTGGACGCCGGGAAGCCGACCGGTGTCCGGGGTGGTCTCGAATGTGTACTTCGCTTACCCGAGCGTGTAGTTCACTTGCTTGAGTGTGGAGTTCGGCGGCGGAACGGGGACTCGGGATCAGGATTCGCCGAGGGTTTTCTGGAGGGCTTTGTCGGCTTTGCGGGCCATGTCCTTGACGGCTTCGCGGCGTTCCGCGTCGGCTTCGTAGTCGGCCTTGCGGTCCCGGACGACCCGGGCCGGGGAGCCGACCGCGATCGCGTAGTCCGGGATGTCGCCGCGGACCACGGCGTGGGCGCCGAGCACGCAGCCCCGGCCCACCCGGGTCCCCTTGAGCACCGACACCTTGGTGCCGATCCAGGTGTCCGGGCCGATCCGCACCGGCGACTTCACGATGCCCTGGTCCTTGATCGGCAGGTTGATGTCCGTGGTGACGTGGTCGAAGTCGCAGACGTACACCCAGTCCGCCACCAGGGTCGCCGCGCCCAGTTCGATGTCCAGGTAGCAGTTGACGACGTTCTGGCGGCCGAACACCGACTTGTCCCCGATCCGCAGCGACCCCTCGTGACAGCGGATCGCGTTGCCGTCGCCGATGTGGACCCAGCGCCCGATCTCCAGCCGCCCGTAGCCCGGGCGGCAGTGGATCTCCACGTCCTTGCCGAGGAACACCATGCCGCGCAGGACGATGTGCGGATTGGCGATCCGGAACTTGAACAACCGCCAGTACCGGACCAGATACCAGGGCGTGTAGGCGCGGTTGCGCAGCACCCAGCACAGGGAATCGGCGGTCAGGAACTTCGCCTGGCGCGGATCCCGGCGGGCACGCCGCCACGCACGCAGCCGCGAGATCGCGGGGGAACCCCACATGGACGTCATGCCTGTGACCGTAACCTGTGACCGGGACACTCACGGCCGAGGGAGCCATATGGGGACGAAGCTGATCATCGACACCGATCCCGGGGTCGACGACGCGTTCGCGATCGCGCTGGCCGCGCTGAGCGAGGACGTGGACCTGCTCGGGGTGACCACGGTGTTCGGCAACGTGCCGCTGTCCGCGACGACCCGGAACGCGCTGCGCCTGCTCGCGCTGTGCGGGCGCGGGGACGTCCCGGTCGCGGCGGGCGCCGAGCGCCCGCTGGTCTACCCGCATCCCCACCGGGGGACCTACGCGCACGGCGCCGACGGGCTGTCCGGCCGGGCCGAGGTGCTGCCGCAGCCGGGGCGCGAACTCGAACCGGTCGACGCGGTCAGCCTGCTGGTTTCCCTGCTGGAGGCCGCCGAGGAGCCGGTCACCATCGCGCCGATCGGCCCGCTCACCAACATCGCGCTGCTGCTCGCCGCGCACCCCGGCATCCGGGAGAAGATCGACCGGCTGGTGATCATGGGCGGCGGCCTCGACCACGGCAACACCACGGCCGCCGCGGAGTTCAACATCTGGAGCGATCCCGAAGCGGCCCGCCGGGTGCTCGTCGAGGAGCACGTGCCGTGCGTGCTGGTGCCGATGGACCTGACGCACCGGTGCGCGGTGGACGCCGACTGGCTGGCGAAGCTGGCCGCCTCGGGGTCGGTCGGCGCGGCGCTGAACGGGCTCACCCCGGACTACGTCGAGTACTACAAGAAGGCCCTCGGTTTCGCGGGCATCGCGATGCACGACGCGGTCGCGGTGGCCGAGGCGATCCGCCCCGGCATCCTGCGGACCGAGGAGTTACCGGTGGAGGTCGAATGCTCGTTCGGCCCGAGCCGCGGGGCGACCGTGGTGGACCGCAGGCGACCGGCGTTGCGCGCCAAGATGAACCAGGACGCCCCGGCCGTGGCCGTCGCGGTGGACACCGATCTCGACGGGCTGCGCGGTTTCGTGCTCGACCGGATCGCGGGCGGGCAGTCATGACCGAGCAGGAGCAGTCCCGGCCCGCCGGGCGGCGGAAGTTGCTGGTCACGCTGGCCGCGGTCGGCGTGGTCGCGGCCGCGCTGGTCGCCGTGGTGCAGCTCGGCCCGGGCGAGCAGGCGGCCAGCGTCGCGAACACCTCCGCGGCCCCGGCTCCCCCGCCGCCTCCGTCGGAGGCCCCGGCGGCGCCCGCCGAGCAGAAGGTCAGCCAGCCGCCGCAGACCCCGGCCCAGCAGGTGCCGAACACCCCGGGGAGTGAGTTCGACGCGTGGGTCGGCAAGGTCGCCGGCTGGCTGGACATCCCGCCGCGGGCGATGTCCGGCTACGCGAAGACGACCGTGACGATGACCAAGGAACAGCCGAACTGCCACCTGTCCTGGGTGACCCTCGCCGCGATCGGCCGGGTCACCACCAACCACGGCCGGGCCACCGGCGCCGCGCTCGGCGACGACGGCACGATGGCCAAACCGATCGGCACCCTCGAGGTCAAGGACTTCTACGGCAAGGTCGTCTCCACCCCGAACGCCTCCGGCCCGATGCAGCTGTCCCCCGCGCTGTGGAAGAAGTGGGGCAAGGGCAACGCGCAGAACATCGACGACGCGTCCCTGGCCACCGGCCGCGCGCTGTGCGACGGCGGCCTCGACCTCACCCGGGGCGAGGCGTGGTGGAAGGCGGTGTCCACGCTGCAGGGCGCGCCGCTGTTCCTGCACCGCGTGCTGGCGACCGCGAACGTGTACGGGACCGTCGGCCGGGACGCCGAACCGCCGAAGCCGCCCGTGCTCAAGGCGGTGAACTTCGCGATCGAGAAGATCGGCCTGCCGTACGTGTGGGGCGGCAACGGCGAGGAGAAGGGCGACCTCGGTTTCGACTGCTCGGGGCTGACCACCGCCGCCTACGGCAGCGCGGGGATCACGCTCAAACGCACCGCGCACTGGCAGTACGGCAGCGTGCCGCTGATCCCGTCCGGCTCCGATCCGCGACTCGGCGACCTGATCTTCTACGGGAACCCGGCGACCAAGATCCACCACGTCGGGATCTACATCGGCAACCAGCAGATGATCGACGCGCCGACCTTCGGGCAGGCGGTCCAGGTGCACACCTACCGCAAACCCGGTGACGACTACGCGGGCGCGGGCCGCCCGGCGGCCTGAGTTCCCTGGCGTCTTTTCCACGCAGCGGCCAAGATTGCCGGATGATCGAGACAGCCGATTACGACGGCATCGCGCTCCTGACGCTGCACCACGGACCGGTGAACGCGCTGGATCTGGAGTTGCTCACCGCCGTTCCCGAGACCTTGGCCGCCGTCGCCGACGCCCGCGCCGTCGTGCTCACCGGCAGCGGGCGGTCGTTCTCGGCAGGGGTGGATCTGAAGCGGATCGCCGACGGCGGTCCGCGGTATGTCGAGGAGTTCCTGCCGGCGCTGAGCCTCGCCGCGCTCACCTTGTTCGAGCATCCGAAGCCGGTCGTCGCCGCGGTGAACGGGCACGCGCTGGCCGGCGGCTGCGTGCTGGCGGCCGCCTGCGACATCCGGCTGATGTCGAGTGGCACCATCGGGCTCACCGAACTCGCCGCGGGCGTGCCGTTCCCCACGGTGCCCCTGGAGATCATGCGCCACGCCGTCGGCCCGGCGCTGGACGCGATGGTGCTCGAGCCCGGCCGGCTGGCTCCCGACCAGGCCACCTCGATCGGCCTGGTGCACGAAATCGTCGAGGCCGACCAGCTGCTCACCGCGGCCCTGCGCCGGGCGGAAGGGCTCTGCGCCGCCCCACCCGACGTGTACGCCCTCGCCAAGCGCCAGCTCCGGCGGCCCGCCCGCGAGCGCATGGACGCCGACCGGCCGGCGGATGATCCCCGGGTGCTGGAACTCTGGAGCGCCGAGCGCACCGGCCAAACCCTGCGCGACTACCTCGCCTCCCTGCGCCGAACCTAGAATTCCCCGGTTTCCGGTGTCGATTCGGGGTCGCCCCGGTCGACGCACGGGTATGACTGAGAATTCGCACGAACCGATCTCGACCACCAACCTCGACCGGTACGGGTCCGCGGAGCTGCCGTGGAGCCGTGCGCGCGACCTCCTCGTCAGCGACACGCCCACGGCCGACCTGACGTTCTTCGTGGCGACCGTGCGCCCCGGCGGACGCCCGCACTCGGCGGGCGTCGGGGCCGTGTGGGTGGACGACGCGCTGTACTTCACCGGCGGGCCGGGCACGCGCAGGTCGCGCAACCTGGCGGCGAACCCGGCGTGCAGCGTGTCGGTGCGCTTGCGCGGCCTCGACCTGGTGCTCGAAGGCGAGGCCCACCGGGTCACCGATCCGTCCACTTTGGAACGTGTGGCGGCCGTTTACCGCGTGGGCGGGTGGCCGGCCGCGGTGGAAGGTGACGCGCTCACCGCCCCGTACAGCGCCCCCAGCGCCGGGCCGCCACCCTGGCACCTGTACCGCCTCACCCCGCACACCGCCGTCGGCGTGGCCGGCGCCGAGCCGCACGGCGCCACCCGCTGGGACTTCCCCCGCTGAACCGGCCTTGGCCGCCACCGCATGTTGGTGACTCGAATGTCGGTGGCGGCCTCTACCATTCCGCGAGTGACCGCCTACGACGACCTTGACGCGTTCGAGCACCTGGACACCTCGACCCTGCCGCCCCGCCAGCAGCGAATCCTGGCCACGATCCGGGATTGGGTGGTCCGGTACGGGTACTCGCCGAGCACGCGGGAAATCGGCGACGCGGTCGGCCTGCGGTCTTCGTCGTCGGTGTCGAAACACCTGGCGAGCCTGGAGGAGAAGGGTTTCCTGCGGCGCGGCACCACGATGTCCCGGCCGATCGACGTGCGCGTGTTCCTGCGGGAGCCTTCGACGCGGGAGCCCGCCGAAGACTCGGTGAGCGTGCCCGTGGTCGGCGACATCGCCGCGGGCACGCCCATCGCGGCCGAAGAGCACGTCGACGACATGCTGACGTTGCCCCGCGAGCTCACCGGGCGGGGCAACGTGTTCGGGCTGCGCGTGCGCGGTGACTCGATGATCGACGCCGCGATCTGCGACGGCGACATCGTCGTGGTGCGCCAGCAACCCGAAGCCCACTCGGGCCAGATCGTCGCCGCGATGATCGACGGCGAGGCCACCGTCAAGGTGTTCCGCCGCCGCAACGGTCACGTCTACCTCGAGCCGCGCAACCCGGACTACGAAGTCATCGACGGCGACGAGGCCGTGGTGCTGGGCACCGTCGTCTCGGTGCTGCGCAGCGTCTGAGTTTTCAGGGCGCGGGTGGCGGCGCGATCGGCGGTTTGTCGGCGGCGCCGTAGGACAGCCGCAGGGCCGCCCACCCGTTCCGCTCCCGGGCGCAGATCTCCTCCACGGCCTCCACCAGTGCGGTGCTGGCGCCGGGTTCGGCGTATTTGCCGTGCTGGGCGGCGAAGAGCGCGATCTCCCGCTCGATCGCGTAGCGCGCCCGCGTTCTGCTCGTCCAGTTCTCCTTGTAGCTGCCCAGCGCGCGAATACCGTTGAGCAACACCGCCAGCGAGCCGAAGACCGCGATCAGCCGCGAGTCGAGGGCGTAGGCGGCCAGCGCCGGAATGGCGGCGCTCACCACCAGACTGGACAGCTCCACAATGGAATGGCGGCGCCGGGCGGTCCACGAGGATCGCTGGTAGCGGCGCCACTCCGCCAGGACCGACGGGGGAACGGGCTGACCATCGGCTCCGCGGACCTCGAGGATCCAGTCGCTTGCCGTCGACGGGCGCGATTCTGACACCGTCGCAACTTGTCACCCGCGCCCGCGCCGGTCAAGCGATCCAGGCGCAACTCGACACGTGTCAAGTAGGCTCGGGGCGTGCCCGAGGCAAGACGGCGGTTGACCCCGGAACAGCGGCGTAGCCAGTTGCTCGACGTCGGCGCCGCGATGTTCGCCGAGCACGCGTACGAGGACGTGCTGATGGAGGACATCGCGGCGCGGGCCGGGGTTTCGCGCGCGCTCGTGTACCGGTACTTCCCCGGCAAGCGCGACCTGTTCGCGGCGATCTTCCAACGGGACAGCGAGCGGCTGCTGGCCGCGAGCGAAATCGACCCCGCGCTGCCGATGGCCGACCAGGTGCGCGCCGGGCTCGACGCGCACCTGGACTACTTCGCCACGCACAAGCAGAACATCCTCACCGCGAACTACGGCGCCCTGGCCGGAGACCCGGCGGTGCAGGCGATCATCTCCGACGAACTGGCCGCGCTCCGCAACCGCATGCTCGAAGCCCTGGGTAGCCGGGGACACGCGCGGGAGGTGGCTTCGGTGGCGCTGCACGGCTGGCTGGCGTTCGTCCGCACGGTGTGCGTCGAATGGTTGCTGGGCTCGGAGTTGTCCCGGGACGAGGTGCGCGACCTGTGCTTCCGCGCCCTGTCCGGCCTGTTCGCCGCACAGCTCGGCTTCGACCGGCTCACCGGCGCGGAAGAGCAGCGCTAGGAGCTTTGCCGACGGCGAACAACCGCGCCGCACCGGCGAGGACGAGCGCGAGCGCCACCAGCAGCGCGCTGACCCACAGCGCCGAGCGGTAGCCGAGCGCCGCGCCGATGGCCACGCCGCCGAGCGTGGGGCCGAGTGCGGCGCCGACGTTGAACGCGGCCGTGGCGAAGCCCCCGCCCAGGGTCGGCGCGCCCGGCGCCGCGTAGAGCGCCTGCGAAATGAGGGTGGAGCCGACGCCGAAGGAGAGGGCTCCTTGGACGAGCACCAGCACGAGCGTCGCCACCGGGTTTCCGGCCGTCAGCGCGAAGAGCACCCAGCCGAGGAGCAGCGCGACCCCGCCGATCACCAGCAGCCGCCCGGGATGCGCGTCGGCCAGGCGGCCGCCGAGGGTGACGCCGAGGAACGAACCCAGGCCGAAGAGCGCCAGCAGCACGGGCACCCAGCCGGTGCCGAAGCCGGACACCCCGGTGACCAGCGGCCCGAGGTAGGTGAACGTGCAGAACGTCGCGCCGTTCACCAACGTGCCCAGGAGCAGGGTCACCAGCAGCCGCGGGCTGCGCAGCGCGCGCAGTTCCCGGCGCGCGCTCGGCGCGGCCGGGTCGGCGGCCCCGCCCGGTACCGAGCGCAGGATGGCGAGGAGCGCGGGAACCGAGATGATCGCGACCGCCCAGAACGCCGCACGCCATCCCCACACCTGGCCGAGCAGCGCACCGGCGGGAACGCCCGCGACGCAGGCGAGCGTGACCCCGCCGAGCAGGACGGAAGTGGCGCGCCCCTTGGCGTTCGGTTCGACCAGGGCGGTCGCGGTCGCCAGGCCCACCGCCAGGAACCCGGCGTTGGCCAGCGCGCCGACGACCCGCGTGGCCAGCAGCACGCCGAAGCTGGTGGTGACCGCCCCGAGGACGTGCACAAGCAGGAAGGCGGTCAGGAAGACCAGCAGCGCGCGCCGCCTCGGCCAGCGCAGGCTCAGCATCGCCATCAGCGGCGCGCCGATGATCATCCCTGCCGCGAACGCGGTGGTGAGGGATCCCGCGGCCGGAATGGACACGTGCAGATCGTCGGCGATGTCCGCGACGAGACCGGAAAGCATGAACTCGGACGTGCCCTGGGCGAACACCGCCAGGGCGAGCAGGTAAAGAACGAATGGCACAGCAGAACTCCGCAACCGTGATCAGGAATCGACAGCGCGACGGCCGCCGACCGTCCGATGAGGACACCGCGGCTACCGCGCGTGAGGAGAAGAGGCCGAAAACAGCCCACGTCAGAACGATCCGGTGGCAGAGTTCCCCGCGAACAGAGGTTCAGCGGGTTCGGCGAAGACAGCCACCGGACAACCGGTGGCTAGAGTCTGGACGCCTCGGGGCTGGACATGGGGTGCACGCTAACGGCACCCCGGCCACCGTGTCCACCCGTTTACGTCGGCGAAAGTGGCAGCACTTTCGGGTTTCGGGGCAGGGGTTGGAAATTCCGGTTCTGTCAGGGGTGGGTGAAACAATGAGCCATCGCTGCACAGAGAGGTCACCGCGTTGTCCGGACAGAGCCATACCAATAGAAACAAACGCCGCCTGGGGCGCAAACTCCGCGAGATGCGGGAGCGCGCCGAAATGACCCTGAACGAAGCCGCGTCCCTGCTCGACAAGACGCGCACCAGCCTGCACCGGATCGAGGTCGGCGAGACCCTGGCCGACGTGCACCTGATCCGCACCATGATGGACATCTACGACCACCGCGACGACAGCCTGCTCGATCTTTCCCGGGAGGCCAAGAAGAAGGGCTGGTGGTACCCCTTCTTCGGCCCCACCACCGAACCCACGTACGTCGAGGACGAAGCCGCGGCCAGCCACGTTTTCTTCTTCGAGGTAGTCACCATTCCCGGGTTGTTGCAGACCGAGCCGTACATCCGAGACTGCTTCGCCGCGATGCGGATGCCTTGGACCAAGACACGCGTGGATGACGTGGTCACCGTGCGAAAGATTCGCCAGAAACGCCTGTCCGACAAAGAGAAACCCCTGCACATGCACGCGGTGATCGACGAGCTGGTGCTGCGCCGGATGGTGGGCGGGCGCGAGGTGATGCGCGACCAGCTGCTGCATCTGATCGAGATGGCCAACCTGCCGACCGTGACGCTCCAGATACTTCCGGCCCGCGTCGGGGCGCATGCCTCGATGGATGGCGCCTTCACCGTGCTGAGCTTCCCCGAACCCGACGAGCCCGATGTGCAGTACGTGGACCATCAGGGCGGCACAGTGCGCATCGACAAACCCGATCGGGTGAAAAAGACTAAGGTGGTCTTCGAACGCCTGAGCGCGATGGCCTTGCCACCAGCCGAGTCGATCCGGCCGGTCGAGGAGGTGATCGCCGAACTCTACGGCCCGTGAAGGGAGCGGCGATGCCAGCAGCCGCCGATCTGACCACCGCGGTGTGGCGCAAGAGCAGCCGATCCAGTCCCACTAACGATCAGAGTGCCTGTGTCGAGGTGGCCTTCGTCGAACCCGCCGTCGCCGTGCGAGATTCCAAACGACCCGAGGGCGGCGCGCTCGTCCTCCCGGCCACCGCATGGCGGCACTTCCTGCACACCGTGCGGCCGTGATGCTCGCCGAGCTGACCACCGCGGTATGGCACAAGAGCAGCCGATCCAGCACCACCTCCGATCAGAGCGCCTGCGTCGAGGTGGCCTTCGTCGAACCCGCCGTCGCCGTGCGGGACTCCAAGCAGCCCGAAGGCGGCGCGCTCGTCCTCCCGGCCACCGCATGGCGGCACTTCCTGCACACCGTGCGGCCGTAAGGCTTGGGCCGGTCGGGCGTTTTGTCGGGTCCGCGCTGACCTGCGAGGATGACCTCCCCCACGATCAAGGAGGATCTCATGGCATCTCGGCTCAACCCGTATCTCCGCTTCGCCGACAACGCACGGCAGGCCATGGAGTTCTACCGGGAAGTCTTCGGCGGCGACCTGTCCCTGAACACCTTCGGCGACGCCGGTATGGCCGACTCCCCGGACGCCGCCAAGATCATGCACGCCATGCTGGAGACCCCCAGCGGATACACCCTCATGGCCTCCGACACGCCGCAGGGGATGGAGCACCAGCCGGGCAACAACATCACGGTGAGCCTGAGCGGCGACGATTCCGGCGAACTGCGCGGCTACTGGGAGAAGCTGTCCGAGGGCGGCGCCGTCTCGGTGCCCCTGGAGAAGCAGATGTGGGGTGACGAGTTCGGGATGTGCGTGGACCGCTTCGGCATCCCGTGGATGGTCAACATCACCCAGCCGCAGGGCTGACGCGCGGCGGCATGGGCGAAGACCGCTTGCGCGCGTGGATCCGCGAGGACTTCGGCGTCGAACTCACCGCGCTCGACCGGGTGGACCACGGTTTGGACACGGCCGCGGCGGTCTGGTGCGGAACCGGGTCCGGTGGTGATCGGTACGCGGTCAAGTGGAGCGGCGGCGGGAGCACGGCCGGGCTGCTCGTCCCGGCGCGGCTCGCCGCGCTCGGCGTGCCGGGGATCGCGGCGCCCTTGACCGCTCGTTCGGGGAAACCCTGGAGCGAACGGGAAGGCCGCCGGTTGTCCCTGGTGCCGTGGGTGTCGGACGAGGGCGCGCTCGGCCGGATGACCGAGCGGCACTGGCAGTCCTTCGGCGCGTTGCTGGCGCGGGTGCACGCCGCCCCGGCCGGGATGGCGGACCTCCTGCCCCGGGAGCGGCGCGACCACGAGCGGTGGGCGGCCGAGGTGCGGTCCCTCGACGAGCGGCTGCGCGCGCCCTCCGGGGATCACCTGGTCCGCGCCCTGGCGGCGGACTGGCGCACCGCGTCCGGCCGCATCGGGGACCTCCTCGAGCAGGCCGGAGACCTGGCGGGGCGGCTGCCCGACCGGCCGGGGGTCGTCTGCCACGGCGACCCGCACCTGGGCAACGTGCTGGTCCGGGGCGACGAGCGGGTGTGGCTGATCGACTGGGACGACGCCGTGCTCGCCCCACCGGAACTCGACCTGATGTTCGTGCTCGGCGGGGTGCTCTACTTCGCGCCGGTCGGCCCGCGCGAGCAGGCGTGGTTCTTCGACGGGTACGGGCCGGTGGACCTCGACCCCGCGCTCGTGGCCTACTACCGGTCCATGCGTGCGCTCGAGGACCTCACCGAACTGGCCGCGCAGGTCGGCGACGTCACCGGCTACCCGGAGAGCGAGCGCGCCGAGGCGCTGGCCCACTTCCGCGGGGTGCTCTCGCCGACCGGTCTCGCGGATCTCGCACTTTCTTCGCCAGCGATGTCGAGAAACCCCGAGCGCCTCCGACTGCCTGATGAGAGGGTCCACTCCGGACACCCCGCCGGCTAGAGGAGTTCAGGTGAAGTACCTGCTGATCATGCAAGTCAACCCGGCCATCCTGGAAGCGCTGACCGAGGAGGAGCGCGAGGCGGTGATGAACGGCCACCAGGAATTCATGCGGACCATCGAGGAATCCGGCGAGATGATCAGCACGCACGGGCTCGCCGATCCGGCCAACAGCGCGGTCGTGCGGTCCCAGGGCGGCGTGCCCGCGGTGACCGACGGGCCGTTCCTGGAGGCCAAGGAGTTCATGGGCGGCTACTACCTGGTCGACGTGGAGAGCAAGGAACGCGCCATCGAACTGGCCCGGATGATCCCCGATACGAAGATCGACGGGCTGGCCGTCGAAGTTCGTCCGGTGATGTTCTCGGCCGGGACCGACATGTGAGCGAAGGCCGCTCGATCGAGGACCTGCTGCGCCCGCTGGCGCCGCAGGTCCTCGGCGTGCTCGTCCGGCGGCACGGCCGGTTCGACGCCTGCGAGGACGCGGTGCAGGAGGCCCTGCTGGCCGCGGCCCTGCAGTGGCCCGAGCAGGGCGTGCCCGGGGAGCCGGTGGCCTGGCTGATCACCGTCGCCGGGCGGCGGCTGGCCGATCTCGCGCGCAGCGAGGTGGCGCGGCGGCGGCGCGAGGACACCGTCGCCGCCCGAATCCCGCCGCACGCCCTGTTCGTCGCCGGGCCCGGCGAGGACGGCGGCGGGCAGCACACCGACGACACGCTGACCCTGCTCTTCCTGTGCTGCCACCCCGAACTCTCGCCGCCCTCCCAGCTCGCGCTGACCCTGCGCGCGGTCGGCGGGCTGACCACCGCCGAGATCGCGAGCGCGTTCCTGGTCCCGGAAACCACGATGGCCCAGCGCATCAGCCGCGCGAAACAGCGGATCAAGGCCACCGGCGCCACCTTCCGCATGCCCGGCGAGCCCGAGCGCGCCGAACGGCTGCGCGTGGTGCTGCACGTGCTGTACCTGATCTTCAACGAGGGCTACACCGCCACCTCCGGGCCCGACCTGCACCGGCCGTCCCTGACCGCCGAGGCGATCCGGCTGACCCGGCAGGTGCACCGGCTGCTGCCCGAGGACGGGGAGGTGACCGGGCTGCTGGCCCTGATGCTGCTCACCGAGTCCCGCCGCGACACCCGCACGACCCCGGACGGCGTGATGATCCCGCTCGACGACCAGGACCGCACCCGGTGGGACCGGGACCTGATCGCCGAGGGCACCGCCCTGATCAGCCACGGCCTCGCCCACCACTCGCTCGGCCCGTACCAGCTGCAGGCGGCCATCGCCGCCGTGCACGCCGAAAGCCCGAGCGCCGAGGACACCGACTGGGCCCAGATCCTGATCCTGTACGGGATCCTCGACCGCATCGCGCCGAACCCGGTGGTCACCCTCAACCGCGCGGTCGCCACCGCGATGGTGCGCGGGCCGCGGGCCGGGCTGGACCTGCTCGCCGAACTCGAAACCGATTCCCGGGTGCCGGGGCACCGCCTCGACGCGGTCCGGGCGCATCTGCACGAACGCGCCGGTGATCGCGAAACCGCCCGCGAGTACTACCGGAAGGCCGCCCGCGGCACGCTCAGCCTGCCCGCCCAGCGCTACCTCCAGGCGCAGGCGGCCAAACTCGCTTGACAGTCCCCGCGCCGGATGGTGAAGATCCGAGCCAGCGTCGCGGTGTACCCGGCAAGCAGATCGCCGAGGACATGGAGGCGCCGGATGCTGGGACGATCTTGGAAACACCCACCGAGCCGGACGGCCGCCTCGCGGCCTTCGGCCATCAGCTGATCGAAGTGCACCTCTGGCTCCGCGAGGAGCTGGACCGCCTGCGCGCGGATGTCGATTCCTTTTTGGACGGTCACGGGGAGCGGCCACGCGAACTGCGGGCGCACTGCCTGACCTTCTGCTCGGCGCTGACCCGGCACCACACCGGCGAGGACGCCGGGGCGTTCCCCGCGCTGGCCGAACGGTTCCCGGAACTGCGCCCGGTGCTGGACGAGTTGCGGCGCGATCACCACCTGGTGACCGAGGTCCTGCGCGAACTCGAAGCGCTGCTCGACGGCCTGGCCCCGGGCGCGGGCCCGGGCGAGGCCCGGCGCGTGCGCACCGAACTGGACACCCTGGCCGCCCTGCTGGAAACGCATTTCACCTACGAGGAGAAGCGGATCGTCTCGGCCCTCAACGCGCTGGACGTGCCGGGCTGGGCCGAGCGGGAACCGGATTTCCTGCGCACCGACCGGCGGTGATCACGTCCAGTGCGCGGGGCGGCGCAGCGACGGCGGCAGTTTCGTGCCGTCGTCGCCCTTCGCCGCGTTGACCTGGGCCTGGGTGAGGAAGATGCTCCCGGTGAGATCGGCGCCGCGCAGATCGGCGTCCCGGAAATCGGCGCCGATGAGATCGGTCGTGCGCAGATCCGCGCCCTTGAGGTTCGCCCCGATGAGGTAGGCCCCGCGCAGGGTGGCGCCGCGCAGGTCCGCGCCCTTGAGGTTCGCGCCGATCAGATCGGCTCCCCTGCGGTCCTTCTTCTTCCGCGGCCCGGCTCCGGCGCGCACGAGTTCGCTCGTGCGCAGCAGCAGGACGTTGACGCCTTCCCGGTGCGCCGCCACATCCAGGTCGCGCAGGGTTGCGGGATCGGCTCGCGTGAGGCGTTCGGTCTCCGCGAGCGCGCGGCCGAGTTCGGGGTGCAGCGAGCGAGCCTCGGACAAGGAAAGCGCCTCGGTCAGGTACCAGAGGAGTTCGTGGAGCTGCCGCATGATCGGGAAGACCTCGAACATCCGCTTCGCCGTGCCCGGCGACTCCCGCCAGCTCCGCCCGCCGAAGGTGACCTGGGAGACCTGCTGCCCCGCGCCGAAGCAGTCGTAGACGGTGCAGCCCGCGAACCCCTCCTGCCGGAGGCGGGCGTGGATGCCGCAGCGGTAGTCCTCCCGCAGGTTCCGGCACGGGTCCCCGGCGGGCTTGTCGATCGGGAAGTCCGCCGACGGCGAGAAGGCCAGTGCGACGCAGCACAGGCCGAAGCAGTTCGCGCAATCGGCGCGCAGGCGGGTTTGGTCGGACAACGTGCGAAAACTCCAGGTGTTCGGTGGTTCAGCCCGAGGTGGCGAGCTGCGCGGCCCGGGAGGCGAGGTAGCGCTGCTCGGGCACGCTCAGGGTACGGCTCGCGGCCAGTTCGTACTGCTCGCGGGCGGTGTCCCGGTCGCCGGCGAGGTCGAGCAGGTGGGCGCGGACGGCGTGCACCCGGTGGTGCCCGGCGAGCGCGGGGTCGGTCTCCGCCTCGGCGAGCTGCGCCAGCCCGGCCCGCGGCCCCTGGACCATGGCCAGGGCGACGATCCGGTTGAGCGTGACCATCGGGCCGGGCGCGAGGTGGCGCAGCAGTTCGTACAGCCCCAGGATCTGCGGCCAGTCGGTGTCCTGCGCGCTCTTGGCCTCGTCGTGCACCGCGGCGATCGCGGCCTGCAGCTGGTAGGGGCCGATCGGCGCGGTGGCCAGCGTCTCGGTGATCAGGGCGAGCCCCTCGGCGATCGCTTCGGCGTCCCACCGGCCGCGGTCCTGCTCGGCGAGCGGCACCAGGGCGCCGTCCGGCCGGGTCCGCGCCGGGCGGCGGGCGTCGGTGAGCAGCATGAGGGCCAGCAGCCCGGTCACCTCGCCGTCGGCGGGCAGGCGCTCGCGCAGCTGCCGGGTCAGGCGGATCGCCTCGGCGGTCAGCTCGACGCGGTGCAGCGCGGCACCGGAACTGGCGGTGTAGCCCTCGTTGAAGACCAGGTACAGCACGTGCAGCACCGCGGCGATCCGCTCGGCGAGTTCGTCCGGCGGGGGCATCCGGAATTCGGCGCCACCGGCCTTGATCCGCTGTTTCGCCCGGCTGATGCGCTGGGCCACGGTGGATTCCGGGACCAGGAACGCGCGGGCGATCTCCGGGGTGCTCAGCCCGCCGACGGCACGCAGGGTCAGCGCCACCTGGGAGGCCGTGGTGAGGGACGGGTGGCAGCACAGCAACAGCAGGGTCAGCGTGTCGTCGACGGCCGGGACCGGATCGGGGTCCGGCGGCGCCATCGCGGCGACGGTCTCCTCGCGGCAGCGGCGGGCCGACTCGTTGCGCCACAGCTCGATCCGGCGGCGGGACGCGGTCCGGATCAGCCACCCCTTCGGACTGCCCGGCACCCCTTCCTCCGGCCACTGGACCGCGGCCGCGAGCAGGGCCTCCTGCACCGCGTCCTCGCAGGAGTCGAAGTCGCCGTAGCGGCGCACGACCGCGCCGAGCACCTGCGGCGCCAGCTCGCGCAGCAGGGTTTCGATCTCGTCGCTGTTCTTCACCGGCGCCTCCAGCATTCGCCGGAATCTTCTCATCCGGGACGTCGAATCCTCCCCCGGTGGCTTCGACGTCCCGGACGAGAGGCGCCCGACGGGGGCGCCGGAGAGCCTGGGAGGGCATCGTGAACGCACCGGTCGACACCGCGGTGAGCCAGGACGAGGCGCGGATCCGCGAACTGCTGGCCGAACAGGAGTCCGCGATGCGGGCGAAGGACCCCGAGCGGCTCGTGGCCCAGTACGCACCGGAGATCGTCCGGTGCGACCTCGCCCCGCCCCTGCGGACCGCGGGCGCCGAGGTCCTCGACCCGCGTGGCATGCGGGAGTGGTTCGCCACCTTCGACGGGCCGCTCGAGTTCGACATCACCGACCTCTCGGTGGCCGCCGGCGCGGAGGTCGCCTACTGCCACGGCCTCTACCGCCTCTCGGCGAAACCGCAGGGCGAGCCGGAGAAGTTCGAGCTCTGGTTCCGCGGGACGGTGTGCCTGCGCAAGATCGACGGCGCCTGGAAGATCACCCACGAGCACACCTCGACGCCGTTCTACATGGACGGCTCCTTCCGCGCCGCGGTCGACCTCAAGCCGTAGCCCCTCGCCGAGTCACCGGGGTCGTGAGTGTTTGGGCCGGTTGGAACCGGTCGGAACACTCACGACCCCCGAACCCGGCAGGTTCCCGGTAGCGTGCGGTATGCGGATTTTCGTTGTGCTCGCGACGATCCTCGGCCTGACCACGATCCCGGCGCACACCGCCGCCGCGGCCGGGGCGACCGGCTCGTGCCCGGGGAACAAACCGGCCGTCACCACCTTCCACACCGCCACCGACTGGTACGAGAACCTCGAGTTCGACGGCCGCGGCCGGGTGTGGCTGGCGAATCTGACCGGTAACCGGCTGGAGGCCTACGGCCCGGCCGGTGACCTCCGCGCGACGGTTCCGCTGCCCGCGCCCGGCGCGATCCGGCGGGGACCGGGCGGCCAGCTGTACGCCAACTTCGGCAACAACCCGGCAAGCCATGCCGCGCCTTCGGGCGTGGTCCGGTTCGATCCCGATCGCCCGGCCCCCGAGCCCTACGTCACCGGTGACGTCCTGGGTTCGGCCAACGGCGCCGAATTCGACGCGGCGGGGAACCTGTACGTCTCCGATCCGTTCGCCGGGCTGGTCAAGTTCCGCCCCGGTGGCCACGTCGACCCGGACTGGCGGGTCCCGCTCTACGGCGCCAACGGGGTCACCACCCTGGGCGGGCAGGTGTTCACCACGCTGCTCCTGGATCCCCGTTCCCCGATCGTCCGGGTGCCGCGGGCCCGGCCCGGCGAACACGAGAGGCTGGCCGAACTGTCCCCGTCCGGGGAGGGCGAGCTGCTCGACGATCTCGCGGTCGGTCCCGACCACCGGCTCTACGCGACCACCTACGGCAGCGGCGAGCTCTACCGCGTCGATCTGCGCGGCCGGTCCTGCCTCCTGCTGTCCGGTTTGGACCGTCCGACCTCGATCCGGTTCGCCCGCGGCTTCGGGCGGCCCGGGGACGCCTACCTGACTCAGGCCTCCGGTTCGGTGCTGCGCTTGCGGTTCGACTGAGCCGCGGCCAGCAGGATCCGCAGCAGCTCGTCCGGCGCCTCGCCGATGATGTTGTGCCCGTACGGCAGGGAATGCACGTGCCAGGCGGGATCATTCCGGAGCCGCTCGAAGGTCCCGGCGAACGGGGTTTCCTCGAACGCGGCCAAATACACGAAGTCGCGGCGCCGGATCCGGGCCGCCGCCCCGGTGAGGCGAATGCGCTGGAGGGCGGCGGCCAGCGGATGCGGGGTCGTCCGGGGATCCAGGCCGGGGAACGGGTCGAACGTGTAACCGTTCACTCCGGTTCCGGCCAGGTACTGGCGCTGCCAGTACTCCCCGGCCAGGTCCCACATCGAATCCCCGTCCCCCGGCACGAAGGCGTCGACGTGGACGACCGCGTCGATCCGTTCGGGGACGCGGTCGGCGGCCCCGGCGATCACCATGCCGCCCGCGCTGTGCCCGCACAGCACGGCGTCGGTGATGTCCTCGGTCTCCAGCAGGCCCACCACGTCTTGGATGTGCGTGTCCAGGTTCACCGAGGCGCTGATCAGGTGAGCGCGGTCGCCGATCCCGGTCAGGGTCAGCGGATGGGCCGTGTGCCCGAGCTTCCGCAGCTCGCGCACGAGTGGTTCGTACCACCAGCCGCCGTGGAAGGCGCCGGGCACCAGAACGAACGTGGTCATGTGTCTCCCCCTCAGGCCGGGCGGATGTTGTGGTTGCTGCGGAAGGTGTTCGCCGGGTCGTAGACGGCCTTGAGCTCGGCGAGACGCCGGAGGTCGGCGGGCGCGTAGATCTCGGCCGCCTGCTCGGTCGCGGTGCTCTCCCCGAAGACGAAGTTCAGCGACCGGCCGACGGTCTGTTCCCGCGCCGCGTCGAAGAATCGCTTGTGGACGGACCGGATCACGTCCACGTCGAAACCGTCGGTCGGGGACAGCACGCGCAGGATGTACCGGGCTTCCCGGCGCCCGACGGCGTTGGGGACGGCCGGTTCGCGTGAGACCGCGCCGCCGAGGTGCCGCACCTCGACGATGCACGGGACCGGTGCGCTGGGCCCGGAGATGTCCACGATCCGTTGCGGCACCGCGGGATCCAGTTCGGTGAGCAGGGCGCTGTTCCCGAGATAGCCGTGCGGCGTGGTCGGATCGTGGTAGATCGAGGCGGATTCGGTGAACGGCAGTTCCCGCACCGAGTCGACCAGGGCCGGGGCGATCGCGCGCAGCGGCGCCACCAGCCGCTCGCCCTCCGCCGGGTCGCCGGTGTAGACCACCCGGACGGCGACGGCGTACTTGCCGCGCAACGGTTCCGGGGCCCAAGGGGCGTCCGGGAACGGGAGCAGGGACACCGACGTGGTCATCTCGTCGGGCAGCGTGGTGGTCCATTCCCGGTACGCGTTCAGGATCTCCGCGGCATCGGTGGCGCCGTCGAAGGCCACCTCCCCGCCGTAGAGCCGGGTCACCGGGACCAGGCCGACCTCCAGCCCGGTCACCACGCCGAAGTTGTCCCGGCCGCCGCGCAGCGCCCAGAACAGGTCCGGCTCCGCTTCGGCGGTGACCTGCCGGAGTTCGCCGTCCGCGGTCACCACGTCGAGGGCGCGCACGTGGTCGGCGGCGTAGCCGTACTGGCGGGCCATCAGGCCCAGGCCGCCGCTGAGCGTGTAGGACACCACGCCGACGTGCGGGGAGGATCCGCTCAGCGGGGCCAATCCGTGCTTCGCGGCGGCGTCGATCAGCCGTTCCGCGCGCACCCCCGCCTCGACCCACGCGGTCCCCCTGTCCGCGTCGATCCGGACCCCGGTCATCCGGCGCGTGCTGATCAGCACGCCGCCTTCGTTGGCCACGGAGAGCCCGTGCCCGGTCAACTGCACGGCCACCGGCAGGCCGCGCGATCCGGCGTACCGGACCGCGGCCTGGACGTCCGCCGCGTCGAGGGCGCCGACGATCACCGCCGGGCGGTGGCCGAAGGCGGTCTGGAAACCGGCCCGCTCCTCGTCGAAACCGTCGTCACCGGGACGGAAGACGGGACCGCGCACGGCGGTGAGGTCGAAAGTCTGGGATTCGGTGTTGGTCATGGCACCGACCCTAAGGACGCTTTAGGACACCGGGTGTCCTCAATCCGTGGCAAGCTGATTTTTGTGACGACGAACATGCCCGCCCGGATGCTGCGCCTGCTGACGTTGTTGCAGAGCCGTCGCGAATGGACCGGCGCCGAACTCGCCGAGCGGCTCGAGGTCACCGGCCGGACCGTGCGCCGGGACATCGAACGGCTGCGGGAACTGGGGTATCCGGTCGAGGGCACCACCGGGACCTCGGGCGGGTACCGGCTCGCGTCCGGCCGGAACCTGCCGCCGCTGGTGCTGGACGACGACGAGGCCGTCGCGGTGGCCGCCGGGCTGCTCACCGCGGCCGGGGGCAGCGTGTCCGGGATCGAGGAGACTTCGGTGCGCGCGCTGGCCAAACTGGAACAGGTGCTGCCCGCGCGGCTGCGGCAGCAGGTCGCCGCGGTCGCGGGGGCGACCGTGCCGGTGTTCCTCCGCGGCGGGCCGCGGGCCGAACCGGCGACGCTCGCCGTGCTCGCCACCGCGTGCCGCGATCACGAGCTGCTGTCGTTCGAGTACACCGGGCGCGACGGGACCCCGAGCTCGCGGCGGGTCGAACCGCATCACCTGGTCACCGTGTACGGCCGGTGGTACCTGATCGCCTACGACCCCGACCGGGACGGCTGGCGGACCTTCCGCGCGGACCGGCTCGCCCATCCGTCGCCGACCCACCGGCGGTTCACCCCGCGCGAACTGCCCGCCCCGGACGCGGCCACCTACCTGGCCCGCACCCTGACCTCGGCGCCGTACCGGTACACCGCGGAACTCACCGTGCACGCGGCGGCGCCGGTGGTCTCGGGGCGGCTGGGCAAGCTCGTGGCGCAGATCCCCGGGCGGGTGGACGCCGCCGACTCCGGAACCTGCACGGTCCGCCTGGGCGGCGACGACCTCGACCTGGTCGCGCAGCACCTGATGGCCGTGACCGCCCTGGGCCACCCCTTCACCCTCGACCAGGCGACCCCCGAACTCCGCGACCACGTGCACACCCTCACCGGCCGCCTGCACACCGCCACCGCACCTCCGGGATCGTGACCGGGAGCAAGGGACCTTTACTACGGTTCAACCGGAGTAAATCTCCCTTGCTCCCGCGAGACCGGAGCAAAGGTCCCTTCCTGCCGGTTTCTCCGGGAGCAGGGGTCAGCCGGGGAGGCGGGTGGTGCGGACCAGGGTCATATCGGCGAGGCGGACCGGTTCTCCGCAGCACTCGCACACGGTCCGCGGCGTGAAGACCTCGCCGCAGCTGTGCCGCCACACCGTGGGCGCCGGGCCCTCGGTGACGTAGCGGTCGCCCCAGTCCATCAACGCGATCAGCACCGGATGCAGCGCGCGCCCGGGTTCGGTGAGCACGTATTCGTACCGCGGTGGGTGCTGTTCGTACTGCCGCTTCTCCAGCACCCCGGCTTCGACCAGCTTGCGCAGCCGCGCGGTGAGGATGTCCCGGCTCGCGCCGGTGTTCCGCGCGATCTGGTCGAACCGCCGCACCCCGAGGAAGACCTCGCGCAGCGCGAGCAGGCTCCACCGCTCGCCGACGATCGCCAGCGCGTTCGCGATCGAGCACGCCCGGGGCCGGTCTGTCATGTCGCCATCGTCTCAGAGGTCCGTCTTGATTTCCAACTCAGGAGGTGAAACCGTGAGTTGGAGTTTCCAACTCACTAACTTCAGGAGGGCATCATGCGAGACGCGGTCATCGTGGAAGCGGTCCGGACGCCGATCGGCAAGGGGAAGCCCGGCGGCTCGCTGCACCACGTGCATCCGGTGACGCTGCTGGCCGAGACGCTGCGCGCGCTGGTCGAGCGGACCGGGATCGACCCGGAACTGATCGACGACGTGATCGGCGGGACCGTCGACCAGGTCGGCGAGCAGGCGCAGAACACCACCCGCTGGGCGGCCCTCGCGGCCGGGCTGCCGGAAAGCGTCCCCGCCACCACCGTCGACCGGCAGTGCGGCAGCAGCCAGCAGGCCGTGCACTTCGCGGCGCAGGGCGTCCTGGCCGGGGCCTACGACGTGGTGATCGCGTGCGGGGTCGAGTCGATGAGCCGGGTGCCGATGTGGTCGAACGTGCCGCCCGGCACCGACCCGTTCGGCCCGAGCCTGGCCGCCCGGTACCCGGAAGGCCTTGTGCCGCAAGGAATCAGCGCCGAGCTGATCGCGGCGAAGTGGGCGATCAGCCGGGAGGCCATGGATTCCTTCGCGCTCACCTCGCACCAGAAGGCGGCGAAGGCGCACGCCGACGGCCTCTTCGACAGCCAGCTCGTGCCGATCGGCGACGTGGTCACCGACGAATCGGTCCGTCCGGGCACCTCGCTCGAGGCGCTCGCCGGGCTCCCGCCGTCCTTCGTCGATCCCGCGATGGCGCGACGGTTCCCGCAGATCGACTGGTCGGTCACCGCGGGCAACACCAGCCCGATCAACGACGGCGCCTCGGCGGTGCTGATCACCTCCAGCGAGGTCGCCGCGCGGCTCGGCCTGCGCCCGCTGGCGCGCCTGCACAGTTTCGCGGTGACCGGTTCGGACCCGCTGCTCATGCTCACCGGCATCGTCCCGGCCACCGAGAAGGTGCTGCGGCGCGCGGGTCTGCGGCTGTCCGACATCGACCTGTTCGAGGTCAACGAGGCCTTCGCCAGCGTGGTCCTGGCCTGGCAGCAGGAAACCGGCGCCGACCTGGCCAAGGTCAACGTCAACGGCGGCGCGCTCGCGATCGGCCACCCGCTCGGCGCGAGCGGCACCCGGCTGATGGGCACCCTGGTCAATGCGATGCGCCAGCGCGGCGCCCGGTACGGCCTGCAGACCATGTGCGAGGGCGGCGGCCAGGCGAACGCCACCATCCTGGAAGCACTGTGAACCGAGTTGCGCGCCCGGGACCGCCATCGGCCCGCCGCGGCAGGAAGGGACCTTCACTCCGGTAGAACGGGAGCGAGGGACCTTTACTCCGGCCTAACCGGAGTAAAGGTCCCTTGCTCCCGGTGTAGGCGGTTCAGGCCGGGTGGCGGATTCCTTCGTAGATCCGGGTGCTACCGGATTCCCCGTGACCCTCGGCCACCTGCTGGTCGAGCAGCTTCTGGACCACCCCGGGCACGTCGACCGCGATCCCCTGGTCCCGGCTGACCCGCACGATGCTGTCGATCGCCGATTTGGTGAAGTTGACGTTCTGGACCTCGCTCGCGTAGTCGCCGCTGTCGATGACCTTCGCGAACTCGGGCAGGATGGGCGCGAGCGCGGTGAGCCAGCCGACCACCGTCGGCGCGAACTCCGTCGCCTGCACCCCTTCGGTGCCGACCAGCGCGGTGGCGTGCAGGAACCCCGCGAACATCGAGTACATCGCCGAGAGCAGCGCCAGATCGTGCAGCGAGGCCAGCCCGGCGTCCTCGCCGTGGAACCGGCTCTCGCCGAGCAGGTCCAGCAGCGCGCGGTGCTCGTCGAACGCGGTCCGCGAACCGCTGTACAGCAGCAGCGAGCCCGGCTGGGCGATCATGTCCGGGGTGGCCATGATCCCGCCGTCGAGATACGTGATGCCGTGCCGGGCGGCCCATTCGGCGGTTTCGCGGGCCTGCGCCGGGGTGCCGGTGGTGAGGTTCACCACCACGCGGCCGGAAAGGGTTTCCGCGAGCGGGTCGAGCAGTTCGTGCACGGTGGGGTAGTCCAGGACGCAGACGACCACCACCGGGCTGGCCGCGACCGCTTCGCCGACCGTCGCCGCGCGCACGGCTCCCCGCGCGACCAGTTCGTCGGCCTTGGCCGCCGTGCGGTTCCACACGGTCGTGGTGCGGCCGTCGGCGAGGAACGCGCGCGCCAGGGCCCGGCCCATCTCGCCGAGGCCGAGGACGGTCGCGGATGCGGCCGAATTGGTGTCGTTCACTGTGGTTTTCTCCGGTTTCGATTGCTTCTCCGACGTGGCGCGCCGGTGCAATCGTTTCCCGCCACGGTCATGTCGACAAGTACCGACAAATAAGTAGGTGGTTACCCGGAGGTAAGTCATCGGGCTGCTCGGTCCGGGCACCGGGGTACCCGGAACGGAGCAATTCGGTGGGCGGCGAAAAGCTGGAGCGGTTCGGCGCTCCCACCCGTCGAACCGCCCCAGCCTCCCCCTTCTCCCCCAGATCGCGGTGGCACCCCCGGTCTTGACCACCGCTGTGGCCGTGTTTATCGCCTTTCATTTGTTCGGTGTCGGTATCTGGACGCCGAACAACGACTCCCGAACAATGTGTCGCCGGAAAAGGGAGTGATGGGGTGGCTCGTCGAGAGCGTCCACTGGAGGTGGGCGACGGTGTGCTGCTACGGTTCGCCGCGGACCTGCGGAATCTCCGTGAACAGGCCGGTAGCCCGACCTACCGGGAGCTCGGGCAGCGGGCACACTACTCGGCCGGGACGTTGTCCGATGCGGCCGGCGGGCGGAAACTGCCCTCGCTGGGCGTGACGCTGGCCTATGTCCGGGCCTGCGGCGGCGATCCCGTCGAATGGGAACGGCGCTGGCGGACGGTCGCCGCCGAGTTGCAGGCGGAGGAGACCGGGAACGGACCGTCCGAGGACGACGAACGCTCGCCGTATGTCGGGCTGGCCGCCTTCGGCACCGAGGACGCCGACCGGTTCCTCGGCCGCGAGCGGCTGATCGACGAGGTGCTCGCCCGGCTGGCCCGGTACCGGCTGGTGCCGGTGTTCGGCGTGTCCGGCGCCGGCAAGTCCTCACTGCTGCGCGCCGGGGTCCTGCCCCGCCTGCGGGGCGGCGACTCCGACGGGCTCGCGGTCGTGTTCACCCCCGGCGCGCGGCCGCTGGAGGAATGCGCGATCCACCTCGCCCGGCTCACCGGTTCGACCGCCGGCCTGCTGCGCACCGAACTCGCCGCCGATCCGGAGAACCTGCACCGCGCGGTGCGCCAGGCGGTCGTCGACCGGTCACCGTCGGCCGAGCTGGTGCTGGTGGTCGACCAGTTCGAGGAGGTGTTCACGCTCTGCCGGGACGACGAGGAGCGGAGCCGGTTCCTCGACGCGCTGCTGCGGGCGACCGGCGCGGAGAACAGCCGCTGCCGCGTGGTGCTCGGCGTGCGGGCCGACTTCTACGCGCACTGCGCCGCACGTCCCGAGCTCGCGCGGGCGCTCACCGAGACGCACGTGACCGTCGGCCCGATGACCACCGACGAGCTCCGCCGGGCCATCACCGGCCCCGCCGTGCAGGCCGGCTGCGCGGTGGAGGGCGCGCTGCTGGCCCGGATCGTCGCCGACGCGACCGAGCAGGCGGGGGTGCTGCCGCTGATGTCGCACGCCCTGCTGGAAACCTGGCGGAGGCGTCGCGGCAACACCCTCACCCTGGCCGGTTACGAAGCCGCGGGCGGCATCCACGGCGCGGTCACCAAGACCGCCGAAAACGCCTACACCGCGCTGGAACCCGAGCAGCAGCGGCGGGCGCGGCAGATCCTGCTGCGCCTGGTCGCCCTGGGCGAAGGCACCCAGGACACCAAGCGCCGGGTGGCCCGGTCCGAACTGGACGAGGACGCCAACACGGCCGTCGTGCTGGACACCCTCGCCGACGCGCGGCTGGTCACCCTCGGCCAGGACAGCATCGAGATCGCCCACGAGGCCCTCGTCCGGCACTGGCCGCGGCTGCGCGGCTGGCTGGCCGAGGACCGGGACGGCCTGCGCATCCACCGCCAGGTCACCGAGGCCGCGGCGGATTGGGAGGCCGTCGAACGCGATCCCGGGGCGCTCTACCGCGGCGTCCGGCTCAGCCTCGCGCGCGCCTGGGCGGACGAGCACTGCGACAGCCTCACCGACCGGGAGTCGGCTTTCCTGCGCGCGAGCATCACCGCCGACGCGCGGGAACAGGCCGCGACCCAGCACCGGACCCGGCAGCTGCGCGTGCTCGCCGCGACGCTGGCGATCCTGCTGGTGGCCGCGGTCGCGATCTCGGTCGTGGCGATGCGGGCCCGCGACGACGCGGTCGTCCAGGGCAACATCGCGACCTCGCGCCAGCTCGCCGCGGAGGCGCAGACCGCGGCGGGCCGGGACGTCGCCCAGGCGATCCGCGCGGCGCTCGAGGCGTACCAGCGCTACCCCACCCCCGAGGCGCGCAGCGCGGTGCTCAGCCTCGCGTCCCGGCACGACTACGACGCCCAGCTCCCGGCGCCCTACGGGGTGAACGCCGAGGTGGCGTTCAGCTCGACCGGCGGCTGGTTCGCCACCCCCGGGAAGCCGGGGACCATCGAGCTCTGGGACCTCGGCAGCCACACCCGGATCCGGGAACTGAACGGGCAGTTCGGGCAGGTGGTGACGCTGACGTTCAGCGTCGACTCGGAAGGCCGCGAACACCTGGCGGCCGGCACCTCGGACGGGCAGATCGTCCTCTGGGACGTGGGCAGCGGAACCGAACTCAACCCCCGGATCACGGTGGGCGGTGGCGTGCGGCGGATCCGGCTGAGCCCGGACGGACGGACGCTGGCGACCGTCAACACGAGCAACGTCGTCAAGCTCTGGAACGCCACGCACGGCACACCCCTGGCGACGGTGACCGCGCCGGCCGGGCAGTCCGTGGCCGCGGACATCGCGATCCGGCCGGACGGCCGGGAACTGGCCTTCACCGACGCCGACGGGCGGATCGGCCTGTGGGACCTGACCGGTTCCGCGCCGGTCGCCACCCTGCCGGTGGCGCGGTACCCGTGGCACACGCTGGCCTACAGCCCGGACGGGCGGATGCTCGCCGTCGCCGGGCCGGGCACCGAAATCACCTTGTGGGACACCGGAACCCGGCAGCACATCGCGGATCTCCCCGGGCACCAGACCGCGGTCCTGAGCCTGGCCTTCGATCCGACCGGCGGGCGGCTCGTTTCGGTCGACGCGCATTCGAACCTGTTCGCGTGGGACGTGGCGCGCCGCGCGAAGATCGGGCAACTGGTCAAGAGCCGCAACAATTCCATCACCAGCGCCACGTTCAGCCCGGACGGCCGGTTCATCGCGGGCACCGGCAGCGGCGGGAGCACGCTGCTGTGGAGCCGTTCCCAGTTGCCGTTCCTCGGCCACACCGACACCGTCGCCGGAATCGCCTACAGCCCGGACGGGTTCAGCATGGTGAGCCGCAGCATCGACGGGAACCTGATCTTCTGGGACAACCAGCGCCACCTGCGCCGGGTGCTGGCGCCCGGCGGCACTCCGGTGAACCTGCGCAACCTCGGCCCGCCCGCGTACAGCCGCGACGGCCGGCTGCTGGTGACCAGCGAGCCGACCGGCGCGGTGCTCCGCGACACGAACACGTTCGACGTGGTGGACACCGTGTCCGGCCCGGTCACCAAAGCGATCTTCAGCCCGGATTCGCGCACGCTCGCGATCCTCGGCGCGGGCGTGCCGATCCGGCTGTGGGACATCACCGCGCGGCGCGCGGTCGACCGGGTCCTCGACGGCGACGTCCCCGTCGACCTGGCCTACGCCCCGGACGGGCGGCTGCTCGCGGTCGCGACCAGGGGCGGCGTCGTGCAACTGTGGGACACCACCACCTACACCCCGCGGGCGACGCTGAAGGTCACCGACGGACCGGCGCTCGCGGTCACCTTCAGCCCGGACGGCAAACGGCTCGCGGTGACCGGTCCGCGCGGCCCGGAGGGGAAGGTGTCCATCTGGGACACCGAGACCTTCGCCCGGATCGCCGAGCTGACCAGCCAGACCGACCAGATCTCGTCCACCACGTTCAGCCCGGACCAGCGTTTCCTGGCCACCATGGGGACGGACAACACGGTGACCCTGTGGGACGGCGCCACCTACACCGCGTGGGCCACGCTCACCGGGCACACCGCCCCGGTCAGCGCGATCGCGTGGAGCCCGGACGGCACCCTGGCCAGCGGCAGCCGCGACCAGACCATCATCCCGTGGACCACCGACACCCACGACGCGATCCGCCGCCTGTGCACCAGCCTTTCCCACGACTTCCCCAGCCCCGCCGATCCACCGGCGCTCTGCGACGGCCCCTGAGTTCAGGCGTCGGGCGCGCGCCGGGACATCGGCGCCTCCGGAACCAGATGGCACACCAGCAGTTTGAGGTAGAAGAAGGGCACGAACCAGCCGAGCGCGCCCGGCAGCGGGGCCAGGATCTCGTTGAGCGCCACGGCCGCGAGCAGGGTGGCCATCGCGACCGGCCGCTTGACCTCCAGCGGGACGAACTCGACGAGCAGCGCCGAGCCCGCGAGCACCACCGCGTTGAGCAGGAACCACGGCCACGCCCCGGTTCGCAGCACGAAGGCCACCGCGGCGAGGTGCAGCACGTGCACGCCGACGAACAGCAGCCGTTCGCGGGTCATCCCGGGCGCCTGCCGGTGGTACCAGCGCTTCGCCGCGTTGGTCGCGTTGGTGAGCACGCCGCCCACGACGTCGAACGCGATGAGCAGCGCGACCACGATCTGCCCGGCCGACCAGTCCCGGAAACCCCGCGCGGTCCACCACACCAGCAGGGCCAGGCACAGCACGCCGCCGACCGCCTGCACCAGGTATTCGCCGCGTTTCGCGCCCGGCCCGAAAAACCGTTGCAGCGCACCGGTCACACCGCGTGCGAGGGGTGGGATCGTCCAGTCGATCCGCACATCAGTCCGCATCGGTCGCGCTCCACAACCCGGCCAGCAGTCCCCACGCCTGCCGCAACGCGTCCGCCGGGGCGTCCGGCCGGGCCAGCATCCAGTTGTCCAGCACCCGGAACACCGCCGCGGTCGCGGCGAGCAGCAGTTCCCGGTCCACGTCCGCGCGGATCACCCCGAGGGCGCGGCCGTTGTCGATCAGCGCGCCGAGGTAGGCGTCGAACCGGTGGTCCGGCACCCGCGCCAGGGCCACGTCGACGAGCGCGAGGTCGTCCGGCCGCTCGGCGAGATGGCCGTGCAGCCGGGCGAAACCGTCGCGCAGTCCCCGCCAGAACTCAGCGGGCGAGGCAGCCTCCCGCCACGGGCCGAGGCTGCCGTGCAGCCGGGCGAGCAGATCGTCCAGCACGGCCGAAAGCAGGTCCTCGCGACCGTCGAAGTAGTGGTACGCCGCGGTTTTGGAGATCCCGGCCGCGGCGATGATCTTGTTGTAGGAGGCGGTGTCCGGACCGTGCTCGGCGAACATCTCCCGGGCGGTCCGGAGGATCTCCGCGCGCCGATCGCCCGGCAGCCGGGTGAAGCGGGGCAAGGGCATGTACCACAAGTACACCCCGCTGGTGCACACCTCAAGGTTCGAAGCTCGCGCGTAACCCGGATCACGGCCGCTCGTTTTGTGATCAGATGTCTTTTCAGAATTGCCCGACTGTCAGAGAGGACAGTGGAAATGCTCCGAGGTAGGTGGAAACGCCCCGCCGCCGCACTGTTCGGCGCGCTCGTCCTGGCCGGAATGGTCGCCGGGACACCGGCCGCCGCCGCGCCGCTTCCCCCGCAGAGCGATCCCTTCTACCAGCCGCCCGCCGGATTCGAATCGGCCGCGCCCGGCACGATCCTGCGTTCGCGCGAGACCTCGGTCTCCGCCTTCGCGCTGCTGCCGCAGAAGGCTCGGGCCTGGCAGTTGCTGTACCGGACGACCGATACGAAGCACCAGCCGCAGGCCACGGTCACCACCGTCCTGCTGCCGTGGGACGCCAAACCGGACCGGACCCGGCCGCTGGTGTCGTACCAGGTCGCCGAGGACAGCGCCGCCCCGCAGTGCGCCATCTCGTACCAGCTCCGGCAGGGCGCGGGCAACGAGAACATCGTCGCGCAGGCCGAGATCCTGCTCATCGACGCCGCGCTCCAGCAGGGCTGGGCGGTGACCGTGCCGGACTACGAAGGCCCCAAGAGTGCTTATGTGGCGGGAAAACAGGCCGGGCACGCGGTGCTCGACGGCATCCGCGCGACCGAGAACTTCGCCCCGGCGGGCCTGAACGGCGCCCGGACCAGCGTCGGCGTGTGGGGTTACTCCGGCGGTGCGCTGGCCGCGGGCTGGGCGTCCGAACTGCAGCCGTCCTACGCGCCCGAACTGAACATCAAGGGCGTCGCCGAGGGCGGCCTGCCGGTCAACCCGACCAATGTCCTGCGGGGCGCGAACGGCGGCGTGTTCGCCGGAATCGCGATGAGCGGGATCGCCGGGATGAGCGAGGCCTATCCGGAACTGGCCGCGTTCCTCGACACGTACCTGACCGACGAGGGGAAGGCCGCGCTCGCCAGGGCCAAGACCCAGTGCAACTCGTCGAACGTCCAGACCTTCATGTTCAAGGATCTGTACGAGTACTTCACCATTCCCGATCCGCTGAGCCAGCCGGTGCCCCGGCAGGTGCTCGCCGACGTCACCATGGGCCAGCACACCCCGAAGGCGCCGATCTTCGTCTACCACTCGGTGAACGACGAACTCGTGCCGATCGAGGACACCGATGCCGTGGTGCGGAAGTTCTGCGCGGACGGGGCGCGGATCCAGTACCAGCGCGACATCCTCAGCGAGCACATCGCACTGGTCGCCACCGGCGCGCCGGACGCGCTGAACTGGCTGAAGGACCGGCTTTCCGGCAAGCCCGCGGAATCGGGATGCGGCACCAAGACCGTCGCCTCGTCGCTGCTCTCCCCGGGCGCGCTGCCGACGCTCGGCAGCGTCCTGTTCAACGATCTGCTGGCCCTGCTCGGGCGCCCGATCGGGCCCACGGACATGGCGTGAGGGGCGGAAAACCCCGCACTCAACCGGCAAAGCGTTGCCGGGTCCCGGTTTCCGCCGATTCGCGGACCGCGTCGAGCAGCCGGTGCAACCGTGCACCCTCTGCGAAGTCCGGGACGTGCCGCGTCCCGGTGCGGATGTCCTCGGCCAGCCGGGTGTAGAGCCGGGACACGTTACCGGCCGCGACCACCGGAACCCGGGGATCCGGCTGGAAGCGATCCGGCAGCGGAACCTCGCGCCAGGAACCGCCACGCGCCTCCCGCAGCCGGAGTTCGCCGATGGGGAGCTGGACGTCCTCGGGTTTTTCCGCTCCCGTCGAGTAGAGGGCCAGCGTGCCCGCGGTGCCCGCGATCTCGATCCGGGTCCGCGGGTCCCCGGCCTCCGCCTCGTGCAGGTGCGCCGAGACCACCGCACCGCGCCGCAGCGAGGCGGTCAGCAGCACGTGGTCGGGGCTGGTCACCGCTACGGCACGCCCGGTCTCGGCAACCGTGTAGCGCGGATGCTGAACGGACAGGCCCGCCGAGATCTCGGCGATGTCCCCGAGCAGGAACTCCAGCGCGTCGAGGGTGTGCCCGCCGATCACCTCCAGCAGGCCGGCGCCGTTCGCCCGGTCGAAGGTGTAGGCCGCCCAAGCCGGGATCTCGGCCCCGGATCCCTTGCCGCGAGCGGTGAACACGGTGGCCGACGTGATCCGGCCGAGGTGCCCGTCCGCGACCAGTTCCCGGGCATGCGCGATGGCCGGGGCGAACCTCGTCTGCAGGCCGATCGCGTGGTGCACCCCGGCTTCCCGCGCCGCCTTCGCGAGGAGTTCGGCCTCCCCGGTGGTCCTGGCGAGCGGCCACTCGCAGTACACGTGCTTACCGGCGTCGAGCGCGGCGCGCACCAGTTCGGCGTGCGCGGGCACTTTGACGGTGATGGTCACCAAGTCGACTTCGGGATGCTCGGCGAGCTCGCGCGCGTCGGTGAAGGCATGGGCCGCGCCGAACCTGCGCGCCGCCTCGGCCGCGCTCTCCGCCCGGCTGGTGCCCACCGCGGTGAGTTCGTAGTCCGGCAACGCCCGCAAGGCGGGAACGTGCGCCCGGGCCGCCCACCCCCGATCCGGACTGGCCCCCACGATCCCGACCCTGATCTTCTCCGCCACAACCGCCTCCCGAATAAACGGACCTAGTGCGTCCGTTTACACGGTAGCAGCAACCGGACTTACCGAGTCCGCTTGCTGCTACCGTGATCACATGCCCATCACCGCCGTCGAACGCCTGCTCACCGGGGACGCGCGCCCCCGAGCGGACGCCCGGCGCAATGTCGAACGCCTGGTCGCCGCCGCGCGCACCGCTGTCGCCGAGGTCGGCGTGGAGGTGACCGCGCACGAGATCGCCCGGCGAGCCGGGGTCGGCATCGGGACGTTCTACCGGCGCCTGCCCTCGCGCGAGGCCCTCCTCGAAGCGGTTTTGCTGGACACCGTCGACGAGATCATCGCGCTCGCGCACCGGGCCCTGGACGATCCCGATCCCTGGCACGGATTCCGCGAATTTACGTATGCGTACGTCCAGTTGCGCACGGCGAGCTGCGGCATCAACGAGGCACTCGGCGGGGACGGCGGACCGGGCCTGGAACCGGCCCTGGCGAAACTCCGCGACGCGATCCGCCGACTGGTCGAACGCGCGCGGGAAACCGGCGCGCTCCGCGCGGACGTGGCGTGGCAGGACGTTCCGTTCCTGCTCGCCACGGTCATCCCGGGTGCGCGCACAATCGGCCTGCGCGCCGGCGCCGACCAGTGGCGCCGCAACCTCGACGTCATCCTCACCGGGCTGCGGGCATCCCGGGAACGGTGAACTCGGTGGGCTACCGGCGCTCCGGGACGCGGACGGCGGCGAGCTGGGTGGCCTGGGCGACCAGCCGGTCCTTGCTGTCCCAGGCGTAGGCGACCTCGTCCATCCGGTCGCCGCCCACGTCGTTCGCGCGCATCTGGACCCGCACGGGACCGGGGGCGGGCAGGCGGCGGAGGTAGGCCGACAGCTGCACGGTCGGCGCCCAGCCCTGGATGCCGAGGTCGTAGGACACCGGCGGCACCGGGTCGAGGGCCACGAGCAGGCTCAGCGGATCCCAGTCGTCGCCGTTCGCGAGGCGCTGCCACCCGGCGATCTCACCCTTCCCTGCCGGTTTGCCGACCGCGAACCCGAGGTGGCCGGGATCCAGCCGCGTCTCGACGACGTCCATCAGCGGCACCCGGAATCCCGCGCCCGGCGCTTCGGCGGGCGAGCGGAAACATTCCTGCTCGTCCGGGAGCTGGACCGGCTCGAGCCCGGACCACCAGGCGTCGTCGTGGTTCAGCAGGCCCTGGGTGAGCAACGCTTCGGCGCACGACCGGTTCCCCTGAGCCAGCCGTGCGCGCAGCTGCGTCGAACCGCGACCGGCCCGCAGCACCTCCACCGCGATCACGGCGGGCCCGGGTTCCGGTGCCTGCACGAAGGAACCGCTCACCGCGGTGAGGTGCGGATGCCCGGCCCCGGTCACCTGGGCCGCGGCCCGCCCGAGCACCGCCAGCAGGTAGCCGCCGTGCAGTTTCGTCCCGACCGCCCACTGCTCGTCCAACGTGGCGTCGAACTCGTGCAGCCCGGCCGCGCCCCCGCGGGGCACCACCGCGGTGGCCTCCTGGAAAGTCCCCATGCTCGCTCCCTTCGGCAAGGTCAGCTTGACACCGTCAACCTGACGCCGTCAATCTGATCCCATGAGCACCCGACGCGTGCGGGCCCGGCCCGGTGAAGGCAATCGTCTGCGCGAGGAGATCCTGCGCGCGGCGGAGCAACTGCTGATCGAGGCCGGTACCGAGGACGCGCTGACCCTGCGCGCCGTCGCCCGGCAGGCCGGGGTCACCACCCCGTCGGTGTACCTGCACTTCGCCGACAAGGAGGCCCTGGTCGAAGCCGTGTGCCTGCGCGCGTGGGATGAGCTGGGCAACCGCATGCGCGCGGCCGCCGAGGGGGTGGCCGATCCGTTTGCCGCACTGGGCAGGCGGGGCCACGCCTATGTCCGGTTCGCCCTCGATCACCCGGTGCAGTACCGAATACTGATGATGCGGCAAAACGGCTGTGAATCCACTTCACAGGCATCTTCCGCGTGTTTCCAGTACATAGTCGATGCGGTGGCGACCTGTGTTCACGCCGGTGTCCTGCGGGGAACTCCCGAAACACTCGCCCTGGGACTGTGGTCCGCGGTGCACGGCTGCGCTTCGCTGCTCATCGCCCAGCCCGCGTTCCCCTGGCCGGAAGACCTCGACGCGTGGATCTACGACGTCATCGCGATGGCCGGGTACGGCGCCGCCCTGTCTTCACGGGTACCGCGCAAGACCCGGCCTTCGAGTCGTGAACTCACCACAGAGCTGGACAGGTTGAAAACTCGGTTCACAGCCGACCGCGCGTGAACTCGGTCAACCAAGAAGTGGGTGAATCGGCGATTCACCAAGAAGACCGTGGGACCACGGTTCACAGGGAAGATCGCGGATACTCGGTTCACTGCGAAGATCGTGGAATCGCAGTTCACCGGGAGCTGGGGTGTAACGGCGGTTCACAAGGAAGACGCCTGTGAAACCAGGTGATCGGTTCCTCCCACGGCCGCCCGTTCGCCCACCACCAGCCCCGGCTCGGCACGCGGAGCGAACGGGTCGATCTCGCGACATGCCCGGATTTCCCGGCCGCCTGGGGCAACCCCGCTGGTCCCCGGTAGCACGGTGTACCCCGAATGGGCGCTGGTGGTATAGACCAATTGTGGTCTATACCACTGGGAGGGCCGCGTACTCCCTGCCCGCGGCCTTCGCACCCATGGAGGTTCCCATGGCTTTCTCCGCTTTCCGGCGCGTCTTGGCCCTGACCGCCGCAACCCTGGCCGCCGCGACCGGCGCCGCCGCACCCGCCACCGCCGAGGTGGCCACGATCCCTTTAGCACCATATGTCGATATGGGGGCGTGGCCGACCCCGAGCCTGTCCGGCATGGCGAGGTCGGGCAACCTGAAGTCGTTCACCCTCGGCTTCGTCACCTCGTACGGCTGTAAGGCGAGCTGGTTCGCCGCCTACGATCCGCGAACCGGCTGGCAGTCCGACGAAATCGCCAAGATCCGCGCGGGCGGCGGCGATGTGAAGGTCTCCTTCGGCGGCGCCTCGGGCATCGAACTCGCCCAGGCCTGCGGCAGCGCCGCCGCGACCGCCGCCGAATACGAGGCCGTGATCAAGACCTACCAACTGAAGTACATCGACCTCGACATCGAAGGCGCGGCGGTCGCCGATCCGGCCTCGGTCGAACGCCGGTCGCAGGCGCTGGCCATCGTGCAGAAGAACAATCCCGGCGTGAAGATCTCGCTCACCTTGCCGGTGCTCCCGAGCGGCCTCACCGCGGACGGGCTGAACGTCGTGCGCTCGGCCAAGAACGCGGGCGTCGACGTCGACCTGGTCAACGTGATGGCGATGGACTACTACCAGGGCCCGGCCGATCAGGGCGCCAAAGCGATCGAGGCGGCGAAGTCGACCCACGCGCAGATCAAACCGATCTTCGGCCTGTCCGACGCGGCCACCTGGCAGAAGGTCGGCGTGACCCCGATGATCGGCGTGAACGACTCCCGCAACGAGATCTTCTACCAGAAGGACGCCTCGGCCCTGGTCGCCTTCGCCAAGTCCGTGCACCTGGGCATGCTGTCGTACTGGGAAGTCGGCCGCGACGCCAACGCCTGCAACGGCCCGCTGTACCGCTGCACCAACATCTCCCAGAGCCCCTACGAATTCGCCAAGATCTTCGCGGCCTACACCGGCTAGCCCGGCGCACTTTGTCGGCTAAGTGCGATACCACGACGACCGAGGTGGCCCATGCACCGCACTTAGCCGACAAAGTGCGGGCCTTCGGCTAGGGGAGGTAGTACATCGGGTTGGGCAGTTTCACCGGCCGCTCGGCGTAGCCGCCTTCGAGGTCGCTGAACTGGTCCCCGAGGTTGAGGACGATGGCGCTGCCCTGCGCCGCGATGTGCGCCCGCGTTCCGGACTTGTACTGGATCGTGTCGCAGGTCAGCCCGCACGGCAGGTACTCGGGCGCCTTGGTCTCCGGCTTGAAGAACGCTTCGGCCGGGGCCGGGTAGCCCTCGTTCGCCAGGTTCTTCAGCGACGCCGGGCCCTGGTGCTCCTTGCGTCCGGTCAGGAAGTAGACCCGGACCCCCCGCCGCGCCGCCCAGTTCGCCAGTTCCAGGGTCGGCTTGATCGGCTGGAACGTCCCGGCGTTGATCGCCTGCTCCTGCTTGACCGGGTCGAAACCGAAGTCGTTGTCCGCCTCCCACCCGTAGGTGATCTCCGAGGTGTCGTCGATGTCCAGCACGATCGCCGGGTTCTTGACCCCGTCGGCGAGCCGCCGCGCCAGGTACGCCTTCGCACCGGTCACCTGCTTGGCCGTTTCCTTCGCCCACTGGCTCGTCTCGGAGTGGTGGTGCTTACCGGCCGCGTCGAGGTAGTCCCCGTAGTACGCCCGCACGTCGTTCTTGACCTGACCGAGGTTCGCCGGTTCCCGGTGCGCGCGGGCGGCGTCGTCCTGGGTGGCCAGCGCCGTGGCGCCACCGGCGATCGTCGCGCCGACGGCCGCCGCCGCGGCGAGTTTGAGCAGACCGGGAACGCGGAACATGGAATCTCCCCTCAGTGCGTAAACATACCGCGCAGAACCTAGACGGCGACCCCGGCGGACTCCACCCGATCGGTCCGATTTGGACGGTTCGCCCGGAATTCTAGCGGCTGATCACCTCGGCGCGGCAGACATAGGCGGCCGCGCCCCGCCCGACCCGGGCCAGCACCACGGTCGCCTCGCCGTCGCCCTTCGGCTTCAGCCGTTTCCGCAGTGCGTCCGGATCGACGCTCAGGCCCCGCACCAGGATCTCCAGGCGGCCGATCCCCCGCCGCTTCAGCACCGCGCGCAGCGACTTCTCGTGGAAACTCCCGTGCTCCAGCACGCGAAAGGCGCGGATTCCCACCGGCGGCCGGTCCCCGGTCAGGTATGCGATCCGCTCGTCCAGCTGCCACAACCCGTACCGCGCCGCGTAGTGCCGGACCAGCCCGGCCCGCACCACCGCACCGTCCGGATCCACGATCCACTCGCCGACCGGGCCGACGCCCGCGTCATCGGGCTCCGCGTCGGTGATCGTCCACATGCGACTCCCCGTGCGCAGCACGGTCGCCCGCCGCGTCACGGTGGCCAGCCCGCGGCTCCACAGGCACGCCTCGCGCACCTGCCCGTCCCACGACACCAGCTCGATCTCGCCCGCCCACGGCGCCACGGCCGGATCGATCCCCGGCGCGCATTTCACCACCAGGTCCCCGCGCGCGTACACCGCCGCCAGTTCGTCCAGCGACGGCACGAAATCTCCCGGCCGCCACACCCGTTTGCCCGAGGCGTCCCGGCGCGCCGGATCGGCCACCGCCACGGTGTCCACGCTCGTCGGGCGCAGCGCGTCGGCCCGCAGCACCGCGGGTTCCACCCCCGCCCGCGCGCAGTTGTGCCGCGCCATCGCCACCCGCACCGCGTCCACATCGGACCCCACGCACCGCCGGGCGGCCCGCGCCAGCTCGACCAGATCCGCGCCGACCGAGCAGGTCACGTCGTGCACGTCCCGCCCGGCCAGCCGGTCCGCGCGGTGCCGCGCCACCGGGGAGGCACTCGCCTGCTGCAGCGCGTCCCCGGTGAACAGCCAGTCGTCCGCGGCGTCCAGCTTCGCGCGGGCGCGGCGGCGCAGCACCACGGTCTCGATCACCGCGGCCGCGTACCGCTCGCCCACCACCCGCCGCGCGGTCGCGACGTCCCGGACCCGCGTCGACTCGGTGAGGCCCAGCGTGTAGCACTCGTCCAGCGCCCGCCTGCCTTCCGCCGAGCGCAGGAAGGCGACGTCGTCCAGCGAGAACGCGTACGGCAACTACAACTCAACCCTCGCCGGTGGCTTCACGCCGGTGATCATCACGTTGTAGAACAGCTCGCGCGGCAACACCTTCGCCAGCAGCTTCTTGTCCAAAGCGGACAGTCGCAGCCACGCCTTGTAGGCGAACAGCCGCCACGCCACGGTGAGCTTCTCCTGCGGCACCGCGGCCTCGAACGTCCGGATCGGCCAGCCCAGCAGCGCCGCGGAGAACTCCTCGGTGACCGCGCGCACGTCCACCGCGCCCGCGCCCAGCGCCTTGCGCTCCAGATCCGAGGGGTCGAACGTGTGGATGTCGACGACCGCCTCGAGCGCCGCCGCGCGCGAGGACTCGTCGAGCTCCTCCTGCGGGCGGCGCCAGCCCCGCAAGGCGGGCAGTTTGGTGAGGTTCGTGGTCAGCCACCAGGTCAGCTGCCCGAGCCGCCGCGCGTAGAAGTCGCCGATCTTCGTAGGCTCGCCCGCGAAGACGAATCGCCCGCCGGGCTTGAGCACCCGCAGCACCTCGCGGAACGCCGCCGGGACGTCCGGGATGTGGTGCAGCACGGCATGCCCGACGACCAGGTCGAAAGTGTTGTCGTCGTAGGGAATCCGCTCGGCGTCCGCGACGCGGCCGTCCACGTCCAGGCCGAGCTTCTCGGCGTTGCGCAGGGCGACCTCGACCATGCCCGGCGAGAGGTCGGTGACCGAACCCTTCTTGATCACCCCGCCCTGCATCAGGTTCAGCAGGAAGAACCCGGTGCCGCTGCCCAGTTCCATCGCGGTCGGGTAGGGCTGCCCGTCCTCGCCCGCGACCGCGTTGAACACGTCCGTGGCATACGAGATGCAGCGCTCGTCGTAGGAGATCGACCACTTCTCGTCGTAGGTGCCGGCCTCCCAGTCGTGGTAGAGCACGTTGGCCAGCTTCGGGTCGCGGTAGGCGGCCTCCACCTCCTCGGCGGTGGCGTGCGGGTGCGGAGCCGGATTCACCTCGGTCATCGCGCCCTCACTTCCCTTCGAAGGTGGCCTTGCCCGGCCCGTTGTCGATGAACGACTGCATGCCGTTCGCCTGGTCCTCGGTCGCCCAGAGCGCGGTGAACAGCTGGGTCTCCAGCTTCAGCCCGTTGGCCAGGTCCACGTCGAGGCCGCCGTCGATCGCCGCCTTCGCGGCCGCGAGCGCGACCGCCGGGCCCTCCGCGAACTGCGCGGCCCACTTGTGCGCGGCGGAGTACACGTCGTCCGGCGCCACCACCTGGTCGACGATGCCGAGGGCGAGCGCCTCCTCGGCCTTCACGAACCGGCCGGTGTAGACCAGGTCCTTGGCCTTGCTCGGCCCGATCAGCCGGGCCAGCCGCTGCGTGCCGCCGGCGCCCGGGATGATGCCGAGCTGGATCTCCGGCTGGCCGACCTTGACGTTGTCCCCGGCCACCCGGTAGTCGGCGGTGAGCGCGAGCTCGAGCCCGCCGCCGAGCGCGTACCCGGTGATCGCGGCGACGGTCGGCTTGGGGATCGCGGCCAACCGGCTCAGCGAAGCCGACAGCGCCGCGCCGAAGGTGCGCATCTCGACGTAGGACCGCGCGGCCATCTCCTTGATGTCGGCGCCGCCCGCGAACGTCTTCTCGCCGCCATAGAGGATCACCGCGCGCACGTCGGCGCGCTCGGTCGCCTCCTTCGCGGCCTCGGCGAGTTCGGCCTGCACCTGGTTGTTCAGGGCGTTGACCGGCGGGCGGTCCAGCCGGATCGTGCCGACCCCGGCCTCGACCTCAAGGGTTACGAACTCTCCCACGCTCAGTCCTCCTTTGACCGCGCCGATGCTCATCGAAGGTTACCGCTCGGTAGAACACGTTACCGGCGGCGGGCGAAGTAACGATCACCCGAACGCTCGAGCAGGAGGTCCTGGTCGAACGTCTTGGACAGGTTCTCGCTGGTCAGCACGTCGTCGACGAGTCCGGCGACGACCACCTGCCCCTCGCGCAGCAACAGCGCGTGGGTGAACCCCGGCGGGATCTCCTCGACGTGGTGGGTCACCAGCACCATGGCCGGGGCGTCGGGATCCAGCGCCAAGGCGGACAGGCGCGCGACGAGGTCCTCGCGGCCGCCGAGGTCCAACCCGGCGGCGGGCTCGTCGAGCAGCAGCATCTCCGGATCGGTCATCAGCGAGCGGGCGATCAGCGTGCGCTTGCGCTCCCCCTCGGACAGGGTGCCGAAGGTCCGCTCGGCCAGGTGCTGGACGCCGAGCGCGCCGAGCAGCTCCTCCGCCCGGTCGAGGTCGACGTGGTCGTAGGACTCGCGCCACCGGCCGAGCACCGCGTACCCGGCGCTGACCACGACATCGCGGACGAGCTCCTCACCGGGGACACGACCGGCCAGGGCCGCCGAGGTGAAGCCGATCCGCGGACGCAGCTCGAAGATGTCCACCCGGCCCAGCTGCTCGCCGAGCAGGTGCACGGTGCCGGTGGTCGGATGCAGCTCGGCGGCGGCCAGCCGGAGCAGGGTGGTCTTGCCGGCGCCGTTCGGGCCCAGCACCACCCACCGCTCGTCCAGCTCCACCGCCCAGTCGAGTCCGGCGAGGAGGTGGTTGTTCCCCCGGCGGACTCCGACACCGGCCATCCGCACCACGAGATCGTCAAGGTCGTTTGGCTGCGTCAGCTCGCTCACGGCCCCATTGTGTCGAGTGGCTCCGGCCCTGTCGCGACGGCACCCCGTCCAGCGGGGATCGGGGCTGGTCGCACGGGCGTACCAGTGCGTGGGATCACGCCCGCGCGGGCGCGCGGTTGTGGCAGTATCCGAAGCGTGACCAGGTCAGCGAGCACCGCTCAGCCCGCGTCGGCGGGCCGGTTCTGGCGTGACCGCACCATCGATCTGCTCCTGGTCGCGTCGTGCGGGTGTATCCCGACGCGACACGGCAGTTGAGCACGTCCGCTCGTTCACCCGCGTAGCCGCACCGGCGCTGGAGGGTGTTCGTCGTGTCGCGTCGCGTAGCCGGATCTTCCGTTCGCGTCGCGTGTCAGGAGCACTCATGACCCAGTCGATCACCCGCCCGGACTTCGAAATCCACCCGCAGCTCGCCGATCCCCTGCTGCCCGACCTGCTGCACCCCGAGCGTCTACTGTGGACGCCCCGGGAGCTGGCCTCGCTGACCGGCACGGTGGCCGCCGAGCTCACCGGGGCCCTGCGCGAGCTGCTCCACTTCGACGAGGAGCAGCGCTGGTGGGCCCGGCTCGCGCTGACCGACGGCGTCGAGCTGTGGCTGCTGTCCTGGCTCCCCGGCCAGCACACGAAGCCGCACGACCACGGCGGCGCGGCCGGCTCGTTCACGGTGCTGCAGGGCGAGCTGACCGAGGAGTACCGGTACCCGGGCGGGCCGATCCGGCGGCGGCAGCACTTCGCGGGCGACGGGATCGGGTTCGGCGCGGGCCGAGCGCACCAGGTGATCGGCGCCGCCGGGACGCGTTCGGCGAGCGTGCACGCGTACTCGCCGCCGCTCGTGCCGACCCGCGAGTACACGACCCTGCACGACGTTCCCGCCGAGATCCCGCCGCTCCCCGCCCTGGCCCACCAGTGAGCATCGAGGACGTCCTCGCCGCCGCTCGGTCCACTTTGGACCGAGCGGATCCGGCGCGGGCGCGGGAACTCCAGGCCGCGGGCGGGCTGATCGTGGACATCCGCCCGCACGCGAACCGGGCGGCCGAGGGCGAGATCCCGGGCGCGGTGCCGGTGGAGCGCATCCACCTGGAGTGGCGGCTCGACCCGGCGAGCGAGCACCGGTTGCCCGAGGTGCGGGCGGACCTGGCGGTCGTCGTGGTGTGCAACGAGGGCTACGCCTCCAGCCTCGCCGCCGCCAACCTGAAACGCCTCGGCCTGGCCCGGGCGACCGACCTGATCGGCGGCTACCGCGCCTGGCGCGCCGCCGGGCTCCCCACCCGACCCGGCGGCACCCCGGCGGTTCCCTGACCTAGCTTCCGGCGAGGATGACCTTGCCCAACTCGGCGGGGGTGGCGAGGAGGGGGTGCTTGGGCAGCACCCGGACCGTGTAGCCGAGCGACCCCGCGTGCGGCAGCTTCAGGGAAGCGCTGAACTCGCCGATCCCGGTCCGCACCATCGGCACGGTCACCGGCTCGTGCAGGTCATCGGTGTCCCCGACCCGGCCCACCACGGCCTGAACGTCCACATCGGACGGTTCCAGTCCGGCCAGGTCGACCCGGGCCCGCACCCGCACCTCGTTGCCGACGACCAGCGACTCCGGCGCCTCCACGGTCAACTCGGTGTCGAAGATCCGCAGCCGGTTCCACGCGATGTCGACCCGCCGCCGGTACTCCGAAAGCGACCGCGCACCCGCGTAACCATCGCCGGTCGCGGCCGCCACCAGGGTGGCCGCGGGCCCGTAGTGCGACTCCACGTACTCCCGCACCATCCGCGACGCCTGCACGCGCGGGCCGAGCGTGTTCAGCGTGTGCCAGACCATGGACATCCAGCCCTCGGGCACATCGGAGCCGTTGCGGTCGTAGAACAGCGGCGCCACCTGCTGGCCGAGCAGGTCGTACAGCGCGGCGGCCTCCAGATCGTCCCGGCGCAGCGGATCGGTGATGCCGTCCGCGGTCGGGATGGCCCAGCCGTTGCTGCCGTCGTAGTACTCGTCCCACCAGCCGTCGCGGATCGACAGGTTCAGCCCGCCGTTCAGCGCGGACTTCATTCCGGAAGTTCCACAGGCCTCAAGTGGTCTTGTGGGATTGTTCAACCAGACGTCGCAGCCCCGGTACAGGTACCGCGCCATCGACATGTCGTAGTCGGGCAGGAAGACGATCCGGTGCCGGACCTCCGGATCGTCGACGAACCGGACGATCTGCTGGATCAGCGCCTTGCCGCCCTCGTCGGCCGGATGCGATTTGCCCGCGACCACGACCTGGATCGGCCGCTTGGGGTCCAGCAGCAGCGCGCGCAGCCGCTCGGGATCCCGCAGCATCAGGGTGAGCCGCTTGTACGTGGGCACCCGCCGCGCGAAGCCGACGGTCAGCACGTCCGGATCGAACACCGAGTCGGTCCAGCCGAGCTCGAGCGCGGACGCGCCCCGCTGCAGCCAGGCCGCGCGGACCCGCCGCCGCACCTCGCTCACCAGTTTCTGCCGCAGATCCCGGCGCAGCGCCCACAACTGCTCGTCGCTCACCTGCGCGCGGACGCGGCCCAGCCCGTCACCGTCGTCGTCGCCCCATTCGGCCTCGGCGCCGCCGAGCAGCGCCCGCATCTCGCGCGCCACCCAGGTCGGCCCGTGCACCCCGTTGGTGACCGCGGAAACCGGCACCTCGTCGTGGTCGAAACCGGGCCACAGCCGCGCGAACATCCGCCGCGAGACCCGGCCGTGCAGCGCGGACACGCCGTTCGCCCGCTGCGCGAGCCGCAGCCCCATGTGCGCCATGTTGAACATGCCGGGGTTGTCCTCGGCGCCCAGCGCGAGCACCCGGCGCACGTCGATGTCCGGCAGCAGCCGACCGTCGCCGAAGTACCGCTGGACCAGATCGACGGGGAACCGGTCGATCCCGGCGGGGACCGGGGTGTGCGTGGTGAACACCGTGCCCGCGCGCACCGCGGACAGCACCTCGTCGAAGCCCAGCCCGTTCGCCTGGATGATCTCGCGGGCGCGCTCCAGCCCGAGGAAACCGGCGTGGCCCTCGTTGGTGTGGAACACCTCCGGCTGCGGATGCCCGGTCAGCTCGCAGTACCGCCGGACCGCGCGCATCCCGCCGATCCCGGCCAGGATCTCCTGCCGGATCCGGTGGTCCGCGTCGCCGCCGTAGAGCCGGTCGGTGACCCCGCGCAGGTCCTCGTCGTTGTCGTCGATGTCGGTGTCCAGCAGCAGCAACGGAATCCGGCCGACCCGGGCCTGCCACACCTGCGCGCGCAGTTCCCGGCCGCCGGGCATCGCGACCCGCACGAGCACCGGTTCGCCGCCCGGTTCGGTCAGCGGTTCCAGCGGCAGCCCGCTCGGATCGATCACCGGGTAGTGCTCGACCTGCCAGCCGTCGAGCGAGAGCGACTGCCGGAAGTACCCGGCCCGGTACAGCGGCCCGACGCCGATCATCGGCGCGCCGAGGTCGGAGGCGGCCTTGAGGTGGTCCCCGGCGAGCACGCCGAGCCCGCCCGAGTAGTTCGGCAGCGCCTCGTGGACCCCGAACTCCATGCAGAAGTAGGCGATCGCCGACGGCAGGCGGCTGTCGTGGCCCTCGAGTTCGGCGGCGCGCCGCTGGTACCACCGCGGCTCGGTCAGGTAGCGGTCCAGATCGTCGGTGACCGCCCGGGCCCGGGCCAGGAAGTCCTCGTCCGCGGCGAGCCGTTCCAGCCGCGCCGCGGGCACCGCGGTCAGCATGCGCAGCGGGTCGCGGATGCTCCGGAACAGCTCGTCGTCCATCGACGCGAACAGGTCACGGGTCGGCGGATGCCACGTCCAGCGCAGGTTGGTCGCCAGGGCGGTGAGCCCCTTGAGCGGCTCCGGCAGGCTCGGACGCACGGTGAACCGGCGGATTGCTCTCATTCAAGCGACCATAGCGTCCTGATCCACTCAGCGCGTTCTCCCTGCCTGCGTGACGCGACGAACACCCACCGGCCGTGGCGCAAACCCGGCACAATGGCCCGGTGTGCAGACGGCCCCCGGTTCCCCTGCTCGTGTTGCTGGCACTCGCGCTGACCGCGTGCGGCGCGCCGGTGCCCGGCCGCGCGGGGCCCAGTTCGACGATCGTGGGCGACGCCATCCGGCTGAGCACCTCGTCCCTGGTGGATTCCGGGTTCGTGCACGGCGGCGACGGCGGCGAGATCGACAAACTGGCCGCCACCGCGATCACCGACATCCAGGCCTACTGGACGCAGGCGTTCCCGCGGACCTTCGGCGCGCCGTGGCAGGAGCTGCGCGGCGGGTTCTTCTCCGCCGACACCGCGGACGCGGGCGGCCAGCCGCCGCCGTGCAGCAAATCGACGGCCGCGATCGCGGGCAACGCCTACTACTGCCCGAGCGGCGATCTGATCGTCTGGGACCGCGCGGCGCTGATCCCGGTGCTCACCGAACGGTTCGGCGCGGGGGCCGTGATGCTCGTGCTGGCACACGAAACCGGGCACGCCGTGCAGCAGCGCACCGGGGTGACCGGGGGCGGCGAGCGGCGGCGGCCGGACCTCTACCCCGGGGTGGTCATCGAATCGATGGCCGACTGCTACGCGGGCTCGTTCATCCGCTGGGTCGTGGACGGCCACGCCGAGCACCTGAAACTCCAGCGTGGCGAACTCGATTCGGCGCTGCGCGCGCTCATCACGTTCCGGGATCCGGTGGGCACCCCGAACACCGACAACCGCGCCCACGGTGACGCGTTCGACCGGGTCTCCGCCTTCCAGGACGGCTATGACCAGGGCCCCGAACTGTGCTCCAAGATCACCGCGGAGAACCGCGAGTTCACCCAGCGCGCGTTCGGCGACGCCGAGGACGAGGCCCGGGGCGGGAACCTGCCGCTGCCCGATCTGATCTCCGCGATGTCCGGGGACCTCGCGGAGCACTTCACGCTCGAGCTCAGCAATCTGGGCAAGCAGTGGACGCCGCCGCGGATCGAGGCCGCCGTGCCCGATCCGCTGTGCACGTCCGGAAAGCAGGGCGCGGCGAGTTACTGCCCGGTGGCCAACGCCGTGCAGACGACCGGCCCCGTGCTCCCCGAACTGCACGCGAGCATCGGCGACTTCGGCAGCGGGACCGAACTGGCCACCCGGTACGCGCTCGGTGTGCTGCACGCGCTGGAACGTCCGCTCGCCGGGGAGGAGACCCGGCGCCAGATCCTGTGCCTGGCCGGGGCGTACACCGGATCGCTGCTGAAGCCGCAACGCGAGTTCGCGCTGTCCCCGGGCGACCTGGACGAGGCGGTCCAGGCGCTGCTCGCCTACGACGATCCGGCCCGGGACACCGAGGGCGGGTCGATCCCGTCGGGATTCGACCGGGTTTCCGCGTTCCGCACCGGTGTGACCGGCGCCGATCCCGCCTGCGGGCTGAGTTAGGCCAAGTGGCGGGTGCGCCCGCGCCGCACTCTGTAGGGTGCCCTCCGTCAAGTATTTGTGAAGGGCCGCGAAGTGCCCTGGACCGGCGAAGCGAGTGAACATGTTCCCAGGGGGAGTGCGACGACGCCACGGCTGGACGGCGATCCTGGCCGTGGCGGTCCTCGGCCTCGGCACGGCGGCGTGCGGCGGCGGCAAGGGCGAGGCCAAATCGCCCGGCAACGTGGCCGGGTTGCCGGTCACCCACTTCGAAAGCGGGTTCAAGCCGAACGCGCCGAAGCCCGACCTCCAGGTGGACGATCTCACCAACGAGGAATCGGACCAGATCGCGGCCGCCTCCATCGCGGACGTGATGTCCTACTGGGACGAGCAGCTGCCCAAGAACTTCGACGGGCAGAAGTTCGAGCCGGTCAAATCGTTGCTGTCGTACGACTCGAGCGGCGAGAACCGCGAAACCGCGTGCGGTGACACGAAGGAACTGGTCAACGCGTTCTACTGCGGGCGGGACGATTCGGTCGCCTGGGACCGGGGCGTGCTCCTGCCGATGCTGCTCAAGCGGTTCGGGAAGATGTCGGTGGTCACCGTGCTGGCGCACGAGTTCGGCCACGCGGTGCAGTACCGGCTGCTGGACAAGGCCGGGATCAGCGCGAACACGCCGTCGATCGTGAAGGAGCAGCAGGCCGACTGCTTCGCGGGCGGGTACTTCCGCTACCTCGCCGAGGACAAGAGCAAGTACTTCAAGCTGTCCACCTCCGAGGGCCTGAACGAGGTCATGGCCTCGCTGTTCTTCATCCGCGACCAGGCCGGCGACTCCGCGGTCGAGAAGGGCGCGCACGGCAGCGCGTTCGACCGGTCGTACGCGTTCCAGATCGGCTTCGAGAAGACGCCCAAGGACTGCGCCACGATCAACCTGGAGGAGATCCAGTCGCGGATCACCGAGGTTCCCTTCGCCAAGGGCAAGGACCAGCAGCAACAGGGCGACAGCAAGATCGACGAGAAGAACATCGGATTCGTCAAGGAGAGCCTGGACCAGGCGTTCTCCGGCGCGGGCGCGCAGCCGCCGCAGTTCGCCGCGGACGGCGCGGCCTGCCCGAGCGGGCCGAACACCCCGCCCGCGTCGTACTGCCCGGACAACAACACGGTCACCTACGACCTGGCGGCCCTGCGGCAGCTCGGGCAGCCCGCCGACCGCCAGGCCGAGCAGCAGGGCGAGGATCCGGGCGGCCTGGGCGACTTCGCGGTGTTCGCGGAACTGGCCTCGCGGTACGCGCAGGGCATCCAGAAGCACGTGGGCGCTTCGCTGGACAACGTCAACGCGGGGCTGCGCACGGCGTGCCTGGTGGGCGCGTGGGCCGCGGTGACCAACAAGCCCGGCAACAAGCTGCGCCTGTCCCCCGGCGACCTGGACGAGGCGATCGCCGACCTCCTGCTGCCGAACAGCCTGGTGTCCGCGGACGTCAACGGAAAGCGGGTGGAAAGCGGGTTCGCCCGGGTCGCCGCCCTGCGCAAGGGTTACGTCGAAGGCTCCAAGACCTGCACCGACCAGTACGGCTAGGTCCCGGGAAGTTTCATGAGGGGACCCCTCCAGACAGAATTCGTCCGGAGGGGTCCCCTCATGACATCGGGCTCGGCTCAGAAGAGCGCGCTGGCCAGGTCGCGGCGGGCTTTGGTGACGCGGTCGTCGCCCGCGTCGAAGAGGTCGAACAGGCCGACCAGGTGTTCGCGCACCCGGTTGCGCTCCTCGCCCGCGGTGCGGCGCACGGTGGCGATCAGTCGCGCGAAACCGTCCTCCACGCGCTGCTGGGCGACTTCGTAGTCGGCCGCGGCGAGCTGCGCGTCCACGTCGTCGGGCGAGGCCTCGGCGCGGGAGACCACGGACTCGTCGACCTGGCTGGCCCGGGCCGAGAACCGCACCTGCACCAGGGCCGCCTTCGCCTGCTCGTTGGCCGGTTCGGCGTCCAGGATCCGCTGGTACGCGGCCTCCGCCTCGGCGAAGTCACCCCGGTCGAAGGCCGCCTCGGCCTCGGTGAACCGCGGGTCCTCCGGCTCCTCGACGGGCTCGCCGCCCGCTTCGGCCTCCCGGATCCCGGGCAGTTTGTCCCGCAAGGCGTCCAGCAGCGAACCGATCCACTTCTTGATCTCCGGTTCCGGCAAGGCCCCGGAGAACGCGTCCACCGGCTGGCCGCCGGCGATCGCGACCACGGTCGGAATGGACTGCACGCCGAACAGCTGCGCGATCCGCGGGTTGGCGTCGACGTCGACCTTGGCGAGCACCCACGCCCCGCCCGATTGCGCGGCGAGCCGCTCCAGCACCGGGCTGAGCTGCTTGCACGGCCCGCACCACTCGGCCCACAGGTCGACGACCACGAGCTGCTTCAGGGACCGCTCGACCACCTCGGCCTGGAAGGTCGCCTCGGTGACGTCGAGCACCGCCGCGCCCGGTTTCGCCCCGTCGCCCTTGGGCGCGCCCGGCGCGGCGGCCGGAGGCGCCTGCTGCTGCCGTGCCGCGTCCGCGCGCGCCTTCAGCGCGGACAGATCGACCGCGCCGGACAGCGCGGCGGACATTGCTGCTGACTTCGCTGCTGCTCCGCGTGGGTGTGTCACGGTTCCATCCTGGCACGGCGCCGGGAGCACTTCACCGCACACCCAGGTGATGACCGGCGGGCGCCGGTCGCTGCGCGAACGTGCGGCGGTAGTCGTTGGGCGCGACCCCGACCACGCGGTGGAAATGGTGGCGGAGCAGGGCGGCGGTGCCGAAACCGCAGCGGTGGGCGATCTCCTCGATCCCGAGCTGGGTGTCCTCCAGCAGGTGCCGCGCGAGCAGCACGCGCTGCAGGGACAGCCAGCGGTTCGGGGTGGTTCCGGTCTCGGCGACGAACCGCCGGGCGAAGGTCCGTTCGGACATGCTCGCGCGGCGCGCCAGTTCGGGCACCGAGTGCTCCTCGGCGAGGTTGTTCACCAGCCAGTCGAGCACCGGCTGCAGGCTGTCCCCTGTGCACTCGGGGATCGGCAGCGCGACGAACTGCCGCTGGCCGCCTTCGCGTTGCGGCGGAACGACCATCCGCCGCGCGATCGTGGTGGCCGCCGCGGACGAGACCTCCCGGCGGACCAGGTGCAGGCACGCGTCGATCCCGGCGGCCGTTCCGGCGCCGGTCACGACGTCGCCGTCGTCGACGAAGAGGACGTCCGGGTCCAGTTTGGCGTCCGGGAACCGGCGGGTGAACTCGGCGGCGTAGCGCCAGTGCGTGGTGCACCGCCGCCCGTCGAGCAGCCCGGCGGCGCCGAGGACGAAGGCGCCGCTGCACAGCGAAAGCAGGGTGGCGCCGCGCGCCGAGGCCGCCCGCAGCGCTTCGAGCACCGCGGGCGGGTACTCCGCCCGGACCGTGCACGCGGGCACCGCGACCAGATCGGCGCCCTCGAGTGCGTCGAGCCCGAACTCGGGGGACATGGTCACGCCGACGCTGAACCGCATCGGCTCCCCGGGCCGTTCGCCGCAGACCCGGAACTCGACCGGCGGCACCCCGTCGTCGACCCGGTCGACGCCGAAGACCTCGGAGATCACGCCGAATTCGAAGGGCATCAGCCCGTCGACGACCACGGCGGCGACGGTGTTCAGCATGCCGCGAGCGTACTTGGCAGGATTTTGTGGCACAAGGTCAGAACTGCCACTGTTGGCGGAATGTAGTGGAGCGCAAAATTCATGCCATGACGCCAGCACTCTTCGCACTGATCGTCCTGGGCCTGACCGTCTACGGCCTCCAGCGCAACCACGCGCGTCAGCGGCCCGGCCCGCTCGGCGGTCCGGACATCGAGGACCGGGACGCCGCCCGCGTGCGCGCCGACCTCCGGTCCGCCAGGCCAGCCGACCCGGCGCGGCGTTATTCGACTTCCAGGCGCTTCTCCAGGCGTTCGACCTTGGCTTCGAGCTGACCGCGGTCGTAACCGGGCCGGATATCGGCCTTGAGCACCAGGCCGACCCGGGCCGAGTCCTCCCCGGCCGCGAACACGGCCCGCTTCACGACGTCCATCACCTCGTCCCAGGAGCCCTCCACATTGGTGAACATCGCGTTGGTCGAGTTCGGCAGGCCCGACTCGCGCACCACCCGGACGGCCCGGGCGACCGCCTCGCTCACCCCGCCGTCCGGGTCACCACCGGACGGGCTGACGCTGAAGGCGACGATCATCGACACTCCTTGTTTCCGCACTATTTGGCACTACCCTGACCAGCTTCCGGGTACCCGCTGGTAACTTCGAGCGCCATGAGCCGTCCCCTGCCGTTCGACCCGATCGCACGCGCGGCGCAGCTGTGGGAGGAGCGCATCGGGCCCTCCGGAACCATGGCCGCGGTCACCGGCGTGATGCGTGTGCAGCAGATCATCCAGTCCGCGGTGGACGGTGCGCTGAAGCCGCACGGGCTCACCTTCGCCCGCTACGAAGCGCTGGTGCTGCTGACCTTCTCGCGACGCTCGAGCCTGCCGATGCGGGTGATGGGCGAGCGCCTGCAGCTGCATCCGACCAGCGTGACGAACATCGTGGACCGCCTGGAGAAGGACGGCCTGGTGAAACGGGTGCCGCATCCGACCGACCGGCGCACCACCCTGGTGGAAATCACCGACGAGGGCCGGGCGCGCCGGGAGGAGGCGACCGAGGCGGTCACCGGGATCGACTTCGGGCTCACCGGGCTGACCGAGCGGCAGACCGAACAGCTCACCGAATTGCTGACCAAGGTCCGCAAGGCGACCGGCGACTTCACCGAATGAGCGCGCTGAAGGGGCACCGAGCGCGCTCGGTGCCCCTTCAGCGGGATTCTCAGGCGGCGACGGTTTCCCGCGGGGCGCTCGCGAACAGGCCGGTGCCGCCGTGGCGCAGCCGCTCCGGGCCGTCCAGCTTGCCGGTGCGCAGCGCCCACTTCTCGAAGATCCAGGTGAACAGCGGAGGAATGCTGGACAGCAGCGCCAGCACGAGGGTCTTCGGGCGCCAGCCGAGCGGCTTGAACACCACGAGGGACACCAGCACGTAAGCCACGAAGATGATCCCGTGCACCATCCCGAGCACCGGCACGCCACCCTCGCCGGCCTCGACGACGTACTTGAAGAACATCCCGATCAGCAAACCCGCCCAGGAAAACGCCTCGGCGACGGCGGCCACGCGGAACAAGACAGCGGCCTTGCTGGACACGACTCCTCCTAGAGGTCCACGCACAAAAATCGTCCGACGACGGGGTTCAACGGGGGCTCCCGCTTACGTCAACCACGCTGTCGGACGTTGCGATACCAGTGTGAGCCGTGATGGCGGTCACCGGAACACCGGGGCCCTGGTGATCATGCTCACCGAGCACGGCTTCGGTGCGCCGGTGTAACCCGGAACACAGTTCGCGCGACCCTCCATCATGGAGCGTTCATCGAAGACCACCCGCCTGCTGCTGGGTCTCCCGGCCGCCGCCCTGGTGCTCGCGCTCGGTGCCGTCCCCGCCACCGCGGATCCGGGGAACGGGCACGGCGGTGAGCACGGCGCCCCGGCGAAACCGACGAAGAAGTCCGGCCCGGACACCGGCAGCCCGCAACCACCGTCCACTGCGGACTTCTCCGGCCACGGTGCCAACACGCACGGCCCGTACGACTCGACTCGCGACGGCTCCCCGTCGGCCAACGGCAACGGCGGCGGCAAGGCCGCGGGCAAACCGTGCGCCGGATGCGTCGGCAAGGCCGACAACAAGAGCCCGTCCGGCCAGTTGCCCGGCGGCTCGGACCCCGACGCGGGCTACGAATGCGACCGGAACCACGGCGTCGGCCGCGGCAATCCCGCGCACACCGCCTGCGAACCGGGCACCGCGACCCCGCCGCCCGTCGAAAACCCACCGGGCGCCACCGAACCCGGCCAAGTTCCCCCCGGACAACCGCCGACCGCACCACACCCCATGGCACCGCCCCCGGCGATCCAGCCAGCCGCCCTGGCCGCCACCACCATCCCGGCTCTCGGCCCGCCGGCCACCGAATCCCTCGCCCACACCGGCTTCGACGCCGAACTCCCCACGCTGGCCGCCCTCGCCCTCCTCAGCGCGGGCACCGTCCTCTACACCGCCTCCCGCCGCCGTGCGGCTCGCTAGCCCGAGTTGCACGCTCCGGCAAGCGAGTTGCACGTTCGGGCACGCGAACTACCCATCCAGGTAAGCGAGTCGCACGTTCGGGCCAAGGGCTGAAGTCAAGCCCGCGCACGAAACGCCGAACTCAATGACCCGAGTGTTCAACTCGCGTGCCCGAGTGTTCAACTCGCTTACCTGAATGTGCAACTCGCGTGCGCGAACGTGGAACTCGGGCGTCCGGATTCCCGGGGCGAGGGCGGGCGCCCCGGGAATCCGGACGGTCAGGGGGTCGCGCAGGGGGAAGGCGGGGCGCCGTTCGGGCCGGTGGCCCAGGTGGTTTGCGCGGCGTCCTCGGTCAGGCCGTAGCGCAGGGTGGCGCCGCGGGTGAGTTGTTCGAGGCCGACATACGCGCGGTCGCTGGAAATCCCGTTCACCCGCAGATCCCGCACGTACTGGATCTTCGTGCCCTGCGCGCCGGAAGCTTCGAGCACCACGTCCCGGTGGTTTTCCAGGTGCAGCACGGCCTTGGTGAACCGCGGCGCGTTCAGCACGAACTGGCCGGTTCCCGGGACCGCCGGGTACATGCCCAGCGCGCTGAACACGTACCACGCCGACATGGTGCCGAGGTCGTCGTTCCCGGTCACCCCGTCCGGGGCGTTGGTGAACAGGTGGTGCGCGGCGCGGACCACGGCCGAGGTCTTGGCCGGCTGGCCGGTGAGCGCGTACATCCACGGCGCGTGCAGGTCCGGCTCGTTGTTCGGGTTGTACCGGAACTGGTTGTAGTAGTCGTACGGACCGATGACCCACTTCTCCCGCACGGTTTTCACCGGATCAACCAGAAGATCCGGATACGCGAAGAAGTCGTCCAGCCGCTTACCGGTCTGGGCCGGGCCGCCCATCCGCCGCACCAGGCCCGGCACGTCCTGCTGCGCCAGCCACTGGTACTGCCACGCGGTGCCCTCGTGGAAACCGTCCTGCCCCTGCGGGGTGTACGGCTTGTTCGGCGGGCTGAACCATTCGCCACCGGGCACCTTCGGGCGCGGGAAACCGGTGAACCCGCGGTCGGAAACGCTTGCGTCCCAGAGCTTCTGGTAGTTCCGCCCGCGCTCGGCAAGGGCCCGCGCGTCCCCGGAGCGACCCAGCGCGGCGGCCAGCACCGAAAGCGAGCAGTCGCCGAGCGCGTATTCCAGGGTCGCCGAGGCGCCGTGGTGCGGGTCGACGTCCTGGCCCTTCTTCGGGAAGTTCGGGTCGTACTGCACCCAGCCGTTGGCCTGGTAACTCGGATTCCCCGATCGGCCCTCGAACGGTGAACTCGCGGGCGGCACCAGATCGGCGTTCTGCTTCAACGCCCGGTAGGCCTGGTCCTCCAGCCCGCGCAGCGCGCCGAACCGCCACAGGTCGACCAGGAACGGGGTGACCGGGTCCCCGGTCATCGTATTGGTCTCCTGGTTGGCATAGGCCCAGCGCGGCAGCCAGCCGCCCTGCTCGTGGATCGCCAGCACCGACTTCGCGACGTCCCGCGCCCGCCCCGGCCGCAGCAGCGCGAGCAGCTGGTTCTGCGTGCGGTAGGTGTCCCACAGCGAGAAGAACTCGTAGTACGTCCACCCCACCGCCCGGTGCACCTGGTTGTCGAAACCGCGGTAACGGCCGTCGGCGTCGTTGCCGGTCAGCGGTTGCAGCAGCGCGTGGTAGAGCGAGGTGTAGAACACCGTGCGGTCGTCCGTGCTCCCGCCGGCGATGTCCACAGTGGACAACTCCTGGCGCCAGGTGCGCTGGACGGCGGCGCGGGCCTGGTCGAACGAGCGCAGGCCGCCCCAGCCTTCGAAGAGCAGGTTGCGGCGGGCGCCCTCGGCGTCCACGTGGGAGATCGCGGTCGTCGCGGTGACCTGGCGCGCGGCGCCCGGATCGAAGGTCAGCCACGCACCGCGCAGCCCGGCGCCGCCCGCGGATTCCCGGCTGCCGGGGGCGCCGCCGGTCGGCGACCAGGTGCCGAACGAGCTGAACGGCCGGTCGAACTTCGTCACGAAATGCGTGGTGTAGGGCTTTCCGCCGCAGAACGCCTGCGATTCGACGGTGCCCTCCACGGTCCGGTCGTCCACCACCCGGACGCTGCTCGCGGTGACCGGTTCCTTGTCGTTGGCCTGTCCGGTGTTCACGAACACGTTGACCGGACCGGGTTTGGTGAACGTGTAGCGCTCGACGCCGGTCCGGGTGGACGCCGTGGTCTCCGCGTCGATGCCGCCGTACCCGGTCAGGCGGACCTTGTAGTAGCCGGGTTTGCCGACCTCGCCGTCGTGCGTGTACGCCGAGCCGTAGCGCTTGTGGTCGAAGGTCGCGGGTTTCGTGGTGTCGAAGTCGCCGCCGGTCGCGACCGAACCGGTCGTCGGCAGGGTGGACACCAGCCCGCCCTGTTCCCAGCATCCCGCGCCGGACAGGAAGAAGTGCCCGAAACCGCGGATCGCCGGGTCGTCGTACCGGTAACCGGCGTAGTGCGAGCCGATCGGACTGACCTGGGTCATCCCGAACGGCGCGGACGCGCCGGGGAACGTGTTGCCGTCCTTCTTGGTGCCGATGAACGTGTTGACCGAATCGAGAACGTCACCGGGCCGGGGCGCGGCGGAGGCCGCCGCGGGCACCAGAACCGAAGTCGCCGCCGCCGTCGCGGCCAGCGTGGCGATCCATTGTCGAGCGCGCACCCTCTCGCCTTTCGCTACCGATCCACGCGCGCACCGGCCGCCGGGGAGAGAATCACTGACAACCTTGTCGCGCACACCCTTGCCGGGTCACCTTGCGCACCCGCGACAGGGGACGTCAAGGGAAGGCGACCAGCCTGTCCGAAAGCGGACAACCGAGTAGCAACGCCCACCTACCGACGGGGGTCGTGAGTGTTCGGACCGGTTAGAACCGGCCGCGTCACTCACGACCCCTTGACAGCGGTCGGCCCGTGGTGTGCAATCTGCGCCACTATGACAACGTTGTCGCCAGACGGCCCGGGAGGTGCTCCCAAGGCCGCCAGTACCAGGACGATGAGCCGCCGCGCCACGATGAGCGACGTGGCCCGGCTCGCGGGCGTGAGCATCAAAACGGTCTCGCGGGTGGTGAACGACGAACCCGCGGTGCACCCGGACACCGCCGAGCGCGTGATGGCGGCGATCGAGCAACTCGGCTTCCGGCGCAACCTCGGCGCGCGCAACCTCAGACGCGGCTCCACGACCGGCACGATCGGCCTGATCGTCGAGGACGTGGGCAACCCGTTCTACTCCGAGCTCACCCGGGCCGTGGAGAAGATCGCCACCTCGTTCGGCCGCCAGGTGCTCACCGGTTCCTCGGACGAGGACTCCGGACGGGAACGCGAACTGGCCCTGGAGTTCTGCTCCCGCCGGGTCGACGGGATCCTGGTGGTGCCCGCCGGGATGCAGCACGGCTACCTGGTGCCGGAGATGCGCGCGGGCACGCCGGTGGTGTTCATCGACCGCCCGGCCGGCGACATCGTGGCCGACACCGTGCTGGTGGACAACATCGGCGGGACCGTCGAGGCGGTCACCCACCTCGCGGCGCACGGCCACCGGCGGATCGCGTTCCTCGCCGACAGCCCGGACATCTACACCGCGTCCGAGCGCCTGCGCGGGTTCCGCGAGGGCTGCGCGCGGGCCGGGATCCGCTACGACGAGCGCCTGGTCATCATGCGCACGCCCACCGAGGAGAGCGTGGCCGATTCCGTGCGGCGGCTGCTCGACGGCCCGGAGGCCGCCACCGCAGTCATCGCCGGGAACAACCGGGTCACCGTGCACCTGCTGCGCGCCCTGGCCGGAACCGGGCGCGGCCGCCCGGCCCTGGTCAGCTTCGACGACTTCGAACTCGCCGACATCCTCGACCCGCCGGTCACCGTGATCGCCCACAACGTGAGCGCGCTCGGTGAAGCGGCCGCCGAGTTGCTGTTCGCCCGTCTCCAGGGCGACCAATCCGCCCCGAGAAAGGTAGTTCTTCCTGTGCATCTTGTAGCGCGTGGTTCCGGCGAGGTGCGCCCGTGAACCTGTTCCGCGGCCCGATCAAGCTGCCGGCGAACCAGCCGCCGCAGTTCTACCGCGGTGGCGACGCGATCGCCGCGCTGCGCGGAGCTTCCGGCGCCGACACCAGGTTCGGGCCGGAGGACTGGGTCGGTTCCACCACCACGATGTTCGGCCAGGCGGAGAACGGCCTGACCCGGCTGCCCGACGGCCGCTGGCTGCGAGACGCGGTGCGCGCCGATCCGAAGGGATGGCTGGGCGACGACCACGTGTCCGCCTTCGCCGATTCGACCGCGCTGCTGGTGAAGTTGCTCGACGCGGGGCAACGGCTCCCGGTGCACTTCCACCCGGACGACGCGTTCGCCCGGCGCCACTTCGACTCGCATTTCGGCAAGACCGAGGCGTGGATCGTGGTCGGCACCTACGGCGACGATCCGCGCGTCTACCCGGGTTTCCGGGAGTCGCACAGCGCGGAGACCATCAACGAATGGGCGCGCGAGCAGGACGCGCCGACGATGCTGTCCGCGCTGAACAGCATCCCGGTCAGCCCCGGTGACACGGTCTACATCCCGGCGGGCCTGCCGCACGCGATCGGCGAAGGCGTCTTCGTCGTCGAACTGCAGCAGCCGACCGACTTCTCGCTCACCCTGGAGTGGCGGGACTTCCTGGCCGCCCCGGAGAAGGCGCACCTCGGCCTCGGGTTCGAGACCGCGATCGAGGCGCTCGACCGCACCGGCTGGGACGAAGACCGGCTGAACACCATCGTCAAGCGCACCGCGAACCTGACTGGGTCCACTGTGGACCTTCTGGTGGACGACGCGGCGGCGTTCTTCCGGGCCGAGCAGGTGCGCCCCTCGCCCGCGCTGTCGCTGGACCCGTCCTTCGCGGTGCTGGTCGTGCTGGGCGGTTCCGGCACGCTGCGCACCGAGCACGGCGGCGACCACGCGCTGGTCAAGGGCGACACGTTCGTCGTCCCGCACGCCGCCGGGGAATCCACTGTGGAGGGTGAGCTGACGCTCATCCGCTGCCGCCCGCCCGCGCCGAAGGGGGACCGATGACCGACGAGATCCTGCTGGACGCCCAGAACCTGGTGAAGCACTACGGCTCGGTGGAGGCGCTGCGCGGCGCCTCGTTCACCGCGCGCGCCGGGGAGGTCACCGCGCTGATCGGCGACAACGGCGCCGGGAAGTCGACGCTGATCAAATGCCTGTCCGGCGCGGAACAGCCCGATTCGGGGCGGATCCTGCTCGACGGCAAGGAGATCACCCTGGACTCGCCGACCACCGCCCGCCGCCTGGGCATCGAGACCGTGTACCAGGACCTCGCGGTGGCCCCGGAACTCGATCCGGCGGCGAACCTGTTCCTCGGCCGGGAGATCCACCGCAAGGGGATCCTCGGCAAGCTCGGCATGCTGGACAAGGCCGAGATGCGGCGCCAGGCCGTGCGGGAGTTCCAGCGCCTCGGCGTCACGCTGCAGAGCACCGACGTGCCGATCGGCTCGCTGTCCGGCGGGCAGCGGCAGAGCGTCGCGGTGGCCCGCTCGGTGGTGTGGGCCAGCAAGGTCGTGTTCATGGACGAGCCGACCGCGGCGCTCGGCGTGGTCCAGCGCGAACGCGTGCTCGACGTGATCAAGAAGGTCCGCGACCAGGGGATCGCGGTCGTGCTGATCAGCCACAACATGCCCGAGGTGCTCTCGGTGTCGGACCGGGTCGAGGTACTGCGCCTCGGCAAGCGGGTCGCCCGGTTCGACGCGGAAGGCACCCAGCTCGAAGACCTCGTCGCCGCGATGACCGGCGCGCTCACTCAGGAGGAGGCGGCGTGACGATGTCCACCAAACCGGCGCCCTCGTCGGTACAGTCCGAAGTGGACGGTACCGGCGGATTCGTCAAGCGCTCGCTGGGCGCGCGGCTCGTCTCGGCGAACACGTTCTGGATCGCGCTGGTGCTGCTGGCGCTGATCGTGGTGTTCACCGCGATGCGCCCCGCGCAGTTCGCGACCGTGTTCACCTTCCAGACCCTGCTGATCGAGACCTCGGTGCTGCTGGTGCTCTCGGTCGGCATGACCTTCGTGATCATCACCTCCGGGATCGACCTCTCGGTCGGCTCGGTGCTGATCTTCGCGGGCATGGTCGCCGGGAAGACCATGGAGGCGCTCTCCGGCGGCAACGCCAGCGCCGCGGGGTGGGGCGTGATCACCGTCGGGCTGATCGCCGCGGTGGTCGCGGGCACGCTGTGGGGCCTGCTCAACGGGTTCCTGATCGCGGTGGCCAAAATCCCGCCGCTGATCGTCACGCTCGGCACGATGGGCGCCGCCCTGGGCGCGGCGTACCTGCTGAACAACGGCTCCGACGTGCGCAGCGTGCCGACCACCCTGAACAACACCCTCGGCTACGGCACCTCGTTCGGCGGAATCCCGAACCTGGTGCTGGTCGCCGTGGTGATCACCCTGATCGGCGCGTGGCTGCTGCACACCACCAAGTTCGGCCGCTACACCTACGCGGTCGGTTCCAACGCCGAGGCCGCGCGCCGGGTGGGCATCGGGGTGACCGCGCACCTGCTCAAGGTGTACCTGCTCACTGGTTTCCTCGCCGGGATCGCGGGGTTCATGTCGCTGGCGTACTACGCGTCGACCACGATCTCGGCGCACACCACCGACAACCTCAACGCGATCGCGGCGACGGTGATGGGCGGCACCAGCCTGTTCGGCGGCGTCGGCTCGGTGCTCGGCACGGTGATCGGCGTGTTCATCCCGGCGGTGCTGAAGAAGGGCTTCAACATCACCGGCGTCCAGGACTTCTGGCAGATGATCGCGGTCGGCGCGGTGCTCATCGCGGCGGTCTGGTTCGACCAGCGCCGTCGCCGCCTGCGGAACTCCCGGTAATCCCCACAACGAAGTGCGGAGGCACAGATGAAAGCAACCCCTAGGACGGTCCTGTCGGCGGCCTCGGCGCTGGCCGTCGCGGCGCTGGTGGCGGCCTGCGGTTCCGGGCAGGTGGGCCAGTCCGGCGACCCCGGCCAGCCCGCGCAGAACAACAAGAAGCTGACCCTGATCCAGGGCGTGCAGGCCGAGCCGTTCTACATCTCGATGCAGTGCGGCGCCCAGGCCGAGGCCCAGAAGCTGGGCTACTCCCTGGACACCCAGGCGCCGCAGAAGTTCGACGCGGCGATGCAGACCGAGAAGGTCAACGCCCTCGGCTCGAACCTGCCCGCGGCGCTGCTCATCGCGCCGACCGACGCCCAGGCGATGCTGGCGCCGATCCAGCAGGTCAAGAACCGCGGGGCGAAGATCGTCGAGGTGGACACCGCGCTGGACGACAAGAGCGTGGCGGTGTCGTCGATCTCGTCGAACAACGCCGAGGGCGGCAAGCTGGCCGCGCAGACCCTGGCCAAGCTGGTGGGCGGCAAGGCGGGTTCGGTGCTGGTGCTGGACACCATCGCCGGGACCTCGACCACCAACGCGCGGGCCAAGGGCTTCTCCGACGAACTGAAGAACCACCCGAACCTGAAGTCGGTCGGCATCCAGTTCACCCAGAACGAGCCGGATCAGGCGGCGGGGAAGGTGACCGCGGCGATCGCGTCCACTCCGGACCTGGTGGGCATCTTCGCCACCAACCTGAACACCGGTGAGGGCGCGGCGACCGGTCTGCGCAACGCGGGCAAGATCGGCCAGATCAACCTGGTCGGCTTCGACGCGAGCCCGTCCGAAGTGGAGGGGCTGCGCAAGGGCGAGTACCAGGCCCTGATCGCCCAGGACCCGGCCGAGATCGGGACGAAGGGCGTGCAGCAGGCGGTCGCGGCGCTGGAGGGCAAGCCGACCGAGCGGAACATCACCGCGGGCCTGCATTCCATCACCAAGGACGACATGGACGCCAACCAGAAGTACTTCTACAAGCAGCAGTGCTGAGGTAACTGACGCGGACGCGGGTGTTCCGGGCGGCGCGGGCCGCCCGGAACACCCGCGTTTCGCTTACGGCTTGGGCGGGCATTCCTTCCAGGCGAAGTGGTAGATGGTCTTGTAGCTGGTGTCGGTCGAGTCCATGGTGATGAAGCTGGTGGTCTTGGTCGGATCCGAGGTTCCGGCGCTCACCCGCAGCTCGGTGTTGATGTTGAAGTTGCGCTCCTCACCGCAGGGCTTGTAGACGAGCTGGTCGACGGGGACCTTGTCGGTGGTCTGCCAGTCGTCGCTGAGGAAGCCCTTGAACTCGTGGCTGATCGGCGTGGTCTGCGACGAGCCCTGGAAGTAGTAGTTCGCCTTCTCCACGGCGGTCGCGCCCTTCTCCAGGTGCGCGAAGCCGCGGTAGTCGGTCTGGGCGATCGCGTAGGTGAAGCCCTGCGGCACGTGCACGATGAGGTTGAGCTGGCAGTTCTTCCGCCAGTCGGTCGGTTTCGCGCCCACGCCCACCTGGGCCGTGTACTGGCTGTAGGTCACGGTGAAGGCCTTGTTGTCCTCCGACACCGCGACCGCGGCGCTCCCGGCCGGGCAGCCCGACCCGTTCACGGTGACGATATCGATGACGATCTCCCCGGCGGGCGGGTCCGGGAAATGCCCCTGCGCCTGCGCCGCCGGAGCGATTAACAACGACGAGGCCAAGGTGGCCGCCGCGATCATACCGAGCATGGTTCCTCCCAATTTGTTTCAGTAAAGGGCGCACCACGAAGTACGTGGACTCGAGCGCCCGCGCAGGGTGTCCCCCAGTTTTTGGCAGAATCTGCCGAATTATCGGAAACGAATACGTCCAGGCACACACGAAACGAGAGACGCCGCTGGACGGGAAAAGCGGTGGAGAGCACGGCGGCCGCCACTGGATCGCAGGGCGGTCGCCGCGCGTGGGTTCTTCTTCAGTTGGCGCCGGCCGCGAAGGGCCTCAGGCGTCGCAGCGCTTCCACGCGAAGTGGTACGTCGTCTTGACGCTGCCGTCGGTCGAGTCCATCGAGATGAAGCTGGTGGTGTCGGGCCTGGCGGAGCCCGCGTTCACCCGCAGTTCGGTGTTGACGTTGAGGTTGCGGTACTCCCCGCACGGAGCCCACACCAGGCTCGCCCAGTCGGTCTGGTCGGTGGTCTGCCAGTCGTCGCTGAACGGGCCGTTGAACGTGTGGCTCACCCGTTCCGTGGCCGACTGGCCCTGGAAGTAGTAGTTGGCCCGCTCGAGCGCGCTCGCGCCCTTCTCCAGGTGCGCGAAGCCGCGGTAGTCGGCCTTGGCGATCGCGTACGTGAAGCCCTGCGGGTAGTGCACCTGCAGGTTGAGCTGGCAGTTCTTCCGGAAGTCGGTCGGCGACGCACCGGCGCCGGCCTGGGCGAGGTAGTCGCTGTAGGTCACGGTGAAGGCGGTGTTGTCGGACGACACGGCGATGGCGGCGGTCCCGGGCGGGCAGCCCGAGCCGTTGACCGTCACGATGTCGACGGTGATCCGATCGGGCGGGGGGCCACTGGGTTGCGCGGAAGCCGGGGCGGTGAGCAAGGACATGGCCACGCCGGCAGCCGCGATCATACTAAGCATGCAGGTTTCCTCCTGACACTTCAGGATATGATCGAAATTAGCGTCCCGTTCAGCATAAGCGGAAGCATGGTTATTTACCGCCACTGAACGGAGCAATATTCCACCACATCAACGGCCTACCAGCCAGAACCCGAACCGCACTGACGCAATTACGTCAGAACAAGAAGACGCAGAATCCAAACAAATCCGGTGATTTATTTCCCGGGGCACAAAAATACAATCTTCAAATTTCGTTTCCTTATGCGGCCGAACGGTCGCAGCGGGATCGTCCCGTCACGACCGGGCGTCGGCCCGGCACCGGTTCGGCGACGATCACGCCGCACCCGTCTATGCTTGACCGCCCATGCCCTCGCCCGCCGCCGACGCCTCCGGCCGGGGACCGTACCGTCCCTGGCGAGTCCGGTCGCGCACCGAGTCCGATCCCATCCCGGCGCTGCGGTCCGCCCGCGAGATCGCCGAGGAACTGCGGGACGGGCTGTCCGGCGCCGGGGCGCGGCGCGCGGCGAACGAACTGCGCCGGCTGGTCGGCGCGCACGGGCTCGGCCTGGCCGATCTGTCCGGTTCGCTGCTCTGGTCCGGACGTCCCGCGGACGACTCCGCCGTGGCCGGGCTGCTGGACGAGGTGCTGCACACCGAATCGCTCAGCGGCCGCGTTCCGCTGGTCGCCGTCCCGCTGCACCCGCACGACGAACTCGCCGGTGTGCTGGTGCTTTCCGGGCCGGTGCGGCGATCCGCGATCCGGGAAGCGGCCGCGCTGATCGTGCACGCCCTCGAACGGGGCCGGTTGGAGGCGTCGGCGGACAAGGCCGCCCAGGCCGAACTGCGGGCGCTGCGCGCCGAGATCTCCCCGCATTTCGTCTACAACGCGCTGACCGTGATCGCGTCGCTGGTGCGTTCGGAGCCGGACCGGGCCCGCGATCTGATGCTGGACTTCGCCGACTACACCCGATACAGCTTGGCCCGGCACGGCGAATACACCACGGTCGCCGAGGAGTTCCATGCGATAGAGACGTACCTGGCCCTGCAGCGGGCGGTGCTGGGCGAGCGCCTGCGGGTCCAGGTGCGGGTGGCCCCGGAGGTGCTCGCGGTCGCCGTGCCGTACCTGGTGCTGGAACCGCTGGTGGAGAACGCGATCCGGCACGGCATCGAGCCGCGCTCGGAACCGGGACTGGTCCAGGTGCAGGGCGAGGCCGAGGGCAACGACTGCGTGATCAGTGTGGAAGACGACGGAGTGGGGATGGATCCCGAGAAGGCCAAGGAGATCCTCGCCGGGCGAGGGCACGCCGGCAGTGTCGGGCTGGCCAATGTGGATCGCAGGCTGCGCCACGTGTACGGGCCGTGGTTCGGGCTCGTCGTGGAAACCGCCGAGGGCGCGGGGACCCGGGTGGTCGTCCGGGTGCCGCGGTTCCAGCCGGGGGTGATGCCATGACGCCCGGACTACGGGTACTGGCGGTTGACGACGTTCCGCCCGCGCTGGACGAACTGTGCCAGCTGCTGCGGGACGCGCCCGAGGTCGCCGAGGTGGCGGCCGCCGGGGATCCACTCAGCGCGTTGAAGATCATCCAGGCCGAGCGGTTCGACGCGGTGTTCCTGGACATCGCGATGCCCGGCCTGGACGGGCTGGAACTGGCTTCCCTGCTGGCGAAGCTCAGCGAGCCGCCGGTGATCGTGTTCGTCACCGCCTACGACGGGCACGCGGTGACCGCCTACGGCATCGGCGCGGTGGACTACCTCCTCAAACCGGTCCGCGCGGAACGGCTGTCCGCCGCGCTGGCCAAGGTGGTCCGGATGGCGCCCGGCAACGAAGCTCCCGCCGAGCCACCGGACGCGCTGGCCGCGCTCCCGGTGGAAAGCGGCGGGCGGACCCGGTACGTGCGGCGCGACGAGGTGCGGTTCGTGGAGGCGCACGGCGACTACGTCCGGCTGCACACCCCGGCCGGGGTGCATCTGGTCCGGATGCCGATCTCCCGCCTCGAGGAGTACTGGGAGGGCAGCGGTTTCCTCCGCGTGCACCGGGGTTTCCTGGTCTCCCTGGGCGCGGTGCGGGAACTGCGCAGCGACTCCGCGGGCGGGCTGCTGGCGCACACCGCCGTCGGGGACGTGCCGGTGAGCCGCCGCCACGCGCGCGAACTCCGCGAGCGCCTGCTGCGCGCCGCCCAGCGCGGTGAACTGTCCTCGCCGGAGCGCGGAAGCTGATGAAAACCAAGCGGGTGGCGGTGACCAGTCCGCAGACCCGGCTCGCCCGTTCGCGGCGCCGGGTCCGCGGTCGCTGGCGGGTGCCCCGGCTCGATCCGGCGGACACCGAACGCGCGCGGGGCCTGTACCGGGCGCAGCGCGGCCCGGCGCTGATCAGCGTGGTGCTGATGTTCGTCCTGGTGCTGGGCCTGCCCGTGGTGTTCGCGGTGTGGCCGGGGCTGGATCGGTTGCGGCTGCTGGGAATCCCGGCGTCCTGGCTGGTGCTCGGGGTCCTGCCGTACCCGGCGATGGTGCTGCTCGGCCGCTGGCAGCTGCGCCGGGCCGAACGCGCCGAGGACCGCTGATGCTCGCCGTCCTGGCCATCACCCCGGTCGTCCTGGTGACACTGCTGATCGGATTGCGCGGGGTGGCCGCGATGCGGACCACTTCGGACTTCCTGGTGGCCTCGCGGCGCATCTCACCGCTGCTGAACTCCGCCGCGGTGTCCGGGGAATACCTTTCCGCGGCCTCCTTCCTCGGTGTTTCCGGGCTGATGGTGAAGAACGGGATCGGCGCGCTGTGGTACCCGGTGGGGTTCACCGCGGGATACATCGCGATGCTCGCCCTCGTCGCCGCCCCGATGCGGCGCTCCGGCGCGCTCACCGTGCCGGACTTCGCCGAGGCACGGCTGAACTCGCCCGCCCTGCGCCGCCTGGCCGCGCTCGTCGTGCTGGTGATCGGGCTGCTCTACCTGGTGCCGCAGTTCCGCACCGCGGGCCTGGTGCTGGGCGCGGTGAGCAACACCCCGTACTGGGTGGGCGTGGTGATCGCCGGGACCTCGGTCAGCGCGACGCTCGCGCTCGGCGGCATGCGGGCGGCCACGTATGTCCAGGCGTTCCAGTTCTTCCTCAAGCTGCTGCTGTTCATCGTGCCCGCGATCTGGCTGGTGTCGCAGATCGGCGCGGCGGACCGGCACGAGGCGCTGCACCCGGTGGAGTTCAGCCATTTCGAACGCGAAACCACGGTGCGGTTCCAGACCGAGGTGACCCTGGAGATCCGCGAACCCACCCCGGTCCGCTCCGAAGCGGGCGAACCCGCCGTGCTGCCGCCGGGCTCGCGCACCATGGCCAAGGACGAGGTCCTGGTGTTCGCCCGCGGCACCCCGGTGCCCGGGGTGCACGGCCTCGCCGCGCTCGGCGGGCCGGACTGGCAGCGGCCGCTGCTCGATCTGAACAACGCCGACTACCCGTTGCTGGGGACCTGGGCCGTGCTCATCGCGACCATGCTCGGCACCATGGGACTGCCGCACGTGCTGATGCGCTTCAACACCAGCCCGGACGGTCGCGCGGCGCGCCGGACCGCGGCGATCACCATCGTCCTGCTGAGCGTGTTCTACCTGTTTCCCGGGATTTACGGTGTCCTGGGCCGGGTTCTGGTGCCGGAGTTGTACCTCTCCGGCGCGACGGACACCGCGGTGGTCGCGATTCCGGCCCAGGTGGACACCGGATGGCCGGGGGCGTTGTTCACCGCGCTGCTCACCGCGGGCGCGTTCGCGGCCTTCCTGGCGACCTCGCTCGGGCTGCTGCTGGTGGTTTCCGGGGCGATCGCGCACGACCTGGTTCCGGGCGGGCTGCGGCGGCTGCGGGTGGCCGTGGTGCTCGCCGCCGCGGTCATGGTCGGATTCGCGCTGCAGTCCACCGCCCTGGACGCCGGGGTGCTGGTGACCTGGGGCTTCACCGTCGCGGCGTCGACGTTCTGCCCGTTGCTGGTACTGGGCATCTGGTGGCCCCGGCTGACCGCCGCGGGTGCGATCAGCGGCGTGCTGGCCGGGCTGCTGGCCTCGTCCGGTTCGATCCTCACGGCGTTGTTCGGCCCGCATTTCGGCGGCTGGCAGGCAATACTGGTGGCACAACCGGCGCCGTGGTCGGTTCCGCTGGCATTCGTGACCATGTTCGTGGTCTCGTGGTTCGGCCGCCCGCCGCCGTGGTCGACCACGGCGATGCTCCGGCTGCACCTGGACGAGGACCGCTCCCGGGTGCCCGGCGACCCGATCCGTTCGGCGCGCCGGATGCGCCGTTCGTCAACCGTTCGTCGCACAGCTCGTCGTTTGATCCGCTGACCCTGTCACCGAGCGACTACTGATCTCTACTGTGGCGCGGCACACATCTGCCAACGCGCTGAGGAGCATTCAGTGACCAGCACGGACAGCGACCAGACGGCAGCCGTCTGGAAGCAGGCCCATCAGAGTCCGGAGTTCAAGGAACTGCGGACCAGACTACGCAAATTCGTCTTCCCCATGACTGCGTTGTTCCTCGCCTGGTATCTGCTGTATGTGTTGCTGGCTGATTATGCGCATGGGTTTATGTCGGTGAAGTT